>CABSCP010000016.1 GCA_902476265.1 uncultured Lachnospiraceae bacterium
GGCCTCTTTTTTTACGGTAAAACGGTTGACAAACCGCGGATTTTTTCTTATCATCAATAAATAGATAAAGCAAGAGATGTTGATGAGGAATAGTAGAAATGAAGGAGCGCTTCAGAGAGGATGCCGGCGGTGGGAGGCATCTGCGCAAAGCATTTTGAACCGGCCCTCGGAGTCCTGCGCAAAGGCAGCGTAGTTCCGGCGTTAACGGAAAAACAGAGCGAGCACATGTGTGTGCTAATTTGGGTGGTACCGCCGGATATCCGGTCCCTTTCGGGGATCAGGGATCCGGCGTTTTTTTGTTCATGAAAACGGAAAGCTCGTAAAGAGGGTTTTTGTTTTAGCAGAAAAACGTAGCGGCGCCTCCTGTGTAACAGGAAGAGAGGAGAAATTGAGATGGCAGACAAGAAACTGGTAGAACAGATCACATCCATGGAAGAAGATTTTGCCCAGTGGTATACGGATGTGGTGCTGAAGGCTGAACTGATCGGTTACACAAGCGTAAAAGGATGTATGGCGATCAAACCCGCAGGATATGCGATCTGGGAACTGATCCAGAAACAGCTGGACGAGAAATTCAAAGAAACAGGCGTACAGAATGTATATATGCCCCTGTTCATTCCGGAAAGCCTGCTGGAAAAAGAAAAAGACCATGTGGAAGGGTTTGCGCCGGAGGTGGCGTGGGTGACTCACGGCGGCCTGCAGCCGCTGCAGGAAAGGCTTTGTGTAAGGCCTACTTCCGAGACGCTGTTCTGTGATTTCTATAAAAATGACATCCAGTCCTACAGGGATCTGCCCAAGGTTTATAACCAGTGGTGCAACGTGGTGCGCTGGGAAAAGGAAACAAGACCGTTCCTCCGTTCCAGGGAATTTTTATGGCAGGAAGGACATACCGCTCATGCGACGGCGGAGGAAGCGGAAGAGCGCACCATCCGGATGTTGAACGTTTATGCGGACTTTTGTGAACAGGTGCTGGCGATTCCGGTGATCAAAGGCCGTAAGACCGAGAAAGAAAAGTTTGCAGGTGCGGAAGCGACCTATACCATCGAAGCGCTGATGCATGACGGCAAGGCGCTGCAGTCCGGCACCAGCCATAATTTCGGAGACGGCTTTGCGAAAGCCTTTGAAATCCAGTATACGGATAAAGACAATAAGTTAAAATATGTGCACCAGACCTCCTGGGGAGTAACCACCCGTCTGATCGGCGCGATCATCATGGTGCACGGCGACAATTCCGGTCTTGTAATGCCTCCTAAGGTTGCGCCCACACAGGTTGTGATCATTCCGATCCAGCAGAGAAAAGAAGGCGTTTTGGAGAAGGCTTTTGAGCTGAAAGACCGTCTTTCCAACTTCCGCGTGAAAGTGGATGACACGGACAAGAGTCCCGGCTGGAAATTCTCCGAGGCAGAAATGCGCGGCATTCCGGTCCGCGTGGAAATCGGCCCGAAGGATATGGAAGCAGGAAAGTGTGTGCTGGTCCGCCGGGATACCAGAGAGAAGATCGAATGTATGCTGGATGAAATTGAAACGAAGGTGGCAGAACTTTTGGATGCGATCCAGAAGGACATGCTGGAAAAGGCGAGAGCGCACAGAGACAGCCATACCTATGTGGCAAAGAACATGGAAGAGCTGGAAGATGTGCTTCTTAACAGACCCGGTTTTGTAAAAGCGATGTGGTGCGGATGCCAGGAATGTGAAGATCAGATCAAAGAGAAATTCGCGGCAACCAGCCGTTGTATGCCGTTTGAACAGGAGCAGCTGTCAGACGTATGTGTCTGCTGCGGAAAGCCTGCAAAGAAGATGGTTTATTGGGGCAAGGCATATTAATACAGGAAAACAGAACACCGGATACCGGCTGTATCACAATCAGCCGGTATCCGGTGTTTTTGTGAATACATTCTTATGTGTGGTTCCGGTGCCGGCTATTTGGGGCCTGACTGCCTGATCCAGGCTTTGGGCGTCATGCCGGTGGCATTTTTAAACAGCTGAACGAAATACTGCGGATTGTTGGAAAAGCCCACCTGATCCGCAATTTCATAAATTTTTTCATTCCGGGCGCCTTTTAACAGCACCTTTGCTTTTGCAATTCGCAGTTCTGTGAGATAGTCCGTGAATTTTCGGCCGGTCTGACGGAGAAATTCCTTGCTCACATAATCCACATTCATGTACAGGACATTTGTGGCGATCCATTTCAGGGACAGATCGGGATCGGCGAAGTGAAGATCTACATAGTCCAGAACCTGGTTGATATAGTCTTTGTACTGCCTGTGGGAAGCACCCCGGGCGAGGACTGCAGCGGGTACAAGCTCATTGATTTTTTTCCGCCTCCGGATTTCTTCGGAAGCTTTTTTTATGGCCTCGATAATCTGGTTTTCATTACAGGGTTTCAAAAGGTAATTGGAGACTTTGTAAGCGATTGCCTGCTTGGCATAATCAAAATCTGCATAGCCGGAAAGAAGGATAAACTCCGTCATGATGTCGGTTTCGGTGCAGATTCTGGCAATCAGGTCAAGGCCGGACATGCCGGGCATTTTAATGTCCGTCAGCACAATGTCCGGTTTGATATCCAGGATGGCCTGCAGGGTTTCGGGACCGTTTTTACAGGCGGCAGCAAGCTCTACGCCGAGGCTGTTCCAATCTATGAGGGAACTGATCGTTTCCCGTATCACGGGTTCATCGTCAGCGAGGATCAATTTCAGCATGTCAATTCTTCCTTTCGTATCGGTGTGGCGGTATAGGGCAGTAGAATCTTTGCGGCAGCCATTTCTTCCCCTTCTTCCGTTGTCTTTAAAATTCCGGGTGTATTATAGAGTGACAGCCCATAATCGGGGCCGAACATCAGCTTAATGCGTTTATCGATATTCAGAAGCCCGATGCCGAAGCCTCTGGGAGTGACTGCGCCGCTGCGAAGTTTGTTGAGCAGGTCATCCTCGAAACGGGATCCTGTATTTTGTACGAGGATTTCCAAAAGTCCTTCCCTGCGCCGTACAGAAATCTCGATCCGGCATTCTTCGCACAGGCTTTCCATGGAATGGGAAACCGCATTTTCGACCAGGGGCTGTATGATCATTTTGGGAACCCGCGCGTCGTTTAAGGAGGGATCGGTGTGGATTTCATAAATAAGCCGGGAATCAAACCGGCATTTCTGGATGGTCAGATAATTTTCCACCAGGGACAGTTCTTCGGAAATGGTAAAGCTTTCGGAGGATTTGCTTAAAATAGCGCGGAACAGATTCCCCAGGGATTCCACCATGAGGGAGATGGTGGAAGCGCCCACAGCCTTGGCACGCCAGTTGATGGACTCCAGCGTGTTATACAGAAAATGGGGGTTGATCTGCATTTCCAGCGCTTTTAACTGCGCCTCTTTTACCAGAAGTTCTTTCGTATAATTGGATTCCACCAGTTCGGATATCTGTCCGGCCATCCGGTCAAACTGTCGGTGCAGCATACCGATTTCATCCCTGCGTTCCCGGTAATCGTAGCGGGTGTCGGGTTCAAAATTGGTGAGGGAATCCCTGGAACTGGCAAAACGCTGCATTTTTTGGATGAGGACAGCGAAGTGGCAGGTGAAGGAACGGATCATGCGGCGGGAAACAAGAATGATCATCAGGCAGCAGGCCAGCATGAGGACAGCGGATAAAAGGCGCCAGTAATTTAAAGTCCCCCGTATTTTGTCGTAGGATACCAGGCAGGTATAATGCCAGCCCCGGGGATACAATTCTCCCTCCAGGGACAGAAACCAGCGGCCGTTTAGCCTGACGATTTTATGCCCGTCGGCAACATGGCTGCGGCCCGGAAGATCGTTTCCCGCAAGGCCGGTCTGCGTGGAGTCATAAATCAGCTGATTGTTTTCATCTGTGATCCGGTAAAAGAAGGAGTCATATTCCGAAAACATGGGACAGCTGTTGATCATTTCATCCAGATCAATGCACAGGATGACCGTTCCCAGGGACTGAAGCGAGAGATTATCATATTCCCGGATTTCCCGGGCCAAAAGCAGTCCGTGCCCCACGGTATCATCCGTGATCCAAACTGCCTTTCCGGCAGCATTCCGGGCTGCTTCTTTGATTTCTTCAATCCGGCTTTGCGGCAGCTTGGCGGCTTTCCGGGAATCGGTATGGCAGGCAAAAGAAGGCGTATACAGGCTGATATAGGAAAGATATTCTTTTTGATGCTCCAGATAGTAAGCGTGGAGGCGGCTGTTGATTTTGGTATATAAACCGGCGGTTTCGGTAGAGCCGGGACGGCTTTTCAACTCTGCCAGCATTTGCTGCATACTGGAATCTGCCAGAAGCGTATAGGAGAGCTCGTAGGAACTGTCCAGCTTCTGGGTGAAATCATCGTTTGCGTAGGAAAGGGAAGCGCTGACCGAGTCCAGAAGCAGATTATTATAATTGCGCAGCAGGATATTGGTGATCAGGACGGAGGCGCTGGCCAGTGTAAACAGGCAGAAAACGGAGATCAGCTGGATTTTATACTGAAGGGGAAGGTTGGCGAACCATTTCCGGAACCCCTGAAAAACTTTTGCCATATCTTTTCTCATAAAACGAAATCCTTTCCGATAATTATTTTTAAGGTACTATTAATTTTGTTAAAAATCAAGCGTTAAAATATAGAAATAATATAGAATATGACGCAATAATTGTGCTGATTTGTGAAAAAGACGGTAAAAATGCATAAAAACACGGATTTTTATATAGTTTGGGATTCCTTGTTTTACTATACTGGCATTACAACATAAAACCGCTGGGAAAGGGGGTCAGAATGATGAACAAAAGGACGGAAAGGAAACGTTTGCTATATAAAAACAGGTATTTATACGGGATGATGCTTCTGCCGCTCATTTATTTCATTTTGTTTAAGTACAAGCCCATGTATGGGATACTGATTGCATTTAAGGACTTTAAGGTACGGGAAGGAATCCTGGGCAGCGCCTGGGCAGGCCTGAAATATTTCCGGCAGTTCTGGGAGGACCCGGATTTCTGGAATGCTTTTAAAAACACCATATTTTTAAGCATCTGGCAGATTTTGATTTGTTTTCCGGTGCCGATTCTGTTTGCCCTTCTGGTCAATGAAATCAGATGGGGCAGGCTGAAAGGGCTGGTTCAGCGGGTTTGCTGCTTTCCCCATTTTGTGTCGGTGGTGGTGACAGTTTCCCTGATGATCACCCTGGTATCAAAGGATGGGCTGGTGAATCAGATCATCATGGCTTTCGGCGGAACGGCGAAGTCCTATATGCTGGATTCCTCCTGGTTCCGTCCGCTGTACGTGATATCCGATATCTGGCAGGAAATGGGATGGAGCGCCATCATTTATCTGGCGGCCATCTCCGGGGTGGACACACAACTGTATGAAGCCTGCGAAATCGACGGAGGCGGCAGGCTGATGAAACTTTTGCATATCACGCTGCCCTGCATCGCGGGCACCATTACAATCATGTTCATCCTGCGGATGGGAAGTATCATGACGGTGTCCTTCGATAAAGTGCTGCTGATGCAAAATTCCAATACCTACGATACATCGGATGTGATTTCAACCTTTGTATACCGGAGGGGACTGCAGGGGATGCAGTACAGCTATGCTACGGCGGTGGGGCTGGTAGAATCGGTGATCTGTCTGTTTTTCCTGGGGATAACGAACTTTGTATCCTCCAAACTGAGCGATACAAGTTTGTTTTAAAGGAGGGAGCCGTGTGAAGAAAAGAGTGAAGGTTTTTGATATCCTGCTGGGCGGTATGATGCTGGTGATCAGCATTACCGCAATTTACCCGCTTTATTATATTTATATCAATTCGGTCAGCGGGGGAGCGTATGTAGGGGCGAATCAGGTGGTCCTCTATCCGAAAGGATTCACCACCTATGCTTATTCCATCGTATTTCAGAATGCGACAATCGTGCGGTCTTTTTTTAACAGCGTATTTTATACGGCAGCCGGGACTTTGCTCTCCGTTATCCTGTCCGCGTTCTGCGCTTATCCGCTGTCGAGGAAAGATTTTTATGGAAGGAAAATATTTACAGCGGTCATTCTGTTTACGATGTTTTTTAACGGTGGTATTATTCCCTTATTTCTGACGGTTACGGATCTGCATATTTATAATACGATATGGGCGATTTTGCTGCCTTCCTGTATCAGTGTTTACAATGTGATTGTCATGAGGACGTTTTTTCAGTCGATTTCCTATGAAATGACGGAGTCCGCTTACATTGACGGGGCAAATGACTGGGTGATTTTCCGTAAAATCATCATTCCCCTGTCAAAACCTATCATCGCCACCATGATCTTGTTTTACGGAGTGGCGAACTGGAATTCCTTTTACAATGCGCTGATGTTTTTGAATGAAAAGCTGCTGTATCCTCTGCAGCTGGTATTGCGCAGCATTGTCATAGAGGGATCCACAACAGAAATGGCTTATATGGCGTCATCTGAGGGCAGTCTTTCGGTGCCCATCGATACAAAATCCATTAAATATGCGGTAACAGCGGTTACAACGCTGCCGCTGATTGTGATTTATCCGTTTGTATTCAAATATTTTGAAAAGGGGGTCATGGTAGGTTCTGTGAAAGGGTGAGAAAAAACGGTAGAAAATGTGGATGAAAAAAGAGGAGGTTACAAGGGATGAGAAAGAAAATTTGGAAACAGACAATGGCATGTGTATGCGCCATATCACTGACGCTGGGAATGACGGCCTGCGGTACGGGGGCCGGGACACAGGATCCCGGAAACAGCAAAGGCACAGCCAAAGAGGAGACAGCGGATGCCGGGAAAAAGGATACCTGGCTTTCGGATGAAATGGTGACGATCACTTATGCCAGGCCGGAAAGCAGTCTCCAGCCGTATAACCCGGACTGCGCTACGGTGAAGTGGATCAGGGAAAACCTGGGGATCGATCTGCAGGTGTCCACCTATTCGGACTATGAAACAAAAATGAATACACTGCTGGCGGCCAATCAACTGCCGGACCTTTTTACCATCTGGGGTAATGTCAGCGATGTGGTGGGAACGGGCTGCCTGCTGGAGCTTTCCGATCTGATTGAGGAGTATGCGCCCAATATAACAGAGGATTATAAAAATATCCCGGAGCTTTCCAGATATAAGATGGACGGTGGGATTTATACTCTGGCACAGATCCGTCGGGATGACAACTGGGAACAGGGATCCGTGCCCTGCATCCGCACCGATCTTTTGGAAGAACAGGGAATCCCGGTGCCTGCCACATGGGAGGAGCTGTATGAGGCGCTTGACGCACTGTCCAAAGCCTATCCGGATTCCATCGCTTACGGAACCCGCGGAGACGACAGGCTTTTGTTTAACTATATGAGCCCCGTGAAGGGACTGGGCGGCGATTACGGACTGTATCAGGATGATGCAGGAACATGGCATATGGGATGTCTGGAAGACTCCTATAAAGAGTCCCTCATGTATATTCATAAAATGTATGAAGCGGGGATCCTGGACAATGAGTATCTGATCGTTTCAGCGGATGACTGGAAGTCGGGGCTTGGCACAGGAAAATATCTGTTCTACTATGACAATCCGGTGTTTTTGGACACGCTGAATAAAACGCTGCGGGAAACAAATCCCGACGCCAAACTGGAGCCCATCATGTTTTTGGCCAATGATAAGGGGGAAACCGTCAATTACGGACACAGCGATAACTATTATAATGTGTGGGGCATCAGCGCCGATACGGAAAAGAAAGAAGT
This sequence comes from uncultured Lachnospiraceae bacterium, assembly GCA_902476265.1. GTDB lineage: Bacteria > Bacillota > Clostridia > Lachnospirales > Lachnospiraceae > Gallintestinimicrobium. Next base: position 7,701 of record CABSCP010000016.1, read on the forward strand.
CCTGATGAAATTTGTCAACTGGCTTTACAGCGAGCAGGGCGGTTATCTGATGAATTACGGTGTGGAAGGCGTGCACTGGGAAATGAAGGATGGAAAACCGCAGTTTCTGGACTCCGTTGTGGAGGAGTATAAGGCCCGTACCGGCGACCCTACTTACGAAGCGGGTTCCGAGATCGGCATCGGCGATCTGTTTTTGGACATGTCCTGGTATTCCAATTATGATGCGGCATTTAAGTCCACCAGCGAGGAAGCCTGGACGAGAGAAACCATTCATCAAGTGTATGCGGATCATATGGACTGCGTGATCCAGCAGCCCATCGAGCCTCCTTATACCACGGAGGAATCCGCCAGAATTACGGAAATTAACCAGAGCTATATGGATTACAGCAAGACGGAAATCAATAAATTTGTCAGCGGAGAAAGATCCTTTGACGAATGGGATGCCTTTGTACAGGAACTGGTTGCAAAGGGGGCACAGGAAAGAGTGGATATCGCAAACCGGGCGGAAGAGCGTTTTGCAGAGGAGAATAAATGACAGGCGAATACCATTATCATGTAGATCGAGAGATAAAGATTCTGCGGGAAACGGACGTATTGGTCATCGGAGCGGGATTGGGCGGCATTTGCGCCGCCCTTTCCGCGGCGGATGCCGGATGCAGTGTGGTTCTGGTGGAAAAAAATGCGGTTTTGGGCGGACAGGCGGCGGAAATTGACACCTGGGGACTGGATGGATTCATGAGCCGGGAAGGGCATCTGGCAGTGGCGGGATACCCCTGGAAGCTTTTGTGGGAAACCATAAAGGAAGGCGGCAGCGACCCGATGTTTGAGAAAATTTCCATACAGACTATGGAGGAAAAGGGGATCAGAGCGGCGCTGGAGGAAATCGGACTGAACGCTTATATCCCATATATCGACACGGGCACCTTCATGAATCCCTTTAACGATCAGTATGTGAATCCCAATGCCTATCGCTATATCGCCCAGCGGGAACTGGACAGTGCAGGCGTAACCGTGTATCTGGGAATGCCTGTTACAGACGTGCTGACGGAAAAAAATGCAGTGACGGGAGTGGTGCTGCAGGGGGAATTTGAAAAATTTGCGGTTCTGGCCAAACGGACCGTGGATACCACTCAGGGCGCTTCTGTGTGCGCCATGGCAGGGAAGGTTTTTGCGCATCCCAAAGCCTATGTGGGCACGCTCCCCCGTGTTTCGGGTGTGGATATCCACAAAGTGATCGATTACATCCGCGATACGCCGGATAAGTGGTTTTTGAGGCCCATGGTGGGGAAAACTCCTGACCCCGATGAAATGGAAGCCCTTGTAAAGGCAGGAAATCCGTTGGCTGTTCATGGCTTTACAACCGCGTTAAAGCAGGCGGTTTTGGAGGACCCGGAATATGAACTGATCGCCCGGATGTGCGATGTGCTCATGTTCTTTTATGAAAGGGACGGAGCGGGGGCCTACTGGGCCATTGACGATACCCTTCATCATACGGATGTTTCGGATCCGGACGCATACGCAAGGGCCATATGTGAGGTCAGAAAGCAGCAATGGCTGGTACATAAATTTTTTACCCGGTATATTCCCGGATTTGAAAGAGCGCAGCTGATGGATACCTATGCCAACATTTCCAAGGCTTATCATCAAACATGGGAGGCTTCCGGATTTACGGAATATGAAATTACACAGGAAGAGATCCGCACCGGCGTCACCGGCCGAAGTGACGGTATCGTGAAAATACTGGGCCATCCAATGAGCGGACAGAGCGCCGGAGGCTGGTATGTGCCGTTGGCGGCGCTGATCCCTAAGGGAATGGATTCCGTTCTGGTGACGGGGAAACCGGCATGCCGGAAGATTCATTATATCGCTTCCTGCGGTCTGGTGGGGCAGGCGGCGGGAGCGGCGGCAGCAGTCTCCGTCCGGCAGGGCAGGGGTGTGAGAAATACGGATCCCGAAAAAATAAAGGAAATTCTGCGAAAACAGAACGTGCTGATATGAGGTGTGGAATGAAAAATTTATATGGTGTAACGGTGGCCATGATCACTCCTTTTACGGAGAAAGGGGAAGTGGACTGTGACAGCCTGTCCCGGCTTACGGAAAAGCTGGTGGAAAAAGGGGTGAACTGCCTGTATCCCTGTGGCACTACGGGAGAAATGGTGCATTTAACTGCCGGAGAGCGGAAGCGCATTGCCGAAACGGTGATAAAAACGGCGGCGGGAAGAGTGAGGGTATTCATCCACTGCGGGGCTGTGAGGCAGGAGGAAACGGAGGATCTGCTTTTACATGCCGTATCCGCCGGGGCAGATGGGGCAGGAATTGTCACCCCCATGTTTTTGGGGGTGACGGACCGGGAAATGGCCCTTTATTATAAAAGAATGTCGGACATTGTGCCGGAAAACTTTCCGCTGTATCTCTACAATATCCCTCAGTGTTCGGGCAATGATTTAAACGGAGAGACGGCGGCCCGAATCGCGAAGGACTGCAGCAATATCATCGGAATTAAATACAGTTTTCCTGATATGCTCAGGACGCTGGAATATTTACAGATTCCTTCCTTTTCAGTTCTGCACGGATGTGATAAAATGTTCGCGGAGCTGTTGATGATGGGGTGCGACGGCACGGTTTCCGGTGTGGCGGGCGTTTTTCCCGAACCTTTTGCGGCGGTATATGACGCATATCTGAGGAAAGACCCCGGAGAAATGCGCCGGTGGCAGGAGATTTGTATCGGTTTTTGCGATTTGCTCCACTGCGGCAGCAATATGTCCTGGTTTAAAGAAGCGCTCAAATGCAGAGGGCTTTCGGCGGGCGGAATGCGCGCCCCTCAGAGGGATCTGCCCCGGGAGGAAACCGCGGGGCTTAGAGAAGCGTTGGCAGCGCTTTGCGAAAAGGCCGGAATTCCGTTAGAAATGTAAGAAGCAGCGGCGGAAGAATGAGGCGGTTGGGAACAGAATTATTTTACTTGCGGACAGGAGGATCTTATGAAATTTCTTGTGCTGGGTTCTATGAATTATGATTATACGTATGTGCTGGATCATATTGTGAAACCGGGGGAAACCGTTGCTTCCTGCCGTATGGAAACCGCCTGTGGCGGAAAGGGATTCAACCAGGCGGCAGCGCTTGCCAAAGCGGGAGCGGATGTGTGGCTGGCCGGACTTGTAGGGGGAGACGGGGAAGAACTGATTGAAACCGCCCGGAGGTATAAAGTGGACTGTTCTCTGGTCCGGAAGACGGAAGGAAAGACAGGGCACGCCGTCATTTTACTGGATAAATCCGGGCAGAACAGCATCGTCCTTTTTGGCGGAGCCAACCGTATGTGGACAAAGGCCCATATAAGGGAAGCCCTTTCCGGATTTGGGAAAGGGGATATCCTTGTTTTACAGAATGAAATCAACGAATTGCCGGAAGTGATAGAAGAAGCCTGTAAGCGGGAATTGAAAATCGTGCTCAATCCTTCCCCTTTTGAAACGGAGATTTTGAAATCGGGCACGGATAAAGTTTCCCTTTTTATGCTCAATGAGGTGGAAGGGGAGCAGATGACTGGGACCGGGATCCCGGAAGAAATTCTGGACAGGATGCTGGAGCGGTATCCGGCCGCGGGAGTGGTGCTCACCCTGGGCCCGGCGGGCGCTTATTATGCGGACAGTAAGAAGCGGCTGTTCTGCCCCGCGCAAAAGGTGACGCCTGTGGATACTACGGCTGCGGGAGACACTTTTACGGGATTTTTCCTCTCCGCACAGGCAAAAGGCTATGAGATCGGGGAATGCCTGCGCATCGCGGCAAAAGCGTCCTCGGTGACGGTATCCCGGCGGGGAGCGTCCGTATCCATTCCGGTGTGGTCGGAAGTGATCGGCTGACGGCTGCCGCAAGGCGTATTTTTAGACAGAAAAGATCCCCTCAGTGTACAAGGAAGCGTATATCCCTCCTGTACACTGAGGGGAAAGACGGGGTGATTTCCTGTGGGAAGGAAATCACCCCATATTTTTACGGCAGCGCAGCGTTTTAATATTCGTTTGATTTAAAAAAAATGATTATCCCATGATCACGGTAACGTCATAGTGTGTTTCCCCGCTGTCAAAGGGAATCACACAGCCATTCACCTTTCGACCGTTAACGGTCATGGACACGATTCCTTTTTCCACATGGGCAGGGTTTTCAACGCGGATATCATATTCCGCATTCCGAAATACTCTGTGAACGGTGAATCCGTCCAGGTTCTCAGGAATACAGGGATCGACTCTTAAACCCTTCCAGTCCGGTGTGATGCCCAGAATATACTGGGAAATATTCACGAAGGTCCAGGCGGCAGTGCCGGTGAGCCAGCTGTTTTTTGCTTCCCCATGGCGGGGCGCGTCTGCGCCGGCCACCATCTGAGAGTACACATAGGGCTCTGTCCGATGGATGTGGCTGATTTCTTCGATAAAGGCAGGGCAGGTTTTCCGATATACCTCAAATGCCCGGTTCCCTCTGCCGAGCGCGGTTTCGGCGATGGAGATCCAGGGGTTATTGTGACAGAAAATGCCGGCATTTTCTTTATAACCGGGAGGATAAGAGCTGACCTCGCCCAATTCCAGATGATAGTCGGTATAAGCGGGCTGCAGAAGCATTACACCGTATTCGGTATCCAGAATGTTTTTCACGGAATTCAGTGCTTTTTGGGCAAGCCCTTCTTTTATGCCGATGCCGGACAGCACGCAGAATCCCTGTGGTTCGATATAGATTTTCCCTTCCCTGCATTCCCGGGAACCCACTTTTTTCCCATAGGCATCATAAGCCCGGAGGAACCATTCGCCGTCCCAGCCGGCATCCAGAACCGCTTCATAGACCAGTGACGCTTCTTTGCGGGCGCGGGCCGCTTCGGTTTCCTCTCCCAGAAGTTCTGCCATCTGTGCGTATTCCTCTCCGTATTTTACGAACATTGCGGCAATGAATACGGATTCTGCTATGGGGCCTTCACTGGGGCCGAAAGTCTGGAAGGATTCTCCGGGTTCAGCGGAAAAGCAGTTCAGATTCAGGCAGTCGTTCCAGTCCGCCCGTCCGATCAGCGGCAGTCCGTGGGGGCCTTTGTGCGTTGCCGTAAACTCAAAGGAGCGTTTCAGATGTTCCCAAAGGGTTTTTTCACTGCCGGGACAGCTGTTGAAGGGAACCGGCTCCTTTAAAATATCCATGTCGCCGGTTTCCCGGATATATGCGCCGGTGCAGGCGATCAGCCAGAGCGGATCGTCATTGAAGCCGCTGCCGATATCGGCATTACCCCTTTTGGTGAGGGGCTGGTATTGATGGTAGGCGCTGCCGTCTTCAAACTGCGTGGAAGCGATGTCTAAAATGCGCTGCCGGGCACGTTCCGGAATCAGATGAACAAAACCGAGAAGGTCCTGGCAGGAATCCCTGAATCCCATGCCGCGTCCGATGCCGGATTCATAATAAGAAGCACTGCGGGACATATTGAAGGTCACCATACACTGATACTGGTTCCAGATATTGACCATGCGGTTCATTTCGGGACAATCCGACTGCACACGGAAACGGGATAACAGGTTATGCCAGTAACCGCGCAGATTCCGGAAGGCCTCATCTACTTTTTCGGTATTGTCATAACGGGTAAGAAGCCTGCGGGCCGGTTCCTTGTTGATGACTCCGGGAGATTCCCATTTGTTTTCACGGGACAGCTCCACGTAGGCGGTTACAAAAATAAAAGATTTTTGCTCACCGGGCTGCAGCGTCAGATTGATCTGGTGGGCTGCGATGGGGGACCAGCCGCTGGCAATGCTGCCGGAAAGCTGTCCCTTTTCTATGGCCTGGGGGTTGGCATTACTGCGGTAAGGCCCAAGGAATGCGTCCCGGTCCGTTTCAAAAGCATCTACGGGAACATTTACGGAGAACAGGGCATAGTGACTGCGGCGTTCCCGGTACTCTGTTTTATGATAGAGGGTGGAACCGTCCACTTCCACTTCACCGGTGCTGAAATTGCGCTGGAAATTCTTCATATCATCATCGGCATTCCAGAGGCACCATTCCAGATAAGAAAAAAGCCGGATTTCTTTCGGGTGTTCCGTTTTGTTTTCGAGGATCAGGCAATTGATTTCGCAGGAATCCTCCAACGGAACGAAGGTGAGCAGGGAAGCTTCCAGACCGTTTTTTCGCCCGGTAAAGCGGCTGTAGCCAAGACCGTGCCGGCATTCATAGAAATCCAGGGGCGTTTGGGTGGGCTGCCAGCCGGGATTCCAGATATCGTTTTCGTCCCTGATATAAAAATATCTGCCGTTGGAATCTGCGGGGATATTGTTGTACCGATAGCGTGTGAGGCGCAGGAGCTTTGCGTCCTTATAAAAGGAATAACCGCCGCAGGTGTTGGAAATCAGACTGAAAAAATCTTTGCAGCCCAGGTAATTGATCCAGGGCAGCGGGGTTTGGGGAGTGGTGATGACATATTCCTGATTTTGGTCATCAAAATATCCGAATTTCATGGGAACCTCCTTTATAAAGAAATCGTTTAAGCAGAATACAAAAAATCAGTGCATATCTGAATTATATGGGATATATGGGATAAAATCAAGCGAAAAGGGAACGGAAAGTTTTACGAAAAAACAGGAGAAAAACAGAAAATTTCTGTAAAAGCCTATATAAAAAGAGAAAAAAAGATTTTATAGATAAAAAAGAAAAAGAAGATTAGATATTATGCATAAAAGATAAAGTAAAAATCTGTAAAAAACTACAAAATAAATATTTATAACGAAAAACAGGTTGAAAAATATAGGCATCAAGCATATAATGAAAATGTAGAAAACGTTTAAGTATATCGTTTACGCTACAACCTGTTGCATAATTGGTGGGAAATCAGTATAATGAAAGAACAGGGAAACAGGAGGTAGGCGATATGGCATCACTGAAGGATATTGCAAGAGAATGTCAGGTATCAGTTGCAACCGTGAGCAAAGCACTGAATAATCATTCGGATATCAGCGAAGAGAGGAAGGCTGATATCCGGAGGAAGGCAGAAGAAATGGGATATCGTCCCAATCTGTTTGCGAGAACCTTAAAAACAAACCGGAGCTATAACATCGGCGTTCTTTTTACGGATCTGGCGCATAACGGGTTGACGCATGACTATTTCGCGGCAGTGCTGGACAGCTTTAAGGTGGCAGTAGAACAGAATGACTATGATTTGACATTTTTAAACTGCAATAAGACGGGAAAGAACAGGATGTCTTATCTGGAGCATGCAAGGTACAGGGGATTTGACGGAGTCGTGATCGCATGTGTCGATTTCACGGATCCGGAGGTCCTGGAACTGGTGCAGAGTGATATTCCGGTGGTGACCATCGACTATGTATTTAATGACCGGCTGGCGGTGATCTCTGATAACGCAAAGGGGATGGAAGAACTGCTCTCCTATGTTTATCAGATGGGACATCGGAGGATCGCGTACATCCACGGTGCGGATTCGGCAGTTACCAGAAGCAGACTTTCCAGCTTTTATCGGACAGCAGAGATGCTGGGATTGGAGATCCCCGATGAATATGTGTTGGAAAGCGAGTACAGGGATACTGCAGGCGCGGCGGCCGCAACTGAAAAACTGCTTGACATACGAAGACCTCCCACATGCATTTTGTATCCCGATGATTTTGCCGCTTTCGGCGGAATCAATGTGATCAGGGGAAGAGGACTGTCAATACCGGATGATATTTCGGTGGCGGGATATGACGGCATCCGGCTTGCGAGGCACGCGGTGCCCAGGCTGACAACCCTGTGGCAGGATACACAGCACTTAGGCCAATATGCGGCGGAAAAGCTGATCGATCTGATTGAAAAACCAAAAACCACACTGCGCAATATTACCGTGGTGGAGGGAAAGGTTTATGAAGGTCAGACGATCCGGAATCTGGCATGTGAAAACCAGCGTAACCTGAAATAAGAAAAGGGGATTGAAGGTTCGCTAAAATTGTATTTTACAAGGAGGATTTGGTATGAAAAAGAAATTGCTCGGACTGCTGCTTTCGGCAGCAATGGTAACGACAATGCTGACAGGTTGTGGTGATACGGCGGCAACGGAAGCACCTGCTTCTCAGTCTGCTGCAGAAGCGCCCGCCTCTGAACCGGCAGATACAAAGGCAGAAGCGCCTGCGGATTCTCAGAAAGCGGCAGAAGAAGGAACCGGACTGGCATATAAAGGCGAACTGGAGATCATGCACTATTCCACTTCCGAGGAATCGGAAGGAAACGGCGGCTCCGACGGCTTCCGTACCGTTTTGACACAGTGGGATGAAGCGCATCCTGATATTACTCTGACACAGAACGTACTGGCAAACGCAGAATATAAGACACAGATCGCAACACTGGCAGCGGCGGATGACCTTCCGGATGTGTTCCTCCTTCAGGGCATGAATACGATCGACTGGGCGGGCCAGGGACTGGTATATGACCTGACGGGCGATATTAAATCCTCTCCTTATTATAACGATTATAATACCGCATACTTTGCACCGTTTACAGTAGGCGATTCCATTTACGGATATCCCGCGCTGACAGGCGGTACCTGTACGGTTGTGATTTATGACAAGGCGATGTGGAAAGAAGCCGGTTTTGATAAATTCCCTTCCACCTGGGAAGACGTGGAAAAGGCAGCAGAATATTTTAACGGAAAAGGGATTACAACCGTGGCCTTCGGCAACGGCGGTAAATGGCAGGCAAATTCCGATTTCCTGTCCACTCTGGGCAACAGATACACCGGTCCCGACTGGTTTATGAGCCTGGTTGCAAAGGGCGGCGCGAAATTTACGGACGAAGCGTTTGTAAAAGCGCTGGCAGAAACCCAAAGACTGTTTACCCAGACAGATATTTTCAATGAAGATTTTAACGTTGTTACCAACGAAGATGCGCGTGAATATTATATTTCCGGCGATGCGGCTGCATTCATCGGCGGCAACTGGGATGAATCCTATATCTGGGCTGCATTAAAGGATGCGGATGAAGAGAAATTTAACAACATGGGATTTGCAGTACTTCCTCAGCCGGCAGATGCCACAGAAGCCCCTAATTCCCAGAATATCGGCCTTGGCTATGCAGTGGCAATCAATGCAAAACTGGCGGACGATCCGGAAAAACTGGCGGCTGCGATCGACCTGGCAGAATATATCACCGGTCCCGAATTCGCAAGCTATGTGGCAGAGAACTATGCGCTGGGCGGCCTGACAAAGGTTGCGGACGTAGACCTGAGCGCATTCGACCCGATCACCCAGGATTTCTATAACTGGTCCTATGTGGACACCGAAACCTGTGAAATTTACGACTCCTATATCACCAACGCGGTATGGGATGTTCTCAACACAGACCTGCAGACCATGATGAACGGAGACATGACCCCCGAAGAGGTCGCAGCAAACGCCCAGGCGGCATACGAAGCCAACTACTAAGGTTGATTTCCGCCTCAGGCGGAAATCAACCGCTACTTCTCAAAAAGCGAAGCGTTTGAGAAGGTTCCGAGCGAAGCCGGGCCGCTACTTCTCAAAAAGCGAAGCGTTTGAGAAGGTTCCGAGCGAAGCCGGGCCGCTACTTCACAAAAAGCGAAGCGTTTGAGAAGGTACCGAGCGGAGCCAGGCCGCTACTTCACAAAAAGCGAAGCGTTTGAGAAGGTACCGAGCGGAGCCGGGCCGCTACTTCACAAAAAGCGAAGTGTTTGAGAAGGTTCCGAGCGAAGCGAAGCCGCTACTTCTCAAAAAGCGAAGCGTTTGAGAAGGTTCCGAGCGAAGCGAAGCCGCTACTTCACAAAAAGCGAAGCGTTTGAGAAGGTACCGAGCGGAGAATAAAGAAGTGAATAGGAAAGGCCGTTCTGCCTGCCGCGAGCGGGCAGAGCGGCTTTTTAGAAACAGGAAAGAGAGGGCTGCAGAATGCTGAATTCAATAAAGCCAAAAAAGAAAACCATATTTTTATATCTTCTTGTACCTGTAGCAATGTTTATATTTACCGTATTTGTGCCTCTGATCACGGCACTGGTATACAGCTTTTTTGAATGGAAGGGCGGTCCCAAAAAGACGTTTACAGGTCTGCAGAATTATATCACACTGTTTCACGACAGCACCTTCTGGGAAGCTTTCGGCCATAATATTTATCTGGTGGCGGCATGTATTATCGGCCAGATCGGCATCGCCTTTATTTTGGTTCTGATGATCAATTCCAGGCTGGTAAAACTGAAAGGAATGCATCGGACCTTCGGCTTTTTCCCAAGCACCATATCCGCAGTCTGCATCGGTCTGATCTGGAACATGATTTATCATAACCAGTATGGCATCATCAACTGGTTTTTAAGGTCTGTGGGCAGGCCGGATCTGTGTAAGGTTTGGCTGAATGAAACAAAGCTGGTCATGCTTCTGGTTTCCATTCCCCTGATCTGGCAGTTTATCGGATATTACATGGTCATCATCCTGTCCGCCATCTCGTCTATAGACACGGAAGTGTTTGAAAGCGCGGAAATCGACGGGGCAAACGGCATACAGAAAGCGCTGTATATCACGCTTCCGCTGATTAAAAATACAATGCTGGTTTGTATCACGCTTTGTATTGCCGGAAACATGAAGGCTTTTGATAATATATTTGTCATGACAAAAGGCGGCCCCGGCACGGCGTCCATGGTCATGGCAATGTATGGATACCAGGTATCCTTTAACCAGAGCAATATGGGATACGGCAGCTGTATTTCTGTTGGGATTTTCGTGTTGTCCTTATTGGTCATCGGCGGCTCACAGAGCATAATCAAGTATTTTACAAGGGAAAAGGAGGCCTAGAGGGATGAAAAGAGATAAAGATGTACATCCGGTCCGCAAAGGGATTCTGGGAATTTTTATGAATCTGATTCTGCTGATATTTTCATTGTCCTGCATTTTCCCGATCATCTGGATGGTTTATTCTTCTCTGAAAGAAAAAAGAGCGTTCAATGCGGATATCATCGGATTGCCGAAAAATCCAACGCTGATAAACTATATCCGCATTTTGAGTAATTCCGATTATCATCTGGGAGAATCCATGATGAACAGCGTCAGGACAACAGCATTGTCCATCATTATGATTGTGCTTTTCAGTTTTATAGTGGGCTATATCCTTGCCCGCGTCCGCTTTAAACTAAACAGGGCGCTATATGTGATGTTTCTGATGGGGATGCTGATTCCGATCCATTCGCTGCTGGTGCCCATTTATGTGGTTTTTCGGAAATGCGGGATTTCCAACCAATGGTTTACCCTGTTGCTGCCCTATGTTTCGTTCGGACTGCCCATGGGGATTTTCCTGGTGGAAGGTTATGTGAGAGGGATTCCGGTATCGTTGGAGGAAGCGGCGGCCATCGACGGCAGCAGTTTTTCCAATACGCTTTGGAAAATTATTCTGCCTATCTGCAAGCCCATACTGGTGACAGTCGCCATCATTCAGGTATTCAGCTGCTGGAATGAATTTTCTTTTGCACTGGTGCTGATTAAGGATGTGTCTCTCCAGACAGTGCCGCTGGCGCTGACGCAGTTCAAGGGCCAGTTCGCTTCGGATTATCCGAAACAGATGGCGGCAATGCTGATTACCATGGCGCCGATTGTGGTTTTGTATTTTGTGTTCAGCAAACAGATTATCAAGGGCATGGTAGCCGGTGCAGTGAAAGGGTAAGTGAAAGATCGTTTGCGGTTCAGTAAAGCGGAGAGCCGGACGCATCTAACAGGATTTACAGGGAGGAATTTACAATGAAATTTACAGAAGGCTACTGGCTGCGCAGCGAACGGGCCAACGGTCTGTATGCAGCCCAGGCTTATTTAATTGAAGAAATCGAAAACGGGATGCGGGTGAGCGCGCCCACAGGGAAGGTTGCTTCCCGGGGCGACACGCTCAATATGCCTGTCATCACCATAGAATTTAAGGCCGCGGCCGAAAACGTCATTTCGGTCCGGGCATGGCATTATGAGGCCTATGACAAGAAAGAACCCCGGTATGAAAAAACAGAAAGTCCCTGTGAGACTTCCTTTTTTATGAATGAGGAAGAAGCGGTGCTTACGGCAGGAAAGGTGAGCGTTCATGTGGACCGGAAAAACTGGGGCTACCGCTTTATGGCGGAAGGGAAACTTCTGACCTCCTGCGGCTTTCGGAATCTGGGCTATATCCGCTGGGATAAAAAGCCCTCCAGCATGTTCCCACAGGAAAATTATATGTATGAACATGAGTATGCGCCTTATATGGTGAATGAGCTTTCTCTGGCGCCGGGAGAAAACGTATACGGATTTGGAGAACGGTTCACCGCTTTTGTAAAAAACGGACAGGTGGTGGACACATGGAACGAAGACGGCGGAACCGCTTCCCAGGTATCCTATAAAAGCATTCCTTTCTATATGACAAACCGGGGCTACGGCGTGTTTGTGGATCATTCGGACAATGTGTCTTTTGAGACGGCCAGCGAAAAAGTGGAATATGTGGGCTTTTCGGTGCCTGGGGAAGAACTGCGCTACTATCTGTTTTACGGGCCGGAGCCGAAAGCGATTTTGAAAAGATATACAGCGCTGACAGGGCGTCCGGCGCTGCCTCCCGCCTGGACATTTGGGTTATGGCTGTCCACCTCCTTTACCACAAACTATGATGAAAAGACGGTGACCGGATTTTTGGACGGGATGCAAGAGCGGGGGATCCCGCTGAGCGTATTCCATTTTGACTGTTTCTGGATGAAAGGCTTCCACTGGTGCGACTTTGAGTGGGATCAGGAAGTGTTCCCGGATGTGGAAGGCATGCTGAAGCGCTATCACGACAGGGGACTGAAAATCTGCGTATGGATCAATCCTTATATCGCCCAGGGGACGCCGGCGTTTAAAGAAGCAGCCGGAAAAGGGTATCTGCTGATGCGGGCGGACCAAAAAGGGGTGCGCCAGACGGATAACTGGCAGGCGGGGATGGGACTGGTGGATTTCACCAATCCGGCGGCCTGCGAATGGTATGAGGAAAAACTGAGCCGCCTGCTTTCCATGGGAGTGGATTGTTTTAAGACGGACTTCGGGGAACGGATCCCTGTCGATGTGTCCTGGTTTGACGGCAGCGATCCCCAGGCCATGCATAATTATTATACGTTCCTGTATAACAGATGCGTGTTTCAACTGTTAAAAAGGATGAAAGGCGAGAAGGAGGCGGTGCTGTTTGCCAGGAGCGCTACGGCGGGCTGCCAGCAGTTTCCTGTGCACTGGGGAGGCGACTGCAGCGCCAATTATGCTTCTATGGCGGAAACCCTGCGGGGCGGCCTGTCCTTTGCCATGTCGGGATTTTCCTTCTGGAGTCATGATATCGGCGGTTTTGAACATACGGCACCGGCGGATGTATACAAGAGGTGGCTTGCGTTCGGGCTATTATCCTCTCACAGCAGACTCCACGGTTCTTCCAGCTACCGGGTACCCTGGGCTTTTGATGAGGAAGCCTGTGAGGTGGCGCGCCATTTTGTGCAGCTGAAATGCAGCCTGATGCCCTATTTATATGCCAAAGCGGTGGAGGCCCATGAGGAGGGCACGCCTGTGATGCGTCCCATGGTATTTGAGTATCCGAAAGACCCCGCCTGCGGTTTTCTGGACATGCAGTATATGCTTGGAGAGAGTCTGCTTGTGGCGCCGGTTTTCAATGAAGAAGGAAAAGGATGTTATTACCTGCCGGAAGGGCTTTGGACAGACTGGCAGACAGGAGAAGTGAAGGAGGGAGGCCGCTATTATCAGGGTGTCTATGACTATTTCTCCCTGCCGTTGTATGTGAAGGAAAACACCCTGCTGGCGGTGGGCAGCGTAGACAACAGGCCGGATTATGATTATGCCAAAAACTGTGAGCTGCACTTATATACTCTGGGAGATGGAAAAGAAGCGGTGTGCAGGATACCGGATACGGAAGGGGCCATCGTACAGACCGTGACAGCAGTGCGGAACGGCGGACAGATTACCCTGCATTTGACAAAGGAGGGGAAATTTCCGCTGGTGATCCATCAGGCGGACGGCAGACTGCGGAAGGAAGAAGCAGCCGACGGCAGAGTGATAATGCTGTAAAAAGCAATACTGGTCTTTATAACAGGAATCTGCTACAATAAAAGAAAAAACGGGAGGATTTTATTGATGAAGGTTCTTGTGATAAATTGTGGAAGCTCCTCGCTGAAATATCAGCTCATCGACAGCAGCACGGAGGATGTGCTCGCCAAGGGGCTTTGTGAGAGGATCGGGATAGACGGCAGCTGTGTGACCCATCAGAAGGCGGGACAGGGTAAAATAAAAGAAGATGTGGATATGAGCGATCATACCGATGCGGTGAAAGTGGTGATCGAAAAGCTCACCGATCCAAAACAGGGAGTGATCCGTTCGCTGGAAGAAATTGACGCGGTAGGACACCGCATCGTCCATGGAGGCGAACGGTTTAAAGGCTCGGTTGTAATTGACGATGAGGTGATAGAAGCTATCACGGAATGCAACGATCTGGCGCCGCTGCACAATCCGGCGAATCTGATCGGCATTCATTCCTGCCGCAAGATCATGCCCGGCGTGCCCATGGCAGCGGTTTTCGATACGGCTTTCCACCAGACAATGCCTAAAAAGGCATATCTGTACGGCCTGCCATACGAATATTATGAAAAGTATAAAGTACGCCGCTACGGATTCCATGGTACAAGCCACGACTTCGTATCCCGGCGTGCGGCTGAGATTTTGGGGAAAGACAGAAAGGATCTGCGCATTATCGTCTGCCATCTGGGCAACGGCGCATCCGTATCCGCTGTAAAATACGGGGAGTCCGTGGATACCTCCATGGGGCTGACACCCCTGGAAGGTCTGATCATGGGCACCAGGAGCGGGGATATGGATCCTGCCATTGTCGGTTTCCTTGCGGAAAAGGAAGGAATGAGTGCAACTGATGTGATCAATGTCTGCAATAAGCGTTCCGGCGTGCTGGGGCTGTCCGGCGGGTTATCCAGCGACTTCAGGGATCTGGCGGAAGCGGCGGCAGATGGCAATGAAATGGCAAAGACGGCTTTGGATGCCTATGCGTACCGGGTGGGGAAATATATCGGTTCCTATGCGGCTGCCATGAACGGCGTGGATGTGATTGCCTTCACGGCCGGGGCCGGAGAAAACAATGCGGAAGTCCGTAGTCTGATCGGCCAGTATATCGGATTTTTAGGCACGAACATTGATCCTGAAAAGAACAAACTGCGCGGGGAAGAAGTGATCCTTTCCGATGCGGATGCGAAAGTGGTGACTATGGTAGTACCCACAAATGAGGAACTGGCAATCGCCCGGGAAACCGTGCGGCTGGTGGGATGATTGAAAGGAAAAAACAAAGAGGAGAGCGGATGCAGCAATGCTTCCGCTCTCTTTTTTGGCGGGAAGAGACGGAAAGAAATTTCCTATTCGTTCAACCGCTTTTGTAAAATTTCAAGATAGGACGTATTGACGGTGCAATTGCGCAGCGCAAAGGAATCCATGATGCGGCGGATGTCATCGGCGGTGTCGTTTTCAAAGAGCGCGGCATATTCCGGCTGCAGGACACCGGCGGCAAATCCTGTCAAAAGAGCATAGTTCATACATTTTTGGAAGGTGCCGAAAGTATAGCTGTCCGCTTGCGTGAGAAGGGAAAGCATATATTTTGTAAATTCCTGAGTCACTTTCTTTCCGGGACATTCGCTCCTCCATGCAGTGAAGTTTTCGGCGGCGAGAAGTCCTTTCATTCTTTGGACAGGTGCGATGCGCCGCATGTACTCACTCTGGGGATTCAAAGTGACGAGTCCCATGGTTCCACAGTCTTTGTAGGTCCATGGCGTCCAGTGCAGGCCGAGGGCATTCATCGCATGCAGCTGGTCGTCCATGGATGCCAGACGGTACTGATTGTCCTCCTCTCCGGTACAGTATTGGGAACCAAACTCACTGATCCAGAGGGGAACCTGATATTTTTCTGAAAAACGCCAGCCTTCGGTTTCCTGAATATGGGAGAGCTGCTTGTCGTAATTCCAATAACTGCCTTCCTCGATACGGTCATTGTGAAGTGTTTCGTATCTGCCCGGATATGCGCCCGGCCCAAAGCTGGAAATAATATAGTCATGGGCAGAATAAACCAGGTTATCGTCAAAGGGTTCCTCCAGCCCTGCAAAATTGTGCCCATAGGAATCCCCTTCGATAAAAATAATATGCTTTCTGTCAATTTCACGGATTTTTTTTACGGCGGTGCGCACAATACGGTTAAAACGTTTGTAATCGGACGTAAAGTTTTCATACATGTTGAAGGGGTAATCGCCGCTTCGGCAGTTGGAACTCGGCTCATTGAAAAGCTCGTAACCGGCGACTGCCGGGCAGTCCTTAAAACGCCGGGCGAGCTCCTGCATCAGGGCATAATAGCGGTTTTGATAGCAGGCATCGCGCCAGAAAAGAGAGATACCGCGGTCATTGTCACTGTGCCAGTGTGTATTCTGCCAGCCCTGTATGGCATGCATGTCAAATATCACATATAAACCGTTTCTTTCACAGCATGAAACCAGATCCTGAAGCATGGAAAATCCTTTTTCTTTGTACTGAAACGGAATTTCGTCGTCCTCAAAGTGGCGATAGTTTATGGCTACTCTGATACAGGTGGCCCCCAGGGATTTGATGAAGCGGATATCTTCTTCGGAAAAAAATGCGGACAGCATATGATCAAAAAACAGATTCCCCTTTTCCTCTCCCAGTCGGGCGCATATATGCTCGCGCAGTGAAATTTCTGTTCCGGGATAACCGTTAATGAAGTTCTCCATGTTCATCCAGCCCCCTACACAGATCCCCCTCAAATAGACCGTCTCGCCGGTTTCTTTTATAATTCTCTTTTTCAGTGTTTGAAGAAAATCCATAGAAACATCCTCCTTAAAATCAAACGTTTGTATAAGATTACTATAGATAGGACCATGGCGCAATATGAATAAATGTCAACATATACAGAAAATGTTGATATATAAGAATCTTATTGTTAAAGTTGATGAATTTTCATACTTACCGTATATGGGAGCTTATGCTAGAATCAGAGCATGAAGTTCATGAATTTCTGATCCGGAAAAAAGAAAATACAGGAGGGGCTTATGAAAGGCAAAAAACTTTTAAGCATTTTATTGGGGATAACGATGCTGGTATCTGCGGCAGGATGTGGAAATACGGGAGAAACAGCCGCGCCGGCGGGGGATAATGAAAAAACTGCGGCTGAGAGCACATCCGCGCCGGAGGGAAAACCGGAGACTTCGGGAGAGATCAGTAAGATCACCATGTGGTCAAATGATCAGCACGATCAGGCCATTATCGATGAAAAGATACGCGAGTTTAATGAGACAATCGGAAAAGAAAAAGGGATTGAAGTAGAGTATACGGTTTATGGCAGCGATTATTACAGCACGCTGGATGTAGCGGTATCCGCGGGAGAAGGACCTGATATTTTTAAATGTAATAAGATCGGAAACTATTCGGAAGCAGGTTATATTATGCCCTGGGAAGAGGAACCGGAGTTAAAGCCATTAATTGATCGTTTCAGTGAATACAATGCGCCGGGATACGGGGAGTTTTCAGGAAAAACCTATTCTGTCCCGATCCGGGTCACGACGTATGGAATTGCCTGCAATATGGATATTTTTGAAAAAAATGGTCTGAAAGTCCCCGAAACCTGGGATGATATGCGGGAATGCGCAAAGGTCATTACTGAAAATGGTAACGGGCAAACTTATGGATATGCACTGGCGATGGGTTACGGCTCTTACAATTACTTTTATGTCAATCTTCCGAATGCTGCCAGCGTCGGGGACGAGTATTTTAACCATACTACAGGAAAATATGACTTCGCATCTGTAGGAGGATTCTTTGATCATGTGGCTGATATCATCAACGATGGAAGCATGTTTCCGGGATTTGAAACAATGGATGGGGATACCGCAAGGGCACAGTTTTCAGCGGGAAACATTGGTATGATCGGGGTTATGTCCTCTGATGTAACCACATTCAAAAACCAGTTCCCCTGCAGTTTTGAATGGGAAATGATTCCTTATCCCGTGAAGGATGCCGGGAACAGATATAAAGAGCCTGTGGGCGTTTCCATGTCTTATGTGATTGGATCTCGCTGTAAAGAGGAAGGGTATTCCGATAAAGTGGCTGAATTTTTGAATTTCCTCTATTCAGATGAAGTTTTTGTTGCCACAAATGAAGCACAGGTGGATATTTCCATTCTTGGAGAGGAAATTACCAGTCAGTCTGCGACAGCGGATATGGACCCGAACTGGCTGAAGTTTTCGGATATGGATACGTTCTGCATCAAATATCCCAATCCTGACAGTGATCTCACAATTGAGGGAGATACCTTCCAGGAAGTTTACAATAAAATTTTATCGGGAATGATAACGGATATTGATGGCGCACTGGCAGAACTGGATGAAAAGTATAACGCAGCTCTGGAAGCAGCAGTAGCGGAAGGCAAGGTGAATATTGAGGATTATATTGATCCCAATATCAGTGAAAAGATGAAGTGGGTGAAATAATTTCACAGACAATCCGGAATGCAGTTATTGTTCCCGGCCCCGATCAGGAGGGCCGGGAACATCATATACCCGTAAAGCGGAGGAAGGACAGATATGAAGTCAAAAAAAAGAAAAGGCAGGGCTGTGAAGAAATCCAGGCTTCATATGGGAAACAAAGTGCAGGAAATATTGATGATAACGCCTATGACGATTGGCTTCCTGCTGTTTTCCGTATATCCTATTTTCTGGGTGGTGCGCTGGTCTTTTTTTAACTATAACGGATACAGCGAACCGGTCTTCATCGGACTGGATAATTTTATAAGGGCGTTTACCAGAGACGCGGCCTACTGGGGATCATTAAAAAATACATTTGTGATAGCCGGGCTTAAAATGCTGGTTGAGATCCCTCTGGCGCTGCTGCTTGCGGTTATCCTGAATAACAAAATTAAGGGAAGCTCCTTTTTCAGAGTGATCTATTTTTTGCCGTCCGTATTCAGCATTGCTGTGGTAGGATTGATTTTTTCCATTCTGTTTTCCGCGTACAATGGAATTGTGAACGCCCTGCTGAGGGAGACCGGGCTGATTGCCAGAAATATCAGCTGGTTTTCGGATAAAGGACATGCCATGTTCGTCATTATTTTAGTGTCGCTGTGGACGACCTTCGGATTGAATATGATCTATTTCCTGATGGGACTCCAGAATATTCCAAAGGCATTGTATGAATGTGCATCCATAGACGGCGCCAATCAGGTTCAGCAGTTCTTTTACATCACCGTCCCTCTGGTAGCGCCCATCCTGCAGCTGGTGCTGATGCTGAGCGTTTTGGGTACTATGAAAATGACGGACCTGATTCTGGTGCTGACCAACGGAGCGCCGGGCGGTTCCACGGAAGTCGTGATGACCTACATATTTAAATATTTCTTTTCTTATGGAGATAATGCGGCCAGGGATGTACAGTTTGGTTACGCATCTGCAATGGCTGTCATAACAGCGCTGATTTTAGGCTGTGTTACGGTGATCTATCTCAGGATTTCCAGAAAAATGCAGGAAGTGGAAGGATAGGGGGGCAGGCTATGAAAAAAACGGGAAAGCTTTTCGGCCGAATTGTCATTTATGTGCTTTTGGGAATCATTGCGGTATTTGCCCTGTTTCCTGTCATTTACATTTTACTGAGTTCTTTTAAATCCAATCAGGAAATCCTGGTTGGAGGGGTGAATCTCATTCCCGATAAATGGCTGATCGATAATTATAAACAGGCATGGAATCTTGCCAATTTTGGAAAACTTACTTTTAACAGCATTTTTTATGCTTTTTGTGTTGTGACAGGCAGCGTGGTGGCCTCCATTACCGCAGGTTATGTGTTCGCCAGAGGGACAACCCGGTTTACAAAAATTGTGAATACATTGGTGCTTTGTTCCCTTTTTATTTCAATAGGCACGTTATCTTTGTATCCGCAGCTGAGTCTGGCAAAGGGGTTCGGATTGAGCGGGACGCTTTGGGGACCGATTATTATCAGGGTATTTGGGATGAATGCCACACAGGTATTTATTGCGACAGGCTTTGTCAGGCAGATATCCAGGGAAATTGACGAGGCCGCACAGATTGACGGCTGCAGCTTCTTTAAAATTTTCTGGAAGATTGTGTTTCCGCTCTGCAAGCCGCTGGTTGCCACAACAGGGCTTATGGCTTTTCGGACGGCCTGGAGCGATTATCTTCTCCCTTATGTTTTCACCATTTCACAGAAGGCAAAATGGCCGCTTGTGGTAGGAGTGGTCAGTCTGAAATCAAGCGGGGAAGCCGTTTCGTCCTGGAATCTGATGCTGGCGGGAATCAGCATTTCCATTTTGCCGATGCTTATCGTATACTTATTTTTAAACCGGTATTTTATTGCCGGACTGACGGAAGGCTCTGTGAAAGGATAGGAAACGGATTATGTTCTATACGATTGCGCTGATGTTGATATTTGCTGTAATATTGCTGATTTTTGACCATGAAAGCAGATATTCCTGGCTGTTTGTGCTGATGGCAGTGGGGGCGGTGATTGCCTTTTTTTCCATAATACTGCATATCAACATGTTTGCAAGTTATGGGTATTATATGAAAGACAGCGTGTATTACTGGCTGGACTGGCGCATTTACCGATGGATAACAGGAAGGGTATCCATTCCGATTGTGGCGAATATAAGAATGATTAATATCGGAATATCACTGTATCTGCTGGCGGTGACCATTTTTAATTATGTGTTCAGCAAAGAACTTACACGGAATTTCCGTCCGATGAGAAAACGGGATTACGGGTGGGCGCTGCTGCTTCTCTTTCTGGTGCCGCTGGTCTCACTGATTCTTCCTGATCCGCAGGTATCAACCAGGATGTATATTGCCTATCATTTGAGCGCGCATCCGGAATGGAACTATATTTTTTACAGAATACTTGAAATTGGCTATAAGCTTTTGATTTTTTTCCTGTTGTTCCGCCCGGCTGTCATTCTAATTAAGTCGGTGATGGCGGCTTCCATTCCTTTTTTAAAAAAGAGACTGCTCATGTTTTCGGCAGGACTGGTGTTGATGAACAGTATTTTTTACAGCTTTTTTTATATCGGTTCCTTCAGTGTATCCGTGGAAAAAGTGATACGGAGCGGGTTCTGGATTTTTGAAAATGTGGAAGGAAATATTCCAAAGGTATATTTAATGGGATCATCAGTCATTTTTGTAGTCATCTGTTTCTGCATGTTTATACTGCTGAGTTTTCAGATGGATATATCGGCTACTCTTTTTGCAGAAAAGAAGATTCAGAAGAATGTGGCCATCATGAATGAAATTCTGGGAGAAACCCTTCATTCTCAGAAGAACCTTTTTTTCTCCATGCAGATCCTTGTGCAGAAAATAGGGAAAAAAGTGGAATGTCGGGAGAAGGTTCCGGAACTGGAGAGGCTTGGCAGCCTGGTGGACAGTTCGCTGGAACGGATCACGGAAATGCTGGATGAACTGAAAGATATCAAATATCAGTATTTAAATAACAATGTACTGGATATCATAGATCATGCGGTAAGGGAGGCTAATTTACCGGAAACGGTTACATTGGAATGGGACAGGCAGCGTTATGACAGAGAAAATACTTTTGGAATGTACGATAAATATCACCTGGAGAAAGCACTGGTAAATGTGATCAATAATGCTGTGGAGGCGGTTGAACTGTCAGGACGTCAGGACGGAAGGGTTCGTATCCAGTTGGATTTTATGCTGCGGTGGATGGTGATCATGATCCAGGACAATGGGACGGGCATTCCGAGAAAACAGCGAAAGCATATTTTTACGCCTCATTACTCCGGGAAACACGGGAAGATGAACTGGGGGCTTGGGCTTCCCTATGTATATAAAGTTATGAAAGCGCATCTGGGACAGATTAAGATTGACAGTAAATACGGGGTATATACTTCTGTGCTGCTGATGCTGCCTGCGGGCAGGGGGAATCAGCATAGAGAATGACGGGAGGATTGGCATGGGGGAATTAAAGCTTTTAATTGTGGATGACATGGAGGAGATCAGACTGCATCTTGCCGAGGAGATTTCGGAACAGGCGGAAGATATTGTGGTCGTCGGAACAGCGGACAGCGGAAGCATGGCAGTTGAAATGGCAACCAGACTGCTTCCGGATGTCATTCTCATGGATATCCAAATGGAAACACGCACGGCAGGAATTACGGCCATTCAAAAGATCCGCGATAATTTCCCCAACATTAAATGTATTGCGCTGACGATCCATGAAGATGAGGAATTCATATTCCGCGCTTATCTTGCCGGCGCTGTGGATTATATCATAAAGACCCGTCCCATAGAAAAAATTATTCAATCCATTTATGCGGTGGCGGAAAACAGGCTGCTCCTCCGGCCGGAAGTCGGAAAACGTTTGATTGAAGAATACCGGCAGATCCATGAGAACCAGGTGCGGATGAAGGAAACCATGCGGGTCATGCTGATGATCAATACTACGGAATATGAAATCTTAAAGCTGGCATACAGAGGGCTTACTTACAGACAGATAGCGCAGCAGCGGTTTGTGGAAGAGACTACAATTCGGTCACAGGTGAATCATATTTTAAAGAAATTCGGAAAGAAGAAAATGAAGGAAGTTCTTGAAGAGCTGCGGGAATTGAAAATATTTGAGGAATGAGCCGGTTTTTTAAAAGGAGGAAAAGTTCATGATTTACAGAGCGTTTGGGAATACGGGAATGAAGGTTTCGGAGATTGGTTTCGGGGCCTGGGCCATCGGAGGTAAAGGCTGGGGCGAAGCCTGTGACGATGCGGCATCGAAAGAAGCTCTTAAGGAGGCCTGGGAGGGCGGCGTTAATCTGTTTGATACCTGTGATGCTTACGGGGACGGGCACAGTGAAGAGTTGATTGGAAGGTTTCTGAAAGGCAGGAGAGAGCAGGCCGTTATTGTAACGAAAGGGGGAACTGATTTCAGGCGGCCGGAGAGGAGCAAGAATTTTACACGGCCTTATTTGCTTCAAAGTCTTGACGAAAGTCTGACACGGATGGGAACCGAATATGTGGATGTGTATCTGCTTCACGTGCCGGATGCCGGGTGGCAGGACAGAGAGCGTGTATTTGATACCCTGGCGGAGATCAAAAAATCAGGTAAAGCCCGGTATGTGGGGCTGGCCATGTGGGGGAGTGCGGATACCATGCACGCCTTTGAAGCGGATCGGGACGGCGTCGTGGAGGTCTTGCAATGTCCTTTTAACATATTAAATAAGTCAAATCCGGAGGTCATCTCCATTGCGGAAAAAAAGAAGATTGCCGTCATGACCAGCCAGCCTCTGGCAAGCGGTATTTTAACCGGAAAGTATAAAGCGGGCACGCAATTTGCCCCGGGGGACAACCGGAAGGGCTTTTGGACAGAGAAACGCTGGGAATCCGTACAGCAGGATATGCGCGTGATTGAAGCCTGTGCAGAGGAGATGGGGATGCCGATGACGGAGCTGGCGCTGGCTTTTAATCTCTCATGGCCCGGGATCAGCTGCGTGATTCCGGGAGGGAAAAATGCCGTGCAGGTGCGGGGCAGTCTCAGGGCAGCAGGAAAACGCCTGCCCGATGATATCGTGCGCCGGCTGGCAGATACGAAAGGATTTGTATTTTGAACGGCAAACGGTTGGAGCGTACATATGAAAGAGATTAAAATTAACCAAAACTGGCAGCTTTTACAGTTTGAGCCTGAAGAAGGAGACTCATGGCAGGTATTGGAAGAGGCGTTTGACCGTGGTGAAAAGCGAGGCAGGCAGATTTTTGAGGTAATACATTTTCCGGCTCAGGTACACGACGTGCTGCTCTCCAGGAATGTGATAGAAAATCCGAATATCCATGGAAAAAACGAGGATTTGTGGATTGAGGATGCGGACTGGGCTTACCGTTGTGCATTTACGGCACAGGAGGGACTTTTGTCGCAGCTCTTACTGGAAGGTGTGGATACTTTTGCCGATATCTGGCTGAATGGGACATGCGTCGGAAGATGCGGCGACGTTTTCCTGACATATTCCTTTGAAGTTTCGGAGCATATCAGAGAAAATAATGTGCTCATTGTATATTTTCATTCCTCAAAAAGGAGGGTGGAGCAGATCGATGTGCCTGAAAAGTATGAAGGCCGGGTTCCCGCCATTTCCGCTGCCAGGATTTTCAGGTCCGGCTTCCATGAGTACTGCGGTCCGGTACCGCGCCTGATCCGCTGTGGACTGTATGGGGAAGTGATCTTAAGACAGGTGGAAAAACTGGCTTTCTCCGGTGTGACGGCTGATGTGAGTCTGGAAGGGGAAAAAGGAAGAGTAAAAATCAATGCGGAATTTACCGGATTATATGAAGGGGAAAAATGGGGCGCTGTGCTCACGGATCCGGAAGGAAATGTAGTCTGCAGCAGAACCGCAGATATCGAGAGGAGAGAGGAAACGCTGGAGCTGGAAGCGGAAAGGCCGTATCTGTGGTATCCGTGGACCTGTGGGAAACCGGTGCTGTATACGCTTGAAATTTTCTGCGGCGGCATGGATGGAGAAAGGGTGAAAAAACAGATCGGGTTTCGGACTGTGGAGCGGAAGGGAGACTTTGATTTTTCCGTTAACGGAAGACCTGTAAAACTTTGGGGAGTTAACCTCACACATCCGGACACATTAACAAACTGTTATGAAGAGGAACGGATGAACAGGCTGCTGGACATGGCGAGGCTTGCGAACTGTAATATTGTGCGCGTCTGGGGAGAAAGTGAAAAATATCCGGATCAATTTTATGAAGAATGTGACCGGCGGGGAATTTTGATATGGCAGGATTTTTACTTATGCTGCTCTATGTATCCGGAAGAAGAGGATTATCTTGCGCTTTGCGGGATGGAGGCGGCACAGCTGGTAAAAAGGCTGAAAAGCCACCCCTGCATTTTGCTGTGGTGCGGCGGAAATGAACTGTTTCTCGCCAGAGATTACGGCTATCCGGGCACCCGCTGCTTTGGTGAAAAGATTGTGGAGGAAGTTTATCCAAAGGTATGTGCAATGTTGGATCCCGGGAGGTATTATCACAGTTCTTCTCCCAGCCGGGGCAGATGGGCAAATGATCCGACAGAAGGGGATACCCACGGATATACACATCTGTGGTTTGTGCCGGGCAGGCGGTTCCCGGTGTTTTTAAGCGAAAACTGCCGCGTATCCACACCGGCCTTAAAAACCATGGAACGGATGATGTCCCCGGAAGAATTATGGCCTTCCGACTATCATCCGGGGGTATTTCGGAATAAACGGCTGGAGTGGCCGGAAAGCTGGAATCTGCATACCACAAATGAAGGGTGGAAAAAACTGGGGCCTGTGGAACGTTTTCCGGATGCGGAAAATGCAGAGGAGCTGATCTATCGGATCGGGGCCGCCCATGCAGGTTATATCCATGAACAGGTCTGCAGATTCAGGAGAGGCTATGCCGGGGATGAGGCGGTAAGAGAAAGAAAGACAAAGGGACACATGCTGTGGAAGTTTCATAATAACAGCAACATCATTTCTTATGGAGTGGTGGATTACTTTCTGGAACCCTATTACCCCTATTATGAATTGATGCGCTGTTACAGCCCGTTTCTGGTATCCTGTGAACTGGGGGACCACGGTTTTATCTGGGTGACAAACGACACGGCGGAGGTTGTGGAAGGAACCCTGGAGGTCTTCTTGTTTCATCTGCAGCAAAACAGAGTGACAGACCGGATCAGGGTGAAGTTCAAGGCCAGGCCGGATGAATCTTTTCCTGTCTGCAGTCTGGATGTTTTCGGTCAGTTCAGGAAAGAAAACATCATCTGTGCCGCCGCCTTTGACCGGGAAGGCAGAATGATCGGCCTCAGTATGGATGCGTGCGAAATTGAGAGGAAGCTGGAATATCCCACTGATACCGGTTTGGAAATTGCACAGGACGGGGCGGAACTGACCGTTACTTCCAGAGCATACGCGAGATGTGTGGAACTGGCCGGAGAGGAAGAGGGCGACCGGTTTGGCTGGCTCTTTTCGGACAATTATTTTGACTTGCTGCCCGGAATGCAGAAACGCGTGAAGGTTTTGGGAAAGCATTTAAAAGGCAGGATAACCGCCAAATCAGTATATGATGAACGACAGGTGTCATGCAGCTATCACACATAACAACCGGGTTCTCATGAAAAGAAATCGATCCTTTCAGGAGGGAGTATGGAGAAGAAAGTGATTTTGGAGAGGCTTGAAACACCGATAAGCTATCGCTGTGACGTGGCCGTCTGCGGCGGAGGCACCGCCGGTTTTACAGCGGCTCTGGCGGCAGCCAGAAGCGGAGCGGAAACCATATTAATTGAAGAAAGGGGCTATGTCGGCGGAACTTTGGTCAACGGGGCAGGGCCTTTACACAGTTTTTTTAACCTTTATCAGGCGTGGGAGGGGGCGGAGAAAAAGCAGCTGATTTTTGGAGTTGCCCAGGAAATCGTGGACAGGCTTACCGAACGGAAGGCGTGTCTGGGACATTTGGAGCAGGTGACCGGCGGCAGTTATGATTCCGCCATTACGCTGATTGACTGGGAAGCTTTTAAGGAACTGGCATTTGAAATGCTGGAAGAAGCCGGCGTGAAGCTGCTTTTACATACTACTGTTGCAGCGGTCTGTAAAGAGGGCGATGTGGTAAAAGGCATTATTGTGCAGGGAAGATCCGGCAGGGAGGCGGTTTTATCCAAAGTGACAGTGGATTGCACCGGAAATGCGGATGTGGCGGCACTGGCCGGATGCGGTTACATAAAACGGCATCAGACGACTTCTGTCGGAATGCCGTTTGGCATGATGAATGTGGATATGATGAAGCTGACAGCGTGGCTGAAGGATAAGGGGCTGATCACCCAGCTGATTGAAGGGAATAAAGGAAGCAGCGTTGACCATATCATACGGCTGGGCTTTGATTTAAAAAAAGTTCCGGAATTCACAGATATTATGGAAGAAACGGGAATATGGGGGCCTTTGGGATATTCCTTCCACGAAAATGAATTTACCTATATTAATGCTGCCTGTGTAAAAAATGTAGATGCATCCGATACGGAGGAGCTGACGAGAGCCGAAGCAAAGCTGCGCGGCCAGGTAAGAATGTTGTCTCTAATGCTTAAAGAGTATATTCCGGGATTTGAAAATTCCTGGGTGAGCTGGACGCCTGACAGCGCCGGAGTCAGGTTGACAAGAATCGTGGAATGTGAACATGATATGTCTCTGGAAGAAATTACGGAAGGAAGCCGGTTTGACGACGAAGTATTTTTATATGGCTTCCATGACTGTGCTCCGAAAATTACCATAAAAGAAGGAAAGTGGTATGGATTCCCTTACCGGGCGCTGGTGCCAAAAAGGATCGACGGTCTGCTTGTGGCCGGCAGGTGCGTGACCGGCACATGGGAGGCGCATATGTCTACGAGAAATACGGTTTCCTGCATGGCGCAGGGACAGGCGGCGGGGACAGCGGCCGCGCTTTGTGCGAAAGAGGAGGCGGAGCCCCGGAATCTGAATGCGGAAGAACTCAGGAATTCACTGCGCTGTCAGGGTGTCTTTTTAGGCTGAACAAAAATAGCTTTAAGCGGATCGGAATAAAGGAGGAAATCACAAATGAATATTGTTTTAGCGGAACCTATCGGCGTGCCGGAAAATGTGGTGGAAGAATATGCCCGCAGGCTGCGGGAAATGGGACATACATTTCGGTATTACAGGGATGTGGCTGGGGATAACGCGGAATTGATCCGGCGTTGTAACGACTGTGAAATTGTTATGATTGCGAATCATCCTTTCCCGGATGAGGTCATCGCCGCAAGCAGGAAACTGCGCATGATTTCGGTCGCTTTTACCGGGATAGATCATGTGGGGACAAATAACTGCAAAGAACAGGATATTATGGTATGCAATGCGGCAGGGTATTCGGACCAGACGGTGGCAGAGCTGGTGATCGGGTTTGCGGTTGATGCGTATCGCCATGTCATACAGGGGGACAGGCGCGTCCGGGAGGGCGGAAAGAACGCAGGACTGACAGGAAGAGAGATTCATGGCAAAACGGTTGGCATCATTGGGCTGGGGCATATTGGAATGAGAACTGCCCGGCTGTTTCAAGCATTTGGCGCACGTGTAACCGCGTATAACCGGAGTCAGTCCCAAGAGGCCATAGAGGCCGGTATCGAATATCTGCCGCTGGATGAATTGTTGAAAGTGAGCGATATTATATCTGTCCATCTGCCGCTGAAAGAGGAGACGAGAGGATTTATTGATTCCGGCAAACTTGCCCTGATGAAAAAAGGAGCTGTTTTGATCAATTGTGCCAGAGGCCCTATTGTGGATGCAAAAGCCCTGGCCGGGGCGCTGAACGAAGATAGGCTCGGCTGTGCCTGTGTGGATGTATTCGACTGTGAGCCGCCGGTTCCCAAGGACAATCCGCTCCTTTCAGCGAAAAATGTGATCCTGACGCCTCATATCGCATATCTGTCCGAAGAATCCATGCTTCGACGCGCGGAAATTGTATTTCAGAATGTTTTTGATTATCTGGACGGCAGACCGTCAAATATCTGCAGGCTGTAGTATTTTTAAGCACAATATAAATTGACATCGACAGGTGCCGGTGGTACTATCATTAACAATGAGAAAATGGTTATGATTAAGGAGGCCGCCGGGTACAACAGATATGCATAAGAGCAGCCGGATAGACTGGAAAGTATTTTTCAGGGCAGTGCTCACGATAGCACTGCCCATCGCATTACAGAATTTTCTGTCCACCACAGCCAGCATGGTGGATACAATTATGATCGGAAGCCAGGGAGAACTGTCAGTGGCGGCAGTGGGAATCTGTTCTCAGATATCCTCCCTGTTTTTTTCGTGTTATTTCGGATTCGCGGGCGGATCGCTGCTGTTTTTCTCTCAGTATTGGGGCGCGGAAAATGAAAAGGGAATCAGCAAAACTTTTGGGATTTCGCTGGTATGTATGTTGGCCGTATCCCTGCTGTTCGGTGGTGCAGCGGTCACCAATCCGGAGTTTGTGCTGGGTATTTACACGGATAAACAGAATATCGCGGCTGTGGGGGCGCCTTATATGCGGATTGTGGGATTTGCCTACCCGCTGCAGGTGCTGGCGGTGCTCATCAGCTTTTTGATGCGGTCCACAGAGCGGGTGAAAGCGCCCCTGTTCAGTTCCATTCTGGCGCTGATTACCAACTTCGTACTCAACTGGATTTTAATTTACGGGCGTTTCGGCATGCCGAAAATGGGTGCGGCCGGAGCGGCGGTGGGAACGCTGGCTTCCGGCATGGTAAATCTTTTGATTCTGCTCCTTTTTTTATGGAAAGATAAAAAGACGGTGAGACTCAGAGTCAAAGATATGTTTTTCTGGGGAGACGGTTTTTTCAAAACTTATTTTTCCAAATGTTTTCCTATCATTATTAACGAACTGTTTTACGGGATCGGCCAGATGCTCATCAATGTGGTCATCGGGCGGCAGGCGGAATCCGCAATCGCGGCCATGGCAGCCTTCCGGGTGCTGGAAGGATTTGTGTTCGCCTTTTTCGGCGGCCTGGCGGATGCCAGTTCCGTGGTGGTGGGAAAAGAAGTGGGCGCAGGCCGTCATATGAAGGGGTATCAGTATGTGAAAGGGTTTGCCATGCTCTGCCCGGCCATCACGTTTTGCATCTGTCTCATCGGCCTCTCGCTCAACCGGCCGCTTCTGGGGCTGTTCGGCCTGGGCGCGGAAGCCATGTTTTACGGGAAGTATATGATCATGATCTATCTGGCGGCGGGAACCATCCGCACCTGCAACTATATCATGAACAGCTGTTACAGGGCCGGCGGGGAGGCCATTTTCGGAACCGTTCTGGAAATCACCTGTCTGTTCACGATCAGCGTTCCCGCCACATGGATTGCGGGCATGGTGCTCAAACTGCCCTTTTTGGCAGTGTTCGCATTTATCTATACGGATGAACTGATCCGGCTGATTTTCGAATTGTATTATACCAGGAGCGGAAAATGGGTGAAGCCTGTAACGGAGGCCGGGAAAGAAGCTCTGCCGGAGTTTAAGGAAGAACTGGCGGCCTGTCTGCACAGGGGGAAAAGCCATGCTGCTGACGGAAGGTTAGGATGAGGGAGGAATGTAAAATGGAACGGGACAAGACAGCGGCAGCCGTCAGAATTGTGGCGGACAGCACCTGTGATCTCTCACAGGATTTGATAGAAAAGTATGGGATTTCCATACTGCCATTGCATATCGTGCTGGAGATGGAAAGCTTTTGTGACGGAGACGAAATTTCGCCCGACGAAATTTATGCCTGGTCGGAGAAGAATAAAAAAACGCCCAAAACCGCAGCGGTGGGCTTTGACCGGGCTATGGATCTGATGAAGTCCATGCAGGAAAAAGGGGAGGAAGTCATTTTTATCGGGATTTCGGAAGCCATGTCCACCACCTGTAATGTGATGCGGATGGTCAGGGAAGAACTTCATTATGAAAAGATGTTTGTGGTGGATTCCATGAACCTGTCCACAGGGATCGGCCTGCTGGTGCTCCGGGCGGCAGAAATGGCCGGAGACGGATACCGGGCGGAAGAGATTGTGCAAATGCTGGAGAAAATCCGGGAAAAGGTGCGCGCCAGCTTTGTGGTGGAGCGGCTGGACTATCTCGCCATGGGAGGCCGGTGTTCGGCGGTGACGGCGCTGCTGGGAACGACCCTTCATTTAAAACCCAGGATTGAAGTGAACGGCGGAAAAATGTCCGCCGGTAAGAAATACCGCGGCGGACAGGATAAGGTGATTTTAAAATATGTGCAGGAAATGAAGGATGCGCTGCTTATCGCGGATCCGGAACGGGTATTCATCACCCACTCCGGCTGCAGGGAAGAAACCATCGGAGAGGTGAAGGCGTTTCTGGAGAGCCTGAACCGATTTCGGGAAATCTGCATCACCAGGGCCGGCGGCGTCATTTCCAGCCACTGCGGCCCCGGGACGCTGGGCGTGCTGTATCTGGAATCATAAAGAGGAATGAGCGTGACAGGAGCAGGAGGGACAGCCCTCCTGTTTTTTTGTTGAAGAGCAGGGGGCATTTTCCACGACAGGATTGCCGGATTCCGTCTTTGCCGTCATGGAACAGGCGGGCGTCAGCCCTTCTTTTTCCATGAGAGCGCTGCCCCAACGGTACATGGCCTCCAAAATGGGGAAAAGGCTTTTTCCCAGAGGGGTCAGGGAATATTCCACTTTGGGAGGGACCACCGGATAGACCGCCCGCAGGATCAGACCATCCTCTTCCAGTTCCCGCAGCTGCTGGGTGAGCATTTTGGGCGTGGCTTCGGGGACCAAACGGCGCAGCTGGTTAAAGCGCAGGGTCTGACCGGTCAGATGCCACAGAAGAAGAGCTTTGTATTTCCCTCCGATCAGATGAATGGTAGCGGATACCGGACAGTTTCTGTTGAGAGAAGCGTTTTTATCGTTTGTTTGTGCAGCGCTCATGAGGACCTCCTTTGTTTTGTGCCTGTGAAGAACAGGCGGCTGAGAGTACAGTATCTTTTTGGATAGTATATTACAAAATAGTGCATTCTTACAATTTTCATAATAATTGTTATAATGGTAGCAAATGATAATAGCAAAGTCAAACAAAACAGAAGGAGGCGATGGTTTGAAAAAAGAAGTGTTCGATATCACCGGCATGACCTGTTCCGCCTGTTCCGCCCGGATTGAAAAAGGGATCTCCGGGATGGACGGGGCCGAACAGGTCAGCGTAAATCTTTTAAAGAACAGCATGGCGGTGACTTATGACGAAAGCCGGCTGAATCCCGATAAAATTGTGGAAAAGGTGGAAGATATCGGCTATGGGGCAGCTCTGCGTCGGAATCCTTCGGAAAGCGCCGGCGGCAAAAGGGCCGCGGCGGCCGAAAAAGGAGGCGGCGCGGCGGAAGCGGAAATGCAGCGCATGAAAAAGCGGCTGATTGTTTCTCTCGTCTTTACGATCCCGCTGTTTTATATTTCCATGGGACATATGGCGGGGTGGCCGCTGCCGGATTTTTTGCTGGGCATGGAAAACGCCATGATTTTTGCCTTCACCCAATTTCTGCTGGTGCTGCCGGTGCTGATCGCAGGAGGACACTATTTCGCCCACGGATTTAAAAATCTCTGGCGGCGTTCTCCTAATATGGACTCCCTGATCGCCCTGGGTTCCGGTGCTGCATTTGTATATGGCATTTATGCGATTTACAAAATCGCCTGGGGATTCGGGCACGATGATATGGATTTGATCCACCGGTTTTCCATGGATTTATATTTTGAATCCGCGGGCATGATCCTCACGCTGATCACGCTGGGAAAATTCATGGAAGCCCGGGCAAAATCCAGGACCTCCGAAGCCATTACAAAGCTGATGGATCTGGCGCCCAAGACCGCTGTGGTAGTCAGGGACGGAAAGGAAGAAGAAATTTCCGTGGATGAAGTCATAAACGGGGATGTCCTGGTGGTCAGGGACGGCGATACGGTCCCGGTGGACGGGAAACTTCTGGAAGGGTTCGCATCCGTCGACGAATCCGCCATCACCGGGGAAAGCCTTCCGGTGGAAAAACAGGCGGGGGACCGGGTCACCGGCGGTACCATCAATAAGACCGGATATTTTCGGATGGAGGCCACCGCGGTAGGGGAAAATACCACGCTTTCCAGGATCATCGCCCTGGTGGATGAGGCCACTTCTTCCAAAGCGCCCATCGCCAAACTGGCGGATAAGGTCAGCGGGATTTTTGTGCCGGTGGTAATCACCATTGCGCTGCTTGCGGCCATTGTCTGGATTGTCTGCGGATACAGTTTTGAATTCGCCCTTTCCATCGCCATTTCCGTGCTGGTTATTTCCTGCCCCTGTGCGCTGGGGCTGGCTACGCCTACTGCCATCATGGTGGGAACAGGACGGGGCGCGGTCAACGGCATTTTAATCAAATCCGCCGAAGCGCTGGAAATTACCCACAGCATTGATACCGTGGTGCTGGACAAAACAGGGACTGTGACGGAAGGCAAACCGGTGGTCACGGATATCATCGCTTTTGGGGAAAACGGACAGCCGGCCCAAGAAAACAGCGGGGATTTCCAAAAACTGTTGTCCGTTGCGGCATCTTTGGAGAAAATGTCCAGTCATCCACTGGCGGAAGCGATTCTTTTAAAAGCGCAGGAAAGCGGAGCAGTTCTGGAAGAGGTGCGGGATTACCGGATGATTCCCGGGCAGGGAATCTCAGGCATGATTCAGGGCAGGAAGATCCTGGCGGGAAACAGAAAGCTGATGGAAGCGGAAGGTATTTTGGCAGACCACCTTGCGGCAGAGCAGGAAAGGCTTGCGGACGAAGGAAAGACACCGCTCTTTTTTGCGGAGGACGGCAGGCTGCTGGGGCTGATCGCCGCGGCGGATGTGGTGAAGCCCACCAGCAGAAAAGCCATCGCCCGGATGCTGGAGATGGGCATGGATGTGATCATGCTCACCGGAGACAATGCCCGGACGGCGGAGGCCATCAAACGGCAGGTGGGGCTGAAAAATGTGATCGCCGATGTGCTGCCCCAGGATAAGGAACGCAAGATCAACAGCCTTCAGGAAGAGGGCAGAAAGGTAGCCATGGTGGGCGACGGGATCAACGATGCGCCGGCGCTTGCAAGGGCGGACGTAGGAATCGCCATCGGCGCGGGAACCGACGTTGCCATCGAATCTGCGGACATCGTGCTGATGAAGAGCGATCTGATGGATGTGCCGTCGGCAGTCAGTTTAAGCCGTGCTGTGATGAGAAACATCAAACAGAACCTGTTCTGGGCATTTTTCTATAATGCCATTGGAATTCCTGTTGCGGCAGGCGTTTTATACCATGCATTCGGCATTCTTCTAAACCCCATGATTGCAGCGGCGGCCATGAGCTTTTCGTCCGTTTCGGTAGTGTCCAATGCATTGAGACTGCGGTTTTTTACGCCGAAGTGGAAGTATGAGAGCGCAGCGGGGGAAAAATATCAGTCCGTCACAGGAGACAGGCCAGTATCAGACGGTAGAAAGGCAGACGATAACAAGCAGGTTTTTGCTGCAAAATGCAGCCTGAATATAGAAGAAAAAGGAGAAAAAAACATGAAAAAAACGATGGAAATCGAAGGAATGATGTGTATGCACTGTGTAAAAGCGGTGGAGAAGGCGCTTGGCGGCGTGGACGGTGTTACCGGCGTCAGGGTGAACCTGGAGGAAAAGAAGGCGGAAGTAGAAGGCGAAGCGCTGAATGAAGAAGCGCTGACACAGGCCATCGTGGATGCAGGCTACGAAGTGAAAGGGATTCACTGAAAGAATATTTTATGGCATTTTTATGTATATGAAGCAGCAGGATTCCGGCTGCGCCTGTACCGGTAAAAGGACAGCGTTCCCGGAAGGCAAAGTCGTGTTTAGAGGAGGTCCGAATAAAAGCAATAACTGTTTTTTCCATTGCGCTTGGCAGTGTACATGGCCGTATCTGCCGCTTCATATAAAGAGAGATAAGACACCCCGTCCCCGGGAAAACGGGAAATGCCGATGCTGGCTGTGAGCATGCCGCCCGCCAGCTGTGAAAATCGGTTCAGAAGTCTTCCGGCGCGTTGTATGGCGATAGAAGCGCCGGAAGCATCTGGCATGAAAATGATGAATTCATCACCGCCGATACGGCCGATGATATCGGCCGGGCGGAATTCTTTTTCCATTTCTTCCGCAAAAAGTGCCAAAATCCGGTCGCCGGCAGAATGCCCCAGCGTATCATTGATTTCTTTAAAATTATCAATATCAAGCATGAATAAATAACCGTCCTTAATCTGGGACAGCAGTTCGGAAATCTTTTTTTCTGCGCATTCGCGGTTCAGAGCGCCGGTCATGGCGTCTCTGGAATATTTTTCGATTATTTCCTGCTGATGAAGCCGTTCTTCATGGATGTCCATCAGTTTTCCAATCAATATAGAGGGAGCCCCTTTTTTATGGCGGAGCTGGCAGTCCACCCAACGATATTCCCTGTTCCGGTCAAGAAGGCGCAGAGGAAAGCTCCTGATTTTGTCCATCGGGATGCTGTCGGCGTTTCTCAGGGGTTCCAAAAGAGTTTCCAAATCTGCAGGGTGTATAAAATTCAGGGGCGGATCCTTTTGGAAAGGATACAGTTCATTATGGGATATCGGATGAAAACGACACGAAATGTTTGAGGTGAAATGCAGCGAGCGGTCCTCGGAATCATATTCAAACAATATGGTATCAGGAAATTGGGCGAGGAGGTCATAGGAGACGCTTTTCGGGATCAATTGAGAATGGTCTGTGCTGGTTTTCATCTTCGTCACCGCTTTCCTGACAGCTGATTTATGTATTTACAAGTTTTCACTATTCTGATTATAATACTTTAGAAGAGTTTTCTCAACTATAACCGCTTAATAATTAATTCTATAGAGGATAAAATACTTCTATGGTATGGAGGAAGCGGAATGGAAAACTTATTAAAACAGATGGGAAACCGGATTTTGCAACGGAGGAAACAGCTTAGGATGACACAGGAAGAACTGGCGGAGAAAGCCGGTCTGATGCCTCAGACAATCTCGACAGCGGAACTGGGGAAGAAAGCGCTGCGGCCGGAAAATATTATCAGGATCTGTACGGCGCTGGATATCACAACGGACTATCTGCTGCTTGGCAGGATCAACGAGGCCAGCGTATCGCTGCTTACCGGCAAGATCGCGCAGCTTCCGCCCGATAAATACTGTCATCTGGAAGACATTATAGACAGTTATATGGCGGCTGTCCTGGAAAAAGAACAGGAGATGTAAAACAAGAGGGCGGGAAAAGACGCCTGTTAAACCATTGGAGGAACCCGGTATGTATTTGACTCAGTTTCGTTTTCCGGACGAAGATCAGGAATTTCAGTTTTTCATGAGTGTCAAAAGGACCTGTTACGACAGCTACTATCCTTTTCAGGTGCTGACGAAAACAGGCTTTGAACAGATAGATTTTGAACCGGTCACCATACTGTATGGGGGAAACGGCTGCGGCAAGACCACGGCGCTCAATGTGATCGCGGAGAAGCTGGGGCTGAAGCGGGAAGCGCTCTATAACCGGTCCAATTTCTTCCGGGATTATACAGATCGGTGCAGCTTTGAAGTGTGCGGCCGGATTCCGGAGGAGAGCAGGATTATCACCAGCGATGATGTGTTTGACTTCATGCTGAATCTGCGGACACTGAATGAAGGGATCGACCGGAAACGGGAGGACCTGTTTGAGGACTATCTGGATACAAAGTACTCCGAATTTCATTTTCAGTCGATGGCGGATCTGGAAAAACTGAAAAAGGTCAATCTGGCGCGTTCCAAAACCCAGTCAAAATATGTGAGAAAAAATCTGATGGACAATGTCCGGGAACATTCCAACGGAGAAAGCGCTTTTTTATATTTTACCGAGAAAATTCAGGAAAATGCGTTGTATCTGCTGGACGAGCCGGAAAACAGCCTGTCCCCCGAAAGGCAGCAGGAGCTGGTGAAATTCCTGGAGGATTCCGCGCGCTTTTTTGGATGTCAGTTTGTCATTTCCACACATTCACCGTTTCTTCTGGCAATGCGGGGGGCAAAGATTTATGATATGGATGAACGGCCGGTGGATGTGAAGCGATGGACACAGCTGGAAAATGTGCGGGCCTATTATGAGTTCTTTAAAAAACATGAAAGAGAGTTTTAAAATTTTGAAGAGGCGGTTTCACAGTTCAAAGCTCTGAACTGTGAAACCGCCCCTTTTATAGTTTCTCCAAAAGTGATATGATAAATTGGCGGGGCGTCTGCCCCAAATACAGGAGTTTATGAAAATCAAAGAGAGGGGTTAATTGAATGAACGAGTATTTACAGAGTGTGAATGCCGGCATTTTTTATCTGCTTGTGGCAGGAGTGCTGGGATTCATCACAATCATGTGCTTTGTATTCCTGATCAAAAGCTATCGTGCCGGGATCAGGATCGGCATGGACAAAAAGGTTTTGAAAAAGACAATTACAGCCAGCGCCACTTTTACGCTGCTGCCATCCATCAGCATCCTGTTGGGAGTAGTGGCCTTAAGCGGCACTCTGGGCGTTCCGTTCTCCTGGCTGCGCCTGTCCGTGATCGGCGCGCTGCAGTATGAATTGAACGTGGCGGAAATCGCGGCCCAGAGCACAGGCCTTACGGGACTGCATGTGGAAGAACTGAATATGAGCGCCTTTGTGACCATCGCACTGGTCATGACGGTGGGAATCCTGGGCGGTGTGATCTGCTGTATCTTTTTCCTGAAAAAGTATCTGGGGAAAATCCAAAAAGCGCCGAAGAAAGAAAAGACCGGAAAGCCCGGATTTGGCGCCCATGCCACCACGGCCATGTTCATCGGTCTGTGCGGCGCATATATCGGCGCTTATGTGGGAAAGGCCATTCCCAGAGAGGGTTCCGACTGGATGCCTCTTTGTGTGGCGCTGATCGCGGCCGCAGCGATGGCGGTATTTGAGTATTTTATCCGGAAAAAAGGGAAAGCCGTCCTGGAGAATTTCAGCCTGGCGGCCAGTATGCTGATTGCCATGGGCGCCGCGGTGTTGATTCACCTGGCGCTGTAGGAGGGGAGGCTTAAAATGGAAGAAAAAATATTGACGGACAGGGAACGGGAAGCTTTCCTGGAAGAGTTTAACAAAGGACTACACAGACTGGGCCGCGTCATGCTGGCGGCCGCGATTGTACTGCTGGTCGCAGTGCCCTTTATCATTGGCGCTGTAAACGGCGTGATGCCCGAGGGAAAAGGATTTTTAAGCGGGTTTGCCAAGGTGGGAATCATTTACATACCGGTGGCGATTGTGGAATTTTTAGTGTATACCCCCATGCTGGGAGTGGGAGGAAGCTATCTCACCTTTCTGACAGGCAATGTGACCAACATGAAGATCCCCTGTGTGATGAACGCTTCGGATATTGCAAAGACGGAGATGGGAACGCCGGAGAATGAAATTGTTTCCACCATCAGTGTGGCGACCAGCGCCATCGTGACGATGCTGGTAATTGTGGCGGGAGTGATTCTGCTGGCGCCGCTGCAGCCCGTTTTACAAAGCCCGGTGTTACTGCCCGCTTTTGATAATGTGGTGCCGGCGCTGTTCGGCGCGCTGGGGCTGAAATATTTTTCCAAAAGCCCGCAGATCGCCTTTGCACCGGTACTTTTGATGACGCTGCTGTGTATTTTTGTGCCTGCGGCCATCGGACAGACCAGCTTTTTGATGATTCCCTGCGGCGGTCTGGCCCTGCTGATCGGATATGTACTGTTTAAAAAGGATAAACTGTAAAGGAGAAGATAGAACATGAAAATTTTAGGGATTATTTTGCTGCTGCTGATCCTTTTGACTGCGGTGGTGGTAGTGCGGGCACTGCTCTTAAAACCCACGGAAGCGCTGAATGCCAGGGTGGAGCCGGACAGAACAGAAAGAGCGGAGAACTACGGAAAACGACTGGCGGAGATGATCCGCATGGAAACGGTTTCCAGCCGGTTTGATCCTGACAGAAGCAAGTTTCTGGAGTTTCACAAAACGCTGGAGGAACTTTTCCCACAGCTGCATCGGACCTGTGAAAAACACGTATTTAACGGAAGCCTTCTGTTTAAGTGGAGCGGCAGGGGAAACCATGACCCCATCCTTCTGATGAGCCACCATGATGTGGTGGAGGCCAACGGCAAATGGGAACATGAACCTTTTTCCGGCGATATTGATGAAGAAGGAAGGGTCTGGGGGCGCGGCACCGTGGATACGAAAGCAAGCCTCTTCTGCATCCTGACGGCGGTGGAAGAGCTGATTGCAGAAGGCTTTGTGCCGGAATGCGATGTCTATGTGGCCAGCAGCTGTACCGAGGAATGGAGCGGAGAGGGCGCACCTCTTACCGTAGAATATTTAAAGAAACAGGGCGTGAAGCTGGCGTTTCTGATGGATGAAGGCGGTATGATTATCGAGGAACCCATCGCAGGCGTCAAAGGAAC
Source organism: uncultured Lachnospiraceae bacterium (assembly GCA_902476265.1). Classification (GTDB taxonomy): domain Bacteria; phylum Bacillota; class Clostridia; order Lachnospirales; family Lachnospiraceae; genus Gallintestinimicrobium. The sequence goes on from CABSCP010000016.1 coordinate 46,667, forward strand.
TTACGGCATGGTCGGCGTTCTGGAAAAGGGCTACGGGGATGTGCGCTTTACAGCCCGCGGAAACGGCGGTCATGCCAGCGCGCCGGGCAAAAACACGCCTCTTGTGCGTCTGGGGAAATTCATGGCGGATGTGGAAAAGCACAGCCCGTTTCAGAGCGAATTAAATCCTACGGTAAGGGAAATGTTCCGCAGGACAGCGCCCAACATGGGCTTTGGAATGAAGGTGATTTTTGCAAATATGTGGCTCTTTGCCCCTCTTTTGACAAAACTTCTGCCTTCCATCAGTTCCGCGGCGGGGGCCATGCTTCATACCACGCTGGCATTCACCATGGCGAAAGGGGCGGACGGTTTAAATGTGCTGCCGCAGGAAGCCTGGGTGACCGGAAATATGCGGTTTATTCCTCATCAGCCCACACAGGAAAGCATTTCCCTGATCCGGGAGACGGCGGACAAATATGATATTGAAACAGAAGTGATTTACAGCGACGATCCCTGTCCGGTTGTGGACTTTGACGGCAGCGCCTTCCATCTGGTGGAAGAGGTGGCGGCGGAAATTTACCCCGGCGTGGGAATCTGTCCCTATGTGATGACCGGCGGCACCGATGCGAAATACTACAAAGAGCTCAGTGATAACTGCCTGCGTTTTGCCCCTCTTTATATCAACGGGCAGCAGTATGAAAGCATTCACGGGCTGAATGAAAATATCAACCAAAGTTCTCTTCCAAAAGGCGTTGATTTTTATAAAAAGATCATAAAGAAGAGCTGAAAAGAATTGACTGATTCCAGAAAAAGGAATATCCTTTAAATATCGGGACATACTTTAGATACCCCGGGAAATCCGGTTCCGGTGTAAGACGGATCCGGCCGCGCGGTATCGGAGCAGCCGAAATTTTGAGAAGGAAAGAAGGAGATTACCATGGAATTAAAAGGAAGTAAAACAGAAGCGAACCTGCTGACAGCTTTTGCAGGAGAATCACAGGCAAGAAATAAATATACTTATTTTGCATCCAAGGCAAAGAAGGACGGTTTTGTACAGATTGCAAATATTTTCGAAGAGACAGCGAACAACGAAAAGGAACATGCGAAAATCTGGTTTAAACTCTTAAACGGCGGCATCGGTACCACAGCAGAGAACCTGAAAATTGCGGCGGAAGGCGAGAACTACGAATGGACCGATATGTATGCTACCTTCGCAAAAGAAGCGCATGAAGAAGGCTTTGAAGCCATCGCCCGCCTGTTTGAGCAGGTAGCTGAAATCGAAAAAGAGCATGAGCAGAGATATCTGAAGCTGTTATCCAACGTGGAAAACGGCCTGGTATTCTCCAAAGACGGAGACACCATCTGGCAGTGCTCCAACTGCGGCCACATTGTGGTGGGCCAGAAGGCTCCCGAAGTATGTCCTGTATGCGCGCATCCTCAGGCTTACTTCCAGGTGAAGGCAGAGAATTACTAAGAGAGAACGGCATTTTTAAAGGATGTATAAAGAGACAGGTAAGAAGGAATCCCTTTTTACCTGTTTTTTTGCGCCCTCATTTATCCTGATCGCTGTGCCCGCATTGCTGCAGATGGTATAATTTATTCAATTAAAAAGAAACAGAATTCAGAAAAGGATATTGCTGTCCGGCGGTTGCCGTAGATGTTTGCAGGGCGCGGATTACGCGCTGCCCGATAGCGGGGGATTCCGGCTTTGCTTCTTGAAAGAAAAAGCAAGGAGGAAGCCAGTGTGGAATACCGAAAAGGTACTTCCGCTGAATGTCTGGCTGAAAAATACTTTTTGTCCGTCCGCGCCATTCGGAAAATTTGAGATTCTATTGTACAAAATAATTCGGTGTTATCCTGTATCTTGTGAACCGTCTTTTAACAGGCTACCATAAAGAAAAAAGTAGGAGGCGTGAAATGTTTACAGAAAAAATTTATCCCGTACAGGGGATTCCCGGACTGTCTATCTGAAAAATGTGATTTCCGATCCCAATATTGAAGTCGGTGACTTCACCATGTATAACGATTTTGTGAGGAAACGGTCAGACAGTTACTGGAACTGAAATGGTGGGACTGGCCTGTGGAGAAGATCGCTGAAAACATCACAGTGATCCAGGCGGGAAAAACGGACCGGGCAGCGGCGCTGCAATAGGCATAGCCTCCGACGGCGGATTATGCTATAATGTTCATGAAATGTAAAAATCTGAGATTGTCCGGATTCGGTTTCCGGTAAAAATAAGGATTTATACTTCGGACAGAAGGAGGCACAGCAGATGAAATACGATTTTACATCAATTATGGACAGAAGAGGAAAGGATTCCATCGCGGCGGATATCATTCCGTTTTCCGAAGCGGCGGTAGAAGAAGGGTATGACAGGATTCCGATGTGGGTGGCGGATATGAATTTTCCCACAGCCCCCACCATACAGGAACATGTGACGGAGCGGGTGAAGCATCCGGCGTTCGGTTATTTTGAACCCACGGACGAGTATTATGACAGCATTATCCGCTGGCAGAAGGAAAGAAACGGCGTGACCGGGCTGACAAAGGAAGTCATCGGTTACGAAAACGGAGTGATCGGCTGTGTGGCCTCTGCGCTGCAGACATTTTCCGCGCCGGGAGAGGCGGTTTTGGTGCATTCGCCGACCTATATCGGATTTACCCATGCGCTGGAAAACAACGGCAGGAAAATCGTGTACAGCGAGTTAAAGCGGGACGAAAACGGTGTCTGGCGGATGGATTATGCGGACATGGACGAGAAACTCAAAAAGCATCACATCCATCTGGCGATTTTCTGCTCCCCTCACAATCCCTGCGGCAGAGTATGGGAGCGGGAGGAGATCGAAGGGGCCATGGAGGTTTACCGAAAAAATGACTGTGTGGTGATTTCCGATGAAATCTGGTCGGATTTAACCCTCGGAGATTACCGGCACATCCCTACCCAGAGCGTGTCCGAGGATGCGAAAAACAGGACGATTGCGGTGTACGCGCCCTCCAAAACCTTTAATCTGGCGGGGCTGATCGGCTCCTATCATATTGTATACAATGAATATCTCAGAGACAGGCTGTTAAAGCAGGAGTCTCTGTGCCATTATAACAACATGAACGTGCTGTCCATGCATGCTTTAATCGGCGCATATCGGCCCGAAGGACAGGAATGGCTGGATGAGCTCAAACAGGTGCTGACGCAAAATGTGGACTGGGCTTATGAGTACATTCTGGAGAATTTTGAGGGAGTGAAGCTGGCGAAGCCCCAGGGAACCTATATGCTCTATCTGGATTGCGAAGAGTGGTGCAAAAAGAAGGGAATTTCCCTGGACGAACTGATCCGGTCCGGCATCCGGGTGGGCGTGATCTGGCAGGACGGACGGCCCTTTCACCGTCCCTGGGCCATCCGCATGAACCTGGCCCTGCCTCATAGCAGGGTGCAGGAAGCCTTCAGACGGCTGAAGGAACATGTCTTTTCGTAAAGAGGTGTTTGTAAGAGGAGGACTATGAGTACAATCAGAGATGTAGCAAAGCTGGCGGAGGTTTCTCCGGCCACTGTTTCCAGAGTGCTCAACTGTGACACCACTTATAAGATGACCGAGGAAACCAGGGAGCGGGTCTGGCAGGCGGCGGCCAGGCTGGGCTATCAGGCCCCGGTCAAAAAGCGGGAAAAGAAGGGGAGCGGGGAGCGGAAAAAAGAAGGTCTGCGCATCGGCTGTATCATCAGCACCACATTAAAGCAGTTTGTGGACCCCTATTTTATGACGATCCTGTCCGGCATTGAGGAAAGGCTGGACGAACTGGGCTATGGCATTGACGGTGTAATGACCAGCAGTCAGCTGCAGAATCGGTATTTATCCGGCGGCAGTGCGGTAGAGCGGATGGACGGCCTGATCCTGATGGACAGCCTGGAAGAGGAAGTCTATCGGTTCCTGCGCGGGCAGGTGAGAGAGGGCTGCATGGTGGGCATCGATACCGTGCACAAAGAATTCGACAATGTGGGGTATGACCATATCGGCGTATCGGAACTGGCGGTGTCCTATCTTTACGAAAAGGGCTATAGAGAGATCGGTTTTATCGGGGGCAGCCATAAAATCAAACGAAACATGGGAAAAAACAGACGGTATCTGGGATATCGGGCGGCGATGGAATATCTGGGACTTCCCGTCGATTCGGACTGGGTGCTGGACTCCCGGTGGGATGATGCAGAGTGCGCCCGGCTGGTGGGAGAACTGGCCCGTGCCCAAAAGCTGCCCCGGGCATTTTATGCTTCCAGCGACCTGATGGCAATTGCGGCTCTGAACGCGCTCAGGGAGCATGGGGTAAGGGTGCCGGAGGAAGTGGCGGTGATGGGGGTATCCGATATCAACATCGCCAAATATGCCAATCCTCCGCTGACCACCATCGGCATCCCCGGCAGGGAAATGGGCGTGGAAGCGGCGAATTTGCTGATCGGGCGGATGAACGGGGAAAAGCAGCCGCCCCGCCGGGTTCTGATGCCCTACCACCTGGTGGAACGGGAAAGTACATAGTGCGCGCAAAGCCATCCGTCAGGGAAAAGGCTTCGGGCGGTCACAGCCATCCGTGCTTTTATACAGTATGGATGGCCTTTTTTTGTAGAAAATAACAAATTTTCAAAAAATGGCACCTGTTTCTTTACAAGTCCGGGAACTGATGCTAACATGTGTTTAGTAAACAAAACGAATTGTTTCGTAAAATAAGGAGAAAACAAACAATGAAGCTTGCTTTAATCGGTGCGGGAGCGCGGGGGATGATTTATGCCCGGTACGCTTTTGCCGTAAAAGGAATGGAGATCATGGCTGTGGTGGAGCCGAATGAAGAAAGGCGCCATATTGCGGCGGAGGAATTTCAGATACCGGAAGAGATGCAGTTCACTTGTGCAGAGGATTTTTTCCGGAAAGGGAAACTCTGTGAAATCGCGGTGATCGCGTCCATGGACCGGGATCATTACGAAGAAACCATGGCTGCTCTGGAGACGGGCTACGACATTCTGCTGGAAAAGCCCATTTCTCCCGACCCTCAGGAATGTCTCCGCATCCAGAAGAAGGCGGATGAGGCGGGCAGACAGGTCATCATCTGCCATGTGCTGCGCTATACCAATTTCTTTTCCAAAATAAAGGAGATTGTGGACAGCGGCCGCATCGGAAAGATCATTTCCATTGACCACAGTGAGAACATCGGGAATTTCCACATGGCCCATTCCTTTGTGCGCGGAAACTGGAGAAACAGCGACTTAAGCAGCCCGCTGATCATGCAGAAATCCTGTCATGATATGGATATTCTGGTATGGCTGACCGGCAGCGATGCCAAAACCATTTCTTCCTTCGGCAGCCTGACCTATTTTAAGGAAGAGAATGCGCCTGCGGGCAGCGCGGACAGATGCCTGGAGTGCAGCGTGGCGGACAGCTGCAGATTTGACGCCAGAAAGCAGTATCTTCCCATCGCCGGAAGCTGGCCCGCTTCTGTGGTAACGCCTTCCCGCTCCCCGGAAACGCTGCTGGAGTGCCTGAAGACGAGTCCTTACGGCAGATGCGTTTACCGCTGTGACAACAATGTGTGCGATCATCAGGTGAGCATCATCGAGTTTGAAAACGGAGTGACGGCGACCTTCCATCTCTGCGGTTTTACCAACAAAATCCACAGGACGATCCATATCATGTGTGAGGACGGTGAAATTTACGGGGATGACGGAAACAATACCATTATGGTCACCCGGTTCGCTTCTAACGATGTGGCGGAATTTGAGACGGAAACCATCCATCCGGGTTATACCTTAGGCGGACACGGCGGCGGCGACACGGGGCTGATGGAGGATTTCCTTCGCAAAATGGAAACCCGTGATTTTTCGGACAGCAGGAGCGCCATTAGCTGTTCGATCGAAAGCCATCTGATGGCATATGCGGCGGAACAGTCCAGAGTCACGGGAAAAACGATTGATATGAAGGAACTGAAGAAAACGCTGACAGACTGACCAGGCGGCAGATCCCTGTTTCCGGTATCGGGATTTTCGGGAAACAGGGATCTGTTTTTGGTGGAAGGGCAAAGACCGCTGTGGTATACTCAAAGGGAATGAGGATGATCAGGGAGGGCGAGATGTTTAGAGGAGGAAAAGAGAAAAAGAGGAACGCCAAATCTTTTTCCAGGCGCATGATAAATGTCTGGATATTTGGGATTGCCGTCCCTCTTCTTTTTGTGGAGTCATTGATTCTATGGCAGTTTTACAGGATCAATCATAATGAAGTGGATGAGGAGATTCATAACAGTCTCCAGCTGGTTTCGGACAATATGACAGATCTGATGAACAGCATGAATTCCATTTCCTGGCTGCTGGAGGCGGACGGTACGGTTGGGAAGAACCTGCATCTGTATTTCGATGAGGAAAACACCATAAAAAAGGGGGATCTTCTCATTTATCTGCAGGAACAGATCGCCAACTATGAGGTGGCGAACCCTTCCGTGGCGAATCTGACTTATCTTTATTTTCCAAAAGGGGACAGAGTCCCACAGAAAATCAATCAGTCCTCCCTGGCGAACGCGAGACTGCCCGGAGAGGAATACTACCTGTGTAAGTGGCAGAATATGACCTTTTACGGCCCTCATCCGTCCTACTCAAAGGCGGGGGCCTATCCCTGCATTTCCCTGCTGCGGACTTATAAAACAAAGCAGGAATACGGAGATATTTTGATCTATATGGAATCGGGCTATAAGTATCTGCAAAAGCTGATCCCGGAGGGAATCCTGGGGATGGGCGCGGTCTTTTTGATGGAATCGGAAAAAGGGGTTACGCTTTACAGTTCGGACCAGGAGCTGGTGCCCCTCCAGTCCGTGACCCGGGAACGCCTGGAGCAGATTACCGATGGCGCGCACCGGTATAAAGCTTATGAAAAGGAATGTGAGGGCGGCTGGAAAATGCACCTCTGTGTTCCGGCCATGGAATACTACAGGCGCATCTACGGTATGGCGCTTAATTTTGGCATCGTGACGATCCTGGCAGTGATCGGCTGTATTCTTGGTTCCATCATCCAGTGGCAGACCATCTACCGGCCTTTTACCAAATTTGAAAAAAAGCTTCAGCTGATCGCTTCGGACAATGATGTGGAAACAAAGATGGAGCAGATGAACATTCAGGAATTTGACGACAATTTTGCCCTTCTGGAAAAGATGAAGAAAAATATCCTGCTTTTGTTAAACCGGGTGCAGGAGGAAGAAAAGAAGCGGTCGGAGCTGGAACTGAGGGTGGTTCTGGGTAAAATCAACCCCCATTTCCTCTACAATACGCTGGATACCCTGAAATGGTATGCGGCGGGGAAAAGCGATAAGGAGATGGTGTGCTTTATCACCGCTTTAAATAAACTGCTTTTATACAATATGTCAAAGACCACCGAGACCACGCTGCAGAGCGAGCTGGAGGCGGTGAAGGCATATATTGTGCTGCAGAAGCTGAAATATGATATCAATTTCCATATGGATACGGGGAAACATCCGGAAATCCTGCAGGCCGATATGCCCCGGTTTGTGTTGCAGCCGCTGGTGGAAAACGCGATACTGCACAGCGGGTTAAACCAGGGGGAAATCTGGGTGGAGGTGGAACTGCTGGCCAATGGGAAGATCGCCATCCTGATCAAAAATAACGGTACGCCCATCAATCCGGAAAAAATCAAAGAGGTGCTGGTGCAGAAAAAGGATATCTCCTCCAACGGCATCGGCCTGCAGTATGTGGCCCGGATGCTGGAAGCCCGGTTTGGCGCGGACTTTGAGCTGAAGGCGGAACGCACGGAGGAAGGGATCAATACGGTGGAAATCTGTATTCCGTTTGAGGCGGAGGAAATCGTAAAAAAATCGGAAGGTTTTGAGGGAGCGTCGGGGATATGATAAGAGTTTATGTAGTGGATGATGAAAAACTGGTCCGCCGCGGCATTATCGGACTGATCGACTGGAAAAAATATGAGATGGAGGTGGTGGGCGATTCGGGCAGCGGGGAAGAAGCGGTGGCGTTTATCCGGACAAATGAGGTGGATATCCTGTTTTCGGATCTGGAAATGCCCGGCCTTTCCGGCATCCCGTTTCTGCGGGAGGTGAAGGCGGTGCGCCCTCAGATCAAAATCGTTGTCCTCACCATGCATCAGGAATTTGAACTGATTCAGCAGGCCCTGCGCGTGGGCATTCTCGACTATATTACCAAGGCTCAGATCGAGGAAGAAAATGTGGATGCTTTCATGCTGAGCATTCAGAAAAGATATCTGGAAACCGTGCATCATCTGCAGCTGGAAGAGAGGAAAATTAACACCGGGGAGGTATATATCTGGGAGACGGAAAATAAGGAGACGGGGGAGGAGGCCATAAGGCTGCTGGAGAAAATCCGGTTCCCCTATGAACGGCTGAGCGAAAACAGGCTGCTGTTTTCGGGAGAGTGCAATGTCATCCGCTTAAAAGCCATGGTGGAAGATATGGGCGTTGATAAATCCTCTCTCATCGAGTTAAAGCAGGTCAGAGGGGTTTCCTGCGACCGGCTGGAGGACATTTTGCAGACCGTTGTGAGAAAAAAGCTGTTTACGGACAGAAGGCCGGACTGCTTTACCTATGCCTACATTTATCCCGACCTTTCCCGGGAGCAGACGCAGACGGGAATTTCCCGGCGGGAGATCCCGGAGCTTTGCATGAAGATGGAATTTATGATCAGCCAGGACTGTTATGAACGGGGAATGGAAAAAATCAGGGATGCCGATCTGTCTCTGGAGGAGCGGATCGCTGTTTTTTACCAGTTCAATCTGTACTGGTCCGAATTTTCGGGAAAGGATTTCACCTGTTATTTTCAGGAGGTGGGCGGTTTTAAATGGTGGTATCAATGGAAGGAATGGTTTGACGATATCCGCCGTCTGGTGTTAAAAAAGGCCGGGGAGAACGGGGAGGAAATCGGTATCATGGAGGCCATACATAAAGCCATGAATTATATCCGGGAGCATATGGACCGGGATATCACCCTGGGAGAGCTGCTGCGGCTGACCGGAATGAGCAAGAGCCATTTTTCCAGGAATTTCAAGAAGATTACGGGAAAAACTTTTGTGACCTATTTAAACGATCTGAGGATAGAGGCCGCCAAAAAATATCTGATGGAAACCAGACAGTCCATTTCCTGGATTGCCCGGCAGGTGGGGTATGCGGATGAGCATTATTTCAGAAGGATTTTTAAGGAAAGGACGGGGGAAAATCCCAAAAAATATCGTGATAATAACTAAAATATTATCCTGACTGTAAGAAAATAGAATAAAAGTGTACATAAGTATTTGAAAAAGGGGATGATTGTATCCAATGTTTTCCGGAAGATACAATTATCCCTTATTTATATACAAAAAAACCTTAGAATTCCGGGAATATACCGATATAATGTTCATATAAAAAGGACTCTAACATGAAGGAGGAAGAAGTATGAAAAAGAAATTACTGGCTGTATTGCTTTCCACAGCAATGGTAGCGGCATGTCTCACAGGCTGCGGCGGCAAAGATACAGCGGCAACCGCAAATAACGGAAACGCCGCAGACACTGCCGAGGATACCGCAAAGGCGGAGGGGACTGCGGACACAGTGGACACTGCAGGGAAGACTGCGGAAGAACTGCTGCTGGAGCCCTATGAAGAGCCGGTTGATATTCACGTGGTACTGCAGTACAGGGAGTCCGAGAATCCCAACACACCCGCGGACTGCACACCGGAAACTTCCACAGCGGTAAAGCTGTTAAAAGAAGAGCTGAACATCAATCTGATCTATGACTGGATCGTGAACGCGGATCAGTTCAAGGAAAAATTCGGCGCGGAACTGGCGGCGGGAAATCTTCCTGATATTATGTATATCGAGCCCAATGATTTTGAGGATCTGGCCAGCCAGGGCGGTCTTGCGGATCTGACACAGGCTTATGAAACCTACCGCTGCGATGCGCTGGACAATATTTTCAACTATGACGGGAACTTCATCAATGTCGGCAAAAAGGACGGAAAGATCTACGGCCTTCCTATGGGAACCGATCCGGCGCAGATGACCTCCCAGATGCTCTATAATATGACACAGTTAAAGAGTGTTGGCATCACCTCCGTGGATCAGCTGCCCAAGACCATCGAAGAGTTTGAAGCGCTCTGCGATAAGCTGATGGAAGTGGACTTTAACGGCGACGGCAAAACCGGCGGCCCTGTGCTTCCGGCCTGCAAGAACTATATGGACGCACAGCTGGCGGACTTTGAACCTTTCTTCCATGCATATGAAACATGGGCGGACGGCTGGTATGATAAGGACGGCACACTGCAGTATGCCGGTATCGACGAAGGAATCAAAACCACACTGACCAAGTTAAACGAGTGGTACAACAAAGGCTATTTCCAGAAGGACTTTGCGGCATATGACATCTGGGCTGCGGATTCCCCGATTGTCAACGATATCGTGGCGGGCAAATATGCCATTGTTCCCGGTTCCTGGTGGGTGCCCAACTGGCCGTTAAATACCAACAAGGTGGAACATCCCGATGCGGAATGGGTGATCGGACCCAACCTTTCCCCCGACGGAAACCAGCCCACCATCATGATTGACCGTTATCCCGTAAATAACTTTGTAGCGGTGGGACGCGACTGCAAAAACCCCGAAGCGGTGTTCAAAATGATGTACTGGTCTCTGCAGTACTCCTTAAAAAACAGCAATCCCGAAGTGCAGAACAATATGACCGAGGAAGAGAAGACCGAATGGTACAGCTATGTTTATACCTGGCTTCCTTACCGCGTGTACTCCCCTGTCAGCCTGCGCACAAACTATGAAGCGATCAGTGATATCGTGGCAAAGGGCGGCACAGAGGTGGATCCCGAAGCGGCGAAGAATGACGAATTCTGGGGCTCCTGGGCAGCTTACCTGAACTATAAGGAAAACCCTGACGACGGCGTTGCATGGGGAACCTATTTCAGCCGTCTGGCGCCTGACGGCGGCGTTGCCAATATGATCAAAACAGTGGAAACCGCTGACATCATTTATGATGAAGTTTATGTTAACACACCTGCAATGGTTTCCAGAAAAGCGGAACTGGATAAACTGCGCAACAATACTTTCTTAAGCATGGTAATGGGCGAAACACCGATCTCCGATTTCGATAAATACGTAGAACAGTGGAAAGCACAGGGCGGCGACGAGATTGCTGCGGAAGTGAATGAATGGTATCAGAACAAATAAATTTTAAGATGCGGCCTTAAACGGGGTTATGCCATATTTTACACCGCCATAGCAGATATGGCAGGAAAGGGGAGATCCTTTCTTGTAAAATATGGCATTTTCCGTGCAGGCCCGGAAAGGAGTGACAGTCTGTGGCACAGAGAAAACCAGCAGTGAAACCAAAAAATAAAAAGAAGAAAAGCCTGTACAGGACCCGGGAACTGCATGCCATGCTGATACCGGGCGTGATCTTTACGGCAATTTTTGCCTATCTGCCCATCTTTGGCCTGGTGATGGCTTTCCAGGATTTTAAACCCCTCCTGGGCTTTCGGGAATCGGCTTTTGTGGGCTTAAAACAGTTTCGATATATTTTTACCATGCCCAGCTTTCAGACCGCTTTTGTGAACACCATGATCATATCGTTTTTTAAAATCATTTTAAGCATCGGGGTGCCTCTCATTTTATCGTTGATGTTGAACGAAGTGACGAAAAGCTGGTTTAAGCGCTCCGTGCAGACCATCGTGTTCATCCCCTATTTCTTTTCCTGGGCGATCCTGGCCGGTATGATCCTGGAAATTTTCGCCTATGACGGGGTGATCAATAACACGCTGATGAATCTGTTCGGAATGGAGCCCACGGCCTTTTTGGTGAGCAACAAATATTTCCGGACCATCATCATCGGTTCGGACGTCTGGAAAGGCATGGGTTACAATACGGTGCTTCTGCTGGCCGCCATCACCAACGTGGACCCCACCCTGTATGAGGCCGCACAGGTGGACGGCGCGGGACGCTGGAAACAGGTCCTTCACGTGACGCTGCCAAGCATCCTGCCCATGGTGGCGGTACTGACGGTGCTGGGTCTGGGAAATATCCTGAACGCGGGCTTTGAGCAGATTCTGATCATGTATAACCCTACCGTGGAAAAAACCGTGGATATCCTGGACACCCTGGTTTACCGGATGGGGATGGAAAGCCATCAGTATTCCGCCGCTGCGGCCATGGGTCTGTTTAAATCGATCATCTCTCTGATCTTTGTGGGAACCAGTTACTGGATTCTTTACAAGAAGAGCGATTATCGGGTATTTTAGAGGAGGCGCGGCAAATGAAAGTAAAACGTTCGGCATCTTTTTATGTTTATCAGGTATTTAATACGGTTGTGCTGCTTTTGATCACGCTGACCTGTATTTTCCCGATCCTGCATGTATTTGCCATGTCATTGAGCAGCAGCAATGCGGCCATGGCCGGAAGAGTGGGATTTTTACCGGTGGAGTTCTCTCTTTCCGCCTACGAATATCTGATGAAAAAGAATGACTTTTTCCACTCCGTGGGCATTGCGGGAATGCGGGTTTTGGTGGGAACGGCAGTCAACATGCTGCTGATCATCCTGACGGCCTACCCTCTTTCCAGACCTTCGATCCAGTTTCGGGGAAGAACTTTTTATATGACCTATTTTGCCATCACCATGTTCCTTGGGGGCGGACTGATCCCCACCTATATGGTGATCAAAAACCTGCACCTGCTCAATAAGTTCTGGGTGCTGATTCTGCCCTGCGCCATGAATATCTGGAATGTGATCATCATGATGAACTTCATCAGAGGGCTTCCCAGGGCGGTGGAGGAGGCGGCGTTTGTGGACGGGGCCAATCACTGGCAGACTTTATTCCAGGTGATTCTGCCCATGTCGAAACCTTCTCTGGCTTCCCTGTTGCTGTTCTCCATGATCGGCCATTGGAACGCCTGGTTTGACGGGATGTTTTATATGAATAATCCCAACAATTATCCCATGGCGACTTATCTTGCCACACAGATCATCAACAATAACCAGACCATGACCAACATGACGCCGGAGCAGCTGGCCCTTCTTTCCAGCCTGAGTGAAAAGACGGTGAGAAGCGCCCAGCTGTTCATCTCCATCATTCCCATTCTGGTGGTGTATCCGTTTTTACAGAAGTTCTTTGTAAAGGGTATCACCGTGGGTTCCGTAAAGGAGTGAGCATTCGTATGAGCTATGCAGAAATAAAAAATGTGAACAACAGCCCGGCGCTGGTCATTGACGGAAAAGCATATCCGCCTATGGCGATGACCGCCAGGTTCGATAAAAAGGACTATATCAAAAGGCTGGGAGAGAGCGGTCTGAAGGTTTTCTTTCTGATGACCAATACGGACTGGCTGCGTCCCGGCAGGGATTTTACAGATGAAAGCGGAGAAATGCATCATGAACCCGGCGGGATGGAAGCTTTTATAAAAAATGCGGAAACGCTTCTTTCCCAGGTGCCGGATGCCTACATTATCGTGCGCATCGGCCTGCATCCTCCCGTGGACTGGATGGAGGAAAATCCGGAAGAACTGATCACCTATCAGGATGGCAGCCATGAGCCGGCCATCCTGGAATCCGAGGTGCATAAGGATGAAATCCCCGGCATGTATTCCTTTGCTTCCGATAAGTGGAAACGGGATGCGGGGAAGGCGCTGCAGGAATTCTGCGATCGGGTGGACCGTCTGCCTTTTGCGGACCGGGTCATCGGTTATTTCCTGGCGGCGGGCGGGACTTCCGAGTGGTATCCGGTGAACGCCCTCTGTGACCGGGAAAAGAAGAAATACGCGGATTTTTCATCGGCCTTCCAGAAATCCTACGGAGAATTTCTGAAGAAACGGTACGGCACGGAAGAGAAGCTGAAAAAAGCCTGGAAAAGGCCGGATGCTTCTTTTGCAAATCCCATCATCCCGAATGTGGAAGAGCAGTATTTCATCTTTATGGAAGAGGGCGTCATGGACGCCATGAAGTATTATGAGAGCGCGGAGCGGATCATCGGGAAGAGCATCGATATGGATGCGGCAAAGCCGTTCAACTTGGGCGTCTTTCTGAATATGGAAGATTACCGCTATGTGGCGGATTTTTACGATGCCTTTCATGAGGCCACCGCGGATGCCATCATATGGTTTGCCAGACTTTTAAAAGAACGGTATCAGGGAAAAGTGGTGGGAGCTTTTTACGGCTCTTACGGCTGCACGGACTTCTTCAACAGCAGCACAGCCACATCCACTCTTCCTATTTTGGACAGCGGGTATGTGGATTTTCTGGCCGCCCCCGGGGTTTATAATAACCGGGAGCCGGGCGGCTGTGTGGCACAGCGGGAAATGCAGGATTCCTTCCGGCTGCGGGGGCAGATGTTTGTGGCGGAGGAGGACAGCAGAACCCATCTGGAGGACGCTTTTTACAGAGACGCCATGGGCCTTTATGATACCAGGGACAGCATCGTGACGCTGAAGCGGGATTTTGCAAGGGTATTCTGCGAGGATATTTATGCCTGGTGGTTTGACCAGCATGCAAAAGGCGGAAGGTACCAGAGCGAGGCTGTTTATAAGCTGTTCAAACGGCAGGAGGAAATCGCGGCCTTTGGCTACGGGCTGGACCGGAAGAAGGGAAACGAAATCGCGCTGCTCTATGATCAGGAGAGTTGTCATACGGTTTCCATGTATACCAGCAAGCTGATGCTGGACTATTACAGGACCTCCGACCTGCACAGAATCGGAGCGCCGGTGGATTATTATTTCCACAATGACGTGAGCAGGGCGGATATGCCGGATTACAAATTCTATGTAATGATGAACGCCTTTTACCTGTCGGATGCGGAGCGGGAGGCCCTGATCCAAAAATTCCGGAAAAACCATGCGGTGGTGCTCTGGCTGTATGCGCCCGGTTTTCTCAATCCGGATGCGGAAAAGGTGATGTGCAACGAAAATATCAGACAGCTCACCGGCTTTCAAACAGGCCGGATCGATCATACCTGTTCCCCCCGGTTTAAAATCACCGATCTGTCCCATCCCGCGGTGCGCTATGGAGTGGAGGACCGAAGGTATGGTTATATTGACCGGGATGTGCACAGCAATGTGTGGCTGGAAAATGTGATCCTGCCGCCCTATATGAACCCCGGATTTTACATTGACGATCCGAAAGCACAAGTGCTTGGAACCTATTGTGAAATTGGGCTTCCCGCTTATGCTTTAAAGGAAATGGACGGCTGGACCAGCGTTTACTGCGCGCCCCAGATCCTGAGGGCGGAGCTGCTGGCATCCCTGGCGGAATACGCGGGCTGTCACCTTTATAATAAGGACGACGACATCATTTACGCAAACCAGAACTTTGTGACCATACACGCGGCTTATAAAGGGAAGCATACGCTGTATTTCAAAGAGCCCTGCAGTCCCTGGGAAGTATACGAGAAACGATATTACGGGCATAACGTGACAAAGCTGGAGCTTGACATGCGTTTGGGAGATACGCTGATGTTTTCCCTGCGCGGGGAGTGCTGAAGGAACGGATAAAAATGCGAAGGGAGAAGCGGTTTGGCTTCTCCCTTCGTCTTTTTAATCCATGGTTTTGATGCGTTCCACCAGGGACTGTTTCCTGCAAAAACGGACGCTGGCAAGGGAGAATACGGCCTGCACCACAAGCAGCGCTACGGCGAACAGGAGTATCTGCAGGAGCGGGAAACGGTAAGTCAGTGTCCCGAAAAGCCCCACCCGGGAAAACAGGGTACAGGTGAGGATGCCGGCCGGTGTGCCGATGCCTAAGGTGATCAGAAGGGTGCCGCCGATATAGAGCAGGCATTCCAGCGACAGCATTTTGGAAAGCTGCCGGCTGCTCATTCCCACGGACTGCAGGATGCCGAATTCCTGTTGGCGGGAGATCAGATTGGTGATCAGCGTATTCACCAGATTGAGCAGGGCGAACAGGAAAATGAAGGCCAGCAGCCCGTAAATCCCGGTCATCATGGTTTTCAGAGACGGCTTCATGCTCTCCGCCATATCCCAGACGGAAAAGATGTCCACCCGGGAATCCGGTATTCGTTCAAAAAGGGCTTCCCGCAGCGCCTGGGAATCCTCCGTAACATAGAGGTTTAAAGCGCTTGTGAAATTTTTTGTTTCCGGATACAGAAGAGGAAAGACTTCTTCCGGCAGGATGAAAAACAATCCTCCGGATCCTGTCTGAATGCTGTTCACCACACCCAGCACGGTCATCTCGCGGGAAATGCCGTTTTCCGCTTTAACGGTGACCTTGTCTCCCGTGTGCAGCTGCACGCCGTAAAACATTTTCGTCAGATGATCGGAAGTTTCTTCCACCAGAATATAATCCCCGGTCAGAAGCTTTTCATAATCGATTTCTCCCTCCAGCAGAATCTCGGGCGTGATGAGGCGGTCAAACTGTTCTTTTGTCAGCCCGGTAATATTGATAATATCATCGGTCATAAACTCCTGGATTTTGACGGGGCAGATGCTGTAGGCACGGATATCCGTCACTTCCGGCAGCTGCTTCAGCTGCGAAACCAGTTCGGGAGTGAGGGGGTTGTGCAGCTGGATATCGGCATAATCCGTATAAGAGCCGTCCAGGGACCAGCCGATCAGATAATCGGCTCTTTCCCCCAGATGGGCTTTCGCCAGTTCAACGGAATCAATGGAATTGCCGTAGGCGGCAATGCACATCAGCAGAATACCGGTAAAACTCAGGGAAGCCAGCGTAAGGGCGGCTTTCTTTTGGCTGCGGGAAAAATTCATGACTGCCAGCCGGAACAAAGACAGCCTGCCGCGGGTCGGTTTTTCCGTTTTGGACGAAGACAGGGTATAAGCGGTGGCGCGCACCGCCTCAATGGCGGACACTTTTCCGGCCAGCGCAATCGGCTTGCGGGTGGAGGCCAGAAGTACGGCCTCCGTGATCAGGACGATTACAACCGCATAGCGGAGATTGGCGTTCCAGTCCCAGCAGCCCGGCATGAGGATAGCGATCAAAAGGCCGCCGGTGCAAAGGCCGATGGGGATGGAGATGAGAGAAAGCTTTCTGCGTTCTTTTTTTACAATGTTACGAAGCTGTCTGGCCGTTGCGCCGATCACCTTTAACCTGCCGTATTCCCGCATTTTCCCCATGACGGAAATATAAAAGATATTGTAAATGACGATGGCGCAGGCGACAGCGATAAAAAAGGCGACCGCATAGACGGAACCATCCGTTCCCAGATACAGATCTGTGAGATCGAAATAGTTGGAGGAGAAAAAGGACTTTTCTTCTTCGATTCCCATCCGGTCCAAAAAAGCGTTAATGTCAGACTTTAAAACATCCGGTTCCAGTCCGGCAGAATCTTTCAGACGGAATTTTAAAGTGTACAGGTCGTCGGTTCCGGGGTTTGACGCTGTCAGGAAGGCATCCGATACCAACACAAAGTAAACACGGCTGGTATTCTCGGCTTCCAGGATTCCGGTGACAGTGTATTCCTTTTCCGTGCCGTCCAGGTTCAGCAAAATCCGGTTTCCGATGTCGTTGCCAGGGAAATAGCGGTCGAGAAAAGCGCGCTCTAAAATCACTTCATCCGCAGCATTGGGATAACTGCCGGTGACCGGGGCCCAGCGCTCCAGGGCGAGCAGCTGACTGTCCACAAAAAAGGGAGAGAGTGTGGAATCCTTGTATTTGACGTAGTCGAAGGAGGATTCCAGCCCCCATTGTTCCAAAAGGCCTGTGGCCGCAAGTTCCTGCACTTTTTCCCGCGAAATTGCCGATACACCGGCCTGATACTGTCCTCTGATGCGGTTTAAAGTGCGTTTCTGAGAGGAAGAAAAATAAAACGCCATGGTGCTCATCAGACAGACCGAAAGGGAGATGGTGAGGATGACGAAAAGGTTTCTGCGCCGGTCGGATTGCAGGCTTCTTGCGGCGAGCTTTTTCACAATGCCGTTATTGTTGTTTTCCAGAGGGAATCTCATAACCGTCCCTCCTTTACGCCGTGATCCGGCCGTCTTCGATGCGGACGATGCGGTCGGAAAGCTGGGCGATTTCAGGATTATGGGTGATCATGACGATGGTCTGGTGAAATTCCCGTCCGGTGCGCTTTAACAGCCCCAGGACGTCGGCGCTGGTACGGGAATCCAGGTTTCCGGTGGGTTCGTCGGCCAGGATGATGGCCGGTTTGGTGATCAGTGCCCGGGCGATGGCCACGCGCTGCTGTTGGCCCCCGGAGAGATTGTTGGGCATGCTGTTTAATTTATCGGTGAGTCCCAGCATTTTGACAATATCCTTAAAAAATGCGTCGTCCACGGTTTCACCGTCCAACTCCACGGGCAGCGCGATGTTTTCCTGCACATTTAAAATGGGAACCAGGTTGTAATTCTGGAACACGAAGCCGATATTGCGCCGGCGGAAAACGGTGAGCTGTTCTTCCGACATTTGAGACAGTTCTTTGCCCCGCACGGTGACGGTGCCGGAAGTAGGGGTGTCAAGGCCTCCGCACATGTGAAGCAGGGTGGATTTGCCGGAACCGGAAGTGCCCACTACGGCCACAAATTCTCCGGATTCCACCTGCAGGCTGACGCCGTCTAAGGCCTTTGTCTGATTCGGCTCTGTGCCGTAATATTTCTTTAAATCTTTTGTTTCTAGGATGATCATAGGAAAAACCTGCCTTTCGTTTTATACTGCTGCATTGTAACGATCCCCCTTTTACCGGGGCACAGATTTATGATACCTTTAAATTGTTGCAGAATCGTCTCAAAAGGCGGCAGAATTTCTAAAGATTGGGCAGGAGAAAAAATTCATAGCAGACCCGTCAATCTTTTATACATGATACAGTACAATTTTGGTGCTGAATATGGACCGGTTGTTTTCTGTATCCATGGTTCCGTTATATTTTTGAATGGCAGTGTGAACATTTTTAAGCCCAAAACCGTGTTCTTCCTCACAGCTTGCCGGGGCCCCGGAACTGGCCGCCGGCGCCGGATTGGAGATGCGGATAAAAAGTGTGTGCGGTATATATGCAAGTTCCAAATGGATCCATCTGTTTTCCGGAGGAAGTTTCCGGCAGGCATTTATTGCATTGTCCAGAATATTTCCGAAAATGATAATGCTGTCATCAAAAGATACCTGAATTCCTGCCGGAATAATGATTTTACTGTTTACCGGAATTCCGGCCTCCCTTATCAGGTTAATTTTTAAGGATAAAATAGCGTCTATCCCAAGATTCCCGGTTGAAATAATCTGGGAGGTATCATTGATATCCGACAGGAGTTTTTGAATATATTCCTGCATGGCGTCTGTTGGCGGAGGTGTTTGACAGCACAGGAGCAACAACGCCTGCAGATGATTTTTCATGTCATGCCGGATGCCTTTGATCTTTTCCTGTACCCCTGTCAAGTCCTGAAAGTGTTTCTCGGATAAATTTATTTGCTGTCTGAGAAGGAGGACCTCTTCACTTTTTTGCAATAAACTGCAGAATTGCGAGTAAAGGAAAGCGGTCATGAGGTTAATGAAAAGAAAGACACAAAGAAGAGGGATTTCAAGAGAAAACAGCATGGCCGGATTATTATTTGCGCGAATAAGGAAAAAAATCAGTACGATAAAACTGGAAAAGGGAATGGCTAATAAAACCCCCAGCAATTGATCAGGGAGTGAGTGGGAATTTTTGCGGCTGAATTTTTCCAGCAATAAAAGGAAAAGCCAAAAGGTAAGGTGCATGGCGCCCAAAGTGATGTAGTAATTTATGCCGATGTATCTGAGATTGATTGCAAGACTTTTTAACAAAGCGATGGTGAGCGTGACCAGATAACCGGAAATAACGAGCTGGATGGACGAGAACAGGATTTTCTTTTGCCGGTTCCCTTCATAAAAGGATAAAAAAATAAAGCTGAAAATCACGCTGAAAAAGGGATAGGTTCCTCCAAAGGGACTGCTCCATAAGAGAATACCGGACGAGACGGCAAGGAATAGCAGCAATATATTTTTCCGGATGCGAGGTTGTTTGAGGTCTCCGTACCGGGTTTCCATAAAGTTTGTCAACGCGAAGAAATCCATGCCGTATAAAAAAAGATCATAACAAAACAATAAAAATACTACCATTTTCCACACCTTCTCTCTATAAATTTCAGATGCTCCAAACGGGCGCTTTCCCGATATTTCAGACTAACCGGAAGGGAGCTGTTATTTGATAATAATACGGATTTTTCATTGAAAGAAATGATATAATCCATATTTACGATAAAAGATGTGTGGATTTGTAAAAAGTAATTTGGATTTAACTGTTCCGTCAGTTTTTTGAACTTTCCGTAATAGCTGTCGACCCCGCCTGCAGTATAGAGTTTGATTTTTCTGTTTGCCGCTTCAAAATATATGATTTCTTTTGCGGGCACCTGATAATCGGTCGTCCCTTTTTTAAAAAAGAAATAACTTTTTGTATCCTCCACATAGCGGATCGCATCTTTGAGCACTTCAAAAAGTTTTTCATAAGAGACCGGTTTTTCTAAAAAGCGAAACGGAAGTGTCTCAAAAATCTGATACACATATTCTTTATAGGCGGTGACAAAGATAAAAACAACATTGGAATCTGTTTGCCTCAGGATTCGTGCAGCTTCAATTCCGTTTACCGCAGGCATTTCAATATCCAGCAGGATAATGTTGTATCCGCCGTCAGGAGAATAACGTTTCAGCAATTCATGTCCGGATAAAAAGACTTCGGTTTCCACATCATGGAAAGGCATCCGATGAATATCGGCTTCTAATTTGTGTGCGATTTCTATTTCATCATCGCAAATCGCAATTTTAAGCATAATGTCACCTCCTTTTCTATTATAGCATCATCCGGTTCTTGCAGCGAATCCAAATACTTCAAAAATCGTAACGTTGACTACACAGGCAGCGGTTTTGGCGGTTTTTGCCTGTATGATTTGGGTATAAAAGCAGGAGGTGCGGGAAATGAAACGAATACGTATTTTTTTATTGGCATCCGGGATTCTTTTTTTACTCAGCGGGTGCGGCATTTTTCACTTAAAGGGAACCGTTCCGGATTATGAAGAAGAAACTTATACGGTATCTGCCAAAATTGAGAATATTGTTATGCAGGAGGAGGACGTTCCGGTTCAAATTTGCAGTTCTGATCATGAAAATTTGTACCTTTCCTATTACAGTGCGGAGGATGGGAGCGAACAATATAAAATCACGGAAGAAAAAGGGACGCTGACGGTTGTAAAGGAATCGAAAAAAAACTACGGCATTTTTGTGTTTGGCGACCGGTACGCTTCGGATTCTTATAAAAAGGTAAAACTGACATTGTTTATCCCCTCCAGTTACGAGGGAGACTTATCCGTTCAAACGGCAGACGGAGATATTGTAATCGGAGAGGTATCCATAGGAAAACTGACAATCGAGACGAAAGACGGAGACATATCTTTTGAAGATACCGCAATCACACAAAGCTTGTCCTGTAGAACAAAGGACGGAAATGTAAAGGGAAAACTGGCCGGGAAAATATCGGAATACAATGTCACGACGAAGGACGGTGACATTGATCTCCGATTTGAGGAAGAGGGCGAATGATTCGGGGGATGCTTTTTACAGAGGCAGGAAAATCTGGAATGCAGCCCCGTTTCCGGGTTCGGAAACCAGAAGCATATATCCGCCCTGGCGGGTGACGATTTCCCGGGCCAGATAAAGCCCCAGACCCAGTCCGTCCACGCTGCGGGTCTGACTGCCCCGGTAAAACCGTTTGAAAACAGCGGCCTGTTCTGTCTCCGGGATGCCGGGGCCGTTGTCGGCTACGGTAATTTTGACAAAAAGCTCCCATTTTTGGGCGGAAACGGAAATGCTGCCGCCGCAGGGCGTGTATTTGACGGCGTTATCCAAAAGATTACAGACGGCTTCCGCCGTCCAGCGGCGGTCGTGGGGAAAACAAAGGGAATCGGGACAATCCATGGAAAAGCGGATTTTTTTGGCTTCCATTCCGGTCAGTACGCTGTTTAGGGACTGAACCAGGGTTTCGCAGAGCGGGCAGTTTTCCTTTTGAAGAGAGATCATTCCGTTTTCCAGCCGGGAGGCTTTTAAGAGGGAACGGATCAGAAAATCCAGCTTTCCGGTCTGTTCCTGCTGCATCCGAAAAAACGCGGCCCGTTTGTCCGTAGGCAGACCGGGATCGGCCAGGGTTTCATTCAGCGCCTGCAGGGAGCCGGTTACAGAGTGGGTTTGGTGGGAGATGTCGGAAATCAGGGACTCCAGACTTTCTTTTTGCCGTGCCAGCGCCTGCCGGTTTTCATACAGCATTTCATAGAGTCTGCCGAGGTGATGGCTGATCCTGGAAAACAGGGTTTCTTCTTCCAGCGCGAGTTCCGGGGCCAGAAAATCGGAGCCGCTCAGCATTTCCTCCGATGCCGGGAGAGCCGTTTGTGAAAAATGATCCGTCATCCGGTCCAGTATGGCGCACACAGAAGCGGAGAAATCGTCCAGCTTTTGAGCGGTAAAATATAAAAAAAGGCCGCACCAGAACAGGGATGCGGCGCCAAAAAGGATTCCGGCGGCGAGGAGGAGCGGATTGCGGAAAATCAAGGACAGAGCGGCAGCAAGCAGCAGCAGTGTGGCGGCCATGCCGGACAGGATGAAAAAGAAGAGCTGCCGGACAGTCAGGGCAGATAAGGATTTCATGAGATACCTCCCGAAAAGTCATAAAAGTGTTCCGGCCCCCATCCACTGATAGCCGAGTCCGTAAGAGGTACGGATATACCGATGGGCGTCGGTTTCGATTTTGCCGCGGATGCGGCTGATGACGGTGGCTGCGGCATGTTCGTCCACAAAATTTTCGTCCGTATCCCAGATGTGTTCCATAAACTGGCGCTTGGTCAGGATCCGTCCCGCGTTTTGAATCAGAAGCAGCAGCGTTTCATATTCCCGGGGCGTAAAAGAAACCGGACATCCGTTTACGGAGGCGGTCCGGGAAGAAAAATCAACGGACAAAAATCCGTCGTCATAGAGCAGCGTTTTGCTGCCGGAATCATTTTGCTGCCGCAGGATGGCGGAAATCTTCCGGCATAGCACCAGCACGGAAAAAGGTTTTGTGATATAGTCGAAAGCGCCTGCGGCATAGCCTTTGAGCATATCTGCTTCCGTATCATTTCCGGTGAGAAACAGGATACAGGTTTTGTCATCCGCAGAAAGAATATGAGGGCAGAGGGAGAGACCGCTGCCATCGGGCAGATTGACGTCCAGCACAATCAGGTCAAAATGGGCCTCCGAAACGGCCTCTCTCGCTTCCCGGCAGGAGGAGGACAGCGCAGTCTGCCAGCCTTCTTTGGAAAAATGATATGCCAGAAGCTGGCTTAATACGGTATCGTCCTCCACAATCAGGATTTTATACATGACGGATTCCTTCCCGCATCAGTCCTGTTTCCGGAATGTGATTTCACCGGTTTTTTCGTCCATGCTTTCCACAATGGCCAGGGATTCCAGATGGATGCCTTTTTGACGGATGATGTCGCCGCCGACCTGGAAGCCTTTTTCAATGACAACGCCGGCGCCCACCAGCGTTGCGCCGGATTTTTCCACCAGATCGGCCAGACCTTCCAGCGCTTTGCCGTTTGCCAGAAAATCGTCGATCAGCAGCACTTTATCTTCCGGATTTAAGAATTCTTTGGAAACGATGATGTCATAAACCCGGCCATGGGTGTAGGATTCTACTTTGCTCGTATACACATCCCCGGCAATATTTTTGGTTTTCGTTTTTTTGGCAAAAACCACGGGGACGTTAAAGGACTGGGCCACCACGCAGGCGATGCCGATACCGGAAGCCTCGATGGTCAGTATTTTGTTGATTTCATCATTGATAAAACGGCGTTTAAACTCCCGCCCGATTTCTTCAAAGAGGTGGATGTCCATCTGATGATTTAAAAAGCTGTCCACCTTCAGCACATTTCCTTCTTTGATCACACCGTCTTTGCGTATTCTTTCTTCCAGCAGCTGCATGGGATTATCCTCCTGAAAAATTCTTTTATGGTGATGTCCGCGCAGGCGGACAGTTCCGCATTATTACGTTTCTTCTATTCTACAGACTTCGGCGCGGCAGCGCAAGTATGAAAAGCAGTTTGTTTGCGATTCCCGGACGGAGGCTTATCCACATCTTCCAGTTCTTTTTCATCTGAAAGTGGATAAAGCAGGCAATTTTCCCGATGTCTGTGGAGAACTTTCTTTCCGCCGCAGTCTCCGGTGAGGGCGGCCAGTTCCGGGAGGAAGGTGCTGTCAAAAAAAGCCGGATTGCCCGGACGGTCCCCGTAACAGACACAGCCCAGCGGATGGGGAGATGCCAGGGCGGCCCGGATGAAGCCGATAATGCTTTCTGTTGTCAGCCAGGGCTGGTCGGCCGCAAAGAAAAAATAGAGCGGACGGGAAACGACATTGCCAGGCAGTCGGGCCGAAGCGGCAGCGATGCCCGCCCGGATGGAATAGGAAATTCCCAGCGGGCTGTCCGGGGAAAAAACGCCGGTAAGCCGCCCGCTGTCAGGAAAATCCCGGCGGGACAAAGAGGTGATGTCCGCCAGGATTTCTTCATATTGGGTGACCACATAGACAGAGCAGTCCGCTTCGCTTGACAGGGCGTCGGCAGCCAGCAGCAGCTTGTCGGTCATAAGCCTGTAGAGAGGGATGCCGTTTGGTTCATAGAAAAGCTTATTGGAACCAAAGCGCCGGCTTAACCCGGCCGCCAGCAAAATCAGGCTGACGGCGCGCTTTTTTTTCATAATTCTGCCTCCCGGCGCTGTTTTTCAAGGAGGCCGAGGGCGATCTTTTCGCTGGTAATGGGCAACTCGCAAAAGCGCAGTCCGGTGGCGTTGTAGATCGCGTCAGCCAGCGCGGGAGCGGGCGTATTGATCACGATTTCCCCGATGGATTTCGCGCCGAAAGGCCCGGTAGGTTCATAGCTGGATTCAAATTCCACCCGGATTTTTCCCATATCCAGACGGGTGGGGATTTTGTACTGCAGGAAGGAGTTTTCCGCTACCATGCCTTTTTCATTATATTGGACATTTTCATAGAGCGCCATACCGATGCCCTGGACGATGCCGCCTTCCGCCTGAACCCGGGCCAGATTGGGATTGACAGGGGTGCCGCAGTCCACGCAGGCGGCGTAGTCTATGATTTCCACGTGGCCGGTTTCCGGATCCAGTTCGATTTCCACGGCCCCCGCCATGAAGGGCGGCGGCGAGGTAGGGGAACTGTGGGTTTCGGTCACTTCCAAAGCCCGTGAATTGCCGCACATGGAAGCGGTGGCGATATCCGAAAGAGAAACGCCTGGCCCTTCCCCTTTTGCCGCGTATACTTGTTCCCCGTCAAATTCCACCGCTTCGGCAGGCAGACCGAGGATCTGCGCGCCGGCGGCGCAGATTTTTTCCGTCAGCGCCAGACAGGCCTTTTCCACCGCTTTTCCGGTGACGTAGGTGGTGCTGGAAGCGTAGGAACCGGAATCATAGGGGGAAGCATCCGTATCCGCGCCGAAAACGGTGACGGCGTCTATGGGGCAGAGCAGGCATTCCGCCGCCATCTGGGCCAGAATGGTGTCGCAGCCTGTGCCCATGTCGGCCGCGCCGATGGTCAGGGTATAGAAGCCTTCCTCGTTTAATTTGATCGTTGCGCTGCCCACATCCACGCCGGAAATGCCGGAGCCCTGCATGGCTAAGGCCATCCCCACACTGCGGATTTTCCCGTCTTTTGTCCGGATGCGGGGATATTTCCGATCCCAGCCGATCATTTCCCGCACCCGCGCCATACAGCGGTCCAGGGCGCAGCTTTCGGCTGTTTCCGAATAATAGGCGGGCATGAGATCGCCCTGGCGGACAATATTTTTTTCCCGCAGGGCGATGGGATCCATCTGCAGTCTGGCGGCCAGCTCGTTGACCGCGCTTTCCACGGCAAAAATGCCCTGGGTGGCCCCGTAGCCCCGGTAAGCGCCCGCGCTCATGACGTTTGTGTAGACCACGTCATAGGAA
This sequence comes from uncultured Lachnospiraceae bacterium, assembly GCA_902476265.1. Taxonomy (GTDB): domain Bacteria; phylum Bacillota; class Clostridia; order Lachnospirales; family Lachnospiraceae; genus Gallintestinimicrobium. The sequence continues at coordinate 72,611 of CABSCP010000016.1, forward strand.
AAACGGAAGGCCTCCAGGTTATGGTAAAGGGGGATGGATTTATGGCCGGACAGCCCTACCGTGGTGGGGCCGTGTTCGCCGTAAGCGCCGGTGTTGGAAAGGGTATATACATCGATGGCTTTGAGCCTGCCGTCTTTCGCAGCGCCGATGCGCACCCGGATCTCCATTTCATGCCGGGGGGTGGAGGCGGTCTGGCATTCCCGGCGGGTGAAAATCATTTTCGCCGGCTTTCCGGTTTTCCAGGTGACAAAGGCCGGAAAGACTTCCGCCACCACCGTCTGTTTGGCCCCGAAGCCGCCGCCGATCCTGGGTTTGGATACCCGGATTCTGGAGGGCGGGATATCCAGCGCGTGAGAAAGGATGCGGCGCACATGGAACACGATCTGGGTGGAGCTGACCACATTCAGGCGGCCGTAGGAATCCAGAAAGCAATAGGTGCGGAAGGTTTCCATCATGGCCTGCTGGTTGGCTTTGGTATGGTAGGTGCGTTCCACCACCACATCGCTTTGGGCCAGCGCCTGTTCCACATCCCCTTCCATGCAGGAGCCGCTGGCGCATAGGTTTCGTTTATTGTCCGCCCCTACGGGACAGAGGGAGCGCCAGTTCTCTTCGGGATGAACCAGGATTTCGGCATCTTTGGCATGGCGGAAATCCAGAAGGGGCTTTTGCACGTCATAGGACACCTTCAGCAGTTTGAGCGCCTTGTCCACACAGGCTTCATCCCGGCCGGCCACGATTGCCACCGGATCGCCTGCATAGCGTACATGGCGGTCCAAAATCAGCCGGTCGTAGGGACTGGGCTCCGGATAGGTCTGCCCGGCCATGGTGAACCGTTTATCGGGCACGTCTTTCCAGGTGTAAATGGCCTTTATGCCGGGAACCTTTAACGCAGCGGCGGCATTGACTTCTTCCACAAAAGCGTTGGCATGGGGGCTGCGCAGCACTTTTACCACAAGACAGTCTTTGGGAGCGATGTCATCCAGGTAAACGGGTTTTCCTGAAAGAAGGGATTCGGCGTCCTTTTTGCGGACAGGGCGGCTGACGATCTGAGGGGATGGTTTCTTTTTTTCATTCATGTCCGGGAGCCTCCTTTTTTGTTAGGGGGATTTTGCTGACTTTTCCGAAAATCCAGGAAGGCCCGGATCCCCCGCAGCTGTCCTTCGTAGCCGGAGCAGCGGCACAGGTTCCCGGCGAGAAATGTCCGGATTTCATCGTCTGTGGGGTCCGGGTTTTCCCGCAGAAGGGCGATGGTGTTCATCACAAAGCCCGGGTTGCAGAAGCCGCACTGCTCTGCGCCCTGATCCGCAATAAAGCCGGTAAAAGCCGCCGCTTCTTCCTGCAGGCCTTCCAGGGTCGTAATTTTGTGGCCGTCCGCCCGCAGGGTCAGAAGAGAGCAGGAAAGCACGGGTACATCGTCCAGAAAAACGGTGCACAGGCCGCAGTTGGAAGTTTCACAGCCCCGTTTTACACTGTAACAGCCATGGGCGCGCAGAAAATCAAGAAGCAGGGAATCCGCCGGCACATCATCCTGTACAGCCTTTCCGTTCAAAATCAGATTCACGTTCATATTAGGAGTCCTCCTTGTAAAGCAGAGTCGGATCGCATAAACGGATCCAGGGCGCGCCGCGTCAGCACCCCCGCCAGGTGCGTGCGGAATCGGGCGCTTGCGCGGGTGTTGCTTCCGGTTTTTGTCTCGGTTTGTACAAAAGCGGCGAAGGACAGCGCAGCCTCCGGCGTTATGCCGCCGTTAAGAAGGCCGAGGACGTCCGGGATCAAAACCGCCCGGTGAGGCCTGGCGCCGATGACAGCCTGCCAGCTTCCGTTGGGTTTTGAAACCGCACAGGTCAGCACGGGAAGATCCGTTGCCGTATTGCGGTGGGAAAAATAAGAAACGGACAAGGGCGTTTTTTTGATGATCAGCCGCACCAGGATATCATCGTCATAAGGCATGGATGCGAAACGGGAGAGGGGAATGATACCCCCCTGATACAATTCCACGTAAGAATCCATGGCCATAAAAACGGTGAGCACATCGGAAAAACCGAAACGGCCGAAAAGGCTGCCGCCTACGGTGGCAAGATTGCGGAACTGTACGCCCACAATGGGGGAGAGGGCTTTGCGGACAGCGCCCTGTGTATAGGCGTCCAGGCCGGGATGCAGTTCCAGCCGGCGGAGTGTGGTCATACAGCCGATGGAAAACTGTTCCCTGGTTTCTTCAATGGCGTCTAAAGAAAGACCGGAAAGGTCGATGGCGTTTGTTACCATGCCGCTTTGCATTTTCAGCCACAGCATACCGCCCAGAATGCGGTTTGATTTTTTCCGGTTGAGTTCATAAGCCTGTTGCAGGCTTTCCGCTTTGATATAGTTTTGAATGGTCAGCAAGGCTTGTCTCCTTTGTGGGATAATTTTCTACAGTATAACATGGAAAAGAAAGAAAAAACAGCCCGTAACTCACACTGCACAGAAAGGAAATTTATGCTATAATGAGCGTTAATGAGGAAAGGAGGAGAGAGTATGATACGAATTGCCATTGTGGAAGACGATAAAAATTATGCGGATAGCCTGAAAAAGTATATCCGCCGCTATGAAGAAGAAAGCGGCCAGCATTTTCTGACCGCTGTGTTTCAGGACGGGGAAGATATTGTTGAAAATTATACGGCGGACTATGACATTATCCTGATGGATATCGAGATGCGGTTTATGGACGGTATGACGGCGGCGGAGGAAATCCGAAAACATGATTCGGAAGTGGTCATTATTTTTATTACCAATATGCCGCAGTATGCCATGAAAGGCTATGCGGTGGAAGCCCTGGACTATGTATTAAAGCCCATCAATTATTATGCTTTCTCCCAGCGGATCGACCGCGCCCTGTCCAGGCTGACCCACAGAAGCAGAAAGTATTTGTCAATTTCCTATAAGGGCGGCATTAAAAAGCTGGATATTTCGGATATTTTATTTATCGAGGTGCAGAATCACGATCTGATTTATCATACGAAGACAGGGGACTTTCTGGTACGGGGAACCATGAAGGAAGCGGAAGAAAGTCTGCGGGAGGAACCTTTTTTCAGATGCAACAAGTGCTATCTGATCAACCTGGAATATGTGAGCAGTCTGGAAGATAACTGTGTTATGGTGGGAAAGGAACAGGTGCAGGTCAGCAGGGCCAGAAGAAAGGAACTGCTGGATGTTTTAAATAACTATATCAATGAGGTGAGCAAATAATGACAGGGGAATGGATCAATACGCCGGGGGGATATTATGCGGTTGCCTACTGGATTTCCTGCTGTATGATGATTTTAAACAGTCCCAAAAGGGAGGACCGGAAGACGGGAGCGCTCAGCGCGGCGGCATTGGGGGTTTTATTGTTCACCCTCATGACGGTCACCCATGGAAGCTCTCAATATTTGTTTATTCCTTTTATGATTCTTTATTTCTTTATCATGTGGCTGATTATCCGCATTAACTGTGTTTATGATTTTATGACATCCCTGTATTTTACGGCCAGAGCTTTTATTGTGGGGGAGTTTATCGCCTCTTTTGAGTGGCAGGTGTTTTATTATGCGGTAAACTATTTCGGAATGCCCAGGAATCCGGCGGCCACAGTGCTGCTTTTGCTGCTCGTTGACGGAGGGCTGATTTTTCTCATCTATCGTTTGGAACGAAAAAACCGGGAAGCCAACGAAAATCTGCGGATCAACGGACGGGAACTGTTTTCGGCGGCAGCCATCACGCTGGCTATTTTCAGCGTGAGCAATATCAGCTATGTGCTGGAAAATACGCCCCTGGGGGATCTGCTTCTTTCGGAACTGTTCATCATCAGGACGCTGGTGGACCTGGGAGGTGTGGCGATTCTGTACGCTTATCATGTGCAGATGGGAGAATGGAATATCCGTTTTGAAATGGAAAAGCTGCAGGATATCCTGAACATGCAGTTCCAGAATTATGAGATATTGGAGCAGAGCATGGCGGCTGTGAATCAGAAATATCACGATCTGAAATATCAGATTGCGATTTTGAAGCAGGAAGTGAATGCCGAGGAGAGCCTTGCTTATCTGGAACAGATGGAGCGGGAAATCAAGAGTTATGAGGCGCAAAATAAAACAGGGAATAAGGTTTTGGACACGATTCTGACCGGAAAAGCCCTTTATTGTCAGAATAACTGGATCGAGCTCACCAGTGTGGCCGACGGTTCGCTTCTGGAATTTATGGATCCCATGGACATCAGCACCTTATTCGGAAATATGCTGGACAATGCCATTGAAAGCGTGAGCAAGATCGAACATAAGGAAAGACGGCTGATTCACCTGACGGTATCCAAGCAGAAGAACTTTCTCAGGATCAAAACAGAAAACTGTTATGATAAGGAGCCGGTTTTTGTAAACGGGATTCCGGCAACCACCAAAAAGGACAGCAGGCTGCACGGCTACGGGATCAAAAGTATCCAGAGCACGGTAAAAAAATATGGCGGTTCCGTCACCATGCGGGCGGAAAAAGGCTGGTTTGAGCTGCGCATCCTGATTCCCCTGCGCCAGATGTGACAGGAAAAACCCGGCAGGCCCCTGACCCACAGAGAATCGGCCGTCACCCTGCCGCTCCCCTTCCCTACGCCGCCCGCTGCACAGAGAGGGGTTTTTGCTCCAATCATATTCGGGAAGAGATACAGGCCCCAGGCGAACTGCTTTTGAACTGCCGCCGGACAGAAGGAACTCACTTGCGTTCAGACAACTTCTGTCCGGCGGCAAAAAGCGTTCCGCCTGGGGCCTGTATCTCTAACCCTCATATGATAAACCGCAAAAAACCCCTCTCTGTGCAGCAGGCGGCGTAGGGAAGGGGAGCGGCAGGGTGACTGCCGATTCTCTGTCGGCCAGGGGCCTGCCGGAAACGTGTGAAAGGAGATGTCGGCGGTCTCATGAGGTTCTCCTGACAGTTTTTTCAGATTGTTTACGTCAAATAAGCGACTGTTTGCGACAGGGACGGAAAAAGGGAAAATAAAAAGCTATACTGTAAGCAGGAAAATAAACATGAAGAAAGTCTGTGTTTAGACAGGAAAGCGGGAAGGAGAATAAAAATGCTCAGGATCAGCAGGTTATGTGTTGAAAATATGGCGGAAGGCTGTATTACGGACGAGTTGCATCCGCGGATTTCGTTTGCAATGGAGAGCGACCGCGAGAACGTGTTGCTAAAGCAGGCCAGGATAACGGTGGGTGACTGGAGTTGTGTCACAACCGATCAGGCGGCTGTTCCCTATGAAGGGGAGAAGTTAAATCCTTTTACCCGATATCAGGTAAAGGTGGAGGCAGAGGATAATTACGGGGAAAAGGCGGAGAAAACCACGGTTTTTGAGACCGGGCGGCTGGACATTTTATGGCGGGCCGCGTGGATTACAGATACGGAATACAAGTTTACGAAGAAGCATGTTTCCCCGGATCCCATGACGTTCCGGAAAGAGATTGTGCTGAAAAAGCCGGTTCGGGAAGCGAAGATTTATGCCACGGCCCTGGGGATTTATGAGCTGTTTTTAAACGGGGAAAAGGTGGGGAAGGATTATTTTGCGCCCGGGTACACTTCTTATAAGTGGAATCTGCAGTATCAGGTATATGATGTCACTGCGCAGCTTGAAAAGAACAGCAGGCTGACGGCTGTGGTAGGAGGCGGATGGGCGGTAGGCGCTTTTAATTATAAGAGAGTAAACCGCGCATGGGCGGACAGACAGGCGCTGCTTTTGGAACTCAGAATTACCTATGAGGACGGGACCTGTGAGGTGATTGGGACGGATGAGAGCTGGCAGGTAACGGAGGAAGGCAATTATCGGTTTGCGGAATTTTATGCGGGAGAAACCTATGACGCCACCATCGATCCGGACAAGGTAAGCTGGCATAAGGCGGGAAGAGAAAATGTGAAAATCACGCCCCGTATGGCGGCTTCCTATGGCTCCATGGTCCGGGCGCATGAAGAACTTAAACCGATCTCCATACAGCGGTCGCCGAAAGGAATGCTGATCTATGATATGGGACAGAATTTTGCCGGGGTCATCCGGGCCAAAATAAAGGGGAAAAGCGGGCAGAAGGTAATATTTCATCATGCGGAGGTGCTGATGGACGGGGAACTTTTTACAAAGCCGCTCCGAAGCGCGCTGCAGAAAGCAACCTATATCTGTAGGGAGGGAGACCAGGTGTACTCCCCCAGAATGACCTATATGGGATTCCGGTATGTGGGTGTGGAAGGCGCAGACGAAGAAAATCTGGAACTTACCGGAGTGGCCCTGTATTCCGATATGGAAGAAAACGGCGCTTTCTGCTGTTCCAGCGAACTGGTGAACAAACTGCAGCAGGCGATTGTCTGGGGGGCGAAATCAAATTTTGTGGATATTCCCACAGACTGCCCCCAACGGGATGAACGGATGGGATGGACAGGGGATATCGCAGTGTTTGCCCCTACGGCGGTTTACAATTTTAACATGGGACGGTTCCTGGAAAAATGGCTGTTGGACGTGAAGGCGGAACAGCGCCGGGGCGGTGGAATTCCCATGGTCGTGCCCAATTCCGTGGTGCCGATGCAATGGGAACTGATGATACCCATGGCGGTAGATCACTGGGGCGATGCCTGTATCTGGGTGCCCTGGGCGGAATATGAGGCCCGGGGGGATATCCGCATTCTGGAAGAAATGTACCCCACCATGAAAAGATACATCAAGGCATGTAAGTTCTGGGCCGAATTTCTTTCTGTCGGAAAACATCGCAGAATCTGGCAGCTTTTGCACCACTACGGCGACTGGTGCGCGCCCGATGTCAATTTAATGGGATGGATGAGCAAGGGGAAGTGGACTGCCACGGCGGCCCTTGCCAGATCTTCGGCCAATGTGGCAAAGATTGCGGAAATTCTCGGGAAAAAAGAGGAAGCCGCTTATTACGAAACCCTCAGTAAAGAGACGGCGGATGCTTACCGAAGCGTGCTGATGGACAAGGACTGCAAAATCAAAAAGGAATTCCAGACAGGATATGTACTGCCGCTGCACTATAACATGCTGAATGCGGAGGATCAGAAAAAGACCGCCAAAAACCTTGTGGAGATGGTCCGCAAAAACGGGTACCACATCGCCACAGGTTTTCCGGGGACGCCTTACATTTTGTTTGCGCTGGCCGACCACGGCTATGTAGAAGACGCGTTTCGGATGCTGATGACGGATACCTGCCCGTCCTGGCTGTATGAAGTAAAGGCGGGCGGAACCACCATCTGGGAACGCTGGGACGCGCTGCGGGAGGACGGCACCTGCAATACCGGCGATGACGACGGAACGGGCGGCATGGTGTCCTTCAATCATTACGCCAGCGGCGCGGTGGGCGCGTTTTTATACCGGAAGGTGGCGGGCATCTGCCCTGTAGAGGCCGGTTATAAAACCTTTCAGATCGCGCCCCTTTTGGGCGGCGGCCTCACCTTTGCAAAGGGGAGCGTGAACACGCCTTACGGAAGGATTGCAAGCGAATGGAAGCTGGAAGGAAAGAAATTCAGCCTTCATGCAGAGGTGCCGGCGGGAACCAGATGCAGGGTGATCCTGCCCGATGGCAGGCAGCAGGAATGCGGAAGTGGCAGTTACTGTTTTGAAGCGGAAGTATAACGGCAAAAAACGGAGGCGGAAAAATCTGCCCTCCGTTTTTTTTCGGTTTACGCCATAAAAAACACCGTTTGCGACAGAAGCATTTTTTCGGCTTCCGGTGTTTTATAATGGCAATATAGAAATTCAGGTGATAAAAGAAAGGAGAAATGATGAACACAAAATCCAGGGATTTTTTTGAAAATCCGGTTCTGAGAACGAAGATCACATCAGCAAATGTGAGAACAAGAGAAATGCTTTTGGGATACTTCATCGGGCCATTCTGCGCATTCATTTCCAATGCCATTTTTGGTTCCTATTTAAACCGCTACTATTCGGACGTGCTGGGATGGACGGATACCGCCCGGTTCGGTATCTTCTCGGCGGTTCTGCCGATGGTCTCGGTCATTTTTGTGATTCTGGGGAATCTGCTGGTGGGAAGGCTGATCGACAATACCAGAACTTCCCAGGGAAAAGCAAGGCCCTATATGCTGCTTTCCGCACCGCTGGTGGTCATTGCCATTGCGCTGCTTTTCCTGACCCCCAGGGAGGGAAGCCCGCTGCTGCAAATGGTATGGATCGCGGTTTCCTATAATCTGTACTATGCGGTTGCCTATCCGTTTTTTTATACCGCACACAGCTCCATGGTCGCCCTGTCCACCCGTAACTCCAACCACCGGGGCATGCTGGCCACATTTTCCAACGCATCCGGCGTGGCGGCTGTAGGGATCGGGGCAAGCATCCTGGTACCGATGCTTTTGCAGAGTTTTCTGTTTGTGGAAAAGGATGGGGTTTTGGACACCGCCGCAAGCTACCATAACTGGCGCGTTGTCATGATTGCGCTGTGCGTGACCACTTTTATCGGAATTGTGCTGGAATATTATTTCACCCGGGAGCGGATCACGGAAGAGAATATGAAGCTGAATATCAAAGAGGAAAAGATCCCCATGGGGCAGCAGGTAAAGGCCTGCGTCAGCAACCGGTATTGGTGGATCATCATTCTTTATTTCCTGCTCTTTCAGCTGGGCGGTCTGGTGAAAAACGGTTCCATGAGCTACTACTGCCGCTGGATGTTTGACGGCATCACCAACGAAGCCGGAGCAGGAACCGCCATGGGCACCCTGGGACTCATCGGCGGCATCCCCACCGCGGTGGGAATGGTGCTGGCCTGGCCCATTGCCAATAAGCTGGGGAAACAGCGGGCTGTGACTGTGGGCCTTGGGCTTTCCGTGATAGGCGGTCTGGTGAGTTTTTTGAATATTCACAATTTTGTGATCGTATGTGTGGGCGTGATTTTAAAGGGAATCGGTTCGATTCCGGCCATGTATGTGACGCTGGCGCTGTTATCGGATGTGCTGGATCATCTGGAGGCAAAGAACGGATTTCGAAGCGACGGATTTACCATGTCTGTCTACGGCGCCATCATGGTGGGAATGACCGGCCTTGGAAACGGCATCATCAATGCGCTGCTGACAGCCAGCGGCTATAACGCGCTGGCGACTGCCCAGAACGAAAGCGTTCAGAACATGCTGGCTCTTTGTTATCTGGGAATCGAACTGATCTGTTATGCGGTGATCGTGGTTCTCATGCTGTTTTTAAAGGTGGAGAAGCATGTGAAAGAGGATCAGCAGACGATTCTGGAGCATCAGAAGGCTGCCGTGCTGGCCGCAGGCGGAGAGTGGATCGAACCGGCGGAAAGACTGCGCAGGGAACAGCAGGAGGCGGAAATGGCGGCGGAAGCGGCCAGAGTGGAAGAACTGAGAGCCTACTGTACGAAAAAAGGCCTTGATTTTGAAAAAGAAGAAGCAAAATATCAGGAAAAACTTGCTCAGAAAGCGGCAAAAGCTGCTAAAAGGGCAAAAAAATAAAGGTTTCTAAAATAAGTTCTCGGAATTAGATAAATCTAATTCCAATGCAGATTGAAAATTGAATAT
>CABSCP010000017.1 GCA_902476265.1 uncultured Lachnospiraceae bacterium
ATGGATAATTCCTTACTGGCTGTAAGGAATATTAACCATAAATATATTGTAGTAGGAGAAAAAACAAATTAAATGCAATGTAAAGTGCTTACAATGAAGAGATATTGCAGATAATTCAGCAATATGTGAGAGACGTTTGGCAAAAAATGCAGAGTATCACCTGTGAAAATGCCATATAATCAAAGAAAAAGAAGCGAAAAATATGCAAACTTCCAAAAGGAAAGGAGAATGCAGATGAATTTTGAACAGGCGTGGTTAGCTTACCGGAAACAGGAACAAAGCCCATACGCCGGATATTTTCAGCGGGTCTATGCCCTGCACACAGACTCCGTGACAGAAACGGCGGTAAAGGAATTGGGCCGGGCGGCGGATGAAATTCTGGGTATCACAATGAAGAGAACCGATTCCTGTGAAGAAGCCGGAATCAGACTTTGTCTGGACCCACAGGAGACGGTAGGAGAAGAGGGATACCGGATTGAGGAGAAGCAGGGGCAGGTGACGATTACCTCTGCAGGAGGAAGGGGACTCCTTTACGGGAGCTTTACCCTGATCCGCAGAATGCAGCGGCAGCTTCCGTTTCAGGACATGAGTCTTACAGAGATCCCTTCCAATCCCCTGCGGATGCTAAACCACTGGGATAATATGGACGGCAGTATTGAAAGGGGATATTCGGGAAATTCCTTTTTCTTTGAGCAGGAGCAGGTGCTGGTCAATGAGCGCACCAGAGAATATGCCAGGCTGGCGGCTTCGGTGGGGATCAATGCTTCCGTCATCAACAATGTGAACGTGAAGGGAAATGCCACCAGGCTTATCACGGACGCTTATGGGGAAGAACTTTGCAAAATGGCGCAGATTTTTGCAGAATACGGCATTCAGCTTTACCTGAGTTTAAACTTTGCCGCACCCATGGAACTGGGAGGACTGGAAAGCGCCGATCCGCTCAATGAGGGCGTCAGACAGTGGTGGAAGGATGCCATGTGGGATGTGTTCACCAGAATTCCCAATCTGGGAGGCTTTTTAGTGAAGGCGGATTCGGAAGGCCGCCCGGGCCCGTTTACCTACGGGAGAACCCATGCGGACGGTGCCAACATGCTGGCGGAAGCGGCCGCGCCCTATGGCGGACGGATCATCTGGCGGTGTTTTGTCTATAACTGCCAGCAGGACTGGCGGGATAGAAAGACCGACCGGGCCCGTTCCGGTTATGATAATTTTATGCCTTTGGACGGAAGTTTTCTGGAAAATGTGATTCTGCAGATCAAAAACGGTCCCATGGATTTTCAGGTCCGGGAACCTGTATCGCCTCTGTTTGGAGGGCTTTTGCACACCAATCAGATGCTGGAGGTACAGATCGCCCAGGAATATACGGGGCAGCAGCGTCATGTGTGCTACCTCATACCGATGTTTAAAGAAGTGCTGGATTTTCATACCGGATGCGCGGACAGGAAGGATACCGTGGCAGATCTGGTGTCGGGCAGGACTTTCGGACATACAAACTGCGGTATGGCCGCAGTGGCCAACACCGGGAACGATGAAAACTGGACCGGACATGATCTGGCGGCGGCCAATCTTTTCGGCTTCGGGCGGCTGAGTTTTCAGACCGAAGAAAGCGCGGAGGAAATCGCCCGGGAGTGGGCCGCCTGTACGTTTGGAAACGAGGAAGAAGTGGTGGATACGGTTGTGAAAATCCTGATGATGTCCTGGCCCGCTTACGAGCAATATACGTCTCCGCTGGGGATCGGATGGATGGTGAATCCCAACCATCACTACGGCCCCAATGTGGACGGCTATGAATATGACCGCTGGGGAACTTATCATCGGGCAGACCATCTGGGCATCGGCGTGGACAGAAGTAAAAACGGCACTGGCTATGCAGCACAGTATCAAAAAGCCAACGCCGCTCTCTACGGAAACAGAGAAACCTGTCCGGAGGAGTTATTGCTGTTCTTCCATCATGTGCCCTATACATACCGGCTCAAATCGGGCAAAACCCTGATCCAGCACATTTATGACAGCCATTTTGAAGGGGCTGATAAGGCGGAAGAGATGGCGCAGCTGTGGGACAGTCTTGAGGGAAGGATTCCCGGAAAAATTTTTGACCGGGTGCGCGCCCGTTTCGCCCATCAGACGGAACATGCGAAGGAATGGCGGGATCAGATCAATACTTACTTTTATAGAAAGAGTATGATTCCGGATGAGAAAGGACGCACGATCTATTGATTCACTCGTAACAATTACCCTTGTCAACTGAGGGTAACCGGAAAGGATAAAAAATAAAAAGAAAGTGGTGGTGACATGTCAAAAGCAAAAGCAGCTGTGGACAGCGAGTCAAAGAAACGGGGGATCAATGAATGGCACAGGCAATCGTACATCTGATGGAGCCGGAAGATGAACGGCAGTATATGTTGAATGATAAATTTGAGATCATGGAGAAGTTCGGGGTTCCGACAGGGGCCATGGAGATCCACCATCACAATTTTTATGAACTTTTATACATTGCGGAGGGGGAATTTGCCTGTCTGATCGATAATACCACCTATTTCCTGAAAAAGGGAGACTTTTTCCTGATCGACAGAAACAAAATGCATCATTACCAGTATGTGGAAAAAAAGCATGAAAATACGAAGCGGATTCTGCTTTGGATTACCAAAGCGTTTCTGGATGAATTATCAGGAAGCGAAACGGATCTGACGGCCTGTTTTTCCATGGAAGGGGCGCCGGCCTATCATTTTCCGTCCCATCATGAGGATAAGCTGGCGGATTATCTGTTCCAGATCATGTTTGGGGTGTCCAGTACGGAAGGGATGGATGCGCAGCAGATGCTGATTGAAAAATCCTACCTGACGCTTTTCTTCGTCTATTTAAACAGGCTCTGCGCCCGGCAGCGGTTCCGGATTTCCGAAGAGGAAACCTCCATCAATGAGGCGATGAAAAAGGTGTTTGACTACATTGACAGCCATATTGCAGAACCGGTGACCATGGAGGATCTGACGGAACTGACCGGTATGAACCGATATCAGCTGATGCGCACCTTTCGCAATGCCACCGGCATGACCGCTCACGATTTCATCATCAAAAAAAGGCTGGTGCGGGCCTGTGAGGAAATATGGAAGGGATGTCCGATTTCGGATGTGTATCGGAACTGCGGCTTTTCGGACTATTCCTCCTTCTTTCGAAACTTCAAAAAGGTATATGATATGTCCCCCCGGGAGTTTAAAATGCGGTTTGAGTGAAACGTGACAGGCGCTGGATCGGCAGGGAAAAGCAGGAGATCGTTCTGAAACGGAAGAAGCTTCTGCTTTTTTCGTGTCACAGTCTCTTAAAAAAATTCACGGATCAAGATATTGACACATGTGGAGGATGATTTTCCGGATTTGCGCCATTTCATCCTGCGGCGGTAGTATATGATAACTTACAAAATATGCCGCCAATCCGTCTATCTGTGACCACCATAATCTCGAAAAGGCGGCAGCGATTTCAGAGTCAAGTTCCGGTCTGGTCTTCAAAATAATTTTTTCCACCACATTTAAACTGGCCCTTGCCTTTTCTTTCATTTTTTCTCTAAGCGCTTCATTTTTGGAAGACTCCAGCCAGAATTCAAATTTAATTCTGGCGAAATTCAGGTTAACTTCTGTCCATTGCCGGACCGTTTGATCCCAGACACAAATCAGTTTTTCTGTTAAGGTCATTTCTTCGGAAAGCGCCTGTTCCAGTTCATCCTCAAAGGAAGGATTTTCCGTAAATTCATTCCAGTGTTCGGCCAGTTCCAGAAAAATTTCTTCCTTACTTTTGAAATAAGTATACACTAAGCCCTTGCTGATTCCGGCTTCTCCCGTGATGTCATCGATCGAGGTGGCGTAATATCCTTTTTGGGAAAAAAGCCGTAAAGCGGTTTTTAAAATATCCGTTTTTCTCTGTTTCTTTTTTTCTTCCGATATCTTGGGCATTGTGAAACCTCCGTATCCGATTGCAAATTTTTAAATGAAAACAGGAGCATGGAAATCAAAACAATCGTTCCTCCGGAAATAAGATACAGATGGCTGATGCTGAATCTGTCCAGCAATAGGCCGGTTATCATATAAGAGACCGGTTGAAGTCCGGCGGAACATAAAAACTGAATGCTCATGACTCTTCCCACAAGAAAATCGGGAGTGAGCTGTTGGATTGCGGTGATAAACAGTACATTTATGATTCCCAAAAGCAATCCGGCAGTAAACAGGGAACCCAGAATCACCGATTCGTGAGTGCTGAAGCTGAAAATACTCCAAAGAAGGCCCAGCGCCAGGGAACACCATAAAATCAGGCGGACGGATTGCATAGGCTGCTTTCGCTTCATATTTCCGACAAAAACAGCGCTGATCAAAGAACCCAGCCCGGTGACGGACAATAGCTTTGGATAGCCGTCCACGCCTTCGGGAAAAGAGGCGAGGGCGATCATGGGAAATCCGACCTGCTGGGGCCCCATGATGCACAGGTTTAAAATTGCCGTAAAAACCAATAGCATCACTAAAACAGGCAGATGAAACAAGCTTCGAAAAGATCCCTGCCGGGCTGTCCCGGCTTTCTTGGTATCCTCTTTCCGTTCTTCGTATTCCCCGTATTTCACCTTAAAAAACAGAAACAACGAGGCGACAGCGGCAGCTGCCATGATGGGATAGGCGTCACCGCCTGCCTTTTCCACAAGAATGCCAGCGATGAGGGGGCCTGCCAGCGTTGTTCCCTGATTGATGAACTGCATGACCGAATTGGCTTTCTGCAGATGCGCTCCGTCCACTAAGGCCGGAATGGCGGAATAGAGCGCAGGCAGTATCGCAGCACTGATTCCCCCGAACAGAACGGCAAATAAAAAGATAAGATTTTCATTTACCATGTTCATCCGGTTCACGAGGAAAAGGGAAACCAGCAGCGTTCCCAATAGCCCGGAACCAATGATCAGTGTTTTAAAAATCCCCAGTCGGTCTGTAACAAAGCCGCTGACCGGCAGGATGAAAATTCTTGGCACAACCATAGCTGTCATGACGGAGCTTAACAGGAATACGGAACCGGTGCTTTTTAAGATCAGGGAAACCTGTAAAACGCTGTACAGCTGATTGATCAGAAACAACAGAATACAGGCACTAAAGAAAATTATAACATTAACGGACAGAAACTGCGACTTTTTTTTCATGAGTGGATACCCTTCCTTTTCTAATAATTAAAACTGACTGGATAGTTTTTATTATACAGCATTTTATAATTTTTGCAAGTGTTTTTTCTGATCACAATATTTGGCCTTTCATGTGGATTTCGGACGTACAGGCTGTGGCGAAAAGTGCGGTAAAAAGGCGGGAACTGTATCGGGAATACGGAATCCGGTAAGCTTCCGGCAGATTTCTTTCAGAGGGCAGGGAAGGGATGTTTCCTGCCCTCTGAAGGCAGAATAAGAGAAAAGTCATTTGCTGAAGAAAAGATAGGTCCCCTTTTTTACTTCATGGGATTTTCCGGCAATGGTGATGACGGCATCCACCGGCGTTTCGATTTCATAGCGCCACACGCCGTCCTGTCTGGACCATTCGGAACGGATCAGGCCATGGCGGGACTGATAGGAGCATTTCAGCCATCCCAGACGTTCATCGGGAAGAGGGGTGATGCGCACTTTTTCATAGCCGGGAAATGCCTCCACAGGAGCGATGCCTGCCGCTTTCCCGTAGATCCAGTCCGCTACTGCGCCATAGGCATAGTGGTTGAAGGAGTTCATGTCGCTGCTCCAGAAACTTCCGTCCTCCATAATGCCGTCCCAGTGTTCCCACACCGTGGTAGCGCCTTTGGTCACCGGATACAGCCAGGAGGGATATTCCCGGCGTAAAAGCAGGGACCAGGCCAGCTGCGCATAGCCGTAATCGGTCAGCACATGAAGCAGATAGGGCGTGCCCACAAAGCCGGTCTGAAGCTGTATGCCGCACTCTGTTACCATGCAGGCCAGCTGGTCTGCCGCCGCCTGGCAGTCGGGAGCCAGTTTAAAGTGAGCGGCCAGAACACATTCGGTCTGGGTATGATAAACCGGAAAAGTTTCCCGGAAGGCGGCGACAACCGCCTGATAGAGCGCTTCATAGCGGGTTACGTCCCTGCCCAGCACTTTCCCGGCTTTGATGACCAGAGAAGTGGAATGGGCATAGAAGGCGGAAGCGATAAAATCTTCCCGGGTGGAGCCTTTATAACTGCCGGAAGGCGCGTCCAGGCCCAGCCAGTCGCCATAGTGTTCCCCGCCGGTCCACAGATTTTTTGTGGTGGTGTGGGATGAGATGTAATCCACCCATTTGGTCATGCAGGCAAACTGTGCTTCTAAAATCCCGGGGTCCCCGTAGGCCAGATAAAGTTCCCAGGGACAGATAGTGGCGGCATCGCCCCAGGCTGCGCTGCTTTCGGAGTTGGAGAGAATATTGGGGATGACATGCCCGATCATGCCGTCTTCCCGCTGATCGGCCGCCATATCGGCCAGCCATTTTGTGTAGAATTTTTCGGCATCAAAATTCAGGCAGGCGGTGCGGATGAAGGCCTGGGCATCTCCCGTCCAGCCCAGCCGCTCGTCCCGCTGAGGGCAGTCCGTGGGAACGTCCACAAAATTTCCCTTCTGTCCCCAGACGATATTGTCAAAGAGTTTGTTCAGCAGCGGATCGGAACAGGAAATATGCCCGGTGCGCGCCATGTGGGAATGCAGCACTACAGCCGTGAAATTTTCCGGTTTTGCCAAATCAGCCCCGCCGGGGAAGCGGTCTATGCGGATATAGCGAAATCCGTAATAGGTCAGTTTTGGCTTGTAGCTTTGGACACCGTCTTTACAGAGATAACAATATTTTGCCCTGGCGCCGCGATAGTTCTCCGTGTAGAAATTGCCGCCGCCGTCCAGCACCTCCGCATGGGAAAGTTCCACACATTCGCCGGCGGAAGCGTTCAGGGAAAGCTCCACATAACCGGTGATTTCCTGGCCGAAATCCACCACGGTTTCCCCTTTGGGGGTGGTGAAGATGCGGCAGGGGGACAGGCGTTCCTGTTCCTGTATTTCTTCGCCCTGCTGGGGGATCAGGGTATGGGTGGGGCCGTTAAAAACAAGGGCTGTTTTGGGGGACTCTTTGGGCGTAAAGGAAGCGTCAAAGGTTTCCCCGTCATAAAGCTCGGAAAACCGCACGCCGCTTTCCGTAACATTCCAGCTTTCGTCGGAGAGAATCGTTTCCCGGCTGCCGTCCTGATAGCGGATGGACAGCCGGGCAAAAAGTCCGGCGGGAATGGTGGAAATCTGCGCCTCTCTGGCGGGTTCCTTCCAGCCCGGCAGCCGGCCCCTGTACCAGCCTTTTCCCACAACCACCGAGAGCCGGTTGTCGGCGGCCAGCAGATTTGTCACGTCGTAAGTCTGTATCTGGAGCCGTTTCTCATAAGCGGTCCAGCCGGGAGCCAGCACGAAATTGCCCACCCGCCGGCCGTTTAAGGACGCTTCATAGACGCCCAGAGCGGTGAGGGAAAGATAGGCGCGGTCCACTTTTTTGGTCAGGGAAAACTGTTTGATAAATTCCGGGCAGACGTCCCCCATGTCGTCCGCCGGTCTGATCCATTTCACATCATACTGCATCGTTTGGTACCTCCTGTTATTTTTCTTCTTGACTTTTATCATACCAGATAGTAGCCTGAAGAAAAGCACCTGATTTTTGCCAATACGGGGGGTGGATTTATCCGATATGCAGGGAAGAAATACCATAGAATTTCAGCAGTTTATCGCGGATGAATCGGACAAACTGGTGATGATGCCTTATTCTCAGGAGGACTTAAAGAGCCATTCCCACCGATTCTTTGAACTCACCTACATTACGGGCGGGACGGCCGGACATACGCTGGAAGGGGAGAGCAGAGACCTTTTTGCGGGAGATTATTTTATTGTGGATTACGGCAGCAGCCACAGCTATGAGAACAGCCGGGGGCTGACGCTGATCAACTGTCTTTTCCTTCCGGAAATCGTGGATGAAACGCTGGTGAACTGCCGGTCCTTTGACACGTTGCTGCAGGGGTGTCTGATCAAGTATTACAGGATGTCGCTGGGGCAGGAGAAAGGCAACCGGATTTTCCATGACGAAACCGGAAGGATCCTGGCGCTGATGAAAGGGATGCAGGAAGAATACGAGGAAAGAAAAGTGGGATATTCCCAGATCCTGCGGTGCCGTCTGCTGGAAATCCTGCTCCTGATGCTGCGCGACCTCATACCGGAGGAAAGAAAACGGCCGAAAAATACCGCGGTGCTGGAGGTGCTTTCCTATGTGGAGGCCAACTATCAAAACAGTGTCACGCTGGGCGCTTTCTGTGAAAAAAAGCATTACAGTATGCCTTATATCAGCCGTCGTTTTAAGCAGGAGACGGGTATGACGGTGCGGGAGTATCTGCAGAAGGTGCGGGTGGAAAGAAGCTGTGAGCTGCTGGCGGGAAGTGATATGCGCATTTCGGAAATCGCCCGGGAAGTGGGATATGAGGACATTAAATTTTTTAATCAGGTGTTCCGGCGGCTGATGAAGCTGTCCCCCAGGGATTACCGGAAATTATGTCAGAACAGAGGAGAATGAACATGAAAGAAAACAAATATGATGATCAAATATTTTTTGAAAAATACAGCAGGATGAGCCGTTCTCTGCAGGGACTTGACGGTGCGGGAGAGTGGCGGGAGCTGGAAAAGCTTCTTCCGGATTTTGCGGGAAAAAGGGTGCTGGATTTGGGCTGCGGCTATGGCTGGCACTGCATTTATGCTGCAAAGAAAGGTGCTGACTTTGTGCTTGGAACCGACATTTCAGAGAAAATGCTGACTGTGGCGCAGGAAAAGACTGCGGAATTTTTGGAAAGTGTTCCGGCGGCACGGAGGGAGGCCGTCAAAGTGGAATACCAAAAAAGCGCCATGGAAGATCTGGAATGCGGGGCCGGCAGCTTTGACCTGGTGCTCAGTTCCCTGGCCTTCCATTATGTGAAGGATTTTGATCTGGTGGTGAAAAAGATCCACAGCTGGCTGGCAGCCGGGGGACAGTTTATTTTTTCGGTGGAGCATCCCGTGTTTACCGCATACGGAAGTCAGGACTGGTACTATGATGAAGCCGGTAATATCCTTCATTTTCCGGTGGACAATTACTATTATGAAGGGAAGCGGGAAGCTGTTTTTCTGGGAGAAAAAGTGGTCAAGTATCATAAAACACTGACCACCTATCTGGATACGCTGCTGAAAAACGGATTCGCCGTCCGCCGGATTGTGGAACCCATGCCTCCGGAGGATATGCTGGACATTCCCGGCATGAAAGATGAAATGCGCCGTCCCATGATGCTTTTGGTATCGGCGGTAAAAGAGGGAGAGCAAGTGTGAGGAGAAGAGAGCGGGAAGTGAGTGAAATCGGACAGCTCAGGAAAATATTGGATGCCTGTGAAGTCTGCCGGATTGCGCTGGCAGGGGAAGAGGAGCCGTTTACGCCTTATATCGTGCCGCTCAATTTCGGCTATAAATGGGAGCAGGACAGGCTGATTTTGTATTTTCACGGAGCCGGAGAAGGGCGGAAAATGGATCTGGTCCGCCAAAAGGGGTTGGCCGGTTTTGAAATGGATACCGCCCACTGTCTTTTGCCCCATGACACAGCCTGCGGCCACACTTATTTTTACCAGAGTATCACCGGATTCGGACGGATTTGTGAAGTCACCGATCCGGCGGAAAAGAAGGAGGGCCTTGGGCTGCTCATGAAACAGCTGACCCGGCGGGAGGATTGGGAGTTTGCGCCGTATGCGTTTGAAAAAACCACAGTGCTGAAGCTGGAAGCAGAACAATACAGCGGGAAACAGCATCTGCGAGGATAAAGGCAGCTCGGAACGAAAGCAGAAGTTTTGTTCCGGGCTGCTTTTTTCTTGGGCAGAGGGAGATTTTTCTGTACGGAGGCGGATAAAAAAGGTATACTTATCTTATGATTTTGAGACATAAGCGAAGGGGAGAAAAATGATCAGGGAAGAGAAGGGAAAATTCTTTCTGGAGACCGCCCACACCAGCTATTGGTTTGGCAGGACCGGGTTCGGTCATCTGGAGCATTATTATTACGGGCCGCGTCTAAAGGTGCAGGACCCGGAGGCGGTCCGTTATAAAAGGACGGCAGCGACAGGAAGCAGCGTCAGCTACAGCAGGGAGGACGGACTCTACTGCCTGGACAATCTGCCCCTGGAATATTCCTCCATCGGGCGGGGGGATTACCGTTTTGCGCCTCTGGAAGTCATGATGCCGGACGGCAGTTTTACGGCGGATTTCATATTTCGAAGCTTTCAGATCAAAAAGGGGACGATCCCCATGAAAACGCTGCCGGGCGCCCTCGCCGGGCAGGAAAAAGACGTGGAGACTTTATGCATCACCATGAAGGATGCCGCGTTTGCCGTCTTTTTGAAGCTGTATTATACGGTTTTTCCCGAAACGGATGTGATCGTCCGCCGGGCGGTGCTGAGCAATGAAGAGGAAAATCCGGCAGAGATCCGGCGTTTTTTGAGCATGATGGTGGATCTGCCGGACAGAGGATTTGTGATGACCACCTTAAACGGCGGCTGGGCCAGGGAGGCCCATGTGAGCCGCCGGAAATTAAACGAAAGTCTCTGCATCAACAGTTCCACCACAGGAAACAGCAGCAACCGGCACAATCCCGGATTTCTGCTGGCAGAGGAAGGGGCTTTGGAGGACCGGGGACTGGTGTATGGGTTTAACCTGATTTACAGCGGGAACCATATGGGGGCAGCCGAGCTGTCCGCTTTCGGTCTTGCCAGGGCCGCCATCGGGATCAATGATCATTGCTTTTTAAAAAGGCTCAAAAAAGGGGAGTCCTTTGAGACGCCGGAGGCGGTGCTCACCTGCAGCCGGCAGGGCTATAACGGCGTGAGCCGCCATTTCCATGATTTTGTGAACCGCCATGTGGTCCGGGGGGACTGGCGGGAAAAGGAGCGGCCCGTACTTTTAAACAACTGGGAGGCCACCTTTTTTGACTTTAAAGAGAGCCGCCTTCTGCGCATGGCGGCGGAAGCCAGGAAGCTGGGGATCGAACTGTTCGTGTTGGACGACGGCTGGTTTGGAGCAAGAAACAGCGATCAGGCAGGGCTTGGCGATTATGAAGTGAACCGAAAGAAGCTGCCCGGCGGGATGAAGGGGCTGGCGGATAAGATCCATGCCATGGGCTTAGCGTTCGGGCTGTGGTTTGAGCCGGAAATGGTCAATGAGGACAGCGAACTGTACCGGGCCCATCCCGACTGGGCGGTGAAAAATCCCCGCCGTCCGGCGGTGCTTGGCAGAAACCAGCTGGTGCTGGATCTGTGCCGGACAGAAGTGCAGGATTATATCGTGGAACAGGTGTCCGCCGTTTTGGACAGCGCGAAGGTGGATTATGTGAAATGGGATATGAACCGTCACATTGCGGAGGGCTGGTCTGAGGCGCTGGCCTGTCAGGGGGAATTTTACCATCGTTATATCTGCGGGCTTTACCGCGTTATGGAACGGATTTTTGGGCCCCGGCCCCATATTCTGGTGGAAAGCTGTTCTTCCGGCGGCAACCGGTTCGATCTGGGAATGCTCTGCTATTCCCAGCAGATCTGGGCGTCCGACGATACCGATCCGGGGGAACGGTTGAAAATCCAGACGGGTCTGAGCTATTTTTATCCGCCTTCCGTCATGGGTGCTCATGTGAGCGAATCGCCCCATCAGCAGACCCTGCGCAAAACCACGCTGTCCACCCGGTTTGCGGTCGCGGCTTTCGGTTGTCTGGGGTATGAGCTGGACTTTAAGTATCTGACGGCGGCTCAGAAAAAAGAGGTGAAACAGCAGATCGCCTTTTACAAGGAGCACCGGCGGCTTTTCCAGTACGGACAGTTTTCCAGGATGGCCTATCCCAAAGACAATAAGGTGGTCTGGCAGACAGCGGACCGGGAACAAAAGGAGGCGGTGACGGGATTTTTCCAGACTCTTTCAAGGGCTGCGGAATCTTACGATTATCTGCAGGTGAAGGGGCTGGACAAAAGAAAAACCTATCGGATTTCCACCATGCCCCATCCCCTCTATGTGAGAAGTTTCGGCCTTTTGACCAAACACATTCTGCCGGTAGAGTTAAACCCGGAAGGGGTAGTGCTGCGCACGGCGGATAAGCATTACACCCTCACGGACTGCGTGGAAAGCTATTTGGCAGACGGTGCCATGCTGGAAGAGGGGATTTTGTTAAACAATCAGTTCATGGGCAGCTGGTATAATGAGCAGACCAGGCTGCTGGGAGATTTTGGCGCTAACCTTTATGTCACTTCGCTGCAGGAAAGAGAAGCAGGGGGAATGTGCCGGAGAACGGAAAAATCTGAGGAAAACGGGGAGAATGAGAAGAAATGAACGGAAAACGGAATCGATTTACATTTGGGTTGGGAACCATCGGAAGGGATATGCTGTATTCCATGGTGAGCATGTATCTGGTATTTTATCTGACGGATATCATCGAGCTTTCAACTTCTGTGCTGTGGTGGATTACGGGAATTGTGCTGGCGGCCCGGATTTTTGACGCCTGTAATGATCCGGTGATGGGGGTGATCGTGGACAATACCCACACCAGATTCGGAAAATTCAAGCCCTGGATCGCCTTCGGGGCGCTGACATCCGGGGTGCTTACCGTGCTTTTGTTCACGGATTTCGGGCTGGAGGGGGCGGCCTATATCGGGGTGTTCGCCCTGATTTATGTGGCCTGGGGCGTCTGCTTTACCACCAATGATATTTCCTATTGGTCCATGCTGCCTTCTCTGTCCATGGAACAGGCGGAGCGGGAAAAAATCGGTTCCGTGGCAAGAATCTGTGCCAATATCGGCCTGTTTACGGTGGTGGCTGGCATTGTGCCCATCACCAATGGGCTGGGCAGCGTCCTTGGCAGCATGCAGAAGGCATATATGGTTTTTTCCATGATTGTGGTGGGAATCATGTGGGCAGGGCAGTGTATCACCCTTTTCGGGGTGAAGGAAACACAGGGGGTATTTGCCAAACAGGAACATACCACATTAAAGGGGATGGTGCAGGCCATTTTCGGCAACGATCAGCTTCTGTTCACGGCCATTTCCATGGCGCTGTTCATGATCGGTTATATGACTACCACCAGCTTCGGCCTTTATTACTTTAAGTATGTGTACGGCGACGAGGGCATGTATTCTGTATTCGCCGTGATCCTGGGCATTTCCCAGATCACGGCTCTGGTGATTTTTCCTATGATCAGCCGGTTTTTCTCCCGGAAAAAACTATATACCTATGCCACGATTCTGGTGGTGGCGGGCTATGTGGTATTTTTCTTCGCGCCCACAGACACCATGCTGTTTATCGGGATTGCGGGCGTGCTGATTTTCATCGGCCAGGCCTGCATTCAGCTCATGATGATGATGTTTCTGGCGGATACGGTGGAATACGGGCAGTGGAAGAGCGGAAGAAGAAATGACAGCGTGACCTTTTCCCTGCAGTCCTTTATCAATAAAATGGGGGGCGCGGTGGCTAACGGAATCGTCAGCGCCACAGTGATCGTATCGGGGATCAAGGAGGCTAAAAGCGCTGCAGAGGTGACACAGGAAGGCCTTTTGCTGATGAAAGGGGCCATGATGATTCTGCCGTTAATCTGTATCGTGCTGGGCTTTATTCTCTATTGCAGCAAATATAAGATCGACAGGGAAATGTATGAACGAATTGTGGCCGATTTGAAGGCCCGCGGGGATATCAGGGAGGATGCGCAATGAATCGGAAACTGACCATGGAAAGCAGCCTGGGGGAGATTTGGGAAAATCCCGCCGGGAAAGATATTTTACAGAAGATCTGTCTGCAGCTGAATGTGCCTGCAGGTCTGATCGTAAAGGGGCCGCTTGGGAAACTGAAGCTGTCGGGCCTTCAAAAACTGGCCAAAGGAAAGCTGTCGGAAGGCTTTTTTTCAGCGCTTTTGGCCATGCTTCAAACGGAAGAGGGAGAGGAAACAAAAGAGGCAGTGCCGGCAAAAGGCCCTGCGCCCTGGTGGAAAACGGCCGTTTTTTATCAGATTTATCCCAGAAGTTTTTTGGACAGCAACAAGGACGGCATCGGGGATCTGGAGGGAATCATCCGCAAACTGGATTATTTAAAAAAGCTGGGGGTGGATGCGCTGTGGCTTTCCCCGGTCTATGACTCCCCCAATGACGATAACGGTTATGACATCCGGGATTACTGTAAAATCATGGAGGAGTTTGGCACCATGGAGGATATGGACCGGCTGATTGGGGAAGTCCACAGCAGAGGGATGCGCCTGATCATGGATCTGGTGGTCAATCACACTTCCGATGAGCACCGCTGGTTTCGGGAAGCGCTGGAGGACGAAAATTCTCCGTACCGGGATTTCTACTTTTTCCGGAAGGGAAAAGAAGCGCCGAATAACTGGACTTCCTTTTTTGAAGGTTCCGCCTGGCGGTATTTTGAAGAGCAGGATGTGTGGGCGCTGCATCTTTTTTCCAAAAAGCAGATGGACTTGAACTGGGAAAATGAAGCGCTCAGGCAGGAAGTGCTGTCCATGATCCGGTGGTGGCTGGAAAAAGGGGTGGACGGGTTCCGCATGGATGTGATCAACTACATTTCCAAACGGGAAGGACTGCCGGATGGAGATGAAACCATCGGACAGATGATGGGATACACCGGCATTGAACATTATTTTTATGGCCCCAGACTGCATGAATATCTGCACCGGATCCGCATGGAAGGCTTTGAACCCTATGGCGCCTTTTCAGTGGGGGAGACGCCCGGGATCGGGATGGAGATGGGAAAGAAGATGACGGCCGCGCCCCGAAAAGAGTTGGATATGATTTTCAATTTTGATCATCTGGAGACGCCGGGACATACCCGGTTTGATGATTACCGCTACGACCTGAATTATCTGAAATCCTATATGATCGACTGGATGGAGCACTACGGTCCGGACTGTCATATGGCTCTCTTCTGGGAGAACCACGATAATCCCAGAATGGTGGGAAAGGTGGATCCGGATCCCTCCTTCCGGGAAGTGCTGGCGAAGCTTTTGGCCATGATTCAGCTGACCTTAAAAGGGACGCCCTTTTTATATCAGGGCCAGGAAATCGGCATGACGAATCAGCATTTTACCTCTCCGGCCCAGATCAGGGATATTGAGAGCTGGAACCTGTATGAAAAGCTGTGTCTGAGCATGCCGGCGGCACAGGCTTTTGAAAAGGTCTGCGCGGGAACCAGGGATCATGCCCGCACGCCCATGCAGTGGGACGACAGCCCTTTCGGCGGCTTTACCGAAGGGGAAAAGGCCTGGATGGAAGGGGACGGAAGCTACCGGTCCTGCAATGTGAAGAAACAGCTGGAACAGAAGGATTCCGTGCTGGCCTTTTACCGGGATCTGATCGCGCTCCGGAAGGAATGTCCGCTGTTTGGGCTGGGGAAATTCCGGGCGGTGAACCGGGAGCGGAAAAATTTGTTCACCTACTACCGCTATGACCGGGAGCGGATCTTTTATGTGGAATGCAATCTGGGGAAAAAGCCGCTGTATGTGGGGAAAAGACCCGGCAATATGCGCCGGATCTTATCCAATTATCCGATGGGGAAAGAAGAAGTGCGGTTAAGACCCTATGAAGCAAACTTATACCGGGTGGAAAGATAAATAGAGAAACGGCGGCAGTTTCCGAAGAAAGGGACTGCCGCCGTTTTTGTGCTCAGACGGCCGTTTTTGGGGGGAGGAGTCTCTGCAGGGTGAGCAGGAGCGTATCGATGTCAATGGGCTTGGAAAGATGGCCGTCCATCCCGTTATCCAGGGATTTTTTCATGTCTTCATCAAAAGCATTTGCGGTCATGGCGATGATGGGAATGGACCGGGCATCCTCTTTACCCGAAGTGCGGATGCATCTGGCAGCCTCCAGACCGCCCATGACCGGCATACGGATATCCATGAGAATGGCATCGTAGTAATGGGAAGGATGGTTCCCGAACAGCTCCAGTGCGATTTTTCCGTTTTCCGCGGTTTCCACCGTAAATCCGTGCATTTGAAGGATTTCCTCCGCGATCTCCCTGTTTAAGGAATTGTCCTCTGCTAAAAGCAGACGCTTTCCGGCGGGATCAAAGGGGGCTGCGCCGGCTGCCGGATCTGTGTCAGGCAGCAGTTGAGGGCTTTGTGCGGTGGCAAAAGAGAGAGTGAAGAAGAAGGAAGCCCCCTTTTGGGGTTCGCTTTCCACTTCCAGCGTCCCGCCCATCATTTGTACCAGCCTGCCGGAAATAGTCAGTCCCAGGCCGGTGCCTCCGTAATTGGAAGCCGTTTCTGCGTTGGCCTGTTCAAAAGCGTTAAAAATATGCTGCTGGGCTTCTTTGCTGATGCCGATTCCGGTATCCGATACGCAAAAGCGCAGCGCAGTGCGGCCGTCCTTTTCCATTTCAGGATCAGGATCTATGGTCAGGGTGACCCGGCCGCCTTCGGCAGTGAATTTTACCGCATTCCCTAAAAGGTTGATTAAAATCTGGTTGAGTCTCAGCTCATCCGCCATCAGATAACAGGGCTTTACGGAATGATCCCGGATTTCAAAAAGCAGTCCCTTGGGATCGGACTGGGGACGGATGAGGGTTTCCAGGCTTTTCGTGATATCCTGTAGGTTCACGGGAGCGACATGAAGCTCGATCTTGCCGCTTTCTATGCGGGACATATCCAGCACATCGTTGATCAGGGTCAGCAGATAGCGGTTGGAAGCTTCTATTTTATTCAGGCAGTCCAGGGTTTTGGGCGGATTGCCGGGAACGGACCGGGCGATGGTGGTCATGCCGGTAATGGCGTTCATGGGGGTGCGGATTTCATGACTCATCCGGGAAAGGAAATCTGTTTTAGCCCGGCTGACGGCGTCGGAGCGGGCTTTTAAGGTAAAGGAAGAGATGACGCCGGAAAGCTCCGTAAGAAGCTCCCTTTCCTGGGCGGTCCAGACATGCTTCTTACGATGTTCAAAGCACATGGCGCCCACGCATTCTCCGTAATTCCAGATGCCTGCGTGAAGAATGCTTTCCATATCCTCGGAACAGGCAAAAATATGACGTTCGCACAGACCCTGATCATCATAGGAAGAAGAAAGTTCTTCCAGCTGCTCCGGCGGGATATAGTGGGTTTCATAGGGCAGACGGTCGGTTTTATTCGCATTCCACTGGTAGGTCATTTTGTAGCTCTGGTATTCCGGATTCATCTCCATCATGATAATGCGGTCCAGCTGCAGGAGTTTTCCGGTCCGGGATAAAAGAAGGAAAATCGCATCATCCAGATTTTTGGCCTTTCCCAAAAGATCCAGAGCAAAGGCAGGAAGGTCTTCTTTTCCGCCGTAAAAGCTGTCGATGGTGTTGATGACATGGCTGTCCGGATAGACCTGAGTGAGCATCACACCCAGTTCATTGGAAGTATCCAGATAGCAGGCAGCCTGCCCTTTCCCATGTTCTTTTACGTATTTTAAGGTGCTTTCCGCGCAGCGGTATAAGCCGCTGTAGTCATTGACAACCTCTGTGGTGCACATGCCGATGCTGGCGGAAAACACCAGGTCGGGGCTGCTGGCCACAGAACGGTTTTTGATCGCTTCCGCAATTTGGGAACCCATCACCCTGGCCCTGGCCTTGTTGCAGGAGGGCAGGAAAAGCATCAATTCATCTCCACCCAGACGGGTCAGGATATCCCGTTCGCCGGTCAGGGCACGCAGGATATCGGCGGTATCCTGAAGCACAGCGTCGGCAAAAATATGGCCTTCCCGGTCGTTGACCGTTTGGAAACCGTCCATGTCAAGAAGCATCAGGCAGCAGATATCTTCGTCCTTTTTTGAAGAGAGATAGGTCCGTATTTTGCGGATTCCCGCATCCTTCTGGTAAAATCCTGTGAGAGGGTCCCGGCTGCGGATGTCCTCCAGCGCAAATTCCTTTTCTTTTTCCGACTGTATATTGATGATTTTTCCGATGAATCTGGTGATCTGTCCGGAGGCGTCCGGAATCGGGGTGCAGGTGATGCGGACCCAGATTTCCTGACCGGAGCTGCCGTTGGGACAGACAGGCAGTTCCGTGGAAGCGTAGCGGCTGCTGTTTAACACCTGCCGGAAAAAGGAAGTGCCGGCAGGGCCCATGATCTCTTCCATATTTGAGGAGAGAAAATGGGGGATGATGTGTTCCGTTGCGGAGGAATCCTCCCGGGAAACATTGCCGGAGAGGCTGCCGTAGGAAGTATAGGTGTCTGAAAGAATATCGTATTCATAGACGATCACCGGCATATTTTCCAGAGCAACCCGGAAACGGTAGCGTTCCTTTTCAAGGCGCTCCCTCTGTTGGCTCCAACTGCTGTACATGCGGTTGAAGGCATTGGCGAAAGAACGGGTTTCCTGGGCGCCCATGGACGGCAGCGGAGAAAAGTCGCCCTCTGTGTTTCGGGCCAGAATGCCGGCATAGCAGGAGAAAGGACGGGCCAGTGTGATATAATAGAGAACGGCTTCCAGAGCGAAAGACAGCACCAGCGTGAGCATGAGGACACGGCAGGAAAACAGGGCGTTCTCCGTAGCGGAAACTGCGGCCTGAAGTTCTGTCCCTTTTCGGCTCCGGATCAGATCCTGGAAATTTTGTACATTGTCATAGATTTTTTCCTTCACCGAAGTGTATTCCTGACCGAACAGATACTGAACGGCCAGGGAAGCTTTGGCGGAAGGGGAAAGCTCAGATTCTTCGCCGGTCAGCCGGACCCGGTTCATTTCTTCCGGAAGCTGTGAAGCGTCAATGCCCAGACTGTCCGCAATCAGACGCATGGCCCAGGCTTCTTTTTCAATCAGACGGTCGGATTCCCGAAGAGCATTTTCCATACAGGATAATTCTTCTTCCGTGAGGGCCAGTTCCCTCAAATGCGCCAATGCTTTGTTGCGGTTTTGGCTGACATTCACTTCCTGCCAGTAGTTTTGGGCATAAAACAATTGGCCTGTGGTCACAAAGTGCCAGGCCTCGCCGGTGAGGTAGTTGGAAGCGGTCCACAGATCCTGGCTTGCCTGGGTACAGGACCGCAGATTTTCTTCGATCAGAATTTGTTCCTGCGCTTCATTCCGGGCAGTGTTGATGCGGAAGCCAAAAAGGATAATCTGGATTCCCACCAGTGCGAAAAGGAGGGCGGCTGAGGATTTCATTGGTATTCCCTTGAATTTCATAAAAACTCCTGTCATTGTATCACGAAATAATATTACAATTACTATTATACTGAATTTTCTGCAGAATGGTATAGAAAATAGTCGATTTTTCAAAAAAATAAAAATTTTTTAATAAAAAAAGGAACTTTTAGGGATGGTCGGAGGAAAAAGAAGTGGAAATCGGTCGGGAAGTGGACTATAATTCAGAATAATAGAAAACGCCGGAGAGAACAAAGGAGGGGATTTTATGAATCCGCTTGTGAGTATTATTGTACCTGTCTATAATGCGGAAAAATATTTAAAGCGTTGTGTGGACAGTATTTTGAGTCAGGACTATCCGGATTTTGAACTGTTTTTAATGGATGACGGCAGCAGTGACAGATCCGGGGAAATCTGTGATTTTTATGCAGAAAAGGACGCCAGGGTGAAGGTGGTGCACAAGGAAAATACAGGGGTGTCCGACACCCGCAACCGGGCGCTGGAGCTGGCGGAAGGAACCTATATCCAGTTTTTGGACAGTGATGACTGGATTGTGCCGGAAGCGACCAGGCTTCTGGTGACTTCCATGGAGCAGTATCAGTGTGATATGGTGATTTCCGATTTTTACAGGGTTTCCGGGGACCGTCTGGCGCAAAAAGGGGATATTGAAGAAGATAAGGTGATGAACCGTCAGGAGTTCGCGGCCTGCATGATTGAGAATCCCGCTGATTTTTATTACGGTGTGCTGTGGAACAAGCTCTACCGCCGCAGCATCATTGAAGAACATCAGATCCGCATGGATGTTTCCATCAGCTGGTGTGAGGACTTTTTATTCAATCTGGAATATATCCGTCATGCGTCCGCCTTTTACGCCCTGCAGGTTCCCGTTTATTATTATTTAAAGCGCAAGGGAAGCCTGGCTACACAGGGGATGAGCATCAACAATACGATGCGCATGAAGATCAATATTTTTGAATATTACAATGAATTTTATAAAGATGTATACGATCATGAAGACTATGCCAATATCAGACTCCAGGTGTACAGCTTTTTGTGGGCGGCCGCGAAAGACGGCGGGGTGCCCCCGGCGCTTCTTTTCGGGAGCAAGAAGCTGGGGGAGGAACGGAGACAGATTTTAAGAGAGGAGATCGAGGGCAGTGAACCGCTCATTTCCCAGTATCGTTTCCGAAGGCTTTTTGAATATGAGATGGAGTTTGCCGCAAAGAAAAACAATCTTTCTCTGGAAGAGGCACTGGTGCTGTGCGCGCTGTACCAGTGCGGTCCGGCCGGAGGCGTGCGCAGGCTGTCGGAACTGACCGGGGTATCCCAGCCGAAGATGTTTTTGTGTGTGCAGAAGCTGGAACATAAAAAACTGATTGATATGACCGGAGAAAAATCGGGCGGAAAGGAAAAGACGGCGGAGAAAGCAGGCGGGAAAGAGAAGAGCGGGGAAAAGAAGGAACGCGTCAGAATTTCCCTGCGGCCTGAGGCGGATAGAATCTGCCGGGACTTGGATCTGGTGGGCGGCAGGCTCACAGAAGTTTGTCTGAGCGGATTTTCAGAGGAAGAAAGGAAAAATTTTACGGATATGATGAGCCGGGTGGATGAAAATATGATCCGGTTTATGGTAAAAGAGGTGCCCCGGGAGGATTGAACGGGCATGGAAGGGGAA
The DNA here is from genome assembly GCA_902476265.1 of uncultured Lachnospiraceae bacterium. Lineage (GTDB taxonomy): Bacteria > Bacillota > Clostridia > Lachnospirales > Lachnospiraceae > Gallintestinimicrobium. The sequence continues at coordinate 20,819 of CABSCP010000017.1, forward strand.
AAGAACATCCCGGCAGGAACGTTCCGTGATCGGAACATTTCCTGCCGGGATATTTTGATTCATGACAGTTGAGGGTTTTAAAGTTTCCTTCGCTTATTTTGCCATGGTATCGTCTGTGAGTTTTGTGGTCTTGCCCGCTTCATAGGCTTCATTTCTTTCATCCAGAACGGCCTGGAACCCTGCGTCCAGATATTTCTGAGCAAAATCATCATACATCGCGTCAAACTCTTCGGGTTTGCACATAACCAGTTTGTCACGGTACTCTTTGTAAAGTTCTGTCAGGGTTCCTCTGTATTCTGTTTCGGAATCCAGCACGACAGAGTAGAGGGCATCGATCACTTCCCAGCCTTCCGCTCTCTGTTTCTTTCTGGTTTCGTAGAGATCCCAGATCTGATCATAGAAGTCCTGAGGAAGTCCGTCCGGGCAGAAGGATCTTACGATCTGTTCGGGAGTGCCGGCGTTGACAGCTTCCACTGCGATACACCAGTAGTCTTTATTGTTGTTATAGCCCTGTTTGTAGTCGCCGTTGTAATCCGCAACGGAAACGGGAAGATTTGTTTCGGGATCAACCGTGTAGTTTTCGCCTTCCATACCCCAGCGCATGGTGTTTAAGGTATCTTCCTGGGTCATCCATTCCATGTACATCCATGCAGCCTTGATCTGATCTTCGGTAGCGAAGGAAGAGAAGCCCACGATCATGCCGAAGGGGTTCGCACCACGATAGCCGGGATTGATGCCGGATTCCGTATCTTCTTCATCCAGAACGGGGATGATAGCCAGTTCCGCATCCGGGTTATTTTCATAGAAGGATACCAGCCAGTCCATGGTGGAGGACAGGTAGCCGCCGAATTTCCAGGTGTCGCCGTTGATGAAAGCAGCTTTGTTGGTTTCGTCGTCGGTGATATAGTATTCCGGATTCAGGTGCCCCAGATTGAAGTCCTCATTGGTGTCTCTTAACAGTTCACGGTTGGGAGCCCAGCCCAGAGCGGGGATGTTCACATCGCCGTATACCGCCCATTCCTCTTCGTTCTGAGGGTAGGTTCTGTAGCCATAGTTCTGATCTGCGCCGGCGCCGGGGATCATGGCGCCGCCCAGAGGATGCTCGGACAGGCCGGCTTCCTGGATTTTGGTCATAGCGTCAATTTTTTCGGAACGAAGAACCGGCACATAATCATAGCCCACTTCGCGCAGCCAGTCCATACGGCAGAAATCAACCCACCATGCGGAATAGAACGGTCTTTCCGCCAGTACGAAATAGGTATCGTCATTCATGGCGCTGTATTTCACCATGCCGTTTTCCGCCATCCTGTTGTAGTAGGTGGGAGCGGTCTGTGCGAATGCGTCCAGATCGATGGGAGCCAGATATCCGTCGTTGGCCCACTGTGCAACCTTAGGATAGTCATATTCCATCAGGACGGTGGGAAGATCCTCGGCAGCGGCCAGCAGAGCGTAGTCGGTCATAACGTCCGAACGATTGATGGGAACGAAGTTGACGGTAATGTTGTATTTGTCGCCGAAGTTCTCCTGAATCCATTTGGTCCAGTAGTTGTCGTTGACAGTGGGAACGCCTTCCACGCCTCTGTCATAAACGGGGATGCCGATGGTCACGTTTTCTGCAAAAGGTTCCCAGGTGTCCATACCGCCGCCTTCCGCTGCGGGCGCTGCCTCTTCTGTGGCAGAAGCGGTGTCACCTGCAGGAGCCGCGTCTTCATTTGCGGCGGGAGCCTGTGTTTCGGGAGCGGCAGGAGCAGCGCTGTTGCCGCAGCCTGCAAGAGAACCCAGCGCCATGACTGTGGTCAGGGATGCTGCGAGAACTCTGTGTAATGTGTTCTTTTTCATACTTAATCCTCCTTAAAGAATGATGTTTTATAGTGCCCGGATGTCCGGGATTACTGACGTAATATGGATAGGGTGGAACCGGGTTTTTGGCCTGCTCAGCCTTTTACCGCACCGATCATAACGCCCTTTACGAAGTATTTCTGCAGGAACGGATAAATGCAGATGATCGGGATGGTGACAAACATGATTGCGGCCGCCTGCAGGACTTCCGGCGTGCTGGTTACGGCTGCCGCTTCGGAAAGCGTAGTGGTCTGAGCTTCATTGGCCGCGGCGACCATCTGATAGAGCCGGTACTGGATCATTTTTAACTGGTCCGATTTAATATAGAACTTGTTATCCCCGTAGGAATTCCAGCGGCCTACCGCGTAGAACAGGGATAGGGTTGCCAGGATAGGCTTAGACAAAGGCAGCACGATCTTTCCGAGGATCTGGAAATTGGTAGCGCCGTCCAGAAAAGCGGATTCTTCCAGGCTGTCCGGTATGCTGGACTGAAAATAGGTTTTCATGATCAGCATGTTGTAGGGAGAGTAGATCAGAGGCAGGATCAGCACCCACATGGTGTCCAGAAGATGCAGGTCTTTTAACAGCAGGTAGGTAGGGATCAGGCCTGCGCCAAAATACATCGGGAACATCAAAAGGAAGGTGAAGAACGTTCTGCCCTTCAAACGCTTTTTGGAAAGCGGATAAGCCGCACAGGTGCAGGCCACCATACCCAGGAAGGTAAAAATCAGTGTCACGATGATGCTATAACCCATGGAATATACCAGGGAGCCGTCCCGGAAAATGGATGCATAGGCATCAAAAGTGATATTTTTCGGCCAGAAGAACACCTGCTTTGCCATTACGGCGCTGTTGGAGGAGATGGACTTCGAAGCCAGATGCAGGAAAGGAAGCACGCAGGTTGCGCAGATGAGGATCAGAATGATCATCATAACCGCATCGCTCACCCGAAATTTATTGATGGCGCGGCTGCTTTCCGAAGAAGCATCGCCTTTTTTGCGTTCCGTTTTTTCTTTACTCATTGTGCTCACCTCCTAAATCAATCCGTCTTCACCCATGGATTTGGCAAATTTGTCCGCCAAAAGCACGAGGATGAGACCGACCAGAGACTGGAAGAGGCCGACGGCGGTTGACATGGAGAATTTACCGCCTCCCAGACCTTTTTCATAGATGTAGATCGCCAGCTGATACTGGAAATCCCTGACCTGGGAATTGCCGAAAACAAACAGTCGGTCAAAGTTACTGCCCATGACACGGCCCAGGTTCATGATCAACAGTGTGACTACGGTGCCGCGGATACCGGGAAGGGTGATGTACCACATCCGTTTCCAGCGTCCGGCGCCGTCGATCATGGCAGCTTCATAAAGTTCTCCGCTGATGCCGGTGATGGCTGCCAGATAGATGATGGTTCCCCAACCCATGCTCTGCCAGACACCGATCAGAAGATAGGTGAAGGCCCAGTGCCATTTTTCTGTCAGGAAAGGGATTCCCTGATCGATGAGGCCCATATTCTGCATCAGAATGTTGACCAGGCCGGTGCTGGGACGAAACATGGTAAATGCTACGTTTGCTACGATAACCCAGGAAAGGAAGTGAGGCAGATAGAGGATCGTCTGTGTCACTTTTTTAAATCTGGGATAACGGAGCTCGTTCAAAATCAATGCCAGGATGATGGGCATCGGGAAGCCCACCAGCAAATCCATCAGGTTGAATACGACGGAATTGCGAAGGGAGCGGATGAAGTCAGCGTCCTTAAAGACTTTCATGAAGATATCCCATCCCACCCATTTGCTGCCTGCATAGCCCTTGGCGGGCTTATAATCCATGAAGACCATGCGCAGGCCCGGATAAGCGGCATAGCTGAAAACAATAACCAAAATCAAAGGTACTGCCAGCAGCAGATAAAGCTGCCAGTCTCTCTTGAATGCATTTTTCCAGCTGGTTTTTGTTCTCACTTTGGACACAGCCGGAGAAGCACTTTTTGCCATATTCCTGCCTCCTTTTTCAAACTATCGTTATTTTCTCGCCAATTTGTATATTTTTCCCTGCTTTCTTCAATAATTATCGTATATTATGAGTAATTTTTCTAATCAGAAAAACCAAAAAACTATGCAAAATCAGCCATTTATTTCCGGGGCCAATGTGCCAAAAGGAAGTCGTTCATTCCACTAAAATTTGGAGAAAATTAAAAAAACGCTTGACAGAAAACGTTTTCCATCGTATGCTGAATGAGAAATAAACAGAAAACGTTTTCCAAAGACGAACCGAAGGAGGGATGGCGGATTGGCCTCAATTAAAGATGTGGCCGGAAAGGCGGGCGTGGCGATTTCCACGGTTTCCAAGGTTTTAAACGGATATGCCGGAGTCAGTGAGGAAACAAAACGGAAAGTGAGCGCTGCGATCCGGGAACTTGATTTCACGCCAAATGCGGTGGCGGCGGCGCTTTCTTCCAAGCAGTCGGGCCGGGTTGCGCTTCTGCTCAATCTGAAGGAAAAGACCCAGGCTGTGGATGAAATTGACCTGCAGTATCTGGCGGGAGCAATCCATCGGGCGAAGGAACTGAAGCTGGATGTCATAACGCTTTTTTTTTCCATGCTGGCGGATAAGGACTGTGCGGAAATCATAAACTATCTGAAAGCCCAGAGTATAGAAGGGATCATCATTTACGGCATGAGCAGGGAGGATACTTTCCTGACAGAGCTGATCGGATCCGGACAGTTTAAGATTGTGACGGTGGACGCCCCTTTTTGCAATGAACATACATCATTTGTGTGGATTGACCAAAAAAAGGCCCAGTATGAAGTGGCAAAGAAAACCATCCTGGAGAACGAATGCTGTACCCGGGTGCTCTATATTGCAGGGAAAAAGGAAGCCTGGGTAACCTTGGAGCGGCTGGAGGGCATGAAACAGCTGGCGGAGGAACTTTCCTTAAGCCTCACGGTTGCCTATGGGGATTTCAGTGAAAAGAAGGCCAGGGAGCTGACCTTTGCCTATGCGGACCGGACGGATGTGTTCGTATGCGCTTCGGATCTGATGGCGATCGGTGCCATGCGGGCGCTGATGGAGCTGGATGTATTTCATCCCGTATGCGGATTTGACGGCATCACGCTGATGGGATATGCGGGAAAGCAGATGAATACGGTGCGGCAGAACTTTTCAAAGGTATCGGCAGCGGCTGTGGAGGAAGTGAACAGGCTGCTTGGCGGAGAGCCCGGGCGGAGCCTGGTGCTGGATTATGAACTGGTGCGCATGAAATATCAGGATATCATATGTTAAGAATGCCGGCAGCGCCGGCGGATAAAATGGCAGACGCCGCCCATGGCGGCAGAATGGAGGAATAAAATGAGACTGGAAGAAACAATTCAGAGAGAAATTCTGGAACAGCGGATTGAGCAGGAACTGGAGGCCCTTTCCGGGAAGCTTTTTGGCAAAACGCTTGCAGACGCGTCGGATGAAGAAGTGTATGTGTCGCTTCTGTACCTGGTAAAAGGACTGACAAAGGCTACCGTACCCAACGACGGGGATAAGAAGATTTATTACATTTCCGCGGAATTTCTGATCGGGAAACTGTTATCCAACAATCTGATCAATCTGGGGATTTATGACAAGGTGGAAGAAATCCTGAAGGAAAACGGAAAGGAGCTTTCCCGGATTGAGGAGATCGAACCGGAACCTTCTCTGGGAAACGGCGGCCTTGGCCGACTGGCGGCCTGTTTTCTGGATTCCATCGCCACACTGGGGCTTCCCGGCGAGGGGATCGGCTTAAACTATCATTTCGGTCTGTTTAAGCAGGTTTTCAAAGACAGACTGCAGACCGCCGAAAAGAATGACTGGATCGAAAAGGATTCCTGGCTGAATAAGACAGATGTTTCTTTCGATGTATTTTTCGGCGACAAAAAGGTGACTTCCCGTCTGTATGATATTGACGTGGTGGGATATGACAACGGCATAAATAAGCTGCGCCTGTTCGATATCGAGAGCGTGGATGAGAGCATTGTGAAGGAAGGCATTTCTTTTGATAAGGAAGAAATCGAGAAGAACCTGACCCTGTTCTTATATCCCGACGATTCCGACGAAGCGGGCATGCTTCTGCGCATTTATCAGCAGTATTTCATGGTGAGCAACGCCGCACAGCTCATTTTAAAGGAAATGAAAGAGAAACAGTACGATCTGCGCAAGCTTTATGATTATGCGGTGATCCAGATCAACGACACCCATCCGTCCATGATCATTCCGGAACTGATCCGGATTTTGGTCCATGACAAGGCATTCACCATGGAGGAAGCCATTGAGGTGGTGAGCAAAACCTGCGCTTATACCAATCACACGATTCTGGCGGAAGCGCTGGAAAAATGGCCGCTGGAATGGCTGGAAAAAGCGGTTCCCCAGCTGGTGCCCATCATCCGGGAGCTTTCTGAGCGTGTGGCCGTAAAATATGATGATCCAAAAGTGCAGATTATCGATGAAAATAACCTGGTGCACATGGCGCACATGGACATTCATTACGGCTTTTCGGTAAACGGTGTGGCCGCGATCCATACGGAAATTTTAAAGGAAACCGAGCTCAACGCTTTTTACCGGATCTATCCGGAAAAGTTCAACAACAAAACAAACGGCATCACCTTCCGCCGCTGGCTGCTTTCCTGTAACAGAGAGCTGGCGGATCTGATCACCCGCACCATCGGTTCCGGCTATAAGACGGATGCGGCCGAACTGGAAAAGCTGCTGGCATATCGGGACGATGAAGCATTTTTGGATGAACTGGCGGCGATCAAGAAGGAAAAGAAGCGCGTCCTTTCCGCTTATATTGAAGAAAAAGAAGGAGTATCCTTAAATCCTGATTCCGTATTTGATATTCAGATCAAGCGTCTGCACGAGTACAAGCGCCAGCAGATGAACGCGCTTTATATCATCCACAAATATCTGGAGATCAAGGGCGGCAAAAAGCCCGCAAGGCCGATCAGCTTTGTTTTCGGCGCCAAGGCGGCTCCCGCTTATGTGATCGCACAGGACATCATTCACCTGCTTCTGGTGCTGGAAGAGATCGTGAACAACGATCCCGATGTGAAGGATTATATGAAGGTGGTTATGGTGGAAAACTATAACGTCAGCTACGCGGAAAAGCTGATTCCGGCCTGCGATATTTCCGAACAGATTTCCCTGGCATCCAAGGAAGCTTCCGGCACCGGCAACATGAAGTTTATGTTAAACGGCGCGGTGACGCTGGGAACCTCCGACGGCGCGAACGTGGAAATCAACGAGCTGGTGGGCGACGATAATATTTATATTTTCGGGGAAAAGAGCGAACAGATCATTAAGCACTACGAAAAGGCGGACTATGTGTCCAGAGACTACTATGAAAAGAGCCCTGTCATCAAAGAGGCGGTGGATTTCATCGTGGGAAAACAGGCAATGGCTGCCGGACATAAAGAAAATCTGGAACGTCTGTATAACGAATTGCTCAACAAAGACTGGTTTATGACGCTTTTGGATCTGGAGGATTATATCGCCACAAAGGACCGCATGCTTGTAGATTTTGAGGATCAGGCGAAGTGGAAGAGAATGATGCTTGTGAACATCGCCAAATCCGGCTTCTTCTCTTCCGACAGAACGATCCGGGAATATAACCGGGATATCTGGAAACTGGGAGAAGAAAACTAAAAATGTAAAGAGATAAAGAGACAGACCGTGAGCATGGAAACGTGTTCACGGTCTGCCTTTTAGTCAGGAAAAAGATTGTATTATAAGAGGAAGGGAGTGTAAAATGGTAATCAGATAGACAGGAAAAAGGCGGAGGGAAGGAATGGGGATTTATTTAAACAGCAAAGGGCCTTATACATTGTATAAAAGCGAATGTGCAAAACCATATTTTGTGGATAAATCTATGATACTGCAGGAACTGTGGCCTTTGGTAGAACAGGGAAATAACCATGTCTGTATTACCAGGCCGCGCCGGGCAATCCTGAGATGAAGGAATATCTGAATCATTATAACGTCATTTATATATCGTTAAATGAACTTCCAAGAAAATGTGAGTCCTATGATCAGTATATCAGCCGCATTGAAAACAGACTGATACAGGATTTGATAGAGGCCTATCCGGACTGCCGGATTGGAGAAGAGGATGCGGTCTGGGATGTCCTGTTGGAGATATTTTCTACGACAGGAAAAGAAAAATTCATTTTTGTTCTGGACGAATGGGACTTTATCTTTCACAGGGATTTTGTGACGGAAAAGGATAAAAAGGAGTATATTTCTTTTTTGAGTAATTTATTGAAGGATAAGCCATATGTGTCGCTTGCATACATGACCGGAATCCTTCCGATTGCAAAATATTCAAGCGGCTCAGAACTGAATATGTTCATCGAATTTTCAATGGCGGCACAACAGCGTTTCAGCGACTATTTTGGATTTACGGAAACAGAAGTCTGTGAATTATACCATCGTTATCTGGAACGCACCGCTGAAACGGCGGTAGACTTGGACGGACTTAAAGAGTGGTATGACGGTTATCATACTGCATCGGGAGAACGTGTATATAATCCTCGTTCTGTTGTAGCAGCTTTGAGCAATAATCAGCTTGCCAGCTATTGGACCAGCTCGGGTCAGAGTTGATGGAAAAATTTTCAGAAATGATCCGAAAGGAAAGTTCTTTGAGGTATGTGAACAAACTGGTGAAGGAATCTGACAGAATGCTTCCAGCGACACTGGAGGGGGATACAAGAACCATGAATGAGGTATACCGGGCGTATTCTTGCGGTGGGAATCGGGTACAGCAGAAGCGGGAAGGAACATTTCTGTAAAGTGGAAATTATAGAACGGGAACGTCTGTGAAAGTTCCGTCAAGCGGCAATGCCGGAAGGATTGCCGCTTCTTTTTTACAATTATGATAGAATAATTTAATCGTCTTTTAAAAAGCTTTCCCTGTAAAGAAAGGAATAGGGAATTTCGGCCTGTATTGTGGAAGTCCGGTTTTGGATTTTATCCACCAGCATATAGACGGAATTGTATCCCATTTCATAAGAATGGACATAGGTTGTGGATAGTTTTGGAGAAAATTCTTCCCCGCCCCGCCGGTATTGACTGGTGGCCACAATGGAGATGTCCTCCGGGATTCTCAGTCCCAGGGAATGAATGATGCCGTAGGCCTGGGAACAGGTGAGCAGCTGGTCAAGGTAGATCGCCTGGACCGGCTTTTTTTGTGTCAGAAGAGAGCAAAGCTGGTTCTGAAAACTGTCGGAATTATAGTAATCGTAAAGAACAAGCCGGTATTCGGAATCGGAGAGCCCCTTTTCTTTTCGGAAATCTTCCATAATTTTCATGGAGGATTCTGCCGTTTTTAAATTTTCCGCGTGAAAATAGCCGGTGAACATGGCGACGCTGGAAAATCCCTTCCGGTAACAGAGTTCCAGAAAATCATGTTTATAGATTTCATGACCTCCATAAACATTACAGCCTGCTTTGTCAAAAGGAAGGCGCATTCCCGTATAGACTACGGGAAAATGATTCTCCAGAAGCCTGGAGAGGAAAAGGTGATAATCACTGAACATATAGGTGAAAATCAGGCCGTCCACTTTTTTGCGCTGGACAAAAAGGGCGGCATCGTCGGTGGTGAGGGAGGAATGGTTGTCCAGCAGAACATCATATTTTAATTCGTGGGCAGCCACCATGACACCGTTTAAAAACTGCAGCGTGAAAGCATCCCCCTCGGGATTTTTATTCCAGGAAGGGAGGATGAGGGCCAGCGTATGGGTCTGATGGGAGGCCAGGCTCTGGGCGCTGGCGCTGGGGGAATATCCCAGCTCTTCCATGGCCTTTAAAACTCTTGCTTCCGTGGCGGAAGAATAGCGTCCCTTTTTGTTGAGCACCCTGGAAATGGTTGCGATGGATAAGTTTGTTTTTTCAGCGATATCATAAATCGTGACCGGTTTTTGTGTTTTCATCAGAGAATCCTTTTTTATTCATAATCATGGAAAGACCGCAGTGCGCCTTTTCCATGACCTGTGATGCCGGCAGGGGTTGATGCCGACACAGCCACAGGATACTTTAAATTGTACATACTTTGAAGAATTTGTCAATCATTGTGAGTAAGCGCTTACTTTTTCGAAAAACGATGAGTAAAAACAAAAATATGTGCAATCTGACAGAATAATAGAAATTTGAGAAAACAGCATTGACATAATTGATGGAATAGGGTAGGATCAAATTATGAGTAAGCGCTTACGCAAAAGAAAAGAAGAAAAGGGGTAAATCAAGATGAAGTTTAAAATTGCGGCATTATGCATGTCCTGTATCCTGGCGGCAGGAAGTCTGGCCGGATGCGGGCAGACCGAAAACGCACAGAGCAGCCAAAGTACACAGACCGCTGCAAAAGCGGAAAATGAAAATGCAGAAAGCACCACTGTGAATATTTGGATTGCAGGAACCGGCGATGCGGATTCCGACAAAGCGTATAAGACTGTTTTAGACGCTTATTGTAAAGAGCACCCGGACGTGGCGTATGAGCTTTCCTATATTCCCTGGGGAGATTATTTTACAAAATTGAATACGGGGCTGATCGGAGCGGCGGGGCCGGATATTTTCATGCTGGGGTTCGGACAGATCGGCGCGGTACAAAGAGCGGGAAATCTGATGGATTTGACAGAGTATATTACCGATGATATTCAGGATGATTTTTATGAAAATATTCTGGATATCTGTAAAAAAGACGGCGGCATTTACGCGTTGTTTAAACCTGCCAACAGAAATATTTTTTACCGGAAGGATATTGCAGAGCAAAACGGTGTGACCGAAGAGGAACTGCATATCACCTCTGCAGAGGATCTGGCAGGACTGGTTGAGAAGATGACAGTCAGAGATGACAGCGGGAATGTGGTAACTTACGGGATGGAACTGGATCCCGACGAAGAACAGGAATTATTTACCTTCATGGGAATGTTTACGGAAAAACCGGAATTGTGGGATGGGGAGTATAAAGCTTCTTTTAACAGCGAAGCCGGTATAAAGGCCATGGAATTTGAAAAAGAATTGTATGATACCGGGAATGTATGTTTTCAGGATGCCACAGCGGCTTCTTCCGGTCTGACTTCAGGCGTTGCGGCCATGTGCATCGGAGCGCCCACAGAGTTTATGACGGCAGACAGCGCTTTTCCGGGTCAGATCGGCTGTATCCAAAACGATTGTTCCAATTTGCTGATCGGGGATTATCTGGCGGTGAATGCGCATTCTAAAAATCCGGAAGCAGCGGTGGATATGTTCTTACATATGTTTTCAAAAGAATCTTTATCAACCTTTGCCAGCGTTGCGGGCCAGTTTGCAGGGAGAAAATCTGTGGACAGCACTTTTGAATCCATCAACCCTGAATTTTCCAGGATCGTTTCTAATTATCAGAGGGCAGTTTCCTACGGAACCGCGATGCATCCGAACTTTGGTGAATGCATTGCCTATGTGCGCACGGCGATGGAAACGGTTTTTTCAGGGGCAGATGTAAAACAGACATTTGAGGAAGCGGCAAATCAGTGGAATGCTGTCTTACAGACAGTGAAGTAAAGACAGGCAAATGCGGACATGGAGGCGTGTTATGCAAAAGAACAGGAAAAAAAAGAACGGATTGGAGCAGCAAAACGCTGCCTATCTGCTGATCGCACCCAGCTATATCATTTATGCCGTATTCATTTTGATACCGGTGATCTGGACCATCGTCATGTCTTTTACGGATTATGACCTGACCAGCGCCCATTTTGTGGGAATCCGAAATTATATTCAGCTGGCAAAAGATCCTATTTTCATAAAGAGTATCGGAAATACGCTGTATTTTTGTTTCCTGGCCATTGTGCCGGGGATGATTTTGGGGCTGGCATTGGCTCTGCTTTTGAATCAAAAAATGAGAGGGACGGGGTTTTTCAGGACGCTGTTTTATTTGCCTAACATTTTCTCCATGGTAGCCGTGTCCATGGCCTGGCTGTATTTGTATGATACCACAGCCGGCATTTTGAATAAATTCCTCAGGGATATGGGGAGAAACCCTGTCCCCTGGATCAGCAGCGCTTCTATGGCGATGATATCCGTAGCGATCATGAGCGTTTGGAATACGATGGGATACAATATGATTTTGTTTTTGTCGGGGCTTCAGGGAATCCCGGACTATTTGTATGAAGCGGCGGGGATCGACGGCGCGGGAAGCTGGAAAAAATTCTGGCATATCACCCTGCCCATGCTCCGTCCCACCACCTTTTTTGTTTTTGTTATGGCGTGCATCAATTCCTTCCAGGTATTTGGGCAGGTTTTAATTGTCACCAACGGAGGACCGATGAATGCTACCACTACAGTTGCGCATCAGATTTATAAAAACGGTTTTGAGTATTATAAAATGGGATATGCCTCCTCTCAGGCAGTCATTCTCATGCTCATTATTTTTATCATTACCATGATCAATCTTCGTTACGGAAGGGGGGACGACAATGACCTCGGATAAGATGGGAAAGAAGAAAAAACAGAAGATTTTCCGGGGGATCACCTGTCTGATCCTCAGCGGCTGGGTGCTGGTGACCCTCGTACCCATTATTTTTACAGTTCTGACCGCATTCAAATCCGATACGGAGATTTCCATGGCAAGTTTCCGCTGGCTTCCCAAAAGCTTCGCTTATCTGGAAAATTTCAGACAGGCTTTTGCCATGGGAGACTGGCTCCGGTATTTTAAAAACAGCCTGTTTCTCACGCTGGTGACGGTGGCGGGAAGCCTTTTGTTCAACTCCATGGCGGGCTTTGCCTTTGCCAGACTGCGGTTTAAGGGGAAGGAAGTTCTGTTTATGAGCGTCCTTCTGGGCATGATGGTTTCGCCCCAGTCGATCATCATCCCCCAGTATGTGATGATTCGTTCCGTGCCTCTGTGCGGCGGAAATAACCTGCTGGGACAAGGAGGCACAGGACTGCTGGATTCTTATTTTGCGCTGCTGGTCCCTTTTTTGGCCGGAGCCTTTGGAATTTTTTTGTGCAGACAGTTTTACTCCACCTTCCCGGAATCGCTGGATGATGCCGCCAGGATAGACGGCTGCGGAGCAATTAAGACTTATTTTTTGATTTATCTGCCCTTATCCAAAACAATTTTGGCCACGCTGACCATTTTGAAGTCGGTGGCAACCTGGAATGATTTTTTCTATCCGCTGATTATGACACAGTCGGAACATATGAAAACGGTGCAGCTGGGGCTGCAGATGTTCCGGGGAAGCGCTTCCATCCACTATAACTATTTGATGGCGGCCACTGTGATTACGGTGATCCCCATGGTAATTGTTTATGCGTGCGCACAAAAATATTTTGTCCAGGGAATTGTGTCATCCGGTATGAAGAATTAAAAAGGAGAAAGAACATGAAAGCGATCATGATTATGTATGATTCCCTGAACAGGCGTTTCCTGCCAAACTATGGGGACGGGTTATCTAAAATGCCCAATTTCAAACGTCTGGGGGAGCATACGGTAACATTCGACAACTGCTATGTGGGAAGTCTTCCCTGTATGCCGGCCAGAAGAGAACTGCATACGGGCAGATTAAATTTTCTGCACAGAGGCTGGTGCCCTTTGGAACCCTTTGATGATTCCATGCCGGAAATTTTAAAAAATAACGGCATATACAGCCATCTGGTATCCGATCACCAGCATTACTGGGAAGATGGGGGAGGAACCTATCATACCCGGTATCGTTCCTGGGAATGTGAAAGAGGGCAGGAGGGAGACCCCTGGAAAGGGGATTTGAGCGTCCGGGCGTCTGACCACGCTGCGGCGTTCGGTCCAAAGCCTGTGAATACAGCAGGCAGGAATATGCGCTGTCAGGATTGGGTCAACAGAAGTTATATGAAACAGATGGCGGATTTCCCCCAGATGAAGACCTTTGGAGACGGCATTGAATTTATTGAGAAAAATCATGGGTTTGACAACTGGTTTTTGCAGATCGAAACCTTTGATCCTCACGAACCCTTCTTTTCCCCGGAGGAATTTCAGGAGTTATACAGACAGGACGGGATGGAAGTTTCAAAGTATGACTGGCCGCCTTATGGTCCTGTGACGGAATCGGAAGAATTTGTCCCCGGGGTCCGGAACCGGTACAGGTCACTTTTGAGCATGTGCGACAGCAGTCTTGGGAAAATTCTGGATCTGATGGACCGCTATCAACTCTGGGAGGATACCATGCTGATTGTGAACACGGATCATGGCTATATGCTGGGAGAACATTTATGGTGGGCCAAAGGCGTTATGCCTTTATATAATGAAATGGCCAATATTCCACTGTTTATCTGGGATCCCAGGTGCAGGAAAAAAGGAGAGAGAAGAAACAGTCTGGTACAGACCATCGATCTGGCGCCCACTGTGCTGGATTACTTTGGGCTGGAGATTCCCAAAGATATGCAGGGATTTGTGCTCAAAGATACCATTTCGGAAGATAAAGAAGTCAGAAAGTATGCGCTGTTCGGCATTTTTGGGTCCATGATCAACATTACCGACGGCAGATATGTGTATATGAGAGCCCCTTTGACGAGAGAAAATCAGCCGTTGACGGAATATACGCTGATGCCCACCACCATGAGAGCCAGATTGTCCCCCGAAAGACTGAAAAAGGCTTCCCTGCATGCGCCTTTCTCTTTTACAAAGGAGTGTCCGCTGCTGGCTGTGCCGGCCGGCGAGGAATGGGGAGAAACCGCGCCCTGTTACCGGTACGGAGATATGCTTTTTGACTTACTGACGGATGAGGCGGAAGAAAAACCTCTGGATGACCCCGAAAAAGAGGCGGAACTGGCAACGGCGATGGCAGCGCTCATGCAGGAAAATGACGCCCCAAAAGAGCAGTTTATCCGTATGGGGCTTCCTGCACAGGGAAGGGTGACACAAGAGCTGATTTTGAAACAGCGGGAGCAAAAAAAGAGCTATCATCCGGTGGAACATCTGAAAGAATACGTGTGGGAAGAAAGTGCAGAATGGCAGTTTGAGGTTTTGAAAAATGTGGTAAGCCCCTTTTTCAAAGAGTCGGAAGTGGAAATGCGTTTTAAGGATTACATGAATGAAACGGGAAGAAAACAGGTTGGCGCAGAGCAAATGATGGAATTTGCCATGAGAGTGATTCCGGAAGAAAACCTGGAATCAGGGATTTTTACGATGAAAATGGCGGCTAGACTGAGATGAGAAATCCGGCGCGGATATCCGGAGATATTTCCGGTGGTCTCTGATGGAAAATGGGGAGAATTTATAAACAGGATATAAAAAGACGACCCGATGCAGGGAGACGGCACATCCAAAGAGAGCGCCGTTTCCCTGCATTTTTGGGGATAATAACAAAAAAAGCGTGTTTTTTATTTCGGGAAAAGGCTTGTTTTTTCATCAGGAAATGCTATACTTAGGGCAACGGCTGCGGCAGAAGCGCAGCTGTAAATCTGAATCATTTCAAATTATCTTTTACACACTTTTTTACCGGGCAATGAATGCTGACAGCACAGTGTCCGCGTATATCAAAATCAGAGGCGATATCGCCGCGAATACCAGAATTTCGTAATGAAACAACAGGAGGACACTGGATGGGGAGAAAAAATAATGCTTTGACATGGTATATGAACAGAGATATCATACTGGCTGATTTTATGAACGGCGCTTTATATGGAGGGGAAAAAGTGATTGCCCCGGAGGAGCTTGCTGAAATTCAGAGAACCTATCAGGAAAATATGTACAACAGAAACGGCAGAAAGCGCCGTACCTTGCGGGAAAGGGATGTTGCAAGGGCATTCTGCAAAAAGGGACATATGATCATTCTGGCGGTAGAAAATCAAAACACGCCCAATTTGTGTATGCCGCTGAGGAATCTGGAGTATGATGTGGAAGATTTTGTGCGCCAGCTGCGCAGACTGAGAAGGCGCTATCAGGAGAAAGGCGGCTTAAAGGGAGAAATAGAATATCTATCCGGCATCCGCAAAACGGACAGGCTGATTCCGGTGGTGACGCTGGTCTTTTATCACGGAAAAGAGAAGTGGGACGGGCCCCTGCAGCTGCAGGACATGCTGGATATGGAAGAAATGGATCAGACTTTAAAGGCGCTGCATATGAACTATCGGTTGTGTGTGATTCATCTTTCGGATTTGGAGGAGAAAAATTTTGAAACAGGCCTCCGGGAACTGATAGGCCTGATGAAGCGGAGAGATGATAAAAAAGCGATGCAGATCTTTTGCCGGGAGAATGAATCGCGTTTTCGGAAAATGGATGATGAAACTTACGACGTGATCTGTGCGATGATCAGTCAGGAACTTCAATTAAAAAAAGAAAAATGCAGGGATCAGGGAAAGGAGACGGTGGATATGTGCCGGGCGATTGATGAAATGGTAAAAGATGGGGAAATCAGGGGCGAAAAGCGAGGCGAAAAACGGGGTGAAGAGAAGATGAGTCGGTTGATCAGCTGCTTATGCAAGGAGGGAAGAACGGAAGATATCGGACGTGCCGCAGATAATATACAAGTGCGAAGGCGGCTTTACAGGGAATATGGGATTTGAAATTTTTTCTCGACGGGAAAACGGAGTTCTTCCTCCTCTCCTGGGGCGGAAAATAGAGAGAGAAATCATATACACACGATTTCCGGAAAATGAAATTTGCCGGTTCCCACTTTAAGAGGAATCCCCGTTGTCCAATCGGAGGAAAAGATAGGAAAACCGCTGCCACGTAGCAGCGGTTTTGTACTGCCGGGATTCAGAAATAATGAGGGAACGCAAGAAACGGCAATTCCAAAACAAGCAAATCCAAGCAAAGCCGATACTTTTTGGGGATCATATTTATCTCGACTAAAGGCTTTTGAAAAAGCGTTATCTCTGTTTAATAATAGATAGCAACCTATTATAAATAGAATGAATATTGGAATTACTATACGTATTATTTTTTCGCTCATCATATCCTATCAGCCCCTCTCCGGAAAGAGCCAGCCGGAGTATTCCAGGATGGACTGATTTGAATTATGGGCGTCTGCCTGGAGCATTTGCTTGCGATATTCCCTGGGGGACATCTGCATGATGCGGCCGAAAAGCCGGTTAAAGCTGGAGATGGACTGAAATCCGGTCTGTTCGGCGATGTTTAAAATGGTGTCCTGGGTGCTGCGCAGCAGGATGCAGGATTTCATGATCCGAGTGATATTTAAGTATTCCAGCGGCGGCATTCCCATGATTTCGTGGAAAGTCCGTCTGAAATGGGTGGGGCTTAAATGGCATTCGTCTGCCAGCTGTTCCATGGTCAGCTGCTGCATATAATTATTTTCTATATAATTTAAGGCCGGGGTGATGGAAATGGCATGATCCGGCATTGGCGGCGCATCCGTATTCAAATTGTTCTGCGCCTCCTGATGCTGGATGCGGTAGAGTTTAATGTAGAGGGACAAAAGAAGCCCCTGGGCGCTCAGTTCAAAGCCAGCCTCCTGTTTTTCCAGCTCTTTCACAGCCAGCATCACCAGGCTGTGGATCTGCGGATACTCTTCCTTGCTTAAAATGAATTTATAATTGCGGAAGGTATAAGTGGAAAGATCATAATTGCGCCAGGCGGCGGGAAGAAATCTGGAAAATAAAAGTTCAGGGTCCAGAAACAGATAGGACCAGTGGCTTTTGGTGCCGGGATTGGAATAAGTGGTGTGAGGCACATTTCTGGGGATACAGGTCACATCCCCTTCCTTAAAACTGCAGGACTCTCCGTAAAATTCCAGCGTCCCGCCGTCACTGTGGCAGATGCCGATCTCCAGGCAGTTATGAAAATGCAGCCTTCCGCTGGGCTTGTCGGAAATTCTCCAGTGGTCTCCTGAGAGCAGAAGAACCGGGAAATGCAGAGGAAGATAGTAGCTGCGGTATTCTGTAATCACTTTTTTGGGTCTGGGCATTGTAATCCTCCTTCTTTTGCTTGATGTAACTTTATCTAATTTTAACAGATATCCTCAGAAAAGAAAATTGAAAATGGTCATTTTTGCATATTTTTTTGGCGCTTATGACTGGAATTTGAGAGAATATTATACGATACTGGATATAATGATTGGAGTGTTTGAAACACCTGCTTTCACCTTCGCCAGTGAAGATCCGCCGGACATTGCCGCCGGCTGTTTCGGACACTTCTATTGTTAACACAGCTGTAGAAAGAAAAGCGGCTGTTACGAAAAAAGGAGGCTTGTGGCATGAAGCTGGAATATGACAAAAAAGAAATAGAAGAAGTGATTGACCGTATCGTGGAAAGAACCATGAAAATGGATCTGACCTGGGACTGGCCCTGCGGCGTGGCCTATTATGGGGTGAGTACGGCCTATGAGAAAACGGGCAATGAAAAATACCTGACGCTTTTAAAGGACAGGGTGGATGAACTGATTTCGCTGGGGCTGCCCCGCGTCTGGACAGTGAATGCCTGTGCAATGGGACACTGTCTGATCAGTTTGTATCAGGCTACCGGCGAGCAGAAATACTGGGATATTGTGATGAGTAAAATCAAATATCTTCAGACGGATGCGCTGCGTTTCGGCGATCATGTGCTGCAGCATACGGTTTCCGCCAATAATGATTTTCCGGAGCAGGCATGGGCCGATACCCTTTTCATGGCGGCATATCTGATGCTGCGCGTGGGTGTGATCAATCAGGATGAAGAACTGATCAACGATGCGTTAAACCAGTGGTACTGGCATATCAATTATCTTCAGGATGAAGAGAACGGCTTTTACTATCATGGCTATAACAACATTACAAAGGACCACATGTCGGGGATTTACTGGGGACGGGCAAATGCCTGGGCAGCCTATACGATGTCCAGGGTTTCCATCCTTCCGGCGTGCTATCTGTACCCCAAATATCTGGATGTGGCAGGTTCCTTAAATGAACAGCTTTCCGCTTTAAAAGAGGTACAGACGGAAAACGGTTTATGGAGGACGGTCCTTGACGATCCCGAATCCTATGAAGAGGTTTCCGCATCCGCAGGCATTGCGGCGGCCATGCTGGAACGGGGAAATCCGTTACATACACGTTATATCAACCGGGCCATCAGAGGGCTTTTAGATAATGTGAGCCGGGACGGCAGAGTGAGGAACGTTTCGGGCGGAACAGCCGTAATGAAGGACATCGAAGGCTACAGAGGAATTTCAAGAAGGTGGATCCAGGGATGGGGACAGGGTCTGGCGCTGGCTTTCTTCTCGGCGGTTCTGGATTCGGATTCGATACAAAAGAGCGGAGCGCTGTAAGATGACGGACATCCAAAGCTATTATTTTACCGCAGAAGGGGAAGGAAAAGGAGTCACGCCGGACACACTTTATGATACGCACAAAGGCTATGGGTTTGTGACGGAGGAAAACAGGAAGCGGCAGCCTGCTTTACGGATACCGGAGATCAATTCCGGCTTTGAACCGGCTTCTGATTTTTTGACGAGAACAGAAATCGCACAGGATGAAGGCGGCTGTTTTGCAGACGGAACACAAGTGTGGCAAAAGGAAGGCAGGCAAATTCCCCTCTGTTTTAAATGTGACGTTCCCAGACAGGGAAACTACAGAGTGACTCTGACCATCCACCCGAAGGAAGAGATGAACAACATCCGGATCTTTACAGGCCGCCGGCGGCTCATGGATGTATGCGGAAAAATCCGGGCGGGAAGCGTTTATAAAAGGACCTTTCCGGTAAACGTATGCAATATTATCCCCGGCGGATTGAATGAAATCCTGGAAGACCGTTCTGTCAATCTTTCGGTGACGGCGGACCGGCCCTGTATCAGCAGCGTAAAGGTGGAGCCGTGCAGCTGCCCGGTGCTCTTCATTGCCGGGGACTCAACGGTGACGGATCAGCGGGCGGAATATCCTTATGCGCCCATGACCAGTTATGCCGGCTGGGGACAGATGCTTCCGGCCTTTTTAAACGGACAGGCGGCGGTTTCCAATCATGCCCATTCGGGCCTTACGACCGAAACCTTCCGACAGGAAGGACACTGGTCCGTGGTGAAAAATTTTTCCCGGCCCGGAGATTATGTGTTCTTTCAGTTCGGCCATAATGACCAGAAACTTGCAAGGCTGAAAGCGAAAGAGGGGTATCGGGATCATTTGAAACGTTATGTGCAGGAGAGCCGCAGCCTTGGGCTTTTTCCTGTCCTTGTTACGCCGGTGGCAAGAAATACCTGGACAGGAAACCGTGAAAGCTATAATGACCTGCTCGCCCGGTGGGCGGACAGCTGTATTTGTGTGGGGAAAGAGATGGCAGTGCCGGTTCTGGATCTGCATGCAAAGAGCATGGAATTTTTGAAAAAAAACGGGAGAGAAGCGGTAAAACCCTGGTTTTATCCCGGTGATTATACCCATCACAATGATTTCGGCGCATTTCTCATGGCTTCTTTTATCTATGAAGAAATAAGGGAGGTGTGCGGAAACGAGGAACGCCCTGAATACAGAAGGCTTGCACGGTTTTTAAACAGAAAAGAATGCCTGCCCTGTATGGGACAGCTACAGCGTCCGGTCAAAATGCCGGAGGACTTAAAAAAAGACTGTCCGGCGGGGGACCGGCCTGCGGCAGAGGCGGCGCTTTCCGGAGAAAAAGAGGCCCGGCTGACGAGAGCCGAGGCTTTGGATATGGTGATAAAAAGAGCAGGATTTTTTGAAGTCGAAGAGTATTACGGTTCCTTTGACGATGTGGACGGCAGCAACCGGTATGCGAATGCTGTGGGCAGCGCAGTGTTAAACGGTATTTTGCCGGATCGGCTTTTGGAAAAAGGCAGATTGGAACCGGAGAAGGAAATCACGCTGGAGGAATTTGTTATATTTTTGATTCATGCATATCGGAGCAGAAGGGAGCTTCCGGCAGAAGCGGCCTGCCCCTATGACAGAGAAACAAAGGAAGAGAACCGACGGCTCATCAGGGCAGCCTGGCAGCTCGGGGCACTGGCGGCGGACGGCTCCGACGGGCTGAGAGAAAAAATCACCCGTCAGAGGGGAGAGCAGATCTGTAAGAGATTACAGATCATGTGAGAAACTTCTGCAGACGGAAATAGACAGACAAGGGAAGGAAGAAATCATATGAGCCAGAAAAAAGGGGGATTCACCCTGCCCGGGGAATCGGGCTATGAAGCTTTGACCTTAAAGCTCGCCGAAAAGTGGGGTGCGGATGTGATCAGGGACAGTGACGGCACCCAGCTTTCAGAGGAAATCGTTCATGCGGGCTATGGAATATATTCCACAATCTGTGTCATTCGGGAACACAATGAGTTTGCAGCGGCAAACCCGGATACACTGCAGCAGACTTTTTTATGCACACAGCCCAGAGTGGCCGTTTTGGGGGAGGACGGGATCTGCCGCCTTCAAATATCCCTCATGGAAGATTTTTTCAGGGAACAGTTTTCCGTAAACGATACACAAAATGCCATGAAATACTGGCAGGTATATGACAGGACGGATAATACCCTGTTGCCGGATACCGCCTGGAGTTATCAAAAGGAAGAGGAAAAGGTGACAGTGGAAGGCGCGAAACCCTGGCATAAATATACGGTGAGTTTTTTGGCCTGGCGGATCTGGGAAGAAATTTCCATGTACAACCACACCACCAATCACTGGGACAAGGAACATCTCATGCAGATTGACCCCAGGCACCCCCGGGTGCAGGAATACCTGCTTTCCTGGATGAAAAACTGGTGTGAAACCCATCCGGACACCACTGTGGTACGTTTTACTTCCTTATTTTATAATTTCGTCTGGATCTGGGGCAGCAGCGAAAGATGCCGGAATCTTTTCACCGATTGGGCATCCTATGATTTTACCGTGAGCGACAGGGCGCTGGATGAGTTTGAAAAGAAATTCGGCTATGGGATGACTGCGGAAGACTTCATCAATCAGGAAAAGCTGCATGTGACACACATGCCTCCGGACGCTCATAAAAAAGACTGGATGGAATTTGTAAATGATTTTGTGATCTGGTTTGGAAAAAAGCTGGTCGACATGGTACATCAATATGGAAAGAAAGCATATGTTTTTTATGACGACAGCTGGGTAGGACTGGAGCCTTATAACGGAAGATTTGGGGAATTCGGCTTTGACGGCCTCATCAAATGTGTCTTCTCGGGTTATGAAGCCCGTCTCTGTGCCGGTGTGGATGTGCCGGTGCACGAACTGCGCCTGCATCCGTACCTGTTTCCGGTAGGGCTTGGCGGAGCGCCCACTTTTATGGAGGGCGGCGATCCTACGGGAGAGGCAAAGCGTTTCTGGAACAGCATCCGGAGAGCCCTGCTGCGCTGCCCCATCGACAGGATCGGTCTGGGAGGTTATCTGCACCTGACGGAAGAATTTCCGGATTTCTGTGACTATATGGAGCAGGTTTCCGACGAATTCAGATTGCTGCAGGATTTCCACAAGGCAGGAAAGCCTTACTGCATCAAAACAAAAGCAGCGGTTTTGCATACCTGGGGCCGGCTGCGTTCATGGACCCTTTCCGGGCATTTCCATGAAACCTGGCAGCATGATTTGATCCATGTGAACGAAGCGCTGGCCGGTCTGCCCGTAGAGGTATCCTTTCTGTCCTTTGAGGATGTGAAAGCCGGCGCCCTTGAAAACGTGGATGTGGTGATCAACGCAGGTTTTGCGGGCAGCGCCTGGAGCGGCGGAGATGCGTGGAAAGACACAAAACTGGTGGAAATGCTGACCCGGTGGGTTTATGAAGGAGGGACTTTTATCGGAATCAACGAACCCTCCGCTGTGGACGGTTTCGACACCTATTTCCGCATGGCCCATGTGCTGGGCGTTGACGAGGATACCGGAGCCAGAATCTGCCATGGTAAATGGGAGTTTGTGCCCGAAGATAAGGAAGGGATCGTGCCAAAAGGCGTATCCCTGCAGGCAAAAGAAGGGCGGTTTCTGACGGACGGGCGGGCAAAAGTGCTCCTGGCAAATGGGGATCTGCCGGTGCTGACATTAAATCGTTTCGGAAAAGGTCTGGGCATCTATCTTTCTTCCTTTACGGTAAACGATGCCAATACCCGTCTTTTGTATCAGCTGATCCGGTATGCGGGCAATGAAGGGCTGACCGGACAGTATATGACGGACAATCTTTACACCGAATGCGCTTATTATCCCGAGAGCGGCAAACTGGTGGTCATCAACAACAGCGATGAGAAACAGCATACTGCTGTGGATACAAAAGCAGGGAAAAAGGAACTGGATCTTTTCCCCTATGAAACCGTATTTATCAATCTCTAAAAAAACGGTCATGCACCTTCCGAACCGAGAGGGGCATGACCGTTTTTTGTGAGAAAGGGATCAGAAAGCGGCTTTGCTCAGAGTGGAATTATGATAAGCAGGATCGTTGGTCACATCCCGGTCAAACCAGTCGGGAGGAAGAAAGCTTTCCGCTTCTTTTATGGAGGAAAATTCCACTTCCGCGATGATGAGAGGGGCAAAGGGAGGATCAAAAATATCGAGTTCGATGGTATAGGGAGGGAAGGGAATCAGATAGCGTTTCTTGGAAATGATATTGCCGTCCGCCTTTGTCAGCAGATGTTCATAGGAGGGCCGGTTTAAGGGGAGATTGTATTCCTCTCTGGCCATCAGTCCTTTCCCTTTATAAGTCATGTAAAAATCGTCGTCCTGACGGCGGATGCGCACCACAGGGTCTGTATTCAGATAAGCTTGTTCGATGACGTGACAGGGGAAGAAATCCAGGTCTTTTGGCAGGTCTTTTATCGTAAATTTACGTTCGATTTCCATAAAAACTCCTTTCTTATATTGTAATTCGGGATTTGTAACTATTGTAGCATATCGTTTCCATTTTTTCCAAATATTTAGAAATAATTCATATTTTCCCCCTTTCATAGCCCTCTCTAATCTGGTAAGATAAGTTTGACAAGAGTGAACGGGAAAGGAGTTGCATATGGCAAAATTAAGTGTATTTTTCGCACAGGGGTATGAAGAAGTGGAAGCGCTTACGGTTGTGGATATCTGCAGGCGCGCCGGTATTGAGGTGGTCATGGTGTCCATAGACGGTGCAGATATAGTAGAAAGCTCTCATGGAGTCAGCGTGCGCATGGATGCAGGACTGGATGAAATTGACTTTGATTCCCTCGACATGCTGGTACTGCCGGGCGGAATGCCGGGGACGGCGAATCTGGAGGCATGCGCGAAATTGATGGAGGAGCTGGACCGCTTCTATAAGGAAGGAAAATGGGTTGCCGCGATCTGCGCCGCACCCCGGATTTTCGGACACAGAGGGTATTTAAAGGGAAGAAGGGCCACTTCTTTTCCTGACATGGAGAAGGATCTGGAAGGGGCTATTGTGACAAGGGGCGCTGCAGAGATCGACGGTAACGTGATCACAGGCCGGGGAATGGGTTGCGCGATTCCGTTTGGTCTGAAGATTGTGGAGACATTGTTATCGGCAGAGGCAGCGCAGAAGACGGCGGAAAGCATAGTATACGAAAGGTAGCAGAAAAAGCTGAGATGAATATACTATTTTTTTTAACACCCAAAAGCGAAGTGGCATATGTTCAGGAGGACGACACGCTCAGGCAGGCTGTGGAGAAGATGGAACATCACGGCTATGCCGCGGTACCCCTTCTGTCGGTGGATGGGAAGTATATCGGGACCCTGACGGACGGCGATGTACTCTGGGGGCTTAAAAAGCTGGATTTTCCCAATCTGAAGGAGATGGAAGAAGTCTCTGTGATGGAAGTGAGAAGGGATCACGATAACAAACCGGTCCATGTCAATGTGGATATGGAAGGGCTTTTGGAAAAAGTGACGGTTCAGAATTTTGTGCCTGTGGTGGATGATGATAAAGTTTTCATCGGCATCGTGACCAGAAGGGATGTGATCCACTATCTGGCAAAACAGCACCAATTGGATACGAAAAAAGGAAAAACCGGACAGGAAAACAGAAAAGAAATGAAGAAGGCTGCTGCACGTTAGTGCAACAGCCTTCCTTTCAGCAGAAATTTCTTTCAGAAATGCGGTTTATTTCATTTCCTCTTCCTGCTTTTTGATCATTCTGCGGACCATTTCGCCACCGATGGAACCAGCTTCTTTAGAAGTCAGGTCGCCGTTGTAGCCTTCTTTTAAGTTAACACCTAATTCAGAAGCAACTTCAGTTTTGAATCTGTCCATTGCTGCCTTTGCTTCAGGAACTTCTACTCTATTTGCTCTAGAAGAACTTGCCATTGTAATTCACCTCCATAAACATACTGTTTTTTTTCTTTTTTGATGAACGGTCATATACAGAGCGAAATCTGCCTACAGCCGCAAGATAAGCGTCTGACGGATACGCTTACCTCTTTTCGCGGCTCTGCAGCTGCCCGTAAATGGTTTGCGTTCTTTGCCATCACTTATCTTGACTTTAGTATGTACTTCACGAAAGGAATTATTATGGTATGTTCTGGAAATAAAGAATGGCTTTTTAATTCGGTTTAATTTTCATTCTTTAAATATTTTTTCAACGGCATCCAGATGAGATACGCGAGAACGCTGCCGATCAAACCGGTCACAAGCTGAGTGACGGAAAAGGTCACTTTTGCGGTAGCAAGCACACCCGGAAGCGCTTCCGGCTTGGGCAGGTGGGACGCAATGTTGGATCCGAAAACCGGAAGCAGTACGCCTACAATGACCAGTCCCATAAAGAGCGCTTTGCAAAGACTGCCGCAGATGAGGCCGGCGGGCAGACGCCAGGAAGTTTTCAGTTTCTTTTCAAAATAGTATGCGAACAAAACGAGAATTGCATTCCCTGCCATGACTGCAGGAAACATCAAAGGGATAGCGGCCATGATAGGAGAGCCTGAAATGAAAAAAGCGGTAACCGGCGTGATCACGGACAAAAGGAGCGCCCAGGGAAGGCCTACGGCCAGGGTGGCGATGATCAGGCAGGCATTGATCACCGGACCGGTGATATAAACGCTCAGATTTTTGAAATATTGGCTTAAAAGGCAGATCGCCAGCAGCAGGGCGGCCTGTGCGAGCTTTTTTGTATTCGACTTCATGATAAAATCCTCCTCATTGTGAAAATTTAATTGTGTACCAAAATAAGTATAGTCTAATCCGGGGGGAATTACCAGCGTTTTTTCAGGCGGTGCGGAAGAAACACATCCGGCAGCGGCCGCGATTATCCTCGCAGCGGAGGAAAAAATGCTAGTATTTTCAGGATGTTTGTGTTATAATCGTAAAATGACTGTGGGTATGCCTTCTTATATTAAGGATCGTGCAGTGTAATCCGCTGATTCCGGGCAGCATATCCGCTTTTAAACAAAAGAAATGATAAAACATCGATGGACTGCAAAGTGAGTGCGCAGCACCCAAAACAAAAGAAATACGAGGAGGACTAAAAAATGAGTTTACAGGTTGAAAAACTCGAAAAGAACATGGCGAAACTGACAGTAGAAGTTTCCGCAGAAGAATTTTCCAAAGCAGTGGAAGCTGCTTATCAGAAAAATAAGGGAAAGATTTCCGTTCCCGGTTTCCGCAAGGGTAAAGTGCCCAAGAAGATGATCGAGCAGATGTACGGCAAGGAAGTATTTTATGAAGACGCTGCCAATGCAGTGATTCCGGATGCTTATGAGAAAGCGCTGGAAGAGTGCACAGAGACCATCGTTTCCGCTCCCAAGGTAAATGTGACACAGATCGAAGAAGGCAAGCCCTTCATTTTCACAGCAGAAGTTGCTTTGAAACCGGAAGTTGTGCTGGGCGCATACAAGGGCGTTACAGTGGATAAAATCGATGTGACTGTTACCGACGAAGAAGTGGATGCTGACTTAAACCAGCAGAGAGAGAACAATGCAAGAACCGTAGCGGTGGAAGACAGAGCGGTTGCAGACGGCGATATCGCTGTGATCGACTTTGAAGGCTTTGTGGACGGCGTTGCATTTGAAGGCGGCAAAGGCGAGAATTACAGCCTGACCATCGGTTCTCATTCTTTCATCGACAATTTTGAAGAACAGCTGATCGGCAAAAACGCAGGCGAAGAATGCGAAGTAAACGTTACCTTCCCCGAAGGCTACCAGGCGGAAGAACTGGCAGGAAAGCCTGCAGTGTTCAAGGTTACCGTAAAGGAAATCAAAGAAAAACAGCTGCCTGAATTAAATGACGAATTTGCAGGCGAGGTTTCCGAATTTGAGACCCTGGCTGAATATAAGGAAGATATTAAGAAGAAACTGGTAGAGAAGAAGGAAGAGGATGCCAAGAATGCAAAAGAGGACGCTGTTATCGATGCGGTGATCGCGGATGCGCAGATGGAAATTCCGGATGCCATGGTGGAAACCCAGCAGAGACAGATGGTGGACGATTTCGCACAGAGACTGCAGATGCAGGGCCTTTCCCTGGATCAGTACTTCCAGTTCACAGGCCTTAGCTATGACAAAATGTTAGAGCAGGTGAAGCCTCAGGCAGAACGCAAGATCAAATCCAGACTGGTATTAGAAGCGGTTGTGGCTGCCGAGAATATCGAAGCTTCCGAGGAAGACTACGAAGAAGAAATCAAGAGAATGGCTGAAATGTACCAGATGGAAGCCGACAAGGTGAAAGAAGTGATGGGCGAGCAGGGCAAAAAGCAGATCATGGAAGACCTGGCGGTGCGCAAAGCGGCAGAATTTGTTGTGAAAGAAGCAAAAGAGAAATAAAAGTTTTCTTAAATCGGAGCGGGTTTTGTTGCAAAAGAGAATTGCGTGAGCTAAGATTACTATAAAATTCTGCCGCAGAAAGCGGCGGTACAGGGCAGGCCGGAAAAGTGCGCAAAAAGCGCCTTTTTCGGCTGGCTGCCTGTCAGTTAAGGCCGCCCGGCCCAATGAAAGGAGAGTGCTCATAAATGAGTTTAGTACCTTATGTAATAGAACAGACAAGCCGCGGAGAACGTTCCTATGATATCTTTTCCAGACTGTTAAAGGAGAGGATCATCTTTTTGGGCGAAGAAGTCAATGATGCAACGGCAAGCCTTGTTGTTGCGCAGCTGTTATTCCTGGAATCAGAGGATCCTGACAAGGACATCCATCTGTATATCAACAGCCCCGGCGGATCCATTTCAGCCGGTATGGCAATTTATGATACCATGAAATATATTAAATGTGATGTATCCACGATCTGCATCGGCATGGCCGCGAGCATGGGAGCTTTCCTGCTGGCAGGCGGCACGAAGGGCAAGCGGATGGCGCTTCCCAACGCCGAGATCATGATTCATCAGCCTCTTGGCGGCGCCCAGGGGCAGGCGACAGACATCGAAATCAATGCGAAGCATATTTTGAAAATAAAAGAGAGAATGAACCGCATCATGGCGGAGAATACTGGTAAAGAGTATGAAGTGATTGCGGCCGATACCGAAAGGGACAACTGGAAAACAGCCCAGGAAGCCAAAGAATACGGCCTGATTGATATGGTGATCACTTCCCATGACGAGTATTTGAAATAAAACCGCAGTATGCGTATTTATCATAGTCATGAGCATATCAGATAGGAGAAAAAAATGGCAGGCAGAAATTCTGATGACCAGGTGAGGTGTTCGTTTTGTCATAAAACACAGGATCAGGTGCGCAAACTGATTGCGGGGCCTGACGGAGTATATATCTGTGACGAGTGTGTGGATATCTGTGCCGAGATCATCGAAGAGGAATATGAGGATGAGCCGGAAACGGATCCTTTACAGATCAATCTTTTGAAACCGGCGCAGATCAAGGAGTTCCTCGATGATTATGTGATTGGTCAGGAAGAGGCGAAAAAGGTGTTGTCGGTTGCCGTTTACAACCACTATAAGAGGGTGACGGCCAAGGATGACGGTGATGATGTGGAACTTCAGAAGTCCAATATCATCATGCTGGGGCCTACCGGCAGCGGGAAAACTTATCTCGCCCAGACACTTGCCAAGATCATTAACGTGCCCTTTGCGATTGCGGATGCGACAACCCTGACCGAAGCCGGATATGTGGGTGAGGATGTGGAGAATATCCTCTTAAAACTGATCCAGGCGGCGGAATACGATGTGGAACGCGCCCAGCTGGGCATTGTCTATGTGGACGAAATCGATAAAATTACAAAAAAGAGCGAGAATGTATCCATCACCCGGGATGTTTCCGGGGAAGGCGTACAGCAGGCGCTTTTAAAGATTATGGAAGGTACTGTTGCAAGTGTACCGCCACAGGGCGGCCGGAAGCATCCGCAGCAGGAGCTGATCCAGATTGATACCACCAATATTCTGTTCATCTGCGGCGGTGCTTTTGACGGTATCGAGCGGATCGTGGAAACACGTCTGGACAGAAAGAGCATCGGCTTCAATGCGGAGGTCACCTCCAATACGGAGAGAGAAGCCGGCGTGCTTTATGCGGAGGTCACCCCTCAGGATCTCGTAAAATACGGATTGATTCCCGAATTTGTGGGTCGTGTGCCCATCAACGTATCCCTTCAGGGACTGGACCGGGAAGCGCTGATCCGTATCCTTACGGAGCCTAAGAGCGCGCTGATTAAGCAATATCAGAAGCTGTTCGGGTACGATCATGTGAAGCTGACTTTTGAAAAGGAAGCGATTGAAGCGATAGCGGACCGGGCGCTGGAAAGAAAGACCGGAGCGAGAGGGCTTCGTTCCATCATGGAAAAAGCGATGATGGATATCATGTTCCAGATCCCTTCGGACCCTACCATTACCCAGTGTATCATCACGAAGGAAGCTGTGGAAGGTACGAGTGAACCGATGGTGGTACGGCGTGAAAAACAGGGACTTTTGGACGGCTTTAAAGAGGCAAAATGATTTTTGGCAATAGAAGATGCAAAAAAAGAGGTTTCTATTGTAGACAGGTTACGCCGCCCCCGACAGGGCGGCGTTTTGTAATAAAATAAAAATACGAAAAGTGATGAATCTTAAAAAAGAGAAATAAAGCACTTTATGATGGGGTAAGTATTTATGGATAATTTGGAAAGAATGCCGGCAGTGGCGCTGCGAGGAATGGTGATCCTGCCGGATACAATGATACATTTTGATTTGAGCAGGGAAAAATCCATTCAGGCGGTGGAGCGGGCGATGTGTGATGACCAGCGTATTTTTCTGGTGACACAGAAACTGCCTGAAGTCGAAAACCCCAGGAGGGAGGATCTGTATGAAATCGGCTGTGTCGCCAGAGTGAAGCAGGTCACAAAGTTGCCGGATAATCTGGTCAGGGTGCTGGTGGAGGGAACTTGCCGTGCCAGATTATGTAACATGGATGAAGAGGAACAGACTTTTCTGCTGGCAGAAATTGAGATGCTGCCGGACATCGGCAGGATTGAAAACCTGAACGAAGAAGAGGCAATGAGCCGCAGTATCAAAGAAATGTTTTTGGAATACTGCAATGCTTATCCCAGAACGGGGAGGACCCTGCTGCGCCATATGGATGAAATACGCAGTTTAGGACATCTGCTGGACCAGATCGTGGAAAATATCCCGCTGGATTATACCCAGAAGCAGAAGGTGCTTGGAACCGTGGAGCTGGGAGAACGGTATGAAGTGCTGGGAGGTATTCTGCAAAAGGAGATAGAAGTAGCGAAAATTCGTGCCGATTTGAGCGTAAAAGTCAAAGAACGGGTGGATAAAAATCAAAAGGATTATATTTTGAGGGAGCAGCTGCGGTATATCCAGGAGGAACTGGGAGAAGGCGATATTTCCGATGCCGCCCTTTTTGAAAGCCAGCTGATGCAGCTGCGGGCGTCCAAAGAAGTGAAGGAGAAAATTTCCAAGGAAATTTCCAGATTTAAGCGCCTGGGAAACAACAGCGCGGAATCCAGCGTGCAGAGGGGCTATATCGAAACCCTGCTGGAACTGCCGTGGGATAAAGCGTCCCGGGACAATCTGGATATCATCCGGGCGGAGAAGATTCTGGAGAGGGATCATTACGGGCTGGAGCAAGTGAAAGAGCGGATGCTGGAATTTCTGGCGGTGCGCGCTCTGACCAAACGGGGGGAAAGCCCCATCATCTGCCTGGTGGGACCTCCGGGAACCGGTAAGACCTCCATTGCCAGGAGCGTTGCGGAAGCCCTCAATAAGAAATATGTGAGGATTTCTCTGGGCGGCGTCCGGGATGAGGCGGAGATTCGGGGACACAGAAGGACCTATGTGGGAGCCATGCCCGGCCGTATCGTGGCGGGATTAAAACAGGCGGGCGTGAAAAATCCGCTCATGCTTTTGGATGAAGTGGATAAGGTATCCAGCGATTATAAAGGGGATACCTCTTCCGCATTGCTGGAGGTTTTAGACAGCGAGCAGAATAATCGTTTCCGGGATCATTATGTGGAAATCCCCATCGACCTTTCCGAAGTGCTTTTCATCGCCACCGCGAACAATATGGAAACGATTCCCAGGCCGCTTTTGGACCGTATGGAAATCATCGAAGTCAGCAGCTATACCGCAAATGAAAAGTTCCACATCGCCAAAGAACATCTGTTGGAAAAACAGCTGAAAGTAAACGGAATGGACGGCGGAAAACTGACCGTCAGCGACGGCGCGATCAAGGATATCATCGCTTCCTATACAAGAGAAGCGGGAGTCCGGGAGCTGGAGCGCAAAATCGGAGAAATCTGCCGCAAGGCTGCCAGAGAGCTTCTTCGGGAGAAAAAAGAATGTGTGAAGGTGAACAGCCGGAATCTGGAAAAATATCTGGGCAAGCGCAAGTTCTCTTCCATAAAGGCGAACAAAACCGATGAAATAGGGATTGTCCGCGGACTGGCATGGACCAGCGTCGGCGGAGATACCCTGCAGATAGAAGTGAATATGATGCCCGGAAAAGGGGAAGTGAAGCTGACCGGACAGCTGGGGGATGTGATGAAGGAATCCGCCATGACCGGGATCAGCTATATCCGTTCCGTGAGCGCAGCTTATGGGATTTCGGAGGATACCTTCCAGAAGAACGATTTTCACATTCATGTGCCGGAGGGTGCGGTCCCCAAAGACGGCCCTTCCGCGGGCATTACCATGGCAACGGCGTTGTTATCGGCGCTCACCGGCATACCTGTCCGGGCGGACGTTGCAATGACCGGGGAAATTACCCTTCGCGGCAGAGTGCTCCCCATCGGCGGCCTGAAAGAAAAGACACTGGCGGCAAAGACGGCCGGGATCAAGACAGTGCTCGTCCCTGCCAAAAACAAACCGGATGTGGAAGAGATCCCCTCGGAGATCAAATCCGGGCTGGAAATTATTTTGGTAGAAACCATGGATGATGTGGTGAAACAGGCCTTTGTAAAGACAGAAACGGCCCAATAAAGAAAGGAAATTCCTAAATGGTCATAAAATCAGTGAACCTGGAAACGGTCTGCGGCATCACCAGCAAGCTGCCGGAGAACGTGCTGCCGGAAATCGCCTTTGCGGGGAAGAGTAATGTGGGGAAATCCTCCCTGATCAATGCGATCATGAACCGCAAGAGCCTGGCCCGCACGTCCTCACAGCCGGGAAAAACGCAGACAATCAATTTTTATAATATCAACGAAACTTTTTATCTGGTGGATCTGCCCGGTTACGGTTATGCCAGGGCAAATCAGCAGGTGAAGGCCCAGTGGGGGAAGATGATTGAGCGCTACCTTCACGGCTCCAAGCAGCTGAAGGCGGTTTTTCTGCTCATTGATATCCGGCATGACCCTTCTGCAAACGACAGGGAAATGTATCAGTGGATGCTGCATTACGGTTATCATCCCATCATCATCGCCACCAAACTGGATAAAATTAACCGCAGTCAGACCGCAAAGCAGATAAAGGCCATAAAGGACGGACTGCAGGCGGAAAAAGGAACAATTGTTATCCCGTTTTCCGCCCTTTCCAAACAGGGGCGGGAAGAGATCTATGACCTGCTGGACACTCTCTTTTTGCAAGAAGAGGAAACGGCGGAAGAGGCCTTTGGCCGGGGACAGGAAGATGAGGGAACCGTATAAAAAATATCTGAAGGTCTTTATGAATCTGGCCACGGCGCTGGCAATCCTGTTGATTGTCGTATTTGTGGTACCCCGGATCATCGGGTTTTTTATGCCTTTTGTGGTGGGCTGGATCATCGCCCTGATTGCCAATCCGCTGGTGCGTTTTCTGGATGAAAAAATTAAAATCAGGAGAAAAGCGGGGTCTGCCATTGTGATCATCGCGGTCATTGCCCTGATCATCGCGGGAGGCTATTGGATCGGGGCTATTCTGGTGCGCCAGACGGCAGGGTTTGTGAGCGGTCTGCCGGAACTTTGGCAGGCTGTGGAGGCGGATGTTTCCAATGCAGGACGGACACTGGAGAACTTTACCCAATACTTCTCCCCCGAACTGCAGAAACAAATTGAAAATATCCTGAATGCCCTGACCGGATTTATCAGCAGCATCGCCAATAATCTGGGCAGCCCTACCGTCACGGCGGTGGGAAATTTCGCCAAGAACCTGCCTTCCATTTTTGTGGGAGTGATCATGTGCCTGCTTTCCGCCTATTTTTTCGTGGCGCAGCGGGAAGAAGTGATCCGGGTTTTTCATAAATATATGCCGGAAAGCTTTCAGGAGAAATGGTCGCTGATGTATCACAGCCTCACAAATGCGGTGGGCGGTTACTTTAAAGCGCAGTTAAAAATTGAAATATGGATGTACTTTTTATTGCTCATCGGTTTTTTCATCCTGAAAATTCCTTATGCGCTGATCATCGCACTGGGAATAGCCATTCTGGATTTCCTGCCGGTGTTTGGCACGGGCACAGTGCTGATTCCCTGGGCGGTGATCAAGATACTGGGCGGAAATTACAAGATGGCGGTGGGACTTTTGATCATCTGGTGTGTGGGACAGCTGGCCCGTCAGCTGATCCAGCCTAAAATTGTGGGAGATACCGTGGGCGTGCCCGCGATCCCTACCCTGTTTTTGATTTTTATCGGGTATAAGGTGGGCAGCGTTGCCGGAATGATTCTGGCCGTCCCCATCGGGATCATTCTCGCCAACATGTATCAGGCCGGTTTTTTTTCCACGACAGAGGACAGCATAAAAATTCTGATCCATGGTTTCAACAATTTCAGAAAGCTGACGGATGAGGATAAAAAAGAGATCAAAAAAGAAAGAGAGGGTATGGGAAAATGAAAGTAGCGGTTTATAATCTTCGTCCTTTTGACGAAAAGGAATGGTTTGAAAAATACAGTGAAGAACTGGGAATCGAGCTGATAACCTGTCCCGATGCGCCGGATCTTGCCAATGCAGAGCTGACGAGAGGGTGCGAATGCGTGAACATCATCACTTCCCCCATCGACAGGGAACTGATGGCGGCATTTGCCGGCTGCGGCGTGAAATATCTGGTGACCAGGACCATCGGTTACGACCATATCGATCTGGATGCGGCCAGGGAATTCGGCATCCATGTGGGAAATGCGCCTTACGGTCCCAATGGCGTGGCGGATTATGCGGTCATGCTGATTCTGATGAGCATCCGACGGATGAAACGGATCATGCAGCGCACCAATATGCAGGATTATACGCTGGACGGCATCCAGGGAAAAGAATTGAAAGATCTTACGGTGGGTGTGATCGGAACCGGCCGCATCGGCCGCACCGTCATTTCCAATTTATCCGGCTTTGGCTGCCGGATTTTGGCATATGATCTGTATCCCAACGAAGAGGTGAAAGCCCGCGCCCGGTATGTGTCCCTGGAAGAGATGTGGAAGCAGGCAGATGTGATCACGCTGCACGCGCCTCTGACGGATGAAAATTATCATCTGGTCAACGCAGAGTCCATCAAACAGATGAAGGACGGCGTTGTGATCGTCAATACGGCCAGAGGCGGGCTGATCGATTCCCAGGCGCTGATCGAAGCGGTGGAAAACGGGAAAATCGGTGCTGCAGGGCTGGATGTGGTGGAAAATGAGTTCGGTCTGTACTATTATGATCATAAAAACGATATCCTGAATAACAGGGAACTGGCACTTTTGAGAAGTTTTCCCAATGTGACCGTTTCCCATCATATGGCTTTTTACACGGACAATGAGGTGAAGACGGTGATCAGGGATTCCCTCACCGGCTGTAAGCTTTTCACAGAGGGGAAAAAGAACCCCTGGGAGGTTGCCTGATTTGCGCAATTTTAAAATCATCATCCAGTATGAGGGCACCCGGTATCAGGGATGGCAGAAGCAGGGGAGCACGCAGAATACGCTGCAGGGTAAATTTGAAGCGCTCCTGTCAAAAATCGCCGGAGAACCTGTGGAAATCGCGGCTTCCGGACGGACCGACGCGGGCGTTCACGCTTACGGGCAGGTTGCCAATTTCCATATGGAAACCGGAATGAGCCCGCAGGAGCTGATGGCGAATATGAACCGGTATCTGCCGGAGGACGTGGCGGTAATTTCCTGTGAGGAAGTGCCGCTGCGCTTTCACAGCCGGCTAAATGCGAAAGGAAAGACTTATTGCTATCGCATTTTAAACAGCCCTGTCCCCCATGTATTTGACCGGAAATTCGTATGGCAGGTGCCG
Organism: uncultured Lachnospiraceae bacterium; assembly: GCA_902476265.1. Lineage (GTDB taxonomy): Bacteria > Bacillota > Clostridia > Lachnospirales > Lachnospiraceae > Gallintestinimicrobium. The sequence continues at coordinate 56,052 of CABSCP010000017.1, forward strand.
GAGTATCTGGATGAGGAGGCGATGAAAAAAGCGGCGCTGTCCCTGGTGGGCACCCACGATTTCGCATCCTTCACCTCCGCAAAAAAGGGGAAAAAGTCCACGGTGCGCACCATCACCTCCATTGAGCTGACAAGGGTAGGGGATGAACTGAGAATATCGTTTACCGGCGACGGCTTTTTATTTCACATGGTCCGAATCCTGGTGGGCACATTGGTAGAAGTGGGGCTTTCCGGGAGGAAAGCGTCAGATATGGAGCGTATTCTGGAGGCCGGAGACCGGCAGAAGGCGGGACCGTTGGCGCCTGCCCAGGGGCTTTCGCTGATGGAAGTATATTATTCCTGAGAATGGGGAAGGGTTTTTATGAAGATCTGGAATGCACTGGAACACAGTCTTTTTACGGAGGATGAGAGCGGCAGGAAAACCAGGCGCATCCTCAAGGCTGTGTTTTTTATCTATTTTCTGGTGCTGCTGAAGGTGATTGTTTTCAAATATCCGCTGCACCGTCTGGAAGAAATAACGAGGACCTGGACGAGAGAAGTTGTTCTGGAAGGGCTGGGAACAGCCAATTTTACACTCTTTAAAACAATCAAAATGTATATTCACTACTGGGGACGTTTAAACAGCTTTGAAAATCTGTTTGGAAATGTGCTGGCTTTCGTCCCTTTTGGGTTTTTGATGCCTTTTCTTCACAGGGAGAGCAGACACTGGTGGGTGCTCTTGATCAACGCCTTCCTGCTGGTTTGCGGAATTGAGCTTTTCCAGCTGTTCACGGCTTTTGGAGCCTTTGATGTGGACGATATCCTGTTAAACTGTGTGGGTGCTATGATCGGCTACAACATTTTCGCCGTCTGCTGGATAAAAGGTTACCGAAAGAGGAAAGCGGAGTAGCTTTTTGGATGGGGAGAGGGTATACTTAAAAAAAGAGAAACGGGGGGTTCACCCGGAGAGGAGATCGTAAATTATGGGGATCTATACATTAAAAAGCGGGGATCTGGCGGTGCTGGTGGCGTCCTTTGGGGCGGAGCTGAAATCCTTGAAGGACTGCAGGACGAGACAGGAGTATATGTGGGACGGCAATCCGGATTTCTGGAAGCGCACATCGCCTGTCCTTTTCCCGCTGGTAGGAAATTATAAGAACAAAGAGGTGCGTTATAACGGACATGTTTACAGTCTGCCGCAGCACGGCTTTGCGAGGGATATGGAATTTGAACTGATATCGCTGAAAAAGGACGAGATCTGGTTCGGGCTTTCCTCCAACACGGAGACGCTGCAGAAATATCCCTTCCCGTTCCGTCTGGAAATCGGATATCGGCTGGAGGAACAAAAGGTGCATGTTTTATGGCGTGTGATCAACAAAGGTGAGGAGACCATGTATTTTTCCATCGGCGGGCATCCGGCTTTCCGCTGTCCTTTAAAGAAAGAGGAAAAACAGTCCGATTATTATATCGGCTTTGATACCAAAAAAGAAGTGGTCAGCCGCATGATCGGGCCGGACGGTCTGCCCGGGGACATGCTTTTGACCTATCCGTTGGAGGACGGCCTTCTGCAGATTACGGACAACCTGTTTGACCATGACGCGCTTGTCATTGAAAACCGTCAGGCCCGGAAAGTTTCTCTGTGCACGCCGGATAAAAAGCCCTATATCACGGTTTCCTTTGACGCGCCCTTATTCGGCGTGTGGTCGGTGCCCGGGAAAGGTGCGCCCTTTGTGTGCATTGAACCCTGGTACGGCAGAAGCGACCGGACGGACTTTTCCGGAACGCTTCAGGAGCGGGAGTTTGGAAACGTGCTGGAAGCGGGCGGCATTTTTGAGACAAAATATACCATAGAAATAGGATAAGGATTACCATGAGACTGATATTTGTGAGACACGCGGAGCCGGATTATGAACATGACAGCCTGACGGAAAAAGGGTGGCGTGAAGCCGCCCTTTTGGCAGAGCGGACGGCCCGCTGGAAAGTGGACGAATTTTATTGTTCTCCTCTGGGGAGGGCCAGGGATACGGCTTCCCTGACTTTAAAAAAATGCGGACGCAGCGCCGTTACCTGTGACTGGCTGCGGGAGTTTGAAGCCCCGGTTTTGGATCCGGTCACAGGAAAGGAGCGCCTGCCCTGGGATCTTCTGCCGGAATACTGGACACAGATCCCAAAGATGCATTCGGTGGAAACCTTTACGGACACGGACCTGATGCGTTCCGGCAGGGTAAAGGAGGAGTATGCCCGGGTATGTGACGGGATTGACGGCATTCTTTTGGCCCACGGCTATGAGCGGAAAGGGAAGATGTACCGCACAGAGAGCCACAATGAGGACACGGTGGTGCTGTTCTGCCATATGGGTGTAACCTTTTTTATGCTGTCCCATCTGCTCAACATTTCCCCGGTGAACCTGATTCACGGGATGTTTTTGGCCCCTTCTTCGGTGACCATCGTGACCACGGAAGAAGTGGAGGAAGGGAAGGCTTATTTCAGATGTCAGGAAGTGGGGGATACGTCCCATTTGTACTGCGCCGGAGAGCCGGTTTCCCATATGGGCTATTTTGCGGAGATCATGAAGGAAGTTTAAAGGATGGAGAAGATTACGCTGGCCCTGGCCGCTGAGGGCGCGCTGTTGGACCGGGTTTTGTGCCAAAATCACTGTCGGGAAGGGAAAACTGCGATATGATTGAACTTTATACGGGTGACGGAAAGGGAAAAACCACCGCTGCAACAGGACTTGCCCTGCGTGCGGCAGGCAGCGGCCTGCGGGTTGTTTTCTCCCAGTTTATGAAAGGAAATGACACCGGGGAGATTCCAATTCTGAATACCATTCCCCGGGTGACGGTTCTGCGCAGTCAAAAGCGGTTCGGTTTTTATGCTACACTGACGGAAGCGGAAAAAGAAGAGCTGCACAACATTCATGATGAAATTCTGGAACGCATTCTGGAACTTGTGGAACAGGGCAGCTGTGACGTGGTCATTTTGGATGAAATCACTTATCCGGCGGCCTGTAAACTGATTTCCATAGAGAAACTGCAGCGCCTTCTGACCTTTGGGCAAAAGGTGGAACTGGTGCTGACCGGAAGAGATCCGGCGGATTTTATGGTGGAGTGCGCGGATTATATTACGGAGATGAACGCGGTGCGCCATCCGTATGAAAAGGGTGTGGCCGCGAGAAAAGGGATTGAATACTGATGAAAAAATACAAGGTTCTTTTTCTGGATATGGACGGAACGTTCCTGGATTTTCATGCGGCGGAGCGGGAAGCATTTGACAGGGCGTTAAATAAGGCCGGGATCGCCTCCGGCGAAGAGCGTTACCGGCTCTACAGCGCGGTCAATGACAGTCTTTGGAAGGCCTATGAACGGGGCGAGATTGAAAAGCAGGAAATCAGGGACTGCCGTTTTACCAAATTGTTTGAAGCGCTCGGCATTCCGGGGGACGGCATCGCAGTGGAACGGGATTATGAACTCTTTTTGGGGGAAGGACATGCCCTGATCCCGGACGCCCGGGAAGTGCTGGAATATCTATACAAAAAATTCCCTCTCTATGTGGTCACAAACGGTTTTGCGGCGGTGCAGAGAAACCGGCTGCACCTTTCCGGGCTTGACCGGCTGATGAAGCAGGTTTTTATTTCCGAAGAGATCGGCTGGCAGAAGCCGCGGAAAGAGTTTTTTGAAGTCTGCTTCGCCCGCATGGAAGATCAGGCAGCGCCGGAGGAAATCCTGCTCATCGGCGACTCCCTCTCTTCCGATATCAGAGGGGCAAAAAATGCGGGCATTGATTCCTGCTGGTTTTGTCCCGACGGCACGGAAAACGGCACCGACCTACGGCCGGATTATAAGATCCGGTCGCTGATCGAATTGAAGGAACTGCTCAGATAAGAGAGAAAAGATTTGGCGACCCCTGACAGGCGGGCATTTTTATTGTGTACCACACAGATGCCGGAATGCAGTTGCGGGTCGTCAATTTTGTATAATACGGTTTCAGGATGATGCAGCAGGCTTTGGGCGGAGGCGGGCAGGATGGAAACGCCAAGTCCGGCGTCGGCCCAGAGGGCGGAAGTGCGGGCATCGTCATTTTTGCAGAAAATGTCCGGGGATATTCCGGCGCTGTCAAATCGCTCCAGAAGGATGGATTCCCAGCGGCGGTACAGGATCAGTGGTTTTCCTGCCAGCGCGGTGAGGGGAAGCGACTGTGTAACCGCCTGACATCCCTTAAAATAGCGGCGGTGTCCTGCGGCCAGCATGGTCTCATCGTGTATACGGACAAAGGAAAAGCCCTGATCGTCAAAAGGCGTGCGTACGATGGCAATTTCGATCAGATTGGATTTGAGCTGCTCTAAAAGCTGGTAGGTGTTGGCTTCCACCAGCTCAAAGGTGATGGCGGGGTGGCTTTCATGAAACTGTCCCGCCACCGCTGTCAGAAGGGTACTGCCCACGGAAGAAACCACGCCCAGGCGGAGCGTGCCCCCGGAACCTTCCCGGTACTCTTTTAATTCCTGACGGGTGATGCCCGCCAGTTCCAGCATGGTGCGGGCCCGGCCGTAGAGCAGACGTCCCGCCTCCGTCAGCCGGATGCGGCGGGCACTGCGCTCGAAAAGCAGGCAGCCGCATTCCGCTTCCAGCTGTTTCATCTGGGCGCTCAACGGGGGCTGGGTGAGGTTTAATTTCCGGGCGGCGGATGAAATTGTCCCTTCCTCCACAACGGTGACAAAATAAGAAAGTTGTTTGAGTTCCATATGACCCTCCTGCGGTCAGTCCCTTCCTCATCCCGGGTCCTGTCCGAGGAAGGGAACCGGAAAAATGAATGATAACTATATAAAAAAAATATACAAAGTATATAGAAGTAATATTTTTAATATACTTTCATGCATGTTATAATGTCAAGGAAAAAGTACATTTATGCCGGAATCATGCATCAGGCCGTTCCTTTTCGCACAGGCCGCTTGCAGGGCAGGCACAGGCAGTCCCTGTAAGGGCCGTTATAAACGCGCCGGCACTTGGGCCGCGTATTTTGCTGCCCTACGTGCCGCTGCCCGTTGATCCGAGCGAAAGCGTGCCCTCTAAGGGACTGCCTGTGCCTGCCCTGCAAGCGGCCTGTGCGAAAAGGGAAGGATTGATGCAGTGATTCTGACAGGTGTGGTGAGGAGAGTTGATGTGAAAAAACTGTTGGTTTATCTGAAAGGATATGAAAAAGAAACAGTGCTGGCGCCTTTATTCAAGATGCTGGAAGCGCTGTTTGAACTGTTTGTGCCGCTGGTGATGGCGGCTGTGATCGATACCGGTATCGCCCACGGGGACCGGGGGTACGTGGTGAAAATGTGCCTGCTTTTGGTGGCATTGGGGATCATCGGCCTGGTGTGTTCCATCACGGCCCAGTTTTTTGCGGCCAAAGCTGCCACCGGATTTTCCACAAAGCTTCGGCATGCTCTGTTTTCCCATATCCAGAGTCTTTCCTATACGGAAATGGATACCATAGGAACTTCTACGCTGATTACCAGGATGACCAGCGATATCAATCAGGTACAGTCCGGCGTCAATCTGGTGCTGCGTCTGTTCCTCCGTTCGCCCTTCATCGTGTTTGGCGCCATGATCATGGCCTTTACAGTGGACTTCAAGGCGGCCCTTGTTTTCGTGGTGACCATCCCGCTTCTTTCCATCGTAGTATTCGGCATCATGATCTGGACCATGCCCATGTATAAAAAGGTGCAGGCCGCCCTGGACAAGGTGCTGGGCCTGACCCGGGAAAATTTAACCGGCGTCCGGGTGATCCGGGCATTTAACAAGGAGCAGGAGGAATGGCAGCGGTTTGAAGGGGACAACGAAACGCTCACCGGACTGCAGAAATTTGTGGGCAGGATTTCCGGGCTGATGAATCCCGTCACTTATGTGATCGTAAACGGTGCGATCATCGTCCTGCTTTATACCGGCGCGGTGCGGGTGGATTCCGGGGCGCTGACCCAGGGCCAGGTTGTGGCGCTGGTGAACTATATGTCCCAGATCCTGGTGGAACTTGTGAAGCTGGCAAATCTGATCATCACCGTGACCAAAGCCATCGCCTGCGGCAACCGCGTACAGAACGTGTTTGAAGTGGAGAACAGCCTGGTGGGCGGAAGCTATCGGGGCGCTACACAACAGGAACGTCATTGCGGCGGGCAGGAGAAAAAAGGGGCCGGAGGCGGACACTCGGTCACCTTTGACCATGTGAGCCTGACTTATGCGGGTGCGGGAACGGAGTCTTTGTCGGATATCCATTTTACGGCCCATGAGGGGGAAACCGTCGGTATTATCGGCGGCACCGGTTCCGGAAAATCCAGCGTGATCAATCTGATTCCCCGGTTTTACGACGCCACGAAGGGAAGCGTTCTTTTAAACGGCAGAAATGTGAAGGAATACGGTCTGGAAACGCTGCGGGAAAAAATCGGGATTGTGCCTCAGCGGGCGGTGCTTTTTGAAGGGACGATTGCGGACAATCTGCGCTGGGGGAAAGAGGACGCCACAGAAGCGGACCTATGGAAGGCACTGGAAATTTCCCAGGCAAAAGAATTTGTGGTGAAAAAAGAGGGCGGCCTGGAAGCGCCCATCGCTCAGGGCGGCAAGAACCTGTCCGGCGGCCAGCGGCAGCGACTGACCATCGCCAGGGCGCTGGTGAGAAAGCCGGAAGTGCTGATTTTAGACGACAGCGCTTCGGCCCTGGACTTTGCAACGGATGCGGCGCTGCGCAAAGCCATCCGGGAAATGGAAGAGAAGCCCATCGTTTTTATCGTGTCACAGAGGACATCCTCCATTCAGTATGCGGATCAGATCATCGTGCTGGAGGACGGGCAGGCAGTGGGAATGGGAACCCATCAGGAACTGCTGGAAAGCTGCCCGGTTTACCAGGAAATTTATTATTCCCAGTTCGATAAAAATACATCCCGTGGGGCAGACGGCCATAGCAGGACTGCAGAAGGGGGGAGAATTTGAAAATGGCTAAGAAAATAGATTCCAAACAGAAGCAGACCATAAAAAAGGTGCTGCGCTATATGAGACGATATTGGTTCTATCTGGGCCTTTCTGTCGTGCTGGCAGCCATTACCGTGGTTTCCACCCTTTATCTGCCGCTTTTGATCGGGGATACCGTGGACTGTATCCTGGGAAAAGGGGTTGTGGATTTTGCAGGCATTTTTGCCATTTTAAAGAAAATGGGTGTGGTGATCGCCATTACGGCGCTGGCCCAATGGATCATGAATGTGTGTAACAATAAAATGACTTATCAGATCGTGCGGGATATTCGAAACGAAGCTTTTCAAAAAATTGAGATCCTGCCTTTAAAATATATAGACGGCCATGCCCACGGAGAGATCGTCAGCCGTGTCATCGCGGACGTGGATCAGTTCGCGGACGGTCTGCTGATGGGTTTTACACAGCTGTTTACAGGCGTCATCACCATCGTGGGAACGCTGGGCTTCATGCTCACCGTAAATGTGGGAATCACCCTGGTGGTCCTGTTCGTCACGCCGGTTTCCCTTTTTGTGGCTTCCTTTATCGCAAAGCGCACCTTCAAAATGTTTAAGCTGCAGTCCGAAACCCGCGGGGAACAGACCGGATTGATTGACGAAATGATCGGAAACCAGAAAGTGGTACAGGCCTTCAACCATGAGGATGAAGCACTGGAAAAATTTGATGAAATCAACGGAAGGCTCCAGAAGTGTTCCCTTCAGGCGATTTTCTTTTCCTCCATCACAAATCCCGCCACTCGTTTTGTGAACAGCCTGGTGTATACCGGTGTGGGCGTCACCGGCGCACTGTCCGCCATCTCCGGCCATTTGAGCGTGGGACAGCTGACCTGTTTTTTAAGTTATGCAAACCAGTATACAAAGCCTTTTAATGAAATATCGGGTGTGGTGACGGAACTGCAGAATGCCATCGCCTGCGCGGGCAGGGTGTTTGAACTGATTGAAGAAAAACCCCAGATACCGGAACCTGACAACGCAGCGGTCCTTTCCGATATCAGAGGACGGGTGGACCTGAAAGATGTTTTTTTCTCCTACGATCCGGCCCAGAAGCTGATCGAAAATTTCAATCTTTCCGTAAAACCCGGCCAGCGTGTGGCCATCGTCGGTCCCACCGGCTGTGGAAAAACCACGGTCATCAATCTGCTGATGCGCTTTTATGATGTCACATCAGGCTCCATCCGGGTGGAAGACATGGATATCAGGGAAATGACGAGAAAAAGCCTGCGCGCCGGATACGGTATGGTGCTCCAGGAAACCTGGCTGCGGGCCGGAACCATCCGGGATAACATTACGATCGGCAAACCGGATGCCACGGAGGAAGAAGTGATCGCCGCGGCAAAAGCCTGCCATGCCCACAGCTTCATCAAACGGCTTCCCGAAGGTTATGACACCGTCATCAGCGAGGACGGCGGCAGCCTCTCTCAGGGCCAGAAACAGCTGCTGTGCATCACCCGCGTCATGCTCTGCAAACCGCCCATGCTGATTCTGGATGAAGCCACCTCCTCCATCGACACCCGTACGGAAATCCAGATCCAAAACGCCTTCGCAAAACTCATGGAGGGCCGCACCAGCTTCATCGTAGCCCACCGCCTGTCAACCATCCGCGAAGCCGATACCATCCTGGTCATGAAAGACGGAAAAATCATCGAACAGGGCAACCATCAAACCCTGCTTGCGAAGAATGGCTTCTATGCGGGACTGTATAACAGCCAATATTCGTACTAGGCAGAACAGAATACAGGACCAAAAGGAGGGACTCCGTGCTTGCACGAGAGGCCCTTTTTTTGGCCCTGTATGGTGCGAGCGAAGCGAGCGGGGAGGAAACGCCTTCCGGCGTTCCTCCCCGCTGCTCTGCCGTGGCCTGCCAATCCCTCCAACACCCCCGCGCGCCTTGTGCCGCAACCGCGGCACAACAGCCCATAACCTTCCACTCGACATCCTGTACCCCCTGCCCCGCCCGTTTCCCTAGAGCGTGTTTGATTTTAGAACAATAGAAAATCATAATAAAAAATATTTCAGAGAATATATATTATGATTTGAAGCCTGAAATACAAATAATAGATATTGCTATTTCAAGTTAAATAAACAAATCAAAATAAAGAAGGTATAATCAAAGCGTTATTTTGAGTTGGAGACATCTTGGATCTGGAAAAGTACATTCATTCGGATGATAAACCGGACATTTTGAACCAGGCGGCGCTTCTTCACTATCAGTTTGAATCCCCACTCCGTATCCTGCCCCGCCGCCCGTTTCCATAGCAATCATTATTTTATCATTTCTTTTGTATATCGAATCATCATCCATACCACAAAGACACCGATTACGAGCTCAGTGACCGGCATGGCAAGCCAGACCGCATTCGCGCCTGCTGCTGCCGGAAGAAACAGAATCAGCCCTCCGCTGATCACCAATCCTCTGCCGACGGAAACAAGAAACGAAACCGCCGGTTTCATGAGGGACTGGAAATAGTAGGTTGAGAAAATGTTGAGCGGCAGCAACAGGAATGAAATCCCGTAACACCGCATGATGATCGGGGCAATCTGTAATACCGATGCTGTCGGACGCATAAAAATGCGGACAAACACATTGGGTGCAGCCAGGATGAAAACAGTCCAGAAAACCCCGAAAAAAAGAGTTGTCTGCAGCGCATACTTCAGTGTTTCCCGAATTCGTTCCCGGTTTCCGGCACCGAAGTTGATGGAAAGAATCGGTTGGGAAGCCTGCCCTACGCTGTATGCACAGCACTGGACAAACATGCTGATATTGACAATTAAGCCATATACCGACAGGGCGTCTGTGCCCAGATACCGCATTATCTGCCGGTTGAACAGAATCGTCATAATCCCAACCGCCAGATCCACAAAAAAGGTGGAAAATCCGGTGGCCAGAATCCCCTTTAATTTCACAAAAATATGATGGACCGGCACAAGCCGGAGGGTATTGGATTTGGAGAAAAAGTGGGTCAGCATGATCAGCAATGTCATGCATGAACCGGCGGCGGTAGCCAGACCGGCCCCCTGGATGCCCATATTCATTGTGAACACAAAGAAATAATCTCCAAAAACATTGAGGATGCCGCCGCAAAGGACCGCCGCGGTTGCCAGACCGGGAGCATTGTCATTCCGCAAAAATGCCGCCAGCATCTGATTGAAAACGAAAGCCGGGATCACCGTTTTAACAGGGAGCAAATAGGCTTTTGTCAGGGGCAGGATCGCCCCTTTTGCGCCGAACAGCCTCAGAAACGGTTCTTCCGCCAAAAAGATGACTGCCCACGCAGCCAACGCAAAAAAGACCGTGCCGGCCAGTGCGGCTGAAAAAAATTCATTACCGCTGTCTGCCCCTTTTCGCCCTTTTTCCAGACTATAGAGAACGGAACCGCCAATCCCCACCAGCAGACCAAGGCTGTAAATGATATTGAAAACAGGCATCACAACGGACATGGCGGCCGTTCCAAGCGGGCCGTGATATTGCCCCACCATAGCCATATCCACAAGACCGTAGACGGAAGAAATACATGCGCTGCCAAAAGCGGCAGCGAGATACTTCAAGTAGAGCGGTTTGATATTTTCAGTTAATAAATTCATGGATGTTTCCTCCTGTGCACAAAAAATAGCCGGATAAGAAAACCGAACAAATACGGATCTCTTATCCGGCTGAGTCATACGTGAGCACAGCCCTCCGAAAGAACCATTATGTCCGACATCTTATCCGGCCTTATATTACGACTATAAGTCCTCCGATGAATGTCGGTTATGATACAATATCCAGAAGATGATGTCAAGCCCTCTCTTCGATATGTCCTCTCTTCGTCCCTCTCTTCGATATTTTATCTTTTCGGCAATGAAAAGGACAAAATTCATAGCCAATCTCCCGGTAAAATGCTATACTGAACCCAAGTTACTGCCAATACCGCACAACAGGAATTTTTCGGAGAAAACAGATGAAACGAATTTTTTTTGTAGAGGATGATTTAAGTCTGATCAGTGGTTTATCTTTTGCGATCAAAAAACAGGGATATGAAATAGAGGTAGCCCGGACGCGCCTGGAGGCGGAAAAATTATGGATCAACGGCAAATATGATCTGGCCATCCTGGATGTATCCCTTCCCGACGGCTCCGGTTATGATCTGTGCAGGGAAATCCGGAGAACATCAAAGATCCCGATTGTTTTTCTCACCGCCGCAGATGAGGAAACGGACATCATCATGGGGCTGGATATCGGCGCCGACGACTATATCACAAAGCCTTTCAAACTGGCGGTATTCCTGTCCAAAATAAATGCAATTCTCCGCAGAAGCGATAATTTCAATCAGTCGGATTCCGAATTAAATTCCGACGGTATCAAAGTCTGCCTGTTGAAAAGGGAAGTCTATAAAAACGGAAAAATGCTCGACTTAACGGCGGGAGAGTATAAACTGCTCTGCCTTTTTATGGAAAACCCGGACATTGTTCTTTCGGCGGAACAGATTCTGGGAAAACTATGGGACTGTGACGAAAACTATATCGATAACAATACCCTCACCGTATATATCCGCAGGCTCCGCACTAAAATTGAGGACAATCCCGCACAACCGAAGAAAATCGTGACCGTCCGGCGCATGGGATATAAATGGAATACGGCTGATTGAGGTGAAGGATGAAAATACTGGTAAACAGGAAAAATAAACAGCTCTTTTGTACAATATTGGCGGCAATCGTAGGATTCGCACTGCTTTCTGCTGTGATCATCGCTTTGCATGTAAAAAATGCAGCATTTTATGTGCTGCTTGCGGGCCTTTTCATGAGCGCTTTTATACTGGCCATGATCTACAGGTACTTCTATGTACAGAATCAGATCATGGAAAATGCGATTGTGCAAATTAAAGAATATATCTCCGGAAATCAGAATGCACGGATTGAATGCGATGATGAAGGCGAATTATACCGGCTGTTCCATGAAGTGAACACCCTGGTCTCCATTCTGAATGCTCACGCCGAAAAAGAGGGGAAATCGAAAAAATTTTTAAAAGCGACCATATCCGATATCTCCCATCAGTTAAAAACACCCCTGGCCGCCCTCAATATCTATAACGGCATCCTGCAGGAGGCGGATGAACTGACAACAGTCAGGGAATTTACCGCCCTGTCCGAACAGGAACTGGACAGGATCGAAATACTGGTGCAAAATCTTCTGAAAATCACAAAACTTGATGCAGGAACCATTGTGATTGACAAAAACAGGGAAAATGTGTCTGAGATGATGAAAGAGATCAGAAAGCATTTTGGGTATCGCGCACAGCAGGAGGGCAAGAAACTGGAACTGTCAGGGGATGACGGCGTCACAATGCTCTGTGACCGCAGCTGGCTGATGGAAGCGGTCAGCAATATTGTAAAAAATGCTTTGGACCATACCCAAAAAGGAAATACCGTCCGGATCGAATGGACCCAATATCCGTCAATGGTGCAGATCGTGATAAAGGATGACGGAAGCGGAATACATCCGGAAGACTTACACCACATATTCAAGCGGTTTTACCGCAGCCGGTTTTCCAAAGACACCCAGGGGATCGGCCTGGGACTGCCCCTGGCAAAAGCGATCGTGGAAGCCCACAGCGGCACCATAGAGGTGGACAGCAGGCTGGGCGCCGGATCCACATTTACCATGAATTTTTTGAATCCTACAAAATTGTAGGATTCCTGTAATATGGCAGTAGGATTGACATGCTATTCTTTCTTCATCAATACAGAAGGAGGTGTTTATTATGAATTTGTTGGAAGTCAAAAATATTTCTAAAACCTATGGCAGCGGTGAGGCCGCAGTACACGCATTAAAAGATGTCAGCTTTTCCGTTCCCAAGGGAGAGTTTGTGGCAATCGTGGGAGAGTCCGGCTCTGGCAAAAGTACACTTTTGAATATGGTGGGGGCGCTGGATACGCCCACCTCCGGAAAAGTGTTCATTGACGGAAAAGACATTTTCGGGATGAAGGAGAGCAGTCTGACGGTGTTTCGGCGCAGGCACATCGGGTTCATTTTTCAGAGCTTTAACCTGGTGCCGGAACTGACCGTTGAACAGAACATCATTTTCCCGGTGCTGCTGGATTATCAAAAGCCGGACAGGAAATACCTGGAAGAACTGCTGAAGGTATTAAATTTAAAGGAACGCCGACATCATCTGCCCAGTCAGCTTTCAGGCGGGCAGCAGCAAAGAGTGGCCATCGGGAGAGCGCTGATCACACGGCCCGCGTTGATTCTTGCGGATGAACCCACCGGGAATCTGGATAGCAAAAACAGCAGTGAGGTAATCGCTCTGTTAAAAGAAGCGTCCAAAATGTATGAACAGACCATTGTCATGATTACACACAGTCGCAGTATCGCCCAGACCGCAGACAGGGTATTGCAGGTTTCGGACGGCGAACTGACGGATTTTGGGAGGTGTCATGAATGAAAAGTTATCTGAGCCTGATTCCGATTTCTGCAAAGGTACACAAACGTCAGAATCGGATGACACTTTTGTGCATTGTCTTTGCCGTGTTCCTGGTGACCGCCGTTTTCAGCATGGCGGAAATGGGCGCCAGAATGGAGAAGACAAGACTGCTGGAAAAACATGGCGGATTTCATCCGGAGGATTTGTGGGGCAGCGCTTGGGGGCAGTCATTGTACCTGATTGCAGGAGCCTTATTCTTAATGATTCTGATTGCGGGAGTGCTGATGATTTCCAGCAGCATAAACAGCAATGTAGCGCAGAGAATCAAATTTTTCGGAATGATGCGCTGCATCGGAATGAGCGGACAGCAGATCAAACGTTTTGTGAGGCTGGAAGCGCTTAACTGGTGTAAAACGGCGATCCCGGCAGGATTGATCCTTGGGATTGCAGCATCCTGGGGGTTATGCGCCGGATTTAAATTTCTGGTTGGCGGAGAGTTTTCCGGCATTCCTCTTTTTGGAATCAGCATCGTAGGGATCATCAGCGGAACCGCTGTGGGGATCATTACGGTGCTGATCGCCGCCAGGTCTCCTGCAAAACGAGCGGCCAAGGTATCTCCTGTGGCGGCAGTTTCGGGAAATTCGGAAAATATGGAAAATGTGCGTCATGCGGTGAATACCCGCCTGTTTCCGATCGAAGCCGCACTTGGTGTTCAACATGCGGTGGCGGTAAAGAAAAACCTGATTCTGATGACCGGGTCCTTTGCCTTAAGCATTATCCTCTTTTTGAGTTTTTCGGTGCTGATTGATCTTGTGAACTGTCTGATGCCCCAGTCGGCCGCCACCGCGGATCTCGACATTTCAAGCGGCGACGGTTCCAATGCAATCGACAGCGGACTGCCCGCCAAAATCAGCGGTATGGGCGGCGTAAAGCAGGTTTACGGGCGCAGGAGCATCTTTGATCTTCCCGCTCAGACCGACAATCAGAATGTTTCCGCTTCCACCGTTGATCTTGTTTCCTATGATGATTTTGATTTGGACTGTCTGAAAAAAGATCATGCATTAAAAAGAGGCAGTGATCTTTCTAAAGTATACGGCGACAGCAGCTATGTGCTCGCTGCCTGGGATCAGGACAGCGCGCTGAAAATCGGTGACAAAATACAGGTGGGGGAGGAAGAAGTAGAAATCGCAGGGTTATTAAAAAACGATCCCTTCAGTTCCGACGGGCTCACAAACGGCAAGGTGACGCTGATTACTTCCGGAGAAACGTTTGCACGTCTCACCGGCATAACAGACTATTCCCTTGTCCTGATACAGACAACCGGAGATGTCACGGACGAAGAAGTGGCGGCAATCAGCGAAATGTCGGCTGAAAACCTGAATTTTCATGACCGGCGTGAGCAGCGCACCACCGGCACCTATCTGGCATTTTTACTCTGTGTATATGGATTTTTGACCATTATAACGCTGGTCACGGTCTTGAATATTGTCAACAGCATTTCCATGAGTGTATCCGCCAGAATCAAGCAGTACGGGGCCATGCGCGCGGTGGGAATGGACGAACGGCAGCTGACGAAAATGATAGCGGCGGAGGCCTTCACCTATGCGGTGTCCGGCTGCATGGCGGGCTGCATCGCCGGCCTTATGATCAGCAAATTACTCTATGACGTAATGATTACAACCCACTTTAAATACGCAGTCTGGCGCATCCCGGCGGGACAGCTGTTTCTCATCCTGGCAGTTGTTTTTGCCGCCGCTGCCATCGCGGTTTATGCGCCGGCAAAACGGATTCAAAGCATATCGGTGACAGAGACGATCAATGAATTGTAATAGGCTGAAAGCAGCCAAAAAGCCCCGGCAGGGAGAGAAAATCCCGCCGGGGCTTTGGTATGGCAGCTTTAAAATCGGGCAATTTTTCCTGTTTCACATTGCTTTTTAAGATTTTGGATGCTAAAATGAAGGCAAGCATAATTTCTAAGAATCCGGGCGTAAGCCGTCTTTTCTCTTATTTCATTTCAGAAACTCTATGCTTACATACCTCAAAATGAAGCAGGAGTGTCCGAAACGGAAAAGAAAGCTCCTGCTGTATCAACTGCAGAAAGGAGCAGCTTATGGAAGAAACAAATCAAGTCATCAGAAATCAAAAGGACACCGTGTTCCGCATGCTTTTTCGGGACAAAAAGGAATTGCTGGAGCTGTATAATGCGCTCAACGGTTCCGCTTATCAAAACCCGGAGGAACTGTCGGTGTATACGTTGGAAAATGCCATTTATATGAATGTAAAGAATGACATATCCTTTTTATTGGATTCAGAATTGAATTTGTATGAACATCAGGCATCTTACAATCCGAATATGCCGCTGCGAGATTTGATTTATATTGCCAGGCAGCTGGGAAAATATATTCGGGAGAGTTCCATTTATTCAACTGTTTTAACCAGAATTCCGGTCCCAAGATTTGTCGTATTTTATAACGGCACCAAAAAACAGCCGGAAAGAAAGATCCTGAAGCTATCGGATGCGTTTGAAAAGAAGGTATCAGATCCGGAACTGGAATTAAAGGTGCTGATGCTCAATATCAATTTGGGGCAGAATCAGCAGCTGATGGAACGATGTAAAACGCTGAAAGAATACTGCCAGTATGTGGAACGTGTGAGAAAGTATGCGAAAGAAATGCCGATCGCTGCAGCAGTGGACACAGCGGTGACGGAATGCATAAAAGAAGGGATACTGGCAGAATTTTTATCGGCGCAGAGAGCGGAGGTAGTTGCGATGTCAATATTTGAATACAATGAGGAGGAAGAATTAAAAAAACTCAGAACCAGTGAATTTTCAGGTGGAAAAGCAGAAGGAAAAGCAGAGGCAGTGCTGGACTTATTGGAGGATATGGGTTCGGTTCCTGATGTGCTGCGGGATCGGATTATGCAGGAAAAGAATCCTGAACTGCTGAAAAAATGGCTGCGTCAGGCTGCGAAGGCAGCCTCTGTAGAGATGTTTATAAAAGAGGCAGCGTTATGAGAAAGCGTGTGCTGGTGTTTGGCGGGACCCGTTTTGTGGGCAGACATCTGGTGGAAGAACTGCTTGCTGAAGGATACGATGTCACGATTGCAACAAGAGGCAGGACGCCGGATGATTTTGGAAGGCAGGTAAAACGGCTGATATTGGATCGGTCAAGTGCAGAGAGTTTAAGACAGAACATTCCGGATATAGAATATGATGTGGTTTTTGATAATCTGGCGTATTGTTCCAATGAGGTGAAAAATTTGCTGGATCTTATCAAATGCGGGCGTTATGTTCAAATATCGTCGGCATCTGTTTACCGGGAACTGCATGAGGATACAAAGGAAGAGGAATTTGACCCTCACCAAAAGCGGTTGCTCTATTGTGACAGAGGAGACTACGAATATGATGAAATAAAACGCCTGGCGGAATGCGCCATTGTACAGGATTATTCCCATATTCCGGCGGTCCGGGTCCGTTTTCCTTTTGTGATAGGGGAAGATGATTATACCCGGCGGTTGTTTTTCTATGTGGACCATACTGTAAGGCAAAAATCCATGTTCGTGGATAATATGGACGCGCAGATGGCCTTTGTGCGATCCGATGAGGCCGGCAGGTTCCTTGCGTTTTTGGGGGATTGTGATTTTACAGGAGCGATTAACGGCGCCAACCCGCAGACAATTTCGATTCGGCAGATAACGGATTATGTGAAGAAAAAAACAGGATGAGCCTCGGTTTTGTCAGAAGCAGGGGAATGTGCGCCTTATAATGGAGCGGAGAGTTATTCTCTGGACACAGAGAAAGCGGAAAAACTGGGCTTTTCTTTCACCCCTCTTTCTGAATGGATCTATGAATTGCTGGACAGCTATATTCTGAAGGTATTAATTCAGTTACAAACTGAATGAGATCTTTTCTTTCTTGTGTTAGAATATAAATCACAGGGAGAAACAGGAAATTCAGGAGTGCATTTTGAGGAAGGATGTGGAATATGACGGACAGTGAAAAGCTGGACAGGCTCCTTGAAAAGGTGCAGGTGATTGACGTACTTTGTGAAAAAGTACAGGTGTTGGACGACGACATGCAGAGCATGAAGTCAGATATGCAGAACATGAAGTCAGACATGCGGACGGTGAAGTCAGACATGCGGACGGTGAAAGCAGATCTGCAGACAGTGAAAACAGACCTGACGGGGGTCGATCAGCGTCTGAGAAAAGTGGAACTGACGCTGGAAAATGAAACGAACCGCAATATTCGAATCATAGGGGAAAGCTGCCTTGACCTTTCAAAAAAGCTGGATGAAGCGATCCGGGTGAAAGCGGAAAGGGAATATTTCATCGTCAGGCTGAATACGCTGGAGAACAGAGTTGACTGGCTGGAAGAAAAAGAAACAGAAGCTGTTTAAGAAAAAAACGATACAAAGAAATTTTAAAAGATGGACGCTATTGTCCATCTTTTAGTATTTATATTCCATTGTTGGAAGAAAACAGGAGTGTTACATTGAAACTATGAAGAAACCGGGAAACGGTTTCTCAATCAGCAATAAAGTACAGAGGATAAGAATATGAGAAGTATTATCATTGATCAAACACGGCTTACGGACAGAGTGATTCTGTTAAAAGGGGATGAGGACAGCGCCAGGCTTTTACTGCCCGCAGAGGGAGGCGGCATTTACCTGCCTGAATGCATGGATTGCAGCGAGCGTTATCTCACTTTTTTCCTGACCAACGAAGAAGACCACAGTATGGCGTTTAACATGCTGTTTTATTGCAGGGGGGAGAAGGAGGCGGCCTTCACGGTGCGTTTTGGCATTTTGGGTCAGGTGCGCTCCCGGATATGTGTGGATTTAAACTGGACGGACGCCCATGCGCTGTTTCCGGAGAGCACGGCAGGGCAGCAGAAGGTGGTCTGCCACGGCCGCAGAATTGAAAAAGAAGAGATCGAGAGGGTCGAACTGGTTTCGCTGCCCTGCTTCCATGAAGTGACGATCCGGCTGGAACAGGCAGAGCTGACCGATGAATATCCGGCGGATTTCCCGATTGCAGAAGAGAAACTGGTGGACGAGCTGGGACAGAATAAAAAGAAGGAATGGAGCAGCAAGATCCATGGAGAAGAAGAACTGAAAAACATGCTGCAAAAGCAATATGCCCAGTCCGGTGAGGGTTATCCTTTTGCAGACTGGTCTGCTTACGGAGGCTGGAAAAAGAAAAAGCTTACGGAAGGCACCGGCTATTTTTCCAGCGTCAAAAAGGACGGCAGATGGTGGCTGGCCGATCCGGAGGGGTATGCGTTTTTCTCCATGGGGCCGGACTGTGTGGGCGTCAACGGGGACTGCCGGGTGGATGGCCTGGAGCGGTGGATGGACTGGCTGCCGGACAGGGAAGAAAAAGAGTGGGCGGATTGCTGGCGGGTGAATCGAAACTGGCCGCCGTCAGATCAGGCACGGCGGGAATGCACGCTGTTTTCCTTCGGACAGGCCAATCTGCGCCGGGCTTTCGGGAATGACTGGTATGAAAAGTGGAAAAAAATGATGGCCGGTCAGCTCAAAAGGCACGGGCTCAATACGCTGGGGAACTGGAGCGATCCGGAGCTGTTTGAAGATGCGAAAATTCCTTATGTGACTTCCCTGCCGGAGTTTCCGGGAACTGCAGTGTACATTTTCCGGGATTTTCCGGATGTGTTTTCCGAAGAATATGAACAAAATGCCAGACGGTGTGCGAAGGCGCTGGCTGCAAAAAAAGAGGATCCTTTCATGATCGGTTATTTTTTGCGCAACGAACCTTCCTGGGCCTTTGTAGACAATCTGGTGCTGGCCGATGAGGTGCTTTTTTCCGATAAAAAAACGGCCTGCAGGGTGAAGCTGATCGAAGAACTGCAGGAAAAATACAAGACCATAGCCAAACTCAACGACGCCTGGCACACAGCCTTTGGAAGTTTTGATGAGCTGTATGAGCCTCAGAAGAATCTGTCAAAGCGTTCTCCCAAATCGCGGGAGGATCTGCGCGGTTTTTCCAAAAAAATGCTGGAGGCGTATGTGGCGATTCCGGCAAAAGCCTGCCGTATGGCCGATCCCAACCACATGATTTTGGGAATGCGCTGGGCCTGGATTTCCGATCCGGATCTGGTCACGGGATGGGAGAATTTTGACGTTTTTTCCATCAACTGTTATGCGGTGGATCCCACAGAGGCAATTCAGAATGTGGTGAATTTGGGAGTGGATCTGCCGGTGATGATCGGGGAATTCCATTTTGGCGCGCTGGATGCAGGCCCCACGGCCACCGGCCTGGAAGGGGTAAAGACCCAGAAGGACAGAGGAATTGCCTACCGGTATTACTGCGAACGTGCGGCAGCCCATCCCCATGGCGTAGGGTGCCATTATTTCCAGTGCTATGACCAGTTTGTACTGGGAAGGTTTGACGGGGAAAATTATAATATCGGCCTTTTTGATATCTGTTCCCGGCCCTATCCGGAAATGATGGAAAGTGTGAAGGAATGCAGCAAAAACATTTATGAAGTGGCGGAGGGGAGAAAAAGGCCTTCCGAAGAGAAGGCGGAAACCATCCCCATGATCGCTTATTAAAAGAGAAGGAGACCGAAAATGGATCATTTGTTATACGGCGTCGCTTATTATGACGAATATATGCCTTATGAAAGGCTGCATCAGGACGTGGCCATGATGAAAAAAGCGGCCATCAATCTGGTGCGCATTGCGGAATCCACCTGGAGCACGCTGGAGCCCCGGGATAACGTATTTGATTTTACCCATATCGACAGGGTGCTGGACGCCATGGAAGAGGCGGGCATCTCCGTGATTGTGGGGACGCCCACCTACGCCATACCGGCCTGGATGGAGAAAAAACATCCTCAGATTCTGGCGGAAACAAAAACAGGGCGCGGGCTGTACGGGGCCAGACAGATCATGGATATCACCGACCCGGACTACCGTTTTTACTGTGAACGGGTGATTCGTAAGCTCATGGAACATGTGGCCGGGAGAACCTGTGTGATCGGTTATCAGATCGATAATGAAACCAAACATTTCGGCACCGCCTGTAAGCGGGTGCAGGAAGCCTTTGTGGCATATCTGAAAGAAAAGTTTGACGGGGATATCGAAAGGATGAACGCTGCCTTCGGTTTAAACTACTGGAGCAATGCCATACATGACTGGGAGGATTTTCCGGACGTGCGGGGAACCATAAACGGCAGCCTGGGCGGAGAATTTGAAAAATTCCAGCGGGGCCTGGTGACGGAATTTCTGGCATGGCAGGCGGCCATCGTGCGGGAATATAAGAGGGAAGACCAGTTTATCACCCATAATTTTGACTTTGGCTGGAGAGGCTGTTCCCATGGAGTACAGCCGGATACAGATCATTTCGCTGTTTCAAAATGCCTGGACATCGCAGGCTGTGACATTTATCATCCCTCTCAGGATCAGCTCACCGGAGTGCAGATTTCCTTTGGCGGCGATCTGACCCGTTCCTTAAAAAAGGATAATTATTTTGTCCTGGAGACGGAGGCTCAGGGATTTCCGGAGTGGGAGCCCTACAGCGGACAGCTCAGGCTGCAGGCTTTTTCCCATCTGGCATCGGGGGCGGACTGTGTGGAATACTGGCACTGGCATTCCCTCCATAACGGCTGTGAAACCTATTGGAGAGGGCTTTTGAGCCATGATTTCGGAGAGAATGAAACCTATCGGGAGGCGGTGACCATTGGCGCTGATTTCGCCCGCCTGTCAGAACATCTGCTGCATTTGAAAAAAGAAAATAAAATCGCGGTGATGGTGAGCAATGAAGCCCTCACCGGACTGAAATGGTTTCCTGTTGCGCCGGGGCTGGAATATAACGATGTGGTGAGGTGGCTCTACGATGCGCTGTATGAGCTGAATCTGGAATGCGATTTCATCAGCGCCGAGGAAGAGAACTTACAAAAGTATCGGATGGTGATCGTGCCGGCCCTGTACTGTGCGTCGGAAAAAACGCTGCAAAATCTCAGGCGTTTTACAGAAGAAGGGGGCTGCCTGATCGCCACCTTTAAGACGGCCTTTTGCGATGAAAACATGAAAGTCTATTCCGACAGTCAGCCCCATCTGCTCACAGACTGCTTCGGTGTTTCCTACCAGCATTTTACCTATCCTGTGGAGACTTTCCTGGAGGGACAGGAATGCCCGTCAGAATCCCGGATCAGGGCGGAAGGCTTTATGGAATGCCTTACGCCTATGGACAACGCCAAAACTTTGCTGCAGTATGTCCATGGGAACTGGGGACGTTACAGCGCCGTAACGGAGCATGCGTTTGGCAAAGGAAAAGCCTGTTATCTGGGATGCATGTTCGAAAAAGAACTGCTCAAAAAGATCCTGCTCACCACAGCGAAGGAACAGGGCATCCTGCCAAATCCCGGCTCCGAAGGCTTTCCTGTCATCGTAAAGAAAGGAAGGAATCAGGCCGGAAGGCTGGTGTATTATTTCCTGAATTATTCCGGAAAAGAACAGACGGCATCCTGTCCGGAAGGCGGTTTCCTGGAACTGCTGACGCAGAAAAATCTGCGGGGAGGGGAGAACATCGCGCTTCCGAAATGGGGGCTGGCGATATTGGAAGAACAAAAAGACTGAGAGGACGGAAAGGGCAAAGCCGGTCTTTATCGTATAGCGGAAAATAAAAAACAACCGTTTCAGGATTTTCATATCCCGAAACGGTTGTTTTTTATACGATAGAAAACTTCGTTTCCTATCGTATAAAAAAACACGCTTCGCTGTAGATGCGCACTCGCGCGAAAGGTAGATATTGCCTGTCGGCAATCGCGCTCGGCGCGAGTGTGCGCTAAAACGCGCACACTTTTTCAGTGCAGCACAGCCCTTTAGAATTTTTTCCATGTGCTTCTCATAAACAGCAGAAGCAGGGGGAAGATTTCCAGTCTGCCGGCCAGCATATCGAAGATCAGAACCAGCTTCGCGCCGTTTGAAAAAATGGAGAAGTTGCCGGTGGGGCCTACCAGCTCCAGGCCGGGGCCGATATTGTTCAGGGTCGCCGCTACGGCCGTGAAGTTTGTGGTCATATCCAGATTGTCGAAAGCGATCAGCAAAATGGAGAATGAAAAAATCAGGATATAGACGATGAGAAATACGTTGGTAGAACGGACCACTTCATGTTCCACGGCCTTGCCGTCCACTTTGATTTTTTTGATGCTTCTGGGATGAAGCAGCTGCTGTAACTCCTTTTTCACCGTTTTTAACATGATCAGGAAACGGGAAACTTTAATACCGCCGCCGGTGCTGCCCGCGCAGGCACCCACGAACATCAGCATGACCAGAATCGTGCGGGAGGTCTGGGGCCAGGTATTAAAATCCGTGGTGGCAAAACCGGTGGTAGTGATGATGGAAGCCACCTGGAAAGCTGCCTGCTGGAAGGCATGGCCAAAGCTTTTAAACAGATCCAGGGTATTGACAGAAATCACCAGGATGGCGGCCAGGATGATGAGCAGGTAGCTGCGCACTTCTTCATTGGAAAAGGCATGTTTAAATTTGCGCATCAGCAGCAGGAAATACACGTTAAAGTTGACGCCGAAAAGGATCATAAATATAGTAATGACCACCTGAAGATAAGTGGAATATGAGGCGATACTGTCATTTTTTATCCCAAAACCACCGGTACCGGCCGTGCCGAAGGAGGTGGTCAGGGAATCAAACAACGGCATTCCGCCCGCCAGCAAAAGCACAATTTCCAGTAAAGTCAGGAAAATATAGATCATATAAAGGATCTTGGCGGTGGATTTTACTTTGGGAACCAGACGGCTTACGGATGGTCCGGGACTCTCCGCTTTCATCAGGTTCATATGGCTGCCTCCGGTTAAAGGCAGCAGGATCAGCAAAAAGACCAGCACCCCCATGCCGCCGATCCAGTGGGTGAAGCTGCGCCAGAACAGCATACAATGGGACAATGCCTCTACGTTTGAGAGAATGCTGGCGCCGGTTGTGGTAAAGCCGGATACGGTTTCAAAAAGCGCGTCCACCGGATTCGTGATATAGCCGGAAAGCAGGAAGGGCAGGGCACCCATACAGCTTAAAACGATCCAGCTTAGGGAAGTGGTAATAAAACCTTCCCGCAGGTAAAATACCCGGTTCGCCGGTTTTTTCACCACGAGGGGAATCCCGATGGCAAGACAAAGGAAAATGGTGGCCACAAAAGCCCAGCCGGATTTTTCCCGGTAAATGAGGGCTGTGATGCAGGGAAGCGTCATAAAGGCGGCTTCCATATTTAAGATCCAGCCGATGATATAAAAAACGATGGAATAATTCATATCGCAGCGCCCTACTTTCTTAGGATATCGCGGATATCGCGAAGGCCTTTTAAGGTGGTGACGATGATTACGGTGTCCCCAACCTGGATGCTGTCGTGACCCCGGGGAATGGAAATTTTCCCGTGCCGGTTAATGCAGCCGATCAGCAGATCCTTTTTCAGCTTCAGATCCGTCAGCGGGATATTGGTGACTTCCGATTCTTCATGGATGGCAAATTCCAAAGCTTCCGCCCGGTTATCCAGAATCTGATAAAGGGTTTCCACGTTGCTGCCGATGGAATTTGACATGGCGCGGACATATTGCAGGATATAATCGGCGGTCAGGTATTTGGGATAAATGACGCTTCCGATATCCAGGTTATTGATGATGTCGGTAAAGGCGATCTTATTCACCTTGGTGATCAGCTTCGCATTGGAGTTGGTCTGGGCGAACAGAGAAAGCAGGATGTTTTCTTCGTCCAGGCCGGTGAGGGTGACAAAGGATTCCGCTTCCGGCAGCCCTTCCTCCAAAAGCAGCTGTTTATCGGTGCCGTCCCCGCAGATGATGGTGGCATCGGGCAGCAGGAGGCTGAGCTCTTCGCATCGTTCTTTATTGTTTTCCACAATGCGCACGTCAATTTTCATTTCCTGCAAAAGCATTGTAGTGTAATAAGCGATTTTTCCGCCGCCCACGATCATGGTATTTTTGACCTGATGGGTTTTAAATCCGATGTTGTGGAAAAAGGCTGCGGCATTTTTAGGGGAGGCAATGATGGAAAGGATATCATTGTCCCGCAGGATATAATCCCCGTTGGGAATTGTAATTTTGTTATCCCGCTCCACGGCGCAGATCAAGATGTTCCCGTTCGTTTTGGAGGCGATCTGGCTCACCGGAAGTTCATGAAGGCCGAATTCGGGTTTGATGCGGAATTTTAATAACTCCACGCGTCCCTTGGCGAAGGTATCGATTTTAATGGCAGAAGGAAACCGCAGCAGACGGGATATTTCCGCAGCGGCGGTCAGTTCCGGGTTGATGATCATGGAAATGCCGAGCTTTTCCTTGATGAAATCAATTTCTTTATTATAGATGGGATTGCGCACCCGGGCGATGGTGTGGCACTGACCGGCCTTTTTGGCGATCAGGCAGCACAGCAGATTGAGTTCGTCGGAGCCGGTGACCGCGATGAGGATGTCGGCCTCTTTTACCCCGGCATCCATCTGGGTGTTGATACTGGCACCGTTACCGAGAACGCGCAGGGCATCCAGATCTTCTGGGATCGACTGCAGCTTTGGGGAGGATTCATCCACCAGCACAATGTCATGGTTTTCTGCGGACAGCAGTTCTGCAAGGGTAATGCCGACTTTGCCGCAGCCGATAATAATTATCTTCATAAGTTTTCTCTCCGGTATTAAAATTGCATAAAAATTTTAATAAAAGATATTAAAATTTCATGATACGCCATCATTATATCACGATAGGGATTTATTGCAATTGTTTTGAAACGGTATTTTTTTGTCCTCTTTTTGCCAGACTCTCATACTTTGAAAAAGAGAATAAAAAAATCCCTTGACAATTTTTTATGTATTCTATATAGTTGTTTTATTCTACCCGTCTTTAGGATTTAACACTATAAAAGTTTAGGACTTTCCTTTACCCCGATCACCTTCCAGTCAGCATATTTGCTGGCTTTTTTGTTGTCCCAAAAAAATTGACA
>CABSCP010000018.1 GCA_902476265.1 uncultured Lachnospiraceae bacterium
GTAGTGGAGGGCGTGGGGGCCGGGGTGCTCATCGTGGGTTTCTCCTCGCCCTTGTTCGTCGTGGGGGCCTTGTAGTTCGGATTTTTCACCTGGGCGGTTTTCGATTGATTTCCAGCCCCGTCCACGGCATAGATGGAAAACTGGTCGTAATCGTCCTCCAAATCCCGGAGGGGCACATCCAACGTCCCATTGGTCAAATCGTCATACCGCTCCCCGTCGATGTAGATGGCCTCCACGCCGGAGAGCTCGTCGCTGGCCTCCACACGGAGCACCCGCCCGCCGATCCCGGTTTTCACCGTGGGGGCCGTGCGGTCAAAGCACTCGATATAGCGGCTCTTGGTGGTGGCCTTGCCGTCCTTGCCCGTTACCGTGACATAGACGGTGCAGTTTTCGGAGAGGGTCACATACACCCTGCCGCCGCCCGCGAAAGCGTCGGTCAAGTCCTCCGGGCTGCCGTTTCGCTCAATTTTGGCCTCAACCTTTTTCCAGCCGGTGCCGTTTTCATCGACTATGCGGATCTCCACCTTGGCCGTTTTGGTGTACCAGCCGGAGGGGGCCACAATGGAGATGGCATAGCTCCCAGCCGGGGCCGGGGTGGGTGTGGCCGCCTTGCCCTTGCAGGCCGTCAGGTCGTTTTTGCAGACCGGGCAAGAGAGAGCGACGGCCCCGGCCTCGCACTTGACGGAGCAGGAGCACACCGGCGCGGGCTCCGGGGCATTGCCTTTACAGCCCGCGAGATCGGCGGCGCAGACCGGGCAATCCGCTTTCACCGCGCCCACCGCACATTTCACCTCGCAGGAGCAGACCGGGACGGGCTCCGGCTCCGGGGCCTTGCCCTTGCAGGCCGCGAGGTCGGCGGCGCAGACCGGGCAATCCGCTTTCACCGCCTCCGCCGCGCATTTCACCTCGCAGGAGCACGCCGGCTCCGGCTCCTTCCCCGTGCAGGGCCAGAGGGCCAGGGCGCAGGCCGGACACGCCTCGTTGTGCTTTTCCTCGGTGCATTTCTCGGAGCAGGTACAGCTAAACCGCTTTCCGATACAAACGGTCAGATCGTCCTGGCACCCTGGGCAATCGGGATTTTTCCTGTTTTCCGTGCAGCGCACGGTGCAGGTGCAGGTGATGACGCAGCCACCCCCGGACTCGCCCAGGGTGCTGGCATTTGCGGTCATCCCCAGCAGGAACGGGCAGAGACAGAACACGCAGAGCAGGAGGGCCAGGCCCCCCCGCATGGTCGGCTTATTCCTCATTGGGCTCCTCCTTTCCGGCCTCCCCGGACTTCTGGACATTTTGTCCAGAGGTGGGGGCCTCGCCGCTCTTGAGCTTCTGGAGCAGGAGGGGCAGCTCACCCAGGGGGATGCTCATGCCCCGCACGATGTCCACGATCTCCTCGTTTTCCGCCTCCTTGTGCTTTTGCTCCAGTTCCCGGAGCTTGGCCTGGGCCTCGCTGATTTTGGCTTTCGCCTTGTCAATCTCGCCCTGGATTTTCGCGCTTTTACTTGTCGCCATTCAATACCTCCATTCATGGTAAACGCCCGTAGGCGTAGAAATGAGCTTGCCAATAGCTGCTGTTTAAGTTGGAATACTGGATCGGGTCGCCACAGTGGAGCATGATCCCATCCCCCACATAGATGCCACAGTGGGAGCAGCCCGCCGTGTCATACGTCCCCACAAAGAACACCAGATCGCCGGGCCGGGGGTTGGAAACGGGGGTGCAGATGTTGTAAAGGCCGGTTGCCCCCAGGCGGCCCACGTTCCAGCCGGAATGATTGATTACCCAGCTCACATAGCCGGAGCAGTCAAAGGAAGTGCTCGGACTGGAGCCACCCCACACATAGGGATAGCCGACGTATTTCTGGGCCTCCTCCATCATGGCCGCAAAGGTTTCATCCTCCAGCGCCGACCGGGGAATATCATAGACCGGGGGCGGGTTGGTGTATTTGTCCACATAGCCGGAGCCGGGGAACAGGTCGGGCCGGTTCCCCAGGGTTGCCATATAGAGGGCATACCGGGAGAGCTGATCTTCGCCCATCATGTAGACCGGCAGGTGGGACAGGTTTTCGGCGGTGAGGGTCACATAGCACACATACCAGTCATAGGGCTCGTCGTCGCTGTCGTAGTGTGTCTCCACCACCACCTCCTCAGTGAGAATATACTGCTTGTCAAAGAGCATTTGCAGAGTGGCCTGTATCTCGGCCACCGTCCATTCCCCCTCGTGGAGCGCACAGACGATGGATAAAAGGTTGTAGGGGTCGTGTTCGATCTCGTCCAGGTCGAAATGGTACTCGTCATAATCGTGGGTGCTTTCGTAGGTGTCAAGGTAGTTTTGAAGCTCGTTTTCCAAATCCACATAAGCGGCCTCGGCCCCCAGGAGCTCCCCATCCTCGCAGGGATAGGTGCTGGCCCCTATGGAGCCCACCATCCCATTTCCCAGCGTTACCAGAGAGGACGCGCAGGACTGAAGCATGAACAGGAGCAGTAGGACGGCCAGGGCGATGAGACAGCCCACGGGATGCCGCTTCACAAAACCAGCGGCGGCCCGGCCCCCCTTGGCCGCCGTCTTTCCGGCGGCCTTGGCGCTTTCCTTCGCCGCCTCCCGCGCTTGCTTTTTGTACTGCTTGCGGAATTGGTGCTTTTTCCAGGCGCGGGCCGCCAGATTGTCCTTCAGCTCCGGGTGCTCCATAGCCGCCGCCCGGAAATGGTAGTCCGCCGTTGCCTTGATATTTTGGGCCTCCGCCTTGCGGACGGCCCTGGCCGGATGGGTGCGGACTTGCTTTTTCACAAACCGGGAAACGCCGCGCACGGTGGCCTCCCCGGTGAGCTCGGAGCGGTGGGCTGCCTCGATGCCCACGTTCTCGTCCTCCACCTGATAAATCTTGCCGTGGACAAACATCCACGCCTCGCTTTTTGCCACGCCGCCCACGCGCTTTACGGCCCCCGGCTTCTTCGGCGGCTTTTGGGCCGCCAGCTTGCCCTGGGCCTTTTCCAGCTTCGCGCTGCGTTGTTCCATGCGGCGCTTTGCCTTGTTCAGCTTTTCCGCGCCCTTGTCCGGGCCGGGCGGCGGGGCCCCGTCCCCAGCGTGGGAGCCCCCAGGGGGAGCAGGCCCGCCAGCGCCAGGATCAGGGCCCCCGCCCGTATTGGGAGAG
Organism: uncultured Lachnospiraceae bacterium; assembly: GCA_902476265.1. Taxonomy (GTDB): domain Bacteria; phylum Bacillota; class Clostridia; order Lachnospirales; family Lachnospiraceae; genus Gallintestinimicrobium. Next base: position 3,144 of record CABSCP010000018.1, read on the forward strand.
GCCCCCGCCGTATTCTCTTTACCGGGAGCAGACTCCCCACGGGCCGGGCCGCCCGGCTTTTCCCGCAGGCGGTCAGAGGGCCGCGCCGGTTGCTTTTCCTGCCGGGACTTCTGGACATTTTGTTCAGAGGTGGCCTCGCCGGATGATACGGGGGCCTCGCCCTCCACAGGGGCGGGAACATCCCTCACGACGTGGCCCGCCCGATCCGCGCCGCCCGGCTTTTCCCGGAGCCGCTCAGAGGGCCGGGCCTGTTTGCTTTCCTGCCGGAGCTTGGAACGGCTCCACTTGTGGACATTTTGTCCAGAGGTGGGCCCCGGTTCCCGGCCCTGGCCGTCATGCCCCCGCGTCATTTTTCAAGTCCTCCGGGCGGGTGGTGAGCAAGTCGTAAATCTCGCCCTTGGGGAAACGATCCACAAACGGGATCGTCACGTTGCCATAGAACAACAGCCCCTCGCCGGAATTGCTATGCGTGATGTAGGAGAGTTGGTGCTCTGAAATGCCGAGCTGCTTGGCGATAATCGCCCGGTCACTTTGGGCCTGGGACAGCAGGATCATAAAGTCGGTGTTGTCCAGCACGTTCTCAATCTCCCGGCTGGCCAACAGGTCTTTCACGTTCTGCGTGAGGGCCGAGGGTACACAGCCCTTTTTCCGCAGCATCTTCCAGACGGCCACGAAATAACTGGCCGTGAGAGGATCGCGGAGCAAAATGTGAAATTCGTCAAAGTAGCACCAGGTCGCCACGCCGTCCCGGAAATTGCCGTCCACGGCCTGGGTAACGAAATCATTTGTGATGTGCATGGCGATTTTCCGCAGGTTCTCGCCCATGCCCTTGAGCACGAAGCACACCACGCGGGAATTGAGATTGACGTTGGTGTGATGGTTGAAAAGGTTTAATGAGCCCGTGCAATAGAGCTCCAGGGCCGTGGCGATCCGCCGGGCCTCCGGCTCCGGCTGTTTGAGCAGTTCCTCGTACAAGTCCTGCAAGAGCGGCGCCTTTGCTGTGTCCAACCCCAGGGCCAGCTCCCGGTAGACGAGCCGCACACAACGGTCAATCACGGTTTTTTCCACCGGCTGCAAGCCCTCGCTGCCGCCTACAATGAGCTCACATAGGGAAAGCAGGAAATCCGCCTTCATGGAAAGGGGGCTTTCGTCCCCGTTCACGGTCAACTGAATGTCCATCGGGGAAATATGGTTCGGGCTGTCCGGGGCGATCTCCACCACCTGGCCTCCTAACCGCCGCACCAGCGGCGCATATTCCCCCATCGGGTCTACCACGATAATTCGATCCTGGGTGGCAAGAAAGACATTGACCAGCTCCCGCTTGGCGGCAAAGCTCTTGCCTGAGCCAGTCGAGCCCAGGTACATCCCGTTTGCCGATTTGAGCTTTTTGCGGTCTGCCATGATGACGTTGTTGCTTAAAGCGTTCATGCCATAGTAGAGGGCCTGCCCGTCCATACGCAGCTCCCTGGTCATAAAGGGCACGAAGATCGCCGTGGAGCTGGTGGTCATGCCCCGCTGTATCTCGATCCCGTTGTGCCCCAGGGCCAGGGAGGAAACAAAGCCCTGCTCCTGCTGGAAGTCCAGCCGTTTCAAAGCGCAGTTGTACTTTTGTGCGATCCCGCCCACGGTGAACAGGTCGTTTTCCAGCCGCTGGCGGGTGGGGGCCGTGTTCACCACCAGGAACGTGAGCAGAAACATCCGCTCATTGTGGGATTGCAGGTCGGCCAAGAGTGCCGCCGCGTCCTTGCTGAATGTGATGAGGTCGGGCGGAAGGATGTCCGGGTCGTACCCGGCCCGGATTGCTTTCTTTTGTTCCTCCACGCGCATTTTATCAATATCGGAAACCTTTCCTTTAATCGTCTTGATGGCCTTTACCTGATCCACCGTCTGTACATGGAGCGTCACGGTCATTTCCGCGTCCAGCTCCAGGAGCTCCAAAAGCAATTTATCCGAGAGCTCCGACGCCATGATCTGCAAGTAGGACGCCGCCGCCCAGGATTGCCCCACCCGGAATGTGCGGGACTGCCGGAAGTCGAAGCTGTCCGGCGCGATGAAATCCTTTGTCCCCATGCCGGTTTTGGGTATCATATCCCAGGAAAAGCGGAACGGCTCCCGGCCTCCGGGGTGTAGCTGCCCGTGGAGCAGGGCCAGCCGCTCCCGCCCGTCCAGGGGCTGGGACTGCACCCCCAGCTTTTTGAAGTTCCCCATCAGGTCGGACTCCACGCGCTCCAGCCGGGGCCGGGCGGCGGCGAGGTCGGCGGTGGCCACGCCAAAGGTGATATATTTGGAGCGCACGATGCCATTGTTAGACCGGGCGATCTGCCGCTTGAGCATTTCCGTAAACTCGCCCCGGATACTGTCAAACTCGTCCTGGGCCGGGGGGATGTTCACCTTGTACCGGCTCCCCCCGTGGGAACGGTGGTTCACAAAAGAGAGCTGGAACGGCAGGGCGCTGTCAAAGTAATTGAGAAAGCCGCACCAGCCGTCAAAAATGGCCGCCTGATCCTCCGTGCTTGCCACCGAGTAATTGATGTCCTCGTATTCCAGGGTTTTTGTGTAGTAGCCCTCCCGCACCTTGCAGATGCCGTCTTTGAGCATCTGCACATAGGGGATGGTCTGCTGGGCGGAAATCGCCGCCCGGCCTTTACCCCTTGCGGGGCCGCTTTTTGGCGCTTGCTTTTTTTGCAATAGGCTCCTCCTTTCTCATAACGTCCCCCTGAGCAAAGGGGGCGTAAATATTCTCCGTGCGGTAGGGCCTCGCGCCGGGCCGGGTGATCCGGGCCCGGACGATGTTCCGCAGCACCTTTTCCAGCGGGAGCCCGTCCCGCTCATACATGGCCAGCAGGAACGCCGGGAGCACCAGCGCCACCATCAGGAACATGGCCGCCGTGTTCCCCAGGGAGCTCCGGGCCAGGAAATAGGCGGGGACTCCCACCAGGGCCGCCACGCCGAAACAGATAAGCTGGCGCTTCGTCAGGTTAAACGCCAGCTTCGTTTTGATTTTCGATAGGTCATTTGGTACATTTACATAGGGCATTTCAAACCTCCTTCCTTGCCGCAGTTGCCGCCGCGCACCTCTGGACAAAATGTCCACAAGTCGGGCGAGGGCTCCACCTCGTTCCCCCACACGTCCCAGCCGGGCGGGGTCTGCCGGGCAAACAGCTCCACGCGGGGCACGTCGCCCATCAGGGCCGCGATCTTATCCCGCGCCTCGTCCGGCTTCTTGCTGTGCCCCTCGATGGGGGAAATGATGAATTGGTGGACGTTGGCCGCCCGCCGTTTGGGGTGCCCCCTGGTCGCCAGCAGGCACACCTCCGCATTTCCCCGCGTCCAGAAACCGAGCCCATAAAACCAGCTATCCGCCTTGCGGTTCTTTTTCAGCCAGACAAAGGCCACGGTTTTGAACGTGAAACCCCACGCCTGGATCAGCCGCAGGGCCTCCGGGAGCTGGGGAAACGTGGCCCACAAAAAAAGCGCACTGTCCGGGGCCGCAAGATCGGCCACCGGGAGCGCGCACAACTCGTTTATATTCATTGTGGGGTAATGCTTTTCCGCCGCCCCTTGTACGGCGCTCCGTTCGTAGCGCCAGGGGGGATCGGCATAAATCACTCCGTATTTTCCGATAGTCAAACTCCTTTCCCGCCCTGGGTCACGGCCTCCCGCGCCTGTTCCAGCCGCTCCACGGCGGGGCCGTAGAACGCTGGGGCGTTTTCAAAGCAGATATAGCGGCGGCCCGTGTTCATGGCCGCTACCGCCGTAGTGCCGGAGCCCGCGCAAATGTCCGCCACCACCTGTCCCTCGCGGGTGTAGGTCTTAATCAGATACTCGCAGAGCTCCACCGGCTTTTGTGTCGGGTGGATGGTTCTTGTCACGCAGGGGAACGCCAGCACGTTCCCCGGAAAGCGCCGCCCGTCCTCCGAGCCGCCGCCGGATCGGGTAAACTTCCCATAGTTCGGGCTCTGGCCGCTATTGGTCTGGATTTTCTTATAGGGCTCCCCCTGCTCAAACTGCGGATAGTAGTCCGGAGCCTTTTGGTAGAATACCAGAATATTCTCGGACTTTTTCAGCGGGGCGCGGCGGGCATTGAGAAAGCCTGTGCAACGGCTCTTGTACCATACCCACTCATAGCGGAGCATGGAGAGGTTGGACGCGCCTAAAACCTTGTCATAGGGGCACTGCGCGAACAGGAGCACCGCGCCCTCCGGCTTGACGGCCCACCGCACCGCCTCCCACAATTCATCAAGCGGGAGTGGTACATCCCAATAGTTCCGGGTTGTGCCATAGGGCGGATCGGTCAAGAGCATATCCACCGAATGGCGGGGCAGGGAGCGCAGCCCCTCGATCCCGTCCATGAGAAAAAGGCCGTCCGGCACAAGGGGCCGCCCGTCCGGGGCAAAGCTCTGGACATTTTGTCCACAAGTGAAATCACCGTGCATCCCGCGCCTCCTTTCCCCGGTCAGGGGCGGGCCGGGCCGCGTTTTCCTTGCTGGCGGCCTCCGCCGCCTTTGCCATCTGCTCCTTGATCGGGGCCGGGCGCACCGCCTCGGCGCGGGCCACCAGCTTTTCCACAGCCGCGTTATAGGCCCCGTATGCCGCGCTGTCCAGCTTCTCCTGCACGGCCCGATCCACCCGTGCCGTTTGGCGGTAGCCGTACCGGGTGCCGGGGGCCTCCTTGCTGGGAGCGCCCAGGAACAGCCCGTTTTTCCCATTCACCACCTTGAAATCGTCCACCGTTATCCCGGCCACCGTCACGCTGGCAAAGCCGATCACTTTCCCCTGGGGCTCGATGGGCCGCACCGTCACCTGGGGCTCGGTGGCCGCCGCCACCGCCTGCTCCACACGCAGCTTTACAGCCTCGTCAATGGAAATCCCCTGGTGTTCCGCAAGCTCCGCGATGGGCGCTTCAAATATCAGGCGGCGGAACTCCGCCGCCTCGTCCACAGCGGGGGCCGTTGCCGCCGCCGTTTGTCCTTTTGCCATAGTTACCTCCTATCCGTCAATGTGCGCTGAACACACTTTTTGAGATGCTGCCCGTCTTGAACAGCATAAAACACAACAGCACCGTATAGCCCACGGTGCCCCAGATCGCCCCGATGGGGTCGCCGCCCGTGGCGATGCCCTGGACGAGCACCGCGTAAATCCCCACGCACACCAAAATGAGCAGCCCTTGAAAGCCCACCGCGAACAGGGAGCGCAGGTAGTTCTGCCCCGTGCCGCCCAGCTCCCGGTTTGCCAGGGTCGCCATCGGCAGCGGCGCAAGGCTTGTCAAAAGGTAAATCTCGATCATGCGCCCGTACACAATGACGAAAATGACAATGTTCAGGGCCCACATGGTAATGCCGATGAGGGAGGACTGGAGCCAGAGCCCCAGCAGGGGGCCTAAATCCATGCCCTCCAGCGTCGTCTCCAGGTTGGTGAGCATATCCGCCGTGATGTCCGTGGAGCCCGAAATCAGGCCCCCGGCCCTGGCGATCACGCTCTGCGACACATCGAAAACCGCGTTGACAATGTTAAACGTATTGGAGAGAATGAGGATGGCACAAGCGGTCTTAAAGGCCCACTTGTAGATATTTGCCACGTCAAACTCGTGCATATTGTTCTTTTCCAGGATCATCTGGATCAGCTCATAGGTCGCCACAAAAGCCAGGATTAGACCGGCAATCGGCAGGATCACCGACTCGGACAAATTCCGAATGAGGGAGAAAACCCCGGCGTTCCAGTTCGCCGGGGTTGTTCCCACCTCAACAGCGATCTCCCCGACTTGGTGGTTGACGCTATCAAACAGGCCGCTCAGGTTCCCCATGATACCGCCAATCAATAGCTCCTTGAGAAATTCCGTGATCCAGTCGGTGAGAATCCCCATAAGCCGCCCTTAAAACAGGGTGGAGAGCAGGGGGATCAGCGTCGTGCCCAGCACGATGATGCCGCCGCCCGCCATGAGCTGCTTCATGCCCTGGCTCTTGGCGCCGGGATTGTCACTGCCGTACCCTTCGAGCAGGTTCACGACACCCCACACGCCGAGCCCGGCTCCCAGGGCGATCACGAGGGTCTGCAAAGTGGTGATTGCGGATGCGAAAAATGCCATATAATACTCCTTTTCTCCGGGGATAGGCCCCGGCCCCAATAAAGAAAGCCGCCTTTCGGCGGCAGGTACACCTCTGGACAAAATGTCCAGAAGTCCGGTTTATGGAAAGGCGTCCGGGTCGTCCAGATCGTCATAGTTGAGGATGTCCTCGTCCTCTTCCGTGAGCGCCCCGTCCGGCACCTCCGCCGCGTACACCTCGTACACCTCGGAAAGCCGGGGCCGCCTGTGGCGGTTGATGAGCTTGTCGAGGTCAAAGGCGTTTCGCTTTTTATCGGCCTCCGCCGTGTATTGGTAGTTGGGGTGGCGTTCCAGCTTGTACTTGGGGGATAGGAACGGGGGCAGGCCCCGGAGCTGCAAAATACACTTGTCCCCCGGCATGGTCGCCAGTTCGCTGGGGGTCATCAGCTCCCGCCCCAGCCGCTGGGTGTTTTGGTTGTAGCTTTCCGACTGCCCACGGGAGCGGCCCTCGGTCTGCATGGAGATCGTGGCCTTCCCCAGCCAGTTTTCCGAAATTTCCTTGATGGTGGTGCTTTCCCGGCCTCCCAGGAAGATCACGCTGTCCATGTTTCCCATGATGGTTTCCGCGTTATCCTTGTAAATGGCCTTGCACTGGCTCTGTGCCTGGTAGAAAAGCGTCAGGGAAATCTCGCGTGAGCGGATCACTGCCACCAGCTTCTCCAGCGCGGGCACCTGGCCCGTGTTTGCCGCCTCGTCCCAAAGTACCCGTACATGGTGGGGTAGGCGGCCCCCGTACACGTTGTCCGCCCGTTCACACAAAAGGTTGAACATCTGCGAAAAGGCCAGGGCCACGATGAAATTGTAGGTCTGCGTGGTGTCCGAAATAATAAAGAACGTCGCCGTTTTACGATCCCCCATGCGGTCAAGCTCCAGCTCGTCATAGCTCATAATTTCCCGGAGCTGGGGGATGTCAAAGGGGGCCAGCCTCGCGCCGCATGAAATAAGTATGCTACGCGCCGTCTTGCCGCTGGCCAAGCGATACTTTTTATATTGCTTGACGGCGAAACAATCCGGCTTGCGCTTTTCCAGCCCCAGGAACATATAATCAACCGCGTTTAGAAAGTTTTCATCCTCCTCCTTCACCTCCATGCCGGAAATCATATCCACCAGCGTGTTCATGTTCCGATCTTCCTCCGGCCCTTCGAAAATGATATAGGCGATGAGGGCGCAGTACAAAAGCCGTTCCGACTTTTCCCAGAACGGATCGCCCTCCTTACCGTCCCCCTTGGTGTTGGAAATCAGCGTGTCCACGAATTTCAGGATGTCCGCCTCGTTGTGGATGTAGGCCAGGGGGTTATAGTGCATGGACTTGGAGAAGTCGATGCTGTTAAAAACCTTGATCTTGTACCCCTGCTTTTTTTGCAGGAAATACCCCGTCTGATTTAACACGCCCCCTTTCGGATCGACCACCACATACGATGAATGTGCCTGTAACAGATTAGGGGTGAGCCAAAACCGGGTTTTGCCGGAGCCCGACGAGCCGATGACGCAGCAGTTGAGATTGCGGGCGTTGCCGGGGATTTTGGGCCGGGTGTTGGTGGTGAGAAACTCTGTCCCGGTGAGGATCACGTTATTTTTGAAAACGGGATCGGTGTAGGGCTTCATATCCTTTTCCGTGCCCCACCGGGCGCTGCCGTATTCCACATCCCTTCTGTATTTTTTGGCGTTTTTTGATTTTACATAGATGAGCAGCCGGAACGCCACGGCCCCCACGATGCCGATCAGCCAGTCCTGGGGATGGAGCCCCGGCGAGAAATCCGCGAACGCCGGGCCGATGGTCGCCCCCAGGCCCATGAGCTTGTGGGGGAAGTCCGTCCCAGCCGCCAGCCGGTAGGCCGTCCCCAGCTTCAGGCAGGCCCACAGGATGAACAGATACGGGAAATTCGGCAGTACATACTTTTTCAGCTTATCTGTCCTCACGCGCCGCCTCCTTTACCCGTTCCCGTTCACGCGGGGGCTGTTGCTTCACTTGTTCCGCCGCCTGTTTCACCTGTTCCCGGATCGGAGCGGGGCGGGATTTATCCCGTTTGAGCACCAGCTTTGAATACTCCGAGAAACAGGCGGTGATGGCGTCGGCCTGGGTGGACTTGAAAAACAACAGGTATTTTTTCGGCCCGGTCTGGTAAAAGGCATAGTCCACGTTCCATTTCCGGGCCGCCCGGTCAAAGAGCCGGGGCGCGCCCACCTCAATACTGCTTGTGGCCGTGCCGTGGGCCATAAGCTGTTTTACACTCTGCCGCCCGTGGGGGGCCGTATGCTCCCGGCGGGCCTTTTGGAGCTTCTGCCCCAGCCCCCGGAGCACATACGTCAGCCCCCGCGCCGTTAGCTTGCTTGCCTTGACGGTGACGGCGATGGAGCGCCGGGAAACATCCTCATTATTCAATCAATCCCTCCTTTCGGGGACAAAAAAGCGGCGGCACCTCTGGACAAAATGTCTCGAAGTGCTACCGCTCCTCCCGCTTGACAGTGGGGGCGGGCTTTTCCTGCCCCTGCCGCTCCGCCGCAATTTTGGTATTCAGTTCCTCCATCGTCTGGCGGATCGGGGGCCGGGCGGCCTGTTCCAGATGCCCCAGGCGCTCAAGAGCACCCGCCGCCCGGTTTTTCATGGACTGAAAGATCGCCCGCTCCGTTTTGAGGGGCACGGCCAGCCCACGGGCCAGAGCGCCGGGGCCCTTGGCCTCCGCCACCGGCTCTCGGCCCGTCACCGCCCGGAGCGCGTTTTTCAGGTGGAGCCCCGCCTCGTGGTATTCCCGGCTGGCCGACTCGATCACCGCAAGCGCCTTTTCGTCCTGGGCGATGGCCTTATCCAGCTCCCGGCTCACCGACTCCAGCGCCGGGCGGATATGCAGAAAATCCGCCGTGTGCGCCAGGGCCGACACGCCCTGCTCCTTAAAGGCCGAAAGCGTCTTTTTGCAGCCCTCCACCACGGCCTCCTTGAGTGCCCCCAGCTTTTCCCGCAGGGTGGCAACGCTGTGCTCCAGGGCCTTCACCGCCTTTTGAAGCGTCCGCTTCACCGGGCCCTCCTTGGCCTCCGCCAGTTCCTTGCGCATGGCGGCCAGTTCCTCCACCGCCGCGCCTAATTGCTTTTCCAGCCCGGCCACCTGTTCCAGCACCGCCAGAAAGTCCTGTCTGCCGGGAGCGTTGTTCTGCTCCAACACCGCCAGGAGCTCCCGCACGGCGGGCTCCGAGAGCAGCGGAGCGGCGGGGGCCCGCCTCTTACTCACGGCGGCCCTGGCCCTTGACGGTCAGGATGCCCTCCAGCGTGGTCGCCGTGATCCCCAACCGCTGGGCCACCGCGATGTCGTTTTTCATGGCCTCGGTGACGGTGTGCCCGCACACCACCAGCACATGAGAGCGCCGCAGCAGGTTCCGGCCCATGTCGATCCCGTCCTTGTGCTCCTCCGGGATCGCGTCGTTCAGGATCAGGGGCAGATACAGCGCCGGGCAGATGGGCGAAAAGCCCGCCTCGTACACCGCCCGGCAGTACCGGGCCGCCTGTTCCGCGTTTTCACTGTCGCCGCCATACCATGCGGCGGTAATGTAAGCAAGGGGTCGTTTCATGTTCTAAATCCTCCGTTTCTATTATAATGTAGGGTCAACCTTTTCCCCCCGCCCCTTTCCAATCTTGGAAAGGGGAGCGGCTCTGGAGGATATACCCCCGCCGCCCCGCAGGGGATAGCACAGCCGGGGCCGCCCGTCAAGGGTAAACCGCCGCAGGCGGCGGCGCTTACGCGCCCTTGACAGGCAACTCCCGGCTGTGCTTTTTGATATGCGGCGACGGGGGATATATCCAGCAGGAGCCTCGTCGTTGCAAACTCCGCTATGCTCCTTCGGGCGCAAGCGCCCGAAATCCGCCCGCTTCGTTGCGCCTCCTCTCCCCACAAAGCCTCCTGGCTTTGCGGGGGCCCCAGGGAGAAACGGCGACCTCTGGACAAAATGTCTCGAAGTGGGAGCGGGAATTACTTTTCCGGTTCCACCTTTTTCTCCGCCTTGCCGAGCTCCGGCGGCTGTTTCTCTTTCCATTCGCCCAGCAGTTCCATGATTTTGTCTTTCATTTCACGCGGGGTCTTGTCGCCCCCAAAATACTGCGCCAGTTCCGAAGTCGAAATAATCACTTGGCCTACCTCCTTTTTTTCTTTGCTTAAAATGCCGTCGATCATATCGGGGGACAGCTTGCCCGCCTGATCGCTTTTCCGAAGCTCCTGCGCCTGAGACAGCGACGGCGACGCCTGTTCCCCCTCGATGGATACCGCGATATGCCGCTGGTTTGCCGGTTTTATGAACGAAATTTCCACGGCGGGGGTAAAGGACAGCTTTTTCTCGTCCACCATCTTTTGCAGATCGGGAACAAGCTCCGTCAGGCGGATATATCGCTGTACCTGTTTATAGTTCAGGCCGTTGCGCTCCCCGACAATTTCAATCGAGCGTTTTCCCGCGTCCTTCTGGACATCTTGTCCAGAAGTGCGGGCCCCCTGGTGCTTGATGGCCTCCACCTGCATTTTCAGGGAAAAAGCCTTTTCCATTGGCAGGATATTAGAACGCTGCCGCAGGTTATCATCCGTCATGGCGAGGACAGCCTCGTCGTCGGTCATGTTTCGGACGATACAGGGCAACTTGGTATATCCGGCCAGTTCGCTGGCCTTTTGCCGCCTGTGCCCCGCGATGATCTCATAGCCGCCATCCTCGCGGGGGCGTACCAATGCGGGCTGGTTCACGCCGCCCACCTTGACGCTCTCCACCAGGGCCCGCATCTCGTCATCGTCACGCACACCGAAAGGATGATCCTTGAACGCATGGAGCTCGTTCAAGTCAAGATATACAATCTGCTCCGTTTCCCCGGAGCGCGGCGGTTCGCGGGGGACGGGCGGCTCAGGCGCGGGAGCCACCTCCGGGGCCGGGCCGCCCGCCACGGGGCCGCCGCCAGGCGCACTTCTGGACATTTTGTCTCGCTTGCCCGGCTTGGCCGCGTCAGTGATTTTTTTTTCCCCCTTGGACTTACGGCCCCTTTTCGGCTTCTCAGCCGTACCCGGCCCGCCCTCGCCGGAGGCCGCCTTGTCAGCTTTGGGGGAACGGCCACGCCGCGCCGGTTTCTTTTCCGCTTCAAGTTCCGCCGAGCTCTTTTCCCACGGTTCCCGGTCATCCGCTTTTTCTTCCTTGGGGCGGCGGCCACGGCGCGGCTTTTCAGGCTCCTGCGCGGACGGCCCCTCTTTCTCAGGGGCACCGGCCTCCGCTGCCTTTTCACCAGCGCCGCCTACGTCCTCAGCCTCCTGCGCCGCACGTTCCTCCGCTTTTTTGGCCGCCATCAGTTCCTCGATCTGTTCAGCAGACACTTCCACATCGCCCGCCTCCGGCATAGGCCCACCCGGATCGTCTTTTACAACATCGCCCAGGCCGAGCTGCCCCTCCGGGCCCGTATTCAATTTTTCCTCTGCCATTTGTCAACCTCCTTTTCGTGTTATTGCACAAAAATCATCTGAAAAATTTTGTTATCTTTTTTTGCCTCCTTCCGCCTCCCGCCACGCAAAAAGGCCGCCCTTTTTCTCAAAGGACGGCCTTCTGCGTAAAGTGATAGGCTTCTTTTATTTTTGTAGGCTTGCAAAGCCTTGTATTTGCAGCTTTCCTATTAAATCACATTCATAGGCATATAAGATGCATAAGAGCATAACCACAGTCAGAACCGGTATCAGTATGTATAATGTCATGCTTAGATAGAGACTGCCGTGCATGGACCATTCCACAAGAACAGGGTTCACAAGCAGCTGCATGGCCAAACCGGTAAAATTATATACCACAAGCCCGTTAAATGCCGGCATCAAAAGGAAAAACAGTTCTCTTTTGGGGATCTCTCCTGCGTCCGGTTCCGCCCGATGCGCCAGGTTTCGAACGGACAGAACCAACACCAAACCGGCCAGAACCAATGTGACACATCCCCAGTCAAAAGCGACGGTACCGATCATCGGCCAGGGAGTGATCCGGGAGGCAGCTTTCGGGAATAGATCGGAAATAAATAATATTCCGGCAGTCCCAGATGCCCGCTTACCCGCTGTAAAAGCATTGTTCCATAGGACGTGAAAACCTTACACAGCCCGACGATCGCCTGAAAGGTTATGATAAGATATAGCTTTCTGCTGGAACCGCCCCGGAAAAAGAAGCTCGTTACCAAAAAAAGAAGGAGGGCATCTAAAACCGTAAAAAGGGGAATGGCTTGTTATAAATCACTTCGGCATTGCAGATGCCATTCGATTCATCGTTCATACTATAATCATTATCCTTCGTTGACTTATTGGAAAAACTTGCCGGGACAGATCATCATTCTGTTTCAAACCGACTCATAAAATCCGCCAGCTTTCCTTCCACGGAGATTTCCATCTGACTGGAAATCATGGCGGATACCGGCTGCCCGTTAAAAGAAGCGCCTGTTTTATCCAGATAGAGCACAGCGCCGAACAGGAGAATGGCCAGGGCCATGCGCAGACCGAAGGTGGAATGATGCCCTGCCGGCTGGGTCAGCCCAAAGTCTTCTTCCCCCAGATAACCGTCGTAAACCAGAGGAAGTTCCTCTCTGCCGTTGAAAGAAGGCTTGCCGGGGCCGTACAAAATCTCCTCCCGATTTTTCATTTTCATTCGATTCATGGCATTTTCTTCCCGTAAAAACCGAGTCAGCGCAATTTTGCGTTCCACTTCTGTCATAAGGTTTGCCTCCTGTAAAGAGAATTAGTTTACATAATAGTATTATGTAAACTAAACGTGCGATCTTCTCTATAAAATATGAAGGCAAGAATCAGAACATTCCTGCCTTCTAACAATTCAGCGGTTCGCCAGCTCCATCGTAATTTCTTCCCACGTGACGCCCTTCTCCACCATTAAAACCATCATATGATACAGAAAATCCGCAATTTCATATTTGATTTCATTGGGGTTGGGGTTTTTGGCGGCAATCACGATTTCCGTGGATTCCTCACCCAGCTTTTTTAATATTTTATCGATTCCCTTGTCAAAGAGATAATTGGTATAGGACCCTTCCTTGGGATGAAGCTTTCTGTCTTCGATGACGGAAAACACTTCCTCAAAAACCTTCAGCGGGTTATGCGCCTCCACTTTTTCGGTACGGTTCTGAATTTCATTGAAAAAACAGCTGTATGCGCCGGTATGGCAGGCCGCGCCCACCTGGGTCACCTTGGCCAGAATGGTATCCATGTCGCAGTCCGCTACCAGGGAATGCACATATTGATAGTGGCCGCTGGTCTCGCCTTTGAGCCAGAGCTCCTGACGGCTCCTGCTGTAATAGGTCATCCGCCCAGTTTCCACGGTTTTGTTGTAGGCTTCTTCATTCATATAGGCCACCATCAAAACAGCGTCCGTTTTGACATCCTGCACTACCACAGGAACCAGACCGTCAGACCCTTTCTTAAATTCCGAAAATCGATAGGCTGCCTTCTCCTCGGCGACGGGAATCTGATTTTCCCGGCAGAGATTCTTTAAGGCTTCGATATTTTTGATATTATCGTTCACCAGAGGACCGGAAATGCCGCTCACATTGGCAAAAGAAAGCACTTCGATGATCTTATCCAGGGAAACTTCGGGCAGGAAAGGCATCACCGGCACCGGGGAAGTCAACGCCGCTTCTTTTGTTCCGCCCGCATGGAACAAGTACACCTCACTGGCATAGGTATCAATCAGTTCCCTGTAACTTTCAATCTGTTCCGGATTGTCCACCCCGGCAATAATTTTTTCCCTGCCGAATTTTTTCGACACCTCTTCCGCCAGCGCTGCCTGTTCCGGAAGGTTCAAATCCAGGACCACCTGCCGGCAGCCCGCATATAAAAGCTTCTTCACATCTTCCATCCGGTGAATATTGCCGCTGCAAATCACCGGGACCGCAACGCCGGTGCAGATTTCCCGGATCATATCCAGGGCTTCCTCATGCTCCTGATCCCCCTGGGATAAATCATAAAGATAAATGCTGTCGCATTTATTCATGCAGTATTCTTCCGCCAGTTCCACAGGATTTAAGGAAACCTCACGGAGGTTTTCCCTGCCGGAAACAGCCCTCTTCTGATAGAGATAGATACAGGGCATAAATTTTTTATAATCCATAATTACACACTTCCTTTTCCTACCGGTTCTAAAGGGTCCCTTTTGTGGAAAGCACACCGTCGACTCTGGAATCCATCCCCACCGCCATATCCAGGGCTTTGGCAAACGATTTAAACATGGCTTCCGCGATATGATGGCTGTTGCTGCCGTCCAGCACTTTGAAATGGAGATTCATTCCGGCGCTGTAGGAAACCGCGTAAAAAAATTCCCGGATCAGCTGTGTGTCCAGCGTTCCGATCATGGGAGTCAAAAATGCATGGGAAAAATTCAGGTACGGTCTGCCGCACAGGTCCACCGCGCAGGCAACCAGCGCTTCATCCATGGGCAGCAGGAAATAACCGTACCGGCGGATTCCCTGCTTCTCCCCTGCCGCCTGTGCGATGGCCTGCCCCAGGACGATCCCGGTATCTTCCACCGTGTGATGGCCGTCCACAAAAAGATCTCCCTTCACGGAAACGGACAGGTCAAAAAAACCGTGTCTGGCAAACCCTTCCAGCATATGGTCAAAAAAGCCGATGCCCGTATGGATCTGCGCGCTGCCACAGCCGTCTAAAGACAGCTTCAGCGCAATCTCCGTTTCCTTTGTTTTCCGCGAAATTGAGGCTGTTCTTTCCATCAGCTTTCCTCCCCTTCAAATCTAACCTTAATGGAGTTTGCATGCGCTGTCAAGCCCTCATTTTGGGCAAAACATTCGATATCCTGATGAATCTGTGAAAGGGCTTCCCGGGAATAGGAAATAATGCTCGTTTTCTTCAAAAAATCGTCTACGTTTAAAGGAGAAAAGAACCTCGCCGTACCGTTTGTGGGCAGTACATGATTGGGGCCTGCAAAATAATCGCCCAGCGGTTCGGATGAATATTCTCCCAGAAAAATGGCTCCTGCATTCTTGATTTTGGTCATCAGGGCAAAAGGGTCCCGCGTCAGAATTTCCAGATGTTCGGATGCGATATCGTTTGCCGCTTCCGCCGCTGCCTCCAGATCCTCCACCAGCAGAATATATCCGTAATTGTCAAGGGATTTTTGGATGATTTCCTTTCGGGACAGTTCCCGGGTAAACCGGTCCACCTCCTCAGAAACCGCAGCAGCCAGCGATTCGCTTGTGGTGATCAGGATGGCGCTGGCCAGTTCATCGTGTTCTGCCTGGGACAAAAGATCCGCCGCCACATAGCGGGGATTTGCGGTATCATCCGCAATCACCAGGATTTCACTGGGGCCTGCGATGGAATCGATGCTCACGTAGCCGAAACAGGCTTTTTTGGCAAGGGCTACAAAGATATTGCCGGGGCCCGTAATTTTATCCACCTTGGGGATGCTGTCGGTTCCAAACGCCATGGCGGCAATTGCCTGGGCGCCGCCTGCCTTATAGACTTCGTCCACTCCCGCGATGTGGGCTGCCACCAGCGTGCCCGGATTCACCTTTCCGTCCGCGCCGGGCGGCGTGGTCATGATGATGCGCTCCACACCCGCAACTTTCGCGGGGATCACGTTCATCAGAACGCTGGAAGGATAGGCGGCCTTTCCGCCGGGCACATACACCCCCGCCACGGCGATGGGCAGCACCTTCATTCCAAGGATAGTGCCGTCGGGCCTGGGATCAAACCAGCTGTTGTGCAGCTGCTTTTCATGAAAACTTCTGATATTGGCCGCGCTTTTTTTCATAACCTCCACAAAATGAGCATCCACCTTTGCATAGGCTTCTTCGATTTCCGCCTGTGTCACCCGTATGGTGTCCGCTGAGATTTCGCAGCGGTCGAATTGTCTGGTATAAGAAAACAAGGCTTCATCCCCGTTTTCCCGCACATTTTGAATAATATCCGCCACAACACTCTCATACTGCCCATAGTTGTTGGGACTTCTCTTTAAAAGATCCTGCAGCAGGCTGCGTTTGCTTTCCGAAGTCAGTCTGACCGTTTTCATAATTCTTCACCTCTTCTGCCCGAAGGGCATTTTAATTCTCCTGTGCCAGCCGGCAGCGCAGTTTTAAAATAATTTCTTTGATTCTCTGCGTTTCCATCTGCATGCTGACCTGATTGACGATCATGCGGGCGGACAGGCAGCAGATTTCTTCCAGAACCTCCAGACCGTTTTCTTTTAAGGTTCCTCCGGTTTCTACTATGTCCACAATCACATCGGACAGGCCCACGATGGGGCCAAGTTCCACAGAACCGTTTAGTTTGATGATATCCACGGTCTGATGCTTCTTATTATAAAAATAATCCTTTGCGATGACGGGATATTTGCTGGCGACGCGGATCATTTCATGATGCAGCAAAAGTTCCCGCGCCTTTGCGGGGCCGCAGACACACATCCTGCACTTTCCGAAACCGAGATCCAGCACTTCATATACGCGCCTGCCTTCCTCCAGCAGCACATCCTTTCCCACCACACCGATATCCGCCGCCCCATATTCCACATAGGTGGGAACATCAGGGCCTTTTGCCAGGAAAAACTTCAGTTTTAAATCCTCGTTGACAAAAATCAGCTTTCTGGAATCCTTGTCCTTCATCTCTTCGCAGGTAATTCCGATCTGTTCCAAAAGTTCCAGCGTCCTGCTCGCCAGCCGCCCTTTTGTCAGGGCAAAGGTCAAATACCTGTTCTCATCCATACCAGCAGTCACTCTCCATTCACATCAGTTTCTCGCAGATTCCTCCGGCCCGCACCAATAGTGCGCTGCTGCACAGCTGCCCTCTGGAATAGGCCTCATATCCGCTCTTGTTTTCCGGCACAGGCATCAGTTCCGTACGGATTTTATTACTGCGAAGCTCCTTGGCTTTCGCCAGCGCTTCGTCAAAGGCTCCTTTCTCATAAAAAAGAAGGGTGCCCTGCGGTTTCACTTCGGGTTTTAAATTCTGTCTGGTCAGCGCTTCCATCAGATCATCCACCACGATCACAAATCCGATGGCAGGCGCATTTTTCCCAAAATAGGATAACAGCCTGTCATACCGTCCGCCTGTGACGATGGCATCACCCACGCCGTAAGTATATCCCTTAAAGATCACTCCGGTATAATAGTTATAACGGCTCAGCAGTCCCAGATCAAAGGACACATATTTTTCCACGCCATATTTTTGAAGAACGCTATAGAGTTTCTCCAGCCGTTCAATGGCCATCAGAGAACGTTCATTGTCCACCAGCTGCCGGGCTTTTTCCAGATCATTGGCGCCCATCACGGTGTCCGCCAGCTGCAGAAGAACCCTGGCGTAATCCTTGCGGACCTTCTGCTCTGAAAGCAGCTCTTCCGCGCCGAAATAATTCTTGGCGGAAATATAATCCCGGAGGTTTAATTCCACGTCCTCCGGCAGTCCCGCCTGGGAACAGATTCCCTTAAAATACTCCACTTCTCCCACGGAGATCTGAAAATTTTTAAGACCGCAGTTTTTCAAAGCCTCAATCACCAGGCTGATCATCTCGGCATCCGCTTCCACGGACGGCTCCATCATCAGTTCCGCCCCCATCTGAGTCACTTCCTTCAGTTTCCCCTGAAGGCTGGAAGTGTTGGTGAAGGTGCTTCCGGAATAGGTAAAACGGATCGGCCGGGTTTCATCCATGAAATATTTTGCGGCACATCTGGCGCAGGACGGTGTGAAATCCGGACGCAGCGAAAGCGTATTGCCCTCTTTATCAAAAAATTTATACAGCTGGCTGGAGGGCGTTGTCCCGATTTCCTTGCTGTACACATCAAAAAATTCAAAGGTCGGCGTCTGGATATCCTGATATCCGTAAAGACTGATCACATCGTGAAGCTTCTGTTCTATCAAAAGCTTGCGCGCATATTCCGCACCATAAACATCCCTGACCCCCTCGGGTGTATGGAGTAAAGACTTGTTCATATGGACTCCTCCTGTCGCTTTACTATGCTACCGTGTTATCATATGAAATCCTGTATAGTATACCTGAGATTTTCAAACCTGTCAACGGCAAAGATCGTTCCCGATTTTATCATCTTTCATACTTTTTTGTCCCTTCCTCCAGAAAAGCTTCCCAGTCCAGCGGTTCCCCGTTCAGGACGCACTCTTTGAGCGCATTTCCCTCATATGCCAGCTTCAGGGAAAAGAAGGGAGCATTCCGGGCCATCAGTTTAAAAAAAACTTTATCGCCGCTCCAGATGGGCAGTTTGTCCACCGCTTCCACAGGCACCCATTCCAGCTCCCCTTCCGGGCAGTCATAATTCAGCTCCCCTTCCCATTCCGTGGCGGTGTACAGGCACATGTACTGTGTCTCCACGTCTTTTAAAGCAAAGGTGATGATGCCGTGGAAACGGTATTTGGTGAGAGTCAGGCCGGTCTCTTCCCAGACCTCCCGCAAAAGGCAGTCCTCCGGGCTTTCGTAGTCCAGGGCGTGCCCTCCCACACCGATCCATTTATCCTTATTCACGTCATGTTCTTTTTTTACCCGGTGCAGCATCAGGAATTTCCCTTCTTTTTCCAGATAGCACAGAGTGGTAAGACTGCTTGTAATCGGAATCATGTTTCTACCTCCTTAGGATCGCGGTCTGTCCTGCAATCCCTCCCTTTTTATTCCGGCCTGTCGGCCAGGTCCTTCTGGATCATATCCAGATAAGGCACAAAAACCCCGTTTTTCTTGGGGAGGAAATATTCCGGATTCAATTCCTCAAAACGGAAACTTTTCCGCCCGCCCTCCTGAGCGCGGTCCCAGAAGAATTTCAGATGTGCAAATGGCAGATAATAGAAAAGATCCTTCTGCGAATAGTAAATCAAAAAGAAGGCGATCCCCTGCTGTTTTTCAAAGTTTCCCATAAATTCCACCTGATGGACATGGATATTCTGCAGGGAAAAGGTGTCCTGAGCGCATTCTTTGGCATCAAAACAGACCGGTATCCCCTGCACCACACCGATATAGTCCACCGTGCTCTTCTGGTCAAAATAAGCCAGCGTGATATGCCGGTGTTCCTTGTCGATTTTGATGGGGGTGATGGGGGTTGGAATTTTCTGGATCAGAGCCAGATTGCTTTCCAGGTATTTTTCATTGGTACGGTTGATGAGGTCTTCCAGGGTGGAACCCCGCAGTCCTCTTGAATTCCAGGTTGCCATAGTCGCTGCTTCATCCTTTTGCAGAAATTTGAGTCAGTATTTTTTCAAAGTCAGCCGGGAGGGGCGCAGTCAGTTCTTTTCCTCCGGGCGCGACGCCTTCCATTCCGGAAAGCGGAAATTCCACCCGAAAGGCGTGCAGAAGCTGCCGCCGGATGCCGCAGGAAAGGCAGGCCTCATTGGTCTTTTTATTGCCGTATTTAAGATCCCCCAAAAGAGGATGACCAATCGAGGAAAGATGGGCGCGGATCTGATGGGTTTTACCGGTGAACAACTCCACCTCTGCATAGCTCACCGGCCCGATCCCTTTTAAAAATCCGGTCATAAGGGGAGTGATCCCTGTTTTGATATAATCACATCCTTCTTTTTCCTCCCGAAAAATCTCCACCTGATTTTTCGCGCTGTCCTTTTTCAGCCAGCCTTCCAGCAGCGCTGCCTTTTTGACTTCGCCTGTCACCAGCAGACGGTAGAATTTGCGGATCTTTTTCTCCCGGATTTCCCGGGTGAGAATCCGGCTCCCTTCCAGGCTTTTCCCGCAGAGCACGATACCGCTGGTATTTCTGTCCAGGCGGTTGCAGACGGAAGGGCGGAACGTGGCCAGTTGGGCCGGGGTTATTTTCCCTTCCGCCAGCAGATAGCCTGTGAGCCATTCATTCAGGGAAAGGTCCGAAGCTGCGGCTTTCTGGGACAGAACTCCCGCCGGTTTGTCCAGCGCCAGCAGATGTTCGTTTTCAAAAAGGACGGCAATCCCGGAAAGCTTTCGGAAGGCCCGTTCATATTCCGACGTGTCACAGACAAAAACCGTCCGGGCGCCAAAGTTTTCCATGGTTTCTTCCGCCAGGAAAAATTTCACTTCATCCCCTTCCTGAAGCTTTTCCTTTCCGGTACATTTGCCGCCGTTTAATACGATGTTTTTTTTCCGCATCATCTTGTAAAAAAAGCTGTCCGGCGCTTCTTCCATATATTTGCGGAGAAATTTATCCAGTCTCTGTCCCGCTTCATTGGGGCCGATCATCACGCTTCTCATAAGCAGCTCCTCACAGGGATACCGCCCTCATCAGGGCGCATACCAAATCCGCTTTCGGGGTCGATTCCTCCCCTTCTTCTGCGCTTTCCACTTCATAATCGGGCAGGGCAGCGATCTGATCCAGACGGTTTATGTATTTGGGCAGTTCCTTAAAAATTTTTATTTCCACATCCCCCAGATTATTCTGGACGCACATGCTGTGAAGATGCTTTTCGCAGGCTTTCGCATCGCAGTCAGGGTTGGCGGAATAGCCGATCAGACAGTTTCCCTTAAATGCCATGTGATGGATTTCAAAATTCTTCTCATAGCTGGTGAAAACCAGGTCGAAAAGCTTCGCGCATCCATTCCCGTGGGGCGCAATTTTTCGGTAGTCTTCTTCCCCAAGGCCGCGGTATTTAAAAATCATGATCATATTGACCGCGCTGCGGCAGGCGGGCAGACACCCCAGCACCGCCACAATGGTCAGCAGGTTTTTATTGGAGCCGGTAGAAATATATCCGGTCAGATAGATAGCCATGGAAAGACCGAACAGCACTGTAGTGCGCAGCGCCGTGTTCTTTTTCTGGTAAACCAGATACCCCTTTTCCCCTTTTTTCTTTTTTTCTGCCTTCATCTTGCTGTCAGTTTCCTTTCTGCTTTAAAAAATAGGTCAGGCGCAGGACCGGGGCCTGAGGCATCACCCGGGTCATAACCCAAAAAGCCTTCATCAGCGGGCCGCATACGGACATGGGCCGGTTTTTGCAGCTGGCAGCCAGCGCGTCATGCACCACTCGTTCCGCTTCCACCATAGTATATTTTTTGACGGACAGTGTGGCGCCGTACTGTTCCGCCACCTCAAAAAATTCCGTCCGCACCGGGCCGGGACACACTGCGGTAACAAAAATACCGCGGTTTTTTAATTCTTCCCGCAACGCCCGTGAAAAACTCAGGACAAAGGATTTTGTGGCCGCATAAACGGCAAATCCGGGCTGGGGCAGGAATGCGGCGCTGCTGGCCAGCTGGATGATCCGGCTTTTCTTTTTCATATATGAAATGCACATATAGGTCATCTGCATGAGCGCCTTACAGTTTAAATCCACTTCTCCCGCCTGCTGTTCCATGGGAATTTCATCGAAATCCCCGATCATGCCAAACCCTGCACAGTTGATCAGCATACGGATCACCGGTTTTTCTTCACAGAGCACTTCCCCGAACAGTTCCAGATCCCCCTGGCTGGTCAGATCCAGCGGAAGGATTTTTACCGGATGACGCATTTTTTCCGCCATTTCCTTCATCCGTTCCCCTCTGCGGGCGATGAGCCAGAACTGGTCTATGGTTTGCAATCCCCGGTCCAGCTGGAGGGCAAATTCCCTGCCCATGCCGGAAGACGCACCTGTAATTACGATGATATTCATTTACATTCCTCCCCTCATTTCTTTTTATGCACATTGCGAATGGTCTTTTTCTTCCTGTTTTTGCCTGACAGATCTTCCCGCTGCCGGGATCCTCTCTTTCCTGTCCCGGAGGGTTGTCCTACTCCCTGCTTTTGTCCGTTTTTGGGGATGCTGCGGGGACGGATCAGGCACTCTGGCCCAAATCCGATCAGATCTGTCCTCCCTGCCCTGACCAGCGCTTCCTGCACCAGGTCATAATTGGCCGGATCCCGGTATTGGATCAGCGCCCGCTGCATCGCCTTTTCATGGGGGTTTTTACACACATACACCCGGGAACCGTCCCTGGGGTCGATGCCGGTGTAATACATGACGGTGGACATGGTGGAAGGCGTGGGGTAAAAGTCCTGCACCTGTTCCGGCCAGCTTTTGGTGTCCCGCAGATATTCCGCCAGTTCCACCGCTTCCTTTAAGGTGGAACCGGGATGGGAGGACATCAGGTAAGGGACCAGAAACTGTTTGCAGCCCAGTCTGTCATTGAGCTGCTTATATTTCCCGGCAAACCGTTCATAGACCGCATTTTCCGGTTTGCCCATGCGGGTGAGCACCGGATCGCTGATATGCTCAGGCGCCACCTTTAACTGCCCGCTCACATGATACCGGATCAGTTCTTTAAAAAAGGTATCGTCCGGATCCGCCAGCAGATAATCAAACCGAATTCCGGAGCGGATAAATACTTTTTTTATGCCGGGCAGGCTGCGCAGTCTTCGTAAAAGCGCCAAATAATCGGAATGGTCTACCGTCAGGTTTTCACAGGGTTTCGGGAAAAGGCACTGGCGATGTTTGCAGACACCCAGCGTGAGCTGTTTCTGGCAGGAAGGCGCTCTGAAGTTGGCAGTGGGCCCGCCCACATCATGGATATATCCTTTAAACTCCGGGTCCCGGATCATCATTTCCGCTTCTTCTACAATGTTGTCATGGCTTCGCACCTGTACGGTCCTGCCCTGATGGAAGGTCAGCGCACAAAAACTGCAGCCGCCGAA
Organism: uncultured Lachnospiraceae bacterium; assembly: GCA_902476265.1. Lineage (GTDB taxonomy): Bacteria > Bacillota > Clostridia > Lachnospirales > Lachnospiraceae > Gallintestinimicrobium. The sequence continues at coordinate 25,832 of CABSCP010000018.1, forward strand.
ACAGCCCCGGTTGCTGATCAGGGAAAATTTGATTTCCGCAATGGCGGGAACGCCTCCCAGCGCTTCATAAGAAGGGTGAAAGGTGCGCATATAAGGCAGGCTGTACACGCTGTCCATCTCCTCTGTGGAAAGGGGCAGCTGGGGCGGGTTCTGCACCACGAAGCTTCCGTCGGGATAAGGTTCGATCAGCGTTTTCCCGTTACAGGGATCGGTATTGTTATACTGGATGCGGAAGCTTTCCGCATACCGGGCGGGAGTTTCTTTCATTTCAGCATAGGAAGGAAGCAGTTCCCCTTCATAAATGCCGCTGATATCCTTCGTGCGGTAAACCGTTCCGGGAATAAAGGAAAGATCTTTTACGGAAATCCCGGCGTTTAAAGCGTCCGCAATCTCTACGATTGATTTTTCCCCCATTCCATAGGAAATCAGGTCTGCCTGGCTGTCAATCAGGATCGAATGTTTAAAGGAATTGCTCCAGTAATCATAGTGCGCCATCCTCCGTAAGCTGGCCTCGATTCCGCCCAGGATGACGGGCACGTCCTTATAGCTTCTGCGGATCAGATTGGCATAGACCACCGCCGCATGGTCGGGACGCTTTCCCATCACACCGCCGGGGGTATAGGCATCTGTGGATCTTCTTTTTTTGGAAACATAATAATGGTTCACCATGGAATCCATATTGCCGGAGGAAACCAGAAAACCCAGCCTGGGGCGGCCGAAAATACGGATGCTCTCGTCCTCCTTCCAGTCGGGCTGGGAAATGATGCAGACTTTATAGCCATGGCTTTCCAGCACACGGCTGATGATAGCTGCGCCAAAGGAAGGATGATCCACATATGCATCCCCGTTTACATATACAAAATCCGGCTGTTCCCAGCCCCTTTCCTTCATTTCTTCCGGGGTGACAGGTAAAAATCCGTTACTCAAATCTTGGCTGCTCCTCTTCATTCAAATAATTGGTTATAATCTCTGATATAATAATCCGCAAGTTTCTTTTTTTCAACGGTCTGAAACAGGGAATATTCATCCTCCACCGCGCATACCTTCATGCCTGCGGCCTTTCCCGCCTGAATGCCGGGAATGATGTCCTCAAACACAAGGCAGTTTTGGGGACGGACCGAAAGCTGTCCGGCCACGGCCAGATAAATGTCCGGCGCCGGCTTGCCCCGCCCCACATCACAGCTTGTCATGATACAGGAAAAATAATCGTGCAGACCGTGCACATTTGCCACATTTGTCACAAGCTCCCGGGAATTGCTGGTGGCGATGCCAAGCTTGATCCCGCTGTTTTTACAGATCTCTAAAAAGCGGTCCGCGCCGGGCTTTAAGGGCACTTCGTTCATATATTTTTCCCAGGCCATCTCATTCCACGTCCGTTTAATTTCCTCCACCGGATGAGGGATTTGGAAACGTTCTTTAAAATACAGAGCGGTTTCGGAAAAGCTGAAGCCTTCGATCACATGCTGCAGGTCATCCGGCACAGTCAGTCCGAATTGTCCCAGATACTCCACGTCAATTTCATGCCAGAGCCACATGGAATCCACCAGGGAGCCGTCCAGGTCAAAAATGACAGCTTCTATTTTTCTTAATATATCCAACTCAGACACCCAATTCCTTTCTTTCCTTCTCTGTCAGAGGACGCCACTGTCCTTTTTGCAGCGTTTCATCCAGCACAAGCGGTCCCATGGACAGCCGTTTTAAGGAGACAACCTCATTGCCTACCGCTTCCAGCATCCGCTTGACCTGATGAAATCTCCCCTCCGTGATGGTCAATAAAAGTCCTCGGTCCGTGTCCGCAAGAAGTTCTGTCTTTGCCGGCAGCGTGGGCTTTTCATCCCCGATGTCCACCCCGCCTTCCAGACGGGAAAGCATTTCCTGTGTCAACTTTTCTTTCGTATGGACAAGATAGGTCTTTTCCACATGCTTTTTGGGCGATAACAGCCGATGGGACAATGCCCCGTCATTTGTGATCAGCAGCAGGCCTTCCGTATCCTTATCCAGCCGCCCCACCGGAAAAAGATCTTTTCCGAAAGCGTCTTCCATCAAATCCAGCACAGTGGCCTCCCTGCTGTCATAGGTGGCAGTCACCACTCCCGCCGGTTTGTGGAGCATATAATAGACGTTTTTCACCCAAAAAAGCCGTTCTTTATCCAGACAGATTTCGTCCTTTTCTTCGTCCACTTTCCGCTCCGGGGCTTTTGCCGTCTCCCCGTTTACCGTCACACGGCCTTTTTTTATCAGGTTTTTCACCTCACTGCGCGTACCCGCGCCCGTTTCACATAAAAATTTATCCAGTCTGATCAAAGAGTTCCTCCCGGCATGAAATTTTAAAAACATTCATACCTTTTAGTATACTATAATTCGGATTGGTTGAGTAGGAATCATGCAAAAAAAAATCCTGAAAATGACGGCGCTGGCTCTTTTTGGCATCATGACGGTTTCCATGCTCCTCTACGCCCCGCTCTCCTCTTCCCTGGCGCTGGAGGGTCTGAACCTGTGGTTTTCCAAAATGATCCCCGCCCTGCTCCCCTTTATGATCCTTTCCGGGATCCTGATCGGCCTGAATCTGTCGGACAGCTTTGCGGGACTCTTTTCCCCTCTGCTGCGCCCTGTCTTCCGGCTTTCGGATTCCTGTCTTTATTGTGTGATCATCGGATTTTTATGCGGGTTTCCCATGGGCGCCAGGGTCTGTGCCCAAAGCTATGAAACGGGAAAAATCTCCCGGAAAGAAGCTTCCCTGCTGCTGGCTTTCTGCAATAACATCGGTCCGGTTTATTTCACCGGCTATGTGCTGCGCCTGTTTCCCGTAAAAAATACAGGGCTGGTGCTCACAGGCATGTATGGAATCCCTTTCCTTTACGGACTTTTGCTGCGCTATACCCTGTACCGGACCCTTCCCTTTCCGGGGGGCAGGCTTTCCGGAAAGGGAGAAAAGTCCTCCTGCCGTTTCAATATTCTGCCGGAAAAAAAGTGCCGGCAAAATTACCGGAGGCAGCGCGCTTTTGGATTCCCCTTGGGGTTGTTCTTTGCCCAGTTAAACGCTTCCATTTTATCTGCCCTGGATTCCATCACCGTGCTGGGCGGCTATATGATTTTCTGCAATCTTTTAAACCTGCCGCTGCAATTATTTCTCAAGGACTTTCCCCTGCTTTGTAACGTTCTTTCCCCGCTTCTGGAAATCACCAGCGGACTGTCAAAGCTGTCCCAAAGCCAGTACCTCTGGGCCTACATCGTCCTCCCTTTCGGCGGGCTTTCCTGTATCGCACAGACTTACAGCTGCATCCGGAGCACGGATCTGTCTTTAAGAGAATATACCTTTCATAAGGTGATCCAGACCATGCTCACAGCCGCTTTCTACAGCGTTTTTTTATGACGGTATGGGCGCCGTCAGCGGATCCGTTGCCAGATCATACTGGTTATGCACTCTGAAAAGGAGACTGTTACTGCCGGCAGGGACTGTGACAGAAAAAGAGGCCCCGTTCTTTTCTGCGCCGGGCCACTTCTGCAGGGCCGACCAGGTGAGACCGCCGTCCGTGGAATAGCTGTAATAAAGAATCTTTGATTCCTCATCCCTGGCCTCCAACACGACCTGTACTTTCCCCTGTGCATCTCGCTTTGAGACAGTCACCGCTCCGACGACAGGAGGGGTCTGATCCGGAAAGGCTTTTCCCCCGGCGGGGGCCGCTGCAGAAGGGGCAGCATAGTCGGTAAAGTCCAACCCCAGCGCTTCGGATTTTAAATGAAAATATTTCGCAACGCTGAGGGCGTCCGTCACCCCAAACTGTATCATCTGTTCCTGGGAAGCAACCAGCGGGTTGTCGTTTGCATTGTCCAGATAGCAATGTTCGATGATGACACAGGGGATATTCCTGGCGTGGGCGGCCCGAATCACGCCGTAATAGTCGGTCCCCCGGCTGTTTAAGCGCACTTTAGCTCCGCGCCCGTACAGACCGTATGCCGCCTGCATATCTGCCAGATGGATAGCGGCAAAAGTCTGGCCCGCTGCATAATCCGTTCCGAAGGCGGAGGTCCAAACCTCCGTCCCGTACAGACTGTGGTCGGCGGACATATTATAATGAAGGGAAAACAGAAAATCCGCGCCGTACTTTTGGGCAATTTCGGCCCTGTTTTCCAAAGAAACTTCTACATCTTTCGTCCGGGTCATATAGACCTTCACTCCTTCAAACTGCTCCAGCGTCTGTTTCATGGCCTGGGCGGTGAGAAGGGTCACATACTTTTCCACATTGGGAGCAAAAATACCGCCTTCATTCGTTCCGCCTGTCCCGCCGTGTCCGGGATCGATGACGATAACCACCGGCTTTTTTCCCTTTGCCTCAGAGACAAAACCTTCCTGATATCCAAACAGCATGACAATGCCCAGCAGCAGCGCTGTGAGACGATAGAACTTTCTTTTCATTTACTGCATCCTCCTGTCCGTTCCCGATTTCCGATTTCCGAAGAAAAAACTCCGGTGCTTAAAACACCGGAGTGAATTATCTGGTTGTTTTTAAAGTACATTCAGCCCATCTTCCAAAGCGCCGCTTCCGGCCCCTGCATCCTCAAGTTCTTCATTCTGCGCACGGAACTCCGCCCTGTTATTCTGGACGATATCGTTCAGGCTGCTCAAATCATTCACCAGGTTTCCGTAATGAGCGTTGGCGATTTCGATAGCATTGGCGATGATGTTCTCCACATTGGCCAGCATATCATCCGTATACTGCATGATGGAATCCCGGATCGCATTCGCCTCCATGGTGGCATTATCCACGATATCCTGGGCCTGTCTTGTGGCCAGCTGAACCACCTCATTCGCCTGGGCATAGGCCTGCTGCATGATTTCGTGCTCGTTGATCAGTTCGGAAGTGTGTTCCGTCGCTTCATTGATCAAAGACTGTGCCTTTTCCTTGGCATCGTTTAAAATAGCTTCCTTATTGCTGATGATTTTCTGATACCGTTTGATTTCATCCGGTGTCTTCATGCGCAGTTCGCGCAGCAATTCATCTATTTCTTCCTTGTTAACGATAATCTTCGTGTTTGAAAGGGGCTGGTATTTACAACTGTCAATATACTCCTCAATTTCATCAATCAATTGTTCAATTCTGCTGCTCATTCTTTCCTCATTTCCGCATAGGCTATAAATTTAGTCCGTCACATCCCGGCCGCAGGGCAGACCTGTTGAAGAATCACCTGCTATGTCCGAATTTCTGATATACAAGCTTTGCGACAAAAGGCGGCACACACTGGGAAATATCCCCGTTGAAGCTGGCAATTTCCTTCACGCTGGAAGAGCTTAAATAGGCGTACTCCAGACTGGTGGTCAAAAACATGGTATCCAGCAGGCCGTTGGAAAGCTTCTTGTTGGTCTGCGCAATCTGCAGTTCATACTCAAAATCAGTGATGGCGCGCAGTCCGCGGATCGCTACATGGATGTCCTTCTTTGCCGCATAATCGATCAAAAGACCGCTGAAGGCTTCCACTTTTACGTTAGGGAGGTCCTTTGTCGCTTCTTCCAATATTTTAACACGTTCTTCCACGGAAAACAATGGAGTCTTTTCTTTATTATTCAGCACACTGACAGTCAATTCGTCAAAAATAGACGCGGCACGGTGTATTACGTCAAGATGACCGTATGTAACGGGATCAAAGCTTCCCGGATAAATTGCAGCTTTCATATCATTTTTCCTTTGTCAAAAATATGTGTTTATTTGTTTTATAGCATTTTTCCCTGGCAACACAAAAGCCGTAATCCTGTGCAAAGGAAAAATCCCGTTTCAGATCCGCTTCCATAATGACAAGGGTATCCTCGTCCACATAGGGCGCGCGGGAAAGGGCCATAAGGACCGGTTCTTCCAACCCTGCCTGATAGGGCGGGTCCATAAAAATAAGATCCGCATGGGCTTCATGAATGGAGGAAATGGCGCTGACCACATCCTGTTTGAGCAGCACGGCCCGGTCGTCAAATTTGGTAAAACGGAGATTGTCTGCGATACATTTCGCCGCTTCCCTTCCGTTCTCCACAAAATAGGCTTTACGGGCGCCCCGGCTGATGGCCTCAATGCCGATGGAACCGCTGCCGCTGCACAGGTCGATGAAAACGCCACAGGGAATCCTTGTCTGCAGCATGTTAAATAAAGTCTCTTTGATACGGTCTGTGGTAGGACGGGTATCCGGTCCCTGGGGGGTTTTTAAAGGAAGGCTTCTCGCCTCGCCAGCAATCACTCTCATTTATTATAATCTCCTTCTTCTCGTTGGTCAACCTCTCACTTTTGTGCCTTTTCCGTCTCTGTGGGCCGCCTTGATCTGATTTAATACAAGTGTCCGGCTCTTATAGGCGATGGAAGTTTCATCCGCGCTCTGCGTATAATAAACGGCTTCTATTTCATCCTTTTCCGACAGCTTTATGGCGCGGACGCCGATGGCCGCCTTTTTCTTTTCCGGGATTTCCTCGATGGCAAACCGCAGGAAATAGCCGTCTTTTGACTGAAGAATGATGTTTTTCTGCTCTTTGTAGATCGTCACATCCACCACCTCATCGCCGTCCTGCAGCTTGGTGGCCGCCACGGTGCGCTTCATCACATCAAATTCTCCGCCGTCCACCACTTTCGCCATCCCCTGTTTTGTCACAAATAAAAGCCGGTATAGATTTAAGTCGCTCTGGCTTGTGGCCAGAAGCAGCTGCTCTTTGGCGGAATCATAATTGCTCACATTATCGAGAGGAATCCCCTTATCCCTGAATTTGCCGTAGGGCAGGTCCGAAACCTTCACCGTATACAACTGTCCCGTGTTGGTGAACAGGCAGATCCGTCCGGTATTTTTACAGGGGAACACAAATTTGTTCTCTGCCAGCGCCGCTTCCTGGTTCCGCTCAAACGCAGCGGTATCCATGGTACGGGTATAGCCGAAGCGGTCAACCAGGCAGTAGATTTCCATTTCCTCCACTTTTTTCTCTTCAAAAACAGCTTCCGCACAGTTGTCGATGACGGTTCTGCGCTTCTGGGTAAATTCCTTTTTCATGGCGTCCAGTTCGTTCACGATGACCTGTGCCATGGAGCTTTTCCTCTCCAGGATATCTTCATACCGGTAAATATTGGAAACCGTTTCCTCATGTTCTTTCACCAGCGCCTCGATCTCCAGTCCGATCAGCTTATACAGCCGCATATCCAGGATGGCGTTGGCCTGGTTCTCCGTAAATTTCAGGTAGGAAGCCATCACTTTGGACTCTTTGGATTTGAATTTGATTCCTTCCGTGACGCCCTCCACCAGACAGGCTTTCGCCATCGCCCGGTCCCTGGACCCCCGCAGGATCTCTATAATTAAATCGATCACATTGCAGGCTTTGATCAGCCCTTCCTGGATCTCCCGTTTGGCCTGTTCCTTGGAAAGCAGCGTCTCGTATTTGCGGCGGTTGACTTCAAACTGGAAATCCACGCTGGCTTTGATGATCTGCTTTAAGCCCATGGTTTCCGGGCGGCCGTCCGCAATGGCCAGCATGTTCACGCCGAACGTATCCTCCAGACGGGTCTTTTTATACAACATGTTGATAAAATTATCCACATCCGCATCTTTCTTTAACTCAATGACAATGCGGATGCCCTCTTTGGAGGACTGGTTGGAAATGTCCACGATGTCCGTGGTCTTTTTGGTTTCCGCAAGGGAAGCCACGTCCGATAAAAATTTGCCGATGTTGACGCCGATCATAGTGTAAGGGATTTCGGTGATCACCACATTGGTTTTGCCGCCCTTTCCCTTTTCCGTCTCCACCCGGCCCCGGACCTTGATTTTTCCCATGCCGGTTTCATAAATTTGGAGCAGCTCATCCTTATTGGTGACAATACCCCCCGTGGGAAAATCCGGCCCCTGCATATAGCGTAACAGTTCCCGGGTGGTGATGGTTTCATCCAGCATATAGGCCTTCACCGCATCGATCACCTCGCCCAGATTATGGGGCGGTATGCTGGTGGCCATGCCCACCGCAATTCCTTCGGAACCGTTCACTAAAAGGTTGGGAATTTTGCAGGGCAGGACGGAGGGTTCTTTCTCGGTTTCGTCAAAGTTGGGCACAAAGTCCACCACATCCTTATCCAGATCCCCTAAAAAAGCCTCCTGGGTGATTTTGTGCAGCCTTGCTTCCGTATAACGCATGGCCGCCGCGCCGTCCCCCTCGATGTTCCCGAAGTTGCCGTGGCCGTCGATTAAGGGCTGTCCCTTCTTGAAATCCTGGGACATCACCACCAACGCTTCATAAATGGAACTGTCTCCGTGGGGATGATATTTACCCATGGTATCGCCCACGATACGGGCGCTCTTTCTGTAGGGGCGGTCATACCGGATGCCCAGTTCGTACATATCATAGAGCACCCGCCTCTGCACCGGCTTTAAGCCGTCCCTGACGTCCGGCAGGGCTCTGGCCACAATGACGCTCATGGCATAGTCAAGGAACGACTTCTGCATCACATCGGAGTATTCCGTTTTAATTATTCTTTCATCCATACTCATACACCTGTTCCTCTATCAGATATCCAGCTGTGCGTCCGGCGCATTCTGGTAAATAAACGCTTTTCTGGGCGGAACCTCCGTCCCCATCAGCATTTCGGTCACTTCCGAGGCCATCCGGGCGTCCTCAATTTCCACCTGCTTTAACAGCCGGGTCTGAGGGTCCAGCGTAGTTTCCCAGAGCTGCTGGGCGTCCATTTCGCCAAGGCCCTTATAACGCTGCAGGGTAAAGGGGCCTTTATGGCGTTTGCGGTACTGTTCCAGCGCTTTATCGTCATAGAGATACTCTTCTTTTCCTTTGGCGGGCATGGCTTTATAAAGGGGGGGCATGGCGATATAAACATGTCCCTCAAAAATCAGTTCCGGCATGAACCGGTAAAATAGCGTCAGAAGCAGATTGGAAATATGGGCACCGTCCACATCGGCATCGGCCATGATGATGATTTTGTCGTAGCGCAGCTTCGTGATATCAAAATCATTGCCGTAGCCCTCCGAAAAGCCGCAGCCAAAGGCGTTGATCATAGTCTTGATCTCCGCATTCGCCAACACCTTATCGATGCTGGCCTTCTCCACGTTCAAAATCTTACCCCGAATGGGAAGGATCGCCTGGAACATGCGGTTTCTCGCCATCTTCGCAGAACCTCCCGCAGAATCTCCCTCCACGATGAAAATTTCGCATTGGGAAGCGTCCCTGGACTCACAGTTCGCCAGCTTTCCGTTGGAATCAAAGGAAAATTTCTGTTTTGTCAGAAGATTGGTCTTGGCCCGCTCTTCCGTCTTTCTTATTTTCGCCGCTTTTTCCGCGCAGCCGATCACATTTTTCAGAGTTTCCAGATTCCGGTCAAAATAGCGCACCAGTTCTTCTCCGGCCACCTTGCCCACCACCTTGGCCGCATCCTGGTTGTCCAGTTTGGTCTTGGTCTGTCCTTCAAAACGGGGATCGGGATGTTTGATGGATATCACCGCAGTCATGCCGTTTCTCACGTCCGCTCCGGTGAAATTCACATCTTTGTCCTTCAGAATGTTCAGTTCCCTGGCATAGTTATTGATGGTGGAGGTGAATTGGGTCTTAAACCCGGTCAGATGGGTGCCTCCCTCCGCATTATAAATGTTATTGCAAAAGCCCAGCACGTTTTCGTGGAATTCATTGATATACTGGAATGCCCCTTCCACGGCAATGCCTTCGCTTTCCCCTTTGAAATAAATCACATCCGTAACGGTTTCACAGGATTTGTTCATATCCTTGATGAAGCCGATGATCCCTTCCGGCTCATGAAACTCCACCACGTCGGCAGGGTTCCGGCGGCGGTCCTCAAAGCGGATGGTCAGTTCCGGGTTCAGATAGGCGGTTTCATGCAGACGGCTCTTCACGTCGTCCTCTTTAAAACGTGTCCTGTCAAATATGGTATCGTCCGGCAGAAAATTAATGGTGGTGCCCGTTTCCCTTGTCTTTCCCACTACGGGAAGAAGCCCGTCCACCAGCTCTATAGTGGGATTTCCCTGGGCATAAGAATCTTCATAGATCTGTTTTCCGTCTTTGACCCGTACAGTCATTCTCCTGGACAGTGCATTTACCACAGAGGAACCCACGCCGTGCAGACCGCCGCTGGTCTTGTATGCATTGTTGTCAAATTTGCCGCCCGCATGGAGGGTGGTGAATACGAGACGCTCCGCGCTGATCCCCTTTTCATGCATCCCCACCGGAATGCCCCGGCCATTATCCGAAATAGTGGCAGAACCGTCCGCTTCCAGGATCACGGTGATCAGGCTGCAGTAACCGGCCAGATGTTCGTCCACTGCATTGTCCACGATCTCGTAGATCAGGTGGTTCAATCCTTTGGTGGAAACGCTGCCGATATACATGCCCGGCCTTTTCCTGACAGCCTCCAGCCCTTCCAGTACGGTGATGCTGGAAGCATCATAAGTTCCATTTACAGCCATTTACTTTCATCTTCCTTTCAATTTAAACTTCCATGAGTATAACACATACGTTCGATTTTGGAAAGTAAAAATGGAATGATCCCTTTTTCCGTCATATCGTCCGGAAATCTATTTCTTTGCGAAACAGGCTCATTTCTGCTTCCGGCAGCGCCACTTCCCCGTTTAACACCCGGTCCGCCAGCTCGCCGGCCTCCAGCAGCACGTCGGAATCCTGGTAAATATCCCCCAGCGCAAATTCCAGCATACCGCTCTGCCGAACACCGAACAGATCTCCGGGCCCCCGCAGCTTTAAATCTTCGTTTGCGATAAAAAAGCCGTCATTGGAGCGGTTTAAAACATCCAGCCGTTTGTTGTTCTTCCCGCTGTCATCTCCGGTCATGAAAATGCAGAAGCTCTGCTCCTTCCCTCTACCCACCCGGCCCCTGAGCTGATGCAGCTGGGCCAGGCCGAAGCGTTCTGCATTTTCCACCAGCATGACGGTGGCGTTTGGCACGTTGATTCCCACTTCGATGACGGTAGTGGAAACCAGGATATCTGTTTTCCCCGCCGCAAAATCATCCATAATGCGTTGCTTTTCTGCGGCTTTCATTTTCCCGTGAAGGGCAGCTACGCGGATGGTTTCGGGCAGGACGGTTTTTAACTTTTCCGTATAGTCCAGGACATTTTCCACGCCCTCCATTTCCCCTTCCTCCACCATGGGGCAGATCACATAGGCCTGTCGTCCTGCCGCCACCTGAGCTTCGATAAACGCATAGGCTTTTTTACGGAAACCGGTGTCCACCACACAGTTTTTGATGGGCAGGCGGTTGGCGGGCATTTCATCCAGAACAGACACATGCAGATCCCCGTACAAGACAATGGCCAGGGTCCGGGGGATGGGAGTGGCGCTCATCACCAGCACATGGACGCTCTCCCCCTTTTGGGCCAGCATTTCCCGCTGACGGACGCCGAAACGGTGCTGCTCATCGGTGACCACCAGGGCGAGATTCCTGTAGATCACTTTTTCCTGGATCAGGGCATGGGTGCCGATGATCACGTCTGCGGCTCCCGATGTGATCTGATCATAGACCTCTCTCTTCTGTTTTGCCGTCATGGAACCGGTCAGAAGCACAGGCCTGGTGCACAGACCGTATTCTTCGGTCAGCGAAAGGAGGGCTTCGTAATGCTGGGCTGCCAGCACTTCGGTGGGCGCCATCAGGCAGCCCTGCCGGCCGTTGGCGCTGCAGAGTAAAAGTGCCAGAAAAGCCAGAATGGTTTTCCCGCTCCCCACATCCCCCTGTACCAGCCGGTTCATCGCCACATGCTGTCCCAGATCCCTCTCTATTTCCTTCCAGACTCTTTTCTGGGCGCCGGTCAGTTCATAGGGAAGGGACCGAATCAGCGCTTCCGTATCCTCGGCAGGCATCAGGGGATGATCCACAATCAGCCGGTCATTGACCACCCGCTGTCGTTTGATCTGCACCAAAAACGCCAGAAATTCATCAAATACCAGCCGCCGCCGGGCGGTCTGGACTTCCTGGGCCCCTTTGGGGAAATGAATCTTTTCCATAGCTTCTTTTAGCGGAAGCAGGCGGTAGCGACCGCGCAGCTCCTCCGTCAGATAGTCCGGCATTTCCAGTTCATCCAGCGCCTGCCGCACACATTTGGAGATGGTGTGGCTGGTCAGACCGGGAGTCAACGGATATTTGGGCTGCCAGGTGCCGGAAAGTTTTTCGTACTCCTCTTCCCGGAACATTTTGGGATGCTCCATCACCAGCGTGTTCTGAGCGCCCTGTTTCACCATTCCCCGGAAAATATGGAAAGTGCCGGGAATCAGGGCATTTTTGATATAAGGCATCCGAAACCAGGTCAGCCTGAGACTACCGGTGGCGTCCCCTGCATGGGCATGAGTGATCACCATCCCTTTGGCCCGGATGGTGGAAGGCGTTCCCACCACACAGGCCCGCACCGCCATAATTTTCCCCGGAATCAGTTCTCCCACGGTCACCGGTTCTTCAAAATGGTCATAGGCCCGGGGAAAGCAGCAGGCCAGCTGTCCCAAATTTTCGATATTTAGTTTTGAAAAAAGCGCAGTGGTTTTTGCCCCTACGCCTTTTAACAATGTGATAGAATCCTGTGCATTCATATTACAAAGATTATCCTATTCCACAGATACGATATAATAGTAAATCGGCTGCCCGCCGTACTGCAGTTCCACATCACAGGAAGGATACTTCTCTTCCACTCTGCTGCGCAGCGCTTCCGCATCCTCTTCGGTGGTTTCCTGGCCGTAATAGATGCTGATCAGTTCCAGATCCTCATCCATCATCTTATCGATCATTCCCATTGTGACGCCTTCAATGGACTGGCCCACCGCCAGAATGCCTTCGTCCCCGATGCCCATATAATCGCCCTGGCGGATTTCGTAGTCGTCGATGATGGTATCCCTCACCGCATAGGTGACTTCGCCGGTCTTTACCTCACCGATGGCTTCCGTCATGGCTTCTTCATTCTCTTCTGCACCAAGATCCGGCACATAGTTGATGACAGCGGTGATTCCCTGTGCGATAGTCTTGGAAGGAATGACGATGATATGTTTATCTTCGGTCATATATTTGGCCTGGTTTGCCGCAAGAATGATGTTCTTATTATTCGGAAGCACATAGATCGTCTCCGCATTGACCTTGTCGATGGCATTTAAAACATCTTCCGTGCTGGGGTTCATGGTCTGACCGCCTTCGATGATATAATCCACGCCCAGATCTTTCAAAATAGCGTTGATTCCTTCTCCCACGGAAACCGCAATAAAGCCCACTTCCTTCTTCGGTGCCAAAGCTTCTGCCTCTGCAGGCGCTGCAGCGGACTTTTCCGCCTCTTCCTTCAGGGCCATCTTCACAACTTTTTCATGATGTTCCAGACGCATATTGTCAATCTTCATGTTGGAAAGTGCACCATACTTCAACGCCTTCTGGATTGCCAGGCCGGGGTCGTTGGTATGTACATGTACCTTCACCACGTCGTCATCCGCTACCACCACGATAGAGTCGCCGATGGATTCCAGATAAGCCTTAAAATCCATCTCCTGCTTAATATTGAAAGTCCTGGTGAGCATAATGATAAATTCGGTGCAATACCCGAATTTAATATCTGTCTCCACCTGGGTCGAGGAAGCCGAGAAAGGCGCGCCCGCCGTGGCCGGAGCGGTATCCAGCTTAAAATCAACCTCTTTGCCCAGAAATGCCTGGTAAGCGCCTTTTAAAACCTGCATCAGTCCCTGACCGCCGGAATCCACAACCCCGGCCTGTTTTAAAACAGGCAGCATTTCCGGTGTCTGGCTCAGCACATAGTCGGCATGCTCAATGATTGCGCCGATATAGCTCTCCATATCGCTTTCCCCGGCATCCGCCAGCTCCCGTGCCTTCAGGGAAGCGCCCTTTGCCACCGTGAGGATTGTCCCTTCCTTGGGTTTCATGACGGCTTTATAGGCGGTTTCCACCGCACGCTCGCAGGCCTGCGCCAAAAGCGGAATATCGATGGTTTCGGACTCACGGATCACTTTGGTAAATCCGCGGAATAACTGCGATAAAATGACGCCTGAGTTGCCTCTGGCGCCTCTTAGGGAACCGGAAGAAATTGCCTTTGCCAAAGCAGTCATATCCAGGTCATTATTAGCGTCCATCGTTGCCACATCTTTGGCGGCAGCCATGATGGTCAATGTCATATTAGTACCGGTATCCCCGTCCGGAACAGGGAAAACGTTCAGTTCGTTGATCCACTCTTTCTTACTTTCAAGATTCTTGGCTCCGGCTAAGAACATCTTTGCAAGCATCTTAGCGTCGATCGTATTTACAGCCACGGTTAACATCCTCCTTAATCAATCACTCGCACACCTTCTACAAAGATGTTGATTTTCTCTATTTCGATACCGGTAAATTCCTCTACCTTATATTTCACATTGCTGATCAGATTATCCGCAACAGCCAGGATACTCACGCCATATGCGACGATGACATGAAAATCCAGTGTGAGCTTGTTGTTATTCAAGGTGACTGCAATGCCTTTGGTGATGCTGTCCCTCTTTAAAAGCTTGACCAGACCGCCTTTCACCGTAACACCCATGCCAACGATGCCGAAACATTCCATCGCAACTGTTCCCGCGTACTGGCCAATCACTTCATTGTCGATCGTAATGCTGCCCATATGGGTCGTCATAGAAGAGCCCTTCATGTGGTAACCTCCTTTTTCCATAAAAATCTAATGATATTATAACCGCTTTCCCGCAAAAAGGGAACATTAATTTTAACTTTTAAAAAAAATGATCATATTTCACTTGCCAAATGCTTCAAATTCTGCTATCATACTGATGTTGTCAGTCAAACGACTAATAAAGTTTGAGGAGGTGCAATCATGGCAAAATGTGATATTTGTGGCAAAGGCGCTCATTTTGGTAACAACGTAAGCCATTCCCATAGAAGATCCAACCGTATCTGGAATTCCAACGTCAGAAGCGTTAAATGTAAGGTCAACGGTGGTGCGCGGAGAATGCACGTTTGTACAACCTGCTTGAAGTCCGGCAGGGTTGAAAGAGCTTAATCAGAGCAGATTTAAAAGACTACTGTACAGTAGTCTTTTTTTCATGTCTTTTGTTTTCTTGCCGCCCATGGCTTTTTACCGATCTTCACAGGACAGAATGAAATAGCTTGCCACCAGCAGGATAAGCGCAAATATTGTCCCGAATATCCGATATCTGAAAAAAAGCATGAGCAGCATCCCAATTGCCATCCAGAAAACTGCAAACGCGATAATCCGGTACATGTCCATGCTGCTCCTCATACTCTCTTCCTTTATCTTATGCAATTGTCCCTCTGTTCATGTCTTGTCCGGTAAAAAAGAGTGTCTACGCTTCCTTTTCATCATCGGGAAATGCGGCATCCACCGCTTCCTCATCCCCCATCATTTCCTGTTTGGGGGCGGTAAATCTGTCCACAATGTCGGGAATCATATCCAGTATCTTTGTCACCCCATCCTGATTTTTGATATTCACAAGCTTCGTCTGTCCGTTTTTGATCAGAAGCACCGCGCTGGGAGACATTTTTCCGCTCATGCCGCCGGCTCCGCCGTTTTTCCGGGAATCCTTCCCGGCGCCGCAGGTCGCCCCGGCGCCCATTCCAAAGGATACATCCACCAGCGGGATGATGATCGTATCGTCGATCTTCGTGGCTTCCCCCACCACAGTTTTGGTTGCAAATACCGTTTCCGCCCCTTTCATCAAAGACTCCATGACGGAACTGATATTGTTGTCTTTATTCTCGGCCATTTATGCTTCCTCCTTTTTGCGCAGGCGCTTTAGCAACTGCCGCACCTCTTTATTGACAACCACCCGCAGCGCGCAGATCAGCAGCATACAGGCGGTGATGTGCCCTTTTATAAAGAAATCCCCTTCCAGGTGCTTCTCTTCAAAATCCGGAACGATCCTGACCCTGTTTTGCAGCCAGGGATATAAAATACCTCCCACCGCAAGCAGTTGTCCCATAGAGGCAGGATCCCCTGTTCCGATCACCAGTTCCACATCTGTCTTTCGGGGAAGTATGTGGCGCAGCATTCCGGAAAGCTGTGACAGCACCAGCCTGCAGGCCCGTTTGGTATCCTCCCGTTGGAACAGGTTTTTATAATAGGAAAACGTCTCTTCCGCTTTCCCTGCCTTTTGACAGAAATCCCGGCATTTCTTTTTTATATTCTCCCAAGCTTTCTGCAGCTTTTCCCAAAGTCTTTTCACGGGATTGCTATGGGACGCCTTATGACAGGTTTCTTTTTCTTCTGTTCCCGTTTCCGAAAATCCTGCCGCCTCTTCCTCTTCCGGGAAGCCTTTCTGCGTTTCCGCCGCCTTTTTTTCCGGAATCGCCGGGGGTGTTTCTTCCGGAATCACAACCGTTGAAGTTTCTTTTGAACTCCCATCCGTCTTTTCGCCCGCTTTTTTCTTCTTCTTTTTCTCCGGCCTGGGGAAAAGCAGGATTCCCGCCCCCCTTACCGTAACGGTTAACACTTCGTCAAAGGAAGCCCTTACGGACAAAAGGCGGAAAAGCCATGAAACATGTGCCTCTGCTTTCAGGCTGTCATGATAAGCCCCCTTCGCCTGATAACAAACAGGCACAAAAAGAACCACCAAAATCAACGCCAGCACAATGCCCAGAACGGACAAAAGAAGGATCCCGATCCCTTTCAAAACGGTCAGAATTACCGCCATCAGATGCCTCCTCGCTCCGGGTCAAACCCTTTTTTCAAATATCCCTTGATGTCCCCTTCCATGCCGGCCGCCAGGGTATCCGCCAGCATCTTTCCCACAAGCTGATAGGCTTCGCCTTTGCTGCCGGCTAGCCCGACAATCCGCAGCTTCTTTTTGTCGAAATACTTCTGTTTGAGCTGCGAGCAGTGGAAAATATCCAGCTGATCCCGGTTGTTGGCCAGACAGATCAGATAGACGTCAAACTGTCCGGCACCGGCATAGAGCTTCCACTTCACCTTATTCACTTTTTTGATGGAATTTCCGACATACAGTCCGCGAATAAATTTCATGTGTCAGCAGCTTCCCGCCTTTCATCTGTCTCTATAGATTACCCGAAAAACACCCGTCATAAACAAAATACTTCAAGTATGGCCGGTCAGAACTGCATCCGACCGGCCCTCCCGCTAATAATACTTTTTGCTGCCCCAGAGATTACTCTTCTTCAATTCGAGATATTCATGATACGCCTTCTCCAAAATCTGTTTTTCATTGGCAAATTTTAAAAGATGATAGGCTTCATGATATTTGTAAAATCCGGAATCAACAAAATATTCTTCTCTTTGCGGCTTACTGTAATAACTGTCCGCCATCATTAAATACCAGTGGACTTCCTTCTCCACGGTGTCTTCCGGCACATTGAACGTATATTCGCTCTTGCCCACATATTTGATGATGGAAGCTCTGGATCCACTCTCTTCCAGAACTTCACGGAGCGCGGTCTGCTTAAACTCCTCGCCCTCTTCCACGGTTCCCTTGGGAAGCACCCATCCTTCATACTTGTTCTTATAATTCTTATAAAGAAGAAGGATCTTCCCCCGGAAAATTACTACACCGCCGCAGCTGGTTGCCTCAATCACTGCAATTCCTCCTGTCCGGCGATATGTCACTGTTCTCTTTATTCCCAGTAACGGCAATATCTTATTCTGGAAACAAGTATACCGTAAAACAGGATTCAGGGCAAGTCCTATCTGCAAAAAAGTATCCCGGCTGTTTTTCCTTCCCCTCTCTGCTCTTTCTTGCGGCAGGTCAGGAGAACCAGGCGTCAAAGACACGCCGCGCCAGGGGCACCGCATAGTCTCCGCCGGATCCGACGCTTTCCACAATGACCGTCACCGCGATTTCGGGATCTTCCACGGGCGCGAATCCGGTAAACCAGGCATGGGAGTCCTCCTTTACGGAATTAAATTCCGCACTGCCGGTTTTGCCTGCAGCCGTATAGGGCTGTCCGTTTAATTTTTTCCCGGTGCCTTCCTTCACCACGTCTTCCATCAGAGAAGCCAAAATCCCGGCCTCCTCTTTTGACAGAAGCTGACGATAGGTTTTGGGTTCGTTTTTGCTCAGGATTTTTCCGTCCGCACTCTCTACCTTTTCGATCAGATACGGTTCCATCAGACTGCCGGAATTGGCAATGGCCGCCGTGATCATATTCAGCTGTATGGGGGTGATCTGGGTTTTTCCCTGTCCGATGGACGTCTGGATTACATCCTCATCACTGCTGTCTTGATCCAGGGTTACACCGGTCCTGTTATACACCAGGGGCACGGGAAGGTCCTGATTGAACAAAAGACTATTGATGGTATCCCCAAATTTCCCCCGGTCGAGCTGCATTCCGATGTTGGCAAATGAGCTGTTGCAGGATTTCGCAAAGGAAGTCATCAGGTTCACTTTCCCATGGACGCTTCCATGATAGCAGCTGATCCTGTTTTCCCCGTTCACATAAGCCCCGTTGCACTGATAACTGTAATCCTGCCAGGTATCGGGAAACTGGCGGATATATGCCAGCGCGGTCACAATTTTAAAAGTGGACCCGGGCGGATACAGCCCCTGGGTGGCACGGTTTAAAAGAACGGCATTCTTCGTGTCGGCGTTCACTCTCTCCCAAATGTCGGCGATTTTGTTGGGATCGAAGTCAGGCTTGCTGACCATTGCCAGAATCCTGCCTGTTTTCACCTCCGTCACAACAATGGCCCCCCGGTAGGCGCCAAGCGCATCATAAGCCGCCTGCTGAAGACCGGTGTCCAAAGTGGTATAAACATCATTGCCGGGATTTTTTCTACCGGCCATTTCATTATCGATTTTGTCCCGCTCCGGAATATTGGAATTGATGAGATCAAAGTTTTCCAATTCTTCAATCCCCGTTTTCCCTTTTGCGGAGTATCCCACCACATGGGCAAACACTTCTTTAAAAGGATATTCCCGGGTTTCTTTGCCGTCTGCGCCCGTCACCGTCTGCGCCAAAATTTCCCCTTTGGACGCATAAATCGCGCCCCGGCTGTTCTCGGCTGCCAGTACACGCTGCCGGGAATTATAACTGTTGTTAAAAAGTTCTTCCTGATTGGAGGTCACATAATCTGTCAGATAACAGGCAAGGCCCGCAAAAAGGAGGAGGAAAAACGCCGTGCAGAAATATAACTCCCTATTCTTCTTCCTCTTTTCCTTCCTCTTCTGTTTCCACCGTCTGTTTTGCTCTTTTTCTTCTCTGCTTTTCAATTCTGATTTCCTCGTCATAACGCATTACATAAACGCCCTGAACCACCCCGAACATCAGGATGGTGGACATGATACTGCTTCCGCCGTAGCTGATAAAAGGCAGGGTCACCCCGGTCAGAGGGATGAACTTGGACCCTCCCCCGATGGTCAGAAAAGTCTGAAACAGATACATCATTCCAAACCCTGTCACCAAATTGCGGTAAAAGCCGTCCTTCAGTCCGCTGCCCAGCCGGATCAGCATCAAAAAGAGAAACACTCCTGTCAGGATAATGCCGATGCCAAACAGCAGTCCCAGTTCTTCCACCACCGCCGAAAAAATGAAGTCCGTTTCCACAAAAGGAATGTCATCGGGGGTTCCCCTACCGATGCCCAGTCCGAAGAGGCCGCCCCTGCTCATGGCGAACAGGGACTGGGTGATCTGATATCCCTGACTGTCAATCACACTCCAGGGATCCTTCCACGCCTGCACCCTGACCTGTACATGGGAAAACAGCCGCCAGGCCACCGCCGAAGCCCCGGCTCCTGCCAGCACTCCCGCCGCCAGATACAGGAAATTGTGGGCGGCAATCGTGATCATCAGCACATAAACGATAAAAAAGATGAGGGCGCTTCCCAGATCCTTTGACAGGACCAAAATCAGCACATGGGCCGCAGCGCCGATCCCCGCCAGAATCACCTGCCGGATCCCGGTATCTTCGGAGAGCAGGGAGGCGATGAAGAATACGTATAATATTTTTACAAATTCCGACGGCTGAAACGTGATACCCGCAATGGAATAGGAAAGTTTTGAGCCGTGGGTAACCTGCCCTAAAATCAGCACCGCCGAAAGGGCGGCAATCCCGATTATCCCATAGATCCAGCCGAATTTTTTCAGATTCTTCACTTTTTTCATCCCCCATGGCACGGCCAGAAAGAGGGCGAAGGAAGCGGCTGCGATGGCGAGCTGCTTGACCGCCTTGGTCAAATCCATTCTTGTGAGTATGATCAGTCCGGCGCTCAGCAGCATACACATATGATTTAACACAATCCGATTGATGCCCGGATATAGAAACCAGGCAAAAACCGGCACCGCCAGCGTCATAATCTGCAAAAATCCGTAAAAAACCAGATACTCCATCCTCTGGGTGCGGATAATGATGGTCAGAAATGCGCTAAACTGTGTCAAAAACAAAAAAACACTCTGGAGATTAGCGGTTCTCCCCTGCTCCCTCACGCTGTCCAGATGCAGGGAATATAAACCACAGGCCAGGAACAGGTAAAAAAACAGGACGATAAAATATTTGGAATAGATGACAATGAAATAGGCCAAAGTTATTGCACTCCTTTTTTGAAATGTCCCGTGGTATATTCTGCCGGAGGCATTCCTTCCCCTGAAGCGAAGTAACGGATCAGCTGTTTTGTCCGCTGCAGGGTTTCATCGGTAAAATCCAGCCGCACCGCCCCGATATGCTGCTTCCTGATTTCGGGAAGATACTGATGCAGGGACAGGGGCACGGAATTATATATGGTATTCATACAGTGTCTGCAGTTAATCAATACCGGGAACCGGGCCTGACAGCGGTCTTTTAAAGCATACTGAAAGCTCATTCGGTCCATTCCCCGGGCCAGCTGTTCCTGTGTATGCCGGATGGTGCATCGGCCTGCAGTCCGCTTGACGCAGCCGGCGCTGACCATCATGGGGATCCTTCCGTAAACGGAAAGTTCCATAAATTCCGCCGGCAGGACAGACAGTTCATGACGGTTCAATTCCGGGGACGCGGTATAAGTATCGATCTGAAAATGGCGCTGATAAAAGGAAAGGGTTTCCCGGTTAAACACATGAGACCCCTGCCCGAGAGAACGTTTTTTATCGGGAAACAGTTGTTTTGCCCATACAAGTCCGGACAGATTTCCCGCCAGAAAACCGTCTGTCAAATGGCTGTTCTCCAAAATGCAACGGGCCAGCCGCTCCAGATATCTCTCCGAATAAGCGCGCAGAATCACCGGCAGGGTCAGGAAAAGTTCAAATCCGTCCTCCTTTTGTTTCCGCCGGGCCACCTCCCGAAAAAACAGAGAAGCCGCCTCTTCCGAAAGGATTGCGTCGGAGAACACATACAGCCTTTTCACCGCATCCTCTTCCAGCGTTGCTTTAGCCTGTTCCAGCGTCAGGGCCGATACATGCAGCAGCGTTTTACCGCCCTCATTCTTTTTCGGAACTACCGCCTCTTCCGGCATTTCTTTCGGCAATATCCTGTAAAAAGGTTCCGCCATTTTCTCCCAAAGAGTGGACAGGGCCTGTCTGCGCAGATCGTTTAAAGCGGAGACAGGCAGAAAAACATCCCCTTTTATGGATATCTCCATTCCCCCTGTTTCAAAGTGGGAGCCGCCTGTCTTTTTCAGCTGTTTTTCCACGTCGGCCCGGGCCAGCGGCCTTTTTTGGGCAGGCATCACTTCGGCGCCGCTTGTTTCGATGCCCACATTCCCGCATTTTGCATAAAGTACGGCCGGTTTTCCCGCTTCCAGGCTGACGGAAAGATTGACCTTTCTGGTCAATCCGTTTTCCGGATATTTCTTTCGGATGTCCTCCAGAATTTCTTCGGAACAGCCGGAGTATCCGGGTTTCTGCAATGTGATCATCTCCCTGCCGTTATGACGGTCATAATAACCGCCTCCGGTTTCGGAACGGACATAGAGTTGGGAAAGCAGGGATAAGTCTTTCTCTTCCACCTGCCATTTTTCGGGGGTCCTGCGGTAAAGATCGATATATTTCCGATAGACTGCCGTCACTCCCGCCACATATTCCGGGCTTTTCATCCTGCCCTCGATTTTAAAAGA
This sequence comes from uncultured Lachnospiraceae bacterium, assembly GCA_902476265.1. Taxonomy (GTDB): domain Bacteria; phylum Bacillota; class Clostridia; order Lachnospirales; family Lachnospiraceae; genus Gallintestinimicrobium. The sequence continues at coordinate 47,832 of CABSCP010000018.1, forward strand.
ATCGATTCCGGCCTCCAAAAGCCCGGGCAGAAACGGCAGGACGCACAGATCCTTTAAGCTCAGCGGATACAACACATCCTGTCCTTTTTGCCCCATCCCTTTCCCGTCTTCCAGAATGCTGTAGGGAAGGCGGCATGGCTGTGCGCATCTGCCCCGGTTCCCGCTTCTTCCTCCCAAAATACTGGAAAAAAGACACTGGCCGGAATAGCAGTAACACAAGGCTCCATGGATGAAGGTTTCCAGTTCCATTCCCGTCTCCCGTTTCAGGATCCGGATTTCCTCCAGGCTCAGTTCCCTTGCCGGCACTACCCGGCAGACGCCCAGGGATTTTAAAAAAAGGGCAGCCCTGCTGTCCGTCACCGTCATCTGGGTGCTGGCATGCAGTTCCATTTCCGGAAAGGCCCGACGGCAGCGCTCCAAAACCCCTAAATCCTGTATGATCACTCCGTCCAGTCCGGCTTCATAAAAAGGAGACAGCCAGGGGATCAGTTCTTCCAGCTCCGTTTCCTTTGTCAGCGTATTGATGGTTAAATAAATCTTTTTCCCGAAAAAATGGGCCAATTGCAGCGCCTCCGTCAGTTCTTCATCACTGAAATTTCCCGCAAAGGCTCTGGCACCGAATTTTTGCCCGCCCAGATAGACGGCATCCGCACCGGCGGCAATGGCCGCTTTCAGACAGGCCATATCCCCTGCCGGCGCTAGAAGTTCTCCACATATCTCTTTCATATAATTCCTCAAATCTTATTCCACAATGACAGAAAGGCTGCCATTTCTGACAGCCCGCCCTTATTCCTTCCGTTTTACATTGCGCATTTCCGTTTCCAGACGGACAATCTGTCTGGAATTGTCCTGCAGCTCCTGCTGTGCATTCCGCAGGGACTTCTCCATATTTTCCAGTTTGATCTGCGCCGCAATGAGTTCATGCTTCAAATCATACAGTTCCTTTTCCTTGGAAGCCACATCCTCCTCAAGCAGGCCGATCTGATTCTTCGCTTTAAAAAAATCATCCGCAATATTGAGTTCCAAAAGGATGTGCTGGGTCTCCACCGACTGTCTGCGGAAATTCTCCACCTTGCCATATTCGGTCAGCTTATTATTGATATAAGATGCCACCTTCTGCAAATAATCTTCGCTTTCGTAACCGCTCAGCGTCAGAACCTTACCGCCTATGATTACTTCCGTATCCGTTTTGACTGCCATGCCCATACGCACCTTTCGTATCCTGCAGTGTCGTGCATGCGCCCTCTGTCGGGCCGCCACACAATATCTGCCACATTAATTCGTAAAACTATACCACATTTATTATAAGCGGTACAAGCCCGAATTGCAAGCATTATGTTGCCGCCGCACAGACGGCAGGGCCCAAAGCTATTCCGGGATTTCCAGGCCAAGGTGCCGATAGGCTATGGCTGTCACCACTCTTCCTCTGGGAGTGCGGTCAATCAGACCGTTCATCAGAAGATACGGCTCATAAACATCCTCTATGGTTCCGGCATCCTCTCCCACAGCGGCCGCCAGCGTATCCAGTCCTACCGGACCTCCTTTAAACTTTTCAATCATGGTAAACAGCAGGTTCCGGTCCGTATGATCCAGCCCCATCTTATCCACATCCATCAGATCCAACGCTGTGCGCGCCACCTGTTCCGTGATGATTCCGTCGTATTTTACCTGCGCGAAATCCCGGACGCGTTTTAAAATGCGGTTGGCAAGCCTTGGCGTCCCGCGGCTTCTCCGGGCCAGCTCCAACGCTCCCGCATCTTCGATTTCCACATTCAGGACTCTGGCCGAATGCCGGACGATCAACTGCAATTCCTCCACCGTATAAAATTCCAGGTGATGGATCATGCCGAAGCGGTCCCGCAGGGGCGCGGTCAAAAGCCCCGCCCGGGTGGTTGCGCCCACCAGTGTGAACTTAGGCAGGTCCAGCCGGATGGAACGGGCGGATGCCCCTTTCCCGATCATGATGTCGATGGCAAAATCCTCCATGGCCGGATACAGGACTTCTTCCACCTGGCGGTTTAAGCGGTGAATTTCATCCACAAACAAAAGGTCCCCTTCCTGAAGATTGTTCAGGATCGCCGCCATTTCTCCCGGCTTTTCAATGGCCGGTCCGCTGGTCACTTTCATATTCACGCCCATCTCGTTTGCGATGATACCCGCAAGTGTGGTTTTCCCCAGTCCGGGAGGACCGTAAAAAAGCACATGGTCCAGCGCATCCTGTCTCTGTTTCGCGGCCTCTATATAAATTTTCAGATTCGCCTTCGCCTTTTCCTGTCCGATATAATCCTTCAGATACCGGGGGCGCAGGCTGCCTTCTATTTTGATATCCTCTTGCGTGATATTCGTTTCAATTACTCTGCCCATGTTTTCCTCCAAGGCTTATTGTGTTTCGTCAAAGCCGGCATCAGAACATTTTCTTTAATGCCGCCTTCAGGAGAGCCTCCACATCCATATCCTCCTGCTCTACGGATTTCACCGCACGGAGGGCGTCGGAAGCCGAATAGCCCAGGGCGGTCAGTGCTTCCACCGCTTCGTTCCGGGCGCTTCCGGGCCCTGTATCCCGGGCGGAAACAGCAATGCTCTCTTTGGAAATGAGCGTGTCTTCCAGAGATATCTTATCCTTCAATTCCAGAATGATCCGCTGGGCTGTCTTATTCCCCACTCCCGGGGCTTTGGCGATGGCTTTGGCATCCTGTGCGATCACAGCCATGCGCAGTTCGTCCGCGCTCATGACGGACAGCACGGACAGACCGCCCTTGGGCCCGATTCCGCTCACCGTGATCAGCTGTCTGTACATATCCAGATCATCTTTTGTCAGAAACCCAAACAGCTGTATCGCGTCTTCCCGGACGCTGGTATAGGTATAAATCTTCACTTCTTCGCCGATGGGAGGCAGAAGCGCGGCCACACTGCCGGGGATCCGGACGTTATAGCCGATATGTCCCACCTCCACCACCAGATTGTCCTCCGTGATGTCTGCCACCTTTCCGATCAAATATGCAATCATAACGATATCCTCATTCTCTTTCTATGGAGCCCAGATGCTTCTTCACTTCCCCCGCTGCCAGACCGATAAAAATCCCGGTGATGCAGCCTGCAATCAGCAGCCACGGCAGATAATATCCCACCCACACAGTCTCCACCACCGCCATCGCTGTCAAAAGCTGTCCCACATTGTGGAAAACACCGCCGCAGACGCTCACTCCTACAATGGAAAGGCCTTTCATCTTCTTTGCCGCCGTCATGGCTGCAAAAGAAAAAAACGCCCCTGCAAGACTGTAAATTACCACATACAGATTCCCAAACAGAAGGGAGGAAAGAAGCACTCTCGCCACATTTACGGACAGCGCTTCTTTCCAGCCGTACAGATACAGGCATAAAACCACGGCAAGATTCGCCAGACCCAGTTTAATCCCCGGTATGCCTGGCGCAAGAGGGATCAGGGATTCCACATAGGAAAGCATCAGGGCTGCGCCCGTCAGCATACTCAAAACAGCAGTCTTTCTCATTTGGTCCTTCCTTTTCAAATGCTGTCCCGCCACCCGGCAGCAGCGGGCAAAACACAGCGACCGCAGTTTCCTGTCAGGTATTGGCATCCAGTCCCTGCCCACGCCCTCCCGTCAGCCGGATCACAAGCCTGTGGGGCAGGCAGATAATGCTTTCCCCGGAAGCAGCAATCTCCCCCTGCTTCACGCAGACTTGATCCGGGCAATCCGCTTCCGTCACCGAAACGCCGTGGGGCGTAATCCGTATCACATTATATCCGTATGACGACGGAATCCTGACCGTCTGCTCTCTGTCAAGTGACAGGCGCATGATTTCTTCCCCGTCCTGTTCTATCACGGCCACACTGCCTTCTTCCCGGCCATGCCCCAGATACAGAAAAGAAGCAATCAATCCGGCGGCCAGAAAAAGAAAGGCAATCAAAAACAAATCTCCTTTTTTAAAAACTCTGCCTTTTATTTTATCACAATCGAACGTATGTTTCAAGCTTTTTATCCCTCCAAAAGCTGCAGCGCGGCCACCTGGGGATCCGCTATTTTTTCCATGACGGATAGGGCATGTCCCTCTAAATACAAGTCATGGGAATCCGACAACCCCTGGGCATTCAATTCCCGGATCACCAGCTGGCAGATCGTTTCGATCAAAACCGCCCGGGTATCCTTCGTATTGATCCATCCGTATAAAAAATCGCTTTCCTGCGCATTCTGCCAGGCGCTGCGGCTGTCAAAAGGCATGGTGAGCTGATCCAGCAGTTCATAAACCTGGGACAGCACAGGAAGTTCCTTTAAGCTTTTATGCATCCACTTATAATAAGGCGTATAACGGCGGTTTAAAAGATGGACCATGGAGCAGGTGGTTTTGATAAACTCCTCCAGCGAAAGAAAAGCAGCCGTCCACTCCCCTCTTTGGGAAAGCCTGCTGTAATTGTATTGCCCTGACTGGGCCATTGCCGCAGCCCGGGCCGCTATTTTCTTTCGGCGCACATCCTCCGGATAAAATCCCTGCAGGGTTTCATAAAATGCGGAAAAAATTCCCGGTTCATCCAGGAACACAGCTCCACTGGCCGCCTGGGAAAGCCGGGATTCCGGAATCCACATCCAGTCCATATTTGTAATTGGAACTGTGGTTCTTCCGATCAGACCGAAAAAGAAATCTTCTATGGAAAGCACGCCCACCCTGCCCTTTGCATTGGCGGTTTCCCTCCGGGCAGGAAAGCCTTCAAATTCCCGGGGAAGGTCTTCATATGCCCTGCGGCAGACTTCCCCGTATTCCTCATAAAGCTTCCGGGGCAGCCATAGGCAGAAAGCGGGTCCAAAATCATGATCCCGGGAAATTTCATCGTCAAAACCCAGACATTCGGATCCCTGCCCCACCAGCCCCGCACAAAACTGCCCTTTCAGCGCCGTAAACTCCTGTTCCAGACGCGCGGCCATAGGACGCCCCCAGCTTTCAAAGTACCGTCTGCTCAGTTCAAGCCCCTTCATAGCGGTATTCCTCTGCCAGCTTTTCATATTCCTTCTGCCTGTCAACTTCCCCTAACTGTCCTGCGATCGCAGCACAGTTACCGCATAAAAGGCCGTAACTGGCATTTCTGCCGAAATGTTTTTCCACTTCTTTTACGGATTGTTCATAATAATCCAGGGCCTTTTCCAGACGCCCCATATGATAATAGGCCTCTCCCATGCCCGCCAGCGCCGCGCTGTAATGGGCATCCGTATGTTCCCCGTTTTCCCGGAAAATGGAAATTGCCCTGGAAAGAAGAGCCTCCGCCTTATCATTGTCTTTTCTTTTAAAGCAGATCAGCGCCAGATTTGTCAGTGAAGTTGCCAGCTCCATCCTGGCATCCGGCTGTTTTTCCACGATTTCAATGGCTTTTTCCAGGAAAACAGCCGCCTTTTCATTTTCGTCCATCTGTTCCAGAAGAAGGCTGATATTGTTATACAGGCCGGCAAACCGGTAATCGCCGGGCTCCAGCTGTTCCTCATATATTTTCAGCGCTCTGGTATAGTCTCGCAGGGCATCCTTCTGTCTGCCCGCCGCCCGGTATGCCGTGGCAGCATTTAAAAGGGTGGTTGCAAAATGCTCCGTTCCCTCCAGCTGAAGTTCTTCCATCAGAAGCAAGACATCCTCCGCAATCCGAAAGGCTTCTTCATATCTGGAAATGCTGCGGTAAAATCCGATCAGTTCATTTCCAGCGGAAATATAGACACCGTATTCCTTTCCTTCCTTTGCCTCTTCCAGACAGGAAAGCAGAAAAGGCTCTACCTTCTGTATTTCATTTTTTTCAAACATCCGGTCCAGGGTTGCCAGAATTTCCTCTATCTGCATCATTCTTCCGTATTCTCTCCTTCCGTCCCATGCCAGCCGTCTCCGGCCTGCCAGGCCACACATTTCCAGGCCACTTCGCCGTTCTCGTCCCTTTCTGCCACGCTACGCTGCCCGATGAAGTCAATTTCATACAAAAGCTCGATCACATGATCTCCGCCTTTTTCATAAGCGGCGGTATAAACCAGACAAGTTTCCCCTTCTCCCACGCCGGTATTGAGCGGCAGAAACGTATTCTCCCCCTCCGGATTGTCAAAGGTAAATTCCATGGGCTCTTCCTGCATTTCCGTTTCTGTTTCTTTCTCTTTGACAGAAGATTTTGACTCCTCTTTTTTCTTCCCGCCATCCTCTTCATCCGTTTCTTTCAGGGCGTTCTCCTGTTCCCTGATGAGCGCTGCAATCCCATCCACCGCTTCCCTGGGGATCAGCTCCGGCCGGGTGAACAAATCCGTCTTTAGGGTCAGGACCTCTTTGCTTTCCACAAAAGCAGCATAGGGGCTCCACTCTGTCCAAAAAGCTTCCAACTCGTCCTTCTTTTCTTTCAGATCCGCATTCAGATCAATCATTTTCTGCAGGCTTTCATGGGTGGAAACCACCTCGTTTTCCGCCTCTTTTCGCTTTCCTTTTTCATTTTGCAGTGACCAGGCCTCGAATATCACAATGCCCAGCAGCACAATCACCGTAATATATGTGAAAATTTTTGCAAGCACTTCTTCTCTGAATTTCATACTGTCTCCTTTCCGGCATCCCTGTTTGACATGTCAAAAATAATATTACAATAAACCCGGTCAAAAGTCATCTCTTTTTGATTGAAAAAAAAGCGGCAGGCATGTCCCCCAGGGCTTACCGTCAGTCCAAAGCCCGGTAGGATACCCGTTTCCCGCCGTTGACAATCCTTTTTCTTCTTTTTATAATGAAGGTGTTCGTCCTTTATCCGAAGGATGATCCTATTAAAAAGAGAGAGGAAAATAAAATGAAACCCTTTGTGATCACTACCGATTCCAATTCCGATTTGCCCGCTTCTTATATAGAAGCGCACCATACCACCATCATTCCCCAGTATTATTCCTTCGGCGATACTGTCTATGGAGACGAGTTAAACATGCCGCCCGCCGAATTTTATGAGCGCATGAAAAACGGAGAGCTGCCCGGCAGTCAGGCCAACAATCCGGCCGTCATCCGCGAGCGGTTTGAAGCGCTGATTCAGGAAGGCTTCGATATTCTGCATGTGGCGTTCTCTTCCGCATTGAGCGGCAGTTACAATAACGTCTGCGTGACGGCCCGGGAACTGGCGGAAGACTATCCCGACAGCAAAATTATCGTCATCGATTCTTTCAATGTTTCCTTAAGCGAAGCCATCATGGTCATGCAGGGAGACCTCTATAAGGAAGCCGGCCATACGCTGGAAGAGACCGCTGCTTTCCTGGAAGAGTTTAAAATGCATATGAACGTTCAGTTTACGGTGGACGATCTGTTTCATTTGCAGCGGGGCGGCCGGGTTTCCAAAACCACGGCTATCGTAGGTTCCGCGCTGAATTTAAAGCCCTTCATGTTCGTCACCGCGGAGGGGACGCTGAGCGCCGCCGGCACCGTCAGAGGCCGCAAAAAAAGTCTGCGCATGCTGGTGGAACGCATGAAGGCAACCCTGCCGGAATATCCGGATTTTTCTGTCCCTGTAGGGATCGTGCACGGCAACTGTTTAGAGGAAGCACAGCTGGTTGCAGACTATGTGAGGGCGGAAACCGGGTTTACCGATATCATCATCAATGATATCAGCCCCAGCATCGGCACTCATGCAGGCCCGGGCGCAATCGGGCTGCTTTATTACGGCAATGTGAAAGAAGGACAGAAGGCATGAAACGGGCAGGAGAACTGGAACAGCTTTTAAAGGCAATCGATCATAAAAGCTATCCCGCATACAAATCGCTGGCGGGAAGTTATGACTTTACGGATTATGTCCTGTCCATCGACCATGTGCAGGGAGATCCCTTCGCTTCCCCCTCCCGTCTGAGCATTTCTGTGGATTTGAGACGGGCGGCCTTTCCCGCCCGATATCTGGATGCGCCTTATAAGCGCATCGCCCTGGCGGATTATGTGCTCCGCGCTTTCGGCCGCACCGTAAGCCGCTTCGCTTTTAAAGCGGGCGGTTCCGGGAAAAGCGGACTGATCGGCGTCAGCAGGCCGGGCCAGGAAGTTTTCGCGCGCAGCGCCTGTGAGTTCACGCAAAAAAATCTGGTGGTGCGGTTTGAAGTGGGGTTCCCTGCTGCCGGGCGCACCGTTCTGGCCGGGGAGCTTTCCAAAATTCTTTTTGAGTATCTGCCCAAATGTGTGAGCGCTTCTCTTCACTATCGGTCTTTGCCCGAACAGGAGGTGCAGGATGCGGTATTTTTGAGTGAGGATCAGCATTTCATCCGGGAAAACCTGGACCGTCTGGGCCTTGTGGCCTTTGTGGGAGACGGCGCCGTGCTGCCCAGAGAGAGCGGCGTTTCCGACCGCCCCATGGAAAAAGCGGTCCCCTTTTCTTCCCCGGATTCCCTGGCGGTAACCCTCCCTCTCCCCCATCATGGTCCACTGCGGGGCATGGGCATCAAAAAGGGAATCACTCTGATCGCCGGCGGCGGTTATCACGGGAAATCCACACTTTTGAAAGCGCTGGAAAGAGGGGTTTATGACCATATTTTAAGGGACGGCCGGGAATATGTGATCACCGATTCCACCGCGGTGAAGCTGCGGGCGGAGGACGGGCGCAAAATCACGGATGTGGATATTTCCCTGTTCATCAATGATCTGCCAAACGGCGCCGATACCCGTCGTTTTTCCACGCCGGATGCCAGCGGAAGCACTTCTCAGGCCGCTGCCATCGTGGAGAGTCTGGAAGCCGGCAGCCGGCTGTTTCTGATCGATGAGGATACCTCCGCCACCAACTTCATGGTGCGGGATGCCCTGATGGAACAGGTTGTGAGCAAAAAACACGAGCCCATCACTCCTTTTCTGGAACGGGCCCGCGATTTATATGAAAAAGCCGGTGTCTCCACCATCCTGGTGGTGGGAAGCTGCGGCTCTTATTTCTATATTGCGGATACGGTACTGCAGATGGACAGTTACCGCACCGTGGATATCACCGCTCATGTGGCCAAGATTTTGGAAAGCCACGGTCCCCTGCATTTCTGTGCGGAAGGGTTCTGTCTGCCCAAAGAGGGGCGCATCCATCCGCTGACCGTAAAGGGGAATCCGTCCTGTACGCCTGTCTCCCGGCAGGGCCGTCCCCAAAACCGTTACGGCCGCAACGAAGGCCGGGACAACGGCCGTCATGAGCACGCAAAAGTAAAGCTGCTGGGAAAGACTTCCTTCCTGCTGGATAAGGAGTCTTTGGATCTGCGCTATGTGGAGCAGCTTGTGGATGCAGAACAGACCGCGGCTCTGGCTTATCTGCTGCGATATGCGAAGGAGCATTATGCCGGCAGCCGCTTATCTCTGACCGCTTTGGTGGACGAGCTGGAAGGGCTTGTGCAAACCAAAGGGCTTGCCGGAATCTGTGATTCGTCTTATCTTCCGGTGGATCTGGCGCTGCCCCGGAGGCAGGAAATCTTTTCCTGTTTCAATCGTTACTGAGCTGCCCGTCAATGATATGCACAATGCGCCCGGCATGCTGTGCTACTCCCATGTCATGGGTGATCATGACGATGGTATGTCCCATTTTGTGCAGCTGTTCAAACAGGGCGAGCACATCCCGGCCGCTGGAGGAATCCAGCGCGCCGGTGGGTTCGTCTGCCAGAAGCAGGGCCGGTTCTCCTGCCAGGGCACGGGCGATGGAAACCCGCTGTTTCTGTCCGCCGGAAAGTTCATTGGGCTTGTGATTTAAGCGGTGGGCGATGCCCAGAAGTTCGATGGTTTTTCTGCATTTTTCTTCCGCCTCTGCCGTGGTCATCCCCCGCACCAGAAGCGGCATGATGATGTTCTGCATGACGTTATAGGTGGGGATCAGCTGATAATTCTGAAAGATAAAACCGATATCTTTATTCCGGATTTCATTGCGTTTTTTCTCCGGCATTTCATGGATCGCTTCCCCGTTTAAATAATAGCTGCCGCTGTCCGCCACGTCCATACAGCCGATGAGATTCATCAGCGTCGTTTTGCCGGATCCCGACGGCCCCAGGATCGCCACGAATTCCCCTTTTTTCACTGTAAAACGGATATTTTTTAAGACGGGTACTTTTTCTTCGCCCAGCAGGTATCCTTTGTTGATATTGTGCATTTCGATAATTTTCTGTGTCTTTTTCTCACTCATGATTCAACGCCTCCACGGGGATCAGTTTAGACGCCTTGCAGGCAGGATAAAAGCCGAAAACGGTGCCCGTGATACATCCAAACAACAGGGACAATACGCTGCCCCAGACAGAAAGTTCCACCCGTACCGACAGTTTTTCAATGAACGGAGTGATTCCCAGAGCCAAAAGGACGCCCAAAACGGCGCCGATCAGGCTGATACAGGCCGCTTCCAGCAGAAATTCCAAAAGAATATCCCTCTGACTGCAGCCGATGGCCTTTAAGATGCCGATTTCATTAGTCCGCTCCTTTACGGAAACAAACAGCACGTTCATGATCCCGATCCCTCCTACGATGAATACAATAACCGCCATGGCCGCCAGCAGCAGGGTCAGCGTCTCGTTGGATTTCGAAGCTGCCTCCATTTTGCTTCCCGCGTCCGCCAGGGTAAAAGATGCATTGGGATAAGTCTGCGCCAGGATATCCGCCGCCTGTTCCATCACAGCGCTCACTTCCTCCACGTCGGCGGCTATCAGCGTGATGGTGGGGCTGACGTCCTTTCCGGTGAGATATTTGATCCCTGTTTTATAGGGGATAAAAATGGATTCGTCCGGGCTGATGCCGGAAGCCACCGTGCCCATTTCCGCAAACACCCCGTTCACCACATAGGGACGGTTGTCGATGTAGACGGACTCATCATAGGCATCCAGCGCGCTTCCGAACATTTCTTTGGCCACGCTGTAGCCCAGGATGCAGGTGCGTTCCTTGTAGATGTCGTTTTCTTCCGTGATAAAATCCCCGACCGCAAGAGTCAGGTTGCTCATCTGCGCGTAATTTTCCTTCACCCCTGCGATGGTATAGGATGTAGCTTCTTCCAGATCACCGCCTTCCACATCGGCTTTCGTGGTATAACTGATGGTTCCGTCAGACAGTCCTGTCACCCCGGCTTTCAATGTTTCCAATTCTGTGGCGGAGAGGATGATCTTTTCCGTATTCTGCTGTCCCCCTCCAAAAGCACCCATATCCGGCATCATCTCCATGCCGCCCGGAAATCCGTTTCCGCCGGAAGGCATGGCGGGCGCTGCCATACCGCCTCCCGAAAAGCCTCCGCCGCTCTGTCCCGGAACCCCTCCTCTTTGGGATCTGCTGTTTCCCTGATATTCATAAGAAATGTCCACCGCTCCGGCATTCAGGTTTTTAAACTGTTCCGCCACTTCTGCCTTTCCTCCGGTGCCGATGGCGATGACCAGCATGATGGTGGCCGCTCCCACAAGGATTCCTGTGGAGGTGAGAATCGCCTTGGATTTATTTTGGGACAGGTTTCGTCTCACCAATCTGAAAATTTCCGACAGTCTCATTTTTCTCTCCCTTCTCTATGAGCGGTGAAATGTCACTTCCGCGCTCATCCCTTCATAGAGTCCGGAGCCGTTTTCCAGAATGGTGACAATGACTTCATAGGTTGTCTGATTCGTATTGCTGTCAATCCGGGCATCGCCGATTTCCGTGACCTCCCCTTTAAAAGTTTCATCCGGATAAGCCAGAAATGTGATTTCGGCACTGCTTCCTACTCCGGCGACATCCATGTCCTCTTCCTCCAGAGTAAGTGTGATAGTCACATCATCATAGCTGTTGAAGGAAATGAGCTGAGTATCTTTTTGCAGGCTGTCCCCGGCGCTGATGGCAACGTCTGTGATCACCCCGCTCTTTTGAGCCCGGATGATCCTGCTGTCCAGATAGGAATCCAGTTCCGAAAGCCGCTCCTGTGCGCTTTCGTAATCCTCTCTGGCATTCTGTGACGCAAAAGCTGCCAGCTGTGTGGTGACATCGTAAATTTCCTGCGCATTTTCACTGTTTATCTGTCTGGTCTGCCGTTTGCTTTCCGCCTCAATCTGTCCCTTCTCCAATTCCTTCTGTGCTTCCTGATATTGGATGTTTAAGTTTTCCAGCTCTGTTGTCAGTGTCTCAATGGAAGTTTCTTTCTCCTCTGCTTCCGTTTCCAGATTTTCTATCATCGTTTCCAAATCTGCCTTCGCATTTACGGCAACAAGCCAGCTGTAAGGATCGGTGAGACGGTCCTCATTCTTCACAGAATAGATTGCATTTTCCAAGGCCGTTTTTTCTTCTGCCAGAGTCGTTTGTAACACCAGAAGTTCTCCCTGCGCTTTGGCAAGTTCCTCCCGGGTTTCTTCTATAGATTCCTCAAATCCGTCTGCCGCCTCCTTTAATTCCTCCACCGACAGTTGATATTCCGTATCCGCATATTTTCCGTACAGCTCATTTTCAGTCTGTGCCACATCCGCCTCTCTCTGTGTCTGTTTTTCCTGGGTCACTGTCTGGTCATAAACGGTTTTGGCTTCCGTCACATCATCGGCAAGTTCCTGGCGGATCTGCTCCAGCGTGTCCTGTGTGACTTTCAAAATAGCGTCGCCTTCCTGTACCTCTTCCCCCACCTTTACCAAAACCTCTTCCACGGTGAGCTGTCTTGTACCGGACTTGTTTTCCGTCTGCCCGGTGCCGCCTTCCATATTCATCTGCGGAAAGGCCATTCCTGTCTGCCAGCCAAACTGTGTATCCTCTGCTCCCGTGAATTCGGACAGATCCAGTTCAAAAGTCTGGCTGATGGTACCCACCGATACGCTTCCTTGTGCTGTCACCGTATCGGATCCCGTTTTCTGTCTGTCTTTTGGCAGCTGCAAGTCCTGCTGTACTTTTTTTCCTGCGTTTTGGGAAACCAGGAATGCGGTCACTCCGGCGGCAATCGCCAGAAGCAGAATGACCGCAAGAAGGAGGATCCGGATTTTCCGGTTCTTTTTCCAGTCTGATTTCATGCTCTTATCTCCCTTCCTCATCCGGCATTGCTCCTGATATAAACGATATCGCCTTCCGAAAGCCCTTCTTTAATCTCTACCGTGGTGCTGTTTGTAAATCCGGTAACCACTTCTTTCAATTCCTTTTCTTCCCCTTCCCCTGTATAAACATAGTCTTTGCCGCCCTGCGTGACAATGGCTTTGCGGGAAACAGAAAGCACATCCTTTACCTGATCCGTAACAAATGTGATTTCCGCGGTCATGCCGCCGTAAAGCTTTTCTGTGGCGCTATCGATCAGGATTTCCACCGGATAGCTCACCGTTTTTGCATAGTCAGAGGTTTTCGTGGTGGTGACTGCGCTGACGGTTCCCGTATATTTTTCATCCGGATAGGCGTCAAACACAATCTGTACGCTGTCACCGATAGAAATCCGGGCGATATCCTCTTCGGAAACATCGATGGACACCGTATAATCCCTGTCCTTTACATAGGTGAGCAGCGTTCCGGTCTGTGTGAGCCGGTCTCCCGCTTCGTAAGAAATGTTCGTCACAATGCCGTCGCCGTCCGCGTAAACAATGCCGTCATCCCCCACAAATTCCTGTAATTTTTCCAACGTTTCTTTGGCGCTTTCCCATTCTTCCTGTGCGCTGTCCACACTGCTTTGCAGGGATTCTCTGGTATAGGAATAGATCTCTTTTGCCAGCTGTCCGGAGGTGACATTCAAATCATAGGTATTTTGGGCATCAGTCTGTTTTGCTTCCAGAATCGCCTGTTTCTCCAATATTTTTTCATTGTTTTCCCGGATGGTCTTCTGATTTTCCTCTATGGTTTCTTCCCATTCCTCTTTCTGGGACAACAGGCTTTCATACTGTTTTCTGGCTGCCGTATAGCTCTGGTAGTTGGCGGTATAGGCGGCCGAAACATGGGTGCCGGTATCCTCATATTTTTTCTTCGCTTTTTCGTATTCTGTCTGTGCATCGCTGAGGGATTCCAGAAAATCTTCGTCCGTCATCTTTTTCAGGCATTGGTTCACTTCCAGTTCCAGCACTGCGATTTTGGCCGAAAGGGAGTTGATTTCCTCATTCAGCTGTGTCCGGGAAGCTTCCAGCAAAGAAGAAGCGGTATTGGCTGTGAGCATACTGGTATCATAGGTACTCTTTGCTTCCAGCACCTGACTGTTATATTCCGCCTTCGCCTGGGAAAGGGCAATTTCTTTTTCCGTCAGCACAGAGGTGAGTTTTCTGGTCACCGCTTCTCTGCTCTTTTCCGTGACGGAAAACAAGGGGTCCCCGGTCCGGATGCGTTGTCCGCTGACCACATGGACTTCCTCTATTTCCAGGTAACGGATCTCTTCCTCATCTTCGTCTTCGTCATCTTCCCCGTCGTCTTCTTCCGTATTCACATTCACATCAAAAGTGACGGCGGTTTCTCCCATGGAAATGCTGCCGCTTTCCATGACGCCCTGCACCACATCCCCACGGGTCACGGTTTCTTCTTTATAAAGAAAGGTCTCCTGAGGGAGATTGGGCTTGATCACAGCCGTATAAGCAGCTGCCAAAAACAGGATGAGGAGTGCCAGTATAAGGCAGGACAGCCGGAGGTTCCTTTTTGAGAAAGGTCTTTTTTTCATCATCGCCCGCCTCCTTTTGTGTCATTACCCGGATTTTCCATGCCTTTTGGCAGGTTGCCTCCGGAAAATCCGGAGGGCATCTGCTCCAGGTCCGGCATTTCACCGCCTGGCATTCCTTCCGGCATCTCCCCTGCCGGCATCCCTTCCTCTCCTCTGTCCGGCGTTCCTTCTTTCTGTCCCATCGAAACGGCGGAACGGTTCAGCATTTCTTTTTCCTCTTCCGTAAGTCCAAAGTACAGGTAGGCGGTCAGATTGCTTTCCAGTCCGCTGATCTCTCCTTCCAGCTGTACATTGACCGTATAAGTCACTTTAGAGCTGCCGCCCGATGAAGAAACCGGATTGAAGCTGGTCACTTTCCCCTCAAAGCTGCCGTAGCCGGAAATCACCACATATGCCTCTTCTCCGACGGAAATCGAAGCGATATCTCCCTGGTCCACACTGGCAGCCACCGAAACCATATCCGGATTGCTGTAAGCCAGGACCAGCGTATCTTCTGTCATCCGGGTATTCGCTCTGACGGCATTCATGACAACGGTTCCCCGGGCGCCGGTATAAAAAGTGCCGTCTCCGATGGTTTCTTCAAAAAGGGCCAGATTTTCCGCCGCCGTTTCTTCCGCTTCCTTCAGGGTCTCATAGTCCTCTTCCAGCTGCTTGACCGCCGTGTCATAAACCATCTGTGCGTTTTGCTGATTTGACAGGGCCAGATCATATTCTTTTTGCGCCTCTATCCTGTCTTTCTCAAAGGAGATCTCTTGTTCCGACAGCTTTGCGGTGCGTACTGCCAGTTCACTTTTTGCTTCCTCTATTCCCGCCTGCGCTTTCGCCTTCGCCTCCTCATAAGCCTCCAGCGCTGCCTCGTAAGCCTCCTTGCTCTCATCGGCTTCCTCTTTCATGGCAAGATAGATGTTGTATTTGATTTCATCGTCTCCCACGTTTACGGACATCTTTTTGCCTGCATCGTTTCCGCTGATCGTTCCGCCGCCTTTTAAGAATTCGTCGAAGGGGCTGCCGCCGGAAGGACCATCCGGTCTGTCCTCATTCTGACCGCTTTCCGGTTCTTCCCCTGTTGCTTCTTCGGTTGTCTCTTCTTCCGTAGTACTTTCTTGTTCCGTGCTTTCTTGCTCCGTACTTTCCTGTTCCGTACTTTCCTGTTCCGTGCTTTCCTGTTCTGTACTTTCTTCTGCACTCTCTTCGGATGAGCCTTCCTCCTCTGTTCTTTCCCCGGTCGCCTCCAAAGCGGCTTCCTCCGGTTTCACAACGGTTTCCAGGGAAAAAGAAACGCCTGCCGGTATTTGTCCCTTTCCTGTGTTCTGGCTTCCGGCGTTTTGACTTGTGCTGTCACCTTTTGACGGGGAGGCTGTGCCTGCAGTGTCCGAACTGCCGACAGCATTTTTTGTTACCTGATTTGTCACATAACCGATTCCGTTTTTCCCGCCGGAACCCCCGAACACGGACTCCAGACTGTCCACATCCCAGGTTTCATACAGCTTTGCCAGAAAGGCAGCGTTGTCCTTCCAGGTTGCCTCCAGTTCTCCGACTTTGTAATATGTATAATAATAGTCCTCTTCTATGGAAGCGGTATATTCCTCCACCTTTTCCTGTGCTTCCTCCGCTTCCTTCTGCAGTTCTTCCAGCTCCTTCTGTGCAGACTGTATTGCGCTGTCATAGACGGACTGCGCATAATCGGCTTCCACCGCCGCCAGGTCCAGCTCCTTTTTCGCATCCACCAGCCCTGTCTGATAAATAATTTCCCCCTGACGCCGGTTCAGCGCTGTCTCCTGTACCTTTTTTTCCAGTTCTCTGCGGGCGGTCTTCAGACTTTCTTCTGTGACTTTGAAAACGGGAGTGTGCGCATCCACTTCTTCCCCTATATTCAGATAAGTCTCTTCCACATATAATCCGTCTTCCAGGAAACCCAGTTCCCAGGTTTCCTCCGCCATCCCCACACTGGTAAGCCCTGTGGCGGTAACCACGCTTTCCGAGAGAGACATTCCCTGGGGAGGCAAGGGTATTTGAGGCTCGCTGTCTTTTTGGCTGTACTGATAAAATCCTGTGGCGGCTGCGCCTCCTGCTGCCACCAGCACGGCAATACCGATGACCATTGCTCTTTTCTTTTTCACAAAATTCCTCCTGTCCGCTTTCTCCGGGCAGAAATTCTGCCCGGAATGCTGGTTTGTGAACATAGTCATTGTAATTGCCGATTCTTAAATCAACCTTGAAAAATTGTGAGCATTTTGTGTGCGGGAGACCGCCATTTTCGTATAGATGGGACAGGATGTGAACATCCCTTTCCTCTCTTTTCCTTTCCTATTTTTACGGTAAAGAACTTGTTTCGAAGTTTGTCTCCAATTCCTTAATATTTTATATATTTATGAATAGAACAGGATGGCAAAATAGTACTTTTTCCTGTAAAATAAATCATAATAAACTATAATACTTTTTCGGCTTTTACGGAGGAAATAATGAAACAGGTCATTGTTTTTGATTTGGGTGGAACGCTTATGGAATATGAAGATATGCCACATTCATGGATTTCATATTATGAAGATTGTTTTAACGCTGTGAACAATAGATATTCTCTGAAATTAACTGAGAATGATATCCGTCGCTCCGTCGAAGTATTAAAAGAATATAATCCAAGATATCACCCGAGAGAAATTGAGTATTCACCGGAGTTTTTGTTTCAAAAGGCCACGATACATTGGAATACCAACATTGCATTGTCTGACATCATTACCACATTTTTTAGTGGTATGAAACTTACCGCTAAAATATATGATGATACAGCGCCAGTTATCATAAAATTAAGAGAAAATGGAGTTAAAGTCGCCGCACTAACTAACTTGCCCTCTTCTATGCCAGACAGCCTGTTTAAAGCAGATATTCCTAAAATTCTTGATATGCTTGATTTGTATGTTTCGTCAGAAATTTGCGGATATAGAAAGCCAAATAAAGAAGGGCTTGCATATATTGCAAGACATTTCGATGTTAGCGCCAGAGATTTGATTTTTGTCGGCGATGAAAAATCAGATATTGACACTGCCCAAAATACAGATTGCATTTCTATTTTAATATGTCGAAATGGTGAACCGAAAAATTATGGTCAAGACTATACAATTAAGAATTTGTTTGAATTAAAAGATGTAAAAACCCTTTCAATCTTCATTTAAGATTTGTGTTATACTCTGTTCATAGAGGTCAAGCGCAAAGAGGGGCTGGTGCGGCAGGAAGAATGCCTTCCCTGTTCCGGCGCTGCAAAGGCGGAATTTCTAACCTTCGGCTATGTCATTTCCTGACTGCCGGAAAGCATGGGAAACTCGCTTTGCTCAGACAACCCATGTTTTCCGGCGGAAATGAAATGGCCGGAGGAAGAAATTCCTGCCCTTGCAGCAAAGTCACAGAGTCAGGCATTCTTCCTGCCGCGCCAGCCCCTCTTTGCGCCTGACCTCTATGAAAAGTATATAGAAACGGAGAATGCAGGATATGCGTATTTTGATTATTGAAGATGAGACGGCGCTGGCGGAAGCGCTGACGGAGATATTGAAGCAGAACGGTTATCAGGCGGACTCAGCGGCAAATGGGCTGGACGGGCTGGAATATATCCGCACCGGCATCTATGACCTGATCCTTTTGGATATCATGCTGCCCGGCATGGACGGGCTCAATGTTTTAAAGACGATCCGCCGGGAAAAAATCTTCACGCCGGTCCTTCTTTTGACGGCAAAATCCGAGCTTTCCGATATTGTCTCCGGTCTGGATGCGGGCAGCGATGATTATCTTCCGAAACCCTTTTCCACCGCAGAGCTGCTGGCGCGCATCCGGGCCATCTCTCGGAGAGGAACCCGATATGACCGGGATTCCTATCAATATGAGGACCTTTGTCTGGATAAAAACAGCATGGAACTCTCCTGTAAAAATAATGCCATACGTCTGGGATTAAAGGAATTTTTGATGATGGAGCTCTTTTTGTGCAATCCCCGGCAGGTGCTTCCAAAGGATCTGATTCTAAATAAGGTATGGGGCCTTGACGCTGAGGCGGATTATAACAATGTGGAGGTCTATATTTCCTTCCTCCGCCAAAAGCTGCAGGCCCTGGAAACCAGAGTGCTCATCAAAACAAACCGGGGTGTGGGCTATAGTCTGGAGGTAGCGCCATGATCAAAAAACTCCGCATCAAGTTCATCTTTGTCACCATGTCCTGCATCGGCGCCCTGTTTTTGCTGATCCTGCTGGTCATCAATATTTTCATGACGGTCTCCAGCAAAAACCAGGGTTATGAAATTCTGTCCAATTTTGCGGACGGCCCGCATTTCCGAGGCAGCTCCCAAAAGTCAGCTTCCAAACCGTATCGGGAGGACAGACCGTCTGAAAGACCGGAAATTCTGCCCTTGCCGGACCAACCCGGAAACAGCTACCAGAACGCTTTCCGGATTTTTTCCATCTCCTATGATGCGGACGGAAATGTATTGGATGTGGACTATAATCCCCATACCGACCTGGAAAAAGACGATATTCTTGCGATCGGGGAAAAAGTGTCGGAGAAAGATTTACGCAAAACTTCGGAAAAAGGCATCGTGCAGTCACAGTACCTTTATCTCATCCGAAACCGGGAGACCTCCAGCGAAATATACTTCCTGGACTATTCGGTGGAACACTCCATGAACTACCGTCTTTTTTACCTGTGTCTGCTGGCAGGACTGTTGGGAATGCTGGTGCTTTTTGCAGCGGTATTTTTCCTGTCCGGCTGGATAATACGCCCGGTTCAGAATGCTTTTGAACTGCAAAAGCAATTCATTTCCGACGCGTCCCATGAGCTGAAAACGCCGCTCACCATCATCACTGCCAACGGGGAAGTCCTTTCTTCTTCCCTGGGGAAAAACAATAAATGGCTGAACCATATTCTGGAACAGGCGGCAAGAATGAACACCCTCATCCGGGAACTGCTGGACCTGGCCCGTCTGGATGAAGTGGAAAATAAGCCGGTCTTTGCTAAATTTGACTTAAGCCACGCAGTGTCCGCCGCCGCCCTTTCCTTTGAAAGTATTGCATTTGAATCCCGCAAAACCTTCCGGATGCAGATTACAGAGAGGATTTTGTATCGCGGCAGCGAGCAGACTCTCCGGCAGCTGGTGACCATCCTTTTGGATAATGCCTTTAAGTATGCCGATGAAAACGGGACAGTGACTCTCACGCTGTCTGCAAAAAGCGAAAAAAAGATCCTCACGGTGCACAATACCGGAAAAGGCATCGCACCGGAGGATCAAAAGCATATTTTTGAACGTTTTTACAGAAGCGATTCTTCCCGCAGCAGGGATTCCGGCGGCTATGGCCTGGGCCTTTCCATCGCCGCTTCCATTGCGGAGCTTCACAGAGGACGTATCAGCGTTAAAAGCGATGGCAGCAGCTATACCCAGATCACGGTAATCCTATAAGGCAGCAAGGCAGAGTCTCCCTCAGTCATTTGATTCGTTGATATAATTGACCAGTCCGCCTGCCGCGATGATTTTCTGCATAAAGGGCGGAAAAGCCTGGCCTTTAAACTGTGTGCCTTTTGTCTTATTGGTGATCATACCGGTGTCAAAATCCACTTCCACCTCATCTCCTGCCTCGATCCCTTTGGGGGCTTCGGGACATTCGATGATGGGAAGCCCGATGTTGATCGCATTCCGATAAAAAATCCGGGCGAAGGTTTCCGCAATCACGCAGCTGACGCCCGCCGCTTTAATCGCAATGGGGGCATGTTCCCGGGAGGAACCGCAGCCGAAATTCTTATCCGCCACAATGATATCCCCGGGCTGCACTTTTTTCATAAAATCCTTATCGATATCCTCCATGCAGTGGGTTGCCAGTTCCGCCGGATCCGAGGAATTTAAGTAACGGGCCGGAATGATCACATCCGTATCCACGTTATCTCCGTATCTGAAAACTCTTCCGTTTGCTTTTTTCATTGTCTCGTTCCTCCTGTCAGTCCAGCTCTTCGGGGCTGGAAATTTTACCGGTCACTGCGCTGGCTGCCGCAACGGCAGGGCTTGCCAAATAAACTTCGGATTTCACATGACCCATACGGCCCACAAAGTTTCGGTTGGTGGTGGAAACACAGCGCTCCCCTTCCGCAAGGATACCCATATATCCTCCAAGGCAGGGACCGCAGGTAGGGGTGCTCACCACCGCGCCGGCCTCAATAAATGTCTTTAACAGCCCTTCTTCCATGGCCTGCATATAAATCTTCTGGGTGGCGGGAATCACGATACAGCGCATTCCTTTCGCAACATGGCGTCCTTCCAGCACTTCCGCCGCGATCCTTAAATCATCCAGACGGCCGTTGGTACAGGAACCGATGACCACCTGATCGATTGCCACATCCTCTGTGATCTCGTCAATTGTCTTTGTGTTTTCCGGCAAATGGGGAAATGCAACGGTGGGGCGCAGCGCTCCCAGATCAATGGTATATTCTGCATCGTAAACCGCATCCGGATCCGCTTCATAAACGGTATAGTTTTTGCGGGAATGTTCCTTTATATAAGCAAGGGCCTTGTCGTCCACCGGGAAAATCCCGTTTTTGCCGCCCGCTTCAATGGCCATGTTGGCAATGGTAAAGCGATCGTCCATGCTCAGATTTGCGATGCCGTCCCCCACAAATTCCATGGATTTATAAAGAGCGCCGTCCACACCGATCATGCCGATGATATGTAAAATGACGTCTTTTCCGCTGACCCATTTGGAGGGCTTTCCGGTGAGATTGAAACGGATCGCAGCCGGAACTTTAAACCATGCTTTTCCCGTAGCCATGCCCGCCGCCATATCCGTGCTTCCCACGCCCGTGGAAAATGCGCCCAGGGCGCCGTAGGTGCAGGTGTGGGAATCCGCGCCGATGACCACATCTCCCGCAACAGTCAGGCCTTTTTCCGGCAGCAGGGCGTGTTCGATGCCCATTTCACCTACCTCAAAGTAGTTTGTAATCTCGTTTCTGCGCGCAAATTCCCGCACACATTTGCAGTGCTCTGCGGACTTAATATCCTTATTCGGCACAAAATGATCCGGCACAAGGGCGATCTTATCCTTATCAAATACGCCCTCCACCTTCATCTTTTCCATTTCCTTAATCGCCACCGGGCTGGTAATATCATTGCCCAGCACCAGATCCAGCTTCGCTTCTATTAACTGCCCTGCTTCTACCCGATCAAGGCCTGCATGCGCCGCCAGAATCTTCTGTGTCATCGTCATACCCATAATATCCGTTCTCCTTCTGCTGTAATTACTGTCACTGATAGAAGTGTAACACACCCGTTCTGAAAACAAAAATACCATTCTTTCATATTTACTATAAACACAAGTTATAGTAAAATAGTAGAAGATACATATTAGTTATATTTATGTTTGTCAGGAGGATCTTCCATGGAACAGAATTTCAACCTCTATCACATTTTTTATACGGTTGCAAAGTGCAGAAATATCTCCGGGGCCGCACGGGAGCTTTATATCAGTCAGCCCGCTATTTCCAAAGCGATTTCCAAACTGGAGCAGAACTTAAATACCACGCTTTTCCTCCGCTCTTCCCGGGGCGTCAGGCTGACGGAGACCGGAGAACTTTTGTTCCGGCAGGTGGAAAGCGCCTTTGCCGCCATCACTCAGGGAGAAGAACAGCTGCTGCGGATTCAGAAGCTGGGCATGGGCCATCTCTCCATCGGCGCTTCCACCACCCTCTGCAAATATGTGCTGCTGCCCATCCTACGCCCTTTTGTGAACCAGCATCCTCATATCCAGATTTCCATCTCCTGCCAGTCCTCCTATGAGACCATGGAGGCTCTCGAAAAGGGCACCATCGATATCGGTCTGATCGGTGCCAATCATTCCATGGAAAAGCTCCAGTTTATTCCCGCCATGGAAATACAGGATATTTTTGTCACCACCCGCACTTATCTGGACAATTTAAAAGAGCGCATCCCTGCAAACAGCCATCTTTCCGCCAAGACTGTATTTGCAGAGTCTACGCTCATGCTTTTAAACAAAGAAAATATTACGCGGCAGTATGTGGACCGCTATCTTTCCCAGGAAAACCTCACCGCTTCCCAGATGATTGAGGTGACCTCTCTGGATCTGCTCATTGAATTTGCAAAAACAGACCTGGGAATCGCCTGTGTGATCAAAAATTTCGTAAAAGAAGATCTGGCCTGCGGGCGCCTGCTTCAGCTGAAGATGCCCGTTTCCATCCCCAAACGCCAGGTGGGGTTCGCTTATCCCAAATCAGGTTCTATTCCTGTGACGGTTCAGAAGTTTCTTTCCTTTTTTGAAGCTTCGGAAGGCCAAACACCATCAGAAGGCCGGCCAGACACATGAAAATGGAAATGAACTGTGAGGTGGACAGGCTGCCCACATTCCCCCGAATCAGATCACCCCGGAAAAATTCCAGGATAAATCTTCCGATGCTGTAAAATACCAGATAACAGCCTGCCAGCTGTCCGTTTGTTTTCAGCTTCTTTGAAAGCAGCATCAGAATTCCGAAATGCGCAAAATTCAGGACGCTGGAAATGATCTGCGTCGGGAGAAGCGGAATGTCATTGGGCGCATAGGCAGAAGTATGGAATACGATTCCGATCGGATTTCTTCCGCTCACAGGCATACCGTAGCAGCAGCCTGCCAGAAGGCAGCCGATGCGGCCGATACCCTGTGCAAGCGCCAGAGAGGGCACGATCAGATCGAACATCTGCAGGAAATTCAGTTTGCTTTTCCGGCAGTAAATCCATGCGGCCAATATGCCGCCCATGATGCTTCCATATACCACAAAACCGTCCTTTAAACTGTGCACGATCAGGGAAGGGTCCGCAATCAGGTCCGGCAGCCTGGTCAACAGGTATAAAAGCTTTGCGCCGGCCAGTCCGCCGATCACTGCCCAGATTGCCAGCGGAAAAACCTTTTCGTAATCCAGCCCCTTTTTCTTCGCCCTGTATTCCACCATGTAATAAGCTGTCAGGATCGCTATTGCCATCATCAGACCATAGCCGTGTACGGTAAAAGGCCCAATGGAAAATAAATCATTTTTCATATGATATGCTCCTTTTTGATTGACTTGAAATCCTAACCATTATATCCTACCCGGCCATGGGGCGCAACCGATTCCGGTTTTTTTCAGAAAGTTTTCACTTTTGCTTTTCTCCGATATAGAGAAAATGTTCGCTCATTCCCAAAAGTTTTTTGTCTCCGCTTAACCGCCATGCCAGCTCCAGCCATTTTTCCCGCTGTACAGGTTCCAATGCCAGCAGACGCTCCTCCTTGCCGCAGAGAATATTTTCCACCCCCGCAAACGCCAGTTCTTTCACTCCCGCCTGCTCCATCAGACCTCGCGCCTCTTCTTCGGAGGAAAAATAGGAAGTGGTAAAGCCCACCGCATCCTCTTCATGGTTCCTGCTATCCTCCAGATAATGAAGGAGATGGTCGATATCTCCAAAATCATACAGCTGACTGGCATAATCATGGATCGCTGCATAAGTGGAAATGAATGCGGCAATGATGAGCCCGCCGGGTTTGAGCATTCCAAGGGCCTCCGATAAGGCGCGTTTTCTGTCTTCCTCCCGGATCAGATGATACAGCGGCCCCATCAGAAGCACTGCATCAAACTGTTCTTTTTTATAAAGATATTCCGACAGCCGCAGGGCATCCCCGTGAATACAGCTGTCCAGATGCACCCCTGCTTTTTCTGCCTGTTCCACTGCCTGGCGGATATTTTTACCGGACAGGTCCAAAAGCGTCACTTCATGCCCTTTTTCGGTCAGATAGATGGAATAACGGCCGGGGCCGCCGCCCACATCCAGGATCTTTTGGGAACCGGTGATATATCGGTCCAAATACCGTTTCGTGACTTCAAACTCCGTCACATGATAAGCGAGGCGGTTCCATTCATCGTATTCCTCATCATAAAACCGTTCGATTTCACTGCGGATTTTCTGTCCGTTTCCTTCCAGTTCCTGCTGAGCCGTCTGCAGGATATATTCCCAGGAGGAAAAGGTACGGGAACCGTCCGCCTTTTTATAGGAACCGTCCTGTACATACACAAACCCATTCTTTTCAAGCACTCTGCCGGAAGCCGGATTGTCTTTGGCATGCCGGCCGAGGAAACGGTGGATCCGCAGCTGTTCTTTGCCGAATTTTAAAATTGCCTGACATGCTTCCGTCACGTAACCGTTGTTCCAGCAGTCTTTACGGAGATTATAGCCAAGTTCCCACATATTATAATCCGGATTGAAGGAAAGACCGCCGGAACCGATCAGTTCTCCCGTATCCGTGCGGACAAATCCGAAATCGTACAGGCTGTCGCTGTCTATCGACTCCTCCTCCTGTTTCAGCCAGGTACAGGTATCCTCCAGACTCCTGTGCAGCAAATAGTTCATGTATTCGTTCACTTCTTTATCGCCGGTCCACAGCCAGGCTGCCTGTGCATCCTCCGTTGTCAGCGGCCTTAAAATCAGTCTTTCCGTTTTCAGAACAGGTGTCCTCATTTTTTCACATCCTCCGTAAAGTGATAATCATATGCCTCTTCCACAATTTCAAATCCCACTTTTTGATAAACCCGGTTGGAAACAGGATTCTTCTTATCTACATAAAGGGTGGCATACGAATATCCGTCCTTCATGAATTCTTCACAGGCCTTGTAAACAAGTGTCTGCGCATAGCCTTTTCCCCGATATGCGGGAAGCGTATAGACCTGATTGATGCCGAAACCGTATTTTAACTCCCGGCACCGTTTCACCATACATACCGGCGTATTGTCCGGCAGACACAACAGTCTTACCCTGTTCTCCGGCAGTTGATGTTTTTTAATGTCTTCCAGATACAGTTCCCGGTCACCTTCCGCCCCCAGCACATCCTTTTCAAATGCCACACAGCCTTCCAAAAGCCATTGCATATCCCTGTCTTGTGCGCTGCGATAAATCCCCTCGCAAAGGGGAACCTCTTTTAACCTGCGACAGACCATGATATCCATGGACAGGTGTTTCACCGCAAGGCTTCCGTATTTTGTCAAAAAAGCCCTGCATACGGTTCCGTTTGCATGGATCCCTTTCAAAGGGATCCCTTCCTCTTTCAGATAGGCCGCCAGTTCTGCCGCCGCCTCTTCGATCTTTTCTTTCCGCGTTCGGATGGGAACAATCTTTCCGCCAGGCTCCTCTTGCTGCGGCAAAACACATCCCACCGTCAGGTTCCAGGGATGACAGTTGCCAAAGGTCAGAACCGGTTCGCCTGCAAGACACACCGTTCCGAAAAAGAAGTCCTGATCCGCCTTCCTGTCAGCATTGTTTCTGGCATTGACCAGAATATTCTGGAAGATGGCTTCCCGCGCAAGCATCGCGGATTCTGCTTCCTCTAAGAACGCTCTCCCACTCTCATAAACCGTTACCATTTTCTCTCCTTTCCCAAAACAAAAACCGTACCGGAAATCTCACTGTTTCCGATACGGTTCATAAACGATTCTCTATCAAAAAGAATGGCTTTACGGATGCGTACAGAAACAGAAGACCCTTCAACTGCATCTGTGCGCGTTTCGCATTTTTCAGATACAGGTGCTGCGTCCAAACATCATCTGAGGCATCGCCATAACCATTGTAGCACTATTCCGTAACATGACCATTCATTTCCTTTCCGTTATTTTCGTTTACTATAACACCGATTCAGGCCGGATGCAAGTACTTTTTCAAAAAAATGTCCGTGCCAGGCAGACTCAGTGTGACAGCCCTGTCTTTTGACCGATGGATTCGGCAAGTCCGTCCAGCCATTCTCCGCCGACCTCACCGATCCTGCCCAAATCACATGCCGATGCGAATTCGGGATTGATGGGAATCTGTGCCACAGTGTCGATTCCGTACGCTTCAGCCAGTTTTTCAATATGGCTGTCCCCAAAGATCCTGTGTTTCTCCTTACAGGACGGACATTCAAACCACGCCATATTTTCCACAATCCCCAATACCGGAATATGCATCATCTCCGCCATTTTCACCGCTTTTTCAACGATCATTCCCACAAGCTCCTGGGGCGAAGTCACGATCACAATTCCGTCCACGGGCAGGGACTGAAATACCGTCAGCGCCACATCCCCGGTTCCGGGCGGCATATCCACAAACATATAGTCCACATCTTCCCAGATGACATCCGTCCAGAACTGTTTGACCACCCCTGCAATAATGGGTCCTCTCCACACCACCGGATCCGTATCGTTTTCCAGCATCAGATTGATGGACATGAGCTGAATTCCCCGGTCCGTTTTTGCCGGAATGATTCCCTGCTCAACTCCGTATGCCTTCTCCGAGATGCCAAACATTCTGGGAATGGAAGGCCCGGTGATATCCGCGTCAAGAACAGCGGACCGGTACCCTTTTTTCTGCATAGCGGAGGCCAACAGAGAAGTGACCAGAGATTTTCCCACACCGCCTTTGCCGCTCACCACACCGATCACTTTTTTGATATGGGACAGATCATTGGGCTTTTCCAAAAAGCTCTGCGGCTGTGTGCGCTGTGCGCAGTCACTGCCGCACTCACTGCAATTGTGCTGACAGGTTTCGCTGGTTTCACTCATCTTCCGGCACCCCCGTTTCCCAAACAGCCATGTTTTTCTTCCCCACAGGTATGGCTGCCGCAGGAATGTCCATGCTCATGGTGGCTGCAGTGTACATCCGGATCATAGCCAAGATTGCCTTCCAAAAGCGCTTTTACCGCTTCATCGGCATTGCCCGAGACACCGCCGAAAAGACGGATTCCCGCTTCTGCCAGCGCGGTCTGAGCGCCGCCCCCGATGCCCCCGCAGATCAGGGTATCCACCCCTAAATTCACAAGCAGTCCCGCCAGCGCGCCATGTCCGCTTCCCGTGGTTTCCACAACCCTGGAACCTGTCACAGCATTGTTCTCCACCTCATAAATCTTAAACTCCGCAGTATGCCCAAAATGCTGGAATATCTGCCCATTTTCATACGTCACTGCTACTCTCATTTTCGTTACTCCTTTTTGAATGATATCCGTATTTGACGGCTGCTGTAATATTTGTTTCCGGCAGTTCCTCTCACAGCACTGCCCCGGCGCTCCATCGCAAAGCCTGTAGTTGCCGCCTGTAATCTGCAGACGCTTTCCGTTTACAATGCAGTCGGCGATCTTGAAACGCGCCTTTTCATACATCTCGGTAATGGTAGTTCTGGAAACCTCCATCTGGCCTGCGCACTGTTCATGAGTTTTTTTCTCATAATCAATCAGGCGGAGCACCTCATACTCATCCACTGTGAGCATTACGGTTCCGCTTTCCGCTCCGGCACAGGGTGCAAAACTGTCATATACCGGCTCGAAACAAATTCTCCGGCATCGGCTGGGTCTTGCCATAGGTCCACCTCCATTTCCGACATATGTCAATAATCATATTATAAATCATAGCTTCTGAAAATACAACGCTTTTTATCACAGAATTTTCAAGACTAACTTCCCTTCCTGTCAGCTATTTTTCAATGTTTCCTTCGTTACAAGACGATTTGTAATCTGAAAAGCTCTTTGCGTTGGATTTCCATTTCTGGCATCGAAACCGATGGGCAGCATATCCGGAGGAATGATTTTACCATATGCAATGTCGCAGAAATAATCATGATAAGAGATCTCCACATACATGATGCGGCATTTTTCTTCCTCCGTCAGAGCATAAAGAATTCCTCTGCCGTGTCCGGATGCAGAAAGAAGGGGATAATAAAAACCGGTGGCTCCGTTTACCATGTATCGGCTTTCCTGTAATGGGATTCCACATTTTTCCACCCTTTCTCTCTCTTTTTTATAAGCTTCTTTTTCCAAAGTCAAATCCAGATATATGACATAGCTGGCGTCCCAATAATCCACATATTCATAGTGAAAATCATTGACCTGCGCGCCCTCCGGAATCTGCCTCGGAAAAATCCATTCATTCCTGCCGGGCGGCGTAAAAGGATTCCTTTTATCAGGTCACGCCTTTTTTGTTTTCTTTTTTGCTCTGCGATTTCAAGCGCTTTATGCACGCTCGCTTTCACCTGTTCTTCCACCGGAATCCCTGTCTTCTGTCTAGCCTCTCTGATCCGCTGCCCCAATTCCCCCACATCCATTTTTCGTCCTCCTGTTATCTGTTTTCCTGCTGTCAATGGGCCTGTATTCCCGGATTCATTATAGCAAAACAGTCCAAAAAATGCGATCTACCAGAAGTAGAATCCCGTGTTAAGTACGAAAATGCATTTCTTTCAGACTGCAATCGTTACAGAATCACTATGTTACCGGCAATCCTTTGCAAAATGTTCTTGTTCCAATCATATCCCATACTCCTGATACAGCTTTCTGCGGACTTTACTGTTCTCTGCCGCTCTGGCTGCATCTGCTATCCTTCCATCCTGAAAAAGACGGCTGATCAGCTTTGCAAGCTTTGCCTCGCCTTCTCGTTTTCCTTCTCGTTTTCCTTCCATTCTTCCATCCATTACCATATCCTCAATCGCTTTACACATATTTACCCCTTCCTTTCCCTACTACAATATATTTATGGTTAATATCCCTTACAGCCAGTAAGGAGTTATCCAT
>CABSCP010000019.1 GCA_902476265.1 uncultured Lachnospiraceae bacterium
GAACGGCATGTACGGTGGTGTGAGAGGGGAGATAAAATCTCCCCTACTCGATTGCCTTTAAACGGCGCGGTCAGTTTTTCGGATATCATTGGGAATGGAAGCGATTGTTCCTTAAAATGAGGAGTGCCCAGGGCCTCACGGCACCTGGGCTATTATGAAAAAATTATCTGTGTATGTGACGCATATGCATCACACAGTGTTCCCTTAACGATGAATTTAGTATAACAATCAAATATGAATAAACTATGAACACGATGTTAACACATGGTTAATTTGTGCAAAAAGAAAACTTTATAAATGATAAAATAGTGCAAAATATACAAAATCACAAAAATGAATGCGGCCGAAAATTTGTTCTGATCTTGTAACGGCGAAATATTAATGATAGAATGAAACAAAGTGCGCGTATATGCAGTTTTGTGGGCCGTTAAACCCAGGGAAGGGAGAGGTGGTACTGAGGATGAAGTTGGAAGAGCTGGAAGCGAAGAAGCTGAGAGACTCCCTGGTGGAGTATGAAGGATATTTGAGTGAAATGAGACAGGTGACTTTAAAAAATGTGGAAACGCTGGATGTGATTCAGCGCTACACGGATAAAAGCGCGGCGGGCATGCAGAAGCTTGCGGAACAGAGCCTGGAAGGGATCCAGCGTGTGACGGCGGAGAGCGCCGGCGGCCTGCGGCGTATGATAGAGACCGGAACCAGCAACTTAAACCGGATGTCGGAAGCGGGGGAGGCCAATGTCAGCCGCACCGCTCAGGAATGTCTGAACCGGCTGAGAAGTTATACGGAAGCAGGGATGGCCCAGATGAACGCAGCGCAGGAGAAGAATCTGGAAACAGCCGCCGCTGTGGAGAAAATCGAGCAGGCCATTTTAGAACACATGGAAACCATGAAAGATCTGCTGAAACAGTCAGATGATTTTACCCATAAGGAAAATGTGAAGGTTTACCGCAATGTGCAGGCTGTGGTAGTGGATGAAGTGAAAAAGCAGACGGAAGCCATTGCCGCTCAGAATGAGGAGCTGGTCCGCCGCAATGAAATGCTGCAGAAACAGAATAAAGGGTTAAGGCCGCTGATGATCGTCACACTTCTGGCCGCGATTGCCAATATCGCGCTGATGGCAGCCCAGATTGCGGGGGTGTTTTAATGAGCAGGGCGGACTGGCGTCCCGGCAATATGCTGTATCCTCTCCCTGCAGTTATGGTATCCGTGGCGGACAGGGAAGGAAAACCGAACATTATCACGGTGGCGTGGACAGGCACCGTATGCAGCGATCCGCCCATGGTGTCTATTTCCGTGAGGCCGGAGCGTTATTCCTATCATTGTATCGAAGAGACGGGAGAGTTTGTCATTAACCTCACCACCCGGAAACTGGCTTATGCAACGGACTACTGCGGTGTAAAAAGCGGCCGGGATGTGGACAAATTTCAGGAAATGCATCTGACGCCGGTGCCGGGAAAAGTCGTGAAAGCGCCGCTGATCGGGGAAAGCCCGGTGTGTCTGGAATGCAGGGTGAAGCAGACGATCCCCCTGGGAAGCCATACCATGTTTTTGGCGGATGTGGTTTCGGTGAGTGTCGACGAAGCTTATCTGGACGGTGATAACAGGTTCCGTCTGGAGAAGGCGGATCCCATCGTTTATTCCCACGGCACTTATTTTGGGATCGGGGATGCGATCGGTAAATTCGGTTACAGCGTAGCAAAGAAGAAAAGCAATCAGAAAAGAAAAAAATGAAAAGTATTACAAAATATATCAGAACGATAAAAACCACATATCTGTTGACAACCGGCGTGCTGTTTCTTATAGCGCTGTTTTTTGCACCTACTTTCCCGGAATTTGAAAAGACAGGGGAAAATTATTTCGAAGTGACCTTAAACGGGACCCGGATCGGTTCCTGTTCGGATAAAGAGATGCTGGATGAGCTGGTGATGCAGGCCAGAAAAGAGATCGCCAGACAGAGCGGGGAAATGGTATACATCCCGGCGGATATCCAAACCACGGGAAAGGAAGTACTTGTAGGCAGAGTGGATGCAAAAAAAGTGCTGCTTTCCAATATCAGGGCGGTGATGCAGGACAGCGTCCAGAAAACCCTGAAACATGCCTATACCGTAAAAATCAACGAATATATGGTGAATCTGGGCAGCAGCCAGGATGTGCTCCGCCTTTTGCAGGCGGCACTGGACAAATATGATACCGAAGGAAAATATAAGGTGGAGCTCACCGTTGATCCCGACAGAGAGCTGAATGTGCTCACCACCACAGTCTCCAGGCGGGATGCGCAGAAGAAACAGGAACGGGCGGTGGGAGAAGGCGCCGGAATAGAGTCCTTTTTGGATGAGTTGTTTGAAGAAGTGGAGCCGGATGTGGAAAAGAGCGATTTTTCCAGCCTGGATTACGGTCTGGTGGAAATCGGATTCGGCGATACCGTTGAAGTTGTGGATGCATATCTGACAGACAGCGAGATTACGCCTCTGGAAACGGCGGTGGCAGAAGTGACTGCCGATCAGGAAAAAGAACAGATTTACGAAGTGAAATCAGGCGACACCCTTTCCCAGATCGCGGAGGAAAACGGGCTTCCCATGGAGGAGCTGATCGCCATCAATCCCACGCTGGAAAATGAAAGATCCATGATCCGTGTGGGGGACGAACTGATCATCACCATTCCGGAACCGGAGCTTTCCGTGGTGCACAGCGAACGTGTTTATTCGGAAGACAGCTATGATGCGGACACGGTTTATATTGATAATGACAGCTGGTATACCACGGAATCCGTGGTGCGCCAGCAGCCTTCCGCCGGTTTCCGGAAAGCGGCGGCGGTGGTGACTTACCGCAATGACATGGAAATTTCCCAGGAAATCGTGAAGGAGGATGTGATCAGCGAAGCGGTTCCCAAAATCGTGGAGAGGGGTACCAAAGTGCCTCCCACTTACATTAAGCCGATTTCCGGCGGTCGACTTTCATCCGGTTTCGGCGGCAGAAATGCGCCCACTAAGGGAGCCTCCACCAACCACAAGGGGATCGACTGGGCGACGCCCATCGGCACGGCAGTCATGGCATCCTGCGGCGGAACGGTGACAAAAGCCGGCTGGGGAAGCGGCTACGGTTACGTGGTCTATATCCGGCATGAGGACGGCAGGGAAACCCGTTACGGCCATCTGAGCAAAGTGCTCGTTTCGGCAGGCCAGAAGGTGAAGCAGGGACAGAAGATCGCTTTGAGCGGCAATACGGGCCGCAGCACGGGTCCCCATGTGCACTTTGAGATACGGATTAACGGCCAGGCGGTAAATCCGCTCAAGTACCTGAACTAAAAATTTCTATTTACAAATTGGAAAGAATATGCTATAACCCTAAAGACGGCAAAAGGAAGGTTTTGCTTTTCTTGCTGTGTATAAACTCCGATAAAATGAAGATAATGAGAATGTAACTGATAACAAGTATCTATACATAAGCAGGGGTAGATATGGAACAGTATGCGATCAACGGTGGTAATCCATTAGTGGGAGAAGTTGAAATCGGCGGAGCCAAAAATGCGGCGCTGCCTATCCTGGCGGCTTCCCTGATGACGGATGAGACTGTTTTTATAGAAAATATGCCGGATGTGAGGGATACGAACATCCTGTTAAAGGCCATGGCGGGCATTGGCACACATGTGGAACGGGTAGACAGACATACGGTGAAGATCAACGCTTCTTTGATCCATGATCTCACCGTGGAAGGGCTTTCCGTAAAGAAAATCAGAGCTTCCTACTATTTTCTGGGCGCTCTTTTGGGCAAGTATAAGAAAGCTACGGTGGTGCTGCCGGGCGGCTGCGATATCGGCTGCAGAGCCATTGACCAGCATATCAAAGGGTTTAAGGCCCTGGGCGCGACGGTGGATATCGCTCACGGAATGATCACAGCGGAAGCGCAGAAGCTGACGGGCGCGCATATTTATCTGGATGTGGTCAGCGTAGGGGCTACCATCAATATCATGATGGCCTCCGTTTTGGCGGAAGGCCGGACCATCATTGAAAATGCGGCAAAGGAACCTCATGTGGTGGATCTCGCCAACTTTTTAAACAGCATGGGCGCGAATGTCAAGGGCGCGGGTACCGACGTGATCCGCATCAAAGGCGTTGAGAAGCTCCACAGGACGGAGTATGCGATCATACCCGACCAGATCGAAGCGGGAACTTTCATGTTTGCGGCAGCGGCAACCCATGGAGACATCACGGTAAAGAATGTGATCCCAAAGCATTTGGAATCCATCAGCGCAAAGCTGATCGAAATCGGCTGCGAAGTGACGGAATCGGATGATGCCGTCCGTGTGGTCGCATCCAGACCGCTGGGACATACCCACGTCAAAACGCTGCCCTATCCGGGATTTCCCACGGATATGCAGCCCCAGATCGCGGTGGCGCTGGGACTTTCCCAGGGGACAAGCATCGTGACAGAGAGCATTTTTGAAAACAGGTTCCGTTATGTGGACGAATTGATCCGCATGGGTGCCAGCGTGAAGGTAGAGGGGAACACCGCTATCATAGACGGCGTGTCCCGGTATACCGGAGCCAGCATCAATGCGCCGGATCTGCGTGCCGGAGCGGCTCTTGTGATCGCTGCGCTGGCGGCGGAAGGCATGTCTACGGTGGATGATATCCGCTATATCGAACGCGGCTATGAAGATTTTCATCTCAAGCTCCAGAAGCTGGGAGCCCAGATCGATAAGGTGGAATCGGAACGGGAATTGCAGAAGTTCAGACTGAAAATAGGCTGAAAGATGTCGGTTTAGCCGAAGGCTGAACTGTTACGTTTAGACATTTTTTACAGATTGTCCCGTTGACAAACCGTGCGATCTGGTGTAAGGTAATTGCGTAACAGATAAGAAAATTCAATATTGTGCTTTCTCTTATTCAGAGTGGTGGAGATACATAGGATCTGTGAAGCCACGGCAACCCCGTATGACGGAAGGTGCCTCCCTGAGCGAGTAATTGCTGTTTTTAACAGCTCGAACAATAAGAGGATTTGATTATCAAAATATCAGGTCCGCTTGCGCGGACCTTTTTTTATGGCAAAGACCGGCATGGCGCCGGCAGTATGCCATCAACAATCATTCCAAGGAGGAGATCATGGAAAAAAGATTATTTACTTCTGAATCCGTAACCGAAGGCCATCCCGATAAAATGTGTGATGCCATTTCCGACGCGATCCTGGATGCTCTGATGGAGCAGGATCCCATGAGCCGTGTTGCCTGCGAAACGGCAAGCTGTACAGGTTTTGTTCTGGTGACAGGGGAAATCACTACAAACGCTTACGTGGACATCCCCAGAATCGTCCGCGATACCGTAAAGGAAATCGGTTATAACAAGTCCGAATACGGTTTTGACGGCAATACCTGCGCCGTTATGGTTTCCATCGATGAACAGTCCAGCGATATCGCCATGGGTGTTGACAAGGCGCTGGAAGCCAAAGAACATAAAATGTCCGATGCGGAAATCGAAGCCATCGGCGCCGGCGACCAGGGTATGATGTTCGGCTTTGCGACCAACGAAACGGAAGAGTTTATGCCCTATCCCATCTCTCTGGCGCACAAGCTGGCCCTTCAGCTGACCAAAGTCCGGAAAGACGGAACCCTGACCTATTTAAGACCCGACGGCAAGAGTCAGGTATCTGTAGAGTATGACGAAAACGACAAACCCGTGCGTCTGGAAGCGGTTGTGCTTTCCACCCAGCATGATCCTGATGTCACCCAGGAACAGATTCATGAAGACATTAAGAAATATGTATTTGATCCCGTTCTGCCCGCAGAACTGATCGATGAAAATACCAAGTTCTTCATCAACCCCACCGGCCGTTTCGTGATCGGCGGGCCTCACGGCGATGCAGGACTGACCGGCCGTAAGATCATCGTGGACACTTATGGCGGTTATGCCCGTCATGGCGGCGGCGCATTCTCCGGCAAGGACTGCACCAAGGTGGATCGTTCCGCAGCGTATGCGGCGCGCTATGTTGCGAAGAACATCGTGGCGGCAGGGCTGGCAGATAAATGTGAGATCCAGCTGTCCTATGCCATCGGCGTGGCACAGCCTACCTCGATTATGGTGGACACCTTCGGCACCGGAAAACTTTCCGATGAAAAACTGGTGGATATCATCCGTGAAAACTTTGACCTCCGCCCGGCGGGCATCATCAGGATGCTCAACCTCCGCTGCCCGATTTACAAGCAGACCGCAGCTTACGGCCATTTCGGACGCAACGATCTGGATCTGCCCTGGGAGAAGCTGGATAAGGTGGAGACACTGAAAAAATATCTGTAAGAATAAAGAATATGTCCCCCGGAAGCGCCGCTTCCGGGGGTTTTTATTGCGTAACCTTTCTTTTTTCGTTATAATGAAATGGAATATGGAAATTTGTGCGACTGGGCGCATTTGATAAAGAGGTGACTGGGTCCTGTGTTCCGACAGGTGCTGACAGTTACGAAAAGGACAGGCAAATGAGAAAAAAAGAAGCAACAGCAATTGTGATCGCTTTAACGTTAGGTGTGGCGGCAGGCTGTGCGCCGGGAGACATCAGCCGATATGCCCAAAGGGCGCAGCAGATGGGAGAAGAAATTTTTGAAGGCGGCGCGGTGAAAGCGGCGGCCGGGCCCGCAATCGAAGCACCTGAAACGGAAACGACATACCGGGACGTCATGGAGACAGAGCCTGCGGCGGAAACCGAAAACATTTCTGAAAAAGCCGGCGGAGAAGAAAAAGAAACAGAAACCGCGGCAGAACCGGTATCTGATACAGCAGCGATAGATTCGCCTCCTGTTTCGGACGAAAAGGCAGAGGAAGAGCCCTTGGCGCTCCCTGCCATGATGACGGAAGTTCCCGAAAAAGCGCTGGAGGCGATGAAAAAGCAGGCGGACCGGTTCACGGGCCATCTGGCCGGCAGGGACAGACTGAGCCGGACGGAAAATGCTGCGATCCTGACCGTTCTGAAGCGGGAAGCGTATGATGAAAAAACATTATGCCTGCAGAATGCGGCAGTTTATGACGGCAAAGACAGCGGCAGCTTCCTGCTTTTTATGGAAGCAAATCTGCTGACCGCAAGAGAGAGGGTGCGTGGGGACCTCTGGTACTTTGACGGGGAAACAGCCGAAAAGATTGCGGATGATACCGTGTTTAACGGAATGCGGCTTGTGAACCGCAGCGGCAGGAAGTTTCTGCTCACAGAAACAAAAACGGAAGAGGGAAAGGCCGCTCAGGTCTACCTGATAAAGGAAGGGAAATGGGTTCCCTGCTTTGAAGGCGCCGATGAAATTACGGAAACGGCGGATGGATTCTGTGTGTCCTATCCGGCGGAATATGTCCGGTATGATCCCCTGGTGGGAGAATGGAACGGGGGAGAGAATAGCGTTCCCTATTTTTACACCCTTACGGCGGAGGGATTTGTCCAGCAGACGGGGAAGGAACTCACGGTAGAGGAGTATCTTTCCTACATACAGCCGGGACCCAAGGACGCCGCGGCCCGGGAATTTCTGGAACGGCAGGAAGAAAAATTTTATTCCTCCGGGGAAGAGGAAACCACCTGCAGTTATCGGTTCTTTTCTGTCGGGACAGACCGGATCGGCTATGAAGAGCATAAAATCGGCCTTCCGGCAAAAAGGACGGATGGGATCGATTACGCCGTGGCAGAATACAGCTATGGAATTTTTGAACTGCAAAAAGGAAAACTTGCGCCGGACAGTGTTTCCTATACCGGGAAAGGCCGCTATTTTACAGATTATGGAAACCGGGAAGAGGAGCTGGCAAAACAGAATGAAGTGCCGGCCGCTCTGGCGGAAAATGAAATCGGCAGTTCTTTGTCTGCTTTGAGCGCTGCGAAGAAAAAGGCCCTGAATGCAGTGACCGGGATCCAGGAATATCCGGAAGATGCATTGTGCTTTGTGGATGCGGCGGATTATGACGGGGACGGGAAGAAGGAAGCTTTTGTGGCGGTGGGAAGCTATGACGGCGCATTCGGCGCGGCCGTCTGTGACCTTTGGTTTGTCGGAAACGGGACGCCTCAGCTGTTGGCGGAAGGCCTGCCCATGAAGCGGATGATACGCTGCGGAATTGGGAAAAATTCCCTGCTCCTGTTTGAAGGCTATGAAGTATCCGGTACACAAGATCTGGTGTTTGCGGTGACAGACCAAAAGGCGCATCGCTGCCTGCCGGAGGCCGGAAAGATAGAAATGCAGGCGGACGGATCGGCAGTGGTCCGGCAGGCAGGCCGTTTTGACAGCGCGCCGGGGTATTATTATTTTGAAAACGGGTCGGCTGCAGAATATGCGCTGCAGCCGGTGCAGCCAAAGATGCTGCTGGATTATGAAAACGGCGGCGCGGTATACAAGCGACTGCTTTCTCTGGCCGGAGGCCGGGAAGAAGGGCTGGAATGCCTGTTGCGGGACAACGGTCTTTTTCATGTGATGATCACGGGGACAGACGGAGCCGTATCTTATGAAACCTACCGTTTGACGGAAAATTTCCTGATTCTTACAGACTGTGGGAAAGGCGGTTATACCGTTGCAGAAGGACAGACTCGGGAAGCGGGAGAACCCAGAGAAGCGGAAGAAGAGACGGACGGGGCAGGAGAAGAAACCCAGGAGACCGTGACAGAGGAAACCACAGAGGGAGAAAGCAGAGAATGAGTCCGAAGTTGTGCGCATCCTGTATCCGCTGTCTGGTGGACAGACAGGAAGAGCGGATTGCAGGTTTAAAAGAGGAAGAAACCAGAGCGGCATATATGAAACAACTGTGCCGTATCATTGCGGAGGCGGGACCGGAGGATACGGTCCCTGTGCTGGTGGAACGGGTGAACGTGATCTACCGGCAGCTTTTTGGGGAACTCACTGATTTTACGGAGATCAAGAAAGAGTTTAACCGTCTGATGCTTTCTGCGGAAAAGGAACTGGAAGTTAAAATCAGGGCGTCGGCCGATCCGGTAAAAACGGCCATGCTCTATGCCAGAGCAGCGAATTATATCGATTTCGGCGCTTATTCCCATGTGAGCCGCGATACCCTTTCCACATTGCTGGAAAAAGCGGCCGCGGATGAACTGGAAGAGGAAGTCTATGAACTTTTATGCAGAGATCTGGAAACGGCGAAAGAGCTGGTCTATGTGACGGATAACTGCGGGGAAGTGGTGGCGGATAAACTGGTGATCCGCATTTTGAAGGAAAGATGGAGAGACCTTCATGTGACGGTTTTGGTGCGCGGAGCCCAGGCATTGAATGACGCCACTTTGGAGGATGCCCGGCAGACAGGGCTGAGTGAGGAAGCGGATGTGATGGCAAACGGCTCCGGGGTGACGGGAACGCCCCTGGCCTGTATCAGCCCACAGGCGAAGGAACTGCTGGAAAAGGCGGATGTGATCATCGCCAAGGGACAGGGAAATTATGAAACCATGAACGGCTGCGGCCTGAATGTATACTATTCCTTCCTTTGCAAGTGTGACTGGTTCCAGAAACGTTTCGGACTGTCACAGAATAAAGGCGTCCTGATCCGTGAAAAAGACTGAGAGGAGAGGATATGGCATTTGCTCATTTACACGTCCATACGGAATACAGCCTGCTGGACGGTTCCAATAAAATAAAAGAGTATGTGAAACAGGTGAAAAAGCTGGGCATGACGGCGGCGGCCATCACGGATCACGGCGCCATGTACGGCGTCATTGATTTCTATCGGGCGGCCCGGGAAGAGGGCATCAACCCGATTATCGGCTGTGAAGTGTATGTGGCCCCCAACTCCCGTTTTGACCGGGAGCTGACCGGCGGGGAGGACCGCTATTATCATCTGGTTCTTCTGGCAGAGAACAACACCGGCTATGCCAATCTGACAAAAATCGTCAGCAAGGGTTATACGGAAGGGTATTATTATAAACCCCGTGTGGATATGGAGGTGCTGGAGCAGTACCACGAAGGGATCATCGCGCTTTCCGCCTGCCTGGCGGGGGAGGTGCCCCGGTATATCCAGAAAGGGCTGGTGGACGAGGCCAAAAAGTGCGCCTTAAAATACCAGTCCATTTTTGGAAAGGACAATTATTTTCTGGAGCTGCAGGATCACGGCATCCCGGAACAGCAGACCGTGAACGCGGCCATTTTACAGATCGCTCAGGAGCTGGACATCCCCATGGTCTGCACAAACGACGTGCATTACACCTATGCGGACGATGTGAAGCCCCATGATATCCTTCTGTGCATCCAGACCGGGAAAAAGCTGGCGGACGAAGACCGGATGCGCTACGAAGGCGGCCAGTACTATGTGAAGAGCGAAGAAGAGATGAAAGGACTGTTTCCCTATGCCTGGGAAGCGGTGGAAAACACCCAGCGGATCGCGGACCGGTGCCATGTGGAGATCGAGTTCGGCGTCACAAAGCTGCCCCATTTTGAAGTGCCTGCCGGATATGATTCCTGGTCCTATCTGTTGAAACTCTGTTCAGACGGCATGGCAGAACGCTATCCGTCTGATGACGGCACACTGCAGAAAAGGCTGGAATACGAGCTGGACATCATCAAACGGATGGGGTATGTGGATTACTTTTTGATCGTCT
Source organism: uncultured Lachnospiraceae bacterium (assembly GCA_902476265.1). Taxonomy (GTDB): domain Bacteria; phylum Bacillota; class Clostridia; order Lachnospirales; family Lachnospiraceae; genus Gallintestinimicrobium. Next base: position 10,552 of record CABSCP010000019.1, read on the forward strand.
GGGACTTCATCAATTATGCACGGGAAAACGGCATCCCGGTGGGGCCGGGCCGGGGCAGCGCGGCGGGGAGCATTGTTTCCTACTGTCTGCACATCACCAACATCGATCCCATCCGCTACAACCTGCTGTTCGAGCGTTTCCTAAATCCGGAGCGGGTATCCATGCCCGATATCGACGTGGATTTCTGCTTTGAACGCCGCCAGGAGGTCATCGACTATGTGGGCCGCAAATACGGCGCGGAAAAAGTGGTGCAGATCGTCACCTTCGGTACCCTGGCGGCCAAAGGTGTGATCCGGGATGTGGGCCGGGTTATGGATCTGCCCTATGCCTTTGTGGATTCCATCGCCAAGATGATCCCCAATGAGCTCAATATCACCATTGAGCGGGCGCTTTCCGTCAACCCCGAACTGCGCAAGCTCTATGAAGGGGACGAGCAGGTGCACGAACTGATCGACATGAGCAAACGGCTGGAGGGTCTTCCCAGACATACCTCCATGCATGCGGCCGGCGTGGTCATCTGCCCGGAGGAAGCGGACAACTTCGTCCCCCTTTCCCGGGGTTCCGACGGTTCCGTGACCACCCAGTTCACCATGACCACGCTGGAAGAACTGGGCCTTTTAAAAATGGACTTTTTAGGCCTTCGGACGCTGACGGTGATTGACCATGCGGTGAAGCTGATTGAGAAGGACACCGGAAAGCGGATCGACATCGATAACATCGATTTTAATGATAAACAGGTTTTGGATTCCCTGTGCACCGGACGGACGGACGGCGTGTTCCAGCTGGAAAGCGGCGGGATGAAAAACTTTATGAAAGAGTTAAAACCACAGAGCCTGGAAGATATTATCGCCGGGATTTCCCTCTACCGTCCCGGTCCCATGGACTTCATCCCCAAATATATCAGGGGAAAGGATAACCATGATGCCATCACCTATTCCTGCCCTCAGCTGGAGCCGATCCTGGCGCCTACCTACGGCTGTATTGTGTACCAGGAGCAGGTCATGCAGATCGTGCGGGATCTGGGCGGCTATACCATGGGACGAAGCGATCTGGTGCGCCGCGCCATGAGCAAAAAGAAACAGTCTGTGATGGAAAAAGAGCGCGCCAACTTCGTTTACGGCAATCCGGAAGAGGGTGTGCCCGGCTGTGTGAACAACGGGATTCCGGAACAGGTGGGACTGCAGATTTACGGGGAAATGATGGATTTTGCAAAGTATGCCTTCAACAAGTCCCATGCCGCCTGCTATGCGGTGGTGGCTTATCAGACGGCCTTTTTGAAATTTTATTATCCCGTGGAATTTATGGCGGCCCTGATGACTTCTGTCATCGACAACCCCGGCAAAGTGGCGGAATATATCCTGACCTGCCGGCAGATGAGCATTTCCATCCTGCCGCCGGACATCAACGAAGGGGAAGCGGATTTCTCCGTATCCGGCCATTCCATCCGGTATGCCCTGACGGCCATCAAAGGGGTGGGACATCCGGTGGCGGCCGCCGTCATTGCGGAACGAAAAGTGCGCGGTCCTTTTAAAAATATTTCCGATTTCATCACCCGCATGACGGATACGGATATTAATAAGCGCAATGTGGAAAACTTTATAAAAGCGGGAGCCTTTGACAGTCTGGGCGGGACCCGGAAACAGTTCATGAGCGTGTTCGCCCAGCTGATGGACAGCCAGCAGCAGAATAAGAAGAACAACCTGGCGGGCCAGCTTTCCCTTTTTGACCTGGTCAGTGAGGAAGAAAAAGCCGATTATGAGGTGAAGCTGCCGAATGTGGGGGAATATCCCAAAGAAATCCTGCTCACCTTTGAAAAAGAAGTTCTGGGAATCTATATCAGCGGCCATCCCCTGGAGGAATACGAACAGCTGTGGCGCAAAAATATCACCAACACCACAGCGGATTTTATGCTGGACGAAGAAATTAACAGTATTCATGCTCAGGACGGCGCGAAGGCCGTGATCGGCGGCATGATCGCGGAAAAGAAAATCAAATACACCAAAAACGATAAAGTCATGGCTTTTTTACAGGTGGAAGATCTGGTGGGCACGATGGAAGTCATCGTATTTCCCAAAACCTATGAAACCTACAGCAGCAAAATCGTGGAGGAGAACAAGGTTTTTATCAGAGGCAGGGTATCCGCAGAGGAGGACAGGGATGGCAAGCTGGTCTGTGAGTCCATCCAGACCTTCGATGAAATCCCCAAAAAGATCTGGATCAAATTTCCCACAATGGAGGATTACGAAAAAGCGGAAAACGCTCTTTTTGACGCCATTGCGGATTCGGACGGCCGGGACGGCATCGTGATCTATGTGGAAAATCCGAGAGCGAAAAAGCAGCTGCCGCCCAGCCGGAATGTGCGGGCGGATAAGGAACTGCTGGAACGTCTTGGCGGACTGTTCGGGGAAAATAATGTAAAGGTGATGTAAAGCAATTGCGTTTTTCTATAAAAACATTGAAAACCCACGGCAAATAGATTAGAATAAGAACGGAATCGATCCATGCCGTTTGTGCGGCAGACAGGAGGAACTATGGCAAAGGGGATTAAGACAATCGGAATCCTTACAAGCGGCGGGGATGCGCCGGGCATGAATGCCGCCATCCGTGCGGTAGTCAGAAAGGCCATCAGCAATGGCGTTAAGGTAAAAGGGATCAAGAAGGGCTATCAGGGCCTTCTGAATGAAGAAATCATAGATATGAATGCGCGAAGCGTTTCCGATACCATCCAGCGGGGCGGAACCATTCTGGGAACCGCGCGCTGCAGCGAATTTAAGACGGAAGCGGGACAGAAGAAGGGCGCCGATATCTGCAGAAAGCACGGCATTGACGGCCTGGTGGTCATCGGCGGCGACGGTTCTTACCGGGGCGCCCAGGCGATGTCCAGACACGGCATCAACACCATCGGTCTTCCGGGCACCATCGATCTGGATATCGCCTGCACGGATTACACCATCGGTTTCGATACCGCGGTCAACACAGCCATGCAGGCCATCGACAAGGTACGGGATACTTCCTCTTCCCATGAGCGCTGTTCCATCATCGAGGTAATGGGCAGGAACGCCGGCTTCATTGCGCTCTGGTGCGGCGTGGCCAACGGCGCGGAAGATATTCTTCTTCCTGAAAAATATGATTATAATGAACAGGCGATCATCAATAATATTATTAATAACCGAAAGCGCGGCAAGACCCACCATCTGGTGATCAATGCAGAGGGTATCGGCCATTCTACGTCCATGGCAAAGAGGATCGAAGCGGCTACGGGCATTGAAACCAGAGCTACCATTTTAGGATACATGCAGCGCGGCGGCAGTCCTACCTGTAAGGACCGGTATTATGCGTCCATCATGGGGGCCTATGCGGCGGATATTCTCTGTGCGGGCAGCACCAACCGCGTCATCGCCTACCGGCACGGCGAATTTGTGGATTACGATATCGAAGAAGCGCTGGCCATGCAGAAGGACATTCCGGAATATGAATACGAGATCAGCAAACTGCTGTCGATCTGAAAAGTAAGACACTGGCCACATACTTTTGGTATGTGGCCGTTACCGTCAGTGGACAACGGGACGAAGGTTCCCTTGTCCACTGACGGCATTCATGCCGAAAATAAAAATAAGACCGGGGAATAGGAAAGTGAAAAAAGGAAAAGGAAAATGGACGTATACTCAGATTCTGGCGCTGGGGTTCGGCCTTATTATTTTGATGGGGGCAGTTTTGCTCACACTGCCCATCGCTTCCAGAGAGGGAAGCTGGACGCCGTTTTTGAGCGCCCTTTTTACCGCCACCAGCGCGACCTGTGTGACGGGCCTGGTAGTCTATGATACATATCAGCACTGGACCCTGTTCGGACAGCTGGTGATCCTGGCGTTAATACAGATTGGCGGCCTGGGATTTATCACGATCGGCGCTTATATTTCCGTGATCCTGAAAAAGAAGATCGGTTTAAAAGGCAGGACGGCCATCCACGAAAGTATCAGCACCATTGAAATAGCGGGCGTAGTCCGCCTTGTGCGCAAAATCATCCGGGGGACCGTTTTGTTTGAACTGGCGGGAGCCGCCCTTTTGGCCCTGCGGTTTATTCCCGAGTTCGGCCTTTTAAGAGGTTTGTACTACGGCGTGTTCCATTCCATTTCGGCATTCTGCAACGCGGGTTTTGACCTGATGGGGATCCGGGAAGAATACAGCTCCCTGGTGGCCTATGAAGGGGATGTGGTGGTGAATCTGACCATCATGGCCCTGATCATCATCGGCGGCGCAGGGTTTATGGTCTGGGACGATTTCCAGAGGAACCGTTTCCATTTTAAGAAATATATGCTGCACAGCAAGATCCTGCTGACGGGCACGGGCGTCCTCATTGTGGGAGGCTCCCTGTTGTTTTTCCTGTTCGAGTATAACGGGCTGTTTGCGGATATGACAATAAAAGAGAAAATTCTGGGGGCCATGTTTGCGGCCGTAACGCCCAGGACAGCGGGCTTTAATACCACCGATGTGGCGGGACTGAGCGATGCGTCGAAGCTGCTTTCCATGGTGCTGATGTTCATCGGCGGCGGCTCCGGCTCCACGGCAGGCGGTATCAAAGTGACATCTGCGGCCGTGATGGTGCTTTCCGCGGTGGCCATGATCAGGAGGACGCCGGGCGTCAACATTTACGGCCGCCGGCTGGATGAGGACGCGGTGCGCCGGGCCAGCGCCATCATGATGTGCAATCTGGGGCTGATCCTTTTCGCTTCCATGATCATTCTGGCGATACAGCCTCTGGCCTTTACCGATGTGTTTATGGAGACTTTTTCGGCGATGGGCACAGTAGGGCTTTCCACCGGAGTGACCAGAAGCCTTCTCCCCTTGTCGAGAGTGTTGATCATTATGCTGATGTACTGCGGCAGACTGGGCAGCCTGACCTTCGCCCTGGTATTCGCACAGCGCAAAAACGCCGCCCCGGTACAGCAGCCTGTTGAAAAAATTGTGGTTGGATGACAGAAAGGAAAAGTGGAATATGAAATCTGTTTTGATTATCGGTATGGGAAGATTCGGGCATCATCTGGCCCAGAATATGCTGGACCTGGGAGATGATGTTATGATCATTGACAATGATGAAAGGAAGCTGGAAGATCTGGTGCCCTATGCTACCAGTTCCAAAATCGGGGACTGCACCAATCCCGAGGTGCTCAAAAGTCTGGGCATTTCCAACTTCGATCTGATTTTCGTCTGCATCGGCACCAACTTCCAGAGCAGTCTGGAAATCACCAGCCTGGTCAAAGAAATGGGAGGCCGTCATGTGGTCAGCAAGGCCACCAGGGATATTCAGGCGAAGTTTTTGCTGAGAAATGGCGCGGATGAGGTTATTTATCCCGAAAAGGATATCGCAGAAAAATGTGCGGCCCGCTATAGCGTGGATAATGTGTTTGACTATATTGAACTGGACGACGACTACGCCATCTATGAGATTCCGCCGTTAAAGGAGTGGATCGGCCGTTCCATCCGGGAGTCCGATATTGCCCGCAGATATAAGGTATCCGTGCTGGGAATCAAGGATTTCGGCGCGCGTACCAAGGTGATGCCTTCGGCGGACTATGTGATCGATGAATCGGAACATCTGATCGTGCTTGCCAACCGGGAAACCATTTCCAAGCTGTTAAAGCAGATTTAGGAGAAGGCATGATTACGGCGGCATCCAACAGCCGGATCAAACGGCTGATACAACTGAATCAGAAGGCGAAGCTGCGACGGACGGAGGATGTGTTTTTGGTAGAGGGCGTGAAGATGTTTTTGGAAGCGCCGCCGCAAAAACGCAGGGAAACCTATGTTTCCGAATCTTTTCTGGAACACTGCCCCTGCCGGGAAGCTTTGGAGGAAGGCCGCTATGAGGTGGTTTCCGATTCCCTGTTCGCAAAGATTTCGGACACCTGTACACCTCAGGGGATTTTGTGCGTGGTGGAACAGTTTCATTATAATATGAAGGAACTGCTGCAAAAGAAGAATCCGCTGCTGCTGGTTTTGGAAAATATCCAGGATCCGGGCAATCTTGGCACCATGCTGAGGACTGCCGAAGGAGCGGGGGTGGACGGCGTCATCATGAGCCGGGATACCGTAGACCTCTATAATCCCAAAGTGATCCGTTCCACCATGGGCAGCATTTACAGGATGCCTTTCTGTTATGTGGAAGAGATCCAAACGGCAGTCCGACAGCTGAAAGAAGCCGGAATCCATACCTATGCCGCCCATTTGAAGGGGCGACAGTGGCATACGGAAGCGGACTACAGCCAGGGAACGGCCTTTCTGATCGGAAATGAGGGCAATGGCCTTCGGGAAGAAACCGCGGGACTGGCGGACACCTATATCCGGATTCCCATGGAAGGAAAGGTGGAATCTTTAAACGCCGCAATTGCGGCGGCGGTGCTGATGTATGAGGCGAAGCGGCAGAGAGGCTGACGGGATATCGGGAAGTTATCAAAGCGTGTGTTCTAAATAGGAGCGGCAGGAGGGACCGAAAGATGAAAATCGGGTTTATCGGGCTGGGAAACATGGCCCAGGCCATGATCGGCGGAATTTTAAAAAAGGGGCTTGCAAAGGCGGAGGACATCTGCGGGTCCGCCAAAACCCAGGCCACAGAGCAGAGGATGCACGAAAAATACGGCATCTGTGTGACCGGAGATAACCGTGTCACCGCACAAAAAGCGGATTTGTTGTTTTTGGCTGTGAAACCTCAGTTTTTTGAAGAGGTGATCGGGCAGATCAGAGATCTGGATTATACCGGGAAAATCGTGATCAGTATCGCGCCCGGGAAAAACCTGGAATGGCTCAAATCCCGGTTTGGGGCGGATATTTCCTTCGCAAGGGCGATGCCCAATACCCCGGCGCTGGTGGGAGAAGGCTGTACCGCGGCCTGCTTTTCTTCCTGTGTGACGCAGGAAGAAAAGGAAGCGGTGATGGCGGTATTAAACAGCTTTGGGAAGGCGTTTGAAGTGCCCCAGCGGCTGATGGATGTGGTGCCGGGGGTCAGCGGCTGCGCGCCTGCATGGGTTTTCATGCTGCTGGAAGCCATGGCGGACGGAGCGGTGGCGGAAGGAATGCCCAGAAAGCAGGCTTATGAGTTTGCGGCCCAGGCGGTTTTGGGAAGCGCGAAGCTGATGCTGGAAACCGGAAAACATCCGGGGGAATTAAAGGATATGGTCTGTTCTCCCGCGGGTTCTACCATACAGGCGGTGCGCGTTCTGGAAGAAAAGAATTTCAGGGGCGCGGTCATGGATGCGGTGATCGCCTGTATTGAAAAGTCCAGAAATTTGTAAGCGGATTTTAATGTTCGGATGAAAAGCGGAAAATATTACAAAAATATTACTAAGATGTATAAAATACTGTCAGCTGGTAAGAATAACCTTAGCTGACAGTATTTTTTTTACTGCTTTAGCGGAAAAAAGGCTGTTTTACAGGCATTTCCGGGATTTAGCACAATAGAGTGATGATGCAAAAATTGTACAATACTGGCAGAAAGTCATGAAAATGATCGATGATTTCGTAGAGATTACAATTGAATAAAGAATTATGTAACCCGGAAATACGGGAAAAGTACTGAAATTCCAGTAAATTCCAGAAAGGCTTGACAAATAGTCGTAATATTGCTATCATACACAGCGTAACAATTGTTAACAACTTTGTAACAATTGAAACGCCTCTGTAATAGAATGATATCATCCCACATGATATGCATTATTACAGAGTACAAAAATGGAGGTAATCATGGACACTAGAGGCAGAAAGTTGTTTCGGTGTGTTGCCGGATTCATAACCGCAGTGGTTTTGATGGGCGCAGCATACACGACAACCGCTATGGCGAGTAGTATCGGACTGATTGATACAGCTGAGCTTTTGGACATTTATGCCGAGGCGGACGATTCTTCCGAAGTGGTAGGTCAGGTCATGGATGAGGGCCATGTCGCGATTCTCGCAAGGGACAGCGGCTGGGTACAGATCCAGGCGGGCGACATCGTAGGATGGGTGCCGGATGCCAATCTGATCGAAACGGAGGTTTCCAACGAGGAAGCCGTGGAAGCGAATCAGGAAGTCATCGAAGAAATGTCGGAGCAGGCGGAAGAAACAGGCAGCGAAGCGCACGAAGAGGAATTTTCGGAGGAAGAAGCTGTCACAGAGGAAAAACAAACTGAAGAGGGAACGGCAGAGGAAGAAACCGTAACCGATGAAGCGGAAGAAACGACGGCGGATGCAGCGGAAGAAACCGGGGCAGATGCCACAGAAGAAACAACAGCAGTTGCAGCGGAAGAAACCGCTCCGGATGAGACGGAAGAGACCGCTGCTGCCCAGGCACAGCAGAGTGTGGAGGCAGAAAGTGTAGAAGCTTTTGCCAGGAATCAGGAAATTGCAGCGCAGGCTTTCCTGGAAGCCCAGCAAAGAGCGCAGCAGGAAGCGGCCGCTATAGCGCTGGTGCAGGCACAGCAGGAAGCCGCTGCACTACAGGCACAGCAGGAAGCCGCAAGACTGCAGGCGGAGGCGGAAGCCGGAAAGCAGGCCATTCTGGCGGCAAACGGCGTAACGGAAGAGGATTTATACCTGCTTGCCAACATCATTTACTGCGAGGCGGGGTGTGAACCCTACATCGGTAAGGTGGCAGTGGGAAATGTGGTGATGAACCGTGTCAGAAGCGACCATCAGCCGGATACGATTTCAGAAGTGATTTATGCGAAGGGGCAGTTTTCGCCGGTGAGAAACGGAAGCCTGGCAAGAGCCCTTAAAAACGGCAGTGCCGACGAGTCCTGTTATCAGGCGGCGCTGGAAGCGCTGGCAGGTTCCCGGCCTGTGGGAGACAAACTCTATTTCAGAAGAGTGAACGGCCGTTCCGGACAGGTGATCGGACACCACGTATTCTATTAATTGAAAAGAAAAACGGCAGATCGCTATGCTGCCGGGAAAATGCCGCAGCCCGGCACAATCGAAAGGGCTGCGGTATTTTTTTGTCCTTTGCTGTAGTTTGTCCCTGAAAGAGGCATATTCTTGACACTGCTGCATATATTTGTTATGATGACGCTGTTAATGTAATAATTTTGTAATAATTGGGGGAAATTATGGAAGAGAGAAAAAGGGGCGGTAAACACCGGACGGGGATCGGTGTTTTCCTGCTGATATGCCTGCTGGCAGCACCTTTTTGCACAGTGGCGGAGGCCGCCGAAGAGCAGCCGGAGTGGAAAAAGGGCGCCGGTGTGGCCGCCTATCTGGGGGCGGAAGAAGAGAACGAAGAGGAACAGACCTACAGCGCCGGCGAAGAAGAGACTAAGGACAAGTCCTCTGAAGAAGAGGAAGAGAAGCTGGTGATGGCCCATGTAAACAACGTTCTGAATGTGAGGGAAAGCCCTGACACCCAGGCGCAGCTGGCCGGCTATCTCTATGCGGACTGCGGCGGAACCATTCTGGAGCGAAAGGACGGCTGGACAAAGTTTGAATCCGGCGAGCTCGTGGGCTGGGCCAGTGATGAATATCTGCTGTTCGGCGGAGAAGCCAGAGCGGCCGCGGAAAATGCAGGGCGTACGGTGGCCAAGACCATCACCGGATCCCTGCGGATCAGAAAAGCCCCTTCCCTGGATGCCGGTGTTTACGATCTGCTGGAGGAAGGCGCGGAGTATGAGGTCGTGGATGAGAAGCAGCTCGCTTTCAGCGACGGGATGACCGTAACCGACGACTGGGTCGCGGTGGATTATGGCGGTAAGACGGGCTTTGTTTCCGCCGAATATGTGCAGGTGGAATTTCTGGTTGACCATGGGGAAACGGTGGAACAGGTAGAGGCCCGCAGGAAAGAGGAACAAAGGGCCGCAGAAGCCGAAAAGGAAGCCCGGGAAAAGGCCGCAGCGGCGGAGAAAAAAGAAAAGCAGCAGAAAGAAATCGAGAAGACGAAGGCGCTTTCTACCGCGGATGATGTGCTCTTGGGAGCGCTGATCCAGTGCGAGGCCGGGGAAGAACCTTATGAAGGGCAGGTGGCGGTGGGAGCGGTTGTGATGAACCGGGTGAAAAGCGGCGCTTATCCCAATACCGTTAAGGATGTCATTTTCGCTTCCGGCCAGTTTACACCGGCAGGCAGCGGACAGCTGGGCAGGATTGTTTCTTCCGGTAAAGTCAAGGATTCCTGTCTGCAGGCCGCCCGGGAAGCGATTGCGGGAAGTTCTCCGATAGGGACGGCCACTCATTTCAGAAGGGCGGGCAGCAGGGAAGGAACTGTGATCGGGCATCATGTGTTCTGGTGATTCCGTCAGCCACGGGAGAAGCACACAGTTACTCCTGTGGCTGACGGCTGTGCTTGATTTCAAACGCCCGATGTAGTATGATTAGAACAGGTTTTTAAGAAAGGAGGCACCTCATATGATGGAAGTAATCAGCTGGATGGTTCTGCTTGTCCTGCTCGTTGTAATCGAGCTTGCGACAATGGGGCTGACGACAATCTGGTTCGCTGCAGGAGCGCTGGCTGCGACCATTGCCGCCGCATGTAACGCGCCGCTGTTCATTCAGATAGCGCTGTTTTTGATTGTGTCGGTTTTGATGCTCGTTTTCACAAGACCTGTTGCCATGAAGTACTTTAACAAGGACAGGACAAAGACCAACGCAGAAAGCCTGATCGGCAGGAAAGGCATCGTGACAGGGCAGCTCGATAACCTGAAAGGATGCGGCCAGGTCACTTTAAACGGCATGGAGTGGACGGCCAGGGCAGAAGCAGATGACTGCATCATTCCGGAAGGAAGTGTGGTTATTGTAAAGGCGATCCGCGGAGTGAAACTGATCGTTGCCCTGCAGGAGAGAGAAACGTGAGAAAGGCGCTCACAAAATAATTGCGGTAGTTTGCCGCAGGAATCGAGGTTAATATGATAGGTGGCATTATTTTACTTGTAATTTTAATTTTAGCCGTAATCATTGCGGCATCATGTATCAAGATTGTTCCCCAGGCACAGGCTTATGTGGTGGAACGTCTGGGCGCATACCAGGATACCTGGAATGTAGGTCTGCATTTTAAGATTCCCGTAATCGATAAAGTTGCAAAGCGCGTGCTGTTAAAAGAGCAGGTTGCGGATTTCCCTCCCCAGCCGGTTATCACAAAGGATAACGTTACCATGCGGATTGATACGGTGGTGTTTTTCCAGATCACGGATCCCAAGCTGTTCACATACGGCGTGGAGAACCCCATCATGGCGATCGAGAACCTGACGGCCACCACTCTTCGAAATATCATCGGTGACCTGGAACTGGATCAGACGCTGACATCCCGTGAGACGATCAACGCTAAGATGCGTTCCTCTCTGGACATCGCTACCGATCCCTGGGGCATTAAGGTAAACCGTGTGGAATTAAAGAATATCATTCCTCCGGCAGCCATTCAGGATGCCATGGAGAAGCAGATGAAGGCGGAACGTGAAAGACGTGAAGCAATCCTTCGTGCGGAAGGTGAGAAGAAATCCACCATCCTGGTAGCGGAAGGTAAGAAGGAATCCGCGATCCTGGAAGCGGAAGGTGAAAAACAGTCTGCGATCCTTCATGCGGAAGCGGTCAAAGAAAAGATGATCCGTGAGGCGGAAGGGGAAGCGGAAGCGATCTTAAAGGTTCAGCAGGCGACTGCAAACGGTCTGCGCTTCATCAAGGAAGCGGGAGCGGACGAAGCGGTTCTGAAACTGAGAAGCCTGGAAACTTTTGAAAAGGTAGCGGACGGCAAGTCCACAAAGATCATCATCCCTTCCGAGATCCAGAACATGGCGGGCGTACTGGCAAGCGCGAAGGAGCTTGTGACCGAGAAATAAGACGTTGCCTGCAACGCAGTGTCATAAAAATCCGGAATTGTATATTTACAAGAATGAACCGTACATTCTATAATAGAGTGTACGGTTTTGTAACTGTGTAAGGAAAGAATCCTTACCCCGTTTTTAAAACAGATGACCAGGAGGAAAGCACAATGGATCTGACAGGACGCCATTTCTTAAAATTATTGGACTATACACCGGAGGAGATCGAATATCTGGTTGAACTTGCGGCCGAATTAAAAGCGCTGAAAAAGGCGGGAACGCCGGTTGATACGCTGCGGGGGAAGAACGTAGCGCTGATTTTTGAAAAGACCAGCACCAGGACGAGAAGCTCCTTTGAGGTGGCGGCGCATGATTTGGGAATGGGCAGCACCTATCTGGATCCGTCCAGCTCTCAGATCGGGAAAAAAGAGAGCATCAAGGACACCGCAAGAGTGCTGGGCAGGATGTATGAGGGGATTGAATACCGTGGATACGGGCAGGAGATCGTGGAGGAACTGGCAAAATATGCGGGAGTTCCGGTATGGAACGGCCTGACCAATGAATTTCATCCCACCCAGATGCTGGCGGATCTTTTGACGATAAAGGAACATTTGGGCAGGATCAGGGGCGTAAAGCTTGTTTATATGGGAGACGCCCGCTACAATATGGGCAATTCCTATATGGTGGTCTGCGCTAAAATGGGAATGCATTTTACCGCCTGTGCTCCTTCCCGATATTTTCCGGACAAAGCGCTGGTGGAGCAGTGTAAGGAAATCGCGGCAGAAAACGGAGGCAGCATCACCCTCACCGAGGACGTGACGGAGGGCACCAAAGGAGCCGATGTGATCTGTACGGATGTGTGGGTATCCATGGGAGAACCGGACGCGGTGTGGAGAGAGCGGATTGAAGAACTGTCCCCCTACCAGGTGAACCGGGCCGTCATGCAGAATGCGGGGAATGCAATTTTCATGCATTGTCTGCCGGCGTTCCATGACAGACATACCCAGATCGGTAAGGAAATCGGGGAACGGTTCGGCATTTATGAGATGGAAGTGACGGATGAAGTATTTGAATCGGATGCTTCCGTGGTATTTGATGAGGCGGAAAACCGGATGCATACCATCAAAGCGGTGATGGCTGCGACTTTGGGATGGAAAAGATAAGAATATGGAAGCGAAAATAAACGGAGAAAAGCTGACTGCCCTTTTGCAGGGCTGTCCCATGGGAAAGAAACTGATTTATAAAGAGACGGTGGACTCCACCAACCTGGTGATCAAGCGGGCGGCCCTTGCGGGCGCGCCCCACGGAACCGTTGCCATGGCGGAGCAGCAGACCGCGGGCAGGGGAAGAAGAGGACGCTCCTGGGCCTCCCCTCCCGGCGACAACCTTTATTTCAGCCTGATGCTGTGCCCGGATTTTCCTACGCGGATGGCGCCCATGCTGACCCTGGTGATGGCGGTTGCCGTGGCCCAGGCCGTGCGTCATGAAGGAGTGAACGGGAAAATCAAGTGGCCCAATGATTTGGTGGTAAACGGCAGAAAGGTGTGCGGCATTCTGACGGAGCTGTATCTGAAAGAAGATGACAGTTTTTATGTGATCATCGGCACGGGAATCAACGTAAACCAGCAGGATTTCCCGGCGGAACTCAAAAAGACGGCCACTTCCCTCTGCATTGAAAAGGGCGGCATGATCAGCCGGGAAGAACTGCTTTCCAGCATTCTGCATTTTTTCAATGATTATTATAACCGGTTTATTCAGGACGGGAATCTGTCCGGACTGCGTAAGGAATACGAGGGACTGCTGGTCAACTGTGACGCCCAGGTGGAGGTACAGGACCCCAAGGGCTCCTGGCGGGGGGTCGCAAAAGGGATCAATGATACCGGAGAACTGCTGGTACGCCGGGAGGATGGCGGGATCGAAGCGGTATTTGCCGGGGAAGTATCGGTGAGAGGAATTTATGGCTATGTCTGAAACAACGCAAAAGGAAGAAAAGATTGTGCTCTGCGGTGCAAACGCCTATGAGCAGAAATATTATTTCAACGAAAAATTCAAAGGGATCCCCCAGTCCATTCAGGATGAACTGCACATTATCTGCGTGCTTTTTACCGCCGAGGTGGGAGGAATTTTTACCATTGTTTTTGAACCGGACGGCACACTGGCTTTTGAAACCGATGCGGCGGAAGAGGATATTTTATATGATGAAATTTCCAGCGGTCTTCTGGTGGGCGAAATCAAAAGAAACCGCCAGGAGCTGCTGGAATCGCTGAGCCTTTATTATCGGGTGTTTGTGCTGCATGAGGATGTATCTGCATTGCTGGAGGAGGAAGAAACATGATTCTTGTCATAGATGTGGGAAATACGAATATCACGTTCGGCGTGTATGAAGGGAAAAAACTGGTTACCACTTTCCGCATGACCTCCAAGCTGCTACGGACTTCCGACGAATACGGCGTGGAAATCCGGGAGATTCTGATGTGCAACCAGGTGGATCCCGGGATGCTGGACGGTGCGATCATCGCCAGCGTGGTGCCCAATGTGATGCATGCGCTGACCGGAGCGGTGAAGCGTTATCTGAAAACCGAACCGGTCATCGTGGGAAGCGGGATCAAAACCGGCATCAAGATCACTTCAGAAAATCCGAAGGAGATCGGACCGGATCGGATTGTGGATGTGGTGGCCGCTTATGAAAAATACGGCGGTCCTGTGCTGGTGCTGGATTTTGGCACGGCAACCACCTATGACCTGGTGACGGAGGACGGAAAGTTCGGCGTGGGCATTACAGCGCCCGGCATCCGGATTTCCGCAAAAGCGCTCTGGGAGGATACCGCAAAACTGCCGGAGATTGAAATTAAAAAGCCCGGTTCCATCCTGGCCAGGGAAACCATTTCCAGTATGCAGGCGGGACTTGTATACGGGCAGATCGGCCAGACGGAGTATATCGTCAATCAGGTGAAGAAGGAAACCGGCTTTCAGAATCTGAAGGTGGTGGCCACCGGAGGACTGGGCCGTATCATAGCGGATGAAACGGATGCCATCGACGTTTATGACAGCGCGCTGACGCTGGACGGACTGCGCATCCTGTATGAAAAGAACCGGAAATAGCAGGGAAAATGAGATGAAAAAGCTTGAGATCGGCAGCGTTTGCCTGTCAGACAATGTGATCCTGGCTCCCATGGCAGGCGTGAGCGACCTGCCATTTCGTTTGCTGTGCAGACAGCAGGGAGCGGCAATGGTCTGCTCTGAAATGATCAGCGCAAAGGCCATTTTATATCAGAATAAAAATACGGAAGAGCTGTTGCAGATCCATCCTGAGGAAGGGCCGGTGTCTCTGCAGCTGTTTGGCTCCGATCCGGATATTGTCAGCGAAATGGCAAAGAGAATCGAGGACAGGCCCTTTGCGGTGCTGGATATCAACATGGGCTGTCCGGTTCCAAAGGTGGTCAATAACGGGGAGGGCAGCGCCCTGATGAAAAATCCCCTGCTGGCCGGATCCATCATAGAAAAGACGGCAAAAGCCATCCATAAGCCCGTCACGGTAAAGATCCGCAAAGGGTTTGACGACGCCCATGTGAATGCGGTGGAAATGGCAAAAATCGCACAGGAATCGGGCGCGGCGGCGGTGGCGGTGCACGGGCGTACCCGGGAACAGTACTATTCCGGAAAGGCGGACTGGGACATCATCGCACAGGTAAAACAGGCGGTAAAAATCCCGGTGCTGGGGAACGGGGATGTGACGGACGGGGATTCGGCATTAAGGATGTTTGCCCAGACCGGCTGCGACGGGATCCTGATCGGAAGGGCAGCCCAGGGGAATCCCTGGATTTTCCGGGAAGTGACCGCTGTTTTGGCGGGAAAGGAACCTCCAAAAAGGCCGGGACGGGAAGAAATCTATGAAATGATTGTGAAACACGCCCTGCTTTCCGGAGAATATAAAGGGGAATATATTGCGGTGCGGGAAATGCGCAAGCATATGGCCTGGTATACTACGGGGCTGCCGCACTCCTCACAGCTGCGCAGGCGGATCAATGAAATGGAGACCATGCAGCAGCTGATCGAAGGCATGAAAGAACTGTTGCTGTCATAGATTTTACTATGAATGCAATCAACTATCTCATGGTGGATCAAAAGAAGAATAGCGGCGTGACAGCGGCGGGACGGCGCGCCCGCCCGATGGTGGAGAGGTTCTGGTGGCATGGCCGTCCAGTCTGCCTGTATCTCATCCCTGCCGCCTGGACACAGAGCAAAAGACTGCCGCTGCTGATTCGGAAAATGGGCTTATCCCGGGAAGAGGACAGCAACAGCGGGGAAGGAATGTTCTGGACAGCGCCGGAGTTGGAGGACTGTCTGCCGGGCGTCGGCCAGCCTCTGCCGGACCCTTCTCTTGCGGCTTTTCTGCTCCGGGAGCAGCCCTTCCGTGAAATTCTTGTTCTCCTTACGGATGAAAAGGAAGAGGGCAGGAAAGACTGGTGGCAGGAGGATTTTTTGAGGGAATGTTTTGGCGAGCTGAACGGATTGTATCTGACCGGCGTGAGGGAAAAGGAGCGGGATGCTTCTTTTTTTGACTGGATGTACGGGGAAAGCGGACTTCTGGCCTGCTTTTCGGATCGTCTGCCCGTGACGGACGGACGAAAGACTGCTGTGGTGGATCTGAGGCGTAAAAAGCGCCCGCCGGTGCGGGAACTGGCTTTCGGCAGCCTATATTTGGACCTCACCTCGGAAACGGAAAAACAGCGGTTATTAAGGGAAAAAAGAACGGATATTTCCTATATCTCTGCCCGAAATTACCTTGACACTGCATTCAAAGCAAGGTATAATGCGTTTTGATTAAGTATGGAGCCGACACCGGATTTGGGACTGCCCGCCGGCGGTGCCTGTGCCCTGAAACGGGTATGCAAAGATTTTTGATAAAGAGGGATCAGACATGGAAGAAAAAAAGAATATCCTCACTTATGAAGGACTTCGCAGATATGAAGACGAGCTTCATGAGTTAAAGGTTAACAAACGTCAGGAAGTTGCACAGAAAATCAAGGAAGCCAGAGAACAGGGCGACCTTTCCGAGAACGCGGAGTACGATGCTGCGAAGGATGAACAGAGGGATATCGAAGCCAGGATTGAAGAGCTGGAAAAGATTTTAAAGAATGCAGAAGTTGTTGTGGAAGATGAAGTGGATCTGGACAGAATCAACATCGGCTGCATGGTGAAGATCCTGGATCTGGAATTCGATGAAGAACTGGATTATAAAATTGTGGGATCTACGGAGGCCAACAGCTTAAAAGGCAAGATTTCCAATGAATCCCCCGTGGGGAAAGCGCTGATCGGTGCAAAGATCGGAGACGTTGTGGAAGTGGAAACCCAGGCCGGCGTATTGAAGTACAGAGTGCTGGAGATCGAACGGTCCAACTAAACAAAAGGAGCGATAAAGGTGGCAGACGCACAGAACAATAACAATGCGAATACGAAAGCGCAGGAGCAGGATTTAAACCAGATCTTAAAGGTCAGGAGAGAGAAGCTGGCTGCGCTGCAGGAAAATGGAAAAGACCCTTTCCAACATGTGAAATATGACGTTACGGCGCACAGCATGGACATCAAGGAACATTTTGACACCATGGAAGGCGAGACGGTCAGCATTGCGGGCCGTGTGATGTTCAAACGGGTCATGGGGAAAGCTTCTTTCTGCAACGTACAGGATTTGCAGGGAAATATCCAGGCCTATGTGGCGAGGGATGTGATCGGGGAAGAACCATATGCGGATTTCAAGAAATTTGACGTGGGCGATATCGTCGGCATCAAAGGCGAAGTTTTTAAAACAAAGACCGGTGAAATTTCCATTCATGCTTCCGAAGTGATCCTGCTTTCCAAGAGTCTGCAGGTCCTCCCTGAAAAGTATCATGGCCTGACCAATACCGATCTGCGGTATCGTCAGCGTTATGTGGATCTGATCATGAACCAGGAAGTGAAGGATACCTTTGTAAAGCGTTCCAAAATTATCAGCGCAATCCGCCGTTATCTGGACGGACAGGGATTTATGGAGGTGGAAACCCCCATGCTGGTATCCAATGCGGGCGGCGCTGCGGCAAGGCCTTTTGAAACCCATTATAATGCGCTGGATGAGGACGTGAAGCTGCGCATTTCCCTGGAGCTTTACTTAAAGAGACTGATCGTCGGCGGCATGGAGCGGGTCTATGAAATCGGCCGGGTATTTCGCAACGAGGGTGTGGACACCAGACATAATCCGGAATTTACCCTGATGGAACTGTATCAGGCATTTACCGACTATCATGGCATGATGGATCTTTCCGAGAACCTGTACCGCTATGTGGCCCAGGAAGTGCTTGGGACAACTCTGGTTCCTTACGGCGATCTTGTCATTGACCTGGGCAGGCCTTTTGAACGGATCACCATGCTGGATGCCGTGAAGAAATATGCAGGCGTTGATTTTAACGAAATCCATTCCGATGAAGAGGCGAAGGCTCTGGCAAAGGAACATCATATTGAATTTGAGGACAGGCATAAGAAGGGCGATATTTTAAGCCTTTTCTTTGAGGAGTATGTGGAAGAGCATCTCATCCAGCCTACCTTTGTGATGGACCATCCGGTGGAAATCTCCCCTCTGACGAAGAGAAAGCCGGAAAATCCGGATTATACAGAACGTTTTGAACTTTTCATCAACGGCAATGAAATGGCGAATGCATATTCCGAGCTGAATGATCCTATTGATCAGAGAAAACGGTTCGAGGCTCAGGAAGAACTGATCCGCCAGGGAGATGAAGAGGCGAACTCTATTGACGAAGATTTCATGAATGCGCTGGAGATCGGGATGCCTCCTACGGGCGGGATCGGTTTTGGGATCGACCGAATGGTGATGCTGATGACCAATTCACCGGCAATCAGGGATGTATTATTATTCCCGACTATGCGCTCTTTAGATAAATAGATAGGGAAATGTAATAAATTTACACTTTTTTAATTACTCAGGTATTGCATTCCGAACAATAATCAGTGTAAAATAGAGTAGGAAAAGCCAATATAAAGTCATATTCAAAGCAAAATAATAGAAATCTTACAACAATGGAGGGAAAGAAATGACGAAGGCACAGATTTTGAAGAAGGAAATATTAAGCCAGTACAGAAGCGTAAGGCAGTTTGCATTGGAGATGCAGATCCCTTACAGCACTCTTGTTACCGCTTTAGAACGGGGAATTGACGGTATGGCTTACGGCACCGTAATCAAAATGTGCAATAAGCTGAATTTGAATCCTGTGGATTTCAGTTCACTGGAAAGGGATACCACCATCAGCGAACAGCTTCTGGAAAATCGTGTAATGCAGTACTATGTGAAGCTGAATCAGGAAGGCCGCGATAAAGTGATGGGCCTGATGGAAGATTTTGTACAGATCAAGAAGTACAAAGCGAAATAAGGAGAATAAAAAATGCATTATGATTATCTGATTGCCGGCACAGGGCTGTTCGGCGCAGTCTTTGCACACGAAATGCACATCCGTGGGAAAAAAGTGCTGCTGGTTGAAAAGAGAGATCATATTGCGGGGAATATTTACACAGAGAATGTTATGGGCATCAACGTACACAGGTTTGGTGCCCATATTTTTCATACTTCGGATGAAGAGGTATGGAATTATGTAAATCAATTTGCCAGGTTCAACCACTACATGAATTCCCCGGTTGCAGTTTATAAGGATGAGCTTTATAACCTGCCTTTCAATATGAATACTTTCAGCAAAATGTGGAATATCAAAACCCCTGCCGAGGCGAAGGCCGTCATCGCTTCCCAGATAGAGAAGCTGCACATCACTGAGCCGCAGAATCTGGAAGAGCAGGCCCTTTCACTGGCGGGACAGGACGTATATGAAAAGCTGGTAAAGGGTTACACGGAGAAGCAGTGGGGAAGAGACTGCCGGGAACTTCCCGCCTTCATCATAAAAAGGCTGCCCCTTCGATTCACTTATGACAATAATTACTTTAACGATCCTCACCAGGGTATTCCTGTAGGCGGCTATACAGGCATCGTGGAAAAACTGCTGGAAGGCTGCAGAGTGGTCACCGGGATTTCCTATCAGGATTTTGCCGCCGAAAATGCGGCCAGGCCGGAAGGAGAGCGGGACACCTGGGAGAAACTTCTTTATACGGGCATGATAGACGAATATTTCGGATACTGTTATGGCGCGCTGGAATACCGTTCTCTGCGCTTTGAGACCGAAGAACTGCCTGACGAGGATAACTATCAGGGCAATGCCGTTGTCAATTATACGGAGAGAGAAATCCCTTATACCAGAATTATCGAGCATAAGCATTTTGAATTTTCAACCTGCAAAGGTACGGTGATCACACGGGAGTATCCGGCGGAATGGCATAAGGGGGATGAACCCTATTATCCGATCAATGATGAAAAGAACGGGGCGCTTTACCGGAAATATGAAGCCCTTGCACGGCAGGAAAAAAATGTGCTGTTCGGCGGAAGGCTGGGACAGTATAAGTATTATGATATGGACAAAGTGATCCGCAGCGCACTGGATATGGCGCAGGCAGAGCTTTCATAAGATGAAAAAGAACGCGCCCTGCCGTTTGTATCCGGCAGGGCGTTTTGAAATCAGTGATGACTGCTTTTGTAAAGGCTGACTGCGGCCAGCAGATATTTTCCGCACAAAGCGGCAAGGGCAAGGACTGCTACAACGATTGTCAAAGCTGTCATAAATAACGCCTCCCATACATGATGCATGAAATGGTGATCCGGTTGTTCCTATAGTTATAGTATACCATATACCGGAACAAAGTGTGTTCGAATATTGTTAAGAATTGGCGGTGGAAGGAAGCTTGGCAATGGCTCCGGGTCCTGAACTGAGACAAAGTTTGTCTTTACAATGATATGGGCCTGCGGTAAAATGAAAGCAGCAAAATTGCGTCGAGGAAAGGAAGATACAAATGAGCGAAATCAACAAAAAGTATCAGATTGATACAAAAGAGAATGAGAAGTTTCTGGAAGAAATCCGGGAAGGATTGTTCCGGTTCGGGCACAGGTTCCCCTCTCCGGGCGGCAGCTCCTACTATCTGGGCGACGACGGCACGCCGTGGACAGACCGTAACCGCGAGACCTGGATCACCAGCCGCATGGTGCATGTGTACAGCCTGGCCGGCTTTTTGGGACATCCCGGAAGTGAAGAACTGGCGGATGCCGGTTTGAAAGGACTGAAAGGAGAGCTTCATGACGTGGAAAACGGCGGATGGTATGCCGGTCTGACTGCGGACGGGAAGATCCTCCCCAACAAACAGTGCTATGCTCACGCTTTTGTCATCCTTGCGGCATCTTCCGCTGTCCTTGCCAACAGACCGGGAGCAAAGGAACTGCTGGATGACGCGCTTAAACTGTATGATCTTCGTTTCTGGAATGAAGAAGAAGGTCTCTCCTGTGATACCTGGAATACAGAATTTACCGTACTGGACGACTATCGCGGCCTGAATGCGAACATGCATACCGTAGAAGCTTTTCTGGCGGCTGCAGATGTGACCGGAGACGAAAAATACCGTGTGAGAGCGGGCCGCATCATTGATCATGTAGTGGGATGGGCTTCCGACAACGATTGGAGAATCCCGGAGCATTTCACCAGTGATTGGGTAGCGGCATTGGATTGCAATAAAGACCAGCCGGATGACCAGTTCAAACCTTATGGCGCAACGCCCGGGCACGGCATCGAATGGGCGAGACTGATCGCACAGTGGGCGCTTTCCACCTATCCGGAGGACAAAGAGGCGGCTTCCAAATATATTGAAGTTTCTGAAAACCTCTATTGCAGAGCGGTGGCGGATGCCTGGAATGCGGACGGTGCGCCGGGAATCGTGTATACCACTGACTGGGACGGCAAACCGGTGGTACATGACAGAATGCACTGGACGCTGGCCGAGGCCATTAATACTTCCGCTGTGCTTTACCGTGCGGCCGGAAAGCAGAAATATGCGGATGACTACGCACAGTTCATGCAGTATCTGGATGAGAAGGTACTGGACCATGTGAACGGTTCCTGGTTCCATCAGCTGGATCGGAACAACAATCTGATCGGCACCGTATGGCCCGGGAAATCGGACCTTTATCATGCGGTACAGGCGACCCTGATTCCTTACTATGTGACGAACCTTTCCATCGCGCCCGCGGTGCTTGGGAAGAAGAAATATTCCGCAAACGGAACAACAGTATAAAGAAAACGGCAGTATCCTGCAGTCTGTATCCTGAAAAAGCGGTCCAAAACGGCGAGAAGTTTTGGGCCGTTTTGCAGGAACGGCGGCCGGAGGAAAAACAGGAGGAAGAATTTTCTTGTTTTTTTTATCCGTTTTAAAAAATTTAGTTGACGCGCCGTTTTCCTTGTGATATAGTCGAGTAGCGAGATGGAATTTAGGTCTTTTTTTTATGCTCTATTTTTGAGCATTCCCACAGAAAAGGGGCCAGCACGAATACAACAGAGCATGCACGGAGGTGGAGAAAATGCGTACAAGAATTACATTGGCATGTACAGAATGCAAACAGCGTAACTATAACACAACAAAGGACAAGAAGGCTCATCCTGACAGAATGGAAACCAAGAAATACTGCAGATTCTGCAAGAAGCACACAATGCACAAGGAGACAAAATAATCTTCCGTGTGTTGCATTTGAAAGGGGTTTTCGTATGTCAAACGAAGAAAAGGCACCCAAGGTAAAATTCTTTGACGGTGTGAAAGCTGAGTTTAGAAAAATAATATGGCCGGATAAGGATACTCTGTTAAAACAGTCCGTTGCCGTCGTAGCTGTTTCTATTGCGCTGGGCGTCGTTATCGCGCTCATTGACCTTTTGGTGCAGTACGGCGTTAACTTCTTGACAATGTAACAGTGAGGAGATTCCTATGGCAGAAGCAAAATGGTATGTAGCCCATACCTATTCAGGATATGAGAATAAGGTGAAGGCCGACCTGGAAAAGACCATTGAAAACAGACGTCTGGAAGACGAGATTCTGGAAGTGCGGGTTCCCATGCAGGAAGTCGTGGAAATGAAGAACGGTGCGAAAAAGACCGTCCAGAAGAAACTGTTTCCGGGCTATGTTTTGGTGAATATGGTCATGAATGATGATACCTGGTATGTCGTCCGCAACACAAGGGGCGTGACCGGATTCGTCGGACCGGGGAGCAAACCTGTTCCGCTCACGGAGGCGGAAATGAAACCTCTCGGCATCAAAGCGGAAAATGTGTCCATTGATTTTGCGGAAGGCGACACCATTGTTGTTGTCGCCGGCGCGTGGAAGGATACGGTCGGTGCCGTTCAGAAGATAGACTACAACAAACAGACCGCTACCATCAATGTAGATCTGTTCGGCAGGGAGACTCCTGTGGAGATCAGTTTTGCAGAGGTGAGAAAATTACAGTAGGCGGCAGAACTCCTTTTTACGGGGAGGAAATGCGCCGTACAGTTACAGTTGATGTTCAGTGGAGCAATCCGTTGAGCTGTGGAAGCAGTGTCCTGCCGATGGAGCAGGGAAAACGCTGCGCCATACCACAATATATTTAGGAGGTGCCTAAAATGGCAAAGAAAGTTACTGGTTACATTAAGTTACAGATTCCTGCTGGCAAGGCAACACCGGCTCCCCCGGTAGGTCCTGCACTCGGTCAGCATGGCGTTAACATCGTTGAATTCACAAAGCAGTTCAATGCAAGAACAGCGGATAAAGGCGATGTTATCATTCCTGTTGTTATCACTGTTTATGCAGATAGAAGCTTCAGCTTCATTACCAAGACTCCGCCTGCAGCAGTATTACTGAAGAAAGCATGCAACTTAAAGAGCGCATCCGCAGTGCCCAACAAGACAAAGGTTGCAACGATTTCCAAGGACAAGGTTCGTGAAATCGCTGAATTGAAAATGCCTGACTTAAATGCAGCGAGCATTGAAGCTGCAATGAGCATGATCGCGGGTACCGCAAGAAGCATGGGTATCGTAGTAGAAGACTAATAATTTGCAGATAACTGGGAGTAATGCCGGACAAAGGTGTTACGTTAACAACCAATGGAGGAAATGGAAATGAAACATGGAAAGAAATATGGCGAAGCTGCTAAGTTAGTAGATCGCGCAACACAGTATGATCCTGCTGATGCGATTGCATTGGTGAAGAAAACAGCAACGGCTAAATTTGATGAAACCGTTGAAGTTCATATCAGAACAGGCTGTGACGGCCGTCATGCGGAACAGCAGATCCGTGGCGCGGTTGTACTGCCTAACGGAACTGGTAAGACTGTAAAAGTTCTGGTTTTCGCCAAGGGCGCAAAGCTGGATGAAGCACAGGCAGCAGGCGCTGACTTCGTAGGCGGCGACGAGCTGATCCCCAGAATCCAGAACGAAGGCTGGCTGGATTTCGACGTTGTAGTTGCAACTCCTGATATGATGGGCGTTGTAGGCCGTCTGGGTAAGATCCTCGGACCGAAAGGCTTAATGCCTAACCCTAAGGCCGGCACTGTTACCATGGATGTAACAAAAGCGATCAACGATATCAAAGCCGGTAAGATCGAGTACAGACTTGATAAATCCAATATTATCCACGTTCCCGTAGGCAAAGCTTCCTTCACGGAAGAAGCGCTGCAGGAGAACTACAAAGCGCTGATGGATGCGATTATGAAAGCAAAACCCAGCGCACTGAAAGGTCAGTATTTAAAGAGCATCACTCTGGCGACCACAATGGGCCCTGGTGTGAAAGTCTCCACCGCTAAATACTGTTAATTCCAGAAAAACAAAAAGAGTGCGTGCTGCTCTGAAAAGATAGCCCCCGGATCGGATGGATCCAGGGGCTTTTAAATTTCTGCGGTTGTCTCCCGGGACCGGACGGAATCGCCCGCACTTGACGATCGGGTGGATACAGGTTAGAATTTTATTATCTGAGAATGTCTGCGCAGGCAGACATATCCGTTTCGCAATGGGCTGCGCAACTTGGCAGCATCGGCTGTGATAAAGGAGAGGGAATGGCAGGAAGAAAAAGAAAGAAGAAACGCGGCGGCCAGGTTTTCTGGCTGACGCTGGTTTTGACAATTTCGGTCGGAAGCGTGCTTCTTCTGGGAGGCTGGGTCATTCTGGGAATGAACGGCACAGAGTTTGGCACGGTTAAAATAGAGAGTGAACTTGCCGGGCTGATGGAAAGCGTACAGGCGAAGGGACCGCAGGACGGTGACGGAGGACAGGAGGACGGGGAACCCCGGGGAAAATACGGGGCGCTTCTGGCGGATCAGGAACTGTGCCGGGAACAGCGAGTTTATGAAAAGAAAACCAAAAGTGCGGATGAGGTGACCATCGTTTTTGCGGGGGATATCCTTTTTGATGACGGTTATGCCATAATGGCGAAGATGAAACAGCGCGGCAGAGGGATAGAAGGCAGCATTTCACAGGAAATGCTGGAAGTGATGCAGAGCGCAGATATTTTTATGCTGAACAATGAATTCCCTTATACGGACAGAGGCGAACCTACACCGGAAAAGCAGTTTACCTTCCGGGCGAAGCCGGAATATGCATCCTATTTGTTTGATATGGGAGTGGATATTGTGTCTCTGGCCAATAATCATGCCTATGATTACGGAGAAATTTCCCTGCTGGATACAATGGATACGCTGGAAAATGTGGGAATGCCGTTTGTGGGGGCGGGAATGAATCTGGAAGAAGCGGTAAAACCGGTTTATTTTATCGCAAATGATATGAAAATCGCTTTCATTTCCGCCACTCAGATCGAGCGGAATGATAATCCGGATACAAAAGGGGCCGGGCCTGATTCCCCCGGCGTATTCCGCTGCTGGAATGTTGACAGGCTTTTGGAAGTGGTGGCAAATGCAAAACAGGTCAGTGATTATGTGATCGTCTATATTCATTGGGGGACAGAAGCCACGGATGAACTGGACTGGGCCCAGAAGGAGCAGGCGCCTAAGATTGCGGAGGCGGGAGCGGATCTGATCATTGGCGATCATCCCCATGTGCTGCAGCAGATCGGTTACTGCAATGATACACCGGTGATATACAGCCTGGGAAATTATCTGTTTAATTCCAGGGCGCAGGATACCTGCCTGGTCAGAGTGACTTTGGACGGGAACGGATTAAAAAGTCTGCAGTTTATTCCGGGCCGCCAGGAGGACTGTGCGGTTTTCATGCATCAGGGGACGGAAAAGGAACGGGTTCTTTCCTATATGAGAAGTATTTCTCAGGGAGTGAATATTGACGGGGACGGATTCGTGACAAAACGGTAAGAAAATCAGCGGGCCTGCATCTGCAGACCCGTTTTTAAACAGACCTGTCAGCCGGCCCATCGGTTTGCCCGCCAAATGGTGTCATATCTTACAAGAATCCTCTGCAGCTTCATGTTACAATGATACCTGAATTACTTAAAGGGGGGAATGCAATGCTGTCAGAACAGGAACAGCGTCATATTTATTATGACAGTGACCTGAAAATAGAAGTTTACCAATTGAGCGGGATCGTGCGGAAGTTTCCGAACCATTTTCATGAGTACTATGTAATCGGATTTATAGAGGGCGGAAGGAGACATCTTTGTTGTAAAGGCAGAGAGTATGATTTAACCCCCGGCGATTTGATTGTGTTCAATCCGCGGGACAATCATTTTTGCGCGCCGGTGGATGGGGAACCGCTGGACTACCGGGCCGTAAACATAGAAATAGAAGTGATGGAAAAAGCGGTAGAGGAAATAACCGGGAAAAAATATATTCCTCTTTTTACGAAAAACGTATACAGGCAGAGCGATCTCACCCAGCATTTGGGCGCGTTGTATGATGCGGTTTTGACAGAGTCGCCCAGACTTCTGAAAGAAGAAGCGCTGTTCTTTTTACTGGAACAGGTGCTGCGGGAAGGCGGACAGCCTTTTGAAACAACGGAAATCCCGAAGCCGGACGAACAAATCCAATCACTCTGCAGGTACATGGATGAACATTTTGCAGAGAATCTCTCTCTGGACGAACTGCTGACGATGACAAATTTCGGGAAATCTTACCTGCTGCGTCTGTTTACCAGACAGGTGGGGGTTTCCCCTTACCGTTATCTGCAGACGGTGCGCTTAAACCGGGCCAGAAAATTTCTGGAACAGGGGATGCCTCCTGCAGAGGCGGCGGCCATGGCAGGCTTTTCCGACCAGAGCCATTTCACCAGATTTTTTAAGGAATTCATCGGACTGACGCCCGGACAATATCAAAGGATTTTTACCTGAGAAAGAGGAAAACGATTATGAAATCAAATTCTGCTGCCGGCCATGTCGCCGCATTTATTACCATACTAATTTGGGGAACCACCTTCATTTCAACCAAAGTGCTTCTCCGCGTTTTTACACCCATAGAAATTCTCTTCATCCGATTTATGATGGGATATCTGGCCCTGTGGTGCGTATGCCCCCGCCGACTGAAGTTGGAAGATAAAAAGCAGGAATGGTTTTTTGCCGCCGCAGGCCTGTGCGGGGTGACGCTGTATTATCTGCTGGAAAATATCGCCCTGACCTATACCCAGGCATCCAATGTAGGGGTGATCATATCCATAGCGCCTTTTTTTACCTTTATCTTCGCCTGCCTGTTTTTGCGGGAGAGCCGTCCCGACGCCCGGTTTTTCCTGGGGTTTCTGATCGCTATGGCGGGAATCTGCCTGATCAGTTTTCAGGACACGGGCAGTCTGCAGCTGAATCCGCTGGGAGATCTGCTGGCGATCGGAGCGGCGGTGATCTGGGCCGTCTATTCCACACTGACCAAAAAAATTGCGGAATTTGGCTATTCCACGATTCTGACCACCAGACACACCTTTTTTTACGGACTTGTGTTTATGATACCGGTTCTGATGAAAATGGGATTTGAAGTGGAACCGGCCCAGTTTTTAGAGCCGGCCGCGCTGGCAAACCTGCTGTTTCTGGGACTGGGGGCATCGGCGCTGTGTTTTGTGACCTGGAACCTTGCGGTCAGGGTGCTGGGATCTGTCAAAACCAGCGTATACATTTATATGGTTCCCGTGATCACAGCGGCTACATCGGCCCTCATTCTGCATGAAAAAATGACCTGGGCCACCGTCGGCGGGATTGTTCTGACGCTGACAGGGCTTTTCCTTTCGGAAAAAAGGGAAACCGGTAAAGAAAGAACGGAAAAAAGATTGAAAAATGCTTGACAACCTGTTTGGCATATGATATGTTGATAAAGGTCTTTTTAAGACCATGCCGAAGACAGCAGGTACCGGAGAACCGGTATAAGGATAAGCGCCTGCCGAGGAATGGAAAGTATTTGGATTCTGTTACCTCTCTGTCTTTGTGCAGAGAGGTTTTTTGATACTTCTTTTTATTCGGCAAAAGAACCGCGACCGTGTGAACGGTTGCAAAGAATCTAAAAGGAGGTAAGAAAATGGCAAAAGTTGAACAGAAAACACCTGTTGTAGCGGAAATTTCCGAAGCAATCAAGGATGCGCAGTCTGTTGTCCTGGTTGACTACCGCGGACTGACAGTAGAGCAGGACACCGCGCTTCGCAAACAGCTTCGTGAAGCCGGAATCACCTACAAGGTGTACAAAAACACAATGATGAACTTTGCGTTCAAAGGAACAGATTTTGAGGCTCTGGCCCCTTATCTGGAAGGCCCCAGCGCAATCGCCGTTTCCACAACAGATGCAACAGCACCTGCCAGAGAACTGGCAAACTTCGCTAAGACAGCCGACAAACTTGAGATCAAGGGCGGCGTTGTAGAAGGCAATGCATATGATGCGGCAGGCATTATGGAAATCGCCAAGATTCCTGGAAGAGAAGCACTTATTTCCAGATTGCTTGGCAGCATGCAGTCCCCGATCACCAATATGGCCCGTGTTCTGAACCAGATCGCGGAAAAGGGCGGCGCAGCAAACTGCGAAGCTGCTCCGGCAGAAGAGGCAGCACCTGCAGAGGAAGCACCCGCTGCAGAATAATCCCTACGGTTCACGTTGTGACAGGTAAGGAATGCACATCTTACACGAAGTGAAGATGCGGCCGTATGAAGTGCGGCATCAAACAAACATAACATTATAAACGGAGGTAAATAAAAATGGCAAAATTAACAGCTCAGGAATTTATTGATGCTATCAAAGAAATGACAGTATTAGAGTTAAATGATCTCGTAAAGGCTTGCGAAGAAGAATTCGGTGTATCCGCAGCAGCAGGCGTTGTAGTTGCAGCAGCAGGCGGCGAAGCAGCAGCAGCTGAAGAAAAGACAGAGTGGAATGTAGAACTGACAGAAGTTGGCCCTAACAAAGTTAAGGTTATCAAAGTCGTTCGTGAAGTAACCGGTCTGGGTCTGAAAGAAGCGAAGGACGTTGTTGACGGCGCTCCCAAGGTTCTCAAAGAAGGCGTTTCCAAGGAAGAAGCTGAAGATGTTCAGAAGAAACTGGAAGCTGAAGGCGCTAAGGTTACTCTTAAATAATCAGCCATTTTCTTACAAAGATAAGGCGTCCGCTTTTTGCGGGCGCTTTTTTTTGAGGTAAAACAAAAAGTTTTTATTGACTTCAATCTCGTTTTATGCTAGATTGTAAGGTGCACTATTGTGTTAGAGTATGCCATTTTGTAAGTGTAATACCGAATAGTAATAGTCAAAGAAATCAATCATAAGAACGGGGTGAAGTGTCAATGGAAAAAAACAGAATACGTCCAATTGCCACCGGCAAGAACATGCGTATGAGTTATGCACGACGGAAAGAAGTATTGGAAATGCCCAATCTTATAGAAGTTCAGAAGAATTCCTATAAGTGGTTCCTTGACGAGGGATTAAAAGAGGTATTTGACGATATTTCTCCGATTTCCGATTACAGCGGCCACCTGAGTCTGGAATTTGTGGACTTTGAGCTGTGTGAAGACGACGTGAAGTATTCTATTGAGAAATGCAAGGAGAGAGATGCGACATATGCGGCTCCCCTGAAAGTCAGAGTACGTCTTTATAATAAGGAAAAAGAAGAAATCAGCGAACACGAAATCTTCATGGGCGACTTACCGTTAATGACAGAGACAGGAACTTTTGTCATCAACGGTGCGGAACGTGTCATTGTCAGCCAGCTGGTGCGTTCCCCCGGTATCTATTACGGGATCGGCCATGATAAAATCGGTAAGAGACTGTATTCCTGTACCGTGATCCCCAACCGCGGCGCATGGCTGGAATATGAGACGGATTCCAATGACGTTTTCTATGTTCGTGTGGATCGGACGAGAAAAGTACCGATTACCGTTCTGCTGCGCGCACTGGGTGTAGGTACGAACGATGAGATCAGAGAATTGTTTGGCGACGAACCCAAGATTGAAGCCAGCTTCACGAAAGACACTGCTGAGAACTATCAGGAGGGTCTGTTAGAGTTATATAAAAAGATTCGTCCCGGCGAACCTCTGAGCGTTGAAAGTGCGGAGAGCCTGATCAATGCCATGTTCTTTGACCCCAGAAGATATGATTTGGCTAAAGTCGGAAGATATAAATTTAATAAGAAACTGATGCTCAAAAACCGTATCAGAGGCCACGAACTGGCTGAAGATGTTGTGGATATGACAACAGGAGAAATCCTCGCGGCAGCGGGTACCAAAGTGACGGCAGAATTGGCTGACGAGATCCAGAACTGCGCGGTTCCCTATGTGTTCATCCAGACGGAAGAGAAGAAAGCCAAAGTCCTTTCCAACATGATGGTGGATCTGACCCATTATGTGGATTGCGAACCGAAGGAACTGGGCATTACGGAACTGGTTTATTATCCTGTGCTGGCGCAGATTCTGGAACAGTATGCGCAGGATCCGGAAGAACTGGCGGAAGCCATTAAGAAGAATGTACATGAGCTGATTCCCAAGCACATTACAAAGGAAGATATTATCGCTTCCATTAACTATAACATCCATCTGGAATACGGTATCGGCAATGAGGACGATATCGACCATCTGGGCAACCGCCGGATCAGAGCTGTCGGCGAACTGCTGCAGAACCAGTACCGTATCGGTCTTTCCAGACTGGAAAGAGTCGTGCGTGAAAGAATGACCACACATGATGCGGAAGAAATCTCTCCTCAGGTGCTGATCAATATCAAACCGGTACAGGCGGCGGTGAAGGAATTCTTCGGATCCTCCCAGTTGTCCCAGTTCATGGATCAGAACAACCCTCTGGGCGAGCTGACCCACAAGAGACGTCTTTCCGCGCTGGGACCCGGAGGTCTGTCCCGTGACCGCGCCGGATTCGAGGTCCGTGACGTACATTATTCCCATTACGGAAGAATGTGCCCCATTGAGACGCCTGAAGGACCCAACATCGGTCTGATCAACTCTCTGGCAAGCTATGCAAAGATCAACGAATACGGCTTTATCGAAGCGCCGTATCGTAAAATTGATAAAACTGATCCGGCAAATCCCCGTGTCACCAACGAAGTTGTGTATATGACTGCGGATGAAGAGGATAATTACCATGTGGCGCAGGCGAACGAAGAGCTGGATGAAAACGGTTATTTCGTGCATACCAGCGTATCCGGCCGTTACCTTGACGAGACATCCGAGTACCCCAGATCGACATTCGATTATATGGACGTATCTCCCCAGATGGTGTTCTCCGTTGCGACGGCGCTGATCCCGTTCTTACAGAACGACGACGCGAACCGCGCGCTGATGGGTTCCAACATGCAGCGTCAGGCAGTGCCGCTTCTGACCACCGAAGCGCCTGTGGTTGGTACAGGCATGGAAGTGAAGGCGGCCGTGGACTCCGGTGTCTGTGTGGTGGCAAAGAAGCCCGGCACCATCGATTATGTTTCCTCCAACCTGATCCGCATGACCTGCGATGACGGGGAGAAGGTGGAATACCGCCTGACCAAGTTCTCCAGAAGTAACCAGTCCAACTGCTACAACCAGAGGCCTATCGTATTTAAGGGCAACCATGTGCAGGCCGGACAGGTGATTGCCGACGGCCCCTCCACTGCTGAGGGCGAACTGGCGCTGGGCAAAAACCCTCTGATCGGGTTTATGACCTGGGAAGGTTACAACTACGAGGATGCGGTCCTTTTAAGTGAAAGACTGGTTATGGATGATGTTTATACGTCTGTCCATATTGAAGAATATGAAGCGGAAGCCCGCGATACCAAGCTGGGGCCTGAAGAGATCACCAGAGACGTCCCGGGCGTAGGTGACGACGCACTTAAGGATCTGGATGACAGAGGTATTATCCGTGTGGGCGCAGAGGTCCGCGCCGGAGATATTCTGGTCGGGAAAGTTACCCCTAAGGGCGAAACCGAACTGACTGCGGAAGAGCGCCTGCTGCGTGCAATTTTCGGTGAAAAGGCCCGTGAGGTGCGTGATACTTCCCTGAAGGTTCCTCATGGCGAATACGGTATTATTGTGGATGCGAAGGTGTTCACGAGAGAAAACGGGGATGAACTTTCTCCCGGTGTAAACCAGGCGGTGCGCATTTATATCGCACAGAAGAGAAAGATCTCCGTAGGTGATAAAATGGCCGGCCGTCATGGGAACAAGGGTGTCGTTTCCCGCGTGCTTCCGGTAGAAGATATGCCTTATCTTCCGAACGGCCGTCCGCTGGACATCGTGCTGAACCCTCTGGGCGTGCCTTCCCGTATGAATATCGGGCAGGTGCTGGAAATCCATCTGTCCCTGGCAGCAAAAGCGCTGGGCTTTAACGTTGCAACCCCTATTTTCAACGGCGCAAACGAAAAAGATATTCAGGACACCCTGGATTTGGCAAATGACTATGTAAATCTCGACTGGGATGCATTCAAAGAAAAGCATGAAGAGAATCTGGCTCCCGAGGTGATGGATTATCTGTATGAACACCGTGACCACAGGAACCTATGGAAAGGCGTGCCGATTTCCAGAGACGGTAAAGTTAGGCTTCGCGACGGCCGTACCGGCGAATATTTCGACAGCCCGGTAACCATCGGACACATGCATTATCTGAAGCTGCACCATCTGGTTGATGATAAGATCCATGCCCGTTCCACCGGTCCTTACTCTCTGGTTACACAGCAGCCTCTGGGCGGTAAAGCGCAGTTCGGCGGACAGCGTTTCGGAGAAATGGAAGTTTGGGCGCTGGAAGCTTACGGCGCATCTTACACGCTGCAGGAGATCCTGACCGTGAAGTCCGATGATGTGGTAGGACGTGTCAAGACATACGAAGCCATCATCAAGGGCGATAATATACCGGAGCCCGGCATCCCCGAATCCTTTAAGGTTCTCTTAAAGGAACTGCAGTCTCTGGGACTGGATGTGAGAGTGCTGCGTGAGGATAATACGGAAGTGGAAATCATGGAAACCGTTGATTACAGCGAAACGGATTACCGTTATGAAATAGAAGGGGATTCCAAAGGCTATAATTATAACGAAGAAGAAAGTCTGGGCAAGATGGGGTATCAGAAACAGATATTCGATGCGGACAAGGAGGAACTTGTTGCAGCAGAAGAAGATCTTGAAGATGCCGGTCTGGAGGACGGATTTGAGGAATCTTTTGACGAAGAGTAAGCCGAACCGATTATTTGTAAAGGAGTGCCAAGATGTCTGAAACAAAGAACGAAGTTTATCAGCCGATGACGTTTGATGCCATCAAGATCGGATTAGCATCACCGGAGAAGATTCGTGAATGGTCCAGAGGTGAAGTTTTAAAGCCTGAGACAATCAACTACAGAACGTTAAAGCCGGAACGCGATGGCCTGTTCTGCGAGCGGATTTTCGGACCCAGCAAAGACTGGGAGTGCCATTGCGGCAAATATAAAAAGATTAGATACAAAGGCG
The DNA here is from genome assembly GCA_902476265.1 of uncultured Lachnospiraceae bacterium. Taxonomy (GTDB): domain Bacteria; phylum Bacillota; class Clostridia; order Lachnospirales; family Lachnospiraceae; genus Gallintestinimicrobium. The sequence continues at coordinate 44,075 of CABSCP010000019.1, forward strand.
TGGTCTGCGACCGATGCGGCGTTGAAGTCACAAAAGCCAGTGTGCGCCGGGAACGTATGGGACATATCGAACTGGCAGCGCCGGTTTCCCATATCTGGTATTTTAAAGGTATCCCCAGCCGTATGGGACTGATCCTGGATCTGTCCCCCAGGGTGCTGGAGAAAGTGCTTTATTTCGCTTCCTATATTGTACTGGACAAAGGAGAGACAAACCTGGAATATAAGCAGGTGCTTTCCGAGAAGGAATATCAGGATGCCAGGGAAACCTGGGGCAACCGTTTCCGCGTAGGCATGGGTGCTGAAGCAATCAAAGAGTTGCTGCAGGCCATTGATCTGGAAACCGAAGCCGTAGAACTGAAAAATGAACTGGAAGATGCCAGCGGACAGAAGCGCGCGAGAATCATCAAGCGCCTGGAAGTGGTGGAAGCGTTCCGGGAATCCGGCAACAGACCGGAATGGATGATCATGGATGCGGTTCCGGTAATCCCTCCGGATCTGCGCCCTATGGTACAGCTGGACGGCGGCCGTTTTGCCACCTCCGACTTAAATGACCTGTACAGAAGGATCATCAACCGCAACAACCGTCTGAAGAGGCTGCTGGAACTGGGCGCGCCGGACATCATCGTCCGCAACGAGAAGAGAATGCTCCAGGAGGCTGTGGACGCCCTGATCGATAACGGCAGAAGAGGCCGTCCGGTAACGGGTCCCGGCAACCGTGCGTTAAAATCCCTTTCCGATATGCTGAAAGGTAAATCCGGCCGTTTCCGTCAGAACCTGCTGGGCAAGCGTGTTGACTATTCCGGCCGTTCCGTTATCGTGGTCGGGCCCGAACTGAAAATTTATCAGTGCGGCCTGCCCAAGGAAATGGCGATCGAGCTGTTTAAACCTTTTGTAATGAAAGAACTGGTGGCAAGGGGCATTTCCCAGAACATCAAGAATGCGAAAAAGCTTGTGGAAAGACTGGATACGCAGGTATGGGATGTGCTGGAAGATGTCATCAAGGAGCATCCGGTTATGTTAAACCGTGCCCCTACCCTGCACAGACTGGGAATTCAGGCTTTCGAGCCCATCCTGGTGGAAGGTAAGGCGATCAAACTGCATCCCCTCGTATGTACGGCGTTTAACGCTGACTTCGACGGTGACCAGATGGCCGTGCATCTTCCTCTTTCCCAGGAAGCTCAGGCAGAATGCCGCTTTATGCTGCTTTCTCCCAACAACCTGCTGAAACCTTCGGACGGCGGCCCTGTGGCAGTGCCTTCCCAGGATATGGTATTGGGCATTTATTATCTGACCCAGGAAAGACCCGGCGCACTCGGCGAAGGCAAAGCCTTCAAGAGCGTCAACGAAGCGATTCTGGCATATGAGAACAAAGCCTGCACCCTGCATTCCCGCATCAAGGTGAGAATGACCAAGTTAAACGCGCAGGGCGAAGAGGTTTCCGGCATCGTGGAATCCACACTGGGTCGTTTCATCTTCAATGAAATCCTGCCCCAGGATTTGGGATATGTGGACAGAAGCAATCCGGAAGAGTTCATGAAACTGGAAGTGGACTTCCACGTAGGCAAGAAGCAGTTAAAACAGATTCTTGAAAGAGTAATCAATACCCATGGCGCATCCATCACTGCAGAAGTGCTGGACGATGTCAAGGCGATCGGCTATAAATACTCCACCAAGGCAGCCATGACGGTTTCCATTTCCGATATGACGGTGCCCGCTCAGAAGGCGGAGATGCTGGAGCAGGCGCAGGAGACGGTTGATAAGATCAGTAAGAACTTCCGCCGCGGCCTGATCACAGAAGAAGAACGTTACCGCGCCGTTGTGGAAACCTGGCAGGAAACGGATAAAGAGCTGACGGATGTGCTGCTCAAAGGCCTGGATAAATACAATAACATTTTCATGATGGCCGACTCCGGCGCCCGTGGTTCCAACCAGCAGATCAAACAGCTGGCCGGCATGCGCGGACTGATGGCGGATACGACGGGCCGTACCATCGAACTGCCCATCAAGTCCAACTTCCGTGAAGGTCTGGACGTACTGGAGTACTTCATGTCCGCTCACGGCGCCCGGAAAGGTATGTCCGATACCGCGCTGCGTACCGCAGACTCCGGTTATCTGACACGTCGAATGGTTGACGTGTCCCAGGAACTGATCATCCGTGAAATTGACTGTGCGGAAGGAAAAGACAAGATTCCCGGCATGTCTGTAAAAGCGTTTATGGACGGTAAAGAAACCATTGAAGGCTTAAAAGACAGAATTACAGGGAGATATTCCTGTGAGGACATTTATGATAAGGACGGCAAATTGATTGTCGGCACAAACCATATGATCACCCCCAGCCGTGCAAAACGGATTATGGAAACCGGTGTGAACAAAAAAGGCGAGCCGATTGAAGAGGTGAAAATCCGTACGATTCTGACCTGCCGTTCCAAGAGCGGTATCTGTGCGAAATGCTACGGCGCCAACATGGCTACCGGCGAAGCGGTGCAGGTGGGAGAAGCGGTCGGCATCATCGCCGCACAGTCCATCGGGGAACCCGGTACCCAGCTGACCATGCGTACTTTCCACTCCGGCGGTGTTGCCGGTGACGATATCACACAGGGTCTTCCCCGTGTCGAGGAGCTTTTTGAGGCGAGAAAACCCAAGGGTCTTGCCATCATCGCCGAGTTCGGCGGTACAGCTGTGATCAAAGATACCAAGAAAAAACGGGAAATCATTGTGACGGATGAAGAAACCAAAGAGAGTAAGACTTACCTGATTCCTTACGGATCCAGAATCAAGATTGTGGACGGCCAGCAGCTGGAAGCAGGCGACGAATTGACGGAAGGTTCTGTCAACCCTCACGATCTGTTAAAGATCAAGGGAATCCGTGCGGTACAGGATTACATGCTCCGTGAAGTACAGCGTGTATACCGTCTGCAGGGTGTTGATATTTCCGATAAGCATATCGAGGTGATCGTTCGTCAGATGTTAAAGAAGATCCGCATTGAGACCAGCGGAGATACGGATTTCCTGCCCGGCACCATGGTGGATGTCCTGGATTATGAGGATCTCAATGAAGAACTGTTTGCGGAGGGCAAGCAGCCCGCGGAAGGCAAACAGGTGATGCTGGGTATTACAAAAGCGGCCCTGGCTACCAATTCCTTCCTGTCGGCGGCATCCTTCCAGGAAACCACAAAAGTTCTGACCGAAGCCGCGATTAAGGGCAAAGTCGATCCCCTGATCGGTTTGAAAGAAAATGTCATCATCGGTAAGCTGATTCCTGCCGGAACGGGTATGAGCCGCTACCGTGATGTGAAGCTGAATACGGACGCGATCATTGCGGCAGAGGAAGCCGAACGGGCGGTCAGAGCGGAAGAAGAAGCGAGGGCTGCCATGGAAGCGGAAAAAGCTGCGAAGGCTGCGGAAGAGGAAGCGGAAGAAGAACTGCTGGAGGAATCCGATGAAGATATCCTGGACGATGAAATTTTAGCCGACGAGGATATTGAGGATGAACTGGATGAAGAGGCCGAAGAGTTTGAAGAAGAGGAATTGGAAACAAGCGATTTGACCGAATAATTTTTCCAAAAAGCTATTGACAAGACATTCGGAAGCACGTATACTGTTATAGCGTGCATCCGGGTGTCTTTTTCTGTATAAGCGTACAGGAAATGCGCGCCTGCACCGATTCAGGTGTTTTTGGATGTATAAGACTGGCATTTCAGTCAAAAATAGGAACAAGAGACGAAAATCGCAGGAGGTGAAACAGAATGCCAACATTTAACCAGTTAGTAAGAAAAGGACGTCAGACATCTGTAAAGAAGTCTACAGCACCGGCTCTGCAGAAGGGTTACAATTCCCTTCACAAGAAAGCAACCGATACCTCTTCTCCTCAGAAGAGAGGCGTGTGCACAGCTGTTAAGACAGCGACTCCTAAAAAGCCTAACTCCGCTCTTAGAAAGATCGCCAGAGTACGTCTTTCCAACGGAATCGAAGTGACAAGCTACATTCCCGGTGAAGGACACAATCTGCAGGAGCACTCCGTTGTGCTGATCAGAGGCGGCCGTGTGAAAGACTTACCTGGTACAAGATACCACATCATCAGAGGTACCCTTGATACTGCAGGCGTTGCAAACAGACGTCAGGCAAGATCTAAATATGGCGCTAAGAGACCGAAAGACGCTAAGAAGAAATAATTCGTTATTTTTATTAGCGGTCTGAAGCTGGAAGTACCACAAACGTAAACTAATTGAGTGTTGGGATTCTGCTGCAGGGAATACCTGCAGACATGCGAACAGATAGACCGCACGAACACATTAGAGGACACATGTGAGTACCGATGAATTAATTGATTATAATTAAGGAGGGAAGAACCGTGCCACGTAAAGGACATATTCAGAAAAGAGATGTATTGGCAGATCCTTTATACAATGACAAGGTGGTAACCAAGCTTATCAATAACATCATGTTAGACGGTAAGAAGGGTGTTGCCCAGAAGATTGTATATGGTGCATTTGCCAGAGTAGAGGAAAAGGCTGGTAAGCCTGCACTCGAAGTATTTGAAGAAGCGATGAATAACATCATGCCTGTTCTGGAAGTAAAGGCGAGACGTATCGGTGGTGCTACCTATCAGGTACCGATCGAAGTAAGAGCAGACAGACGTCAGGCTTTAGGACTTCGCTGGTTGACCATGTTTGCCCGCAAGAGAGGCGAAAAGACCATGGAAGAAAGACTTGCGAATGAAATCCTTGATGCATCCAATAACACCGGTGCATCCGTTAAGAGGAAAGAAGACGTTCATAAGATGGCTGAAGCGAATAAGGCGTTCTCTCATTACAGATTCTAATCGGATCTGTAATGACAGAAAACCAGTTTTTGGCTGATTAAAATAGGAGGAAAGACCTTTGGCTGGAAGAGAATATCCCTTAGAGAGAACCAGAAACATCGGTATTATGGCGCACATCGATGCTGGTAAAACTACCACCACCGAGCGTATTCTTTATTATACCGGTGTTAACTATAAGATTGGTGATACTCATGAAGGAACTGCAACCATGGACTGGATGGAACAGGAGCAGGAGAGAGGTATTACCATCACTTCTGCAGCTACCACATGTCACTGGACTCTGCAGGAAAATTGCAAGCCGAAGCCGGGCGCACTGGAGCACCGTATCAATATCATTGATACACCCGGACACGTTGACTTCACTGTTGAAGTTGAGCGTTCCCTGCGCGTGCTGGACGGTGCGGTAGGCGTGTTCTGCGCAAAGGGCGGTGTAGAGCCTCAGTCTGAGAACGTATGGCGTCAGGCTGATACCTACAATGTACCCCGTATGGCGTTCATCAACAAAATGGACATCATGGGCGCAAACTTCTACGGCGCAGTAGAACAGATTAAAAACAGACTGGGCAAAAATGCGATCTGCATTCAGCTGCCCATCGGTAAGGAAGATGAGTTTAAGGGAATCATCGACCTGTTTGAAATGAAAGCCTACATCTATAATGATGATAAGGGTGATGACATTTCTGTAATTGATATCCCTGAAGATATGAAGGATGATGCTGAATTGTATCACTCCGAGCTGGTGGAGAAGATCTGCGAGCTGGATGATGATCTGATGATGGCATATCTGGAGGGTGAAGAACCCACAACCGAGCAGTTAAAAGCAGCGCTGAGAAAAGGAACCTGTGAATGTACGGCTGTTCCCGTATGCTGCGGTACCGCTTACAGAAACAAGGGCGTACAGAAGCTCCTGGATGCAGTTGTAGAGTTCATGCCTTCTCCGCTCGACATCCCTTCCATTAAGGGTGTTGACCTGGACGGCAATGAAGTGGAGAGACATTCTTCCGATGACGAACCTTTCGCAGCTCTCGCATTCAAGATCATGACAGACCCCTTCGTTGGTAAGCTGGCTTACTTCCGTGTATACTCCGGCGGCTTAAACTCCGGTTCTTATATCCTGAATGCAACCAAGGGCAAGAAGGAACGTGTAGGACGTATTCTGCAGATGCATGCGAATAAGCGGATGGAACTGGAAAGAGTTTACGCCGGCGATATCGCTGCAGCAGTAGGTTTTAAATTCACGACGACAGGTGATACCATCTGTGACGAACAGCATCCGGTTATTCTGGAATCCATGGAGTTCCCTGAACCCGTTATTGAGCTCGCAATCGAGCCCAAGACAAAAGCAGGTCAGGACAAGATGGGCGTTGCGCTCGCAAAACTGGCAGAAGAAGATCCGACCTTCCGTGCTCATACCGATCAGGAGACAGGTCAGACCATCATCGCCGGAATGGGTGAGCTGCATCTGGAGATCATCGTAGACCGTCTGCTCCGTGAGTTCAAGGTGGAAGCAAACGTAGGCGCTCCTCAGGTTGCTTACAAAGAAACCTTCACCAAGCCTGTGGATGTGGACAGCAAATATGCGAAACAGTCCGGCGGCCGTGGTCAGTATGGTCACTGTAAAGTTAAATTCGAGCCTATGGATCCCAACGGCGAAGAAACATTCAAGTTCGAATCCACCGTTGTGGGCGGCGCTATTCCGAAGGAATATATCCCCGCAGTCGGCGAAGGTATCGAAGAAGCGACAAAGGCCGGTATCCTGGGCGGATTCCCTGTACTGGGCGTTCACGCGAATGTATACGACGGTTCTTACCATGAAGTAGACTCCTCCGAAATGGCGTTCCATATCGCCGGCTCTCTGGCATTCAAAGATGCTATGGCAAAGGCGAACCCGGTACTGCTTGAGCCTATCATGAAGGTTGAAGTTACCATGCCGGAAGAATATATGGGCGATGTTATCGGTGATATCAACTCCCGCCGCGGACGTATCGAAGGTATGGATGATATCGGCGGAGGCAAGATGGTAAGAGCGTATGTACCGCTTGCTGAGATGTTCGGTTACTCCACAGATTTACGTTCCAGAACACAGGGCCGCGGTAACTACTCCATGTTCTTCGAAAAATACGAACAGGTACCGAAGAGCGTTCAGGAGAAGGTTCTCGCTGCAAAAGCAAAATAATTTGACCGTAAATTAATACTTGAAAATACAGCTATTATCGAATATAATCAGTAATAGCTGATTAATCAAAAAACTATTAAATCACTGATTTAAGGAGGATTATGTAAAAATGGGTAAAGCTAAATTTGAAAGATCCAAACCGCATTGTAACATCGGTACCATTGGCCACGTTGACCATGGTAAAACAACTCTGACAGCTGCTATCACAAAGACTCTTCATGAGAGACTGGGCACCGGCGAAGCTGTTGCTTTCGAAAACATCGATAAGGCTCCTGAAGAAAGAGAACGTGGTATCACCATCTCCACAGCTCACGTTGAGTATGAGACAGAGAAGAGACACTACGCTCACGTTGACTGCCCTGGACATGCTGACTACGTTAAGAACATGATCACAGGTGCTGCTCAGATGGACGGCGCTATCCTGGTTGTTGCTGCAACTGATGGTGTTATGGCTCAGACAAAAGAGCACATCCTGCTGTCCCGTCAGGTAGGCGTTCCTTACATCGTTGTATTCCTGAACAAATGCGATATGGTTGACGACGAAGAACTGCTCGAGCTGGTTGAAATGGAAGTTACCGAACAGCTGGAAGAGTATGAGTTCACAGATTGCCCGATCATCAGAGGTTCCGCTCTGAAAGCTCTGGAAGATCCTCAGAGCGAATGGGGCGACAAGATCCTTGAACTGATGAGCACAGTTGACGAATATATTCCGGATCCTCAGCGTGACACAGATAAGCCTTTCCTGATGCCTGTAGAAGACGTATTCACAATTACCGGCCGTGGTACAGTTGCTACCGGTAGAGTAGAAAGAGGTACTCTGCACCTGAACGAAGAAGTTGAAATCGTTGGTATCAAAGAAGAGACCAAGAAGACTGTTGTAACCGGTATCGAAATGTTCCGTAAAATGCTGGATGAGGCTCAGGCTGGTGATAACATCGGCGCTCTGCTTCGTGGCGTTCAGAGAACCGAAATCGAAAGAGGACAGGTTCTTGCAAAACCCGGTTCCGTTACCTGCCATCACAAATTTACCGCTCAGGTATACGTTCTGACAAAGGACGAAGGCGGCCGTCATACACCTTTCTTCAACAACTACAGACCTCAGTTCTACTTCCGTACAACTGACGTTACAGGTGTCTGCAACCTTCCTGAAGGCGTAGAAATGTGCATGCCTGGCGATAACGTAGAAATGACCATCGAACTGATCCATCCCGTAGCTATGGAGCAGGGTCTTACTTTCGCTATCCGTGAAGGTGGCCGTACAGTTGGTTCCGGCCGTGTTGCTACCATCATCGAGTAATTAATATTACTGTTTTGTGTCCAAGCATAAGATTGCCCCTGAAACCTTGCGGTTTCAGGGGCTTTTCTATTGTTCAACATAAAGAACAGAACGATAAGTGAGCAGAAAAAAGCCGCATCAGCGATTATCTGCTGATGCGGCGAGTTCCTATCGTACAAAATATTGTTTAAAATCTCAGGCATAACTCACAATCACACGGTTTTTTCTGGAAAGTGCAATCCTGAACCGGCAGAATTCTGTAATGGCACAGAGTTTATCGGCACAGGAGATCACCCATGCCTCGCGGCTTCTGGGCAAAGGTCCAAGGGGGAACATGTGTGAAAGTATCGCCTGTCTTTCCTTGTCGTAAAGAGCGAAATGCTCCTCACTTGTATACGCTGCTACCTTTGGATGATAAAAGGCCTGCACCTGTCCTTTCGGCAGTTTATCCTTAAAGTCATAGACACAAAAATCATGAAGTAAACCGGCCCGTGCTGCAACGCTGGAATCCCAGCCGAATTTTCTGGCGATGAGCCAGGAAATATAAGAAACATTTAAACTGTGCATAAACCGTGTTGTCTGATAATGCTGCTTATATCGATGAAGCTTCTTAAATTCGGAGTTATCCAGTATGCTTTGCACGAGGGCCAGAAAATCGGCGCTGATATCATCCGCTACTGTTATATCCATCGGCAATCACATCCTTTCTTCCGGCGGAAGCCGACACTATCTGTCCGACGGCTATCGCCTTTCTAATTCCAGTATAACGCAATAATTTACAAAATCAAGAGGAAATGAATGGAGGATTTTTAAACAGATATAGAAGCCGGAAGAAGGAACCCCGGAATCAGAAGAAAATGAAAAGGAAAAGGACTGGACGGAATCGCTGATTATGCAGCATTCCTGTCGCAGTCCTTTTTGTCAGACCCGTCCTTTTTCACATTGCAGCTTCCAAAGAATGATTTCGCCTTTGACCAGGGTTTCCTTTACATCGATAATCCTCTGATTTTCGGAGCCGCGGAAGGGGAGGCTGATGTTTTTTAAAGCGTCCACAAATTCGCCGTCAACCAGGACATCCAGCAGGGAGAGCATTTCATCGGTGCACTCACATCTGGCCCGGCTGTCTGTCAGAAGTTCCTGATCCAGCAGATATCCGGAATAGCACCAGATTGTTTTTGCGGGAAAACGGCTTCGCACCTCTTTCAGAAAAGGGAGCAGCGCGCGCTGGTTGTCCGGTTCAAAGGGTTCCCCTCCCAGAAGGGAGAGGCCGTTAATATAATCCGGCGCCAGGGCTTCCAGGATTTCGGCTTTGGCAGCATCATCAAAAGGCTTTCCGAAAGAAAAATTCCAGGTTTCCGGATTGAAGCAGTTTTTACAATGGTGGGTACAGCCGGAGACGAAGAGGGAAACCCTCACGCCTTCGCCGTTTGCAATATCACATTTTTTGATTTCTCCGTAGTTCATTACAGATGCAGCACCCTTTCCTTAATTTCCTGTGTGCGTCCCTGGTTCCAGAACTGGGTTCCGATGTAGCCGCAGGTACGGCGTGCCACATTCAGCTTGTTCTGATCCCGGCAGCCGCAGTTGGGGCACTCCCACACCAGTTTGCCGTCTTCGTCCTCCACGATTTTGATTTCGCCGGAATAACCGCATTCCTGGCAGAAATCACTCTTGGTATTCAGTTCCGCATACATGATGTTGTCATAAATGAAGCGCATCACCTGTAAAACCGCAGGGATGTTGCTCTGCATATCGGGCACTTCCACGTAGCTGATTGCGCCGCCGGTGGAAAGGGCCTGGAACTGGGATTCAAATTTCAGTTTGGAGAAAGCGTCGATGGGTTCGCTCACATGCACATGATAGCTGTTTGTGATGTAACTCTTATCCGTGATGCCTTCCACGATGCCGAAGCGTTTCTGCAGGCATTTGGCAAATTTGTAGGTGGTGCTTTCAATGGGGGATCCGTAAATGGAGAAGCCGATATTCGTCTCCTCCTTCCATTTGTTGCAGGCATCGTTCATATGCTGCATCACATGGAGGGCAAAAGGAGTGGCTTCCGGATCCGTATGGGTTTTGCCCGTCATATATTTGGTACATTCGTACAGGCCGGCATACCCCAGAGAAATGGTGGAATAGCCGCCGTAGAGCAGCGAATCGATGGTTTCTCCTTTTTTCAGTCTCGCCAGAGCGCCGTACTGCCAGAGGATGGGAGCCGCGTCGGACAGCGTGCCTTTTAACCGGTTGTGGCGGTACATCAGGGCACGGTAGCACAGTTCCAGACGGTCGTCAAAAATCTTCCAGAATTTGTCCATATCCCCGCCGGAGGAAAGCGCCACATCCACCAGATTGATGGTGACAACACCCTGGTTAAAACGGCCGTAAAATTTGTAATTGCCGTTTTCATCCTTCCAGGGGCTCAAAGCGCTGCGGCAGCCCATGACGGGGAAGCAGTTGCCTTCCTTTAATTCCTTCATTTTCTTTTCGGAAATATAGTCGGGCACCAGACGCTTTGCGGTACATTTTGCCGCCAGTTCGGTGAGATAAAAATATTCGGAACCTTCTTCCACATTGTCGTCTTCCAGCACGTAGATCAGTTTGGGGAAGGCGGGGGTGATCCAGACGCCGGCTTCGTTTTTCACGCCGCGGTAGCGCTGCTTTAAGGTTTCTTCGATGATCAGGGCCAGGTCTTTCTTCTCCTGGTCATTTTTCGCTTCATTCAGATACATGAAAACAGTGAGGAAAGGCGCCTGTCCGTTGGTGGTCATCAGGGTGATGATCTGGTACTGGATCGTCTGGCAGCCTTTGTTAATTTCCCGATGCAGCCGTTTTTCCACGATCTGATTGATCTGTTCCGGAGAAGCTTCGGTATTTAAAAGTTTGATCTCTTCCAGCACTTCGGCCCGGATTTTATCCCTGGAAACCTGAACAAAGGGAGCCAGGTGGGCGAGGCTGATGCTCTGGCCGCCATACTGGTTGCTGGCAACCTGGGCGATGATCTGGGTGGCGATGTTGCAGGCGGTGGAGAAGCTGTGGGGCTTTTCGATCAGGGTCTCGCTGATGACGGTGCCGTTCTGGAGCATATCTTCCAGATTCACCAGGTCGCAGTTGTGCATGTGCTGGGCAAAATAATCGGAATCATGGAAATGGATGATCCCGTTTTTGTCCGCCTCCACAATATCGGGAGGGAGCAGGAGACGCTGGGTTAAATCCCGGCTCACCTCACCGGCCATATAGTCGCGTTGTACGCTGTTGACAGTAGGATTTTTATTGGAGTTTTCCTGTTTCACCTCTTCATTGTTGCATTCGATGAGGGAGAGGATGCGGTTATCCGTGGTGTTGGATTTACGAACCAGCGTCCGCTGATAACGGTATTGTACATAGCGTTTTGCCAGATCAAATGCGCCGGTGGACATGATCTGGTTTTCCACCATATCCTGGATTTCTTCCACCGAAACGGCGCGGTTCATTTTCTGGCATTTGTATTCCACATAGTCTGCGATGTCGTGTATCTGTTCTGCGCTGAGCGGATTGGATTCCGCAGAGTTGTTGGCCTTGCTGATGGCGGCTACGATTTTGTCAATGTCAAAGGTGGCTTCGGAGCCGTTTCTTTTGATAATTTTCATCCTGTTTTCTCCTTATTTGAAACATAGATGCAACTTCTGCCTCCCCGCAAAAGATGCATGAAAGTGATTGTGTGACATACGCCCCCGGTCACTCTGCGATCAGAGACGGCAGTCTTTATTATATATCCGGGCCTTTTTAAAAACAGTTGCATAGGCAACAAGTATGGGATATAATACAAAATATAGTGGTTTGCACAAAAATGAAGCACATGATGGTGAGAGTATATGGAACAATTTAACGATTTATTCGGCTTGACCGAAGAACAGACACAAGGGCTGATCAAAGCCGGCACAATTGCAATCCGGGAGTTTGGGAAGCGCCAGGTTTTGATGACGCTGGATGATGATATGGATGGGATTGGCGTGATGCTCACAGGGACCGCTTTTTTGGAAAGCATGAATTTTGACGGGCAGAGAAGGATTGTGGATTATTATGAGCCCCGGGACATTTTCATGAGGAAATGTTTTCCGGTCATGGAAAATAATCTGTATTATGTGATTTCCCGGTCCAAATGCAGGGTAGCGTTTTTAAATGACAGGAAGCTGTCAGCCAGGCACGGCGCTCATGGGATGCGCGCGAAAATTCTGGATTATATTCTGACTGCAGCCCAGCGCAGAGCCCTGATGCACATGGACGTGCTGGGACAGCGGACGCTGCGGCACAAGCTTATGGCCTATCTGGGGTATCTGAGCAGGCAAAAGGAAAGCCCCTCTTTTGAACTGCCCTTTTCCTTTACGGACTGCGCAGATTATCTGGCGGTGGATAGAAGCGCCATGATGCGGGAAATCGGCAGGATGAAGGAAGAAGGGATTTTAGACACCCAGGGTGCGAGAATTACGCTGTTACGAAAAGGCTGACTGCAGGAGGAAAGGAATGGAAGTACCGGAAATTTTTGAAAGTGAATACAGGTTCTGTGAAATTTTATGGGAGCAGGAACCGGTTTTGAGCAGCGAGTTGGTGCGGCTGTGCGCCCAAAAGCTGGGATGGAAAAAATCCACCACTTATACGGTGATCAAGCGGCTGTCTCAGAGGGGAGTCGTGAAATCGGAGAATGCTGTGGTGACGGCCCTGGTGACCAGGGAGGAAGTGCAGGCGGCCAGGAGCCGGGAATTTGTGGAGAAAAATTTCAGCGGTTCTCTGCCCGGTTTTATTGCTGCCTTTACGAAAAAAGGCAGGTTATCGGAGCGGGATGCGGCACAAATCCGCAAAATGCTGGATGACTGCCTGGAGCAGGAGAAACGGAAATGAAGCGGTTCAGGCAGGCGGTGAACCGGATTTGGGCGGATGTACGGGTCTGGTGGAAATTTGGGGTTGTATTTCTCCTTTATGATCTTCTGGCGAACGTTTGGTTTGGCGCTTTCTGCCCTTCTGTGATCGTGGCAGGGCTGCCCTGTCCGGGATGCGGGATGACCAGGGCGGTTTTTTATTTTGCCACCGGCCGGTTTGAACGGGGCTGGCAGATGAATCCGCTGGGAATTCTCTGGCTTTTGCTGGCCCTCTACTTCTGTGTGATGCGATATGGGTTCGGGAAAAAGCCGAAGGGGCTTTGGCAGATGGCAGGCATCGTCATCGGACTGATGATTTTGGTCTATTTGTATCGGATGTACCGGTATTTTCCGGGAGAACCGCCCCTTTGCTATACGCCCGGCAATCTGCTGGAGCGTCTGATACCCGGATATGAGGATGGGGTGCGGAGAGTGCTGAAAAGATTGACCTTACTGTTTTGGGTCTAATGTGTTAGAGTAGGTATAGGACTAATATATTAGACCAAATTGGAGCAGATATTGTTGTTGTGTGGAGCCAGCCAGGGGGAAGGTTATGAATGCAGTTTTTTTACAGGTGATCCGGATGAGCGTTTCCGCAGCCGGGATGATTTTGGCGGCGTTTTTACTGCGGGCGGTTTTTCAGAAGGCGCCCGCGTATATCAGAGGGGTTTTGTGGATGCTCGTCGCGTTCCGGCTGATCTGTCCGGTCACAATCCCGTTGCCTTACAGTCCGCTGGCGGAGGGGGAACGCTTCGTGAGGACAGTTCTGCAGGCGGTACCGGGAAACGGAGCGTCAGCGGTTTTGGAGCCGCAGCCGGATCTGAGAGAAGCAGGGCAGCGCGCTGCCTGTGCGGTCTGGCTGGCCGGTCTGGCAGGGATGGCCGTATACGGAATCGCAAGCTATCTGCTGTTAATGCGTAAGATGCGCACAGCAGTGCCGGTAGAAGCAGAAGAAGGAATCTTTCTGACGGAGGTGGCGGAAGCGCCGTTTGTGATGGGAATGGTGCGGCCCCGGATTTATCTGCCATTTGGGCTGACAGAGGTAGCGCGGGATCATGTGCTCCTTCATGAAAGGCTTCATGTCAGACATCGGGATTATCTCACAAAAGTGTTGTTTTACGGGATTCTGTGCATCCATTGGTTTAATCCGGCGGTGTGGGCGGCCTGGCAGTGTTTTGGCAGGGATTTGGAACTGATATGTGATGAAAGCGCCGCCCGGCAGCTGGACGGCAGGGGCAGGAGGGAATATGCCCAGACACTTTTTGAATGCAGCATGTCTCAACAGAAAGGGCCTTTGCTGCGGTCCGCCTTTGGAGGCGTAGATATAAGGAAGAGAGTGGAAAAAATGCTCTCTTATCAAAAGCCGGGAAAGGCGGAAAAAGTGCTGTCTTTGATTTGCTGCCTGGCGGCTGCTGTCTGTTTCCTGCCTTGGGAAACGGATGCAGGCCTGGCGTAAGCGAGAACGCTGGAAAGCATATCCGGAAGGGGCACGGGAAACGATTCGGTTATCGAATTGGAAGAAGCGGCCGAAAAAATCCTGGATTCGGTGGGAAGGCTGCACGATGGTGGAATTTCCATAGAACTGCCGGAGGGAAGATATGCACAGGGGGAATGGAAGGCAGAGATCAGCTGGCTGCAACAAAAGGAAGACGGCGGAACTAGCGCATTTAAGGGGAACGCACCCTGCCGGGAAAGGGAATGGGACGGCGGATGGAGAACCGGCGTATCCGGCAGCTTTGCCCTGGGAGGGTACGACCGGGAGTATGCAGGAATCCGGATTGTGGTTTTCCATACAGGGAATGAGGAAACCGAAACGATAGAAAAAGATTTGGTGTGGGAGGGGACTCCGTGATCAGATCCGGCGGAAGCGCGGATATAAAATACCGCTGCCGGTTATGGAACCGTCAGCAGTATGTTGGTGCAAAATATCAAAAATTACCGGCTCCATCTCCCGGAAGCGCCGCAGGGAAGAACCAGGCCGCTTTCCGTGACGGGAAGGCCGATTTCCTGGGCTTCCACATGGCCTCCGAATTTTTTTACCACAGCGGTGTTGATCATATAGCTTAAAACCGCGGGCTGCAGTCCGGTGGTATAGGAATTTACCAGGAAGAAGGCGGCATCTTTGGAAAGGATCTGAGCGGTCAGTTCAATAAAGGGGAAGATGCTCTCTTCAATCTTCCAGATTTCCCCTTTGGGGCCGCGCCCATAGGAGGGCGGATCCATGATGATGCCGTCGTAGGTGTTGCCCCGGCGGATTTCCCGCTCCACAAATTTGACACAGTCGTCCACCAGCCAGCGGATGGGAGCATCCGACAGGCCGGATGCGGCGGCGTTTTCTTTTGCCCAGGACACCATGCCTTTGGATGCGTCCACATGGGTGACGGCAGCGCCCGCTTTTGCAGCGGACAGGGTGGCTCCTCCGGTGTAGGCGAACAGGTTTAATACCTTAAGCGGTCTGCCCGCCTGACGGATGATGTCGGAAAACCAGTCCCAGTTTGCCGCCTGTTCCGGGAAAAGGCCCGTGTGTTTGAAACTGAAGGGTTTTAAACGGAAAGTCAGGTCCCGGTAGCGGATACTCCATTCTTCGGGCAGATGAAAAAATTCCCACTCACCGCCGCCCTTGGCGCTGCGGTGATAATGGCCGTTTTTCTTTTTCCATCCGGGATTGGTTTTAGGCGTATTCCATATCACCTGGGGGTCCGGGCGGACCAGCAGGTAATCCCCCCAGCGTTCCAGCTTTTCCCCACAGGAGGTATCTATCACTTCATAATCTTTCCAGTTATCAGCAATCCACATTTTTCTTTCCTCGCTTGTCAAATGATCTGTTTTCACTATACAGGAACCGGGGAAAAATTGCAAATGCTGATTCCCGGAAATGGGGCAGAGATTTACTTTGGTCAGATTTCCGTTTATAATGGGGGGAAGATACAAGAAAGAAGGGGTGTGCAATGCAGACAATCGCGGTGATCGAAGATGATACCCATATCGGGAATATACTGGAAGAAAATCTGACCCGGGAAGGGTACCGGGTTTTGCGGGCGTATTCCGGAACGGAGGCGGTATATTTGCTTTCTGCCCATACACCGGACCTGATCCTGCTGGATCTGATGCTGCCGGGTCTTTCGGGCGAAGAACTGCTTCCTTCCTTGAAGGGGATTCCGGTGATTGTGGTCAGCGCAAAAGTGGGAGTTGACGATAAAGTGAAGATGCTTTTGGGCGGCGCGGCCGATTATGTGACAAAACCGTTTGAAATGAAGGAGCTGTTGGCGCGCATCACCGTACAGCTCAGAAAAGCGGCCGTCTGCGGAATGGCGCCGGTGCTGGTGGAAGGGGATTTGAAGCTGGATACGGTTTCTCATGAAGGGAGCGTGAAAGGAATCCCTGTGAAGCTGACCAAAACCGAGTACGCAATTTTAAAGCTTTTGATGCAAAATCCGAAGCAGGTGATCGCAAAGTCCGTGATGCTGGACAGGATCAGCGAGGATACGCCGGACTGTACGGATCTTTCGTTAAAGCAGCATGTGAGCAATCTGCGCAAAAAACTCAGGGATGCAGGAGGGCAGGATTATATTGAGGCGGTATGGGGGATCGGATTTAAACTCATATCTTGACCATTTCTTTACGGTTTTCTTTACCGCTTTCTTGACGGCGGTGTTTTATACTGGGAACATCAAAAACGAGGAGGCAGAAAGAAAATGGAATATTGTCTGACAACCAACGGGCTTTGTAAGCAGTACAAAAATTTCAAAGCGTTAAACGGGCTTTCCATGCATGTTCCCAAAGGGGCTATTTATGGATTTGTGGGCAGGAACGGCGCCGGAAAAACGACGCTGATCCGGCTGATCTGCGGGCTGCAGGAGCCTGACGGTGGGGAGTATTCTCTGTATGGGGTCAAAAATACGGATCCCGAAATTGGAAAAGCCAGACGCCGTATGGGCGGCGTGGTGGAGACGCCGTCCGTGTATCTGGATATGACGGCCGAAGATAATTTAAAGGAGCAGTACCGGGTGCTGGGAATGCCCTCTTATGACGGGATCCGGGAACTTTTGGAACTGGTGGGACTTGCGGATACCGGAAGAAAAAAGGCCAGGGATTTTTCCCTGGGTATGCGCCAGCGGCTGGGCATTGCGGTGGCGCTGTGCGGTGATCCGGATTTTCTGGTGCTGGATGAACCGGTGAACGGCCTGGATCCCCAGGGGATCATAGAGATCCGGGAACTGATTTTAAAGCTGAACTGGGAACATCAGATCACGGTGTTGATTTCCAGCCATATCCTGGATGAATTATCCCGGCTTGCCACTCACTATGGATTTATTGATAAGGGCGCCATTCTCAAAGAGGTGAGCGCTGCAGAACTGGAAGCGGCCTGTCGGAAATGCATCCGGGTAGGCGTGACGGATATGAAGGCTCTGTGCCGGACGGCGGACCGGATGGGCCTTACCTACAGCATTCTTTCCGATTCCGAAGCGGATGTCTACGGGGAAGTCGGCATTACCCGGTTAACCAAAGAGCTGGACCGGGAAGGGTGCGAGATCCTTTCCCTTCACGAACGGGATGAAAGTCTGGAGAATTATTATATTAATCTGGTAGGAGGGGAAAGAAATGCGTAATCTTTTATCGGCCGGTCTCCTGCGCATGTGGAAAAGCAGGTTGTTTCAGGTTTTGGAAGTGATATCGGCAGGTTATGGCCTGTATATAGCCTTTGAGTTGTATTTTGACCACGGAGTAAACGGATATATTCATGTGCTGGATGACGGCCTTTTTAATTATGTGATTCTGGAAGGAATTTTGGCGGCGGTATTCTGCAGCCTGTTTATCGGGACGGAGTACAGTGACGGCACGATCCGCAATAAGATCATCGTGGGGCATGATAGGCGGAGCGTATATTTGTCCAACCTGATTTCCTGCTGCACAGCCATAACCGTTTTTGCAGTAACGTATCTGATCTGCTATTTGGTCCCCGGGGTGATTCTTCTGGGAAGCTTTCAGGAGGATGTGGGGCTGGCGATTTTGGTATTTTTAGGAAGTATTGTTCTGGGATGGGCCTATGCAGCGATCTATACGCTGTTTTCCATGCTGAATCAGAATAAGGCTGCGGTTGCGGTGGTGAGTATTCTGCTGGCGTTTATTTTCCTTTTTGCCGGTGTTACGATTCGGCTGAAGCTGGGGGAACCGGCCACCTTTGACGCAAACTATTATGAAACGGAGGATGGGGAAATTGAAAAAACAGAGGGCAGAGAGAACCCTTCCTATTTGGAAGGGGCAGAGCGTACTTTTTATCAGTTTTTGAATGATTTTCTTCCGGGCGGACAGAGTGTGGAGCTGTCGGGAATGACGGAACAGATGCATTTTTCCTGGAAATACCCCATTTATTCCTTTGGGATTATTATATTGACCAGCGGATGCGGTCTGGTACTGTTCCGAAAAAAAGATTTGAAATAATGAGGCAAAGCGGCCGGAGGCAGGCGGATGATTTCCTGGATTTGCATTGGTATCCTGATTTTTATTATTTTAATACTTATGGGCAAGCAGTTTTTTCTGCAGAAGAGTATGGATGAAATTTCTGCGGAATTTAAGGAACGCATGAATCAGGATACCAACAATCTGATTTATCTTTCCTGTAGGGATCGTCACGCCAGGAAACTGGCCGCCCAGATCAATGTCCAGCTGCGTCTGTTGCGTAAACAGCGGCAGCAGTATCTGGAAGGGGACAGGGAACTTAAGGAGGCGGTGACCAATATTTCCCACGATCTGCGCACCCCCCTGACGGCGATCTGCGGTTATCTGGAGCTTTTGGAAGGGGAAGAAAAGACGGAAGCGGCAGCCCGTTATCTGGAACAGATCGAAAACCGTACCGAAGCGTTAAAGCAACTGACGGAAGAACTGTTCCACTATTCGGTGATCGTTTCCGTTCAGGAAGAAAACAGGGAGAGGACGGAATTGAACCGGGTGTTGGAGGAAAGTCTTGTTTCCTGCTACGGCGCCTTTGTGAGCAGACAGATAGAGCCGAAAATTTCCATGCCGGAAGCGCCGGTTTTAGGCTGGCTGGACCCTTCCGCCCTGGGGCGAATTTTTGACAATATTTTAAACAATGCGCTCAAATACAGCGATGGCGATCTTGTGGTAACACTTTGTGAGGACGGGACGGTTTCTTTTTCCAATGCGTCTCAAAAACTCTCGCCTGTGATGGTGGAGCGTCTTTTTGACCGGTTTTATACGGTGGAGACCGGCAGAAATTCCACCGGCCTGGGGCTTTCTATCGCAAAGTTGCTCACGGAACGGATGGGCGGGGAAATCGGTGCTGCGTATCGGGACAACAGGCTGACGGTCACGCTCCGGTTTCCGCTGTATGAAGAAAAACAGAAAGGTTGAATCGATTCCGGCAGAGGACCGGAAGGAACGTTCAAAGACGCCATGCTCTGCACAGCGCCAGAAACTCCTCCGCTGACTGGGGCAGATATTTGCTCCTGTGGCGGATCAGATAAAAGCTGCGGGATAATTCCATGGACTGAACCGGAATTTCCACAACTTTTCCGCTCTTCAGATCCTCCTGTACCAAAAGCCAGGGAAGGATGGCGATTCCCAGGCCGTTGGCCGCGGCGCGGACCAGCGCCTGGGTGCTGATACTCTCCCAGGCGGGGGTGATATTCAGCCCATGGGAAAGGAAAAGGCTTTCTGACATTTCCCGCACGGCGCTGCCGGGTTCCCGGAGGAGCAGGTCATACTGGGCCGCTGTTTCAGGAGCCACCTTTTTTTGCCCGGCCAGAGGGTGAGAAGGCGACGCGATCAGGCACAGGCGGTCGGACAGGAAGGCTTCTTTCAGGATTTCGGGATGGGAGATGTCCCCCTCCACCAGCGCGAAGTCGATTTGGTTATTCATCAGATATTGTTCAATGGTTTCCGTGTTTTTTATAGATACGGATAGTTTAATGTCAGGATGGAGGGATTTGAACTCCTTTATAATGGAAGGAAGAAGAAAATTGCCCGTGGTGATGCTGGAACCGATCCGCAGCGCGGACGATGCTTCCCAGAGGGGGATCCCCTTCTCCATTTCTTCAAAAAGGGAAACGATGTGCAGGGCATATTCATAAAAACGATGCCCGCTCTCCGTGGGATAAATGCGGCGGGAAATCCGGTCGAAAAGCCGGAGTCCATAATAGTTTTCCAGTTCTTTGACTGCGAGGCTGACGGATGGCTGTGCGAGATGCAGCTGCCCGGCAGCCTTTGTAATACTCAGATTTTGATACACAGAAACAAAAATTTTCATATGCCGCAAAGTCATAGCCCTTCTCCGTTCATAATAAAATAATTATATATTTTATAGAATAATACTATTTTACTTATATTACAAGGGAAAGTATAATCAAGGCTGACAGAGGCGCGCCAGCGCGCCTCTGTCAGCCGCTACGGCCTGATCGTCAGATCAGGGCGGTTCCATGGAAATTTTAAGAGGACGGAAGGAGAAAAAATGAAGGAGAAGGGCAGAAAGATCTGGAAGATTTTTATTTCCACTTTGTATCTGAGCGCATTTACTTTTGGAGGGGGCTATGTCATTGTCACCCTCATGAAGAAGAAGTTTGTGGATGAGTACCACTGGATCGATGAGCAGGAGATGCTGGATCTGGTGGCCATAGCACAGTCCGCACCCGGCGCTATCGCGGTAAACGGCGCCATTGTGGTGGGATATCAGCTGGCCGGGATTCCCGGGACGCTGGCAGCGATTTTGGGAACTGTTCTGCCGCCTTTTGCGATCATTGCGGTAATCTCCTTCTTTTATACGGCGTTTGAATCCAACTACTATGTGAAAACCATTCTGGACGGGATGCAGTCCGGTGTGGCGGCTGTGATAGCGGTGGTGGTCTATGATATGGGAAGAGGGATTGTAGCCGGAAAAAGCCGGCTCTCCATAGGGATTATGATTGCCGCCTTTATAGCTGTGAGTATATTTAGTGTGAACGTGGTTTATGTAGTCATTGTCTGCGGTCTGTTGGGTGTGATTCGTACTCTGATTCAGTCAAGGAGGAAAAAAGCATGATTTATGTTCAGCTGTTTTTGAGCTTTCTACAGATCGGACTGTTCAGCTTTGGCGGAGGCTATGCAGCCCTGCCGCTGATTCAGGGGCAGGTAGTAACACAGCATGGCTGGCTTTCCCAGACAGAGTTTACGGATCTGATCACCATATCCCAGATGACACCCGGCCCGATTGCGATCAACTCGGCAACCTTTGTGGGAATACGGCTGGCAGGATTTGGGGGAGCGCTGGCGGCTACGCTGGGCTGCATTCTTCCTTCCTGCATTTTGGTGACAGGGCTTGCCTGGATCTATCTGCGGTACCGGAAGATGACCATGCTGCAGGGGATTCTGGACACTCTGCGTCCGGCAGTGGTGGCGATGATTGCGGCAGCGGGCGTGACCATCATGATCACCGCATTCTGGGGCAGTGCAGGGATCATTAAACTTGCCGGGACAAAGGCGGATTCCATCATCATTTTTATCGCTGCACTCTTTTTACTGAAAAAAAAGAATTGGAATCCCATCCTGGTGATGGTGCTGTGCGGTGTCGTGAAGCTGGTGGTACAGATGACCCTGCGGGGGCTGGGAACTTGATAAAACCGAATTTCATATGATGGACAAAGGCGGTGGTCTTAGTATATACTAAAAGAAAACCGCCTGTTTTTATTTCAGCGGGCAAATCAGGAGGTACGTGATGCACTTTACATATTGCCCTCATTGTGGAAAGAAACTGGAGGAACGCTGTATCGGGGATGAGGGACTGGTGCCCTGGTGTGACAGCTGTCGGCTGCCGCTTTTTGACATTCCGGAGACCTGCACCATCACCCTGGCGGTGAATGAGTTCGGGGAGGCAGCGCTGCTTCGGCAGAATTATGTTTCCACGGACACGTTTGTCTGTGTGGCCGGCCATATCAAAACAGGCGAGACAGCGGAAGAAACGGCGCTGCGGGAAGTGGAGGAAGAAATCGGGATAAAACCGGAGGAAGTCGCTTACCTGGGCAGCTACTATTATCCCAGAAAAGACATGCTTATGCTGGGATACTGGGCAAAAGTGAAAAAGGCAGATTTTTGCATATCGGGGGAAGTGGATGCTGCGGAGTGGTTTCCTTTGGAGACAGCATTAAAAAAGGTGCGGCAGGGAAGCATCGCCATGCAGCTGATTGTGGATTACATGGAGAAGGAAAGAAAACTGAAAACTGGAAAAATTGTATGACGGATTTTATACGGTAAGAGGAACAAAACTGGCCGGGGAACGCAGGCAGGCGGCAGAGGTGTTTTACAGAAATGTGAAAAAGGAAGCAGAAGCAGTCAGGGATTCCGGTTTGGCCTTATTAAAAAGAATGGAGGAAACAGGATGAAGTATCAGGTGAAAAGAATCAAATCAAAAGAGGAGATCAGCCGGTGTGATTTATTTGAAATTACCAATTACATGTGGAACAGCACGCGGTCGCCGAAAGCCTATGGCCGCATGGGCTATCTGGAAGGACAGGGCTTTTATGTGGAAATGATCTGTGAGGAGAAGGACCCGAAGCGGACATTTTTAAATTATAAGGACGCCGTCTACCGGGACAGCGCCATGGAAGCGTTTCTGGCATTTCCCGGGAAAGGGGAAGCGCTCACAAATGATGTGATGTATTTAAATTTTGAAGCCAATGCCAATGGCGCGCTGTATGCGGCGTACGGAAAGGGAAGAAAAGGAAGGCAGTTCATGCCGGAAGAATATCTGGATGTCTGTGGATGCAAAGCGGTTATAGAATCAGATCGGTGGAAACTTTCCTTCCTGATCCCGGAGAAATATCTGCATGAGGTCTGCGGCGTTGGGGAACTGGACAGAGATCTGGAGTTTTACTGTAACTTTTATAAGATCTCTGAAAGCAGTGAGATTGAGCATTATGGGAGTTTTTCCAGAATAGAAAGCGAAACGCCCAATTTCCATCTTCCGGTCTGTTTTGCAAGGGCCGAAATCGTGTGAGAAAACAGAGGAAAGACTGCAGTTCATTATATAAAAATGGACTGCAGTTTTTAGCTGAAGGAAATGATTTAGCGGGTTGACATTTAAAACAGGTATGGTAGAATGAATTTACATCAAAATCCAGACATTAAATTCTTAAAATTCCATTGTCTGAGTAAGCGTTTCCCGCGTTGAAACGCGTCCGAATTTTCCAGGGGCGGATCCGGCCCGAAATTTCAGATTTGGTGAATTGTATCAGCAGAGCGTTTCAACTCAGGCAGCAGGAGGGGGCTCAGGGACTTCTTTTATGACGGAAATCTGCAGGCTTATTGGACGGCTCTGGAAAGGAGTTTATGGCGGAAAACAGCCATGTGGTTTATCAAAACAAAGATGTTGTCTCAAAGTATCTGGCAGAGTGCTTTGCGGACAAATCATTTGCGGTGTATGGGGTAAAAGCCCCGAAGATCAAGGCGGTTTTGCCTACAAACCTGCCGGTGGTGGAGGCAAATGAACTGCGGATTGATAATTTGTTTTTGCTGAAGGATGGTTCTTTGGCACTGGTGGATTATGAAAGTGAATATGCGGATGAGAATAAGATAAAATATCTTAATTATATCATCCGTACCATTAAAAGAAACATGAAGCAGATGGACATGTTTCGTAAAATCCGAATGATTGTTATCTATACGGCAGATATTATGCCGGGACAAACGAGAAGCAGGCTGGATGTAGGGTGTCTGCAATTTCAGCTTGAGGAAGCTTTCCTCAATACGATTGATTCTGAGAAAGTGGAGGAAAGAATTCGGATGAAGCTGAAAAAGAGAAGAAAGCTCACCTCGAAAGAACAGATGGAATTTATCATTTTGCCGCTGACATATCAGGGGAAGGAGGCAAAGCAGGCATGTATCCAAAGGTGCTTTGCACTTGCAAAAGAGGTGAGGAATGAGAGAGAGCAGTTTTTTCTGCTGTCGGGGCTGCTGGCTTTTACAGATAAGGTGATTGACACAGAAGATGCAAAGAGAATGGAGGAGTGGATGAAAATGACAAAAGTGGCACAGTTATTTGAGGAAGAGAAGATTGCATATGGAGAAGAAAAAGCGAGAGAAACAGCGGAAGTAACAGCGAAAGTAACAGCCAGGGAAATTGCCGGAAATATGCTGTGCCAAGGAGAGTCGGTGGAACGGGTAGTCAGCATCGTGACAATCCTGAGCAAAGAGGAAGTGGAAGAACTGGCTGGAGAGGTGCTAAGAAAACAGGAAACCTGATCCGGCAGTCCTGCCCGATCAGGCCGCCTGTATTTAGGCAGAGAGAAAGAATGCGTGTAAATATTATAGTTTCGTTTTTGCACGCATTCTTTTGTTCGAAAGCTATTGCAGGACATAGCCTGACAGATCTTCAGGGCCGTCAAGCACTTGTCTGGCAATATATAAATGGCGGTCTTCCGAAGCCGCAATATTCCATTTTATCAGAGAGACAGCGTTATTTTCGATCTCAAGACAGGTGATACACTGGGGATGGACACAGCTTCCGTCATTGAAATAGGGGCATTCACCCGGGTGTGGGAATATGGGACGGTGCGTATGGCCTGCGATCAGGATTTCATTGGAACGACAGGCATAGGAACAAAGCTCCTTTTCGATTTTTTCCACCAGCTTTTGAGAGCGGCCGGCGCCGGTAGGAGCCCGAAAGCCAATAAGCTCCAAGGGACGCCATACAAAACGGACTAAAAATCTGCCAAGCTGCCAAAGATCATCGTTAATCAGGCTGCCCTGATGGCCGTGGACAAGAAACAGCCGCTGGCCGTTTTTTGTATTTTGCAGAATGACGCTTTCGTAGCAGGGGATTTTATAAAGAAAGGATTCCTCTTTTCCGACAGAATCGCAGTAATAATTCCGGCATTCCGGTTGCATAAAATTGGTACGGCGCTTTACGATGTCATGGTTTCCGTAAAGCATGAAAAGACGCCCTTCTTTATAGAAGCAATTCATCAGCCGGAATACCTGGCTGTGTGTGCGTAAAATGGTGTTCATGGAACGGTTTTCCCAAAGCTCATCCCCATCTCCCAGTTCAATATAGGAAAATCCGTTTTTATAATAGTATTCCAGAGCGCCATAAAAGACGTTTTCATTCGGAAGAAAATTATCACCTCCGTTTCCCTGACCGCGATGGCAGTCGCTCATGATGACAAACTTTGAACTGCTGCAAAAGGGAATGACCTTTGCACGGTCATATACCTGGCTCAGTTTTTTTTCGACATGAGACATCGTGTCTTACCTCCTGTCGCAGCCTTCTGAATCGCCGCGAGAGGAGAAAGAATAATCTCTGCCGCCGTTATCCTCACAATTACAGTCATAGCGGCAGGGGGATGAGTTATAACATCTGCCGGGATCGGGATAGTCATCCTGATCGTTGAAAGGATTTGAAAAATAGCGCTCAGACTGACAAGACGGACACGGTTCTGTCGGGCACGGTCCGGGAGGACAGGGCGAGCAGGGATTTGTCGGGCACGGTCCGGGAGGACAAGGCAGGCAAGGTTCAGGCGGGCAGACCGGACATGGCCTGGGAGGACAGGGAGGAATGGGCCTGGGCGGGCACAAAGGAGGAGCAGGATCCGGCCTGTGATCCGGGTGGATCAGATCAAGAAGCCAGGAAAAAGCCTCATAGAATCCCCGCGCGTAAAGAGAATGCATGCAGAATTCATAAAGTTCCGGCGCCATACTTTTCAGAAACTCCAGCTTATCAAGTGTATTGCTGTATTTGTGTGTGACCTGATCATAAAGGCGGCAGTTATTCCGGTTCGTTTTCTGTACCACAGCCTCCGGAAGGGAATCCCGGGTGATGGGCTGCTCGGTATGGGGAACCGTGTAATGGATGGTGACAGTATTTTTGCGGACGGAAAACTCATGAGGAAGATATCCGATATCCGTGAGGGCATCGGTAAATGCCTGGAGCATATAGCCGTCCGGAAAACGGATCTGTGCATCCATGGTGAGGGAGTCAGGGGAAGAATATTCTCCCAGCTTAAATCCGGTCAGCCACCAGGTAACGGATTTACATTTGAAAAGGACTTTTCCGTTCTTACGAAGAACGAAGCGCATGGGCAGCATTTCAGCGTCTGAGACACTTTCATAAAACGTTCCTTTAAATCCGTCGGTGTTAATGTCCGGACGATCTGTGTTGTAGATCCCGATTTCGCCTCCTGTTGTAATGCCGTATTGTCCTTTCCATAATTCAATCAGCCATCGCTTGTTTGCATAGGAAAAAGTGACCGGTTCACAGTGCATCACCATATTGAACGCCGAGGCACCTTCATCATACAAACGGCAGTATCCCATTTCACGCTGCCAGCAGTCCTTTGTGGAGTAAAAAATATCCCGGTGCCTGTCATAGGCAAACCCGGCATTTACCAGATCTTGATTCAATTCTTCCTGCTGTCTGTCCTTATCCTTTGTAGGTTTGAAACGGCGCGCGCGGATTTTCCATACGATCAGAAAAACCACGATGCCCAGTAAGAGCACGCCGGCTATACATAAAAGAACAGTCGGTAACATATTGCGTTTGCTCCTTTCTGCTTGGAATCTGTTCTATAATATAAAATATGCGGGCAGCAACGAAAATCGCCATTTTTCGACAAATCGGACAATAAAATTTCGGAATTGGATGCGGCTTGTAATTTTTACTTGTCAGAAAGATAAAAAGGATTGACATTCAAGCCGGTTTAAGGTTCAAAATAAAAATGAAGATAAGGAGGATGTGAGCGGTGAACATTAAAGATGCAGAAAAAGCGACAGGACTGAAAAAAGCGAATATTCGCTTTTATGAGCAAGAAGGACTTTTAAAGCCAAAGCGGAATGAGCAGAATAATTATCGCCAGTACGATCAGGAAAATGTCAATACACTGGTGCAGATCAAAGTCCTACGCCAGCTGGGCGTTTCTGTACAGGATATCAACAGGCTTTTTGAAAAAACGGTTACCATTCAGGAAGTTATGGAAGCAAGGGAAAAGGAACTTTATGCGGAGATTGAACAAAGGGAAGAGATGGTAGCGGTGTGCAGAAAAGTGGGAAAGCAAATTCAAAGGCTGCAGGATCTGGATGAAACAATTTTGGGTGGAGACAGGAAGTATTGGATAAAGAAAGAAAGAAAAGTATTACGGTTGGACAGAATCCGTCATCAGGAACAATTGCAGGAACGGTTAAAAATGGGAATGTTATCGCTGCTGGTTTTTTATTGGATTCTGCGGATTGCCGGATGGATTGTGAGCTGGCAGCCGCCATTTACGCTTGTGGTTGGTTTTTTAATCGTGGAGCTGGGGCTTCTGGGAATTTGGGCCTGGGTGCATCTCGGGAGGATGAAGGAAAAGATAGAGGTATGAAGTTTTTAGTTTGCTGGTTGTCAAATCAATGTAGCGTCGTTTGGCAGATGTAAACCAGGAAGACTGCGCTGGCGAAAAAGATGCAGAATAAATCCGACGGAAATATGACATGGCTTTTCAAAAGCTGCGCGCTGGAGAAAGATAGCATGGCAGGATACTGAAAAAGGTTTCTAATTGGCGTAGCAGAGACGGGCAGGCGCAAGATGAAAAATGCCGCAATCTCGAAAACGCATGATGGCGTTTCCTCGATCGCGAGGCTTCGCCATATAAAAAAACAGAAAAAAACATTCGGAACCGCAGGCGCTTCCGCCTGCTTTTTTCTGTTTTTTTGCATTTTTCATCTTTTCGGCGAATGTACTATACTTAATACAAAAATTTCGTGAAAAATTTTTAGAAAACTCTTGCAATTCCGTTTATTATCCTTTATACTATCAATTGCTGTGACATGATAGCTGTGAAGCGTGAGGTTGCTGTCCGGGAAAATACATAATTCCGGCAGGTTTTCCGTGGAGCGAATGTCAAGTTAGAAAACTGACGACAAGTCACTGTACCAGAAAACAGCACCTGGCTGCAGGCAGTAAGCCTGAACAGGCAGGGGAAACGACGTGTAAGTTCGCCGATAGGTGAAAGGAAGGTTCCTTTCAGGGTTGCTTATCAAGAGGACACACACGGGAGAGTGTACAGTCACCGCTTGTCGCACTTATTTCAAAAGCGCGAAAAGGAGGCGACTTTTTTTATGGCAAATCAGGTAATGCGTATTACACTGAAAGCTTACGATCATCAGTTGGTTGATGCGTCTGCGAAGAAAATCATTGAAACAGTCAAGAAAAACGGAGCACAGGTGAGCGGACCGGTACCGCTTCCCACAAAGAAGGAAGTAGTTACAATCCTGCGTGCCGTACACAAGTACAAAGACTCCAGAGAACAGTTCGAACGCAGAACACACAAGAGACTGATCGATATCATCACACCTACACCCAAGACGGTTGATGCACTGCAGAGACTGGAAATGCCGGCCGGTGTGTACATTGATATCAAAATGAAAAACAAATAAGCGAGCAGCAAAGAAAACCTCTACAAAGACGTATGAATAGTCCAACTGCTTTAACCGCTTCTTATTAAGAAGGAGGAAAGCTGCGAACATTCCGCTATGTAGAAAGACTAGGAGGTCAAACAATGAAAAAAGCGATTTTAGCTACCAAAGTCGGAATGACTCAGATCTTCAACGAAGACGGCGTACTGGTTCCGGTAACCGTTCTTCAGGCTGGTCCCTGTGTTGTAACACAGATCAAGACCGTTGAAAACGATGGATACGAAGCAGTTCAGGTTGGTTTCGTAGACAAGAAGGAAAAGATTGTCAACAAAGACAAGGCCGGCAAGAAAGAAGTCATCCACAGACACGGTGTTAATAAGGCTCTGAAAGGACACTTTGACAAAGCCGGTGTTTCCTGCAAGAGATATGTAAGAGAATTCAAATTCGACAATGCTTCCGAGTATGCACTGGCTCAGGAAATCAAAGCTGATATCTTTGCGGCAGGCGACAAGATCGACGCTACTGCAACCAGCAAAGGTAAAGGATTCCAGGGCGCAATCAAGAGATTCGGCCAGCACAGAGGTCCCATGGCTCACGGTTCCAAATTCCACCGCCATCAGGGTTCCAACGGTGCCTGCTCCTCTCCGAGCCGCGTATTCAAAGGCAAAGGTATGCCTGGTCACATGGGCTGCGTAAGAGTTACCGTTCAGAATCTGGAAGTTGTCAGAGTTGACGCAGAAAAGAATCTGCTTCTGGTAAAAGGCGCAGTGCCGGGCCCTAAGAAAGCTTTGGTAACAATCAAAGAAACCACTAAAGTGGAGGCTTAAATTAGGAAAGGAGGACCACACAGATGGCAAACGTATCTGTTTTAAATATGGAAGGCAAGGAAGTTGGCACAATTGAATTAAACGATGCGGTATTCGGCGTTACAGTAAACGAACACCTGGTACACATGGCAGTTGTACAGCAGCTTGCAAATAATCGTCAGGGAACACAGAAAGCAAAGACACGTTCTGAAGTTTCCGGCGGCGGAAGAAAACCCTGGAGACAGAAGGGAACCGGTCATGCGAGACAGGGTTCAACCAGAGCTCCTCAGTGGACAGGAGGCGGCGTTGTATTCGCTCCCGTTCCGAGAGACTACTCCTTCAAGCTCAACAGAAAAGAAAAGAGAGCAGCATTAAAGTCCGCTCTGACAAGCAGAGTGCAGGCTTCCAAGCTGGTAGTTGTAGATGAACTGAAATTTGACGGAATCAAGACAAAGAGCTTCGCACAGGTTATGAAGAACCTGGATGTGAACAACGGCTTGGTTATCGTGAATGAGAACGACGCTAACGTTATGATGAGCGCAAAGAACATTCCTACTGTAAAAATGGCTCTGCCCAACACCATCAATGTATACGACATCATGAAGGCAGGCAAGGTTGTTCTGACAAAAGACGCCGTTAAGACGATCGAGGAGGTGTACGCATAATGGCAGATATTAAATACTATGACGTTATCCTCAAACCTGTCATCACAGAAAAGAGTATGGCTGGTATGGGCGAGAAGAAATATACCTTCCTGGTACACCCGGAAGCAAACAAATCCCAGATCAAAGAAGCTGTTGAGAAAATGTTCGAAGGCGCTAAGGTTGCTAAGGTGAACACCTTAAATGCACCCGGCAAGAACAAAAGACGCGGCATGGTGGTTGGACAGACTGCTAAGATCAAAAAAGCCATCGTTACGCTGACAGCTGACAGCAAAGACATCGAGATCTTCGCTGGTCTGTAAATCGGATTGACCGGCGGCCAATCCTTTAGAAGAGGCTGACGCTTCTTCAACTTATACGCAGTAAAAGCGTGATAATAAATTAGTAAAGGAGAAATCATCATGGGAATTAAAACATATAATCCCTATACACCTTCCAGAAGAAATATGACTGGTTCCGATTTTTCCGAGATCACAAAGACAACTCCCGAAAAGAGCCTGTGTGTTTCTCTGAAAAAGAACTCCGGTCGTAACAATCAGGGTAAGATCACTGTGAGACATCGCGGCGGCGGTGTTCGCACACAGTACAGAATCGTAGATTTCAAGAGATATAAGGACGGCATTCCTGCAACTGTTGTCGGCATCGAATACGATCCCAACAGAACAGCAAACATCGCTCTGATCTGCTATGCAGACGGACAGAAAGCTTATATCCTTGCTCCTGAAGGGTTAAAAGTAGGCCAGAAGGTCATGAACGGACCGGAAGCCGAAGTGAGAGTGGGCAACTGCTTACCCTTATCCGAAATTCCTGTTGGTACTCAGGTACACAATATTGAATTATATCCCGGCAAAGGCGGACAGATGGTTCGTTCCGCAGGCAACAGCGCACAGCTGATGGCGAAGGAAGGCAAGTACGCAACTCTGAGACTTCCCTCCGGCGAAATGAGAATGGTTCCGATCGTATGCCGCGCAACCGTAGGTGTTGTAGGCAACGGCGACCATAACCTGATCAATATCGGTAAAGCAGGACGTAAGCGTCACATGGGCATCCGTCCTACCGTTCGCGGTTCCGTTATGAACCCGAATGACCATCCGCATGGTGGTGGTGAAGGTAAGACCGGTATCGGCCGTCCTGGTCCGAGCACTCCTTGGGGCAAACCGGCACTCGGCTTGAAGACACGTAAGGCGAAGAAGTCTTCTAACAAGCTGATTGTAAGAAGAAGAGACGGTAAGGCTATCAAATAATTTTAAGGAGGAGAAGAACAATGGCAAGATCACTGAAAAAAGGACCGTTCGCTGACGCCAGCTTACTGAAAAAAGTGGATGCAATGAACGCTTCCGGACAGAAACAGGTTATTAAGACCTGGTCCCGTCGTTCTACAATTTTCCCGTCCTTCGTTGGACACACAATTGCAGTTCATGACGGCCGCAAGCATGTTCCGGTATATGTAACTGAAGATATGGTTGGACACAAACTTGGTGAATTCGTAGCAACCAGGACCTACAGAGGCCATGGCAAGGACGAAAAGAAATCCAAAGTCAGGTAATTGAAAGGAGGTTTTATTCATGGCTAGAGGACATAGATCCCAGATTAAAAGAGAGAGAAATGCGAATAAAGATACAAGACCTTCTGCTAAATTATCCTACGCAAGAGTGTCTGTAACAAAAGCTTGTTTTGTACTGGATGCCATCAGAGGCAAAGATGTTGAAACCGCACTGGCTATCGTGACATACAATCCCAGATACGCTTCCAGCCTTGTAAAGAAATTACTGGAGTCTGCAGTAGCAAATGCAGAGAACAACAACGGCATGAAGAAAGAAAACCTTTATGTTGCTGAGTGCTATGCAAATAAGGGACCTACAATGAAGAGAGTCAGACCGAGAGCACAGGGCAGGGCTTACAGAATCGAAAAGAGAATGAGCCATATCACTGTAGTGCTTGATGAAAGAAAGTAGGAGGAAGAATAATGGGACAGAAAGTTAATCCTCATGGTTTAAGAGTCGGCGTAATCAAAGATTGGG
>CABSCP010000020.1 GCA_902476265.1 uncultured Lachnospiraceae bacterium
CATTCCTCGCTCGCGGGCTGTCGCCCGCCTTAAAAAATGACAGGCACGGACTGGTGTGCCAGCACCCCATCCTGGCGTCGCCAGGGGAGTTGGGGTCCTTTTCCCCGCAGGGCGACGCTCGAAATGCCCTATGGGCATTCCTCGCTCGCGGGCTGTCGCCCGCCTTAAAAAATGACAGGCACGGACTGGTGTGCCAGCACCCCATCCTGGCGTCGCCAGGGGAGTTGGGGTCCTTTTCCCCGCAGGGCCACGCTCGAAATGCCCTTCGGCCATTCCTCGCTCGCGGGCTGTCGCCCGCCTTAAATATGAGCACACATGTCTCGGTATGCAAGCATCCCGATCCATGCATGCTCATATTTAGCCCTGCTCATAGCTAGAACGAAAAGTATATATATACCCCCACTCCTGTCATGGAGATGACGGACCAGGCGAAGAGGAGCGCCATTGTCAGGGTGTATTTTACACTCATTTTTGTTTTTTCCACGATTACGCAGGCTCTTTTTCCGGTGAGGATGACGATGCTGACGGCGAATAGAAGGAGGAGCAGGGTCAGGTTGAACCAGTTTAATAAAGCCGGAGCTTTCATGGAGAGGGCTTTGGTGATGATATAAAGTTCGGAGATGTCCAGCGCTTCCGCCATCCGGAACAAAAATCCGTTCCATTTGGGCAAAAACATAGCTTTGATCACGGCAAAGCCCTGAGAGATGGTTTCCGCACGGAAGAATACGAAAGCCAGGCAGACATAGGCGAAAGTGACCGCCTGCTGCATCCATTTTTTCGGAAAGCGGAACAGATTTAAGCTGTCCCAGGCAACGCCGATGCCGTGGAGCAGTCCCCAGAATACAAACGTCCAGGCCGCGCCGTGCCACAGGCCGGAAAGCAGGAATATGATCATGGTGTTCAGAAGAGTACGGATCATTCCCCGCCTGCTGCCGCCCAGCGGAATATACACATATCTGGTGAAAAACCGCCCCAGAGTAATGTGCCATCTGCGCCAGAATTCCTTTACCGAGGCGGACTTGAACGGCGAATCGAAATTTTCGATAATCTCAATGCCGATCATCTTTCCCAGCCCCACTGCCATATCACAGTAGCCGCTGAAATCAAAGTACAATTCGATCAGATAGCCGGCCGCCAGCAAGATTGCGGAAGGACTGTCCAAAAGCGCGATATTGTCATAGCCAAAATTGACTGCTTTTGCAAGGGTATCCGCCAGCAGCACTTTTTTGGACAGGCCGATGGTGAAATACTGCAGCCCTTTGGCAAAGCGTTCCGCATCAAACCGCCGCCTGTTCTCCTCATGAAACTGGGGAACCAATTCCTGGTAATACAGAATCGGCCCCTGGAGAACCTGGGGGAAATACACCATAAAAAGCAGATAATCCGACGGCGTACAAAGAGGCGCGTCTCCCCGATAACGGTCGATCAGATAGGCCAGCTGCTGGAAGGTATAAAAGCTGATACCCACCGGAAGAAGGACCTGCAGCAGCGTATAATCGGTATGAAATACCGCATTGATGTTTTCCAGGAAAAAATTGCTGTACTTAAAATATCCTAATAGTCCCAGATGAAAAAGACAGCCGGCGGCCAGAAGTCCCTTTCTGGCCGCCTTTTTTCTGATTTTTTCAAAGGAAATGCAGAATAGATAGCCGGCCAGGCAGCTGCCCAGCATCATCCACAGATAATTCAAATTCAAATACGCATAAAACCACAGGGACATCCCGGTAAGATATCCCTGCGCAAGTTTAAAATAATTCTTATAATTTAAAAAATACCATCCCGCCAAAACCAACGGCAGAAACACAAACAAAAAAATATGGGAATTAAAAAGCATATTGATTCCTCTGATTAGTCCACGCTGGGTCCCCTGATGATTGCCGTATCCGGGTACCTGGTATATAACAGTTTCAAAATGATAGGTGTGGCGATGGAGGATATCATGATCAGCAGGATCACGGCCGTGAAATAAACCGGCTCCATCAGGCCCACCGAAAGTCCTTTCTGGGCGACGATCAGCGCCACTTCTCCTCTTGTCATCATGCCTACGCCGATCTTTAAGGAATCCGTCCAGGAAAACTTACATGCTCTGGAAATCAGGCCGCAGCCTATTATTTTCGCACCCAGTCCGATCAGGACAAAAAATACGGAAAACAGAATAATGGACATGCTCATGGCGCTGATATCCGTCTTTAAACCGATGCTGGCAAAAAATACCGGGCCGAAAAGCATGTATGAGTTAATATCCATCTTCCGGGCGATATACTCGGAATCCTGAATGGAACACAGCACCAGGCCCGCCACATAAGCGCCCGTGATGTCCGCGATGCCGAAATAACGTTCCGCCACATAAGCCATCACGAAGCAGAAAGCCAGGCTGATGATCGGTATTCTCCTGGTGTGAGGATATCTCTTGTCCATCCATTTGAAAATATGGTAAAAAATGAAACCGACGCCGATGGCGAATATGAAGAACATGGCAGTGCTGATCACCACCTGCATAGGATTGGAGTCCGGGCTTTTGAAGCCGATGACAAAGGTCAGGACGATGATGCCGATGACATCGTCGATGATCGCCGCGCTTAGAATGGTGGTTCCTACCCTGCCTTTGAGTTTTCCCAACTCCTTTAAGGTTTCAACCGTGATGCTGACAGAAGTTGCCGTCAGGATCGTGCCGATGAAAACCGCCTTGTAAAAATTATCGTCTCCCCAGGGGGCAAATCCGTAAAATCCCATATACAGCAGTGTCCCGCAGATGAGCGGCACGAACACGCCGCACAGCGCGATCAGCAGCGCCACCGGACCCGTTTTGATCAGCTCCTTTAAATCCGTTCCAAGACCGGCTGTAAACATCAGCATGATGACGCCGATTTCCGCCAGCTGGACAATGAAATCCGTCTGCTGTACCAGCCCCAAAAGGCTGGGCCCGATGAGCAGCCCGGCGATGATCTGCCCCACAACCTGGGGGGCCTTGCACTTTCTGGCAACAATTCCGAATACTTTTGCAAAAATCAGAATAATGGCCAGGTCTTTCAATATTGAATACGCTTCCATTTTTCAAGACCTCTTCTCTTTTGATGTTTTCGCTTTTTCCGTAAAAATTGTACCACATTCAAGAGAAAACACAAGGCGGATTTAAAATTTTTATAAAAATTCTGAATTTTCCATAAAGGCAAAAACCGGGAATACAGCTGTATTCCCGGAATATAACTTATTTTCTTTCTTTGATGAAAGCTTCCACTTCTTCCACCTCAGGCATCACGCGCAGCGCGCCTTTTCTGGTGGTGATGATGGATGCCGCAGCATTGGCAAACGTCAGCATTTCTGTAAGCTTTTCTTCGTCCAGATTGTCCAGACCATATTTGAGCACATGATGCAGGCAGCAGCCGCCAAAAGTATCTCCCGCCCCTGTGGTTTCGATGGTGCTCTCCTGCAGGAAAGGCTTCACTTCTACGCGGAGATCCTTATAATAGGCACGGCTTCCGTCGCGGCCCATGGAAAGCATGATCAGCGGAATGTTGTATTCGCTGCGCAGCTTTGCGATTCCGGCATCAAAGTCCTCCTCTCCGGTAAACCACTGGATTTCATTATCGGAAATTTTTAACACATCACATTTGGAAAGGCCGTAAGCTACCTGCTCTTTGGCATCGTCCAGCGTTTTCCATAAAGGAGGCCGCAGGTTGGGATCAAAGGAAATCACCGCGCCGCTTTCTTTCGCAATATCAATTGCCCTCTTTGTGGCTTCTCTCACATCCTCATGGGTCATGGAAAGTGTGCCGAAATGGAATATCTTGGTATCGCGGATCAGCTCTTCGTGCAGATCCTCCACTTTAAGCATCATATCCGCGCCGGGATTGCGGTAGAAGGAGAAATCCCTGTCGCCGTCGGGAAATGTCTCTACAAATGCCAGCGTTGTGCGGGCATCTTCATCAATGATCAGATTGGAAGTATCGATTCCCACCTCATCCAGTGTTGCCTTCAGTTTATTTCCGAAAATATCCTGTCCGACCTTGCCGATAAAAGCGGTTTTTCTGCCGGCCTTATTCAGCATGGCAAGCACGTTACAGGGAGCGCCGCCCGGATTTGCCTCATAAATTGTGTTGCCCTGTGCGCTCACGCCATTTTCCGTAAAATCAATCAGCAGTTCGCCAAGCGCTACCACATCAAAATTTTTCATGGTTTGTTCCCCTTCCTTTTGTATCCTATTCCTCACGTTCCCCCAAAAAGGAAAACGCAATTCTTTTCAAATCTATTCTATCAGTTGTCAGGAGAAAAGAAAACAGGAATTTTCTTATTTTTGCTGACAAAAACATTGTATTTGTTTTTTTCTCTGCCAATTTGCAGCACCGTTTGTCAGGAAAAAACGGAAAAATTAAGGCAGTCTTTTTCATTTTGTAGTAGAATAGGAGCAGCACCTGATATTGTCACGATAAAGAAAGGACTCCCAACTCATGAATCAACCCAATATTGTTTTGATTATGACCGATCAAATGCGCGGCGACTGTCTGGGAATCGTGGGACATCCCGACGTTAAAACCCCTTATTTGGATTCCCTGGCCGCAAAAGGCGTTCTTTTTGACAACGCTTATTCTTCCTGCCCCAGCTGTATTCCCGCACGCGCCGCCCTTCATACCGGCCTGTCCCAGGAAAAGCACGGGCGGGTGGGCTACCAGGATCTGGTGGATTTTAAATACCCGCACACCATGGCCGGAGAACTTGCCAAGGCCGGATATTACACCCAGTGCGTGGGAAAAATGCATGTCCATCCCCTGCGCAATCTGATGGGGTTTCACAACGTTGAACTCCATGACGGTTATCTCCATGCCTACCGCAGCCCGGACATTCCCTACTATGAATCCCAAAAGGTAGCGGACGATTATTTTTACTGGCTCAAAAATGAAAAAGGAATTTCCGCCGATGTGACCGACACCGGAATGGAATGCAATTCCTGGGTGGCCAGGCCCTGGATTTATGAAGAAAGCTTACATCCCACCAACTGGGTCAGCACCCGGTCCATCGACTTTCTGCGCAGGCGGGACAGAAGCAAACCGTTTTTCCTGATGGCCTCCTATCTGCGCCCCCATCCGCCCTTTGACGCGCCCCAATACTACTTTGACCTTTATAAGGACAAAGAGCTGACTCCCCCTTCCGTGGGAACCTGGGAAAATACGCCTGAATTTGAACGGCTGGGCCGCATTTATGACTCCGCCACAGGCCCCGTCGATCCGGAACTGGCCCGGCAGGCGCAGATCGGCTATTATGCCTGCATCACCCATCTGGATCATCAGATCGGCCGTCTGATCCAGGCTCTCGTAGAAGAGCAGGTGATGGATAACACCGTTATCCTCTTCACCTCCGACCACGGAGAAGAACTCTGTGACCATCATCTGTTCCGTAAATCCCGGCCTTATGAGGGAAGCTGCCATATCCCCATGATTCTGTCCGGCCCTGAACAGCTGACCGGCGGGAAGCCCGGGCAGGTCTGCCACAGCGTCGTGGAACTGCGGGATGTGATGCCCACTCTGCTGGACATCGCCAAAGCGCCCGTCCCTGAAGAAACGGACGGAAAGAGCATGCTGCCCCTGGCCGCCGATCCTTCCCTCACCCTCCGCAGCTGGCTTCACGGAGAGCATACCGCCGGTCCTGCTTCCAATCATTTCATCGTGACGGAGCATGACAAATATGCCTGGTATTCCCAGACAGGGCAGGAACAGTATTTTGATCTGGACAGTGATCCCCACGAATGTAATGACCGGATTTCGGACCCTGCCTGTGCGGACAGAATCGCACAGCTGAGAGGTTATCTGACAGAGGCGCTTTCCGGCAGGGAAGAAGGCTTTGTCCAAAACGGAAAACTCGTTACAGGGCGTCCCGTTCAGGAACTTTTAAAAAATTCTTTGGTTTAATAAGGAGATTAGAAATATGAAATATGTGATCATCGGCGCCGGAGGAACCGGCGGTTCCATCGGCGGATTTCTGGCAAAGTCCGGAAAGGACGCGACTCTCATCGCCAGAGGTTCACACCTCGCCGCCATTCGGGAAAAGGGGCTGTGTTTTGAAACCGGGGACGGAAATTTTTCTGTTCCGGTAAAAGCCTGCACCATGGAAGAATATCAGGAAACGCCTGATGTAATTTTCGTCTGTGTGAAAGGATATTCCCTGGACAGCACCATTCCCTTTATCAGCCGTGTTGCCGGCCCCGAAACAGTTGTCATCCCGGTTTTAAATATCTACGGAACCGGCGGCCGCCTGCAGGAAAAACTTCCTGCCGTCACCGTTACCGACGGCTGTATCTACATCGCTGCGGAAATCAGGGAACCCGGAACAATCCTGCTCTCCGGCAAAATTTTCCGCATGGTTTACGGACTGCGTCAAAACACGCCCGACAAAATCAGGGAGGCCGTAACCCCTGTTCTCAATGCCATCCGTTCTGACCTGGAGGAAAGCGGCATTGATGTGGTTCTTTCTTCCCGGATCGAACAGGACGCCCTGCAGAAATTTTCTTTCGTCTCTCCCATGGCAGCTGTGGGCGCTTTTTATAACGTCCAGGCCTTTGCCGTTCAGGCAAAAGGCCAGATGCGCAGCACTTTTATCTCCCTCATCGGGGAAATCAAGGATCTTTCCGATGCGATGGGAATCAGCCTGCCGGAAAATATTGTGGACATCAACTTAAAAATTATGGATGACCTGGCCCCTACCGCCACCGCATCCATGCAGCGGGATATCCGGGACGGAAAACAGTCTGAAATCGACGGATTGATTTTTGAAGTGATCCGTTTGGGACAAAAATACAATGTTCCAACCCCGGTCTATGAAATGATCGCTGAAAAGTTCAAAGCTTAAATGATGAAAAGAGGGGCGGTCAGAACGCCCCGGAAATGAGGAAAAACATGACACAACTCCAACCTGTACCCGCCTTAAGCTCAATCGGAATGCTCTTCTCTCTGATCGTTTCGATGGGCCTGCCCATTGTTCTGTGCCTGCTTCTTTACAAAAAAGCCGGGGCAAAGCTTTCCAGCCTGGCGGTGGGCTGCGCATCCTTCTTCCTGTTTGCCATGGTACTGGAACAGGTCCTGCATACCATCGTCTTAAAAACCGCCGGAACCGTCTTTACTCAGAACATCTGGCTTTACGCCCTCTATGGAGGACTGGCAGCCGCCGTCTTTGAAGAAACCGGACGCTATGTCATGATGAAGCACTTCATGAAAAAGGATCTGGACCGGAAAAATGCGCTGATGTACGGCGTAGGACACGGCGGAATTGAGGCCGTCATGCTGGTAGGCATGACCTATTTCAGCTATATCGTCACCGCCGTCATGATTAACAACGGCAAAATGCAGGCCAGCCTTTCCACGATTCCGGCTGAAAATCTGGAAGCTACCGTTCAGAGTTTTACGGCTCTCGCCACTCTCCCCTCCTGGCAGTATTTTATGGCGGGAATTGAACGAATTCAAGCCATCGGCCTGCATATCGCTCTTTCCGTCATCGTCTACCGGGCGCTGAAAACCGGAAAGATCCAGTATTACCTGATCGCCATGGCGATGCATTTTGTCGTGGACTTCATCACACTGATCGCTTCCAATTTTGTCCCTATTCCCGTCATCGAACTCATCGTTTTTGTGATGGTTGTACTGGTGGCTTTCTATGCATGGAAGTTATATAAGGCGGACGAAGCGGAAACGGCTTCAGCCCGATAGTATTAATCTCCTCCAAATCTATTTTGACACCTGAATGCACAACATGCCTGTCAGGTGTCAAATTTTTTAAGAAGACAGTATTAATTTATACCAAAATGCGTAAGAACTTTTTCATTTTATAAAACTAAAATATTCTCACACTCATTCAACCCCGCCAGCCTCTTCACACAGCTTTCCACCGCCTTCTGCAGCGTTTTGGTCTGTCTGATTCCGTCCTCATACCAGATGTTTTTTACGGTGAGCGTGCTGCTCTTCTGATCCGCAACGGCTTCCAGGCGGCCGGCAAAGCCCTCTCCATACAAAATAGGAAGAACATAAAACCCAAATTTCCGCTGGTTTTGGGGCGTGTAGATTTCCCACTTATAATCGAAATTAAACAGCGCACGGATCAGTTTCCGGTCCCACATCATGCAGTCCAGGGGCGCGATCACCTCACACCGGGGCCTGAAGGTTTCCTTTTGGAGTACTCTGTCCAGTATGGAAAAATCTTCGGCGCGGCAGTACAGGATATCTTTTATCCCCTCCACCCTGATTTCCAGAAGTTTCTCTTCCGAAAGGAGTTCCTGAAAGGCTGCATTGCGCTGAGGGCTTTTCATTCCCCAAATATTCAGCCATGCGTCTGAAGCGCGGTTCCACAATAGCCCCACCGCTCCGATCCGCCGGAGCACCCTCCATTTCATGTGTTCAAATTCATCCGGAAGGGGATCGGGCGCTGCCAGCAGCTGCGGATCCACATGTCTGGATGCCAGGTCGTAATATTTGCGCGCGCCCTTTTTATGGTGAATCACCAGTTCTCCGGTGGAATACAGCTGTTCCAGAACGGATCTGGCCGCGTTTGTCTCTTCGCCCCAATTCCCGCTCCAATGAATGGCGGAATGCCAGAATATGTTTCCTTCTATGGGAAGCTCATCGGAGCTGACCGGACCATAGTTTGTGATATACTCCTTCGCCCGCTGTTCAAGCTCCAAAAGCTCCGGAAACTGCCGGCCGTTTTCCCGTGCCGACTGGCGGTAGCGCTCAAAATAAGGCCAGTTCTCTACCGGAACGATGGAAAGATTTTTATCCGGATAGTCCACAAGCTTCCGGTCCTCATACAACAACTCATAGAGCGTCTGCCTGCAAAACCCCTTCACCCGGGACTGCAGGGTCAGCTCCGCATTTTTCCCGCAGGCGTCCACGGGATCAAACTGGATACATCCGGCCTGGCGGACAAAATCAAGGGCACCCTGTTTTCCGGTGAATCTGTATGCGCCCAGCAATCCCTGTTTGAAAAGAATGAATTGTCTTGCCTGTCGGGCGGTTAATTTAATCATGTCTGTCTTTTTCTCCTGTATGAAACGTTTTCCTCCCGCAGACCGTCAATGATGGTATCATTCCGGATCCTGCGCGCCGAAACGGGATAGGCGGCATATACTGCCCCGATCATTAAAATCGTGATAAAAAGAACTTCTTTCAACGGAAACCACGGCCAAAACTCTATAAACGCCACATCCGCTATCCGAAGCAGAACGGCACACACCCCCAAAATA
Organism: uncultured Lachnospiraceae bacterium; assembly: GCA_902476265.1. Classification (GTDB taxonomy): domain Bacteria; phylum Bacillota; class Clostridia; order Lachnospirales; family Lachnospiraceae; genus Gallintestinimicrobium. Next base: position 9,224 of record CABSCP010000020.1, read on the forward strand.
ACGGTCATTCCCGACAGCGCAGGTGAAATTGCCATCCGGATTCCCTCCAGCATCAGCATTTTCCTGATCTGAGACTGATCCATTCCCACCGACCTGAGCATCGAAAATTCCTATCAAGAACCCGATCCCGTTAATCATCAGGTTCCTTGCTCTGTTACCCGTCAGATTTTCCAGACGGTCTTCCTCTTCACTATACACCCTTATATCGTCTTCCGCCAGGTATCCTTTTGCAATATTCCTGATTTCCTTTGTAATCCTGATATCGTCCTCCGGAAGGGTTTTGGTATCCACTTCAAGCCGGTAGGAAGCGGAAACATATTCGGGATCGAAATTTTTCACAATGGACAGATATCCTCCGTGTACAAGGGCATACGCCCCTCGTACACGGAGGATATCAATTTAACGCAACTCATTCTTTAAGGATCAGTTCATAAAAATCGACTTCAAATTCTGCCTTTCCTTTTGCCCCAAACCGGATTTCATCCGCCGAAAGCCTGGTGTAGACCAGCCCTGTCATGGCCTGTTCTCCGTCATTTACGAATACTTCCACAGAGTATTTATCCATCACAATCCTAAGCTTCAGCCTGCCGTTCTGTTTTTTGACATAGGCTGACCGGCAGCACAGGGTATCATGCTGCTGCCCGGAATATCTTCTGTCAAACGTGAGAACACCGGTTTCCGATTCATAAAAGAGGGACGTTTGAAAGGTATCGTCGGCGGCAAGCGCCACTTCAAAACGTTCATAGTCCCCTTCTTTGATTTCCACCGTCATGTCAAACTGCCTGCCCCGGATGCCGGAAACGGTAATCCCTGTCCGGGAACCGCTCTCTTCTTTGGCATCCCTGCCCGGAAGGAAGCTTCCTCCCTCTGCAGTCACAGGGCCGCTCTCCACTTTTCTTCCGTAATAATCCGAGAGTTCCCTGACCGGAACCTGGATCAGTCTGCCGTCCCGCAGGGAAAGCTCTCTGGGCAGCGTCATCATGCCCGACCATCCAAAGTCTTCCGGCGTCATATAATTATCCCAGTTCTGCAGCCAGCCAATCATGATCCTTCTGCCGTCTGCCGCTTCCAGCGTCTGGGGCGCGTAGAAATCCGTGCCGTAATCGATCTGAAAGGCCTTTTCTCTCCGAAACTCTTTATTTACCGGATCATAATCCCCAATGAAGTAAACGGAATTATTCCCGTTGTGAAATTCCAGCCCTTCCGCTCCCATGAACTGGGGAGAAGTGATCAGTACCTGTCTGCCGTCCAGCGGGAAAAAATCGGGACACTCCCACATCTTTCCGTACCGGTTCTGACTGCGGTCCAGGATTTTCACAAATTTCCAGTCGTCTATGCTTTCCGCGCCAAAAAGGGCAATCTGCCCGCTGCCGTCACTGTCCAGACTTCCCACCACGGCATAAAAGGTATTTCCCTCTTTCCATATTTTCGGATCCCTGAAATCGACGAAAGAACTTCCCTCCGGCAGCATATCCGCCGTGATCACCGGATTGCAGGCCTCCTTTTCATAACGGATTCCGTCTCCTGTCGCAATGCTCTGGGTCTGCCGGACGATTCTGCCGCCTTCCGCCTCTTCCTCCCTCACACTGGTATACATCAGAATGTGCTTTCCGTCCGCTTCCACAGCCGATCCCGAAAAGCATCCCTGCCCGTCATATTCCGTATCGGGCGCCAGCGCACAGGGCAGCTGTTCCCAGGTGATAAAATCTTTTGTCTTACAGTGGCCCCAATGCATGGGGCCCCAGTGTACACTGTAAGGATGGTATTGATAAAACAGATGGTATTCTCCCTGAAAGAGGGAAAATCCGTTGGGATCGTTGATCCAGCCTATAGGCGGCGTCACATGGAAATCAGGCTTTGTTTTTTGTAAAATCTGTTTTCCTTTTTCGGCCTCATAGGCGACCGCCTCTTTCAGTTTCGCGGATAAATTTTCTTTCATATACACCTCGTCTTTTTATTGTCTGTCTCTCAGCTGTTTGATCCTTCGAGGTAAGCATCCAGATATTTCTGTTTGATTTCCAGATATTTCTGAAGGCCGTATTCATCCAGCTTTTTCAGATATTCGTCCCAGCCTTCTTCCACGCCGCCGTTCATGATCCAGTCTGCCTTCATCTGCTCGGTATATTTTTTCAGATCCGTTTCATACTGGTTTAAAGCATCCGCATCTTCCTGGCTGGTGAAAACATTGGGATATACATACTCTTCGATCATATCCGGCACATAAATTTCCCTGATCCAATCCAGTCTGTACTGTGCATCATCCGGGCAGGTCACATAGGTTCCGTAATAATCATTTAAAATTGCCAGGGGGCCGTTTACCGACTGGGCCTGTCTCACTTCAACAGGAGATTCCGTTCCCAGATCCATGTGCTTTAACATGGGTTCTCCGCTCTCATTTTCGGACATTTCAAAAATATTGAACTTTCCTTCCTCCCCATAAGTTCCCCAGTTATTCTGAGGGGACTGGAGAGGCGCATACATCTGATCCAGCCATTTTGCGGCCAGCGCTGTATCCTTACAATTACTGGTCAGCACACACCGTCCTCTGTCAAATCCACTGGTAGCGGAACCGCTCTGCCGGCACACGCTCTTCATACCTGTAGGTCCGGTCAGCGCCGGGAGAGGAATATAATCTTCCAGGTTAGAACCGATATTGGCCGCATCCCAGGTGAAAAACAGACCGTATCTGTCCGCTTTTCCTTTTGACACGAAGGTACCCCAATCCTGGGTAAATCCTTCCGGATCCATCACGCCCGCCTCATATAATTCGTGGAGCCATACAATCGCTTCTTTATAACCTTCCTGCGCAGCTGTCCAGATTACTTTTTTATCATTGGTCACTGCGATATGGTCGGGCACATCACCATAACCTTCGCCGAATGCTCCCATCAGTTCATGCAGATCCTCATTTCCTCCGTTAATGATAAAGGACATGGGAATGGTCTGGCCGTTTCCTGCAGGATCTTTTCCCTTAAATGTTTTTAAAACCGTTTCCAACTCTTCTGTTGTTTTGGGAACTTCCAGCCCCAGTTCATCCAGCCACTTTTTATTGATGAAAGGCATGCCGCCGATGGACTGGATCGCTTCCTTTCCTTCTCCCAGCTGTTCAATCCAGGGAAAAGCATAAATATGCCCGTCCGGTGCGGTGCACATCGTCCTGTATTCCGGATACTGTTCAAAGACTGCTCTCAGGTTTGGCATATAATTGTCAATCAACTCCTCCACCGGAATGATCACTCCCTGTTTTGCATAGCGGAGGAGGTCATAATTGGACATATTGGCGTTAAAAAGACCGTCTGGAAGACTCTTTGCCTGGGAAAGAGCCAGATTCTTTTTATCATTGAACTGGTCTTCCACAAAGCAGGTCCAATTGATATGTACGTTTGTGGCTTCCTCCATCCTCTGAAAAATCATTCTCTCATTCGGGTTCTGTGTGGAATTGGCAGGCGCGCTGGTGATGAAAGAAAGCTCCGCTTTTTCTTCCAGAGGGAACGTAATTTCCTTTACCTGACCGTTTTCATCCAGCCCTGTGGTATTGGCGGTTCCGGCGGCAGTATCCCCACAGGCTGTCATGGAAATAACAGTTACCGCTGCCAGGGTGAGTGCCATGATTTGTTTCAAAAAGTTTTTTTTCATGATAAATCTCCTTTTTTATTAACAGGCCTTTTTAAGACCGTTTTTGAATCCTCTTTCTTTTGTGGAAGGTCAGCCCTTTACAGAACCGGCCATAATTCCTTTGTCAAAATATTTTTGGAAGAACGGATACATCACCAGAAGCGGAATGCTGGATACCACAATTGTGGAATATTTTAAAAGTTCCGCAAGTTTCGCCATTTCCGCCCGGCTTTGGATATCCGCTATCATTCCGGCTTCCGGCGTATTCTGGATCAGGATGGAACGAAGAACCAGCTGAAGGGGCTGTTTTGCCGCATCGTTTAAATAGATCATTGCATCAAAATATCCGTTCCACATCGCCACAAACTGATACAGCGCGAGCACCGCTATGATCGGTTTACAGACCGGCGCGAGTATTCTAAAAAAGTGAGTCACCTCCGAAGCCCCGTCCACGGAAGACGCTTCCCTCAATTCCCCGGGAATGGACTGGTAATAGGTCCTTGCCAGAATCATATTCCAAATATTAAAGGCATTGGGAAGAATAATCGCCCAAATCGTATTCAACATATTCAGATTGCTGATCACCAGATAGGTGGGGATCAGACCACCGTTAAAAAACATGGTAATCATAAATAATGTATTGAAAAACTTTTTTCCCACCAAATTCTGCTTCGACATGGGATAAGCCGCCAACACCGTCACCAGTACGGATATAAAGGTAAAACTCAAGGAATAAAGAATCGCGTTGGCAAATCCCCTCCAGATCATATTGTTGGAAAGAACCCTTTCATATCCCATCAGTGTCCATTTACTCAAATCCAATGTTAATCCCTGATTGGTTAAAACAGCCGGATCCATAAACGAAGCGATCACAACATAGAAAAGAGGGACAATGATCATCAGAACAAAAATGCCAAGCAGCAAATAACCGGTTAGTAAAAGAATTTTATCGGCAGCTGACAGTCCTTTAAATTTTGTTGTTTTCATGTGATTGCCTCCTATAATCCCTGTCCGTCATTCATCTTTTCCACCACTTTGTTCACAAAGATCAGAAGGATGACATTGATTACCGAGTTAAACAGCCCTACCGCTGTGGAAAATCCGTAGTCCCCGTTTAAAAGACCCATTTTATAAACATAAGTAGCCAAAATTTCCGAAGCCGGCATATTCAGATCCGTCTGCAGCGCATATGCCTTTTCAAAACCGATACTCATGATATTTCCGGCCTGCAGGATGAACTGAATGACGATGATATCTTTAATTGCAGGCAGATCCACATTTTTAATCTGCTGGAAAATATTAGCCCCGTCGATGACTGCCGCTTCGGTCAGCTCCTGACTGGCGTTCGACAGCGCCGCCGTATAGAGAATAGAAGCCCAGCCCGCTCCCTGCCAGATGCCGCTGGCAATATAGATTGTCCGGAAAGCGGAGGGCATGGTCATGAAATTGTATTCCTTTCCCAACAGCTGATTCACAGGCCCTACCGGAGAAAGAAAAATCCGCACCATACCGCAGAGGACGATCACGGAAATGAAATTCGGCGCATAAATAAGAAGCTGAATATTCTTTTTGATACCTTTCTGCCGTATTCTGTTGAGCAAAAGCGCCAGCAAAATCGGAACGGGAAATCCCCAAAGAAGTCCGTATAAACTGACCTTCAGTGTGTTGAGCAGATATCCCATGAAATCCGGTGAAGACAGAAATCTCTCAAAATATTTGAACCCTACCCATGGACTCTTTAAAATACCGAGCATAGCGCTGTAATCCTTAAATGCCAGCAGAACGCCTCCCATTGGCACATACTTAAAAATAATAGTGAGCAAAAATGCTGGAAGTAAGAATATGATATAAAGCTGCCAGTTTGCTTTCACATATTTTAGCTTTTGCCCTATCCCGCTTTCTCTGCTTTTGGACACCGCTTTTGTTGGAGTGCTCCTCGTTTTTTTCACTTCTCTGCTCCTTTCAAATTCTTGCGTGTAACGTTTCATGTACTCTTTTAAAAAATAACAGTCCGTGTACTTTTTTATTTCTTTCCTACACTCGCTGTCGTCGCGCTGTTATAAAACTTTTTTCGTTTCTGTGTGAAACGTTTCATATCTTTGAACTGATCATACTCCAAAAACTGCTGAAGTGTCAATATATAAACTCTATTTTTTTGTATATATCTTATATTTTGTGAAATATATTCAAATATGATTTGCTATTTTTGTGAAATAATCACAGTTGTAACGTTTCACAAACAAAGGTAAAATAGAGAATAAGCAATCAATGATTTTTAAGTGTTATAGAGGAAAGGGGAATCAAACCTCTGATGAGAAAACAAAATGCTCCCACGATGAAGGATGTTGCCCGTGAGGCGGGCGTCGCCCTGGGCACCGTATCCAAAGTGATCAATGGAATCCCTGTCGGGGAAGAATATAGAATCAAAGTGGAAGAAGCGATCCGCCGTCTGGATTATGAAGTGAATACCTATGCCCGCGGCCTGAAGGTTCAGAAATCCAACACGGTGACGCTGATCATTCCTGATACCATCAACCCTTTTTATGCATCCTTCGCCCACTATATCGAAAGCGCCCTGTACGAGACAGGCCATTTTATGGTTTTATGCTGCTCTAACGGCATTCTGGAGAAAGAGATTAAATATTTGAATATGGCGACGCAGAACCAGTCGGACGGTGTCATCGCCCTCACGTATAACGATATCGGCAGATATGTGCCCCGGGATCTTCCCCTGATATCCTTCGACAGAATTTGTGATAATAATTTTACGCCCATCGTGGCTTCCGACAACTTTGCCGGCGGTGTCCTCGCCACCAAAAAACTGCTGGAATGCGGCTGCAGACGTCCTGCCTTCATCACCTTTAACTCCCCCTATCCGGGAGAGGCCGACAAGAGAATGGACGGCTATCTTCACGCCTGCAGCGTCCACGGCATCAAGCCTGTCTTTCTGTGTGAAAAAAGCGGCGTGGATATGTATGAGGCCATCACCGCTTTTATCAACGCTCATAGGGGCACGGACGGAAAACCTGAGTTTGACGGTATTTTTGTCAACACCGACTTTAATGCCTATATCACCTGCCGGATTCTTTCCGACATGGGCTTTCAGGTACCCGATGACATCCAGATCATCGGTTTTGACGGTATCCACAAATTCGGTTCGGAGGATCAGGATCTGTTCGTTTCAAGCATCTGCCAGCCAATTCCCGCTCTGGCACGCACCTGTGTGGACATGGTTCTGGCAAAGGACAGGCAGATCCTGCCCAGCCTCACACTGCTTCCCGTCACCTACCAGCCCGGGGGCACCACCAAAGATACCCCCTGACAGAAAAAACCTGCCTCCCGGCAGGTCTTTTCTATTTGTATCCCAAAATCAGCAGCTTTATGATCCATTCCGGTATCCCGGGATGATTCGTCTGCAGGAAACTTCTCACCGCTTCTCCTGTAGTCAGGTGATCCGTCCGCATGGTAAAAGTCCCTTTGGCCTCCTGAGAACCTGCGGCCACATAGGCTGCCGTGGCTACGCCTGTAGCCGCTTCTTTCGCCAGCGCCGCACATCCTGTGGCATAAATACCGATTGCGGAAACGCCGGCCGCAATGGCTCCCACCGCAACTACTCCTATCGCCAATCCTCCCAAACTGATGACGCCGGCCGACAGCAGGCCAAGAGAAAAGAGCCCCAGCGAAAAGCCTCCCGCACTGAAAATTCCCAGGCTGAGTAATCCTTTGGAAACCAATCCGATACCGATCACACCGCAGGCATTGTTGCCGATGGCCACAATTCCTTTTGCCTTCGTACCAAATCCCATCGCCAGACCCGAAGCCGGAATCCAATCTCTGTAAAATTTTGTATGGATATGTACCAACGGCAATCCGAATAATGTTTTTTCACTTTTATATTCATACTCCCGGATCATATCTTTTTTTTCCGCTTCCAGCTTTTCCAGCCTTTCCAGAAGGCGCTGCTGGGTCTCATTCAGTTCATTCCCCTTTTTTTCTAAAGAGATTGCATTTCTTTCCTCTATCTGATCTTTTACCAGATAATCTACTGTCACATCAAAAATTTCTGAAAGCTGGATCAGCTTCGACAGCTCCGGCATGGATGCCCCCGCTTCCCATTTGCTGACGGACTGTCTGGAAACTCCCAGGCAATAAGAAAGCTGTTCCTGGGAATATCCCTTTTCCTTCCTGAGTTCAACCAATTTGTCACAAAATTTCATTTTATATATGCCCCTTTCTTCCTTCTGGTATCCATACTATTCTGTCCTGTACTTTCAGGCAAGAAAACAGCACCTTGCAATTTGTCAACCTGTGGTTGCATCCCTTACTTTTACAGAAAATCAAACAGATTCATCTGGCCGTCGCCGTAATTTTTCTTATAGGCATGGATAATATCCCGCATTTTATATAATATATGATAAGCTTCGCACTTCTCCTGAAAAACCGCCCACAGCTTTTGGGCATTCCGGCTGGTACACTGATATCGGTTTCCGTAGGTTTTCCGATATTTGTCTGCATAATCTTCTTCGGGCCAGAGCTCTTTTAATTTGTCATAATACCAGATTCTCTGATTTTCCCGCAGTGTCATTCCAAATGCCGGATAAATGAAATTCGCGCCCGTCTCATGAGCCGCTTCCACCACGGCCGTCACATTTTCCAGGGAGTCTTCCAGAAACGGAAGCACAGGCATTAACAGAATCCCTGTAAAAATGCCTTCTTCCCTCAATCGGGCAATGGCTCCCAGACGTCTTGTGGGAGACGGGGCATGAGGTTCTATTTTAGAAGCCAGATCGTCATTTGTTGTGGTGACTGTAAGCTTGCATAAAACAGGAGAATGTTCCTTTATCTCTGACAGAACATCCCTATCCCTGACGATCAGGTCACTCTTCGTAGCGATTCCGATTCCGAATCCAAACGCATCCACCAGTTCCAGGGCATGGCGGGTGAGCATCAGTTCTTTTTCAAAGGGATTATAAGGATCGCTCATAGAGCCTGTGCCGATCACCCCTTTTTTTACTTTCCGCCTGAGATCGTCCCGGATGATCTGCAGGGCATTTTCCTTAGCCCTGACTTCATCAAAATGATCAATGCGATAGCAGTCGCTGCGGCTGTCGCAGTAAATGCAGCCATGACAGCAGCCTCTGTAAATATTCATGTTATAATCCATGCCGAACCAATCGGCGGATTTTGTTTTTGTGACAATTGTTTTTGCCGGTACAAATTCCATTTTATTTTTCCTTTACGTCCTGGTGAAAACTATTTTTCGCCATAGGGACTCCTTATGCAAGAGCGCCGGATCCTAAAATCCGGCGCTCTTCACACACATTCTAAAAGATATCAGTATCAGTCTTCCTCTTCTTCCACAGGCAGGGTAATTTCTTCCTCTTCATAAGAATCCACAGTTACGGATTCTTTCGGAATATCCTCCATGGCATCCTCCATATCGTCAAACTCCTGGCTTCCGTCCGAAACCTTTTCACGGACTTTGGCAATCTGTGCCACAGTCACTCCTTTATCAAGGTTAATCAGTTTCACGCCGGAAGTGATTCTTCCCAGAATGGATACCTCTTCCATACGGATCTGAATGATAATTCCTTCCGTGGTGATCATCATGATTTCATGATCGTCATTCACGGCCTTCACACCGATGACATAACCTGTCTTATCCGTGATCTTATAACATTTTACGCCCTTACCGCCGCGGTACTGTACCGTAAATTCATCCAGATAGGTTCTCTTGCCCATTCCGTTTTCGGAAACGATGAGCAGGGAATCTCCCTGATGATCCAGCTGCATTCCCACAATTTCATCATTGTCGGTAAGCGTCATTCCGATCACGCCCATGGAAGTCCTTCCGGTAGCGCGCACATCGGTTTCTTTAAAGCGGATACACATGCCATACTTAGTCACGAGGAAAATCTCCGTCTTTTCATCGGTAATTTTCACTTCGATCAGTTCATCATCTTCCCGCAGATTGATGGCAGCCAGTCCGTTTTTGCGGACATTGCTGTATTCCAGAATGGAAGTCTTTTTCACAATTCCTTTTCTGGTTACCATGAACAGGTTTTTATCCTCTTCAAAATCCTTCACCGGTATGATGGCAGAAATCTTTTCTTCCGGATTGAGCTGCAGCAGATTGATAATGGCCGTTCCCCGGGCCGTCCTGCCGGCTTCCGGGATTTCATAGGCTTTCAGCCTGTATACCCTGCCGAAATTGGTGAAGAACATCACATAATGATGGGTGGTGGTCATCAAAAGATCTGCGATGAAGTCCTCTTCTATGGTCTGCATTCCCTTAATTCCCTTGCCGCCCCTGTTCTGCGCCTTGAAATTATCTACGGTCATGCGTTTGATATAACCCAGGTTTGTCATGGCGATCACGGTGTTATCCCTGGGAATCATATCTTCCATGGAGATATCAAATTCGTCAAATCCGATCTGACTTCTTCTCTCATCCCCAAATTTTTCTTTTACGATTAAAATTTCTTCCCTGATCACGCCCAGCAGACGTTTCCGATCCGCCAGTATCGCTTTCAGATCCGCAATTTTGATCAGTAAATCCTGATGTTCCGCCTCCAGCTTTTCCCGTTCCAGACCTGTCAGTGCGCGCAGACGCATATCGATGATCGCCTGTGCCTGTACCTCGGTCAGCCCGAAACGTTCCATCAACCTGTCTTTTGAAATCTGAGGTGTCTGGCTGGTACGGATAATGTGAATGACCTCGTCAATATTATCCTGGGCGATCAGCAACCCCTGTAAAATATGATCCCTTTCTTCCGCTTTATTCAGGTCATATTTTGTCCTTCTGGTAACCACGTCTTCCTGATGCTTGATATACAGTTTCAGCATGTCCAGAAGATTTAAAACCTTGGGTTCTCCGTCCACCAGCGCCAGCATGATGACGCCGAAGGTATCCTGCATCTGGGTATGTTTATAGAGCTGGTTCAAAATCACATTGGCATTGGCGTCCCTGCGCAGTTCAATCACCACACGGGTTCCTTCTCTGTTGGATTCATCCCGCAGGTCCGTGATGCCGTCGATCCTTTTTTCTTTGTGCAGATCCGCAATTTTTTCAATCAGCTTCGCTTTATTGACCATGTAGGGAAGCTCTGTCACGATGATCTGACTCTTGCCGTTTGGCAGCGTTTCAATATTGGTGACCGCGCGCACCCGGATCTTTCCCCTTCCTGTGCGGTAAGCCTCTTCCACTCCCCTGGTTCCCAGGATGATGCCGCCGGTAGGAAAATCAGGAGCTTTGATGATGCCCATGACCTCTTCCAGTTCTGTCTCCCTGTCGTCGGTGATCCGGTTGTCCATGATTTTCACTACCGCGTCCACCACTTCCCGCAGGTTATGAGGAGGAATATTGGTGGCCATACCTACCGCGATGCCGGAAGTGCCGTTTACCAGCAGATTGGGGTAGCGGGAAGGAAGGACGGTGGGTTCTTTCTCGGTTTCGTCAAAGTTGGGAACGAAGTCCACCGTATTTTTATTGATATCAGCCAGCATCTCCATGGAAATTTTGGAAAGCCTGGCTTCCGTATAACGCATTGCCGCAGGACCGTCGCCATCCTCGGAACCGAAATTTCCATGGCCGTCCACCAGCGGATAACGGGTATTCCACTCCTGCGCCATATTTACCAGCGCTCCATAGATGGAACTGTCGCCGTGGGGATGGTATTTACCCATGGTATCGCCGACAATACGCGCACATTTACGATGCGGCTTATCCGGCCCGTTGTTCAGCTCGATCATGGAAAAGAGCACGCGCCTCTGCACCGGTTTTAAACCGTCCCGGACATCGGGAAGGGCGCGGGAAGCGATAACGCTCATCGCATAATCGATATAGGAATCTTCCATTTTTTTCTTTAAATCGACTTCCTCTATCTTGTCAAAAATATTTTCTTCCATGTTCTCTCCTTAGATGTCCAGATTCTGTACAAATTTTGCATTTTCTTCGATGAACTTCCTTCTGGGTTCCACCTGGTCGCCCATCAGGGTGGTGAAGGTCAGATCCACTTCAGATTCCGTTTCTTCATCCATGCAGACGCGCATCAGAATACGGCGTTCCGGATCCATGGTGGTTTCCCAAAGCTGTTCCGCATCCATCTCGCCCAGACCTTTATAACGCTGGATCTTATTGTTCTGGTCACGCCCCACTTCCTTCAGGATGTCGCTCAATTCTTCATCACTGTAGGCATACCAGACTTTTTTATTTTTCTCCAGCTTATACAGAGGCGGTTTTGCCAGATATACGTGTCCCTGTTTGATCAATTCCGGCATGAACCGGTAAATGAAGGTGAGCATCAGCGTAGCGATATGAGCGCCGTCCACATCGGCATCGGTCATGATGACGATTTTATGATAACGGAGTTTACTGATATCAAAATCATCATGGATCCCCGTACCAAAGGCGGTGATCATGGCTTTGATTTCCGCATTGGAAAAAATCTTGTCCAGTCGGGCTTTTTCCACGTTCAGGATTTTCCCGCGCAGAGGAAGGATCGCCTGGGTTGCACGGCTTCTCGCTTTCTTGGCGGAACCGCCTGCGGAATCTCCCTCAACGATATAAATTTCACAGTTTTTCGGATCTTTATCGGAACAGTCTGCCAGCTTGCCGGGAAGGGCGGACCCCTCCAGAGCGGTCTTTCTTCTCGTCAGATCCCTGGCCTTTCTGGCCGCATCCCTGGCACGCTGTGCCAAAATGGATTTTTCCAGAATGGTCTTGGCAACGGAAGGGTTCTGTTCCAGGAAATAAGTGAGCTGTTCGCTCACAACGCTGTCCACCGCACCTCTTGCTTCGGAGTTGCCCAGCTTCTGTTTGGTCTGTCCTTCAAACTGGGGGTCCTCAATTTTTACGCTGATGATGGCCGTCAGACCTTCCCTGATATCGTCGCCGGTCAAATTGGGTTCATTATCCTTTAGCAGTTTATTTTCTCTTGCATAATCGTTAAATGTCTTGGTGAGCGCATTTCGAAATCCCACCAGATGGGTGCCGCCTTCCGGCGTCGTGATGTTATTGACAAACGAAAAAACGCTTTCGTTATAGGAATCGTTATGCTGCATGGCAACTTCCACATAAACATTGTTTTTGCTGCCTTCAAAGTACATGACTTTGTCATACAACGGGACTTTGCTGCCGTTTAAGTAAGTCACAAATTCCTTAATGCCGCCCTCATAATGGAACGACTTGATATGGGGTTCCTCTTCCCTGTCATCCTCCAGCACAATTTTCAGCCCTTTGGTCAAAAATGCCATTTCCCGCAGCCTTGTTTTTAACACATCAAATTCATAAATCGTTGTTTCGGTAAAAATGGTGGCATCGGGCTTAAAGGTTACTTTTGTTCCTGTCTTTTCCGGACCGCAGGTTCCTACTTCCTTCAGCGGATAACATACATGTCCTCTTTCATAACGCTGCCTGTACACTTTTCCTTCCTGACTGATTTCCACCTCCAGCCAGTCGGAAAGGGCGTTTACCACGGATGCCCCCACACCGTGAAGGCCGCCGGAAACCTTATATCCCCCTCCGCCGAACTTGCCGCCGGCATGCAGGATAGTAAATACAACTTCTACTGCCGGAATGCCGGCCTTATGATTAATTCCAACCGGAATCCCACGTCCGTTGTCAATTACCGTAATAGAATTGTCCTTATTGATGTAAACTTCGATGGTATCACAAAACCCTGCAAGCGCTTCATCCACGGCGTTATCTACAATTTCATACACCAGATGATGCAGCCCTCTTGAAGAGGTGGAACCGATATACATCCCGGGACGTTTGCGGACCGCCTCCAGACCCTCCAGAATCTGAATTTGATCTGCTCCGTATTCAACACTCATTCTATTCCTCCATTCTGGCCGGCATCCACCGTACCATTCACAACTTTAAAAACCTTATTAATTTCAAATCTGTTATTCACAAAATCGTCTAATCCCGTACAGGTGATGATCGTCTGGATATCTCCTATACTGTTTAAAAGATAATTCTGTCTGCTGCTGTCTAATTCCGATAAAACATCGTCCAACAAAAGGATGGGCGTATCTTTTGTCATTTTTTTCACAAGTTCGATTTCGGAAAGTTTCAGAGACAGGGCCGCGGTGCGCTGCTGTCCCTGGGAACCGAATTTACGGATATCCACATCCCCAACCATAAACGAAAAATCGTCACGATGAGGCCCGGTACTGGTCATTTTCAGCCGGATATCCCTTTCCTGCCCTCTGACCAGGGCCGTTTCAAAATCAGCCGCTGAAACATCCGGCTCATAGACGATCTTCAGATGTTCCCTGCCGCCTGACAATTTTGCATGAATCTCCGAGATGATTTCATTGAGCTGATTGACAAATTCAACCCGTCTCTCAATAATCTTTTCTCCGACTAAGGCCAGCTGGATATCCCACACATTCAGGGTATCCCTCAGAGAAGGATTCAGAAAAAGATCTTTTAAAAGCTTGTTTCGCTGGTTCACAATCTTGTTATAGTGATTGAGATTGTGAAGGTAAAGGGAATCCAGCTGGCAAAGCTCCATATCCACAAAATGTCTTCTTTCGGCGGGACCGTTTTTGATGATGGAAAGATCTTCCGGGGAGAAGAAAACCACATTCATAATTCCGAGAAGTTCAGAGGCCTTTTTAATTCTGGTCCCGTCTATGGCGATCCCTTTGGATTTATTTTTGCGCAGATGCATATCGATCCGGATTTCATCTTCCCTTTTTTCCAGATAAGCCCTGATGTGGGCTTCCTCCGCGCCGAAATTGACAATATCCCTGTCCTTGCTCCCTTTATGAGATTTTGTGGTGCCGCAAAGATAGATCGCTTCCAGGATATTCGTCTTTCCCTGGGCATTATCCCCATACAAAATATTGGTGCCTTTGTCGAACCCGATATTCAAAAAATCATAATTTCTGAAATTGGATAATTCCAACGATTTAATGATCATGATTCACCTATTCAATTTTGAGGGTCTGTCCATCGTATTCGACCACGTCTCCCGGAACCAGCTTTTTGCCGCGTTGCAGCTCCACTTTTCCGTTCACCTTCACAAGCCCGTCCTGAATTACAAATTTGGCGTCCACGCCGGAACCTACAAAACCGCCGGCTTTTAACGCCTGTCCCAGCTTTATAAATTCGTCTTTTATTTTATAAGTCTGCATGAAAATCTCCTGTTTCAAAATGGTTTCTTATCAGTTAACCGTGGTGAAGTTAACAGGAAGGATCAGATAAATATAGCTGTTTTCGTCATTGCGGATGAAGCAGGGCGCTTTGGGATTGACCAGATAAATGGTGATCTGTTCATCGTCGATCACCCGCAGGGCATCGATCAGGAATTTGGGATTAAACCCGATCATCAGATCTTTCCCCGCTTTTTCAATATCGATCTGTTCATTCATACTCCCTACGGTGGAATTGATTTTTAATTCCATGGACCTGTCCGTAATATTGATAATAATGGGTTTCTTGTCCCCTTCTTTCACAAGCAGAGTGGCACGGTCGATACAGCTTAAAAATTCCCGTTTGTTGATCACGACTTTTGTTTCATAATCGTTGGAAAGCATCTGATCAATGCGGAAATATTCCCCTTCTATGAGTCTGGAAACCACGGTAGTATTGTCAAACTCAAAGAGGACATGTTTATCCGTAAAGAAAATGGAGACATCCTTATCCGTTTCCCCGGAAAGGATCTTGCTGATTTCATTCAGTGTTTTTCCGGGAATTACGACTTTTTTGGGTTCGTAAGTATTTTTTAACTGAATTTTGCGGATAGAAATACGGTGTCCGTCCAGAGATACCACTTTCAGTTCGTCTCCGTTAATTTCAAAAAGTTCACCGGTCATCAACCGGTTGTTGTCGTTGTCAGCGATGGAAAAAATGGTCTGACGGACCACTTCTTTCAGGGTGAACTGGGAAACAAGGATGGAATCATTGCGTTCAATTTCCGGAAGATAGGAAAAATCTTCGCCGGATTTTCCGATGATATTAAATTTTGCTTTTTCACAGGTGATGGCGGTTTTGAAATTACTGTCAGAAACAACAGTGATATCATTATCCGGAAGTTTTCTGACGATTTCCAGAAAAATTTTAGCATCCAGGGCGATGATGCCGCTCTCCTGGATTTCTCCGTCCACAACGGTTTCAATTCCCAGTTCCATATCGTTGGCGGTGAGTTTGATTTGACCTTGTGTACAGTCAATTAAAATACATTCAAGGATGGACATGGTTGTTTTGCTCGGAACTGCTTTGGAAACGACCTGAAGTCCGTTTAACAGGCTTGATTTAGAGCATATAAATTTCATATGTGAAAAACTCCTTTCTTTGTTTGCCATGGTTTATGAACTTATCCACAGCCATAGGGCTGGTGAAAGCCTGCCGGGTGGAAAAGGCCGTCCGGAGGCGCAAACAGATAAATAAATATTTAAATTCGTAATCTTTCGTCTTAGGGGGTGTTGAAATGTGGATAACCCTTTCCATTATACTATTTATAAGGGAAAATGGAAACGTCTATCTTGTGAAAAACCCTGGGATAACCTCAAAATAAATGTGAAGTTATACACAGATCTTCTTCTTGATCGTTTCTACTTTATTGTTAAGTTCCTCGTTGGTTTGAAGCTCATCCTCAATTTTATTCACACCGTGGATAATTGTGGTGTGGTCTTTTTTCCCCAAAAGCTTCCCTATATTAACGTAAGAAGTATCCGTCAGCTTTCGACAGAGGTACATGACGACCTGTCTGGGCTGCACGAATTCGGAGTTACGCTTTTTGGAAGTGATGTCCTCCGGCGTGACGCCAAAATGCTCCGCCACCACATCGATGATGAGAGAGGGGGTGATTTCTTTTGGCTTGTCCGGGTTGATAATATCTTTTAAAGCATCTTCCGCCAGTTCCAGCGTGATTTCAGACTGGTTTTCAATTTTGGACTTGGCGATAATGCGGTTAAAAGCGCCTTCCAGCTCTCGGATATTGGACTTTATATTGGAAGCGATGTACTTAAAAATTTCATCGTCTATTTTCCTATTATAATATTCCGCGTTTTTTTTCAGGATGGCCATACGGGTTTCATAATCAGGCGGCTGAATATCGGCGATCAGCCCCCAGTCGAAACGGGAACGGAACCGTTCTTCCAGTGTTTCCATTTCTTTTGGCGGTTTATCGGAGGAGAGCACGATCTGTTTGCCGGCGGAATGCAGCACATTAAAAGTGTGGAAAAATTCTTCCTGGGTACTTTCCTTACCGATAATAAACTGCACGTCATCGATCATGAGGACATCCACAGTCCGGTATTTTTCACGAAGTTTGGTCATGGCTGTGGCGTTACCGCTTCGGATGGATTCAATCACTTCATTGGTGAAGGATTCCGAAGTGACATAAAGTACCTTCATGTTCGGATTTTGTTCCAGAATGAAATGGCCGATGGAGTGCATCAGATGCGTTTTCCCCAGTCCGGCTCCGCCGTAGATAAACAGCGGATTATAAGCATTTCCCGGAGATTCGGCTACCGCAAGGCAGGCGGAATGAGCAAATTTGTTGTTATTGCCCACGACAAAGGTATCGAATTTGTACTTGGGATTCAAATTTGCCTGTTCATAATTAATATTGTAGACATTGGCGGACGGAGACTTCAAATCGGAATCGGGATCTGATGACTTTTCTTTTTCCAATATGAAAGAAACCTCATAGTTATGATCCATCATTTCCGAGATGGTAACTTTGAAGTAATTACTGTATTTGTTGGAAATATAATTCAGGGCATGGGCCTGCCCGGCCGGTATCTGGATATATACCGTATCGTCCTTAACTTCATAAAACTGCAGGGGTTCGATCCAGGTATTATACGAAATATTGGTAAGGTCATACTCCGTATGAATGGTCTGCTTGATCATTTCCCAGTTTTCCCCAATGAAATGCATAAAAAAGCCTCCTCTTTTCCACAAACCCACAAATATTAGCAGATATTTAATCTATTCTATAATAAACTAATTACTTCAAAATGGCAAATGTTAATTACTTTCCTTAACTTGTCCACAGGAGCTGTGGAAATCCACAAAACAGGTTACAGGCAGGTGGATAATTGTTCAGAGGCTGTGGATAAATGAAATTCACATATTCACAGCAGATTTTAAAGGCTTTCGACAAGTTTTTGTGGAATATTTGAAAGGTTATCCACAAGTTTTCCACATTTTGTGGATAATGTTATGTTAATCACTTTTTATGTGGATACTAAAATCCACATATGTTGATGGTCTATATCTTGTGTTTAGAAATTTTTTTTACTTACTATATCTTGTATTGTTGAAAGTCACGATTTTTTAGCGTTTTTTCCGGTAAAATTATATTACCTGAAAATGTGTGAAATTGCTTGACTTGTGGGGGTTTAACCTATATAATGATAGCGATATTTTCTGATACATGTCATAAATTTTGCCTTAAAATAGAGTAAGGTTTGAAAGGGAGGTGCATCTTTCATGAAAATGACATTTCAGCCGAAAAAGAGACAGCGTGCGAAAGTTCATGGCTTCAGAGCGAGAATGAGCAGCGCAGGTGGTAGAAAAGTTTTAGCAGCTAGAAGAGCAAAAGGAAGAAAGAGATTATCCGCATAGGCCGCAGTTTTGTGGCCTATTTTCTCTATGGAGAAAATTTATGAGGTTTACTCAATCGTTAAGGAAGAACCGGCAGTTTCAGGAAGTTTACAGAACAGGCGTTTCCCGCGCCAACAAGTATTTGGTCATGTATGTATCGGAAAATAATCAGAATGTAAACTACCTTGGAATATCAGTGAGTAAGAAAGTCGGCAACAGCGTAGTAAGACATCGTGTGAAAAGGCTCGTTAAGGAAAGCTATCGATTACATGAGGATATATTTAATAGTGGTTTAAATATAGTAATCACAGCGCGGGCCGGTGCGGCTTCCATTTCCTATGAAAAGATGGAGAGCGCAGTTTTGCATCTTGGAAAGCTTCATAATATAATTCATAATGAAGCGAAGAAATCGGATGATGAATGATGAAAAAAATTCTGATAGCGATAATTAAATTTTACAGAAAATACATTTCTCCCATGAAAAGCACGAAATGTCCTTATTTTCCGACCTGCTCGGAATACGGGCTGGAAGCGGTGGAGAAGTATGGCGCCTTAAAAGGGGGCCTTCTTGCTATCTGGAGGATTTTAAGATGTAATCCTTTTTCAAAGGGAGGATATGATCCGGTTCCTTAATCCGGAACGAAAAATCAGGAGGAAATATCATTGAACTCGATTTTATTAACACAGTATGACGGCATGATCTTAGGTCCCATCGCAAAAGTTTTGGGAATGATCATGAACGGCATTTTCTGGGTGTTGGACAAGATCGGTATTCCGAATATCGGTCTTGCAATCATTCTTTTCACAATTGTAATTTATCTGCTTTTAATGCCGCTGACAATCAAGCAGCAGAAATATTCCAAGCTGAGTGCGAAGATGAATCCTGAACTTCAGGCCATCCAGAAGAGGTACAACGGCAAAAAGGATAACGATTCCATGATGGCCATGCAGCAGGAGACACAGGCTGTATATGCGAAATATGGCGTTTCCCCTACGGGCAGCTGTGTACAGATGCTGATCCAGATGCCGATTTTGTTTGCACTTTACCGTGTATTCATGAACATTCCGGCTTATGTATCCCAGGTTAAGGAGGCGTTTATTCCTCTGGTGGAGAAGCTTGTGAATACGGCCGGCGCGGCGGAATTTTTAAGCAATACCCAGAATTTTCCCAATGCTGCCATGTACGCCAAACAGTTTACCAGTGAAGCATTTACATCCGGCAACGTGCAGTACATGCAGAATACATTTATTGACGTTTTAAATAAAGCGTCAACCGCTGAATGGAACAGCCTGGCGGCGAAGTTCCCCGGTCTGTCTGCCGAAATTACAAGTACCATGGAAAAGATGGATCATTATAACAATTTCCTCGGTCTGAACATGGGAAATTCCCCGTCCTTCATGGTACATGAAGCGATTGCCGCAGGAGCATGGCTGCTTGTGGTGGCAGCTCTGGCGATCCCGATTTTATCCGCTGTGACACAGTGGTTAAATGTAAAACTGATGCCCCAGGCAGATATGGGAAATACCGAAGGCAATTCCATGGCTTCTTCTATGAAGATGATGAACAACATCATGCCCATCATGTCCGCAGTGTTCTGTTATACGCTTCCTGCAGGTCTGGGCCTTTACTGGGTAGCCGGTTCTGTGGTGAGAAGTGTACAGCAGGTTGCCATCAATAAACATATCGATAAGATGGATATTGATGCGGAAATTAAGAAAAATGTGGAGAAGCGGAATGCGAAACTGAAGAAAAAGGGAATCGACCCGGAGAAGCTCAACAGTTACGCGACCATGAGTACCAGAAATGTTAAGCCTTCCAATCCGGCGGCTGTGGCGAGGACAAAGACGTCCAATATGACGCAGGAACAGAAGGATGAAGCAATGCGCAAGGCAACGGAATACTACAATAAGAACGCTGCCAAACCCGGAAGTCTTGCTTCAAAGGCAAATATGGTAAAGGATTATAATGAGAGGAACAACAAAAAATAGGAGGGGCGAATCATGGATTTCCAAAGATTTACTGCTAAAACAGTGAGCGATGCGGTCACTGCAGCCTGCCAGCGTTTCTTAGTGGCGAGCGATAAGCTGGAATATGAAGTTGTAGAAGAAGGTTCTACCGGTTTTCTTGGGTTTAATGCAAAACCCGCAGTAATTTTGGCCCGTGTGAAGGAAACTGTTGAAGATAAAGCAAAAGACTTCCTGAATGATGTTTTTGCAGCAATGAACATGACAGTAGTTGTGGATGTTGTTTATGATGAAGAGCAGAAACATCTGGATATTGATTTGAGCGGCGACGAAATGGGCGTCCTGATCGGGAAGAGAGGACAGACTTTGGATTCCCTGCAGTATCTGGTTTCCCTTGTTGTGAATAAGGAATCAGAAGATTATATCCGCGTAAAAGTGGATACGGAAAACTACAGGAAGAGAAGAAAAGAGACTCTTGAAAATCTTGCAAAGAATATCGCTTATAAGGTAAAAAGGACCAGAAGACCCCTGTCTTTGGAACCTATGAATCCTTATGAAAGAAGGATCATCCATTCCGCACTCCAGAATGATAAATATGTGACAACCCACAGCGAAGGGGAAGAACCTTTCAGACATGTTGTTGTGACACTGAAGAAATGAGGAAAAGCCCGCTTTAACAAGCGGGCTTTTTAAATAGGAGATTATGATGAAATCAGATACCATTGCGGCAATTGCAACTGCATTATCGGATTCGGGAATCGGAATTATCAGAGTGAGCGGACCGAGGGCGATAGATACGGTTCATAAGATTTTTCAGACAAAATCGGGAAAACATCCGTTAAAGGACTATGAATCTCATACGATCCATTACGGATTTATTGCAGATGGAGAGGATATCATTGACGAAGTGATGGTTTCCCTGATGAAGGCTCCGAAAACGTATACCAGAGAGGACACTGTGGAAATCAACTGCCATGGAGGCGTCCTTCTCATGCAACGTGTTCTGCAGGCGGTTTTGAACAATGGTGCGAGAATGGCGGAGCCGGGGGAATTTACGAAACGGGCATTCTTAAATGGAAGGATAGATTTATCCCGTGCGGAAGCGGTGATGGACCTCATTCATTCCAAAAATGAGTTTGCAATGAAATCTTCGGTAAAACAGCTTCGGGGTTCTGTTTCGGAAGAAATAAAAAGCCTTCGTGCGGCAATTCTGTATGAAATTGCGTTCATTGAATCCGCGCTGGACGATCCGGAGCACATCAGCACGGATGGATACCGGGAAAAACTGGAAGAGAAGGTGAAAGAGCTGTCCGGTCGTTTGAAGAAGCTGTTGGATTCTGCCGATAATGGAAAAATGCTCAAAGAAGGGATCAACACGGTAATCGTGGGAAAACCCAATGCGGGAAAATCTTCTCTTTTAAATCTCCTGGTAGGAGAAGAAAAAGCGATTGTCACAAGTGTGGCGGGAACTACCAGGGATGCGTTGGAGGAATCCATCCGGCTGCGCGGTATCGGGCTGAACATCATAGACACTGCGGGCATCCGCTCCACAGAGGATATTGTGGAAAAGATAGGAGTGGATAAGGCCAGAAAATTTGCTGCCGGTGCGGATCTTATTTTATATGTGGTGGATTCTTCCGTAGAACTGGACGAAAGCGACCGGCAGATCATGGAAATGATCAGGGGAAAGAAAACAGTTGTCCTGCTCAATAAAACAGATTTGGAACCGGTTGTTTCGGAAGAAGGATTCCGGGAGGCTTTTGGCGAAAATTCCGAAGAAATCAGGATCATAAAAACATCCACAAAGGAAAATACCGGGATAGAAGAATTTGAAAGCGTGATACAGGAGTTATTTTTCCACGGTGAAATCAGGATGGATAATGAAGTGGTCATCACCAATATGCGGCATAAGGAAGCGATTCAGGAGGCCTATAACAGTCTTTTGATGGTAAAAAGGAGTCTGGAGGATGATATGCCGGAGGATTTTTATTCCATTGATTTGATGAGCGCTTATACTTCTCTGGGATTTATTATCGGAGAAGAGGTGGGAGATGACCTGGTAAACGAAATCTTCTCCAAATTCTGCATGGGGAAATAAAGAACGCCCCGGCATCCATCCCCACCCCTTCTGCATTCTCAGGCGTGGAAGGGTGGGGACGGATAACGGAGGCTGGTTAATGTAAAAAATATATAAGGTGAACTAAAAACGAAAGCCGGCTTTGAAGGCAGGAGAGGAAAAAGCCTGTTCAAAGTCCTTCAGGTCATAGAGTTCAATGGGAGGCAGTTTTACTTTTCCTTTATCGAGGAGTTTTAATGCAGGTTCAAACGGGCCGCAGCGGCTGCCTACTATGGTGAGCTCGTTGACTACTGCCTGGCTCATATTGACAGAAGCATCGCCTGCATAGGTACTTTTTATCACGATAGTGCCCTGTTTTCTCACGTAGGAAAGGGCGCTGGAAAGCCCGGTGGGAGAACCGGTTGCGTCTATTACAATTTCATAGCCTTCTTGTATGCCTTCGGTGGTGACAGAAGCGAATTCTTTGAAATTTTCCAGCTTTTCGGGGTGGCGTCCGATCACGGTAAGGTCAATGCCGTTTAAAGAAAGAGCCTGGGCTACGAAGAGCGCCAGCCGTCCGTCTCCGATTACGGCGGCATTTGTGTCAGGCCGGACATGAACCTGATTGAGAATTTCCAGAGCGGCCGCAAAGGGTTCGGTAAAAATAGCGATGTCCGTAGGAAGGCTGTCAGGAACTTCATGAAGCAGAGAGGTGGAAATTGTCATATATTCCGCAAAACAACCGTCTCTTCCGGTGAGACCGATCACTTTGCGGTTGGAACAATGATGAGGCCTTCCTGTTTTACAGTAGATACAGTGGCCGCATGCTTCATTTAATTCCCCCACAACTCTTTTTCCTACAAGGTGAGGTTCGGAAGAACTTATCACTTTTCCGACAAATTCATGTCCCATCACTCCTTTAAAATCCGGTTTATACCCTTTTCTCACTTCTTTATCCGTGTTACAGACTGCCGCGAGAAGAATTTGAATGAGAGATTCATTTGCGGCTGGAACGGGCATGGGATAGTCTTCCAGAAAAACGGCATCTTTCCCATTATAGTATACGGCTTTCATAATAGCTCCTTTCCGGCGGGTTCATGTCCGCTTTTGTTTCATTTTCATACAGTTTTGAAATGTTATAGTTATTTTATCATGTTTTCTATTTATATTGTAAAAAATTCTTTCTTAAAAAAGGAAGTTGGTGTATGATGATTTCAGGTTAAATATGAATATGGTCTGATAAGGGTGAGAGAATGACTCAAATAAGAGAAAAAGTGGACGTTTGTGTGGTAGGAGCAGGACATGCCGGTTGTGAAGCCGCATTGGCATGCGCCAGATTGGGACTGGAAACCGTAATTTTTACCGTCAGTGTTGACAGCATAGCGCTGATGCCCTGTAATCCCAATATAGGGGGATCTTCCAAAGGGCATCTGGTAAGGGAAGTGGATGCCCTGGGCGGTGAAATGGGTAAGAATATTGACAAAACATTTATACAGTCTAAAATGCTCAATGTTTCCAAAGGGCCGGCGGTGCATTCTCTGCGGGCACAGGCGGATAAGGCTGAATACAGCCGGAATATGCGTAAAATTTTAGAGAAGCAGGATCATCTTACGATCAAACAGGCGGAGGTCTGTGAACTTCTGACGGAAGATGTTACGGATCCGGACAATGGGAGTTTTAAAAAGCGGATTACAGGTGTGAGAATTTTCACGGGAGCCATATATGAAGCGAAGGCTGTCATTTTATGTACGGGAACTTATTTGAAAGCCAGGTGTCTCTGCGGTGAAGCGATCACCTATACGGGACCAAACGGACTGCAGGCTGCCAATTATCTCACCGAATCTCTGAAAAATCTGGGTGTGGAAATGCGGCGTTTTAAGACGGGGACACCTGCCAGAATGGATAAAAGGAGCATCGACTTTTCCAAAATGGAAGAGCAGTTCGGGGATGAACGGGTAGTGCCTTTTTCTTTTTCTACTGATCCTGATGATGTACAGATTGAACAGGATTCCTGTTGGCTGACTTATACCAATGAAAAGACCCATGAAATCATCAGGGCGAATCTGGACAGATCTCCTATTTATGCGGGAATTATTGAAGGAACAGGTCCTCGTTATTGCCCTTCCATTGAAGATAAGGTGGTAAAATTTGCCGATAAAGAACGGCATCAGGTATTTATTGAACCGGAGGGCCGCCATACCAATGAGATGTATGTGGGAGGAATGTCTTCTTCTTTACCGGAGGATGTACAGTTAGCCATGTACCGGACTGTGCCCGGACTCGAAAACTGTAAGATTGTGCGCAATGCCTATGCCATTGAATATGACTGCATCGATGCCAGACAGCTTTATCCTACGCTGGAATTTAAAAATATTTCGGGTCTTTTTTCAGCGGGACAGTTTAACGGAAGCAGCGGTTATGAAGAGGCTGCCGCACAGGGACTTCTTGCCGGAATCAACGCAGGATTGAAATGCCGCGGAAAAGAACAGATGATTATTGACCGGTCGGAAGGATATCTGGGAGTTCTGGTGGATGATCTGGTAACCAAGGACAATTTTGAACCTTACCGAATGATGACTTCAAGGGCCGAATACCGTTTGCTTCTTCGACAGGACAATGCGGACATACGCCTTCGCCGAAAGGGATATGAGGCAGGGCTGGTGACAGAAGAGCAGATGCAACATCTGCAGGAAAAAGAAAGGATGATTGCGGAAGAAACGGAACGTCTGAGACGGACAGTGGTAGGCGCTTCTGCAGTAAATCAGCAGTTTTTGGAAAGACATAACAGTGCGCTGTTAAAGACGGGTTCGACTTTGGCGGAACTGATGTGCAGACCGGAATTATCCTATGAAATTCTGGAAGAAATTGATCCTGACAGGAAACCTTTACCGGATGAAGTCTTGGAACAGGTGGAGATTGAAATTAAATATCAGGGATATATTGAGAGGCAGCTGAGACAGGTTGAACAGTACAAGAAAATGGAAAAGAAAAAAATTCCTGCTGATATTGATTATGACGATGTGCCCAGTTTGCGGCTGGAAGCAAGACAGAAATTGAAGCAGTTCAGACCGGTGTCGGTAGGGCAGGCATCCAGAATTTCCGGTGTATCTCCTGCGGATATATCGGTACTGCTGGTTTATTTGGAACATATAAACAGACAGTTATAACATGAGGAGAACATACGTTCTATGCGAGATTTAAAACAGTTTCGAAGTGATTTAGAAACTTTTCATATTACATTGAATGAAGAGCAGGAACAGCAGTTTATTAAATATTATGAATTACTTGCGGAATGGAATAGTTTCATGAATTTGACTGCTATTACAGAATTTGATGAAGTATTAAAGAAACATTTTGTAGACAGTCTTTCCCTTGTAAAAGCATGTGAAAAAATAAGGACAGAATCTTTGTATGTAATTGATATTGGTACCGGAGCAGGTTTTCCCGGTATTCCTCTAAAAATTGCTTTTCCTCAGATAAAACTTACACTGTTGGATTCTTTACAGAAAAGATTGAAGTTTTTAACGGAGGTACAAAATCAGCTTGGGGTGCAGGAGATAGAGATGATCCATGGAAGGGCGGAAGATTTTGCAAAACCAGGTATGAAAAGGGAAAAGTTTGATTTATGTGTCTCCAGAGCGGTGGCAAATCTGTCTACTCTTTCAGAACTTTGTTTACCTTATGTAAAAGTGGGTGGAAGCTTTATTTCCTACAAATCTGAAAAGGTGACAGAAGAGGCGGCCGGAGCAAAAAATGCAATCGATATTTTGGGAGGTAAAATAGTCAATCAGGTTGAGTTCCAATTACCTGATTGTGATATTTATCGGAATTTGCTTGTGATCGAAAAGGTGAAATCAACACCAAAAAAATATCCCAGAAAAGCGGGTATGCCTTCAAAAGAACCTATTGCATAATATGTTTCACGTGAAACAAAAGGCAGACTGGAATTATATTCCAATCTGCCTTTTGTTTAAAGAAGAATTTCCAGCTGTTTTAGAACTTCATCCGGGTTTTCCATATGAGGGAGATGACTGGCTTTATCTATCCCAAATTTTTCTATGGCTGAATTGTAGGAGAGATAGATATCTGTCACTCCTTCAATATCGTTTTTCCCTTTTCCATATAGTATATAAATACTGTGGTCGATCTCTTTCAAAGCATGAACAATGTTTGCATTTATATATCTGCCGATATAACTTGAAAAACTATACTTTGCATTGTGATCAGGAATATGAGAAGCTTCTGCATATGCTGCAATCATATCTTCGGTTACAGCACTGTTATCATAAAAATATTCCTCTCTGAATAATTTCCGGTAATTGTCTTTACTGGTCAACATATTATAGATGAAAGTCCCCAGTATTGGCATGTCAATCATGAACTTCAAAAGTTTTGTATTATGGTTAGGCGGAAGATTGAGTTTACTCAAACTTTGAGGATTTATCAAAATAATATTTTTAATCACATCAGGATCATTGTGGCAGGCCATGACAGCAGCAGCACAGGAATCGCCTACTGCAACAACATTTGCTTTCTTACCAATTACTATTTTAATAAAATCAACAATGAGCTGGACATATAAATAATTTGTATAGGTCATATTCGGTTTGTCAGAAAGTCCGTAACCAAGAAGATCCATTGCATACACTTCATTTGTCGTTGAAAGTTCATTATAAATTCTGGAAAATTCAAATGATGAACTGCCGGAAGTCAGATCATGAATCAAAAGGAGAGGGCTGCCCGATCCTTTCTTCATATATCTTATTTTTCCAAAACGCCATTCGTAATAATTGCAGTCGGATTGATTCAATATTCCTTTTAACGTTTTTGCAGAAAACTGTATTTTATTTAGTATATGTAATGTAGCTGTGGTTACAGCAGTGAGAGCCAAAAGTGTGGAAACTGATTTTTTATTCATATATGACCTCGCTTTATTTGAGTTAGTTCTGCCTCCGGCATCATTTATATTATAGCACAATATAGAAATTTTGACAGCAATTATTCATAGGAACCCAACTGGTCAATGTTTCACGTGAAACATTGTGTTATTTTTATTGAAATTCACAATAGTATTCCCTATAAAATAGTGTTATAATCGAAAAGTAAATCACAGTTTAAGAAAAAAAGCGTCTGGAAACAAGACGGAAGGTGCAAAAAAATATGGGAAGAACGATTGCAATTGCAAATCAAAAAGGTGGGGTTGGAAAAACTACCACTACAATTAATCTTTCTGCATCTCTTGCGGCAAAAGGTAAGAAAGTTCTTGTGATTGATATGGATCCGCAGGGAAATACCACCAGTGGATTTGGTATCGATAAAAATGAACTTGAAAATTCGGTTTACGAATTGATTTTAGGAGAATGTTCCATACAGGAGTGTCTTATTAAAGATGTCATTGAAAATGTTTCAATCATTCCTTCCAATGTAAACCTTGCTGCTGCGGAAATTGAATTAATTGGGGTGGACAAAAAAGAATTTATTCTGAAAAATGAAGTGGATTGGATCAAAGATCAGTACAATTTTATTGTAATAGATTGTCCTCCTTCATTGAGTATGCTTACAGTAAATGCCATGACTACCGCAGATACTGTGCTTGTCCCGATACAGTGTGAATATTATGCGCTGGAAGGATTAAGTCAGTTAATCCATACAGTAAATCTGGTAAGAGAGAGATTAAATCCGACATTGGATATTGAAGGAATCCTGTTTACCATGTATGATTCCAGAACGAATCTTTCCACGCAGGTTGTAGAAAATGTGAAGAGCCATTTAAACCAGAGAATATACAAGACGATGATTCCGAGAAATATCAGGCTGGCAGAGGCCCCCAGTTATGGAATGCCGATCAATTTATATGATCCGAAATCAGCAGGTGCGGAAAGCTATATGGCTCTGGCGAATGAGGTCATAAAGAGAAAGGATAAGTAGGGGTTATGACAAAAAGAGGTTTGGGAAAAGGGTTGGATTCCCTGATACCATCCAATGTGATGGAATCTGTTAAGACAACAGAACCGGGGGAAAACGGGAAGAATGGAGACGGAGCTACACTTGTAAAAATCACAAAGGTGGAGCCGAACAGGGATCAGCCCCGTAAAAATTTCGACGAAGATTCTCTGCAGGAATTGTCGGAATCCATTAAACAGTTTGGACTTTTGCAGCCGATCCTTGTCCAGGATAGACAGACACATTATGAAATTATTGCAGGCGAACGGCGGTGGCGTGCTGCAAAAATAGCGGGATTGAAAGAGGTTCCTGTCATTATTCGTAACCTGACGGATCAGGAAATCGTTGAAATTTCTCTGATTGAGAATATTCAGCGGGAAGATTTGAATCCGATTGAAGAAGCTCAGGCTTATAAAAGGCTGTTGACAGAGTTTCATTTAAAACAGGATGAAGTAGCGGAAAGAGTTTCTAAAAGCAGAACAGCAGTTACCAATTCCATGCGGCTTTTAAAGCTTTGCGATGAAGTACAGAAAATGGTTGTAGATGAAATGATCAGCACGGGACATGCCAGAGCGCTGATCAGCATTGAGGATCCGGAAGAACAGTACATGATCGCCCAGAAAATTTTTGATGAAAAACTCAGTGTGAGAGAAGTAGAAAAGCTGGTCAAAAATCTCCATAAACCGCCGAAGGAAAGAAAGCAGGAAGATAAAACACTGGAAGCAATTTATAATGATATTTCTGAAAAACTCAGACAATCATTGAGTACAAAGGTAACTATCAATGCAAAAGAGAACGGCGCCGGAAAGATCGAAATTGAATTTTATAATCATGAGGATCTGGACAGGTTGCTGGAGCAGATAGCGAGATAGCAAACCTAAGAAGAAAGGAAGAGAAGAATGTCGAGTCCCCTTATGGAATACCTCGGAATAGCAGGTATGGATATTGCCTGGATTTTCATTGCAATATTTGTTCTGCTGATCGTTCTCATTGTTCTTTTGGTCCTGCAGATTGTGAAATGTAACAACCTGAAAAAGAAATATGAGAAGTTCATGAAAGGAAAAGATGCAAAAAGCCTGGAGCAGGATATTATTGCCCTATTTGAGGATAATAAGTTTATCAAAGAAGAGAGCGAAAAGAACCGGAAAGATATCCGGGAAATTTACAGAAGAATGGAATACTGTTATCAGAAAATCGGCCTGATTAAATATGATGCTTTTAATCAGATGGGTGGGAAGCTGAGTTTTTGTCTTTGCCTGTTGAATGATAAAAACAGTGGTTTTATTTTAAACTCCGTACACAGCAGTGACGGCTGTTATTCCTATACAAAGGAAATCAAAAAAGGGGAATGCGAGTTATCTCTGGGAGAAGAAGAGCAGAAGGCCCTTGATATGGCGATAAGATTTTAATTTTAGGAGGAATGAATCATGATAGATATTAAATTTTTAAGAGAGAATCCCGAAGCGGTTAAGGAGAATATTCGCAAAAAGTTTCAGGATGAAAAGCTTGGGCTGGTGGATGAAGTGATTGCACTGGATGCTGAAAGCAGAAAGACACAGCAGGAAGCAGATGATCTGCGCGCCAACAGAAACAAAATTTCCAAAGAAATCGGCGCACTGATGAGTCAGGGCAAAAAAGAAGAAGCAATGGCAAAAAAGGAAGAAGTTGCGGCCGGAGCAAAACGTCTGGGAGAGTTGGAAGAGAAGGAAGAAGAACTTCAGGAAAAGATTCTGAAAATAATGATGACAATTCCCAATATCATTGATCCTTCCGTTCCCATCGGAAAAAATGATACGGAGAATGTGGAAGTACAGAAATACGGAGAACCGGTAGTACCGGATTTTGAAATTCCTTATCATACGGAAATTATGGAAAGCTTTGAAGGAATTGATCTGGACAGCGCCAGAAAGGTAGCAGGAAACGGATTTTATTATCTGATGGGAGACATTGCGAGACTTCACTCCGCGGTGATCTCCTATGCCCGTGATTTCATGATCAACAGAGGATTTACTTATTGTGTTCCTCCTTTTATGATCAGAAGCAATGTGGTGACAGGCGTGATGAGTTTTGCAGAAATGGATGCCATGATGTACAAGATCGAAGGAGAGGATCTCTATCTGATCGGAACATCCGAACATTCCATGATCGGTAAATTTATCGATACGATTATTCCGGAAGCAGAACTTCCCAAAACACTTACCAGCTATTCTCCCTGTTTCAGAAAAGAAAAAGGCGCGCATGGGCTGGAAGAAAGAGGCGTATACCGTATCCATCAGTTTGAAAAACAGGAAATGATCGTTGTGTGTAAACCTGAGGATTCCAAAATGTGGTTTGATAAACTGTGGCAGAACACGGTGGATCTGTTCCGCTCTCTGGATATTCCGGTCAGAACTTTGGAATGCTGTTCCGGTGACCTGGCAGACCTGAAAGTGAAATCTGTGGATGTGGAAGCATGGTCTCCCAGACAGAAAAAATACTTTGAAGTTGGAAGCTGTTCCAATCTGGGCGATGCGCAGGCAAGAAGACTGAAAATCCGTGTGAACGGGGAAAACGGGAAGTATTTTGCGCATACATTAAATAATACAGTTGTGGCGCCTCCCAGAATGCTGATCGCGTTCCTGGAAAATAACCTGCAGGCAGATGGCTCTGTAAGAATCCCGGAATTACTTCAGCCTTATATGGGTGGAATGAAAGAAATCAGAAGAAAATAGTTTAAGTTATGTAAACCAATAAAGTGAGGTGAAATTCTTGCACAAATTTTTAAGAGCAGTAGGCTTTAGCGAGTATACCGAAAAAAAGCAGATTAAAAAGCTGATAGAAGAAATTATTTTAAATGCCGACGGCAGAAGCTATACATCCAAGGATGATAAAAGCCTTTTTGCGGAATTTGACAGGAATTTCGCTGAGGATATCGGCGTGGCGGTGTGCGGAGAGTTCGATGAGGAGGATAACTATTCCTATGAATATTATTTTCCTTATCTGAGGTCGGACATCACCAGTACCGATGAAGATATTTCCATCGAAAGGCATGCCGCAAACGAATCCTATGCCGGAATCTGTGATGATCCTAAGGTGGGAGTTTCCCTGATTTTTTATCTTCAGAATATGGTGCCCTACTTAAAGTTAAATAAAGAAGGAAAACTGCCCGTGAAAGGGACATCTCTGAATTTTTCCGCGCTTTCCTGCCAAGGAACCATCATGATGCCCATTCAGAAATCGGAGTGGCAGAAAAAGAAAATAAAAAAAGATTCTGTTTTGCGCAACCGGCTCATACAGGCAGCAAGAGGCGGAGATGAAGAGGCCATCGAAAGCCTGACGCTGGAGGATATGGATACCTATACGACCATATCCAGAAAGATTCAGAAAGAAGATGTGTTCAGCCTGGTGGATACTTATTTTATGCCATATGGCATAGAGTGCGATCAATATTCCATTTTGGGAGAAATCCTGGAATGCGGCCTGCAGTCAAACCGTTTTACGGGCGAAAAGATCCATGTGATGACCGTCAGCTGCAATGATTTAAACCTGCGCCTTTGCATCAACAGTAAAGATCTGATGGGAGAACCGGCGCCGGGCAGAAGATTCCGCGGATCCGTATGGTTACAGGGGTATGTAAATTTCCCTGGAGAGTGACAATTTTTGAGAAAGATTTTTATAATAAAAATTTGACAACCCGAAGGGAACCCGCTATAATATTCATGTTGGGTTCCCTTTTGGAAAGTCAGCGCCATAATTTTATATGGATGTTTCCGTAGCTCAGCAGGATAGAGCGTCCGCCTCCTAAGCGGAAGGCCAGCGGTTCGAATCCGCTCGGGAACGTTAATCAAAAAGCCGAAAATCCTTATTGAATCAAGGATTTCCGGCTTTTTGATTTTAAGGATGCCGTTAAGAATTTCTAACCGTACTTTAACCATCCATCCTGTATAATGAGCATGTGATCACAAACAAAGTAACCATAGTATCTCAAACAAAGAGAACAGGAGGGAAAAATAATGTTAAAACACAAAAACGTAGTTGGATTGGCAGCCATGGTCGTAACATCGATTTCGATGGGAGGTTTCGCATTTGCAGCCGAAAAAGAGAATACGGATGTCAGTACGGTACCCGCGAAGGCGGCTGTCTGCGATGACAGTGTAGATACAACGGATATCGTTGATTCTAATGTAACCCTGCAGGGACTCAAAAAAGACAAAGACGGCAGCTATTATGTGATGATGCCGGATGGTACAAAAATTACGGTTACCATGGCGGAACCGGAGTTAGGGCAGGATGGGAACGTTGATATTCATTTTATCTGCAAGTAACCGAAAGACCAACACTGACAGAGATAACTGAAAAAAAGGGGATGGCAGGATATGAGACTTTTGGTAGTTGAAGACGAGGAAGATTTACAGGAGGCGTTATGTTACGGCCTCAGAAAGCGGGGCTACGCGGTGGATGCGGCGGGAGACGGTGCCGATGCTGTGCAGTTGTGCCAGATAAACGATTATGATCTGATGGTACTCGACTTAAATCTTCCTGTCCTGGATGGGATGGAAGTGCTGAAACGTGTCCGTTCCATAAACGGGACAGTGAAGGTATTGATTCTTTCCGCACGTTCCCAACTCTCTGATAAGATAACAGGACTTGACGGAGGAGCCAGTGATTATCTTACCAAACCCTTCCATTTTGAGGAGCTGGAGGCGCGCATCCGCATGTTGCTGCGCCGCTCCTTTATCCAGGAGGAGTCGGTCCTTAGGTGCGGCGGCCTCAGCCTGAATACAAATTCAAAGACCGTGAGTTTTGACGGCTGCCCTTTAGAATTTTCCATGAGGGAATACGCGATTCTGGAATATTTGATGGCCGGGATGGGACGGCCTGTCAGCGCAGAGGAGTTGTTGGAACATGTGTGGGACAGTGAGGCTGATCCTTTTTCCAACCAGATTAAAGTCTATATCAGTGTAATCCGCCGCAAGCTTCTGGCGGTCACCGGAGAAGAAATCATACGGAACATCCGGGGCGCCGGATATGTGATTGAGTGTCGATGAGAAGTTTAAGACAAACTATGGGAGGATGACAATGAAAAAATTATCGTTTCGTATGAGACTGACTCTTTTATCGGCACTCGTAATGGCGGGAGTGGCAGTGATTCTTACATGTATGTTTTTATTTGGCGCGGACCGAATTTTTGTACAGAATTTTCAGCAGAAATTTTTATATCAATCCGGGGATTTGGGAGATATTATTATCTCCGGTGAAATAAAAGGAGACCAGGTCGCGGAAGACATACAGGAACTAACACTGACCATCAGGGCGGCCGGAATCCAATACAACACATGGGGGATCGCCGCCCTCTTTCTTGTAATTGTGCTGGGAACAGGGGCGGCATGGTTTATGGCGGGACATGTTTTGAGACCCCTTGGAGAATTGTCAAATACAATAGAGGAGATAGGCGGAAATGATTTATCCCGCCGTGTGGATGCAAAGATACAGGAAAGAAAAGATGAGATCGGACATCTGGCCCTGTCCTTTAACCGCATGATGGACAAAGTGGGGGATTCTTTTGAGCGGCAGAAACGTTTCTCAGCCAGCGCTGCTCATGAGTTAAAAACACCGCTTGCGACCATCCTTGTAAATCTGGAGGTATTGGAACTGGAGGAGGATATCGAACCGGAGCGTGTGAAAAAGGTTCTGTCGGTTGTAAGGACAAATACGGAACGGATGATCCGGCTTACCGAGGATTTATTCCGGCTTTCGTCAGAGCATGACAGTGAAATGGGGGAAGAAGTCCGCCTCAGTGAGGCATTTGCCATTGCGGTGGAGGAGTTGTCGCCTCTTCTGCGGCAAAAACAGCTTACGGTATCGGTTCAGGATATGCACGAGGTAAAGATAACCGGAAACCGTGTGATGATTTATCGTGCAATGAGCAATCTGGTTGAGAATGCAGCAAAATATAACCGCGATGGAGGTACCATCACCGTGACGGCTGCGGCCACTGAGGAGGAGGTTAGGGTGACTGTTTCAGATACGGGGATTGGAATTTTGGAGGACGATCTGTCTCATATTTTTGAACCCTTTTATCGCGTGGACCGATCCCGCTCCCGTTCGGCAGGCGGAGCCGGGCTGGGGCTTCCTCTGGTGCAGGACATTGTGGAAAAACATGGCGGAACCATAGAAATACAGAGTGTTCCTGACAGCGGGACCACTGTTATAGTAATATTTCCGGTATGCAGTTATTCTAACCGGGAATTGTGTCATGATAGTAACGCGGAAAAATAATTTTGAAACGAGTCCCCTCATGCTCTTTACTTTCCAGCTCTATTGTTGTGTGGTGGATTTTTACAATATCCGCGCAGATGGAGAGTCCGAGTCCCACCCCGTCATTGTTTTTGCCTCTTACCTTATCCACCATATAAAAAGTTTCAAATACCTTATCCCGTTCAGCTTCCGGAATTCCTTTTCCTTCGTCTGCAACTTCCAGCATTACGGAGGATTTTTCATTCCATGCTGAAATCCGGATGGAATCGCCGGCCGCGGAAGCTTTTCTTGCATTATCTGTCAGATTTCCGATGAGATTTAACAGAAGATCTTTTTCTGCAGTCACATAAACCGGCTCGTCCGGTGTATGGATAATCAGTTTCATTTCTGCCTGTCGGACAGACGGCATCAGAACGGACCCGGCTTCTATTTTATACTGCTCTACGTGAGCCTTAATCTGCGGCGGTTTGGCAGGATTTCTGCCGCAGAAGCCATTCGATTCGGAATGGCGGGACAGAACCAGACGGGCGCAAAAACCGTCCGGCCGGGCGGAGGCATTCCCATCAACCTGTTTCTCGGCATGAAGGATGTATGGATCAGGAGGCGGCTATTGCAGCCTGTCTGGAAGCGGATTCGGCGGTTTCCGAGTTTGCCGTGCTGACGATGAAAACCTTTGGCATCAGGATGGAGGACGGAACCACGGAAAACAGTAAAGTGGAGCTGGGCGACCATGCGGTGTTCCCGGTAGCGTGCGTGAGCGGACGAATGCCGCTCTCTGAACAGGAGATTTCCCTATCCGTCCTGTGCGCGGAAGAATGGGGAAAAGAGGTCGGCGACGAGTTGACCCTGCTGACCGCCGATGGGGAAAAATCCCTGACGGTCTGCGGGATTTACTCGGACATCACAAACGGCGGAAAGACGGCGAAAGCGGTTTTCTCCGACGATTCCACCAAGACGGTATGGAGCACCGTCTGCGTCAGCTTGACGGATTTGAATCGGCTTGACAGTAAAAAGGCGGAATATGAGAGCCGCTTCCCTTTCGCCAAGGTATCGGGCATCGAGGAGTATATCGCGCAGACTTTTGGGCAGACGCTGCGCAGTGTGCGGACTGCGTCATTGGTATCCGTTCTTGTGGCCGCCGCGATCACGCTGCTTGTCACGCTGCTGGCCGTTGGGATTATCTGCGGCACGGTTTTGGCCGGAACACTGGGTGAAAAGCTGGCGGCGGCAGCGATATCCATGATCGGGGCAGCGGCATTCCGTTTTGTCGTGAACCTACCTGTAACGTATCTGGTTTGCCCGCTGATCATGCTGTTAACGGCGCTCACCGCCATTACGATGGGAACGGCGGCAATCCACGATATCCGGATTTCACAGGCCATAAAGGAGTAGAACATGAGCAAATTATTAGTGAGTGAAAAAATTGAAAAAGCATTTGGAAGCGGGGACGAGCGCCGCAAGGTGCTGGACGGCGTTTCGGTGGAAATAGCGGACGGGGAATTCGTGGCGGTGATGGGGGCCTCCGGTTCCGGAAAATCGACGCTGCTCTACGCGCTCAGCGGCATGGACGGTTTTGACATGGGAGAAGTCACGTTCGAGGGGCAGCCGTTGTCCGGGCTTTCGGACGACGCATTGACTGACCTGCGCAGAACGAAGATGGGCTTCGTTTTCCAGCAGCCCACCCTGCTGAAAAATCTGAACATTCTCGACAACATCCTCCTGCCCCAGATGCGGGATCACTGCAGGGAAGTGAAAAAGCTGACGGTCCGGGCCAAGGCCCTGATGGAGCAGGTCGGCATCGCAGATCTGGAGCAGCGGGACGTCACACAGGTTTCCGGCGGTCAGCTCCAGCGGGCGGGCATCTGCCGTGCGCTGATGAGCAGCCCGAAAATCGTGTTTGCGGACGAACCGACAGGCGCGCTGAACTCGAAGTCCTCCGATGAAATCATGGCGCTTTTTTCGGAAATCCATCGGGCCGGTACCGCCATTCTATTGGTAACGCACGATGCGAAGGTCGCGGCGAGGGCGCAGAAGGTGTTGTTCATGCAGGACGGCAAAATTGTGCGCAGCCTTGTACTGTCAGGGGCTGGTTCCGGGAACTTCGCATGGAAAACGGAAAAAGTCCTGTCGGAAATGAAGTGCTTGAACATTTAATTCAGAAAATTATAAAGATGGATATAAATGAAATTTATGACCAGTTCCAGGCCGGGGCGGATTAGAGTTTATGGCAGCGGTAAATCAGAATTTTTTTTCGGACAGTAAGCTGATTTTATATACCAGGAGGTATCCCATGATCGATATTGAGAAAGATTACTATTCCAAATTAGATGAATTACGGAGGCGGATCAAGTCCCCCAAAAACTTTCAGTCAGCGATGGAACTGGCACTTGAAATACATGCAATCACACATACAGGTGAAGTGTCTTCCGGCGACACACCTACGTTTTGCGACGAATTATTGGATGGCCTGGAAGAAGATGACTACAGTGTCATGCCTACGGAGAAAGATGAAACCATTGCATGGCACTTATGGCATATCGCAAGAATCGAAGATTTGGTGGGTAACCTTCTGACCAGTCTTTGGCACGGCTGGTCAGCGAGGGTGGTCTGCTGGAGGTAAAAAAATCCATATGGCTTAAGAAATTTTGGGGGAGTTATACCGTTACGGGACTCATTCTGCTGCCATTGACACATCATCATATGATTCATTTACCGGACAGTGTAAGAATTAAGGAATTTGCTAAAAAATCACGCAGTGGAACGCTATGATACAATGGCTTCAACAAAGTTTGCGATATCAGAGGCTACAAACTATTCTGAATTACTATGGAGGGAATACAATGACTGAAAAAGAAATGTGGGCAGCCTATATTCAGGAAAACCCATCTTACAAGGAACAATGTTATGAAGCCTGGTGTTATGGCAGCAAAACACCAGATTTACTGGCAGAATTGACGGCATTGGGAACGAAAACGGCTACTGCATCTGCCTATCCATTTTATGAATATGAAAAATGCGAATTGCCCAAAGCGGGAGATCACAATGTCATACTGCGTACCAATGGGGAAGCTGTGTGTGTCACAAAGACGACCCGCGTTTCTGTAGTGCCTTTTATGCAAGTGAGTGAGGAACATGCCTATAAGGAGGGGGAAGGAGATCGGAGCTTAACATACTGGAGAACGGTCCACGCGCAAGCTTTCGCGGATGAACTGGCAGAGATCAATATGAATTTTTCCGAAGATATGCTGGTTGTCTGCGAAGAATTTCAAGTGGTTTTTTTACCCATTGGCAGGTAAGAAAGAAGCTGTGGTTGAGGTATGGTATATTGATAATGGCCGATCAATGTATATCAGAGAGCGATCTCAAATTCATGTGAGACAAAGGAGGAATGGGGTATGCCGTTTACTGAACTATGTATTTATCAAGTCAAACCGCAGAAGGTTGACGAATTCGAGGCGATTATGCTGGAGGCGAAATCATTTCTGGAGAAGCAAAAGGGGCTGCTTTTACTTCGGTTCGTAAAAAGAGAGTACCATATCGATATGGAACAGATTAAAGAAGGTCTGCCGCCGCCTAAGCTTACCCGCATTGTGAAAAGCGTCAAGTATATGCTTTATTGGGAGTTTGATACGAAAGAAAGCTATGGGGCAGCACAAAAAAATCTCTACAACAGCTATTGGAAGTCGATAGAAAAATGTCTGGTGGCGCCCCATGACAAATATTTAGGAGAGGGGATGTTTTCATGGAATTAGCCTATAGTGGTTTAAAATGAGACGAATGTCCTATTTATTTCAAAAGCAGATAGGAGTTTCCCTGTTCGTTACTTGAAGAACAACTGGGAGACAGTTCCGATGGTCTGAACAGATTAAAACAGCTTGCCGCAGCAGACAGATGAATAAAAGATATTTTAGAAGATATTGGCGGACAGTTGGAATCTTTATCTTTTGGCTTTTCTTAGTGGCCTATGCCTTTGGGGTGGCGAAGGAGTCTCTTAATTCACTTAACATATCGATCTGCCTGTTTGTTCTCATTTGCATGGAATATATATTGGGCTATGTTCAGGATAAAAGAGTGATAAGAAGCAACCAGAGAAAAATGGATGATCGTTTGCGAAAGAAGGAGACAGAATTGATGAGAATCAAAACACGATTAATATTGATTGGCGTTGCAGGCAGCCTGGCGTGCCTAAATGGCTGCGGGAGCAGAGAAGTACCAACAGAGGCTGTTGTAGAAAATATTACTCCTATAGAAAGCATTACTCCCACAGAAAGTATTACTTCTGCAGAAAAAGTGACAGAAGAGATGCTTCATATAGCATCCGATCCGTATAGTCTTTCTGAGGGCACAGAATACCGTTTGTATCTGCCGGAAACAGAGAAAGAAGGGCTTCCGGAAGATTTCCTCAGCCGGTATCCGGGCTGGAATTTTGCGGATGCAGACGGTAATCTTCCCGACACATTGTCTTGTTTCGGGATTTACAATGTAAAAATGGGATATGGTTTTTTTGCATATTAGGATTTGGTAACATTGGTATGATAAAACAAACTTACTACAATATCACAGAAAGAGAAAATTATAAATGGAAGCTGCCCATTATCTGACAATCAACCTGATGAGCAGAGACAAAATGAAAAGAACTGCGGGCTTTTCTGGCAGACGGTATAATTACCTTATGAAATTCTGTCGGAAAGAAGAAAACTTGTGATGCAATACGATAGGCCATCTGGCAACGTTTTCCGGGTGGTTTATTTGTACTTTTTAGTATGCATATGTGTATAGGAAGAATCGAAAGAAAGATAGTTCTATTTATGAAGTTTGGCGGCTTGAGGATTCTGATTTTCGCCTGTTTTATTGTATCTAAAACATGACAGGACCTAAAAAAGCCGGTTCCGGTTGAAAAAAAGAGCATTAAAAAATCGGATAACAGTGAAAAGGAATCTGCGCGATATGCAGGACTTCAATGGGGTAATGGGCTATCAATATACCAGCTGGTTTGATGAAGAAGGACTGGCAGTGATCAATCAGACCAACCATGGGGAAGGAAAATTCAAGTATGCCTTTTTAAAACGGGTTTTTGAAACAGAACATATTTTGGCTTTACAGACGAAACGCAATCAGTTTGTTCCGATTTTCAAAAACGAACTGAGCGTGGAAGAATTGGACGAGCTGACAGTATTTTTAAAATCTAAAAATGAAAAAATTAAAATATGCCGTCTCCGGACTTCTGATTGAGAAGAAAATATATTTGTGGGATAATATAAGCGGATTCCTGCCAAAATCGAGTAGAAGGGAGGGAGAACAGGTATGAAAGAGATATTGATTGTAGAAGATGATATTACGATGAATAAAATGCTTTCCGATCTATTAGCCCATGAGGGATATAAAATTACTTCTGTTTATACCGCCGGGGAAGCACAGCGCTGTTTTTTGCCGTCAAAGTATCATCTGGCTATTTTGGATATCAATCTTCCGGACGGTTCCGGCTATGAAGTCTGTAGGTTTATCAAGGAGAAAACGGACACTCCTGTCATTTTCCTGACTGCAAATGATCTGGAACAGGACATGATAAAAGGCTATGAGCTGGGGGCCGTTGATTATATCACCAAGCCATTTCCCAACGGTGTTTTACGTCATAAAGTGAAAGCCATTTTTCAAATGCTGGAACATACGGATGCGGCGCAAAACCATAGAGTTTATGATGACGGACAGCTAAAAATAGATTTTCTTCTATGCAGGCTGCTCTGAATGGGGAAAATTTAGATTTTTCTCCTTTGGAGTATCGGATGTTGGAAGTTTTTACTCAGAACAAAGGTATTTTATTGACACGCCAAAAACTGCTGGAAAAACTATGGGATTCTCAGGGTAACTATGTGGATGAGCATACATTGACGGCTACAATCAGCCGTATCAGGAGGAAAATTGAAAACGACAGCCATAAATTTATTCAGACGGTTTATGGCATGGGCTATATGTTTACCGGAGGTGGTGCCAAATGAAAAGGATACAATCGGTAAAAAAATTAATCCTTCTGATGATCGCCGGAGCAACCGTATCGTTATTTCTGCTTTGTGGTGGTATCTTTCTTATCTTTCGCAGTGTGAAGGGGGTAATTTCCTGCCTGGCGGCGGCCGCACTGTTTTTTCTGTGGGGCTATCTTCTGGTCGTTGTGCTGCAAAGCCGGTTGACCCTGTTTACGGATGATGTATGTCAAACCATTGACGATATGATGCAGGGGAGAAACCGTCCAAAAGAAATCTTTGACGAGGACACCATGTTGGACCGCATCAATCACCAGTTATACCGGCTCTATTAGATGATGCAGGCTGACAAGAAAAATATCGAGGAACAGCGGGCCGAGCTGCAGGGCATGATTTCAGATATTTCTCATCAGGTCAAGACGCCTGCCACAAATCTGAAAATAGCGGTTTCTACGCTTCTGGAACGGGAGCTTCCACGATGTCAGCAGGAGGAATATCTCCGGTCCATGAAAACACAGCTGGATAAGCTGGATTTTCTTATGAGCGCTATGGTGAAGTCCTCCCGGTTAGAGACAGGAGTTATTACATTGGAAAAGCGGCAGGCTCCCATCTACGAAACCCTGGCGGCCGCCATGGGGAGTATTTTTTTGAAGGCAGAGGAAAAACATTTACAGGTTTCCGTAGACTGTCCGGCGCATCTTCTTGTCGCCCATGACCCTAAATGGACGGAGGAAGCCTTGTTTAATATTTTAGAAAATGCAGTCAAGTATACCCCGCCAAATGGCTCCATTCAGATTACCGTGAGCCGATGGGAGGCTTATACCAGGATTACGATCGCTGACACCGGGCGCGGCATCCCCGAGAGTCATCATGCGGCAATTTTTAAACGGTTTTACAGGGAACCGGAGGTCCATAATATTGAGGGCATTGGGATCGGCCTGTATCTGACCAGAGAAATTGTTTCCAAACAGGGCGGCCGTGTCCAAGTCGCTTCGGCAGAAGGAGAGGGGGCAGCTTTTACGATATTTTTGCCAAATGATTAGAGCAACAGGAAAGAAAATCTATATCCTGCGACATTCTCATGACCTTTGTGTTTTATCATAAGGACACAATAACAGGAAAGGGTGGTATTTTTTATGCCAGTATTACAGACGATTGATTTAAAAAAATATTACCGGAATGGTGAGAATGTGACAAAAGCTCTCGACGGCGTAAACCTGGAAATTAATGCCGGGGAATTTGTGGTGGTAGTGGGTACGTCCGGTTCCGGAAAATCTACGCTCCTTCATATGATGGGGGGACTGGACAATCCAACATCGGGCAAGGTTATTATTAACGGCGAGGATATTTCCGGTAAAAATGAGGAGCAGCTTACGGTGTTCCGCCGCCGGCATATCGGTTTTGTATTCCAGAACTATAACCTGGTTCCGATTCTCAATGTCTATGAAAATATTGTGCTGCCGGTCCGGCTGGATGGAAAACGGGTGGATGACAGACTGCTGCAAGAGGTGGTTGATGTGCTGGGGCTGTCCGACAAAATTGACAGTCTGCCGAATAATCTTTCCGGTGGACAGCAGCAGCGTGTATCCATCGCCCGGGCCCTGATTACGAAACCGGAAATCATTCTGGCGGATGAACCGACGGGAAACTTAGACAGCCGTACCAGCGGGGATGTGTTATCCCTGTTTAAGGCGACCGGCATGAAGTTTCACCAGACAGTGGTAATGATCACACATAATGATGCAATTGCCCAGCTGGCAGACCGTATTATCCGGATTGAGGACGGAAGAATACAGGTGCAGGGAGGGCAGAACCATGCTTTTTGAAAACAACACAAAGGCTGTGGTAAAGCTGCTTTCAAAACGAAGCCTGCAAAAGAATAAAATACGGAATCTGGCTGCGGTTCTCGCAATTTCCATGACAGCGTTTTTGTTTACTTCCGTCATTTCCCTGGCTTTTGGCGTGAAGTCCTCCATGCTTCTTTCCCTGCAAATGGAAAAGGGCAGCAAAGCCGATGGCAGTCTTGGTTACATGAACGAGGAACAGTTCTCTAAACTGATTGACAACGACTTTGTAGAGCGTGCAGGCTGCCGGCAATTCATCGGGTATACGACAAATTCAGCGGGCCATGCGATTGAGATTAATTATGCGGACGCTGTTCAACAGGAATTGACCTTTCAGGTGCCGACCCATGGCAGGGCGCCGCAGGCCGCAAATGAAATCGCAACCACAGACAAAGCATTGAAGGCATTGGGAGCCGAACCTGAAATTGGGGCAAACGTACCCGTTGAGTTCACCTTACGGGGACAGACATACCATTTTGATATGGTAGTTTCGGGCTGGTGGGAATCCACACAGGCAAGCATCAGCCTGATGACTGTCTCACAACGCTTTATGGAGGAAAACCAGGCCTTATTTCCAAATACGTTTGCCAAAGACAAAGAGATTGCAGGAACTTATTTCTCCGCTGTGCTACTGAAAAACAAGGCCAATGTGCAGGAGCAGCTGAAAGAATTTGCCCGCTCGGTGGGTGGAGATCCGGATGATATGTGGGCGGCCAATTACATTCAATGCACCGATGACGGTGTTACGAAAATGCTTTTGCAGCCCGCCATGGTGGCAGCAGTCGTCGGTTTTGCACTTCTGTTTGTCGTGTGCGGTTACCTGTTGATATACAATATTTTCGATATTTCAGTTATGCAGGACGTGCGGCAATATGGTCTGTTGCGGACGATCGG
Organism: uncultured Lachnospiraceae bacterium; assembly: GCA_902476265.1. GTDB lineage: Bacteria > Bacillota > Clostridia > Lachnospirales > Lachnospiraceae > Gallintestinimicrobium. Next base: position 52,325 of record CABSCP010000020.1, read on the forward strand.
AACGTCTGCCAGGCAGATCCGAAAGATGGTCAACCGGCAGGCCGCAGCCTTGACACTGATCGGTCTGCCCATTGGTCTGGTGACCGGATTGGGGGTGGGATACCTTTTACTGCCGTTTGTGGTAAAATACATAAACAACGGGAACCGTGCAGCCATACAGTTTTCCTTGTCCCCCTTCATTTTTATCGGCGCATCCCTGTTTACCATCCTTACTGTCATCATCAGCATCAGAAAGCCGATGAAAAAAGCTTCCAGGGTTTCGCCACTGGAGGCAATACGGTATACGGGACAGACTTCTGTCAGGAAAAAGAGGGCAAAGCGCAGGAACGGCGCGTCCCTTTCCCATATGGCGTTTTCCAATTCCGGAAGAAATAAACGGCGTTCCGCCTTCATTGTACTCTCCATGCTGCTGTGCATCGTGTTGTTTAATTCAGTGATTGTCATAACAGGAAGTCTGGATGTGGAGAAAGGAATCCGGCGTACCATGAAAACGGATTTTCTGGTGTATAGTTCTGCCTGTGTAAACCGGGTGACCGGTTTTGAGAGCCGCAGGGATGCGCTGCCGGCCTCCCTTGCGGAGCAGATTGAACAGCAGGCCGGTGTTACCAATGGACGGTATCTGTACCGCAATACGATTGAGGATACCGATGTGACCATCGATTATGGATTTAAAAACCTGCAGGCGGATAAGACATGGGAATATGACGGCCGGACCTTTGCAAGCTACGAAAACGGCGCTATGGTATGGATTGCGCCGGAGGAATGCGGCCGCTTTTACGGCAATGTCTTTGGGGCTTCGGAGAAGTTCTTTGATGATCTGATGATTTATGAGGGGGAATCTGATCCTGCGGTTTTGAAACAGAAACTGGATACCGGGGCATATGTTGTGGTTGGAGAGGCGATGAACCGGCTTACCGGGGAACCGAATCCCTCCCTGCCTTTTTATGACGACCTGAAGGTGGGAGACAAAATTACATTTTTTAAGAGTGGTGAGCCATATAAAACCTGCACGGTTCTCGCCAGAGCCAATCTTGTCAACACGGAAATAGAGATGGACCAGTGGACAAATTCCGTGGCAAAAATTGGCGGTGATGCTCCTCTTTTATACCTGCCCGACCAAGTGTTTGCCCAACTTTATGAACAGCCGACTCTCCTGAATTTTGGATTTAATGTAAACGGAGAAAAAACAGGGATGGCGGAATTTCTGACGGGTCTTACGGAAAGAAATCCGTCTGCCGCCTATACATCGAGTGAATTGATTGCAGGACAGCTTCAAACGACCTGCGACATCATCTTCATGGTAGGCGGTATGATTGCGGTGATCTTTGCGCTGGCCGGTCTGGTTAATTTTACAAATATGATGGTGACCAGTATCGTGACACGAAGGCATGAGTTTGCGTCGATGCAGAGCATCGGAATGACCGGCAGGCAGCTTGGACAGATGATGATCTGGGAGGGCATCTATTATGCACTGGGGGCGGGGCTCATCGGCTGCGGTATCGCCTCTCTGTTCGGTCTGACGGTACTAAAAAGCGCTTTAAATTCGCCTTCCATGTGGTATTTTACACTGCGGTTTACGGTGATACCCGGGGGAATCATAGCCTGTCTGTATACGATTATGGCGGTTATTGTACCGCTGATGGCGCTGAAAATATTTAATAAAGGCAGTGTAGTGGAACGGCTGCGGGAAACCGAATGATGAAAGCACATTCATGCCATGCAAGAGTTAATCAATAATTTATTCATGAAAGAGGAAGAAAGATAATATGAAAATTGAAAGCGAACATTTTGTTATTGAATTTAACAAAAATGAAGAGCCATGTATTAATGAAGTATTAAGTCTGTTGGAGGGCAGATATATTGCGATTACAGAGAAGTTGGGAAGTGAGTTGAAGCAGAAAGTATCTGTCAAAATATGTTCGGACAAATATGAATTGGATCGGGCTTTGGAAATGGAGAATGCTCCCGAATGGATCAGAGGAGGCATTTCAGGAGGGAAAACTGTAATCGCTTCCCCGTTAAATCCGCCGCCTGGTTCGGACTACCATAATGTGATAAACACCGTTGTACATGAGTTTGTTCACGTCCTGTTAAGAGAAATTAATACAGCAATTCCGAAGTGGCTGGATGAAGGGATTGCCTCCTTTGAAGGGAAGGATAATAATGAGGATTGGATTAGAGATACCATCAGGAGGGGAATCAATCATCATACCGTGCCTGAGTTAGATGATCTTGACACAGGGGAAGATTATGAAAGATTCTTTGAATTAGGTGGATATCCGTATTCCTACTCAATAATAGAATTCGTAGTAAATGTATATGGTTACAATCTTTTGATGGAATTGGTGAGACGGCCGGAAAAGCTGGAGGAAATATTTCAGATTACAAAAGAAGAGTTCTATTGTAGATGGATTCATTATCTTGAAGAACATTATTGACAGATACCAGTTTCAAAACGTATTTTTCAGACTTGATGAGAATCGGAGGGTCTGTTAGCAGAAGAGAGACAGATAAAAATAAGAAATTGCTTGACTGTCACCCTGGTTTATACCTTAAACTGATCGTAAAGAAGCAGAGAAGGAGCGGTTTTATGACGATTAAAGAGGTAGAAGAGAAAACAGGGCTGTCCAGGTCGAACATCCGATATTATGAAAAGGAAGGGCTGGTCATCCCTTTGCGCAATGAAAAGAACGGCTATCGGGAGTATTCACAGCAGGACGTGGAGCAAATACAGAAGATCGCGTTTCTGCGGACCCTGAATATTCCGGTTGAAACGATCAGGGAGATAATGGCAGGAAAAACTTCCCTTTCAGAGGTTCTGAGGAAACAGGAGAATGCGCTGGAGAAGGATATTTCAGATCTGGAAAGAGCGAAGGCTCTGTGCGGGAAGATGCTCAGACAGGAGGATTTGAGTTATGAAAATCTGAACGTGCAGGAATATGCAAAAAATCTGTCATCCTACTGGGAAGAGAACAAAAAGATATTCCGGGCGGATGCCGTCAGCTTTATTTATTTATGGGGAGGCCTGGCCGTATGGGCAGGCGTGGCGGTTCTTTGCCTGCTCATCGCACTGCTGGCTTTCCCGTGGCTGCCGGAAAAGATCCCTGTACAGTGGGGAGGAGGAACGGTGAGTTCTTCGGCAGATAAAATTTTCATTTTTGCCTATCCTGCTGCGTGTGTGCTGATCCGGTTTCTGCTGCGTCCGTTTATTTGGAGACAGCTGTTTTTGAAAGGCTGGGACAGCGATACAGTGAGCGATTATATCAGCAACTTCCTGTGTTTCACAGCGCTGTCGATTGAAGGATTTACGATTTTGTTCCTGGGCGGCATTTTAACCCATATAACAGTTATTTTCGCTTTGGATGCCCTGGTATTTATGGGAGTGCTGGTTAAAGGATGGAACCGCGTCAGTTTGTCAGGAGACGGCAGATAACCGGCCAAAGGGTAGAAGCCTTACTCTCGAATGGGAATTTCAATTTTGGTAATGTAGTCGTCAATGGAATCAATCACCATTTCATTGATGCCCATTTCATAGGAATAGCCATACAGGGTGAGTCCGTTGCGCTGGGCGTAGTCCAGCAGTTCCTGATATTTTTCCGGCAGTTTATCCCAGCTGCCTTTGCAAAAGGCGCGCAGATATTTCCCGGCGGGACAGATGTGCAGTCCTTTCTTTTGAACGGGTTTGGGCATTACCATAAACAGGGCGGAATAAAGGGTAAATTTTCCGGCATACAAATCTTTGACATCCAGCATGGAACCGTAAGAAGCGTCATGCAGGTGGCGGAGCCGATGCTTTTTTGCCTCGGCGATCATCATTTCAATTTCCGTTTCAGGGGAGAGGCCGGGGCCTATGTTTACCGTTGCTAAATAGCTTTTTTCCTTTTCCACAATACTGATTTGAGACAGATCGATATGCAGCAGGGAAACCATGTCCTGCCGCTGGGATAATAGCAGCTGTCTGGTGGCCTGCAGATGGGAAATCGTATGATCCAGTTCTTCTATTTTGCTACCCAGCAGGCGTTCCAGTTCGGCAGGAGAACGGTTTTCCATAAAGTCCTGTATTTCTCTGAGAGAGACGTTCAGCTCACGGAGCAGCAGGATGGTTTCCAAAATAGAACTCTGATGACAGGTATAGTAACGGTAGCCGTTTTCCCTCACTACGGCAGGTTTTAACAGACCGATCTCGTCATACCACATCAGGGTTTTTTTATTGATTTCATGGAGGGCGGCGAACTGGCCGATTGTATATAATTTGTTTAGAAACATTATAAAAATCTCCTTGATCGTACAGTAACTGTACGGTTTATGATACTCTGAAGGAACCGCAAAAACAAGAGTAAAAGGAGAAATAAAAATGGAAGAACAGATTAATTTCAGAGAGTATAAGAGTGCAGACCGCGCGGCGGTGGCGGAAATCATCAGAAAAACGTGGAGTTATGACAGGTTTGCAGGCCCCGAAACGGCCGGAAAAATGGCGGAAGTTTTTTTGGACAGCTGTCTGGCAAACCAGACCTTCACACAGGTGGCGGTCATAGAAAATACACCTGTGGGCATTATTATGGCAAAAAGCATAAAAACCCACAGATGCAGTATCAAATTTTGGTTTAAAAGAACCTTTTCCATTCTCTCGCTTCTTGCCACAAAAGAGGGCAGATCGGTAGCCTGCATCTTTGGCGGCGTCAACGGAATTGATAAAGAACTGCTCTGCGATTGTGAAAAGGAATATCAGGGGGAGCTCGCATTTTTTGCCATCGACGCCTCCTATCGGGGAAGAGGAATCGGGAAAAAGCTGTTCGCATCCGCCCTGGATTATCTGAGAAAGGAACAGGTTGAGACGTTCTATTTATTTACGGATACCAGCTGCAACTACCGGTTTTATGAACACCAGGGTATGACGCGGCGCCGGGAAAAAATCCATACCTTTTCCGTGAAAGGGCAGACGGAGGATATGACATTCTTTATATATGATCTTCAGTGTTTTTCTTAACAAGTTCATACCGGATCGCTTTCATGGACGGTTCATATTTGGCGAAAGAGTGTTTGCCGTTTTCCTTTGCGGTGAAAAGCGCAATGTCTGCACACTGATAGAGCGTGCCAAAATCCGTTCCCTGTTCCGGGATCATGGCATAGCCTACGGAAACGGAGAACTGGATCTCATAGCGGTCCTTTTTTAAGGAAAGCTGCATCACATCCACGAGGCGTTCCAGCTTTTTCTGAACATCCTTTTCCCGGATATTTTTACAGAGAATGAGAAATTCGTCTCCTCCGATCCGGCAGAGAATATCGTCGGATCGGAAAAAGCTGCGGATTTTTACGGCCGTCTGTGTGATCAGGGAATCCCCGTAAGCGTGGCCGAAAACGTCGTTCGCCAGCTTGAAATTATCCAGATCCATCATGATCAGGGAGGCACTTTCATATTTTTCCAAAGCCAGATAGTCTTTGATCTTATTGATGGCGGTCAACCGGTTATACAGGCCGGTGAGAGGATCGGTTTCGGCCATCCGTTTGAGCTGCTGTCTGCGTAAGGAATCCTTCTTCTGGCGGGTGATATCGATAAAATAGCCCACAATACTCAGGATTTCCCCTTTCTCATTCCGGATGGGAATGCCGGAGGAACGGATCCAAACGATATGTTTTTTGTCCGTGTAAATCGGAAACTCCAGAAAAGCGGGCGCATCCCCGGTATCCGCTGACAGTTGGTGGAGATAATCCAGAAAAGCGTTCCTATATTCCGGAGGAAAAAAAGGGTGGGAGAGGAAGCAGTCCGGAAAGTTTTCAAAGGTACAGGATTTTATTCCGGCGCTGGGGATTCTCCGGATGTAATAGTCGGAAAAAACATTATTGGTGAGCGTGATGGAGTGGGATCGGATATCCCAGTCCCAGTTGTTAATTCCGGCCAGCTTTAATATCTGCTCCATTTTTTGTGTGAGAAGCCAGTACTGTTGTTCCTGATTTTTCTGGTCTGTGATATCGCTGATACTTCCGTAAAAGAGACTGTGTTCATCCCGTTCCCGGAGGAAAAATGCGCGCAGATGCATCCATATGGTAGTTTTATCCCCTTTGATTTTGCGGAAAGAGCCTTCCGCTCCATGGAGGGGATTTTGCCGGGCCCGGGAGAAAATCTCCATAACGCCGGGAAGATCTTCGGGATAGATTTCATTCAGCAAAAGATGGCTTTTCTCCAGCAGATCGACGGGATTGGCTCCGGCAATTTTATAATATTGGTCGTTGGCGCGCAGCAGAGTCAGTTCTCCTTTAAAAATATCGTAAAAAGCGATGCCTCCCAGAATGTTATTGAGCAGGGTTTCACTGAACAGATTATCGTCCAGAAGCTCCCGGATATGGAGACGTTCGAGCTGGCGGGCATTGATTCCTCTGTAATCAATCAGCGATTCATCCGCAAGCAGGGATTCAAAGTCTTCAATAGGCAGCGGCTGATAAAAATAGTAACCCTGGGCATAATAGCAGCCCATTTCCGAGAGAAATTCCACCTGTTCCCGGGTTTCTACGCCTTCTGCGATCAGTTTTAAATCAATCAGCCGGGCCATGCTGGTGATGGCTTCCAGAATCCCCATCCCTTTTCCGGCGGTTTCCGCATTCATATCCAGAAAAGCCATATCAATTTTCAAAACATCCACATTCACATCTTTGAGCATATTCAAAGAGGAATAGCCGCTTCCGAAATCGTCCATGAGAACAGTGAAGCCGGCTTTCCTCAGTTCTTCCACCACCTGTTTGACCTGTTCAAAGTTTTCCGCATAGGCGCTTTCCGTAATTTCAATTTCCACCAGCCTGGGATCCAGGCCATATTTGGCGATAAGCTTTTGGAAAGTTTCCGGCACATTCAGAGAATAAATATCGACTCTGGAGAGGTTGACAGAAATGGGGACGGGTTTATGACCGCGGGCAATCCAGGTCTGCAGGTTTTTGCACACCAATTCCCAGATATACATGTCGATGTCTGTAATCAGACCGTTTTGCTCCAGGATCGGAAGGAATTCGCTGGGTTTAAGAACCCCTTTTTGGGGATGATTCCAGCGGATTAAAGATTCCAGACCGATGATTTTACCCGTTGCCATATGGCATTTGGGCTGGGCATAAAAGGTCAGTTCCCCGTTTGCCAGCGCATGCTGCACTTCGGTCAAAAGGAGATGATCCTCTTCCACTTTGCGCATCATGTCAGCGTCATACCAGCATACCCGCTGGGCAAAATTCCCCTTCAGAGATTCCTGGGCCAGCAGGGCCCTGTCATGCATGGTGCTGACCGGGATGGATGTGTCTGTGATGTTATAAAGGCCGAAAGCAGGCATAAAACCGGCATTATCCCCGTAATGGCGCACGAAGCCCATGATTTCAGCCTGCAGCCTTTTCAAAAGGCCGGGATCATTGGGAAGAATGATCGCAAAGTTATCTCCCCCGATATAACCGGCAATGCCGTTATGCTCATCCTGCACCTTTTTCAACCGGGTGCCGATATTGATGAGAAACTCATCTCCGGCCTGAGTACCGTACCATTCGTTAAACAGCTTGAAATGTTCGATGTCTATTGCCATCAGACAATAGGAATTATGGGGGTGTTCGGATAAAAATTCTCTTGCGGCATCAAAAAAATAGGATCGCCGGTAAAGTCCGGTGAGCTTATTGAACTGGTAGTCTTTTGAGGAAGCAGATTTGTCTGCCGCCAGAAGTCTGGCCTGTCTGAGGGTCTGTTCCTTCTGATAGGAAATATCCTGTATAAAAAGCATGACGATCAGATCTTCACTTTTATTTTCGGGAAGAAAAACGACGGAAAGCTGCACCCAGCAATAGGAACCGTCCAGCAGTTTTTTCCGAAATTCTCCGCGCAGAGGGTCCCGCCTGCCCGATGCAGGGAGGGCCCTGATCTGATCCAAATCCCAGAATTTTAAAAAGAGCGCTTTCTCATCCGGGGGAACCAGATGATCAGAAATATAAGCGATCAGGGAAGAAAACTTCCCTTCTGAAGGATGGAGTGCATATTTATCCTCAATATGAAAAATGGTTCGATAGTAGTCTTTGGTCAGGTTCAGTTCAAATAATTCGTCGTAGGTGGTTATATTTGTCAGATTATAGAGAAGATTTTTGTTGCTTTGGTGAATCGGTTTACACAGAATGAGGGCGCAGTCTCCTGCCTCAGGCCAATAGATCCCGGCAGTGTTCACTTCCAGGACCCGGTTCTTTTTGTGATTATAAAAAAGAGAGGTATTATTTTCTTTGTCCTTTAAGGGGCAGTAAGCGCAGGGGGCATTTTCGGCGCAGAGAATGTCATAACAAAGATCCCCCTTTTTCAAATCGGGAAATTCGTTTAACAGCGCATCGTTGAAATAGAGAATATGGTAGTCTTTATCGATCACATAAACACAGCTGTCCGCAGCTTTATTCCTTTTTTCCATAGGATCCCCACCTGATAAATATCTCAAACCGTTGAAGTTAAATAGATACAATATAGATATTATAACTTAAAAATATTCCTGTAGCAAATATTATACAAAAAAATTAACGTTTTGTTCTATGATTGTTCATTTGAATGATAAATCGGGAAATTTGGTGCACACTAGAAGAAAACAGGGTGACAGCCGGACGAATTTTGGGATGGCTGTAAAAAAGGAGGCCTTTATGAAAGAAAAAAAGCAGCTCCCTATTGTTGACGAAAACGGTTATTACGAAATACGGATGGAGAGCATCGGCGGACTGGGAGCGAATCTGGCCGGAAAGATGCTGGGTGAGCTGGGAGCGTTGTCCATGGGATTGAATTCATCCAGTTTTTCCAGCTACGGGTCAGAGAAAAAGGGATCTCCGGTGCGCGCCTTTGTACGGTTTCGGGAAGAAGGGGGAGAAATTCTGCGCAATTCTCCGGTGGTGCGCCCTCATCTGCTGGGAATTTTTCATGAAACCATGGCGGAAAATTATCCCGTATTTCAGGGGGCATTCGGGCAGACCCGGATCGTGCTCAATACTTACCGGGAATTAAAAAAAGCGGTGCAGCACTATGGGATCGGCGCGGGAACGTTGTTTTGCCTGGACGCGGGAGAACTGGCCAGGGACTGCGGCTGCCGCCTGAATATGGTCATGCTGGGAGCCATGGCCGCTGCCAGCGGTTTTTTGCCGGTGGATGGGCTGGTGGCGCTTTGCCGGGAAAGCGTGGGAAAGAAATATCCGGAGCTGATGCCGCGCAATGTGGAGGGGATCCGGCGGGGATATGACGCGGTGAAGAAGCAGGAGGGATATGTCTGTGGAAAAGAGGAGAGCCATGTGGATAATCTGCCTCAATCTCCGGCGGGCTGTGGATTGGACAGCATGGAGGAACCCTATGCGGGAAGATTTGCGGGAAACATCGGCGGCATCAATCCCGCGCCGGGGAACAGCGTGGAAAATAATCTGGCGCCGGGAAGGGAAGGATATGTTCCGGTTTTTCATCCGGAGAAATGTATCCAGTGCGGGCTGTGTGATTCCACCTGTCCGGATATGGTATTCCGGTTTGAACCCGGCATTTTTAAGGGAAAGGAAACCCTGGTGAATCAGGGACCTGTCTATCGGTACTGCAAAGGCTGTCTGCGCTGTGTCAGCGTCTGTCCGGTGGAAGCGCTGACCAGCGCGCCGGAGACAGAAGCGCGCCGGGAAGGGCTGTTAAAGGAGGAGGGAAAAGACTGATATGGAAGAACAGAAAATCATATTTGCCAACGGAAACGAACTGGCGGCCAGCGCCGCCCGGCAGATCCGCTATGATGTGATGGGCTATTATCCCATTACGCCTTCCACACAGATTGCGGAGAATCTGGATCTGTGGCGGGCGGACGGAAAAACGGATATCCGGCTGATCGCGGCGGAGGGGGAACACAGCGCTGCGGGGATCTGTTACGGGGCCGCAGCGGCCGGCGGCAGGGTGTTCGGCGCCACCAGCGCCAACGGGCTTTTATATGCGCTGGAGCAGATGCCGGTGCAGTCGGGGACGCGGATGCCCATGGTCATGAACGTGGCCTGCCGTACGGTATCCGGTCCTCTTTGTATCAAGGGGGATCACAGCGATATCATGTATCTTCTGAATGCGGGCTGGATCATTTTTTTTGCGCCCAGGCCTCAGGCTGTATATGATATGAACCTGATGGCTCTAAAACTGGCGGAGGAAGTGAAGCTGCCCGTTGCCGTGGCCTATGACGGTTTTTTTACCAGCCATCAGAAAAGAAAGTGCGAAATTTTTGCTTCCGATGAAACCGTACAGGCCTATGTGGGGAACTGGAAACGGGAGGATACGGCGCTCAATCTGGAAAATCCGGTCACCATCGGCTCCTACATGGGAGAAAAAGATATCATGCACAATAAATGGGAGCTTCATCAGGCCATGGAACAGGCCCGGGAGAGACTGCCCGGCCTGTTCGGGGAGTATGGAGAGCTTTCCGGACGGAACTACGGGTGGATGGAAAGTTATCGGGCAGAGGATGCGGCCATCCTTTTAATCTTGCTGGGGTCCGCCTATGAAACGGCAAAAGAAGCGGTGGAAAAGCTCCGGAAAAAAGGGATTCGGGCGGGGGCGGTGACGCTTCTTATGCTCCGGCCTTTTCCGGCAGAAGAAGTGTGGCAGCTTTGCAAAAATGCGGAAACCATCCTGGTGGGGGACAGGCAGGACAGTTATGGCGCAGGAGGCGGAAATTTGTCCCTGGAGGTGCGTGCGGCCCTGCAGCGCCACGGGTTTCGGGGAAGGATTCTGTCCCGGGTTTACGGACTGGGCGGTACGGATTTTTACGAAGAGGATGCGGAGAAGCTTTTTGAAATCTGCAGCAGAAAGGAGTCTCCCGACTTCGGATATTACGGGATGGAGGGGAGCAAAATGCCGGCGGAAGCGCCGGAAATGACAGTAAATTCGCTGGATCCGGCGGAAACCGTCCTGCATCTGACCGACTGTGCCTATGATACAGAGGAAAAACGGATGCAGGTGAAAGGCGGAAGCGTGAAGGAGACCACCGCCATGCCAAAACGCCTGGCGCCGGGCCATGGCGCCTGCCCCGGATGCGGGATCCCGGTGAACATCAATCTTCTCATGCGCGGCATAGAAGGCAATGTGGTATTTTTGCTGCAGACGGGATGCGGCATGGTGGTCACCACCGCCTATCCCAAAACCTCTTTCCGGGTGCCCTATGTGCATAATCTGTTCCAGAACGGCGCGGCAACCATGGGGGGAATCATCGCGGTTTTTGAAGAAAAGCAGCGGCGCAGGGAAATGCCCGAAGGAGAGATCACCTTCGTCATGGTCAGCGGGGACGGCGGCATGGATATCGGCCTGGGTTCTGCTCTCGGCGCGGCCTGCCGCAGCCAGAGGATGATTTTATTTGAATATGACAACGGTGGTTATATGAATACCGGCTATCAGCTTTCTTACTCCACACCATACGGGGCCAGAAGCGCCACTTCCCATGTGGGAAGGGACCAGTTCGGAAAGGATTTTTTCCAGCGGGATACGGCTCAGATCATGGCCGCCGCAGGGATCCCCTATGTGGCGACCGTGGCGGAGAGCAACCCGGCAGATTTTATTAAAAAGGCGGCGAAAGCAGCGGCCTATGCGAAAGAATCCGGAATGGCTTATGTGAAAGCCCTTTCTGCCTGCCCGCTGAACTGGAACGATAAACCGTCCAATGAGCGGGAAGTGGTGGGAGCGGCTGTGGACTGCTGCTTTTTCCCGCTGTACGAAGTGGAACAGGGCATCACCCGGTTGAGCTATGATCCGGAAAGACGGGGCAAAAAAATACCGGTCACGGAATGGCTGGGCAGGATGGGACGCACGAAGCATCTGGTGAAGGAGGAGTACAGGGAAGTGACGGATGCCCTTCAGGCAGAGGTGGATAAACGGTTTGCGAAGCTGAAAGCCAGAGCGGAAAATCCCCTGTTATAGCTGAAGGAAGTCAGGGCATGCTGCGCGGGAATCGGGGCGTAAGTTTTTACCTGTCCCATGCTTGTATAACGAAGGCTTCTCAGGTATAATGGAATTGCTTAAAAATTAGTACAACATTGAGGGTGCGGAAAGAAGAAACAGAAGATATGGACTATATCGTATTGGACCTGGAATGGAATCAGGCCTCGGACAGCGACGATGACCGCAGCAGGATGCTGACCTTCGAAATTATAGAAATCGGCGCTGTAAAATTGAATAGCCGCATGGAAATTACGGATACGTTTCATGAACTGATTAAGCCGCAGGTCTATGACGAGATGCACCGCATCACCGAAAAGCTGATCCGTATCCACATGTGGGAGCTGGAGAAATGCCGGAAGTTTGAAGAGGTGATGAAGGATTTTCTGGATTGGTGTGGAAAGGATTACATGTTCGGCACATGGGGGCCCCTGGATCTGACGGAGCTGCAGCGGAACATGAAATTTTTCGGAATGGGTTCCCTGGGAAAAGGGCCGCTGCGCTTTTATGATATCCAGAAGCTTTTCAGCGTTGCCTATGAGGATGGAAAGAGCAGGAGAAACCTGGAATATGCGGTGGATTTTCTCCACATTACAAAGGACATTCCCTTTCACCGGGCTTTGAGCGATGCCTATTATACGGCGAGAGTGCTGCAGCTGATCAAAGATCCGGTGGCGCTGCAGAGAGTATCTTATGATACGTTCAATCTGCCCAGAAATCACAGAACGGAAATCCATGTGGTATTTGACAATTATGCGAAATATATATCCAGACCTTTTCCCGACAAGGAAGCCCTTATGGCGGACAGGGAGGTGATCTCCACCAGATGCTATCTGTGCCATAAGAATCTGCGCCGGAAATTAAAGTGGTTCACTCCTAACGGGAAGCATTATTACAGCATATCGTGGTGCGATAAACACGGTTATATGAAGGGAAAGATCCGCATCAAAAAAGCGGAGGATGATATGGTCTTTGCAGTCAAGACCACCAAATTCATCACCGAAAAGGAAGCTGCCCAGATCCAGATGAAAAAGGAGAGGGCGAGAGAACTCAGGCATGAACGCCGGAAGGAAAAAAAGTAATAACAGCCTGCCCATTCAACGGGGCAGGCTGTTTTGGGCAGCAGTCAGTTTTTACATCTGTCAAATTCAGGGTTGAAGGCATAGAAGTTTTTGCTGTCCAGTTTTTCCTGGGCCAGACGGAGCGCTTCACCGAAGCGGGAAGATACAAGTAAATTTATCCTTAAAAACGACGCTCTGTGAAGCGTCATATATTCCATGTGATTTCAATGTTTCCGTCCGCTATGGTAATAACCTTGATAAGTGCGTCAACAACGGCTTGCTTATCCTCAAACGTCGTTTCGCTCCATTTCTCAACATGGTTTGTAATGACGTTCATATCATTGCCGTCCGGCTGATGTGTCAAGGATATTACTTCCTCTTGCAGCCGCCGACGTTCTGCGTCCAATGCTTCTACCTTGTTATTGATGTACTCCATAAGGATAGCATTTGCGCCGACTACCTTAGATAGCAAATCCTCAATTTCCTTATCAATTTCAGTCAAGCGGATTTTATTTTCATTTACCTTTGGGCTAATGCGGTGTTCCTCATGCTTTGAGAGGGTTTGAAACTCGGCTAACCTTTCGCATATAGCATTTAAGATATATTCCTCCAACACGTCGGCGTAAACTGTGCCGCCTGTACCTTGACATTTCGCTTTCTTCGTTGCTAATGCCGTAGCACAAATAAAGTATCTATGCCATTTGGTATTTGCCTTTGCGATAGTCAAGCCGTAACCGCATTTCCCGCATTTTACTTTACCGACAAGCCACGAATTTTTAGGCTTGCAGGTTCTTGTTGATTGTCTGTTACTTAGACAGCGTATCCTGCATTTTATCCAGTCACGTGATGAAACGATACCCTCATGGGGTGCAAGCACAATTTCCTTATCGGTCAAATCACATTGCTTGCGTGTCGTTGATACCGTACCCTTATAGAGATAACAGGCGTTATAACCTGTGAAGTCAGATACGGGATTGATAACATTTGCCCCTTGACTTTTGAAAAAGTCGTACACGTCAGCGTCAGCTCTTACATAAACCGGGTTGCGGAGCATATCACTTATTCTTGCCGTACTCCACATACCGCCGCGTAGCTGCTTTATCCCGTTTTCGTTAAAGTAGTTGATAATGTCACCAAGCGAATTTTCGGGATTGGCATATAAAGAGTACATAAGGCGCATTTGCTCGGCTTCCTCTGGAACAGGCACAAACATAGAAGTTTTTATGCCGTCAATAACGGTATCGGTTTTGGCAAAACCATAGGGAATACGCCCACCCATGTAAAAGCCGCGCTTGCAACGTGAATAGTATGCGTCTGTTACACGCTTCTGGATTGTTTCTCGTTCCAACTGTGCAAATACGATACAAATATTCAGCATTGCCCGTCCGATAGGGGTTGAAGTGTCAAACCGTTCTGTTGATGAAACAAACTCCACGCCGTATTTTTGGAATACGTCCATCATGTTCGCGAAATCCAAAATAGAACGGCTGATACGGTCTAACTTGTAGACAATTACCCTTGAAACTTTTCCCTGCTTAATATCTTCAAGCAGTTCCTCAAAGGCGGGACGATTGGTATTTTTTCCGCTGTACCCCCTGTCTATGTATTCCTTGTAGGGGTTGCCGCGCGTTTCGTACTTGCAGTATTCAAGTTGGCTCTCAATAGAAATACTGTCTACCTTTTCTACTGATTGGCGGGTATAAAGTGCGTCATACATCGTTTACCTCCATAACGATGTATTGAAATGAGCCGCCCACATTTATATTATAGCACATTACCCGCCTACGCTCAATTAGGACACGCATATTTACAAAAAACCGCAAAGAGCTGTTTTTCAATTTCAGCCTTTACGGTTTGTCTTTCTTTTATGGAATATTTGGGGCGGCGATTTATTACGTTAAATTGCATTTTCTGTTCAGATATTCTTGCCCTATCAATCTGATAGGTAATGTTGTCAGTCATAAAAATACCCCCTTTCGGTAGACAGTACATCTTATGAAAGACAGCAAGTACACTATACCAATCTAAAATAGAGGGCTTTAATCGAACGGCTTTTGGCAAAGCTCCACGGGAATTTCACCCCTGCATGGTTCTCATGCAGCCCTACCCATTGTCTGCGACGCTTCTAACGCTCGGACTGTGGCGGTAAGGGAGTATCATTATCCTTTCTGTGTGGTCGTCGCCCGCAAGCCGCTACACTTGCTTTCCGGCGCGGTGTTGGTCGCTCGTTCCCGGTAAACAGGGAAGTCATGGCGCGCCCGCCGTATGGCTCGGTACAGAAAGAACGTATCCAATTTGCCCTATGCTGCGTCGCCGTTATCTTGCGCCGCTTTCTTTATCAAGGTACAGGGTAGGTCAGACGGGACAGGTGAAGCGGAAAGGGGGACGCTTCGTCTATGTCCTTAGTAGTCTGCCTTGAAGTTGAGGACAGCCCGCATGAGTTTCGCTTGAAGCCGTTGGCGTAACTCCTCGTCTATGCCCCAATAGGTATTACCGTTTTCGTCGCGGATTTTTTGCATAGACAGGTGGGCTATATAGCTCTGGTAATGCTGCAAGACAATTTTCATAGCGTCCGGGTCGCCCTCTGTCGCGGCTAAAATGACCGGATAGGGTAATAAGCCGCGCTCGTCGTCGTTACAGTTCGTCCCATTCATCAGCGCGTTCCTCCAAATATCGTTTTAGCAGTTCAAAAGAGCTTGTCCGGCGGTACTGTACTGTGCTGCGGGGTATCTTCATTGCTTCCGCAATCTCAACGTCGGTCATGTTGAAAAAATAGTACAGCAACACGGCTTGCCGTTTATCCTCCGGCAAGGAGTGCAGGGCTTCGGCAAGCAGCTTCGCGGTTATCTTCAAATCTCCCACGCAAAAGGCTTCTTCTTTATCCTCGTTGACAAAATACTTGTCCACGGTATAAAGCTGCTTTTCCTCATGCGGGGTAAGGTCTGAAAAGGTCACTTCGCGGCGTTGCCGACGTTTGCGTTCCCGGCTTGCGTCAATCAGTTCATTGCGTAACGTGCGTTTGCAGTACGCATTAAACTCGCACCGGGTCTGCCATTCAAACCGAGCAGGGTTCATGTTCTCACCCCCTTTCCAATCCGGGGGTCGGAGTAGTGTTATCCCCTTTCGGCAGCCCTCCACGACAGCGGCGGAAATATGCCAAAGAAAACAGCAAATTTTTTTAAAAAAGGTTTGCGAAAAACAAAATGCGCCCGACTGCAAAACGCAATCGGGCGCAAAGGAATTATAAACAGTATTATAATGATGTGTATAATCATCTATGGAGCCGGAATATCCCGTGGTGGTGGGCGAGCTTTTTTGATAAAAAGGTTGTCGGTTTATGTCGATACAAAAATAACACGGCGGCACCTCCTTGATACCGCCGTATCCTTAAAAAAGGGCGACTTTAACACACCCTCCGTATTCTGATTTTTCAAAAAGAAATGCGGCGGTTTTGATTGTTGTTATTTCAAAACCGCCGCTGTTCAGTTCGGGCGTATCCCTGCCGACAAGCAACGGTTTTTATCTGTTGCAAATCTGTCAGAAATCGCATAGTAGAAGCAGTTATCTAAAAAGAAAAGAACCGACAACCATGAGTAATAAACTCATTGATTATCGGCTCTGCGTCTGTGCGTCTGGCTCTTTGATAACTGACATATTCAGTTGTTCGACGTTAATTAGCGTTTCCTGTTTGCATTTAGGACAATATAAGGGAAAATTTTTTAGAATGGTATCTTCCCGTATTTTTAACCGTGTTTTATTTTGGCATATAGGACATAATATCCATTTTTCATTTTGCATTAAAACACCTCAAGTCGTTCTTTAGTATTTGGCATTACTTTCTGAATATATCTACAGCATGGCTCGTAATACCCAATAAATCACTTCGCTCACAAGTGGCAAAATGATAGTTTAGATATAACTGGAATGTTTCATCATTCATGGCTTCGATTGCTTCACGCATAAATAAGGAGCAACCATCTGTTGCAACATAATGAAGTCTGGTTACAGGGAAGATAGACATTAAATCATCTATATCTTCTTTACGAACAAGCTCAAACAAATCTTTTGGTTCAGATTTTGCAGCAAATGTTTCAACATCAAGCAAGCCGTTTTTTACATATTCAGAAACACTAATATTACCTCTATTAAAGCCCTCGTCAAGCAAGCACCCGTCAGAAATCACATATGCGGCAAAAATTATACCACCTTGTTTGGTTACTCGAATAGCTTCGCGAATTGCCTGTTGCTTATCTTCTTTATTATAAAGATGATAAAGGGGTCCGAGTAGTAAAGTAACATCATACTGATTATCTGGAAAAGAAGATAAATCTAAAGCATTACCCTGTATAATGGATATGTTTTCAGTTTCTAAAGTGTTTTTTTGAAAAATTTCGATATTATGTTCAATCAATTCTACCGCATCTACTACATATCCTTGACGGGCTAATGTATGAGAATATCGCCCTGTTCCCGCACCGATTTCAAGTACATGGTTGCCGGGTTTCAAATATTTTTCTATATAACGCATAGTTGTAAGAAATTCGACTGTTCCATATTTCAAAGCAAGACGGCAATCTTCGTCATAATTGTTATAAAAGTCAATTAGATACTGATTTGTATTCATTTTATATATCCACCTTTTTAATATTTATTATTATCTTGTCCTATAAATACAGACAAAAAATTACAGAGCATTTTTTCAATAGTATTACTATTAAAGGATAGCTTTTCAGTTGCAGTCAAAACAGCTATGCCATGAGCATATAGGAATAAGTCCAAAAATATCACTTTCGCACGTTCTATTTCCACACCAATCATCTCTGAAAATATTTTAGCTTTTTCCTCATTGCCAATTTCCTTATAAAAATCACCTTCTTCTGTCATATCTAAGTCCATATCATTTATAAATAGGAGTTTAAATAGGAATGTTTCTTTTTTGGCAAAATCTATATATGAAAGCGGTAAAAGTAAATACGGCTTTGACATTGTAGATTTATTATAATCAGCAACAAACTGATTGTAATATTCAAAGGCAAAATCAAGAAACGCTTGTTTTAGTTCTTCCATATTTTCATAGCAAGTAAAAATAGGACGTGTTGAACATTGTAATTTACTTGCTATTCTTCTTGCATTTACGCTTTCAAAACCTGTTTCTTGTGTGATTTTTAAGACAGTATTTAAAATCATATCTTTAGTTATTTTAGGTTTAGGCGGCATACTATATCCTCTCCATTTCTATGATATAAAACATATGTTACATAACTATTGTTGCATATAAAAGCATTTTTGTCAAGACCTGATAATATGCTTTATCTTTGTCAATACTATGATATGTGTAATCATATTCCACAAGAAAGATGAACGGTAAAATGTAATAGGGTGAAAAATATGAAGCAGGACAAAGTGAAGTATGATTTTAAGGCTTTCGGGCAAGCCATAAAAGAAGCAAGAAAGGCAAAAGGAATATCACGCAATCAGTTAGCGGATAGGCTGAACATTGCGCCGCGCTATATCGCGTCCATTGAGAACAGCGGGCAGCACCCAAGCCTACAAATCTTTTATGAGCTTGTCACCTTTTTAGATGTGTCGGTAGACCAGTTCTTTTTCCCGAATGAGGGAACAGACAAATCCACACAACGGCGGCAGCTTGACAGTCTGCTTGCTGATATGGACAGCCGGGATTTAACGATTATGACGGCAACAGCAAAAGGAATACAGGAAGCGAACAACAAAGAAGCGGGGGAATAAAGTCCTCCGTTTTTTTCGTCTGAACTGCTATCGGTAACGTCGCAAGGTGCGGCGTTTTTTCTTTTCCGGGGATAGGTTGGCATTTCCCCATCTTTGACGTGGAAGTATGCGAAAAGAAGAATAGCAAGCATAGGAAGTGTAGCCACACTTCCGTATTTTGCCCGCCCGCGTCCTGCGGCTTGTCGGCAAAATGCTTGTTGGGAAGTGTCCCAAACCCTCTGAAAACGGAAAGGAGCGATACAATGGCAAACAGGACAAGACCGCTTATATTGCGCGTCCCGGTCAACGAACAGGAACGGGAATTGATAGAGCAGAAAATGAAGCTGATACCCACGAAAAACTTTGCGGCATACGCCCGGAAAATGCTGATTGACGGGTATATCATTCAGATAGACCATAGCGACATTAAGGCTATGACGGCAGAGATACAGAAAATCGGGGTCAACGTCAACCAGATAGCGCGGCGCGTGAACGCCACGGGCAGCGTCTACCAAGAGGACATAGAGGAAATCAAGGGGGTGCTGAATGAGATATGGCGGTTACAAAGATTAAGCCTATTAAAAGCACTCTAAGCAAAGCCATTGACTATATCCAGAACCCGGACAAGACGGACGGGAAAATACTTGTGTCCTCGTTCGGCTGTTCTTATCAAACGGCAGATATTGAGTTTGAATATACCCTGTCCCAAGCGTTGGATAAGGGCAGCAATTTAGCCCACCACCTGATACAGTCCTTTGAACCGGGGGAAACCACGCCGGAACAGGCGCATGAAATCGGGCGGCAGCTTGCCGACGCTGTAACTAAAGGGCAGCATGAGTATGTTTTGACGACGCACATTGATAAAGGTCATATCCATAACCACATCATATTTTGTGCCGCTAATTTCGTAGACCACCACAAGTATAATTCCAACAAGCGGACGTATTACGGCATACGGAACATGAGCGACAGGCTGTGCCGGGAACACGGTTTATCTGTCGTTGTTCCGGGCAAGGGCAGCAAAGGGAAAAGCTATGCAGAATATCAGGCAGAGAAAACGGGGACAAGTTGGAAAGGCAAGCTGAAAACCGCCGTTGACACGCTTATTCCCCAAGTGGCAGACTTTGAGGAACTGCTTTCACGGTTACAGGCGGCGGGCTATGAAATCAAACGGGGCAAATACATATCGTGCCGCGCTCCCGGACAGGAACGGTTTACCCGTCTGAAAACCCTCGGCACAGACTATACAGAGGAAGCCATAGCCGAACGGATAGCGGGCAAGCGTACCCGCGCCGCCAAAGCTCCACGGGCAGAGAAAAAGGGCGTGTCCCTGCTGATTGATATTGAAAACAGTATCAAAGCGCAAGAAAGCCGGGGCTATGAACAATGGGCGAAAATCCATAATCTGAAACAGGCGGCAAAGACGCTTAACTTCCTTACGGAAAACAAGATTGAACAGTATATGAATTTAGTCAGCCGGATAGAGGAAGTCACGGCAGAGAGCGAACAGGCGGCAGACGCATTAAAGGGCGCGGAAAAGCGGCTGTCTGATATGGCGTTGCTGATGAAGAACATCACGACGTATCAAAAGACAAAGCCCGCCTATGACGTATACCGCAAGGCGAAAAATAAAGGGCAGTACCGTGCCGCCCATGAGGGCAGTATCATTCTGCATGAAGCGGCGGCAAAGGCATTAAAAGCGGCGGGCATATCCGGCAAGCTCCCCAACGTCGCCGCCCTGCAAGCCGAATATGAAAAGCTCCAAGAACGGAAAGAAGCCCTGTACGCTGATTATGGCAAGCTGAAAAAACAGGTCGGGGAATATGATGTTATCAAGAGGAACATTGACAGCATTTTGCGGCAGGACAGAGAGCCGGAAAAGGGACGGCAGACAGAGCGTGAATAAGCAGACAAAAAAGAACCGGGCGCGGCAGCCAATCACTGGCCACCGCGCCCGGTCTTTTCGTGGGTGCTGTTTTCTGCGTCCTGTCACGCGATAGAACGCCGTTTTTAAGGGGAAAGGTAACAATCCTTTGCCGCCTGATTTTCACGCCCGGAAAGCCCCGTTATACAAGGGCTTTTTCTCCCCTACTGCGTGACAGTTGCCGCTGTTTCCTCTTGCGTTCGGCGGCTTGTCTGCGCTGTATACGTTTCCGGCAGTTCGGGCAATACTTGACGCTGTTTGAGCTTGAAGCAAAGGACGCGCCGCATACCTCACAACGCCGCCTGTCCTCCGGGGCGTAAAGTTCCGCGTACAGTTCTTTGTCAGCGGGCAATACGGCGATACGGAACCACTTGCAAAGCAGGGAAAAGGAAATGGTCTGCGGGCAAACGCACTCGTCGCCGTCGTCAAGCAGAATACAGTTGCCGCAATCATAGTTGCAGCACTCCCGGCGTACAAGGGCGTTCACCCTGCGGCTCTGGGGCGGCGCAAGCCGCCTTATCCCGGTCATGCCTCGTCAGCGGCGTAAACGGCAAGCTCCGCGTACTCCGCTTCGGTCAGTCTGTCGATTTCGGCAACGGTGCGCTCTGCAAGCTCTTTCATATCCCCGTCCATGAACGGCAGCGCGGCGGTGATGTTGGCGGTAAGCTGCGCCTTGCCGCCCTCGTTGTAAATGCTGATAAGGTTCATTTCCTCAACGGTAAATCGGTTCATTCTCATACCTCCATATCGTGATTTTTCTGTTTTGCCGCCGCCTTTTTCGGGGCGGCTTTTTCCCTGTCTTTTGCAAGTTGCGCCCGGATAGAGGGGCGGGGCTTGCGTAAGCCCTTGTCGCGACTCTCGTCCTTTGAAACAAAGGCGTAAATGTCGTGTCGGTCTTTTATGTTGGAAAGTGATAGGGTCTTAAAGGGCAGCATGGATAACAGGCGGTCGGTGTCCCTGCTTGACGCTATCTCTGTAAAGTACGGTGACAGCTCCACCATGAAATGTGTCTTTTCCGGGCTGTTCGGTTCTCTAAGGGCTTGCAGCTCCGACAAAACGCGCCCTGCTTCCCGCCTTATCCGGCTTTCATGCAGGGTATTGATATGCTCCTTAAAATCCCCCGGTTTCAGCCGTTCCCGCCCGCGCTGTTCCTCTTGCAGAAGATAACGCAAAGTGTCCGGGTCGTTGGGCTGCGCTTCACCGCGTACAAACTCCCCAAGCTGCGGGTCGGGTGTTCCGCTGTAATACTGTTTTGCGGGCTGTGTCCGGCTCCCACGTTCATAATGCAGGGTAACGGTATCGGCGGGCAATCCCTGTTCCGCAACGTGCTTAAAATGCTGCGGGTAATCAAGTTCGTAAAGGTCGCCCTTGATTTTTCCGTCCTCTATGCCTGTGATTGTGACGGCATAGGCAAGGACGTTATCGCGGGTCTGCTCCCCGTAAAACCTCCATGTATTGTGCTGCCTTGTGTCTTTCAAGAATACGTCCCGTTCCCGGAAACAGTACGTCCCGGACGGGCGGGACAGCCACAAAAGCCGCTTGTCCCCGGCGGCGGGGCTTGCCGCCGCCTTTTGGATAATCTCTTTGTCAATCTCAAAATCGCTCTGATAAAATGCGGTGTTCTGCCGCATGATAGCGTCAAGGGAAGCGATTATATCCACGTTTTCAAATTTGTTCATGCGGTCAGCTCCTTTCCAAATCCTGTGACTTGCTCCTTGTCGTTTTCTTCTGTGTCCGTTCCTTATCGGCTTTAAGCTGCGCCCGGATAGAGGGCTTCTTTTCCGGTTTCGTTTCCTTTCCGGCTTTCCGGTCTGCCTTGACAGCGGCGGCAAGGTCGGTCAGAGAAATCTGCTCCCCGGCTTTTACCTTTGCTTCCAGTTCGTCCACGGTGGGCGTGTTGTTTATCTGCCCATCAATCATGTTATAGTTTTGCTCGGTGGTCTGCTCGGCGGCTTTCAAGTGATTTTCCGGCTGCTCCACGGCAACGGCAAAAGCACTTGTGCCGTTCCCCATGATGTAATGCTTCCCGTCCTCCGATTGATGATGAAAGCCATATCCGGCGGCTTCCATTTGTTCACGGCTCATAGAGGTAAGGCTAAAGCTCCCGCGCGGCGTTGTGATTTTCTCCCCGGTCAAATGCTCGTCGGGGATAAGCTGCTGCGGCTGTTCCTGTAAAAACTCCGGCACTTGCTTATAACCGAAACTGTCTACATAGTGGGCGGTGTCCTGCCCGTTCTGATGAAGCACTACCACGTCTGAAACGGAAAGGCTGTGTCCCTTAAAGTCTTTCGGGTGGTCGATATTGAAACGAGTATAAATATCTTCCAGTGATGTACCCGGCGCAAGGGGCGCGGTGTAGATAAGGTCATAATTTGCCCTATCAACGGCAAGCCCCGCCGCCTGTAAACGGTCGTAAGGCTCAAAGCGGAAGTCCCGCGTTTCGTCGCCGCGCTTTAACTGATAAATGGAAAAAGTGTCTTTGTCCGGCTCCGCTTCCTGTGTGGGCGGCTCCGGCTCTGCGGTCTGCTCCTGTGCTTGCGGCTGCTCCTGCGCCTTTGCGTAAAGCTCCTTTACCTGTCCCTGTGTCAGCTCCCCGGCGACAAGCCGCCCCATCAGCTCGCGGCATTTCTCCGGCGTACCCATATACAGCACGTCGCCCATTTTCGCCATGCCGTTTTCCTGCGTCACATATTCTTGTAGCAGATAACGGTTTTCCATGCGGTCACTGTACGGGTTTTCCCGCACCTTGTAGATGGTTTCCGGGGTAAAGGACGGCTTCTGTGCCTTTGCCTTTTCTTCCCGGATATGCTCCCGCTGTAAGTCCGTAGGCTTTTCCCCGGAAAGGGGCTGAATGGATTTGATATAGTTTGCGGCAAAATAGGCGTTGTCGGTAAGCTGTCGCTGCCATGCTTCGGCTTTTGGCGACCAGCGGAAGCCGTTACTTTTCATCTCTGCCCGCGTCGCTTCGTCGGGCTTTTCATCAAAGAAGATTTGCAGACGGTTCG
>CABSCP010000021.1 GCA_902476265.1 uncultured Lachnospiraceae bacterium
ATATTCAATTTTCAATCTGCATTGGAATTAGATTTATCTAATTCCGAGAACTTATACAGGTATGTTATGCTTTACTTTACCATAGATTGATGCAAAAACCAATCGAATAGTTGGAGAAAAAAACATCACGGCAGAAATTGACAATTAAATGTATTTTTCTGCCGTGAATTATTACGTTTTTTTTACATTTTCGTTAAAATATCATGAATCCTGCGCCTTTTTCAGATTTTTCTGAGCGGTAGAAAGCATCAGTTTGATCCGGTTTAACTGATTGACTTCACTGGCGCCGGGATCATAATCGATTGCGACGATATTGGATTCCGGAAACCGCCGGCGCAGCTCTTTGATGACGCCTTTTCCAACTACATGGTTGGGCAGACAGCCAAAAGGCTGGGTACACACAATGTTGCCTACGCCGGAATGGATCAGCTCCACCATTTCCCCGGTCAGAAACCAGCCTTCTCCGGTCTGATTGCCGATGGATACGATGGGTTCGGCATAGGAAACCAGATCGTAAATATTAGCGGGCGGGTCAAAGTGTACACTTTTTCGGAAAGCTTCTGCAGCGCAGGAACGGACCCGGTTCATAGCCCAGATGCCAAGCTTTGCCACAGAGGCGGTTTTTTTGCTGGTCCCCAGATGGTCCGCTTTATAAAGCTGATTATAAAAGCAGTAGAACATGAAATCCAGAAGATCCGGTACCACAGCTTCTGCGCCTTCCGATTCCAGCAGTTCCACCAGATGGTTGTTCGCGGCGGGAGCGAATTTCACCAGGATTTCGCCGACAATGCCTACCTTGGGTTTTTGAATATCAAGGATCGGCACAGCATCAAATTCTTCTATGATCTGGCGGCATATTTTGCGGAATTTAAAGTAGTTGGGCAGCTTTTTTGTAGCAACGAAGGATCGGCATCGTTCCACCCATTTTTTATGCAGTGCGTTGACGGAGCCGGGTTCTTTTTCATAGGGGCGCATCCGGTAGACACAGCGCATGAAAATATCACCAAAAATCGCGCCGTAAACCGCCCGGATCAAAAGGTCGGCATTCAGGTGGAATCCGGGATTGCTTTCGATGCCCGCCATATTGACGGAGATGACCGGAATATATTCCATGCCTGCCTTTTCCAAAGCGCGGCGGATAAAGCCGATATAGTTGGTGGCGCGGCAGCCGCCCCCCGTCTGTGACATGACGATGGCAGTTTTGTGCAGGTCATAACGGCCGGAAAGCAGAGCGTCCATGATCTGACCCACCACCAGAAGGGAAGGGTAGCAGGCATCGTTATTCACATATTTTAAACCGGTGTCGATGGCCTGGCGGTTATCGTTTGGAAGCACTTCAAAGTGATATCCGCAGGCTTTAAACGCCGCTTCCAGAATTTCAAAATGGATCGGTGACATCTGAGGGCAGAGGATGGTGTAATCTTTCCTCATTTCTTCCGTAAACTGCACTTTGTGAATATTTGTGGGCGCGATGGTGCGCTGCCGGCGTTTTTTCTCCCGCACCCGGATGGCGGAGAGCAGGGAGCGGATGCGGATGCGGGCCGCCCCCAGATTATTCACTTCATCAATTTTTAAACAGGTATAAATTTTGCCGGAACCGGAGAGGATGTCATTCACCTGGTCGGTGGTCACTGCATCCAGGCCGCAGCCAAAGGAATTCAACTGGATTAAGTCCAGATCCTCACGGGTGCGCACAAATGCAGCCGCCGCATACAGGCGGGAATGATACATCCACTGGTCGGAAACGATCAGCGGTCTGTCGGGTGTGCCTAAATGGGAAACGGAGTCCTCAGTCAGCACGGCAAGACCATAGGAGGTGATCAGTTCCGGAATGCCGTGATTGATTTCCGGATCCACATGATAGGGACGGCCTGCCAGGACAATTCCTCTTTTATGGTTTGTTTCCATCCAGGAAAGCACTTCTTCCCCTTTTTTCTTCATATCATCTCTGGCAGCCTGCATCTCGGCCCAGCCGGCCAGCGCCGCATTCTCCACCTCCTTGGCGGGAAGATCGGCAAATTCCTTTTTCAGCGCCTCTGTGGCCACATCCAGAGAGGCGAAGGAGAGGAAGGGATTGCAGAATTTCACATCGCCCCGGCCGATCTCTTCCACATTGTTTTTGATGTTTTCGGAATAGGAGGTAACGATGGGGCAGTTATAATGGTTATTGGCATCCGGCGTTTCATTGCGCTCATAAAACAGCGCAGGATAAAAAATGAAATCTACACCCTGCCTGATCAGCCAGGAAACATGGCCGTGCGCCAGTTTGGCCGGATAACATTCCGACTCACTGGGAATGGATTCGATGCCCAGCTCATAAATTTTGTGGTTGGACGCAGGGGAGAGGACCACCTGATAGCCCAGGTTTGTGAAAAAGGTGAACCAAAACGGGTAGTTTTCATACATATTCAAAACTCTGGGGATGCCCACCCGGCCTCTGGGCGCTTTATCCAAGGTCAGAGGTTCATAGGAAAACAGCCGTTTTAACTTATAATCAAACAGGTTTGGCACCTGATCCGGATTTTTGGTCTTGCCAAGACCACGCTCACAGCGGTTGCCGGATATGTACTGCCGTCCGCCGGAGAAACGGTTGATGGTCAGACGGCAGCTGTTGGTGCAGCCCTTACATTTGGCCATGGTGGTTTCAAATTCCAGGGAATTGATGGCGTCTATGGAAAGCATGCCGGTCTGATAGCCGGGGGTATAATGTTCCCGGGCAATCAGCGCAGCGCCGAATGCGCCCATGATCCCGGCGATGTCCGGACGGACCGCCTGGCAGTCAGCGATTTTTTCAAAACTGCGAAGGACCGCATCATTGTAAAAAGTGCCGCCCTGTACCACGATCTCTTTTCCCAGTTCGGAGGCGTCAGAAACCTTGATGACCTTAAACAGCGCATTTTTGATGACGGAATAGGCAAGCCCGGCGGAAATGTCCGAAACGGACGCGCCTTCCTTCTGGGCCTGCTTCACTTTGGAATTCATGAAGACGGTGCAGCGGGTGCCAAGATCGATGGGATGTTCGGCGAACAGTGCCGTTTTCGCAAAATCCTGTACGCTGTAGTTTAAGGACTTTGCAAAGGTTTCGATGAAGGAGCCGCAGCCTGAGGAACAGGCTTCATTCAGCTGCACGCTGTCCACCGTCTGGTTTTTGATTTTGATACATTTCATATCCTGACCGCCGATATCCAGAATGCAGTCCACTTTGGGATTAAAAAAGGCGGCGGCATAGTAATGGGCTACGGTTTCCACTTCCCCGTCATCCAGCAGAAAAGCAGCCTTCATCAGCGCTTCGCCGTAGCCCGTAGAACAGGAACGGACGATCTTCGCGCCCTTTGGCAGCTGTTTATAAATATCCTGGATGGCGGAAATGGCTGTTTTTAACGGACTTCCGTTATTGTTGGAATAAAAGGAATACAAAAGGGAGCCGTCCTCTCCCACGAGTGCGGCTTTGGTGGTGGTGGAACCGGCATCGATGCCCAGGTAACAGTTGCCGGTATATTCCTCCAGAGACGCTGTTTTTACACAATGACTGTCGTGGCGTGCCCGGAACCGGTCATATTCCTCCTGGGAGGAGAAGAGCGGTTCCATACGTTCCACTTCAAATTCCATTTTAATGTCGGAGGAAAGTTTTCCTACCATTTCTTCCATCGTGTAAAAAACCTCTTCCTTCGCATTTAAGGCGGAACCGATGGCGGCAAAAAGGTGGGAATTGTCTGTCTCTATCACATGTTCCTCATCCAGCTTCAAAGTGCGGATAAAAGCGGTTTTTAATTCGGATAAAAAGTGCAGCGGGCCGCCCAAAAACGCCACATGCCCTCGGATCGGTTTGCCGCAGGCCAGGCCGCTGATGGTCTGATTGACCACCGCCTGAAAAATGGAAGCGGACAGGTCTTCTTTGGTAGCGCCTTCATTGATCAGAGGCTGGATGTCGGATTTTGCGAACACGCCGCATCTGGCCGCTATGGTGTATAAGGATTTGTAATTTTTCGCATACTCATTTAAACCGGCTGCATCGGTCTGGATCAGGGATGCCATCTGGTCGATAAAAGAGCCTGTGCCGCCTGCGCAGATACCGTTCATGCGCTGCTCCACATTGCCGTGCTCAAAGTAAATGATCTTCGCGTCTTCTCCGCCCAGCTCGATGGCTACATCGGTTTTGGGGGCCAGCTCCTGCAGGGAGGTGGAAACGGCGATGACTTCCTGGACAAAGGGCACATTCAAATGGTGGGCCAAAGTCAGCCCGCCGGAGCCGGTGATCATGGGATGCAGGGTGATATTGCCAAGTTGTCCGTAGGCGTCTTTGAGAAGATCGGAGAGAGTTTCCCGGATATTGGCGAAATGACGCTTGTAATCGGAGAACAGGATCTCATGTTTTTCGTTTAATATGGCTATTTTTACAGTGGTGGAACCGATGTCGATCCCCAGGGTATATTGCATCTGATTCATCATACACTATCACTTTCTTCCTATTTATATTGAGTACAAATCAACCTGTTTTGGACGCGTACATTATACGACAGGAAATTACAACATGCAATGAAACGCCCCGCTAAAAAAATGTTAAGGTTTTGCTAAGCGCCTCCGCCAGCCCGCCGGCAGTGGATCGGCAGGCTGGCGAAGATGCCGCAGAGAAAGCGGTCAACTTGATGAGATGATACTGTAGAATTCTAAAACAAATATAAAAAGGAAACCATAACATTGCCTTTTTAGGAAACGGATGGTAAAATAAAATAATTGGACGCTGTAACCGGCATCCGCTATAGAATATGAAGAAGGGACTGTTATTAGAATATGAACAAACGCAATAACTGGAAATGGAAGCTGCAAAGATATGCTGTTCCCAATCTTACCTTATACTTAATTATCTGTTACGGGATCGGCTATCTGCTGCAGATGTTGCTGCCGCAGATTTTTTACTATCTGCTTCTGGATCCCTTTCTGGTCTTGAAAGGGCAGATCTGGAGACTGGTGACCTGGGTATTGATTCCGCCGGAAAATTCAAATATCTTCTTTGTGCTCATCATGCTTTATTTGTATTATTCCCTGGGGAATTTGTTGGAGAGGCTCTGGGGGACATGGAAATATAACGTTTATATATTTTCGGGCATCCTGTTCACCATATTGGGAGCTTTTGTCCTCTGCATTTACTGTGCGTTGATGGGAGCGCAGGCAGTGGGGATTCCCGGATTATATGCGTTGAGAAACGGAAGCGGTGTCTATTTCGGCCAGTTCTCCACCTATTACATCAATATGTCCATCTTTTTGGCCTGTGCGGCCAGCATCCCGGATGTGCAGGTGCTTTTGATGTTCTTATTTCCGATCAAGGTGAAATGGCTGGGGATCGTTTACGGAGTGATTCTGCTTGTGAACTGTATCCAGGGCGGCTTTGTGACCTGGATCGTGGTAGGCTTCTCCCTGTTAAATTTCCTGGTTTATTTCATCCGGTCCAAGGGACATATGCATCTGTCGCCCGGACAGGTGAAAATGCGGCATGAATTTAAACAGAAGATGAGAAGCGCAGACCACAGCAGCAAAATGGTGACAAAACACAAATGCGCGGTGTGCGGCAGGACAGAACAAGACGGTGACGATCTGGAATTCCGGTTCTGTTCCAAGTGTAACGGAAATTATGAATACTGCCAGTATCATCTGTTCACTCATGAACATGTAAAATAAGGAGCGTTTATGAAAGAAGAATTGATATTTGCCCGGACGCTGGAGCAGCTGTGCGCACTGGCCAGAGAGCAGGGGAATATGCTGCGGGAAGAACAGGTGACCCTGGCATTTTCAGAAGCGGGATTGGAGATGGGGGAAGCCCAGCTTCCCCTGGTGTATGAATATTTAAAAACAAAGAAAATCGGGATCGGGGAACCGGTGGATCCCTTTGACTATCTTTCCGGGGAGGAAGCGGATTATCTGGATTCCTATTTAAAGGAGCTGGAGCCGCTTTCCGATGTGACGGAAGGAGAAAAAGAGGCCATCACGCTTTCCGCCATGGCAGGAGATCCGGATGCCAAAAAGCGGCTGATTGAAATCTTCCTTTCCCAGGTGGCGGAAATCGCGAAACTCTATGCCGGGCAGGGTGCCTTTTTAGAGGATCTGATCGGAGAGGGGAATGTGGCCCTGACCATGGCGGTGGAAATGCTGGATTGCGCGGAAAATGCGGCCCAGGCCCAGGGAACCATCGCCAGCATGATCATGGAGGCGATGGAGAATTACATCGCCGAAAATGCGGACGAAAAGAAAGCCGGAGAAAAAATGGCAGGGAAGGCCAATGACGTCCTGGAAAGGGCAAAAGAAATGGCCCAAGAGCTGGGGCGCAAGGTGACCGTCGCCGAGCTTTCGGAAGAAACGGGAATGAAGGAAGAGCAGATCCGGGAAGCGGTGCGCATCACAGCGGATCATATTGACTATCTGGATACAAAGGAATTGCACTGATGGCAGAAAATAATGATTTTAAGTATGTGATACAGGATTTTGGAAACATTTATATCGGCGCCCGGTTCAGCTATGGGGAAATGACGGTCATGGAGGATATCCCCTTTAAATGGAAAGCGGTCATCACTCATTATATCCTCAAGGATGTGGACCCTTCCACCACCATGGAAAACCATATTTTTTTCATGACGGAACAGGATTTTTCCTATCAGACCTTTAAAGAATTGAAGGCGAAATTCAAGATGAGCGTCTGGGTGCCCGCCGATGGCAAAAAGCATAAAAAAGGGCATTACGAAAGCCGGGAATATAAAATTGAAGAGATCGTGAAGAATGAAGCGCTGCACAGGCAGATGGATACCGTAATTGTGGAGGAACTCCATCTGACAAAGCTCGCCCTCATGAGTTTTGCGGTCTGAAAAAGAAACAGGGAAAGGCAGAATGAAGACAGTATGAAAATAGAAGATCTGAACGCTTATGAGATCATAGAGAAAAGAGAAATCGGGGATCTGCGCTCCATGAGTTATCTCCTGCGCCATAAAAAGAGCGGCGCGAGACTGGCGCTTTTGTCCAACGATGATGAAAATAAAGTATTTTATATCGGTTTTAAAACGCCTCCGGAGGACAGCACCGGAGTGGCCCATATCCTGGAGCATTCCGTGCTGGAAGGTTCCAGGGATTTCCCTGTTAAGGATCCGTTTATCGAACTGGTGAAAGGGTCCTTAAATACGTTTTTAAATGCCATGACATACCCGGACAAAACACTTTATCCGGTGGCCAGCTGTAATGACAAGGATTTTGCCAACCTGATGCACGTTTATCTGGATGCGGTATTTTACCCGGCCATTTATCGGGAACCCCGCATTTTTTATCAGGAAGGCTGGCATTATGAAATGCAGGATCCCAGCGACGAACTGACTATAAACGGCGTCGTATATAATGAGATGAAGGGAGCCTTTTCTTCACCGGACGATGTGCTGGGGCGGGAAATCGTCACCTCGCTGTTTCCGGATACGGCCTATGCCAATGAATCCGGCGGCGACCCGGATGCGATCCCCAACCTGACCTATGAGCAGTTTTTAAATTTTCACAAAAAATACTATCATCCTTCCAACAGCTATCTTTACCTTTATGGCAATATGGATATGGCAGAGCGGCTTACATGGCTGGATGAAACGTATTTATCGCACTTTGACAAAGCGGAAGTGGAAGCCGTGATCGGCATACAGAAGCCCTTTTTAAAGCCTGTGGAGATTCGGAAGGAATATTCGGTCACGGACAGCGAACCGCTTCTTCATAATACCTATTTATCCTGTAATATCGCGGCGGGGGACGTGTTGGACCGGGAAGAGTATATCGCCTTCCAGATCCTGGATTATGCCCTTTGTTCCGCGCAGGGCGCGCCTTTAAAGCAGGCGCTTTTGGATGCGGGGATCGGGCAGGATGTATACAGCGATTTCGATAACGGCACGCGCCAGCCTTATTTTTCCATTGTGGCCAAAAATGCGGACGAAGACCGGAAGGATGATTTTTTAAGGATCATTGACGAGACCCTCTCCCGGCTTGTGCAGGAGGGCCTGGATAAAAAAACGCTGTTGGCCGGGCTGAATTATTATGAGTTTAAGTACCGGGAGGCGGATTTCGGTTCTTATCCCGCAGGCCTGATGTATGGACTGCAGGTGATGGACAGCTGGCTGTATGACGAAAATGCTCCCTTCATCCATATTGAAGCGGGGGAGACATACCGCAGCCTGCGCCGGAAAGCGGAAGGCCGTTATTTTGAGGATCTGATCCGGGAAAAGCTTCTCGGCAACCCTCACAGAAGCGTGCTGCTTTTAGTGCCCGTACGGGGACTGACCGATCAGAAGGACCGGGCGCTGGCAGAAAAACTGGCGGCTTATAAGGCATCTCTGTCGGAAGAGGAAATCGGGCGGATTGTGGAGCAGACCCATGACCTGGAAGCGTTTCAGGAAGAGCCGGACCGTCCCGAGGACCTGGCAAAAATTCCGCTGCTCTCCAGAGAGGATATCCGCCGTAAGGTGGAACCTGTTATTTTGGAAAAAAGGCAGCTGGAGGATACCGAGGTGCTGTATCACAAGATTCCCACCAACGGTATCAGCTATTTCAGGCTGTTGTTTGACTGCAGCCGTGTGCCGGGGGAACTGTTCCCTTACCTGGGCATTTTAAAAGCGGTATTCGGCCTTGTGGATACGGCTCGATACAGCTATCAGGAATTGTTCACCCAGACGGACCTGCTGACCGGGGGAATTGTGCCCGTGACCAACATTTATACCAATGCCAAAGATCTCAGCCGCCAGAAAATCACGTTTGAAGTCAAAGGGAAAGCTTTCCATGAGAATCTGGAAAGCGCGCTGGACCTGGCGGAGGAAATGCTGCTGCGGTCGGATTTTTCCAATCAGAAACGGTTGAATGAGATTCTGGCGGAATTGAAGTCCAGACTCCAGTCAGCCATGATTTCAGGAGGCCATACCATCGCCAGCGGCAGGGCGTTATCCTATATTTCCAAAACCGCGGCGCTGCAGGAAGTGATCAACGGCATGGACTTTTACCGGCTGGTGGAACGCCTTTCCGGGAACTGGGAAGAGGAAAAGAAAACGCTGCCTGCAAAGCTTGAGAAGTTATGTGAGAGCATTTTCCGAAAAGAAAACCTGATGCTGGATTTTACCGCAGAGGAAGAAGAACAATATGACAAATTCCTGGCGGCAGCGCAGAGAATGAAAGACAGGCTGTTTACAGCTGACGTGGAAGGAACGCCTTATGAAGTGTCCCTTGCGCGGAAAAATGAAGGATATCTGAGCGCTTCTCAGGTGCAGTATGTATGCCGCGCCGGAAATTATATCAAAGACGGGTTTCCGTATACCGGAGCACTTCGGATTTTAAAAGGTATTATGAACAACGAATATCTCTGGAACAATGTCCGCGTCAAGGGCGGCGCTTACGGCTGCATGTGCAGTTTCGGAAAAAGCGGGGATTCTTTCTTTGTTTCCTACCGGGATCCCAATCTGGGAAAAACGGTGCAGGTTTACGAACAGGCGCCGGATTTCATCGAATGCTTTGCGGGAGACGAACGGGCCATGACCCAGGCGGTGATCGGAACCGTCAGTGAAATGGATACCCCTATGAATCCGGCTGCAAAAGCGCTGCGGGCATTGAGTCTGTATCTCACAAATCAGACTGAAGAAGAGCTGCAGAAGGAAAGGGATCAGGTGCTGGATGCGACGGCAGAAGATATCCGCGCTCTGGCCGGGCATGTCCGGGCGGTTTTGGCAGATGACTGCCTGTGTGTTGTGGGCAATGAAAAGAAAATAGAAGAAGAGAAGGCAAAATTCCTCACCCTGGAACAGCTGTACCAGGGATAACCGTCGGAACAGTACTGGGCGGCGCGGCAGGAGATATACTTATGAAAACGACGGCGCCGCCGGAGAATGGGAGGAAGCTATGAGAAAGATACAAAAGGGAAATACAGGAGTTACGGCAGGGATTCTGGCAGCAGGACTGGTGGTTTCCATGATCGCCGGATGCGGCGCCAGTTCCAAATTTGAAACCGCAATGGAAGCGCCGGCAGAGAATGCAGCGGCCTATGATGCGGCTATGGACGGCGGCATTTATGACTATGCCGCGCAGGAAGAGATGGCGGCGGATACCGCAGCAGGCGGCCCCGAAGGGGGAAAAGAAGCAGGAATGCAAATACAGCAGAACCGGAAGCTGATCCGCAATGTGAATATGAGTGTGGAGACGGAAGAATTTGATGTCCTCATTCAAAATGTGGAGCAGAAGGTGGAGCAGCTGGGCGGATATGTGGAGCAAAGCAATATTTACAACGGCAGCTATACCCAGAATTTTCGATCCAGAAGCGCAAACATAATGGCGCGCATTCCCTCGGATAACCTGGATTCCTTTGTGGATGCGGTATCAGAGCAGACCAATGTAACACGCAGGGATGAGTCCGTAGAGGATGTTACCCTGCAGTATGTGGATCTGGAAAGCCATAAAAAAGCGCTCCTGGCGGAGCAGGAGAGCCTGTTATCCATGCTGGAAAATGCGGAATCCATTGAAGATATCATCGCGATTAACGAACAGCTGACCAGCGTACGTTACCAGCTTGAAAGCATGGAATCCCAGCTTCGTACATATGATAATAAAATCGATTACAGCACCGTGAACTTAAATGTGGAAGAGGTTGCCAGATATGAGCCTCATGAGGCGAAAAGCGCCGGGGAGCGGATCAGTCAGGGCTTTATGACGAATCTGTACCGGGTGGGCAGCGGTCTTAAAAATTTCGCGATTGAGTTTGTGATCGCACTGCCGTTTTTACTGACCGCTGCCATCATCATCGGCATCGGAGCAGGAATCCTGTTCCTTTTCATCCGCGCCGGGGAAAAGCAGGCGGTCAAAAAGAAGGAAAAAGCGGCAAATAATAGAGCGGCACAGAATGCAAAACCGGAACAAAAAGAGGAAGAGAGAAAAGAATAAGAATGGAAAACAAACAGTATAAATCAGGATTCGTCACCCTTGTGGGCAGGCCCAACGTAGGAAAATCCACATTGATGAACCATCTGATCGGGCAGAAAATCGCCATCACCTCCAATAAGCCCCAGACCACCAGAAACCGGATTCAGACCGTCTATACGGGGGAAAAAGGGCAGATCGTTTTCCTGGACACACCCGGTATCCATAAGGCAAAGAATAAGCTGGGCAGCTATATGGTGAATGTGGCGGAAAGCACGTTAAAAGATGTGGATGTGGTTCTCTGGCTGGTGGAGCCGACCACCTTTATCGGCGCCGGAGAAAGGCACATTCTGGATCAGCTCAAACGCTGTAAGCTGCCGGTGATTCTGGTCATCAACAAGGTTGATACTGTGAAAAAGGACGCTGTCATGGCAGCCATAGAAACTTACCGCAAAGAGATGGAGTTTGCGGATATCGTTCCGGTATCCGCCCTTCGCAGCAATAATACGGATACCCTGCTGGACTGTATTTTTAAATATCTGCCCTATGGGGAGCCGTTCTACGATGAAGATACCATTACGGATCAGCCCCAGCGCCAGATTGTGGCGGAAATGATCCGGGAAAAGGCGCTGCGCTGTCTGGAGGAAGAAATCCCTCACGGAATTGCAGTGGCCATTGATCAGATGAAGTTTAAGGATTCCATTGTGGATATCGACGCCACCATCATCTGTGAGAAGGATTCCCACAAGGGGATTATCATCGGAAAGCAGGGGAGTATGCTCAAAAAAATCGGCTCCCAGGCCAGACGCGATATCGAAAATATGCTGGAATGCCAGGTGAATCTTCAACTTTGGGTGAAGGTGAAAAAGGACTGGCGGGACAGCGATTTCCTTCTGAAGAATTTTGGATACAATCCTGCAGACAAGGATTGAGGCGCATAGAAAAGACGAAAAAAGCAAACCCTATGGACATAAAGGAAGTGAACATATGGGAGGCTTATGATGAAGGAATCAAATTACTGGGATCAGTTTTTTAAGTCCGGGAGCATACAGGATTACTTAAATTACCGGGCGGAAACGAAAGAGACAAAAGCCGAAGAAGGAAGCGCTGTGACAGGTGGCAGCGCTTCCTTCACCGGTTCTTACCGGGCAGAGGCAGAATGCAGAAGACAGGATGGTGCAGGTTATGCAGGACCGTGTGCAGGTAACGGGGATCGTTTTGAAGGCGGAACCCATCGGGGAGTATGACAGAAGAGTGGTGCTCCTGACAAAAGAAAGGGGAAAAATCTCCGCTTTTGCCAGAGGGGCCAGGAAACAGACCAGCCGGTTTTTGGCTCCCACCAGCCCTTTTACCTTCGGAACTTTTGAAATGTTTGAGGGGAAAACATCTTATAACATCTGCGAAGTCTATGCTTCCAATTATTTTGAAGCGCTCAGACAGGATTTTGAAGGCGCCTATTACGGCATGTATTTTCTGGAGCTTTGCGATTACTGCACCCGGGAAAACAATGATGAAAAAGAAATATTGAAGCTTCTGTACCAGTCCCTTCGGGCGCTCACGGCAGTGAGCCTAAAAAGACAGCTGGTACGGGCGGTTTTTGAAATAAAACTGGTGGCTTTAAACGGGGAATTTCCGGGGATGCCGGCGGGAAACTTTGAAGAGACCACGCTCTATGCAGTGGATTTCATTGTCCGCACTCCTGTGGAGAAACTTTATACGTTTACCGTGAAGGAGTCCGTGCTTTTGGAACTGGTGAAAATAGCGCAGAAATACAGGGAAGACTGCCTGCCTGGCAGGTTTAAGACCCTGGAGATCCTGCAAAGTTTATGAAGTAAAGGTTGAAAAAGAGTGTGATGTCGGCTATAATGTTAGCGTTGATGCACAAATGCTACATAGAGGGGAGCAGAGGATGCGAAAGAGTTTAATACTGGCAGCGGCTGTTGTTTGTCTGACGGCGGTCTTTGCAGGATGCGGCAGCGGCGAATCTGCGGTGACGGAAACGACAATCGATGTGAAGAAAAACGGCAGCGTGGTACACACCATTGTGGAGGATTTTACAGAAGATTATTACGATTTACAGGGGCTTGAGAATACGATCCAGAGTTCCTGCAGCGCCTATAATGAAGGCGCCGGGGAAGAATCGGTCACGGTGGAAAGCGTCAGTGCCAAGGACGGGGTTGTCACAGTAGTCATGAACTATAAGGATACCTCTTCCTATGCGGGATATAATAAACAGGCCCTTTTCACAGGAACGATCAAGGATGCTTTCAAGGCCGGTTATGATTTGAATGTGACCCTTCTGCCTGCAGGAGGAGATGGAGCGGCAATCGGTAAGGAAGAACTGCTGGGTATGGGAGAAAAGCATGTTGTGATCGTCCGGGAGGCGGTCAATGTGAAAGTGTGGGATAAGATCCTTTACTACTCGGAGGATGTGATCCCCACAGAGAATGTGAAAACGGTATCTGTCACAGACGGCAATATGCTGACTTACATTGTGTTTGATTAATTTTTGAAAACAAAAGGAGATAAAATGATGGAAAAGTCTATGGACAAAATTGTTGCGCTGGCCAAGGCCAGAGGGTTTGTATACCCCGGTTCCGAAATTTACGGCGGTCTTGCCAATACATGGGACTACGGCAATCTGGGCGTAGAGCTGAAAAATAATGTAAAGCGCGCATGGTGGCAGAAATTCATCCAGGAGAATCCCTATAATGTGGGCGTGGACTGTGCGATTCTGATGAATCCCCAGACCTGGATTGCATCCGGACATCTGGGCGGTTTCTCCGATCCGCTGATGGACTGTAAGGAATGCCATGAGCGTTTCCGTGCGGATAAGATCATTGAGGATTTTGCGGCAGATAATCAGATTGATCTGGGCGGATCCGTGGACGGCTGGAGCCAGGAAGAAATGATGAAATTCATTGAAGAGCACCGGATTCCCTGTCCCACCTGCGGCAAACATAATTTTACCGATATCCGTCAGTTCAACCTGATGTTCAAAACCTTCCAGGGCGTGACCGAAGATGCGAAGAATACCGTTTATCTGCGTCCCGAAACTGCTCAGGGTATTTTTGTAAACTTTAAGAATGTACAGCGTACCTCCAGAAAGAAAATCCCCTTCGGCATCGGCCAGATCGGGAAATCTTTCCGCAACGAGATCACACCCGGCAACTTCACTTTCCGTACCCGTGAATTTGAACAGATGGAGCTTGAATTTTTCTGTGAACCCGATACGGATCTGGAGTGGTTTGCATACTGGAAGCAGTTCTGCATCGACTGGCTGCAGACGCTGGGGATCAAGCCGGAAGAGATGCGCGTGAGGGATCATGAGAAAGAAGAACTTTCCTTCTACTCCAAAGCGACTTCCGACATCGAGTTCTTATTCCCTTTTGGCTGGGGAGAACTCTGGGGTATTGCGGACAGGACAGATTATGACCTGACGCAGCATGCAAATGTATCCGGACAGGATCTGACCTATTTTGACGACAGCAAGAATGTGAAATATATCCCCTATGTGGTAGAACCTTCCCTGGGCGCAGACCGCGTGGTGCTGGCTTTCCTATGCGCAGCTTACGATGAGGAAGAGCTGGAAGGCGGGGATATGCGCACCGTGCTCCGATTCCATCCTGCGCTGGCACCTGTGAAAATCGGTGTGCTTCCCCTTTCCAAGAAGCTCAACGAGGGTGCGGAGAAAATTTATGCGCAGCTTTCCAAAAAGTATAACTGTGAATTTGACGACAGAGGGAATATTGGTAAGAGATACCGCCGTCAGGATGAAATCGGTACGCCGTTCTGCGTTACATACGATTTTGATTCTGAAACAGACGGCTGCGTGACCGTCCGTTTCCGCGATTCCATGGAACAGGAACGTGTTGCGATTGCGGATCTGGATGCTTATTTTGCCGATAAGTTTACATTTTGACCGTTTTAAAAAACAGACCATAGGTAAAAGGGCAGAATTTTTATTCTGCCCTTTTTAAGCAGATATTTGCAAAGGTGAGGAAGTGGCACAATATGGATGAAAAAAAAGCGTTCGCCATACTCGGCGCAGAGATAACCAAAGAGGAAAATGTGATTAAAGATGCCTACCGGGCGAAGTTAAAGCTCGTAAATCCGGAAGATGACCCGGAGGGATTTAAGCAGCTCCGTGCTGCCTATGAGGCGGCTTTGTCCTACGCTGCATCCCGGGAAAAAGAAAATGAGGAGATCGACGAAACACCTTCCGGGCTGTTTGTTCAGAAGGCGGCCGCGCTTTATGAATCCATAGAAGGCCGCCAGGATGAAAACGCCTGGCGCAGACTGTTTCAGGAGCCCGCGTTTCTGGACCTGGAGGAAGAGGAGAACTGCAGGGAGAAGCTGCTGGCATGGATGATGAACCACTGTTATCTGCCCACACAGATCTGGAAGGTGCTGGATGAAAAACTGCAGATTGCGGAAGAAAAAGAGGCTCTTTACGAAAAATTCCCGAAAGATTTTATTGATTTTGCCGTGCGCAAAATACAAAAAGGGGAAGATTTTGAGTTTGAGCAGCTGGAAGGTCCTGAGGGATCGGATCTGGACGGCTGGATTTTCCTGTTCGCCAAGGCGGGCAGGGAAGAGAGTGACAAAAACTATGACGCCATGGAACAGACCATTCAGGAGGCGGAAGAAAAAGGAATTTCCCATCCGGCCCTTTCTATGATGAAAGCCAGGCTGCTGTGTGAAAAAGACCGGAAAGAAGAAGGCGACCGGATTGTGGAGACTCTTTTGGAGGGCCCGTTTGCAGAGACCTTAAATGTCCGGTATCAGTCGGCCGAATACTGGTGGCAGAGCGGCAGGACAGAAAAGGCCGTTCCGCTGTTTCTGAAAATAAAGGAAGAAAATAAGGGACATTATATGGCCAACAGACGGCTGGCCCAGTGGCATCTGGAAAAAGAGGCGTTTTCCCAGGCAAAAGAATGTGTGAATGTCCTGCTATCCTATCCGCTGGACGATGAGTGCAGAGAACTGGTGAACCGGGTCAACACCGGGCTGGAGGCAGAACTCACCGCCAGGCTTACAGAAATGCCGCAGGACCTGAAAGCGCGGATGGATCTTTGCTGGTGCCATCTGCAGAATGAAAAACCGGAGACCGCCATCGCGCTGATGGAAGGAATTGTGCCTTTGCCGGAACAAGAAAAAGACTATGTCAATCTGATGGGCAAAGTCTATTATTATGCAAAGCAGTACGACAGGGCGGAACCCGTGATCCGGCGGTGGGCTGTGCTTTTGGAGGAACAGATGCCCGAGGAGGCCCGGGAGGCGGAGGATGATGAAGAGCGCCTTGCAACCGCCCATTCCATGCTTTCCCAGATTTTGACGGAGCGCGCAAAGCAGGCGGAAGGAACAGAGCGGGAGGATGCCTTTGGGGCCGCCGTCCGGGAGCTGGATAAGGCTGAGCGGGCCCATTACAATCCGGGACAGGAGTATGGGAAAGCTTCTGTTTTCTGGGAATGGGGAAAATATGAAGAATGCGTGAAGATCTGCGGAAAGCTGACGGAGGAATATCCGGATTTTTCGGCAGCCTTTGTGCTGCATCAAAAAGCCTGCGCAAAACTCTTTGACGCTTCGGGCGTGATCGGTGACTATTTCGCTCTCCGCCGTTTGATGCCGGACTATATGCCTTCCTGGGAACTGGCGGCAGAAGTCTATTATCAGTTAAAAAGGCCCGAGGACCTTGATCAGCTGCTTGCGGATGCAGAGCAGAGCCAAACCCTCACTCCATGTCTGAAAAAGTATCGTTTCCAGCGGATGGCGGAGCAGGCGGAAAACAAAAAAGAACTGACGGATGCGCTGGAATATGCCCAAAAAGTCAGTGAAGAATGGGAACAGGAAAAGGGAGAGGAAGACAATAAAGCGGAGCTTTATTCCGAACGCGCCAGGAATTACTGGCGGCTGGAGGAGTATGAAACCGCTTTGGAACTGATCGGGAAAGCGATCTCTCTCTCCGGTAACCTGATGTATGTTTATATCAGGGCCGGCATCAAAAAGGATCAGGGAGAATATGAGGAAGCGCTGGAATGCTATTTAAAATGCCGGGCGGAATATGATGAAACGCCCCATTTTTACTCCAATATAGGAGAATGTTATTATAAGCTGGGCCGTTATGGGGATGCGCTGCCGAATCTGAAAAAAGCGGTGGAAATCAAGCCGGACAATCCGGTCTGCTGTGCCTGGATCATCCGCATCTTAAAAAGGGAGATGGAAAAAAAGGAGCAGCTGGATCAGATGGAGGAAGCCCGCCGTTATGCCGACCTGATGATTGAACACCGCCCGGAATCTTTCTTTTTCATTGAAAGAGGCCTTTTATACGTGCTGGCCCAGGACTATGAGAGCGCTGCCGGTGATTTTGAACAGGCGGTGAAGGCGGATGATAAGGATCCCTTTGCCTACAGCAATCTGGCCCGGATGTACCGGCTTTTGGACAGGCTGCCCGAGGCGGAGGAACAGGCGCGCCTGGCGGTGAAAAATATGGAGTTCGATCCCGCGCCGTACCATCATGAGGTGCTGGGAAATGTGTACTGGCAGATGCGCAGATACGAAGATGCCGCGGCCGCTTTTCGGACAAACTGGGAGCGTTACCCGGATCAAAGGGTGAAATTCATTGACGATATGGTTACCCTCTATCTGGATATGGGAAAATGGCAGGATGCCATGGAACTACTGAAGAAGGTTTACCGGGAAAGCGATAAGGAATACGGAAAAAAGACAGTGGAAATATACTGCAGCGCCGGCTTTTTTGAAGAGGCTGTCCGGTTTGTAAAGCATCACTATAAAATGGCCGGATTCGATGAAAAACAGATGCAGGAAACGCTGGCGGACATTTATTGGTATCAGGGAAATTTAAAAAAGGCAGCCTGGTTTATCACAAAAGCGTTAAAGAACTATCCTGCGGAGAAGGGACATTATCCGGTTCTGTGCAGGAGGGCCGCGGGCATCTTCTTTTTCATGGGAAAGAGGGATATGGCCCGGCTCTGGGCGAACAGGGCGCTCCGGTTTTATGAGGGGCAGGGCGGTTTTGAAAAATGGCTGAATCCGCCGGACGGCGGCTTAAACAGAATGTATCTGTTCGGCTGTCTCCAGCTGTATGCAGGAAACCGGGAAACGGCGATGCAGATGGTGACGGAGATGAAACAACGTCCCCGGTGCACTTACTGTACCCATTGCTGCTGTACGGATGCCTGGGAATTGGAAGCGGGAATTTTGACTGCGGACGGCGATTACGCGGGCGCGGCAGAAATATATGAGCGGATTTTGAAGGAGTCCGGCAGGGATAAGGATGTGAAGATGAAGCTGGGCCTTTTAAAAAAGGACGGAAAGCTGTAAGAAGAGGTGGAACATGATTATTGGAATAGATCTGGGCACAACCAACAGCCTGGCGGCCTGTTTTACGGAAAACGGGCCCTGTATTATCCCCAACAGGCTGGGACAGCCGCTGACGCCCTCCGTGGTCAGCGTGGATGAGGAAGGGTGCGTTTATGTCGGGGAAACGGCAAAGGAAAGAAGGGCGCTTTATCCGGATACGGTAGCAGCCGCATTTAAAAGGAGCATGGGCAGCGACCGGGAGTTCAGACTGGGAAAACGGAAGTTTACGGCGGAAGAGCTTTCTTCTTTTGTGCTGCGGGCCTTAAAGGAGGATGCCGAGAGCTGGCTGGGCGAGCCGGTCACGGAAGCGGTCATCAGCGTGCCGGCTTATTTCGATGACAGACGGCGGAAAGCCACAAAGCGCGCCGGAGAACTGGCGGGGCTGAAGGTGGAACGCATTATCAGCGAGCCTACTGCGGCCGCCATCGCCTATGGGCTTTATGAAAGAAAACAGAATACGCGGTTTCTGGTCTTTGACCTGGGCGGCGGGACATTTGATGTTTCCATTCTGGAACTCTA
The DNA here is from genome assembly GCA_902476265.1 of uncultured Lachnospiraceae bacterium. Lineage (GTDB taxonomy): Bacteria > Bacillota > Clostridia > Lachnospirales > Lachnospiraceae > Gallintestinimicrobium. The sequence continues at coordinate 18,808 of CABSCP010000021.1, forward strand.
CGAAAATATCCTGGAAGTGCGCGCCGTTGCGGGGGACAACTATCTGGGCGGGGAAGACTTTACGGAAGAGCTTCTGAAAATATTTCTGAAAAAGTGTGATCTTTCACCTGAGAAAATCGGCAGGAAGGATCATGTCCGCCTTTACAATGAGGCGGAGCGCTGCAAAAAGCTTTTTAATGACGCAGGAGAAGTCACCATGCGCGCTGTCCTCGGACAAAACGGGGAAGAGATGACGGAAAAGAGCGCGGTCATCACCTATCGGGAATTTGCGGAAAGCTGCGAACCGCTGTTGGAAAAAATCAAGCAGCCGGTGAAGAGGAGTCTTTCCGACGCCCGGCTGAAGCTGTCTGATATCGATGTGGTGGTGCTCATCGGCGGAGCTACCAGACTGCAGATTGTACGGGATTTTCTGATCAAACTGTTCCGGAAATTTCCGGATACCAATATCAACCCTGATGAAGCGGTAGCTCTCGGGGCGGCAGTGCAGGCAGCCATGAAAGAGCGCAGGGAAGCCGTGCGTGAAGTGATCCTGACGGATGTCTGTTCCTTTACGCTGGGGACGGATGTGGTGGTGGATCTGGGCAACGGCAGAAAAGAACCCGGGCATTTCTGCCCCATTATCGAGCGCAATACCGTGATTCCCGCCAGCAGAACGGAACGTTTTTATACCGCTCATGATAATCAGGATAAAATATGTATCCGCGTGCTTCAGGGCGAAAGCCGGTTTGCGGATAACAATCTGTATCTGGGAGAACTGCAGCTGGATGTGCCCAAAGGTCCTTCCGGAAAAGAGAGCGTGGATGTGACCTATACCTATGATATCAATTCCATCCTGGAAGTGGAGGCCACGGTGGTGTCCACCCAGGAAACGAAAAAGGTGATCATCAAAGGCGCGGAGAACCAGATGACCGAAGAACAGATCGCAGAGCGGATGGAAGAGCTGGCCTATCTGAAAATCCAGCCCAGGGACAGGGAAGAAAACAAGCTGCTTTTGCTGCAGGCGGAAAGAACTTATGAAGAATTGCTGGGAGAGGATCGCAGACGACTGGAATATCAGATACAGAAGTTCGAAGAAGCGTTGAAAAGCTGCGATCGTGACAAAATTCGAGAGGAAAGGGAATCGTTAAAAGAAAAATTAGGCGAAATTTGGTAAAATTATACAATCGGACAGGATAATTTTTGTGATACATTGTGCAAATAGATATGTTATAATATTTGCATGAGAGCGGCCGCCAGCCCTGGCGTTTCGCTGCATACCATAAAAAGTTCAAAGGGGGAACTGAATAATGGCAAAATGGGTATATTTATTCAAAGAAGGCAATGCGGACATGCGCAACCTTCTGGGCGGTAAAGGAGCAAACCTGGCGGAGATGACCAATCTTGGCCTGCCGATTCCGCAGGGCTTTACCGTGACAACTGAGGCCTGTACCGATTATTACAACAACGGCAGAAAGATTTCCGAGGAAATCCAGTCTCAGATTTTTGACGCGCTGGCAATTCTGGAAGAACAGCAGGGAAAGAAATTCGGCGATACGGAAAATCCGTTGCTGGTTTCCGTCCGCAGTGGCGCGAGGGCTTCCATGCCGGGCATGATGGACACGATCCTGAATCTGGGCCTGACGGATATTTCTGTGGAGGGATTTGCGAAGAAGACCGGCAATCCCAGGTTTGCTTATGACTCCTACAGAAGATTTATCCAGATGTTTTCCGATGTGGTTATGGAAGTGCCCAAATCCCTGTTTGAACGGGTTCTGGATGATATCAAGGAAAGCAAAGGCGTTCATTTTGACACCGAGCTGACAGCGGATGACTTAAAAGAGGTCATCGCACGTTTTAAACAGATCTATAAAGATAAGATGGGAGAAGATTTCCCTCAGGAGCCCCGTATCCAGCTGATGGAAGCGGTGAAAGCCGTTTTCCGTTCCTGGGATAACGAGAGAGCCATTGTATACAGAAGAATGAACGATATTCCCGGAGACTGGGGCACGGCCGTGAGCGTACAGGCCATGGTATTCGGCAATATGGGCAATACTTCCGGAACAGGCGTTGCATTTACCAGAAACCCTTCCACCGGCGCCAAAGGAATCTATGGGGAATATCTGATTAACGCGCAGGGGGAAGACGTTGTGGCGGGCATCCGCACACCGCAGCCCATCACCAGACTGGAAGAGGATCTTCCGGAATGCTATAAGCAGTTCATCGGAATCGCCAATAAGCTGGAACAGCATTACAGAGATATGCAGGATATGGAGTTTACCATTGAAGAGGGCAAGCTTTTCTTCCTGCAGACGAGAAACGGCAAGAGAACCGCGCCCGCCGCGCTGCAGATCGCTTGTGATCTGGTAGATGAAGGCATGATTACCCCTGAAGAAGCGGTTCTGCGTATCGAAGCCAAATCCCTGGACCAGCTGCTTCATCCCACCTTTGATCCGGAAGCGTTAAAGAGAGGAACGGTGATCGGACAGGCTCTGCCCGCATCCCCGGGCGCTGCGGCAGGAAAAGTTTACTTCACCGCGGAAGAAGCGAAGGAAGCCCATGAAAAAGGAGAGAGGGTTGTTCTGGTACGTCTGGAAACCTCTCCGGAAGATATTGAAGGAATGCACGCTGCGGAAGGCATTCTGACCGTGCGCGGCGGCATGACCTCCCATGCGGCAGTGGTTGCCCGGGGCATGGGCACAGCCTGCATTTCCGGCTGCGGCGACATTGTGATTGATGAAGACGCAAAATTCTTCTCTCTGGGCGGTAAGACCTACCATGAGGGAGATTACATTTCCTTAGACGGTTCTACCGGTAAGATTTATGACGGAGATATCCAGACCGAAGAAGCCAGCATCAGCGGCAATTTCGGACGTATCATGGCCTGGGCGGACTCCTTCCGCAAACTGCGCGTGCGCACCAATGCGGACACGCCTGCGGATGCTGCCAATGCCGTGAAGCTGGGCGCAGAAGGCATCGGTCTGTGCCGTACCGAGCACATGTTCTTTGAACCCGAAAGGATTCCCAAGATCCGCAGAATGATTCTCTCCAAGACAGTGGAAGACAGAGAAAAAGCGCTGGCGGAACTGATCCCTTATCAGAAGGGTGACTTTAAGGAAATTTATGAAGTGATGGAAGGACGCCCTGTGACCATCCGCTTCCTGGATCCTCCGCTCCATGAATTCGTTCCCACAGAAGAGAAGGATATCGAAGATCTGGCAAGGGATATGGGCATTTCCGTAGCAGAAGTAAAAGCCACCTGCGATGACCTCCATGAATTCAACCCGATGATGGGACACCGTGGCTGTCGTCTGTCCGTAACCTATCCTGAAATTGCGAGAATGCAGACCAGAGCCGTCATGGAAGCTGCGATCGAAGTGAAGGCGGAAAAGGGATATGATATTGTTCCCGAAATCATGGTTCCCCTGGTTGGCGATAAGAAAGAACTCAAGTTTGTCAAAGAAGTGATTGTCAAGACAGCAGAGCAGGTAAGAGCGGAGAAAAATTCCGATATCAAATACCATATCGGCACCATGATCGAAATTCCCCGCGCAGCCCTTCTGGCAAATGAAATCGCAGAGGAAGCGGAATTCTTCTCCTTCGGCACAAACGATCTGACCCAGATGACTTTCGGCTTCTCCCGTGATGATGCCGGCAAGTTCCTGGTTGACTACTATAAGAGTAAAATTTATGAATCCGATCCTTTTGCAAGACTGGATCAGAACGGTGTGGGACAGCTGGTTGAAATGGCTGCAAAGAAAGGCCGCGCTACCAGACCCGACATCAAACTGGGCATCTGCGGCGAACACGGCGGCGATCCTTCTTCCGTTGAATTCTGCCACAGAGTTGGTTTAAACTATGTATCCTGTTCCCCGTTCCGCGTGCCCATCGCACGACTTGCGGCGGCCCAGGCGGCATTAAAGGACAAATAAATTCACGACATTTGTTGTCGTGGGACAAGCGGATTTGTTCTGGAAAGGGCATTTTGGCTTAGCGCCCACGCCATAGAAAAAATAGCCTGACGCTGGTTTTTTGGAACCGGCGAAGGGCTGTTTTTTTGTCTTAAAGACGATTTATAAATGGTTAGTAATAAATTTTTTACCAAGAGCCAGGTCACTGCACAGACCTGACTCTTTTTTTAAAAAAAGTGCTGCTGTACTAATTATTTAGTGCGACAGCTCTGCTGATTTGTTTTAAAAGTAAATATTTACATTCAGAAAATTAAAAAGATCCTATATATGGAACAAAAAAAGGAACTTTAAAAGGAGAATATAAAGGCTGTAAAAATAAGCCTTTATGTGGTTGGATTTAAGGAAATGTTAATTGTTATACTTTAGATGTGTAATGAGTAATACGAGGGAGGTGAGAGTGTGATAAGTATAGACCTGGATAACTTAAATGAGGAATCGGTTTATAAAGCTTTTAACGTTGAAGGAAATGAATTTGATGCACTCAATGACAGTTATTTGGAACTCTATGAGTTGATCGGTCGTGATGCTATGCTTAAACTCTTTAAGTATTTCCGTGGTGACAAGATTGACCGCCCCATGAGGCTGTATCGCTCGGATTTTATAGCAGATTTGGCAAGCCGGACAACAGACAGGCGGGAACGTGCCAAGATTGCCAGAGCCGGAGGATACACCATAAAATTTATAGAGGGGGTGTTGAGCAAGCGAAGAAATGAAACAGAAGAGTAAAAAAAACCTGTTCCACGATATTTCCATGGAGCGCATAGTGGAAATTTTTCATATGTTGGGAGAAATGGGATTTGGAAGAGAAATCGTAGGGGTTTTTAAGAAGAAATGAAAAAATACTTTATTAGAGGGAAAGGGAAAAGAGAAATGGAAAAAAAGAAATTTAAGAGGATGTTGGCTGTATTAGGAGTTGCTTCGTTAGTTGTCTGCCAGAACGGCATTATGCAGGTGAGGGCGGCAGAACCTTCAGCACAGGAGACACTGGAGAATAACGCTACGGAGGCAGAGGGAACAGAGGAAGAGTAAGAAACAATGTCCGAAGAGACTGTGCCGGAAGAGGAAGAAACAACGCCCGTAGAGACTGCATTGGAAAAGGAAGAGTCAATATCTGAAGAGACTGCAGCAAAAGAGACAATACAAAAAACGATAGAGACAGAGAATGTCGCAGAAGAGCAGGCTCAGAAACGGCTTGAAAAGGTGACTGATTTAAAATGGAGTGAGAACGGAGAGGGAAAATTCATAAATCCGAATGAAGAAGCCGCTTTTACAGTATGTGTTATGAAAGACGGAGAGAAGGTTGGTACTTGGAGGGATAGTTCGTTATATGGCTCAGGGAAAGTGACTTTTGACCTGTACCATTTGGTGGTAAAAAGTGGAAATGGGACATATACCTTTCAGGTAAATGCGGTAGCGGACGGATATGAGGAATCAGGCTGGTCAGAACTCAGCCCGGAGTTTGAATATACGGTGCCTGATATATAGCTTCCGACACCTTCCGTCTTTGTGGAAGAAGGAGTTATCTACTGTTCACTGGACGGAAATTCCGATTATGTACTGGGGGAGGATTATGGATTTAATTACGAACTCTATTATCGTGACAGTTTCGGAGATCATCGGCTTACACAACAAGGATTGGATGAAACCAGTTTTGATGCCGGACGGTATTGGAGTGATGCATTGGCTCCGGGGCGTGCTTATTATGTACAAGTGCAGACAATAAGCAGAAAAATTAAGGAACTTAGAGATAGCGATTGGTCTGACTTCATGCTGTTAGCAGATTACAGTGATTCCGAAGCTTCCCGGAAGGATGCACCTGCACGGGTAGCTTCCTCCAAGAAGGAAGAGCCGGTAATCGAAGGATGGAAACCGGTCACTCAGGATGAAATCAAACGGTATGCGGTTTATGGAAAAGAAAACCCGGTTTTATTGGCGGATGAAAAAAACAGCTATGGGGTAACGATACAGAATGCAATGCACGGAAAACTTTGTTTTGATTCTTTGGAGGCAGCGCTGAACGGTTACACGATTGGAAGGACATACAATATTTATCCGGCGGGGCAGACTGCTTATAGGATGAATGAAAAAGCGAAGTTTACATTAAGCATCCCCAAAGCATTGCAGGCGGGCAGCCGGGAGTACTGCATGATCTGTGTGACGGAAAACGGCGTTCCGGTCGTATTAAAGGATCTGGATACCAATCCGGAAACAATCACTTTTGAAACGAATGTTTATTATGCGTTTGCGTTGGTTTATAAGGATGCCATCGCAAAATAGCGGATAGCTTTTTCATTAAAAATATAGGAATAACTTGAGATAAACCGATGGTGCAGACTTTCAGTCAGGTCCATCGGTTTATTTTTGTGTTTGTGAAGCGACTGCGCCAAAAGGCTATTGTGTCAAGGATATGGGAGACGGGGTCAACAATATGGCAGCCATGAAAGCCGCTGATGTAATTCTGCTGGAAAAGGATTTAAAAGTGCTCAAAACAGGGACAAAATAAGGAAGAAAAGCCTATGCCAATATGCTAAGATATATCAAGATGACGACTTCTTCCGTCAGCAGGTTTATGCTGTGGATGAGGCCGGTGAGCTCCCGGTTTGACATGATAACATTTTTGCTGATGTATTTTGTCATATGCCCGCAGACAGCGGAGGGGACAGTTATACAACAGGAGCAGTGATCCTGCCATGAAGGCAGTATATGAGTTACTATGGAGAACTGCTTTAGAAAAAAAGGGGTTATAAAGAGATGCGTTTTATTGAACAATTACAGAAACCGGATCGTGAATTTACTCCGATCCCATTTTGGTTTTTAAACGGAGATCTGCGGGATGAAGAAATCCGCAGGCAGCTTTCGGACTTTGCATCACACGGGGTATATGGTGTTGTGCTGCATCCCAGAATCGGCCTGCCAAAGCGGATTCCCTATTTGTCGAAGACTTTTTTTCACTACATAAGGACTGCAGTAAAGACGGCGGCCGACCTGGATATGAAGGTGGTTCTTTATGATGAGGGGATGTATCCTTCCGGCTCCGCAGGCGGGCAGGTGGTGGAGGGGCATACAGAGTTTGCCAGCCAGGGAATTGTGCTGACGGACCGGGTGTTTAACGGCGATGAAGTTTTAGCAAAGACAGAGTATGGCACTTTGGTGGCAAGAAAGAGCGGAGGAACCATCCGCGGCCTTCACTGGGGAGAAGATGACGGGGAGCCGGGGGCGCCCGCCAGCGCGGATATTTTGAATCAGGATGCGGTAAACCGTTTTCTGGAATTGACCCATGAGGCATATTACCGGGAGTTAAAGGAATATTTCGGGAATACGATCATTGGATTTTTTACGGATGAGCCCGGTATTCTGGGGCGCAATGTTGAGGGAATGTTTCCCTGGACAAGGGGATTTGCGGCGGATTTTACCGCGGCGGGCGGTGAGCTTGCAGAGCTTGCGGCTTTGTTTACCGGAGAGAAGAATGCTGCAGTCAGGCTGTATCATGAGATGCTGTTAGAGAGGGAAGGCAGGGTATATTATGGCAGCCTGAGCGATTGGTGTGAGAAACATGGAATTGCGCTGATGGGCCATCCCCATCAGAGCGATGATATTGAAGTGGAGAAGTATTTCCATATTCCGGGGCAGGATCTGGCGCTGCGCTGGGTCGCACCGGAAAACGGCGGTATTACCGGCATGGATTCCACCATGGCGAAGTGCAGCAGCGATGCGGCCAGGCTGATGAACCGCAGGCGCAATTCCAATGAGTGCTTCGGAGCCTGTAATAAGGACGGGAACCCGTGGCAGCTTTCCGGCAGCGATATTAAATGGTATTTGGACTGGCTTTCTGTGCGGGGCGTTAATCTTTTCATTCCGCATGCTTTTTACTACAGCATTGCAGGAAAAAGAAAAGAGGAACGTCCTCCGGACGTAGGCCCTAACAGCATTTGGTGGCCTTATTATCAAATGTGGTCCGTCTATATGAGCCGCCTGTCCTGTCTGATGACGGAGGGAAAACTGCAGGCCCGGGTGGCTGTGCTTTGTCAAAACAGGGACTTGAAGCCGGAATTGACCGCTCCTCTTTATGAGAGACAAATCAGTTTTCAGTATTTGCCGGAAAGCGTCTGGAAGGAATGCCGTGTGGAATAGGAAAATTTGGTCTGCCGCGGACAGCATTATCCGGTGGTGCTGGGGGATGAAGAAGGACGGTTCCCGGAGGTTTCGGGTGAGTTAGAGGATGCACAACCGTATGTATGGTGCAATCCCAAAGCTCCGGATCTGCGTTGTGCCCACATACTTTGCGGCGGTACTACGGAATGCTGGTTTCTGGTAAATGAAGGAGAATCGGAAATCAAAACTAGGCTCACGGTACCGACTGACCGGTGTCTGGGCTGGTTTGATTTATGGACAGGACGGGTGTGGAGGGCCGAATCTTTGGGCTTGTCGGATGGGAAAACCAAAACGGAACTTGTTTTGCCCTGCAGAGGAAGTATTCTTCTTTTTACCTGTACCGGAGAAGAATTTGAAAGGCTGGGAGAGGCAGAGAAGCCTGAGCGGATTGTGGCGCCCCGATTTCGTCATGTGAAAACGGATCAGGAGAGGATACAGAAGGTTTATCTGGCGGAATGGATCTGCAGCAAAGAACAACTGGAGAAAATTTCCCCTGTCTTGGAAACAGAAGCGGAGGAAATGGTCGAACTTGAAGTGAACGGAAAGCCGGCAGGGGTGTCCTTTTGGAACCCGCACCGGTTTCGGCTGGACGGGCTTTTGCAGGAGGGAAACAATGAGTTGAAGCTTACCGTTACCGGCAGTCCGGCCAATAAATACGGACGCCCGGTGTGGTATGGATTAAAAGTATAGGAAGAAACAGTGAAATTCCCGGCATCTTCATGATTCCGGGAATTTCGTTGTATTTTTGGGGGAAATCCTTTATACTAATAACAGACAGTTTTGGGCGGTGAAAGAAAGGACAAGAGTATGGCGAGGACAATAGGCATCGGACATCAGGATTTTAAGGTACTTCGCAAAAACAATCTCTTTTATATCGATAAGACCGATTTCATCCGACAATGGTGGGAGAATTTCGACAGTGTTACGCTGATCGCCCGTCCCAGACGATTTGGGAAAACGCTGACCATGAGCATGGTGGAGAGCTTTTTCTCGGTGGAATATGCTCAGGAGAAAGCACTGTTTGAAGGACTGTCCATCTGGCAGGAAGAAGCATACAGAAAGCTGCAGGGAACATATCCGGTATTGTATTTGACTTTTGCGGATATTAAGGAAACTTCCTTTGTCCAGACCCGGAAAAAAATCTGTCAGATTATCACGAATTTATACAGCAAATATGATTTCCTTTTAGAGGGGGATTTCCTGAAGGCTGAGGAAAAAGAATATTTCAGGAAAATATCGCCCGATATGGAAGATGTTGAATGCTACCTTTAAGACCAATCCTTTTTTGGAACGGGCCCTTATGACCGGCATAACGAGAGTGAGCAGAGAGTCGGTTTTTTCTGATTTGAACAATATGGTTGTGGTGACAACCACTTCCGGGGTTTATTCGGACTGTTTCGGCTTTACTCAGGAGGAAGTTTTCAGGGCACTGGAGGAATATGGGCTGGCAGATAAAAAAGCGGATGTAAAAAGATGGTATGACGGTTTTGTTTTTGGAGAAACGAGAGAGATATATAATCCCTGGCGGTTCTGATCGGCTGAAAAGCCGTCGCCGGCGTTTGGCAGAGATGAGAATATTGTGCAGAAAGGAGAAAAGGATGAAAGACGTTTTAATGATGATGATGGCGGGATGCCCTCATTGCAGAAGGGCAAATCAGATGATCGAAGAACTGATGGAGGAACATGAGGAGTATCGCAGTGTTTCTATCCGCAGGGTGGACGAAAATGTGGACAAAGCTTTGGCGGAATCTTTGGATTATTATTATGTACCCACCTTTTTTGTGGACGGAAAGAAAATGATGGAAGGCGTTCCCACGAAAGAAGCGGTGGAAGCGGTGCTGAAGGAAGCGGTTCGCTGAGCGTGGTGCAATAAGGGAAAGAGGAGAGCGGCAGTGGAAACTTTTAAAGAATTATATCTGGCCGGAAAGTTGGAATTTGAGGCGATTGATGATTATGTGGAGGAATGGAACAACAGCGATGACGAACGGACACTGGCACAGTTTCTCGGTTTGAATGCGGATGAGGAGGACGCCTGGATCAGTGTCGGGGACGACGCCCTGTATGATCTTTTGGAAGCACAGCGTTAAAAAGGACCCCGCAACCGATTGTTGCCCCCTTAGTTGGTGGCCGGTTGCGGGGTTTTTATGTTATGATGCATGAATGAAAGAGAAAGGAGTGCGGCGTCCAAAAAAATATGATAGGGAATAAAATTCGAAAGCTGCGTGAGGCAGCGGGATTATCACAGGAGAAGCTTGCAGAAAAAATGGATGTGACCAGGCAGGCTGTCTCGAAATGGGAAAATAATACTTCGGTACCTGAGATGAAAAATTTATTGAGGCTGTCAGAGCTGTTCGGTGTATCCGTAGAGGAATGGACAAAGGACGAAAACGAAAAGCGGGAAACGTCCGGTGAAGGGGAAGAAATAAAGAAACCGGAAGAAAAACATAAGAATTTGCCGCTGATAATGCTGGCAGTTGTGTTGGGCAGCGGGACCATTTTATGGATTTGTGTGATGCTGATAATAACCTTACACAGTCCGGTCAAGGGGACAATGGAAAAGGTCTCGGTCAGGGAAGAAGAGATTACGCTGCAGGAGGAATCTTTTGCAGAGTCTGTCCCTGTTTTAAAAGAAGAGAGCGGACAGGAAACCGTGGAATCCGAATCTGCACCGGATTATTTAAACAGTCCGGAAAGCGTTGCCCTGCAGCAGACCGCCCAGAATTTCGCAAGAGCTTATTTTCAGAGTGATCGCAGCAAGGCATTGGAATATGCGGTGATTGCGGAAGAAAATCTGGAAGTATGGGAAAAGGATGTCTGGGATGACCTGGATTACATCACCCTGAAATGGAATCCGGAAAAGCTCGCAGGAGAAGGCGCTATTGAGGTGCAGTATGAATTCCGGCTGAGAGGAGAGGACAGTTGTAACTGGCTTGGTCTGGAACTGATGAAAATACAGGATCAGTGGAAGGTGACCAATGCTTATCTGGAAAAATAGGACCTGGTCTGTTTCCCGACAGAAGAAACAGATAGGGCTTTACGCAGGACAAAAAGAAGTGCTATAATTCTTGATGATAGAAGAGCAATTTTACGAGGAGAGAAAAAGAAATGTTATATTTTAACTGCGATTATATGGAAGGTGCGCATCCGGCGATTCTGGAGCGGCTTTTGGAAACCAATATGGAACACACCATCGGTTATGGTGTGGATTCCTACTGCAGCAGCGCAAAGGAAAAAATCAGGAAAGAATGCGGCTGCCCGGATGCGGATATCTTTTTTCTGGTAGGCGGAACCCAGACCAATGCAACGGTGATCAAAGCGTTGTTAAAACCGTTTGAAGGCGTTATAGCAGCTGAGACGGGCCACATTAATGTACATGAGGCCGGTGCGATCGAGGCGGGCGGTCATAAAGTGCTGGGACTGCCTCAGAAAGAAGGAAAAATAGCGGCGGACACTGTGCGGAAGTATTTGGAAGGATTTTTCAGGGACGGAAGCTGCACCCATATGGTACAGCCCGGCATGGTTTACATTTCTCATCCCACGGAATACGGAACGCTTTATACGAAGCAGGAACTTATGGAGTTAAAAAAAGTCTGTGAAGAATACGGACTGCCTCTGTTTTTGGACGGCGCGCGCCTGGGGTACGGTCTGGCCGCCGAAGGGACGGATGTGACCCTGCAGACAGTGGCGGAGTACTGTGACGTGTTTTATATCGGGGGCACCAAAGTGGGCGCGCTGTTTGGCGAGGCGGTAGTCATGCCCAAAAGGGATTATGTGCCCGGATTTTTTACGCTGATGAAGCAGCAGGGCGCGGTGCTGGCAAAGGGAAGGCTGTTGGGCATTCAGTTTGACACCCTCTTTACAGACGGATTGTATTACCGGATTTCCGGACATGCCATCGAATGTGCAAAAAAGCTGAAACAGATTCTGGTTTCGGCGGGCTGTGAGCTTTGGCTGGATTCTCCCACAAACCAGCAGTTTGTGATTCTGGATGAAGCGCGGCAGAAGGCGCTGGAGGGAAAGGTGAGCTATGAGGTCTGGGAAGAACTGGACGAAAACCGTAAGGCGGTGCGGTTTGCCACAAGCTGGGCCACAAAGGATGAAGATCTGGAGGAGTTAAAAAAGATCCTTGAAGAATGCAGAGGATAAAACAATGAAGAGAAAGCTGCAAAAAGTCATGGCAGCGTTTCTGGCAGCAGGGGCGCTGTTGCTTTTTACCGGGGGCTGCAGCGTGCGGAATGTGACCCCGGGCATGGCCGAGGGAGAAAAATATGACGCGGTGATTTCCGTGAAAGGGAAGGATGCAGAGCCGGACGCTGCCGGCACCCTGGCAGAAGAGAGCGCTGACCGGGACAGGGAAGATTTGGCGGGCTTGCGGATGCTTTTGGGAAAAACGGATGAAGAAGCGGCCGGGCTTTTGGGCGGCGGAACAGAAAACCGGACGGCGGACGGCAGCCTGCTGGTGGGGCGCAATTATTCCGCAAAATTTTTCGGGGAAGAATGCAGCATATATACCAGCTATGACGAAAAAGGCGCAGTTTTCATGGCGCTGGTACAGCTTCCCGGAGGCTTGGGGCAGGAGTGGAAGGCAAGGCTGGAAGCGGTCACAGGGAAGCAGGCGGTTTCTGAGGAGACGGAAGAAGAAGGGCAAAGCTTTCAGTGGAGTTATGAAGGCTGTCTGGTGACCTTATATGCGGCGGAGGGTGCCGTGAGCCTGGATATTATGGCGGAATGAGAGAAAACAAAAATGAGCGGCGGCAGCCGGAAAACAGAACAGGCGTATCAGGAAAATATCCCGGATACGCCTGTTTTATCAGTTTTATCAGTGGCAGGAAGAAAAGCCATATATTTCGGCATATTTTTGATTGAAGTAGTCCAGAAGAGGACGGGCGGAGAGCTCCCGGCCGCAGACTCTCTGCAGCACCTGACGGGAATGATAAAGGCTGCCATACCGGTGGATTTTTTCGTTCAGCCAGCGAGTGATTTCCAAAATTCTTCCCTCTTTTAGGATGGTATCGAGACTGCCCAGTTCTCTTTCGGCGGCTTCCAGAAGCATACCGTCGTAGACAGAACCCAGCAGATAGGAAGGGAAGTAGCCAAAGGAACCGTCCGACCAGTGCATATCCTGCAGAATCCCTTCGGCATCATTGGCAGGGCAGATGCCCAGCATTTCCTGCATTTTTTCATTCCAAAGGGCGGGCAGGCTTTCGGTGGGCACATTGTCCCGAAAGATCGCTTTTTCGATTTCGTAGCGCAGGATGACATGCAGACAGTAGGTCACCTCATCGGCTTCGGTGCGGATGAAGCTGGGATGCACATCGTTAATCGCCTGAAAGAAAGTGTCTTTGGGGATCTCTTTAAACTGCGGCAGGAGATCGCCCAGTTTGTCATAGATCGGCGTCCAGAAAGCGGGTCTGCGCCCCAGGATATTTTCATAAAACCGGGACTGGCTTTCGTGCAGCCCCATCATATTGATTTCATCCAATGCGGTGCCGGCATAGGCAGGATCAATGTTCTGTTCAAAAATGGCGTGTCCTCCTTCATGGATGGCAGAGAACATAGCGGACAGGGGCTGGTCTTTCAGATAATGGTTGGTCACCCGCACATCTCCCGGGCATAATGTGGTGGTGAAAGGATGGACGCTTTCGGCGACAGCGCCGGAGTCAAAGCGAAATCCGATATAGGAAAGAAGCATTTCCTGCACTTTTTTCTGGGCCTGTGGGTCGTAGTCGCCGGTAAGGGCGGAAAGATCCGGCTTCGGCGCAGCGTTTATTTTTTCCAGAAGGGGGGCAAGCCCTTCTTTCATTTCCGAAAACAGGCGGTCGATGGTGGCGGAATCCATGCCTTCTTCATACAGATCCAAAAGCACTTCATAGGGATCGCTGTCGGGTTCCATATAGTTCACATACTGTTTTGTCATGGAAATCACCCGGTCCAGATGGGGCAGGAAAAGGGAAAAATCGGACTTCTCCTTGGCTTGTTCCCAGGCTTTTTCCGAACGGGCGCAAGCGGTCACAAATTCCGTATAAAAATCCTCCGGAATGCGCTTGAAACGTTTGTAATCTCTTTGATAGCGCCGCACAGTAGTCTGCATGGCTTCATCCAGCTGTGCAAACTGTTCCGGAGCAGAAAGGGTGTCCAGCAGAGCGCCGTATTCATCGGAAGTGGACAGGCGGAAGGCTTCCGTGGAGAAAAAGCCCACGGCTTCCAGCTTGCTATCCACCCCGTTTTTGGGAGCGGCTGTCTGCAGGTCCCACTGCAGCAGAGTGACAGCCTGCTGATACGTTCTTATCTTTTTCAGATATGCTCTGAACTGTTCAAGTGTCTGGTTCATAAAATACCTCCTCATGAGAGTAATGTTTAAAAATGTTGGAAAACGTTAAGACCAGTATAGCGCTTTTTTGAACAAGATTGTAAACTGTTTTTACAGATTGGTTGACAATTTGAAGCGGAATGCTATACTTGACATAAAGTTCGAAACAAAGGAGAAAAATGGGATGCAGACAGTAGTAAAAAAGAAGGCAATCGGCACAAAGGAAATGGCTTTGATCGGGGTGATGACCGCCATCACCTGTATCGCGGCGCCTTTTTCCATCTATCTTCCGGTGAGCCCGGTTCCTCTGACACTGGTGAGCCTGGCGTTGTATTTTTCACTCTATGTGCTGGGAACGAAAAAGGCCCTGATCAGCTATGCGGTTTATCTGGCAATCGGCTTTGTGGGGCTGCCCGTGTTTTCCGGCTTTACCGGCGGGATCGGGAGGGTGGCCGGCCCTACCGGCGGTTACTTGATCGGATTTCTGTTCATGATTCCGGTATCCGGTATTTTATTGGAGAAGCTGCCGAAAAAAATCCGGTTTCAGATCCCGGCCCTCATTTTAGGGACGCTGGTCTGCTATCTGTTCGGAACCCTCTGGCTCTGTGTTCAGTTAAAAATGAACTTTGCAGGAGGATTGGGCGTGGGAGTGATTCCTTATCTTCCCGGGGATCTTGCAAAGATTGTGATCGCCTCAATGGCCGGGCCTGTCATTGCAAAAACGGTGAACCGGGCGGTGTAAAAAATAGTACAGAAATCCCGACAGTGCATGAAAACTGCTCTGTCGGGATTTTTATGTTTGGAAGGAAAGCGGATTCTACGGTTTTTGGACACGGATATAGATTTTGTGGTAAAATAGTCTAAATGTGTGCCGTCAGGCGGTCTTGAGGAGTTTGTTTCAGGAAAGGAATAATGATGACAGAAATTGAAATTATAGGCGCGAGAGAAGGAAATCTGCAGGATGTTTCTTTGAAAATTCCGAAAAATAAACTGGTGGTATTTACAGGGCTGTCCGGTTCCGGGAAATCCACGCTGCTCATAGATGTTTTGTTCAATGAGTGTCAGAGGCAGTATCTGGAGGCGATTTCCCTGGAGGGAATCCGGAAGCCGGAGGTGGAGAGGATCAGGGGCGCATCCCCGGCGGTGGCTATTTTGCAGACCGCCTTGAATAACAATCCCCGCTCCACGGTGGGAACCGTGACGGATATTTATACGGATCTGCGGATGATCTACGAAAAGCTGGGCGTCCGGAAATGTCCTCATTGCGGCAAAATGATTTCATCGGCGGACTGCAGGGAAGAGACGGAAAAGATCGGCAATGATTTTTTCGTATACATGTATTGCTGCGCATGCGGCAGGCGGATGGATAAAATCACCCGCAGCCATTTTTCCTTCAATACCAAAGAGGGGGCCTGTCCGGTCTGTGAAGGATTGGGAAAGATCCACTCTGTCAGAAGGGACCGGGTGGTGGAGGAAGAGATGTCTTTAGAGGAGGGCGCGGTACGCTGCTGGGAAAAACAGTATGGGAAGTACCAGAGTTCGGTGCTATACAAGGCATTTGAGCACTATCATATTCCCGTGCCCGCACAAATTGCCGTCAGGGATTTTGACGAAGTGCAGAAAACAGTGCTGTTTGAGGGGACGGACTGTGTCCTTCTGCGGGAATCCTTTCCGATGATCAAACCGCCAGGTACCGTTTCGGCAGGGCGGTTTGAAGGAATCATTCCGAATCTGATGCGGAGGCTTTCCGAAAAGGAAGGTGATGCCGGGCAGCTGGAGGAATATTTTGATATTGTGGAATGCCCTGCCTGCAGGGGAGAGCGGCTGGGCGAAAAAGGGAGGTCGGTGACGGTGGAGAAAATCCCGCTGCCCGGACTTTATTCTTTTTCATTGGAAAAGCTGTTTCAGTGGATAGAGGAGCTGGAGGAATCCCTTTCCGAACCGCATAAATTACTGGTCAAAGATTATCTGCTGGACCTTAAAACCAAGCTGAACCGCCTGATCCGGGTGGGACTTTCTTATCTCACTGTGGACCGGCAGACGGGCACCCTTTCCGGCGGGGAGATGCAGAGGCTGCGCCTGGCCAGTGTGCTGGATTCGGAATTGACCGGAGTGATTTATGTGCTGGACGAACCCACGGCCGGGCTGCATCCGAAAGATACGGCCGGACTTTTGGAGATTTTGGAAAAGCTGCGGGATCTTGGAAATTCCGTGCTGGTGATCGAGCATGACAGGGATGTGATGGCCGCCGCCGATTATTTGGTGGATATGGGGCCGGGAGCCGGAAAATATGGCGGCAGAGTCTGCGGCTTCGGAACCCTGGCACAGATTATGGAACAGCGGGAATCCGTCACAGGAAGCTATTTAAAGCAGCGCCATCCGGGGAAAAAGAAGTTCCGGCAGGCAGTGGGGACGATTCAGGTGACAAACGCTGTGCGCCATAATCTGAAAAATGTGTCCGTCGCTTTCCCCACGGGATGTATGACAGCGGTGGCCGGACCTTCCGGCTCCGGGAAATCCACGCTGGTCTTTGAAGTGCTGGCCCAAAACGGGCAGGAAAGGGATCAAAACAGGGTGTCCGGTTTGCAACAGTTTGACCGGGTGGTGAAAATTGAGCAGGCGCCCCTGACCAGGATGAAACGCTCCAATGTGGCTACTTATTCCGATGTTTACACAAAGATCCGGGCAGTTTTTGCCGGAACAGATGCTGCCGGGAGGGCGGGATTTACCGCCAGGCATTTTTCCTTCAATACGCCCGGCGGCAGATGTGAAAACTGTGAAGGGCTGGGCTATGTGGACAGCAACATGCTTTTCTTTACGGATACCCGGATACCATGTCCGGTCTGCCATGGAAATCGTTTTCAACAGAAGGTGCTGGAAGTGGCCTATAAAGGGCTGTCCGTGAAGGATGTGCTGGATTTGTCCGTAGAGGATGCGGCCCGTTTTTTTACGGATCAGCCTAAAATCCTGGGCAGCCTGCAATTGCTTTTGGATGTGGGGCTGGGCTATCTGGAGCTGGGACAGACGCTCACCACTTTATCCGGCGGGGAAGGGCAGCGTTTGAAGCTGGCCAAAGAGCTGATCGGCAGCAGCGGCGGCGGGAAAAATCTGTATCTGATGGATGAACCCACTTCCGGGCTGCATCCCATAGATATTGAACATTTTCTTGTGCTGCTGAACCGGATAACAGAGGCAGGAAATACCGTTGTGGTGGTGGAACACAATCAGCAGCTGATCGAAAATTGCGACTGGGTCATCGAACTGGGACCGGAAGGCGGCGAAAAGGGCGGCCGGGTGGTCTTTTCCGGAACGCCGGTGCAGATGTGTCAGGAAGGGACTACCGTGACGGCACAGTATCTCAGAAAGCAGGAGGAAGAAGGGTGAACGTTTTTTACGGAGACAGTGATTCGGGAGAAAATAAAAAAGGACTTCCATTAGAAGAAATCCGGGTGGACAGGGATTTTACCTGGGGCAAAAGAAAAGGAAGAATCCCTTCCGTCTTTTGGGGAAAGGAGGGAATTGTCCTGGATCTGTATTTTCAGATTCCGCCGGAAGAAATCCGGACCTTTCTGGATAAATGGAGGGACAGGAAAAATTTTGGTGATTTGTCGGAAGAGGAAACAGAACAGCTGGAAGCAGAGTCCCCTTTTAGCTCGTCATTTAAAGCGGAGGCGGTGGTGGACGGCTGTGGGATGAGAACGGAAAACAGCAGTTCCTTTGGCTGGAATCCGTTTGATGAGGAAAGAGAGGCTGCTCTGGCAGCAGGGGAGAAAGGGGATGAAAGGCAGGAAATCCTGGATTATTACGGACTTGACAGGAAGTCCGGCTGGGATTTTACGAGGATCCATTTCAGGTGGGATACGGAGCATCCTGCCGATGGGGAGGAACTTCAGCTGAAGTTAATAGGGCGGAAACAGCCCTTTACGGCCGCTCATTTTACCACAGAAGTTCCCTGTGGGCCGATGGAACTGGAAGTCATTCATCCGTTGACCGGGCAGGCCTTTTGTCTGAAGGTTCATTCCTGTGAACCTGACCGGGCGGATTTAAAGGAGCTGGCAGGCAGAAAGAGAGGAGTTTATGAATATCCGGAATGCTATGCTGCCCTCACCTGCAGCATGACGCCTTCGCTGTCTCAGAAGGAGTTTGGAATCCGGGACTGTGTGCAGAGTGATGCGGTGCGTATGAAGAAAGGCAGCGGGGTGCTTGCTTCTTCAGTTTTTATGGTCGGAGGAAAGAAGCAGGAAAAGGAACCGGAACCGACATTTTTATCCTCCCTGCATTTTGAGGAAGTGAAGAAGGTGGAATGGCGGGTGGTGTTTTATGAGAAAACGCAGGAGGATCTGTCCTTGCAAATCCGGCTTTCCGGGAAGGAGGAAAATGTATGATTTTAAAGGCGGAAGAAAGGCCGGATGTCGCTGCAGCGGTGCTGGGAGATTCTATTTTTCTGGCGGGGCGGCCTGACAGGGAGCTTGCCGTTTGTCCTGGTGATTTCGGAATTTGATAGATTTTCCGGCTCTAAAATGGTATGATAGAAACAGAAATGTTTTGGGATTTGAGGGGATAAGGTTATCGTCACAGGGAAACAGGTACATAAGAAAGAGAGGGAAAGGGTATGGCAATTTACAAATGCAGAATCTGCGGGTATATTTTTGATGAAGAAAAAGAAGGGAAAAAACTTTCGGAGCTGGAAAAATGTCCGGTATGCGGACATGCCATAGAAAACCTGATTTTGATGGAGGAAGAAGGGACAGATGGCGGGACGGAGGAGAAGGTTTCCTGTCCGGCGGAGGATTCCGGCTGTCCGGCTGCAGACCTTTCCTACGATAAGGCCTATGTCCGGCATGATCCCACGGACCGCTTTATGGAAGAAATTCATCAGATGGCGGTGGACGGCCATTCCATCCATGCTGCCATGAGCACGAAGATGAAAATGCCCAACTGGGACGATATTCTCATTTTGGGCGCACAGCTCAATCCCATGCCTTTAAATGACGGTGAGTATGTGAATACGTTGACGGTGATCGGCAAAAATGCGAAGCGGCCCATGCTTCTTTCCGGCCCCGTATATATTTCCCATATGTCTTTTGGGGCCCTTTCCCGGGAAACCAAAATCGCGCTTGCAAAGGGCAGCGCCATGGCAAAAACGGCTATGTGCAGCGGAGAGGGCGGCATTCTGCCGGAAGAAAAAGCGGCAGCCTACAAATATATTTTTGAATATGTGCCCAACCGCTACAGCGTGACGGAAGAGAATTTAAAGACGGCGGATGCCATTGAAATTAAGATCGGTCAGGGTACCAAACCCGGCATGGGCGGCCATCTGCCCGGGGCGAAGGTGACCGAAGAGATTGCGGCAGTCCGCAATAAACCTCTGGGACAGGATGTGCAGAGCCCTTCCAAATTCCCGGGGATTGAGACAAAAGAGGATTTGAAAAAGCTGGTGGATCAGCTGCGCAAAGAATCCGACGGCAGGCCCATCGGCATTAAAATCGCTGCGGGACGCATTGAACGGGATCTGGAATACTGCGTTTTTGCACAACCCGATTTCATCACCATTGACGGAAGAGGCGGCGCCACCGGTTCCAGCCCCTACTTTTTGCGGGAATCCTCCAGTGTGCCCACTGTCTATGCGCTGCACCGGGCCAGAAAATATCTGGATTCCATTCATTCCGATATTTCGCTGGTGATCACCGGCGGCCTGCGGGTTTCCTCTGATTTTGCAAAGGCGATCGCCATGGGCGCGGACGCGGTTGCCATCGCTTCTTCAGCGCTGATTGCGGCGGCCTGCCAGCAGTATCGGATCTGCGGCAGCGGCAATTGCCCGGTGGGCATCGCGACCCAGGATCCGGCCCTTCGGGAACGGCTGAAAATTGACACGGCGGCCGCCAGGGTGGCCAATTTCCTGAATGCTTCCCTGGAAGAACTGCGGGTGTTCGCCCGTGTGACCGGCCACAAAAACCTGCATGATCTTTCTGTGGCCGATCTGTGTACGGTGAGCAGGGAAATTTCGGAATTTACGGATATCCCTCATGCCTGATGGAGAAGAAAACAAGATGCTGCAATTAAGGCCATATCGGGGACAGGATGATTTCATCTGTATCAAAAGCTGGATTAAGGATAGAAGGACACATGCGCTGTGGTGTGCCGATTTGCTGCCGTATCCCGTCACGTCTGATGCGTTGGAAAAAGTGCTGGAAAAAGGCAAAAGACTGTGGGGCGACAGGGCGTATGTTTTTACGGACGATGCCGGAAAACAGATCGGTTTTTTGGTATTTTCAGTGCAGGAAAATGAAAAGGTCAGTTTTGTGAAGCTGGTGCTGTTGGATGATGCGAGGCGTGGACAGGGGTATGGAACAAAAATGATGAAGCTGTTGCTGGAATATCTTTTCCGGAATACAGATGTTTTGACAGTCAGGTTAAATGTTTTCCATGAGAACACACAGGCAAAGAAATGCTATGAAAAAGCCGGATTTATAGAATTGCAGACTGTTCCGGGCGCTTTTTCGTTGAAAAATGAAGTATGGGGAAGATGCCTTATGGCGGCAGAAAGAAAATCTGGGTTATAAAAATTTATCTATCTGGAGGTACGAAATGAAGCTTACCATGCTTGGAACAGGCCACGCAACGGTTACGGATTGTTATAATACCTGTTTTATACTGGAAGAAGAGAAGAAATACCTGCTTGTGGACGGCGGCGGGGGAAATATGATTTTAACCCGCTTAAAACAGGCAGGCATTGACTGGAAAGATGTCAGAGAGATTTTTGTAACACACAAGCATATTGACCATCTGCTGGGGATCATCTGGATGGTCCGGATGATCTGCCAGGGGATGAATAACGGAATTTATGAAGGAGATGCCTATATTTATGCCCATGCAGAGTTGATCGAAATGATTCGTGGGATGGCGGAGGATCTGCTGCTGTCAAAGCAAACCAAATTTATCGGGCCGCGTCTGCATCTGGTGCCGGTAGAGGATGGGGAAACGCGGGAAATCATCGGTCATGAGACTACCTTTTTTGATATTCATTCCACAAAAGCAAAGCAGTTCGGTTTCATGATGGAACTGGAAAACGGGGAAAAACTCACCTGCTGCGGAGACGAGCCTTATAATGAGAAAGAACGCATTTATGCAGAGGGCAGCCAATGGCTTTTGCATGAAGCCTTCTGTCTGTATGCCCAGGCGGATGTTTTTAAGCCTTACGAAAAGCATCATTCCACCGTGAAGGATGCCTGCGAACTGGCGGAAGGACTGGGGGTGAAAAACCTGCTGCTTTATCACACGGAAGATCAGAATCTGGCAAACCGGAAAGAAATGTACCTGGCAGAAGGGAGACCGTTTTTTTGCGGGGAAATATATGTGCCGGATGATTTGGAGGTTATTTGGCTGTAAAAAAATAGATAAAGGAGTTTTGTTATGCTGGAATACAAATACGATACACAGTTATTGATCGAAGGGACAGATTTGGATGAAGATGAAATAAGCGAATATTTTACCGATCATTTTAAAGGAGACTGCCTCCTTGCAGTTGGAGACGATGAATTAATCAAGATCCATTTCCATACAAATGAGCCCTGGGAGGTTTTGAAGTATTGTTCTTCTCTGGGTGAAATTTACGATATTGTGATCGAAGATATGGACAGACAGTCAAGAGGACTGAAAGGGTAAAATGGGAAAAGATACCGGAATGAAAAAGGAAGAATTATTAGAGCACATTGCCCCCTGTTCTCTGATGTGTTATACGTGCAGCGCCTATGAAAAAGGAGTCATTTGTGAGACCGCGGGAAAGTTGTTAATGTATATGGAAGGGGTGCAGGAATTCTATGAAAAGCATAACCCCGGAGCGGCAGACGACCATGCTGTTTTCATCAAAGAACTGGAACGGTCCTGCATGGGTGTGTGTTCGGGCTGCCGTAACAGGGAACATCATGGATGCAGTATTGAAGGGTGTTTTATCCTGGAATGTACCAAAGAACATCAGGTGGATTTCTGCGGAGAATGTGACGAATTTCCCTGCAAAAAAACAGGCCCGCTTTTTGAAGAAGAGGTTTATTTACAATGGCGCAAGGGGAATGAAGAAATCCGGGAATGGGGGATAGAAAGATTCTGGGAAAGACATCATGAAACGCCCCATTATCAGGCGTATAAGCAAGAGAGTAGAGTAAAGGAAAATGATAAGAGAAGCAGCGAAAAATGACCTGGATGGATTATTGAGGCTATACATGCAGTTACATGATGATCCGATGCCGGAAAAGAATCCGGAAATAGCCGGAATATGGGATCGCATTAGAAAGGAGAAAGACCATCATATTATTGTAGCCGAAGAGGATGGGAATATTGTTTCTTCCTGTGTTTGTGTGATCATTCCCAATCTCACCCACAATCAGCGGCCCTATGCCTTTGTTGAAAATGTGATAACAGATCGAAAATACCGTGGGAAGGGGCTCGCTACGCAGTGTTTGAACTATGCAAAAGAGATAGCGGTTAAAGAAAACTGTTATAAACTGATGCTGCTGACCGGTTCGAAAAAAGAAAGCACTCTGAATTTTTACCGGAAAGCGGGGTATAACAGTCAGGATAAAACTGCATTTATCCAATGGATATGAAGTGCGCGCGTGAGAACAGACGAATGACCAAAGAATACGGAGGATGTATCATGACAATAGAGGAAGCCATAAAAAGTCGGCACACAGTGCGGAAATATGAGGATCGCAGGATACCCAAAGAGGTTGCAGATCAGCTGATTGCAAGAATCCAGGAGAAGAATGAAAAATATGATTTGAATATGAAACTGGTGTTGGATAATACAGAAGCATTCGGTGCTGTCTTAAAACTTATCCTGGCGAAGGGAGTACGCAACTATCTCGTGCTGGCCGGAAAAAATGCAGAGGATCTGGATGAAAAACTGGGTTACTGCGGCACGGACATCATGCTGTATGCCCAGACGCTGGGGCTCAACTCCTGGTGGGTTGGCGGCACGTTCAGCAAAAAAGGAGCCAAAAAGAATGCGCAGATAGCGGATGATGAAAAAATGACAGGGATTATTGCCATTGGCTATGGCGCGATACAGGGCGTTCCCCATAAATCCAAAAGACCGGAGGAAATCAGCTGTTATAACGGAAACGCGCCGGATTGGTTCACAAAAGGGGTGGAAGCTGTGTTACTTGCGCCCACAGCCCTCAACAAACAGGCGTTTCTGATAAAGGGTGACCAAAACAAGGTGTCCATGACCTGTGAGAACGGCGATTTCTCCGGAACAGATCTCGGAATCGGAAAGTATCATTTTGAGATCGGAGCCGGAAAAGAAAATTTTGAGTGGATTTGAGAAATGATGGAAAAAACTGCAGCTTTACGAGAAAAATACAAGTTAAAAATGAGAGTGGAAAGATATCTGCCGGAAGAATCACAATATGAAAAATAAAGGAGATCGCAATGAAGTCTGCAAAAATTTTTCTGACCGGAATGTATTTGCATTTGGTTCTGAGTCTTGCTGTCCCCATAGGAATTCTGTATTTCTGTCAGGATGGCTGGAACGCACTGGGAATCGGACTGCTTGTATTCTATCTGGTAATGATTGCAGCGGTTCATCTTGCGGGTTGGATTTGCGTGGCTATGGCGGTAATTGCGAATCGTAAGGATCAGGAAGGAGGGCTTTTGCGGGGCTGGAAATTATTGAAGCTGGGGGCGATCCCGTTTCATCTTTTGAATTTTCTCTACAGTTTTCTGGCATGGTTTGTCCTGATCGGTGCATCCAGAGGAATTTTGATTCTTTTGGTGCCGATTCCGGTTTTCATTACCTGTATTTTGATTATACAGAGTGGGATTGTGGGAATCTGCTATCTTAAGTGCCGGTTCAAAAAGCAAAACGATGCGGAAAGACCCTCCGGCATTCACTGTGTGATGCAGCTGCTTCCCGTTTTTGATATCATCAGTACAGTTGTTATTTTGAAAAAGGATACACGAAGGAAAGGCTTAAATAATGGGAAAACAGAAAATACGCGTGATCAAAAAGAATGATGAATTTTCCATGGAATATGAGGTGGGGGACATCCTTGAGGTGGAAGGCACCTGGTACGGCGGCGTGAACGCCGTGGGAAAATCAGGCATTCCGCTGTCTTTGGACAGGGAAGAATATGAGGAATACAAAGAAGGGCAGGAACGAAAGATCGATTCCTTTTCCTATCAGCTGGGGGTCATGGATTGTTTCTGTGAAATGGTTGCGGCAGGGTTAAAAAGACTTGCCATGAGCCATCCCTGTGAGACGAAAGAGGAACGGGATTCTTATCTGGAAGAAGTGAAGAAACTCTGTCAGCAGTATGAAATCAGCTTTTATGCGGAAGACGATCCCCTTCTCACTCCTTTGTTTCCGGAAAGTCTGAACAAAGGGAAATATAATTACCTGTTTTTCCGGACACAGGATGTTTTGGAAGAATATCTGCAGCTGAAGGCCTGTCAGAAGGAAGCGCTGGAAAAAGGCACCTATACGGAGCAAAAAGCGAAGGAAACGGCAGTCTGCTTTGGAAAGCTTTTGTCCTATCCGGAGGATGGGATCGCGCGCCTGCTGCAAAAGACCACCGGAAAAAGGATAGAGTGAGATGCGACAACGGAGAAAGAAAGGAAGTTTTCGATACAAATGCTGAAAGATGACATCATAATGAAACTGGGAATCGTACATATTCTGGACTCGGCGGTGGGAATGCCGGTGCTTTCCGACTGCCCCATTGATATGGGGTCCAGCCTGTGCGATTTCCTCAAAGCCCATATCGAGAAATTTACGGAGAGCGACGATGTGAAACATTGCCAGTTTTCCGAAGAATCAGAAGTGATGGCGCTGATTAAAAACTGCAATGCCGAAAATTTTGTGGAAACCAGCAAAAAACTCTGTGAAAAGCTCTACGGTATCATGAATGCCAATATTGATATCCCGGCGGCGGACGCAGCGGTGGTTGTGCTGGCCTCGGAAGGTGTGGACTATTTTGGTTTCTTAAAATTAAACTACAGGACTTCCTATACCCATGCCACAAAACCTACGGAAGAAGGCGGCAATTTAAACGACATCATTTTGCAGAAGGCGATCCTGCCCTCCCAGGGACAAAAGCTGACGGAAGCCTTTCTGGTCAATCTTTCCAATGGGGAAATCATTCTCACGGAAAGGAAATATGAGGTCAACGGGGAAAAGAAACTTTATTTTTCCGAAATGTTTTTGGAATGCCATGCGCCCATGTCCCAGAAAGCGAAACTGGACATTGTGACCAGGGCCGTGGAGCAGGTCAATAAAAAGTATTACGGTGATGACGATACGGAACGAAAGATGGAAATTAAGAAGGCCATCTATGAGGAACTGGAGGAAAAGGGAAGCCTGGCCGTGGAGGAAGTGAAGGAAAAGGTTTTTAAAAACAGCCCGGAAATGCAGGCGGATCTGGAAGAAAAACTGGAGAAGTATAATATGGTGAAGGAAGTGGTGGAGCCAAAAAGCGAAGCCACCATCAAAAAATTCCAGAAACAGCATCTGACCACAGATACGGGAATCGAAATCACCATTCCTATGGAAGAGTACGGGGATCCCAATAAGGTGGAGTTTATCACCAATGAGGACGGAACCATATCTGTACTGATTAAAAATATCGGACGGCTGAGTACAAAATGAAAATAATAATTTCACCTGCCAAAAAGATGAATATCGATTCGGATACGCTGGAGATTACAGGTCTGCCAATGTTTATAGAGCGGACAGGCTGCCTCGTGGAATGGCTGTAATCCCTTTCTTTTACAGAAGCCCGCCGCCTGTGGGGATGCAACGAGAAAATTGCCGGTCTGAATGTGGAACGTCTGGCCCATATGGATCTGTATAAGGATCTGACGCCGGCCCTGCTTTCCTACGAAGGAATCCAGTATCAGTATATGGCGCCCCGGGTTTTTGAAGGGTGTCATTGGGAGTATGTACAGAGCCGTCTGAGAATTTTGTCCGGTTTTTACGGTATGCTTAAACCGCTGGACGGGGTGAGGCCATACCGGCTGGAAATGCAGGCCAAAGGAGCGCCGTCAGGATATCGGGATTTGTATGAATTCTGGGGAGACTCTCTTTATGACGCCATTGCAGAGGAAGAAAAAGGGACGGCAGAGCCGCTGATTGTGAATCTGGCATCCAAAGAATACAGCCGCTGCATCGAAAGCTATGTCAAACCCCCAGTGCGGCTGATCACCTGTGTTTTCGGAGAATTTCAGAATGGAAAAGTCCTTCAGAAAGGCACCATGGCCAAGATGGCGCGGGGGGAAATGGTTCGTTTTATGGCGGAGCAGGGAACAGAATGCGCCGAAGGCCTCAAAGATTTTGAGCGTTTGGGATATACTTACAGAGAAGAACTTTCTACGGATACGGAATATGTTTTTATAAAGGGAATGACTGAATAAGTCAATAAGGAGGAATAAAAAATGCTGGGAACAGGAATTATGGCCCCTGATTTTACACTGCAGGATCAGGATGGGAACCAGGTGAGCTTATCGGATTTCAGAGGAAAAAAGGTGGTGCTGTATTTTTACAGCAAGGACAATACGGCAGGGTGCAATAAGCAGGCCTGCAGCTATGCGGAGCATTATCCGGCTTTTCTGGAAAAGGGTGTGACCGTCATCGGCATCAGCAAGGATACCAGCGCATCCCACCGGAAATTTGCGGACAAGTTTGAACTGCCTTTTATTCTGCTGGCGGACCCGGAAAAGGAAGTGCTGCAGAAGTATGATGTCTGGGTGAAGAAGAATATGTATGGCAAACAGGTGATGGGCGTAATCCGTTCTTCCTATCTGATTGATGAAGAAGGGAAAATCATCCGGGTACATGCCAAAGTGAAACCGGAAGAGAATGCGGGACAAATGCTTTCGGACCTGGAAGAAATCGGGGATTGAGTATGGAAAATAAGGAATTGATTCTTTTCCATGGGAGCAAAGAAATCGTGGAATATCCTGAAATCAGGATGGCAAAGTTCAATAAAGACTTTTACTTTGGATTTTATTGTACACTTTTCCCGGAGCAGGCAAAAAGGTGGGCAGTCAGATATTCAGGGAAGGGGATTATAAACGAATATTCCTATTCCCCTGACAGTACTTTAAGGATACTGAAATTTTCGGAAATGACAGAGGATTGGCTCGATTTTATTGTAGATTGCAGACAGGGGAAAATGCATGATTATGATATAGTGGAAGGTCCCATGGCGAATGATACAATTTTCAACTATATTCAAAATTTTGTTGATGGCAAAATTTCAAGAGCAGCGTTTTGGGAGCTTGCCAGATTCAAGCACCCTACGCATCAGATCAGTTTTCACACGGTAAGGGCGCTCTCAACTTTGCATTTCAGGAAAGGGTATGAGGTCAGCGATGAAAAATGACAGTGCACTTTTTTTTACATGCAGTCTGATTGAATATATTGGAAGGAACCAGAAAAGAAAGCGGAAAGAAGTTGTGGAAATGCTTGGGAGAGAGGTCGTTGACAGGATATACCGGTATGCGGATGTTCTTCATTGTGAGCCGATTGAGAAATCTGCGGATGTTTATATTTCCATGTGCAATATTGAACCGGGCAGCTTTGATAATGTAAAAAGCTGTAAATATGAAGTCCCTGATTATTGGACAATCGGGGAAGTATATGAGCGCTTGATTGAAGATGTCATGAATGATAATGTTATTGATACACTTATTGAAGTTTATTCCTCTTGGATCAGTGACAGTATATCAAATTATAACTCGGATTTTTTCTATCAGAGCAGAGAATATATTGAACAATGTTACCGTTCGGGAGAAGTGCTGTAACAAAGAATGGCAGGATCGGAATAACGTGGGAGCAGGCATCGCTTGCTCCCATTTCCATATCTATAAAAATTTTTCGCTTTTTAAAACTTTTTGCCTCCCTGCAAAGTTATATGAGAGGTAACGTTACAAAGAAACCTAAAAAGGAGCCGACCGTGGACGACAGCAGGCTGATGTCTCTTATCAAACAGGGAAAAACTGAATATATCGGGGAAATTGCCGCCCGCTATTATGATGATATTTACCGGTTCCTGTGTTTTAAAACGGGAGACAGCGATCTTGCGGGCGATCTGACCCAGGAGACCTTTCTGCGCTTTATCCGCTATCTGGACGGGTATCGGGAAAGGAATCTGAAAGGATATCTGCTGACGCTGGCCATGAATGTCTGCCGGGATCACTGGAAAACGGAGAGCAGGCACAGCCGGGAACGGTCCTGGGAGCAGCTGCAGGAAGAAGGAAGAGCAGAGGGAAGACAGCGTGCGGATGCAGGCTATGACTGGGAAAACGGCGGAGAGCAGGAAGAGGCGGCCCGTCTGGAATTAAAGGAAGCGCTCCTAAAGCTGCCGGAATTCCAGCGGGATGCCATTTTACTGCATTACTATTATGGATTTAAAGACCGGGAGATTGGGAAAATGACCGGAACGGCAGTATCAACGGTGAAATCCAGAATCCGGCAGGGGTGCCTGAAACTGAGGGAATTGCTGGGGCAGGATTTCTAAAAAGGGGCCGGAGGAAGGAGTAGTGGCGCAATGGGGAATCGGAAAGAAAGAAGCAGAAAAACAAAACTGGATTTATGTATGGAAGAAATCGGAATTGATCCGGAAAAAAAAGAGCGGGTACTGCAGGCAGTATCGCAAGAGGCGAAAAAGAAAGAAATCCGATATTCTTATGGAAAACTGGAATTATGGAAACTGCAGCTGTTGAGCCTGCCGGTTGGGACTGTGGCAGGGCAGGCCCTATTTTTACTGTTTCTGCCAGTGGCGGAGCAGTTTTTGATCCGGTATACCGGAATTTCCGGCTGGGAGATTTTTCCGGCGCTGTCCTTGTGGATGGCGGTAGGAAGCCTGATTTTGGTACAGGAGCTGGGGAAACATTTTTCCTGCCGGATGGCGGAATTGGAACAGAGTTGTTACTTCAATCTTTCCCAACTTTGGCTGATCCGGGTTTTGAGCATCAGCGGAATGGATGTGCTGGCGGCATTTCTTTTGGGCGGCGTCCGGGCAGATGCCTATGGCTTTGGGTGGTTTCCTTTTGCGGTCTATGTGCTGACCCCATTTTTTGTGGGAAATATGGCACTTTTGGCTGTGGCGGAAAGAGCCAGAGGGAATAACGGGATTTTTACAGTGGCAGGGGCTTTCCTGGCCGGAGCAGGGTTTGCCCTGCAGGCAGTATTTCCCCGGATTTATGAAAAGGGATGGCTGCCGCTTTGGCTGATCATTCTGGCTGCGGCCGTTTGTATTGCCGCCTGGCAGGTGAAGAGAATCTGTGAGAATATGGAAGGAAGAGGAGAGACGGTATGCTGGAATTAAAATTGGATCGGGTGACACGGCAGTTTAACACAAAAATTGCAGTGGATCATATCGAATATACATTGACCGATGGAGTCTATGGATTGCTGGGGGCCAACGGCGCGGGAAAAACTACACTGATGCGAATGTTGTGCACCCTGTTAAAGCCCACGGAAGGACAGATTTTCTGTAATGGAGAAAAGATCGGCGCAATGGGAGGGGAATACCGGAGGCTTCTGGGATATCTGCCCCAGGACTTCGGCTATTATCCGGACTTTACGGCGCAGCGGTATTTGAAATATCTGGCCCGGCTGAAAGCGGTGCCGCCCCAGCTGATCGAAGAAAAACTGGACGAAGTCCTGGAACTGACCGGATTGAAGGAGGCGCGCAGGCAGAAGCTGAAAACTTTTTCCGGCGGGATGCTGCGCCGGCTGGGAATCGCACAGGCCATTTTAAATGATCCCGCCATTCTGATTCTGGACGAACCAACTTCCGGGCTGGATCCTAAGGAACGTATCCGGTTTCGGAATATCATCAGCGCTATGGGAAAAGACCGTATTGTGCTGCTTTCCACCCACATCGTACAGGATGTGGAGTTTATCGCGGACCATATCATGCTGATGAAGGGGGGGAGGCTGTTAGAAACCGGGAGTCCGGAAAGAGTGACTAAAACAGTCAATGGAATGGTATGGGAATGTCTGGTGGATGAGGCCTGGGCGCAGCGCCTGAATGAGCGTTATCCGGTGAGCAATCTGAAATATGAAAACGGGCAGGTGCATCTTAGGATCGTGTCAAAAGAAAAACCGGTGCCGGATGCCGTGTCCGTGTCCCCTAATCTGGAGGATGTCTACTTATCCTGTTTTGCGGAGAGACAGCCTGTAGGAAAGGAGCCGGAAGCATGAGCCTGTTTTGGGAAGAGTTCCGAAAAATGTGGGACCGGAAAATTGTCCGGACGGGATTGGCAGTGCTGACGGCAGTTCTGATCTTCTATTTTTACGGAGATACCAGATCCCGTATGACTGTGGTGGAAAAAACCCGCTATTGGGGGCTGGAAGCGGTGAGGGCGGACCGGGAAGTTACGAAGGAATGGGAAGGGGTGCTGACCCTGGAAAAACTGGATCGGATCCTGGATACCTATGGAATTGCCGGAGAAGAAATGCCGGGAGACCCTGCCACAAGAAAGGGAAACTGGGTGAGCCGGTATGCCACGGACCTTCTGACCGATTATCCCCAGGGAGGGAACGGAGAACTGAAAGGGGAAACGGAAAGGGAGCGAATCAGGAGCATACTTGATCGGTATCAGCCCCATTTCGCATACATGGACGGACTCGCGAGTCTCCTTTTTGAGGGAGGTATGATGGCGGATTTCGGCATCATGCTTCTGGTGATCCTGGCGGTTACATCCGTTTTTGCGGAAGAATACAGCCTGAAAACAGCAACCCTGCTACTGTCATCGGTGGAAGGAAGAAAAAAAGATATTCGGATGAAGGTGTTGGCAGGCTTTTTGGGAGCGGGCATTTTATACAGCCTGGTCCATGGAGTGATGTTGGGCGTTCACCTGGCTATATATGGGAGCGCCGGCCTGAAAGCGGGGGCCTGTTTATTGAATTGTATTACAGGGTATGAAACCCTTTCGGTGGGACAGGTATGGGGCATTAACCTGGGATGGGGGCTGCTCGGGGTGTGGATGCTGACAGGGGCAGTGCTTCTTTTTTCGGCGAAATGCCAGACCTCGTTTCATGCGCTCATCTGGTCGCTGGTCTTTTTGGGATCCGGGTATCTCATTGTCCAGACTGCTCAAATTCTGAGGTTTCATGGGATCACCTACCGACTCCTGATGGCGGCAGGCCTTTGGAGCCCGTTTTATCTGCCCTCCTCCTATGGAATCAGCCTGCCGGTCAGCCCGCTCTGGAAAGGGATGTATGTGCTGGCGGTGACTGCCGGGTGTATCTGGGGAGGCCAGAGGATCTACAGAAAGAAGGAGGTATAGGAGTGGAACTGTTTTGGGAAGAATGTCGGAAAATATTGGAGAAGCGTATTTTATGGATCGGTCTGGCGGTTCTGGCCGGTTTTTGGAGCGTATTTTGTGTTTTTAGTGCGGGGGTGGAAACCGTGGCGGACGGCGTGCGCTATCGGGGGGAAGAGGCCATCGCAAAGGATCGGGAAATTGCAAAAGAGTGGGAAGGCATCATGACGATGGAGAAATTAGATCAAATCGTGGATACTTACGGCCTTGCGTTGGATGAAATGCAAGATGATTCCCGCCGGACGGGCAACTGGGTGAGTCAGTTTGCAACGGATTTACTGACGGACTATCCCTATGGAGGGAACGGGGAATTGCTGTCCCAAGAGGAGCTGGAGCAGCTGGCCCAAAGTTTGGAGAAAAATCGTCCTTATTTCACATATATGGACGGAGCGGAAGATTTTTTGATGACAGGAGCATTTGCCAATGTGGGCGTTCTGCTTTTGATCATCATCGGTGCAGCCCCGGTTTTCGGGGAAGAGTATACGTTGAAAACAGCATCTGTCCTGCTCACAACCGTGCATGGCAGAAAAAAAGATATCAGGATGAAAGTGCTGGCATCTGTGACACTGGCTGTTCTTTTATACTTTTTGGTGAACGGAACCGTCTTTCTTTCCTGGCTTGCCATATACGGAGACAGCGGGCTTAAAGCAGGCGCCTGTCTGATATCATCAGTGGCGGGAAGCTTTGCAGCTCTGACCTTCGGACAGCTGTGGTTTCTCAATTTTATATGGGGATTGCTGGGCGTTCTCATGATGACTGCCATCACTCTGCTTTTTTCCGCCGGATGTAAAACGCCTTTTCTGGCTCTGATCTGGTCGATGGTGAGCCTGGTGATGGGAGCGGTGCTGCTCAATATGGCGAAGCTTTTCCTGGGACACCGGATTTTGTATCTGTTCTGTTATCTGCTGGGAAAATGGAGCCCCTTGTATCTGCAGCTGGTTTTCGGATGGGGACAGCAAAACTGGGAAATGCCCTGGAAACTGATTTTTGTGCTGGCAGTATCCGGTCTGGGCTTCTGGCGGGCAGGACAGCATTATAAAAAGTATGTAGGGTGAGGACATTTTCGGAGTTTAGCAATTCATTCGCATAGCGGTTGAGTTCTTCACAGGGCCCATACTTTGTCTGATAACCCACACCGTCAATGACAAGAAAAGGAGGATATGCCATAATATCTGTCTTTGTGCCGTCTGTCATAGTCAGGGTAAAAACAACAGCCTGTCCGGCATATTCTGTGTAAGAATTATCTCGATTATAGATAACTACATCATGCAAATAATCCACTAACGCTGAAATATCTTCAATTTCTGCTGCTTTGCCAGGCGGTGTTAAGGACACTTTAGCAGACACAATTTGTGCTGCGTCCAGATTTTTATATGGTTTTTTCCCCATTGCAAGCGGAAAAGCCGCCATCACGATACCGAACAGGACGATGCAGGCGATTAGAATCATCAGCCTTTTCTTTTTCATAACAGAAGCTCCTTTCTCTTTTTGAGCGTCATAGAAGGCGCGGGCTGCCGGTCCTACAGACCGGCTTTCTGCCCGGCAATTTCGAGGAAGTTGTCAATTGCCATTTCCACATCCAGAGTATGGAAACCGGCCCAACAGGTATTGATGGCCTGTGCATCTGCAATCCGGTAGATATCTACACTGCTTTGGCCGGTATAATAGTGCCAGTAGCGGTAGAGATAACCGGCCCAATACATCACTTCCATGGAATAGATAGTTCCGGCTTTTTTTAAACCGCCTGTTTCGTCATTCAATTCTTCCGGAATATATTCTTCTCCGGCCCATTGCAGATGGTCATAAACATCGTTGAGTGCAGAAGCGGTACGGCTGACCATAAAAGATTCCATAAAAGCTGGGCAGTCGTAACCGTTTTTTAAAGCCAGTTCAAAGAGCCGGCCCTGTATAACACAAAGCTGCCTTTTTTGAAGATCAAGATCTGTCATAAGATTTCACCTGCCTGTATGATTTCATCAAAAAACCGACTTTCCCGGAGATTATTTCTGCTGCTTTGTCTGCTCTTATTATAGTATAGGAACGAATAAAGTACAATCACGCTTTTGCGGCTGTTATTTCGGCATTCAAAACAAGAGCCTCCTTGACATATTTTTTCAGGGAAATATAATGAAAGCACAAGACAGGCCAAAACGGGAGGATTCCATGTATAAAATTATGATTGTGGAGGATGACGGGGCCATTGCAGGCGCGCTGTCCAGAAATTTGAACAGATGGGGCTATGAAACGGTGACAGTTCGGGATTTTTCCGCGGTCACCGCCCAATTCAGGCAGGAGAAGCCGCAGCTTTTGCTGATGGATATTTCCCTGCCTTTTTATGACGGATTTTACTGGTGCAGCGAAATCCGGAAGGAAAGCCAGGTTCCCATCATTTTTTTGTCCTCGGCGGACGATAATATGAATATGATCATGGCGCTGCATATGGGAGCGGATGATTTTATCGCAAAACCTTTTGCCATGGAAGTGCTGACGGCGAAAGTACAGGCGCTGCTTCGGCGGACCTACTCCTTTTTAGCGGACGCCGGGGTGCTGACCTGCGGCAAGGCGCTCTTACGTCTGGGAGAGGGGCGTTTCGAATATGGGGAGAAGAGCTGTGAACTGACGAAGAACGAATTTCGCATCCTGCAGCTTCTGATGGAGCAGAAGGGAAATGTGGTGTCCCGGGACCGCATCATGCGGGCGCTGTGGGAGGATGAGTCATTTATTGACGATAATACGCTGACCGTGAACATGACCCGCATCCGCAGGAAGCTGGAAGAGATCGGCTTGAAAGATTTCATCCGAACGAAAAAAGGGATGGGATATCTGGTGGAGGAAGGTCAGTGAAGGATTATCTCAGGAAAAAGAAAGAACTTATAGCAGGCGCGGCGCTTTTCTGGGGACTGTCCGGCCTGCTCTGGTTTTTGTACGGCCTGCCTTTGGGACCGTTCGTATACGGAAGCCTTTTGACGGCTGCAGGCCTTTTTTTCTACCTGGCATGCGGTTATCCGGTTTTTTGCAGAGAAACGCGGGAACTGAAGCAGCAGTTGGAACTGGCGGCGGAAGGGATGGTATGCGTCCGGGAGGCAGGGTGCCGGGAAGAACAACTGTATCAGCGCGCGCTCAAAAAACTGGAAGGAAAGCGGGAAGAACAGGAACGGTGCTGGCAGAAGGAACTGGAGGAGGCGAAGCGTTACTACGCCCTGTGGTCTCATCAGATCAAGACGCCGCTGGCCGCCATGCGCCTGCTTTTGCAGGAAGAGGAACCTGACCGCCGCGCTATGGAACAGGAACTTTTAAAGGCGGAGCAGTATGTGGAAATGGCGCTGCAGTATCAGCGGATGGCGGGGGGCACAACGGATCTGGTGCTGGCGGAATATGACTTGGAAAAGCTGATCAGGCAGGCAGTGAAAAAGACAGCGCCGTTGTTCATCTACAAAAAACTGGGAGTGGAAATTACGCCTATACAGACAAGCGTGACCACAGATGAAAAATGGCTGATTTTTGTGCTGGAACAGCTTTTGACCAATGCGGTGAAGTATACGGACAGGGGCAGGATTTCCATTTATAAAGAGGGGAGGGAGCTGGTCATTGAGGACACCGGGATCGGCATCTTACAGGAGGATCTGCCCCGGGTGTTTGAATGGGGATACACCGGTTTTAACGGCCGCCTGGACAAACATTCCACGGGAATCGGCCTGTCTTTGTGCCGCCAGATGTTAAAAAAACTGGGACATGAAATCCGGCTGGAGTCGGAAGTGGGGAAGGGAACCCGCGTCTTTCTGATGCTGGAGCGGGACGCCTTTGCGATTGAATGAAACAAATCTTTCAAAACTGTTCGTTTTCGGAAATGCTCCTGAAAGAATCCTACAGTATAATGAAGACAGAAAAGACAACAGAAGGAGGTTCTTTTATGATCATTCTGGAAACGAAGGATTTAAGAAAAATATACGGCACAGGCGATACGGCGGTGCATGCCTTAGACGGGGTGGACCTGAGGGTGGAAGAAGGGGAGTTTGTCTCCATCGTGGGAACTTCCGGTTCCGGCAAATCCACCCTGTTGCACATGCTTGGGGGGCTGGACCGGCCCACACAGGGGAAGGTCATCGTGGACGGAAAGGATATTTTTTCCTTAAAGGACGATGAACTGACCATTTTCAGGAGGAGAAAAATCGGATTTGTATTCCAGGCTTATAACCTGGTGCCTGTGCTCAATGTGTATGAAAATGTGGTGCTGCCCATCGAACTGGACGGCAATTCCATTGATAAGGAGTATGTGGAAAAAGTCATCCGCACTCTGGGACTTACGGAGAAAAAGTATGCCCTTCCCTCCCAGCTGTCCGGCGGACAGCAGCAGCGGGTGGCCATCGCCCGGGCGCTGGCTGCAAAACCGGCCATCGTGCTGGCAGATGAACCCACCGGGAACCTGGACAGCCGCACCAGCCAGGATGTGCTGAGCCTTTTGAAAGTGACCGGGGAAAAATTCGGACAGACCATTGTCATGATCACTCATAACGAAGAAATCGCACAGCTTGCCGACCGGATCATCCGCATTGAAGACGGCCGGATCGTGGGACGTCAGGAGGGATAAACATGCAGAAGGTTAAAAATAAATCCTGTATCCGCCGGCTTTCCGGAAAAACCCTGCGGACAGCGAAGCTGCGCAATCTGATTGCGGTGATTGCCATCGCCCTGACCGCCTTGATGTTCACCTCCGTTTTTACAGTGGGCATGTCTGTCAACGAGGCTTTTGAACAGCAGAACTTCCGGCAGGTGGGCGGTAGTTTTCACGGCGGCTTTAAGAATGTGACGCCGGAACAGATCATGCAGCTGTCCGCCCATCCGCTGATTCAAAGCTATGGCACACGGCTGATGCTGGGAATGCCGGAGGAAGCCCCTTTTTTAAAAGCCCATGTGGAAGTCAGTTATATGGATCAGAATATGGCGGGGTTCGGCTTTTGTACGCCGGCAGAGGGCAGGCTGCCCCGGGAGGGCACGCTGGAGGCGGCCACGGACACCAGAGTGCTGAAACTGTTGGGAGTGGAGCCGAAGGTGGGAGAGACCTTTACCCTCACCTATGATCTGGGAACGGGAAGCGGCACTTCCCATCCGGTGACCCAGACCTTTACCCTGTGCGGATGGTGGGAGTATGATGAAGCGGGAATGGCCAGCCATGTTTTGGTGCCGGAAAGTTACGCGAAGCAGGTGCTGGAAGAGTATGAAGCGCCGGAAGGATCTTTGGCGGGCCAGTGGGATATGAATGTATTTTTGAAAAGTGCCAGGCATATAGAAGAAGATTTGAAGCGGGTGCTGGCAGACAACGGTTATCAGTCAGAGGACAGGACGGGGGAACATTATATTGATATCGGCGTGAACTGGGGCTATACCGGCGCACAGCTGTCAGGCAATATGGACCCTGCCACTGTGATGGGGGTTGGAGCCGCCATGCTTCTGATCGTGTTTTCCGGATATCTGATCATTTACAATATTTTCCGGATCTCGGTGACCGGCGATATTCGTTTTTACGGGCTGTTAAAGACCATCGGCACCACGGGGAAACAGATTAAAGGTATTCTGCTGCGGCAGGCAGTGATCCTCTGTTGTGTGGGGATCCCCTTCGGTCTGGCGGCAGGCTGGGGGACGGGGGCGCTTCTGACGCCGCTTATCATGGAAAACATGTCCTACCAAAGAACGGTATTATCTCTAAATCCGATGATTTTTGTGGGAGCGGCCCTGTTTTCTTTCCTGACGGTGCTCCTTTCTGTCAGCCGCCCGGCAAAACTTGCGGGAAAGGTTTCCCCGGTGGAGGCTGTGCGCTATACGGAAGCATATGCCGGAAAGAAAAAGGAAAAAAAGCGGGAGAAAGGATCCGGTATTTTAAGGATGGCATTTGCCAATCTGGGAAGGAGCAAATCAAAGACCGTTCTTGTGATTCTTTCCATGGCGCTGGCGGTGGTGCTTCTCAATATTACAGTCACTTTCGTGAGCGGTTTTGATATGGATAAGTATCTGGGGCGGTTTGTATCCACCGACTTTGTGACAGCGCATGCGGATTATTTCCAATCCAGCTTTAACGGAAAGGAAAATGAGATTCCGCAAGAGGTGATTGAAACCATAAAAGGCCAGGGCGGTATTGCCCGAAGCGGACGCACCTTCGGAGGAGGATTTGTCCGGGAATACATGACGGAAGCGGATATGGGCAGAATGTATGAGGGCTGGTATCCGGCGGATAAGGTCGAAGAAAGAATCGGATGGGTCAGGCCGGAAGCGGATGAAAACGGCCTTGTGCCAAACGAAATTCTGCTCTACGGGATGGAGGATTTTCCGCTGTCAAAACTGCAGGTGGCAGACGGAGATTTATCCCTTCTGCAGAAAGACCCCGGTTCCTATATCGCTGCCGTGGTGGATCTGGACGACTACGAAAAACCGAAGGAGAAGTCCAATCATTGTCAGACAGGGGATAAGGTCCGCCTGCAGTATGTGGAGGAGAGCATGACAGTGGATATAAGGACAGGGGAACCGTCCCGGGAAGATACACCCGTGGAATATCGAAAGACGAAGCCTGTAAAAAGCCGGGAGAAGGAATATACTGTCTGCGCCCGGGTGGCGATTCCCCGAAGCCTGAAATACCGGTATGGGCTGCTGGGCCGGGAAGCTTTTGTGCTGGCCGGGGCGGAAATGACCGCTATGGTAAAGGATGCGGGCATCATGAATTTCGTCATGGATATGCAGGATGAAGCGGCGGAAGCGTCCATGGAAGCCTTTCTAAAGAATTATACGGAAAATGTGGAAATCAGCATGGACTATGAGTCCAAAGCCGGATTTGTGGAGAATTTCGACGGCCTCCGGAACATGTTTCTTCTGTCGGGCGGGCTGTTGTGCGGGGTGGTGGCGCTGATCGGTATTTTGAACTTCATCAACGCCCAGATCACCAGCGTGATCAGCCGGAAACAGGAGTTCGCCATGCTGCAGGCGGTGGGGATGACCGGACGGCAGTTAAAGGAAATGCTGGCGGCGGAAGGATGTTTCTATGCTCTGGGCGCGGTTTTGGCGGCCTTTCTGGTAAACCTTGTGACTGCACCGTTA
Organism: uncultured Lachnospiraceae bacterium; assembly: GCA_902476265.1. GTDB lineage: Bacteria > Bacillota > Clostridia > Lachnospirales > Lachnospiraceae > Gallintestinimicrobium. Next base: position 57,631 of record CABSCP010000021.1, read on the forward strand.
TTGGGAAAGGTTCTGGCGGCCATGTTCTGGTTCTTCACCCCACGTTTCGGCATGACGGCGATTCTGGCGGCCATACCGGTGTTCCTCCTGTTGGGCATTGCAATTCCGCTGATATCCTATCATTTTATGAAAAACAGATCCATCGTGGACAGACTGCGGAATGTAGAGTAAAATAGAACAAACGGTCCGGCTGTGCTTTCGTTTTTGCGGGCGCATGGCCGGACTTTTATAGCAGGGAGAAAAGAATGTCGAAAATTTTACTGGTGGAGGATGACAGAGCGCTGGGGGCGGGAATCGCCGTAGCGCTTGGCGGTGAAAACATGCAGTTTACGCTGTGCCATAATCTGCGCACGGCAGGGAAAAAAATGGAAGAGGAGAAGTTTGACCTGATCCTCCTGGATATCAATCTGCCGGACGGCAGCGGCCTGGATTTCCTGACACAGGTGAAGGAGAAAGAGGAAATCCCGGTTATTCTGCTGACGGCCAACGATATGGAGACCGATGTGGTTGCCGGGCTTTCTCTGGGAGCGGATGATTACATCACCAAACCTTTCAGTCTGGCGATCCTGCGCGCCCGGGTGGAGGCCCGGCTTCGGAAGAAGGGGCAGAAGGAAAAAGCGGTTTTTTGTCAGGGCAGCTATCGGTTCGATTTTGAAAATCAGATTTTCCGTCGGGAGGACAGCCGGATCGAACTGAGCAGGACGGAGCAGAAGCTTTTGTTCCTGTTGGTGAAAAACAGGGGAAGGACGGTGCCCAGGGAACGGTTTTTCAGCTATGTCTGGGAGGACGGATTTTCCTATGTGGATGAAAACGCCCTGTCCGTAGCGATGAACCGGCTTCGGACGAAGCTGGGCAGCAGGGATGTGATCAGAACCGTGTACGGAATCGGGTATTGTTGGGAGGAAAAAGATTTTTGAGAGAACTGGACTGGTGGTTTTTGGGAGCGGCTGTCCTTTTGACGGCGGCTGTGACGCTCTTTTTTTTATACCGGGAACGGCGGCTGATGAAGCGCCTGGCACAAATGCTCGATCAGGCCATGGAAGGCCGTTTTGCGGAAGAAGCTTATGATGAAACCCTGCTGTCTGCGCTGGAGAGCAGAATGGTCCGCTTTTTGGGCAGACAGGCCACGTTGGAAAAGAAGCAGGAAGAGGAACGGGACAGGGTGCGGACTTTGATTTCGGACATTTCCCATCAGACCAAGACCCCTGTTGCCAATTTGATCCTGTATGCCCAGCTGTTGGAAGAAAAAGGGCTGCCCAAAGAAAACCTTTCCTACCTGAAAGCGCTGGAAGGGCAGGCGGAAAAGCTGTCCGTATTGATCGGCGGCCTGGTAAAGCTGTCACGGCTGGAAAACGGAATCATTCAGGTGAAGCCTTTCCGGCAGCCCGTGCAGCCGCTTTTGGACCGCGTGACGGAACAGATTTATCCGGCGGCCCAGGGGAAGGGGATTTTCCTGGAAGCAGAGAAAACTTCCGCCATCGCCTGTTTTGATGCGAAGTGGACGGTGGAAGCGCTGTATAACCTTCTTTCCAATGCGGTAAAATATACAAACACCGGCGGCAGTGTTTTGGTGCGGACAGAATGCTACCAGATGTTTTGCCGGATTGAGGTGAAGGATACGGGAATCGGCATCACCGAGGAAGAACAGGCCAAAATATTCACCCGGTTTTACCGCGGGGAAGAAGCGGCAGAGGAAGAGGGAGTGGGAATCGGCCTGTACCTGGCCCGGGAGATCGTTCATGCCCAGGGAGGCTATATCCGGGTCCTTTCTCAAAAGGGGCAGGGTTCTTCGTTTTTTTTGTATCTGCCTGCAGGAGGGGAGGGTCAGCGGTCTGACCTTACAAAAATGTAAGTCTGGCGGGGGGAAACGTAAGGCAAAGTTATGGCTTTTGTTTTCCCTTTTTCTTATACTGTTTTCAGATAAGAACAGACCGGGAGGCAGAAAAGTATGACAATATTAGAAGTTGAGCATTTGAAAAAAATCTATGTGACACGGTTTGGGGCGGCGAAAGTGCAGGCCCTTTCCGATGTGAATTTTTCCGTGGAAGAAGGGGAGTTTGTGGCGGTCATGGGGGAATCAGGCTCCGGAAAAACTACGCTGCTCAATATTCTGGCGGGGCTGGATAAGCCCACGGCGGGCACGGTGAAGCTCAAAGGCCATGACATGACAAAGATTCCCGACGGCTCTATGGCGGCCTATAGGCGGGAAAATCTGGGGTTTGTGTTCCAGGATTTCAACCTGCTGGATACCTTTTCCCTGCGGGACAATATTTATCTGCCGCTGGTGCTTTCCAGAAAGGGCGTATCGGAGATGGAGGAGCGGATCCGGCCCCTGACTGAGACGCTGGGATTGGATGAACTGCTGGACAAGTACCCCTATGAGGTTTCCGGCGGGCAGAAGCAGCGGGCGGCGGTAGCCAGAGCGCTGATCACGGGCCCCAGCCTTTTACTGGCGGATGAACCCACCGGCGCGCTGGATTCCCGGGCGGCGGATTCTTTAATGCAGCTGTTTGAGGCCGTCAACCAAAAAAAGCAGACCATCGTCATGGTGACTCATTCCACCAGGGCGGCCAGCCATGCGGGGCGGGTGCTTTTCATCAAGGACGGCATGGCTTATCACCAGCTTTACCGGGGAGGCAGCAGCCATGAGGAAATGTTCCAGAAGATTTCGGATACCTTAAAGGTGCTGGAAGGAGGGGAACAAAGATGAGAGGAAAATCCTTTTTCTATCCCCGCCTTGCGCTGTCCAATATGAAGAAAAACGGCAGCATTTATCTGCCTTATCTGATGGCGGGAATCCTGCTATCGGGCCTGTATTATATGGTGCTGGCGGTCGGGGACATGGTATCGGAAAGCGAAATGGCAGGCGGGGATGAGATGCAGCTTATTCTGCAGATGTGTTCCCGGCTGTGTATCGCCATCATCTTTTTGATCCTGTTTTATATCAACAGCTTTGTGATGAAACGAAGGAAGCGGGAACTGGGGCTGTATTGTATTTTGGGCATGGAAAAAAGGCATTTATGTGTCCTGCTGTTCTGGGAAGTGTTTTTTTCGGCAGGAATCAGTATTTTGGGAGGAATCCTGTTCGGGGCGCTGTTTTCCCAGTTCATGTTTCTGGTGTTATTAAAACTGGTGCAGATTCCGGCAAAGCTGACCTTTGCCATTCCGCTTTCCGCTGTGGGAACCACCTTCCTGGTGTTTTGCTTCGGGTATCTGGCAACCTTGCTGTTTGACTGGCTTACGATCGTCAAAACCAATCCCATTGCGCTGTTAAAAAGCAGACAGGAAGGGGAGAGGGAGCCAAAAACAAAATGGCTGACGGCGCTTTTGGGAACAGTCACGCTGGCTGCAGGTTACGGAATTGCCCTGAAAACGAGGAGCGCTTCGGAAGGCCTGTTTTTTTTCTTCCCGGCGGCGCTGCTGGTAATCATCGCCACTTATTGCCTGTTTTTGGCGGGCAGTATTGTGCTGTTGAAGTTTCTGCGGAAAAGGAAACGTTTTTACTATCGCCCTGAGAATTTTATTTCCGTGTCGGGTATGCTGTACCGCATGAAGCAGAATGCGGCCGGGCTTGCCACCATTGCGATTCTTTCCACGGCCCTTCTGGTGGTGTTATCCTCCGCCGTATCTCTTTATTGGGGAGAAGAAGATAAACTGATGGGCTTCTTCCCAAGGGAATACCGGATGTGGACGAAGCCTGACAGCTTTAACGAAGGGGCGCCGGTCAATGCCAATCAGAAGGCAGAGGAGTGGAAAGAAGAGATATTCATGCTTTTGGAAGGAGAGGCGGCAGAAAAGAACGTGCGGCTGACCGATGCTTACAGCCTTTTTTGCACATGGTGGACAGCGTCCAGGACGGGCAGCAGCTTTGACAGCAGTCTTTCAGTCAGCAATGGGGAGGAGATCGTTTCCCTCACCCTGATTTTGTTGTCGGACTATAATGAGATGACCTACGGATCGGAAAAGCTGGACCCGGACGAGATTCTGTATATTGGGCCTTCTTTGGAGGATGTAGCCCAAATTACGATTGACGGAAATTCTTTCCGTGTGAAAAAGCAGGTGCCTTGTCCGAAGGAGATGCCAAGCGTAGTGCTCAACCAGGACACCCTTCCTGCCTATATTGCAGTGGTATCGGATATGAATGTACTGATGGATTTGTATTCCGGAGCGCCTGGAGGAGAAGTAGAATACTATACTCTTTTTGACTTAAAGGGGGAGCCTGACGCGCAGAAGGCTTTTGCAGAGCGCATTCCTTTGCGGTATTCGCTGAGCGGGCCCATGCGGTTTGAAACCCGGACAGATTACAGGGAAAAGTTCTATATGCTGTACGGAAGCATCATGTTTGTGGGAATTTTATTTTCCTGTATGTTTTTGATCGCCACGGTGCTGATCATCTATTATAAACAGGTGACGGAAGGCTATGATGACCGGGAGCGGTATCAGATTATGGAAAAAGTGGGGATGCGGGATGCGGAAATCCGCAGCGCCATCCAAAAACAGGTGCTCCTTGTCTTTTTCCTGCCGCTGGCGGCTGCGGTGGCGCATATCTGCGTGGCGGCCAGGGTGCTGCGGCTGTTCCTTTCCATCCTGGGGCTGTCCGACCAGAGCCTGTTCTGGGGCTGCATCGCCGCCTGCTGCGTTCTCTTCTCAGTGGTATATTTTATCGTTTACCGCATGACCTCCAGAGTTTACTATAAAATTGTGCACCAAAGATGACTATGGAAAGTCCCGGCCGGATTTTTTATCCGGCGGAAAACAGAGCGGATTTTTATCTGGTGCCCATCCTTAATCTATGTTAAAATAAAAAACAGAGTTGTTCAGAGACAAAAAAGGCCGGCTCTGATGCTGTGGCGAAGGAAAAAGATCGGTCCGGACAAATATATGCGGATAAGGGGAATGAAAAATGACGGCATTGACACAGGAAGAAGCGCGCCGACAGGCGCATTATGAAAAAATGACAAAGACGCCGGTTCCGAAGCTGGTAACAGGGCTGGCGGTGCCCACCATCATCAGCATGATGGTATCTGCCATTTACAACATGGCGGACACTTTTTTTGTGTCCCAGCTGGGGACCAGCGCCGTGGGAGCGGTGGGAATCGTATTTTCCCTGATGGCCATCATCCAGGCCATCGGATTCACTCTGGGGATGGGGGCAGGAACGATCGTGGCCCTGCATCTGGGGGCAAAGGAAGAAGAAGAGGCGACCTGTGCCGCCAGCACCGGATTTTTTTCCGCTCTTGTTCTGGGTGTTTTACTCACTGTTTTCGGCAGCATTTTTGTGAAGCCTCTGATGGCGGTTTTGGGAGCTACGGACACGATTCTGCCTTATGCAGAAGCTTACGGGGAATACATCCTTTTAGCAGCGCCCATCATGTGCGCGTCCTTTGTGATGAACAATATTTTCCGCTGTGAAGGGAAATCTGTGCTGGGAATGCTGGGAATCGGTACCGGCGGTATTTTGAATATCATTCTGGACCCGGTGTTCATTTTCGGGCTGGGCATGGGAACGGCAGGCGCGGCGGTGGCTACGGCACTGAGCCAGCTGGTCAGTTTTTTGATCCTGCTGACCTTGTTCTTAAAGGGAAAGAGCGACGTGCGGCTGCGGATTTCCAAAGTATCCAGGCAGGCCGGGATGTATCTGAACATTATCACCAGGGGCCTGCCCACCCTTTGCCGCCAGGGACTTGCCAGCATCGCTTCCGTGGCGCTGAATGTGAATGCGGCCATTTACGGAGATGCGGCGGTTGCGGCCATGAGTATCGTGGGCAGAATCATGTTCTTCATGTTTTCCGCCATGCTGGGATTTGGGCAGGGATTTCAGCCGGTGGCGGGCTTTAATTACGGCGCCGGGAAATATGACAGGGTGAATGAAGCGATCCGGTTTACCACAGTGGTGGGAACCGTGGTGATGGCGGTATTCAGCGTGATCATTTTTATCTTTTCCCCTCAGATTTTGATGGCGTTCCGTAAAGATGATGTGCAGGTGATTGCGCTGGGAAGCTTTGCGCTGCGGGCGCAATGTCTGGTGATGCCTTTCTGCGGAATCACCACCACCGCCAATATGGCGCTGCAGAGCACCGGGCAGTCGGGAAGAGCGACCTTTCTGGCCATGTGCCGTCAGGGTGTCTTTTTCCTGCCGTTGATCCTCCTGCTGCCCAGAATCAGCGGTGTCCTGGGCGTACAGCTGGCCCAGCCTCTGGCGGACGTGGGAACCCTTGTGGTGTCCATCCCCTTTCTGCTCGCATTTGTGAAAAAACTCCGGCAGATGCAGGCGGATCAGGGCAGAGAAGAAGAAAGACAATAGGAGAATCATAATGGCAAATACAGAAAAAGTACGTATTAATAAATATTTATCCCAGGCGGGAATCTGCTCCCGGAGGGAAGCGGATATCCTGGTAGAAGAGGGGAAAGTTACAGTCAACGGCAAAACTGCCGAACCGGGCATGAAAGTCAATGATCTGGATAAAATTATAGTGGACGGGAAAGAAACCGGACGGCGGGAGAAGAAAGTGGTGCTGGCCTATTACAAACCCGTGGGAGTGACCTGCACGGAAAAAGACAAACATGCCCAGGTCACCATCCGGGATGTGGTGGATTATCCGGTGCGGGTCACTTACGCCGGGCGTCTGGACCGGGATTCGGAAGGCCTTCTGCTTCTGACCAATGACGGCGATCTCATCAACGGCCTCATGCGGGCCGCTAATTTTCATGAAAAGGAATATCTGGTGCGGGTGAATAAACCCATGAGCCAGGATTTTTTGAAAAAAATGTCGGAGGGGGTCATGCTGAAAGAATTAAATGTGAAGACCCGTCCCTGTTATGTGAAGGAAGAAGGAAAGTATGTATTCCGCATCATCCTCACCCAGGGGCTGAACCGGCAGATCCGCAGGATGTGTAAAATGTTTGGGTATGATGTGGTGAGCATCAAACGGGTGAGAGTGGCAAATATCATGCTTGGTAAATTAAATCCCGGGGACATCCGGGTAGTGGCGGGCGCGGAACTGAAGGAATTATACCGCTGTGTGGAAAAAGGCCGGAGAAGGCCGGCGCCGGAAAAAGGAACGAAAAAGGCAGGAAAACAGGAATGAATGAAACCCGGAGAATGAAAGAACTGATCACTCTTTTAAATCAGGCGGCAAAGGCTTATTATGCCGAAGACCGTGAGATCATGAGCAATTTTGAATACGATAAGCTGTATGACGAACTGGCTGCTCTGGAGGAGAAAACAGGCCTCATCCTGGCGGGAAGCCCCACTGTCACAGTGGGGTACGAGGCGGTGGACGAACTGCCAAAGGAACGACATGAAAAGCCCATGCTTTCTCTGGGAAAAACCAAAAGCCGGGAAGAGCTGGCGGATTGGCTGGGAGAGCAAAAAGGCCTTCTGTCCTGGAAACTGGACGGACTGACCATCGTGCTGACTTACCGGGAAGGAAAGCTGTTTAAAGCGGTGACCCGGGGCAACGGGGAAGTGGGAGAGGTGATCACACCCAACGCCAGAACCTTTATCAATCTGCCCTTTCAGATCCCTTATCAGGAAGAACTGATCCTGCGAGGAGAAGCGGTGATCACATATGAGGATTTTGAAAAAATCAATGAAAAGATAGAGGACGTTACCGCACGCTACAAAAATCCTCGGAATTTGTGTTCCGGTTCCGTGCGTCAGTTAAACAGCGAAATCACGGCACAGCGCAATGTCCGCTTTTTCGCGTTTTCCCTGGTGAAAGCGGACGGGGCAGACTTTGAAAATTCCCGGGAAAAGCAGTTTCTATTCTTAAAGGAGCAGGGCTTTGAAGTGGTGGAATATGAGGCTGTGACAGCGCAGACCATGCAGGAGGCGGTGGCCCGTTTTGAAGAAAAAGTGCAGGATTATCCGGTGCCTTCCGACGGCCTGGTGCTGATCATGGATGACATCGCTTACGGAGAATCCCTGGGCACCACAGCCAAGTTTCCCCGCAATTCCATCGCTTTTAAATGGGCGGATGAGCTGGCGGAGACCACCTTGCGGGAAATGGAGTGGAGCGCCAGCCGGACGGGGCTGATCAATCCGGTGGCCATCTTTGACCCGGTGGAGCTGGAAGGCACTACGGTGAGCCGGGCCAGCGTCCACAATATCAGCATTGTGCGGGATTTAAAGCTGGGGATCGGGGACCGGATCACGGTTTATAAGGCGAACATGATCATTCCCCAGATCGCGGAAAACCTGACGGGCAGCGACGGACTGGAAATACCGGATCAATGTCCGGTCTGCGGCGCGCCCACCCGGATCAATAAGGAAAATGATACGGAAACCTTAGTCTGCCCCAATCCGGACTGCGATGCGAAAAAAATCAAATCCTTCACGCTGTTTGTGAGCAGGGATGCGTTGAATATTGACGGACTTTCCGAAGCCACCTTGGAAAAGTTTCTGGCGAAGGGTTTTCTGCACACTTATGCGGATCTGTTTCATCTGGACCGATTCAAGAATGAAATTGTGGAGATGGACGGGTTCGGGGAAAAATCTTACCAAAACCTGATGGACAGTCTGGAAAAAGCCCGCCATACCACCATGGCAAAACTGATTTACAGCCTGGGCATTCCCAATATCGGCCTGGCAAATGCGAAAATGATCTGCCGGGAGTACCAAAACGACCTGGAAAAGATGATGGAAGCCCCGGCGGAGGAGCTGGCCGCGATAGACGGCGTGGGCCCGGTGATCGCCAACACTTTCCACGCTTTTTTTGAACAGGAGAAAAACAGAGAGGCGCTTTCGGCGGTGCTCAAAGAAGTGGAAATCGCACAGGAGACCTTCGATGCGGGAGAACAGCCTTTGTCCGGCATGACGTTCGTTATTACCGGCAGTTTAAATCATTTTGAAAACCGGAATGCGCTCAAGGAACAGATTGAAAATCTGGGGGGTAAGGTGACAGGAAGTGTGACCGGCAAAACAAACTTCCTGATCAACAATGACAGCACGTCCAATTCTTCCAAAAATAAAAAGGCCAAGGAGCTGGGGGTGGAAATCCTTACGGAAGAAGCGTTTATGAAACGGTTTATGGAGCAATAGGCAGAGAACAGGAAATGGAGGAAGGAAAAGATGCCGATCAGGATACAAAGTGATCTGCCCGCAAGGGAAATACTGGACAATGAAAATATATTTGTGATGGATGAATACCGGGCGATGCATCAGGATATGCGTCCCCTTCAGATCTGTATTTTAAACCTCATGCCGGTGAAACAGGATACGGAACTGCACCTGCTCAGATCCCTTTCCAACACCCCTCTGCAGGTGGATGTGACTTTTATGAAAATGAACAGCCATGTGTCCATGAACACTTCGGCCACCCATCTGAACAAGTTCTATAATACGTTTGATGAACTGAAGGAAAATAAATATGACGGTCTGATCATCACAGGCGCGCCGGTGGAACAGATCGACTTTGAGGATGTGGACTACTGGCCCGAACTGTGCGAGATCATGGAATGGTCTAAAACCCATGTGCACAGTACGTTTCATATTTGCTGGGGCGCCCAGGCCGGCCTTTACTATCACTTCGGCCTGGATAAAATCCTGCTTCATGAAAAGCTTTTCGGGGTTTACAGCCATCGCGTTTTAAACCGCAAAGAACCGCTGGTCCGAGGCTTTGATGATGTTTTTTACATCCCCCACAGCCGCCATACGGCAACCCCGGCAGGTGCGATTCACAGCTGTAAGGATCTGATCATTATGGCGGAATCTGATCAGGCCGGCGTGCTTTTATGCATGACCGAAGGAGGGCGGCAGATTTTTGTCATGGGCCATCCCGAATATGACCGCTATACCTTACATAACGAGTACATGAGGGATGTGAACAAGGGACTTTCCATCCATGTGCCGGAAAATTATTATCCCAATGATGATCCCAATCAGAGACCCCTGCTTTCCTGGCGGGCTCACTGTAACGGATTGTATACAAACTGGCTCAATTACTATGTATATCAAACAACGCCCTATGATATCAGGGAAATCTGAGCAGAATAGTGAGAAGGTTATGAGCTTAAACAAAGAATTATATCGCATGATTTTTAAAAGGAAATCGTTTCATTTATTTAGAAATATTGGGAACGATACCATATCTGCAAAAGATATTGAGTCTATCAAAGAAATATATAAGACATTTATTCCGCTGTGTCCTGATATAAAAACAGCAATTAGAATCGTTCCTGCAAATGAAACTACTTGTAAACGTGGTCAACAGTTCTGCATTTTACTATATAGTGAGAAGAAAGATAATTATTTGCAGAATATTGGGTATTTAGGGGAGCAATTAGATTTATACCTTGTTTCACAAAATATTGGAACACTTTGGTTTGGCATTGGAAAGACGAATGAACCGTCATTTGATGGACTCGATTTTATCATTATGATTGCAATGTCAAAAGTCGATGATGAAAGAAAATTCCGCAAAGATATGTTCAAAAGCAAACGAAAGTCCATCGATGAAATTTGGCTGGGAGAACCGCTTGGGGAAATATGCGATATTGTTAGATTTGCCCCCAGTGCTTGTAATACACAGCCCTGGTTCGTAGAACATACGGATGCCGCTTTAAACGTTTACAGGTATAAAAAGCAAGGTAAGCGGGGAATAATGCCTGCGGATAAAGTGTCCTTCTATAATCAAATTGATATTGGAATTTTCTTATGCTTTCTTGATTTATGCTTGCAACATAAAGAGATAAAGTATGAAGTACAATTATACACAGACAATGGGGCAGATGAAGAAAAAACATTAAATGCGGTTTATAAAATACTTTAATATAAGATTCAGCGGCCATATTATGAAGCGATTATGGATTACCTGGCATGTTTTTAGCAAAGACGAGTGTGATAAGATGAAAGCAACAGCAAAAAAAGATATCGTAATCATCCTGGGAGTAAGCTTCATAGCGGCAGCTTTTTACCTTGCTTTAGAAGGAACACTGATGGAATATGGTCGGGATAGGAGGCATCCTCTGATGTTGAGATTTCTTCCTGTTTTAGCGATACAGGCAGGAATGTCCTGCTTGGGACCGGCGATCGTTTTCTTCAAAAATAAGGAAAAACTCCGGGAATATGGGTTGCGGAAGAAAAATCTGTTTTTCTCCCTGGCAGGGTGTTTATTCGCCGCTGTGCCCACAGTCATTTTTTTGTGGATGACTGACAGCATACATGGATTCCTGCCTTTTCAGGGAATGTTTTTGACCAAAGACATCCTGAACGCCCCTTTTCCGTTAAATGTGCTGGGATATCTGATTGTAGCCGCTGTATGGGGATTTGGAGAAGGTTTCTTTTATGTAATCCTGGCCGATAAGATAAATGTTCTCCGAAAACCCAGGGGAATTTGGAATGCGGGAGCTCTGACCTGTGCAGCGATTGCGATTGCCATGCATGGAATGATAGGTCTGGATGGAGAAATACTGGCGGAAGCCCTGGCAACTTTTATTCTGATGTATGGTTCTTTACTGGTTCGGGAGAAAACCGGAAACGCCTGGGGAAATATTGCGATCTTTTTAGTGATATGGAACGCACTGTAAAACGTTCTGTAAACAGTAAGTCCGTATTTTGACGACAATCATGGAAAGTCGTCTGGAAAACTTTCTATGATTAAAAATAAAAAACATTAGGCTGGCAGGCTGTCTTGAGTTGTGAGACAGCTGCCGGCCTTTTTTTTTCGCTGTGACCGTTTTTCAATTCCTACAAAATTGTAGGCCTATTGTCATTTGCCAGTAAGGTTCCCATGATAGACTCATCTTATCAAAACAGAACGGGATAAACGAAGAAACGATTGATAGGAGGAATGACGATGCTGCACAAACTGTTTTTGATTTTATTGCTGGTGATCACTTGTTTCAACGGATGCACAGATTTGGGACGCGGGATCGTAAAGGAGATTCGGGAGAATCAGGACGGGATTAAAAGCGAACTGGAAGAGTTCAAAGACGGTCTGGAAGCCGAAATCAATGACTGGCTGGGATCCATCAGCAAATACGAATTAACAAAAGAGAAAGATTTAAAGGGAAAACGGAAACTGGGCAGGAATGATTACGTCGGAAGCTACGAAGCGGAATATACCGGGTTTAGCGGCAGGGAATATCTTTTCGGCGGTACATCTGTGGAGTGGGAAAACGGCACGGAGTTGAAAGTGACTTATTCCCTGCGCATCCAATCCGGTACAGCAGCTTTATACTGGCTGAGCAGTGAGGATGAGCATATTATTTTCGGGGAGAAAGAGGTCCATATGATTGCGGAAATAAGCTCGGATGACGTTTATGAAATTACGCTGACTGCAGGAGATAACTTTATCGTTGTGGAAGGCGATCAATTCACCGGAAGTTTATCGATTAAAGTAACCGATGAAGGGGAGTAAAAGGAGATAATTAATACAATGTTGAAGGGAGGCTGCCGGAATATGAAAAGCTTATTTCGAGTGGTCAGAAAAGGAATGAAGCTGCTGTTTGTGGCTCTTTTCGTTCTTATTTTGGGATTTGGCGGTTATTATGGCGTAAAAGGGTATCGCATGTATCTAAGTGCGGTCCGGGAAACTCCGATAGAGGAAATGGTAACTGACATTCGCAACCGGGAACATTTTACGGAGTATGAGGACTTGCCTTCCATTTATAAAGATGCCGTTATTTCCGTCGAGGACAAGCGCTTTGAAACGCATTGCGGAATTGATTTTATCGCTATTTGCCGGGCGGCCTGGACGGATGTTAAGGCCGGTTCTTTTGTGGAGGGCGGCAGTACGATCACACAGCAGATCATAAAAAACCAGTATTTTACGCAGGAGAAAAAAATGGAAAGAAAAGCTGCCGAAGTGTTTGCAGCTGTAGAATTGGAACATCTGTATTCGAAGAAAGAAATATTTGAGTTATATGTCAATTCCATCTATTTCGGCGGCGGATATTACGGTATCTATGACGCTGCGCAGGGATATTATGGAAAATCCCCCTCAGAGCTGAGTGATGAAGAAGCGGTAATGCTGGCCGGGCTGCCAAACGCACCGGCGATTTATTCTTTGAATCATAAAGAAGCGGCAGACAGGCGTATGAAAACGGTTTTATCCAGAATGGTCCGCTGTGGTGTCATTGATCAGGAACGGGCGGATGATATGATGAAAAAAGAACACTAAGACAACACTTTTTGCAGAAAAGTCATGATCCATTCTGCTGTTGGATCAAAAAGGAGCTGCTGCAACATGGCATAATATCCGTCACGATGCAACAGTCCCTTTTCCTCCGAATATTGCCCCAGTTCTTTGTCGATTTCGCCTCTGTCATTTGCGTAAAGAGCGCGGATATCGATGCCGCCCAAGAGTTCCCAAAAATGTTCAAAAAATCCGATCCGGTCTGCGGGCTGATGTTTTAAAATCCTGGTGATTCTTTCTTTTCCGTTCATTGATATCATCCTGTAGCAGCTGTATTCGTTTTGACGGATATCCTCTGGAAATGCAACCATTTACTGGGCCTTCCGGAAGAGGCACAGGCATTATATGAAAATTCCTTGCTTTCCGGGTTTCCCGACAGGATGTCCCCCGGAAAAACGGATATTATGGAAGGCCTGCCGGTTTACCCCTTTGGCCTATCGAAAGGCGGGGAAATGATTCCCGGGAATTTCCGATCTGCCAGATAAAAAGATACTGCATTTTCCAATAAAAATTTGCTCCTGTAATGAGCGAAAAAGTGTTATAATGAGAATCAGTTGAACGGTCAGAGGAGAGATGGGATGCGAACGAGAAAAGAGATGAAACGCCGTGCTAAAAAAGTTGTCCGGGAACATTACTGGATTCTGTTCATCGTATGTCTGGCAGCGGCATATCTGGGTTCAGAGTTTACCGGCTCCCTGGATTTTATGAGGCAGTATGAAGCCGGGCATCAGAAAACCTCCGGAAAAATCCTGTCTGTCAGTGTCTACGATGTGGCGCTGACACCGGCAGTGCTGTCGGCGCTTTCCGGTGAGGTGGAGGACGGGAAGAAAATAGCCGAGAATGCCACGAATGAAGTGATCCGGAAGGAAGAGGCAAGCCCTTCCGGCGCGTTTTTGGGCAGAAGCCGGGGCGTGCTGGCCGGCATTGTGAACGGCATTGATTCCGGTTCCATCATTGTGAACCTGATTTCGGCAGCCCGGAATATCGGAATGTCAAAAAACGTCGTGATGGCGCTGTTCATCCTGCTTGCGGCAATCCTGACGTTTGGGATATGGTTTTTCCTCACCAATCTGTACAAGGCAATTTCCAGACGGATTTTCCTGGAATCCCGGATTTATGAAAGAGTGCCGGTGCGGAGGATGATCATTTTTCGCCGCGTCAGAAAATGGCGGAAGGCGGCAATGACCATGTTCATGACCTGGCTCTTTTTATCCCTCTGGTCACTGACCGTCATCGGTGGAATCATTAAGCGCTATTCCTATTATATGGTGCCCTATCTTGTGGCGGAGAATCCGGATATGGGATGGAGGGATTCGTTGATGCTGTCCAAAAGGATGATGAAGGGGCATAAATGGGAGTGCTTCCTGTTTGAATGTACCTTTCTGCTTTGGGACCTGGCCGGACTGCTGACCTTTGGGATCACGGATCTGTTTTTTGCAAACCAGTATAAGCTGGCTGCTTTTTCGGAGTACTATGCGGATATGAGAGTGCTGGCGAAGGAAAAACAGCTTCCCGGCAGCCGGCTGCTCAACGATCGGTATCTGTTTGAAAAAGCAGAGGAACCGCTCATTCGGGAGACTTATGCAGATGTTCTGAAAATGGAACAGATGCCCGAAGTAAAACCTGACGTAACCGGATTTAAGGGATTTATGGCAAAGGTGTTTGGCATTACGCTCTTCAACCGGGCGGATGAGAGAAGATTTGAAGAAAACGAAGAGAGGAAACGCAAGATCGGTTCCATGAGATCGATCTTAAACGGAAAAGAATATCCGGGACGGCTGTTTACGATCAAAGAAAATCAAAAAAACAGTCAGATAGAACATCTCCATTATCTGCGTCATTATTCCCTGCCGTCTCTGATTCTGCTGTTCTTCCTTTTTTCATGGATCGGATGGGTATGGGAGGTCAGTCTGCATCTGATTTCCGACGGAACATTTGTGAACCGGGGCGTGCTGCACGGACCCTGGCTTCCGATTTACGGAACGGGGGGAATTTTGATTCTGACAGTACTCAATCGGCTCAGAACGCATCCGGTGGCGGAATTTTTTTCAATCACTGCGCTGTGCGGCTGTGTGGAATATTTTACCGCAACGATTCTGGAACTGACCCAGGGCGGGAAGAAATGGTGGGATTACAGCGGATATTTTCTGAATCTACAGGGGCGCATCTGTGCGGAAGGACTGTTGATTTTTGGGCTTGGCGGTATGGCAATCGTATATTTTGCAGCGCCGCTGCTGGATAATTACCTGAGAAAATTAAACGGGCGGGCTGCGGTTTTTACATGCGTGGTACTGCTTGCACTGTTTGCCTTTGATCAGGCATATTCCGTCAAAAGACCAAATACCGGAGCAGGGGTCACCAGCTGCCGCCTTGACACAGAGGGACAGCTGCAAGAAGGGAACAGGAATACATAGGCCGGAGGGAAAAGACATGATCGCTGTTTTTCTTGCACCATTCTATCTTTTATTGTGTGCTTATTTATTCATAAGAGGAATCAGGTGGCTTCGTGTCTGTCATGGTTTCTTTGGAAAGAAACAGGTGCAGGCAG
This sequence comes from uncultured Lachnospiraceae bacterium, assembly GCA_902476265.1. GTDB lineage: Bacteria > Bacillota > Clostridia > Lachnospirales > Lachnospiraceae > Gallintestinimicrobium. Next base: position 73,318 of record CABSCP010000021.1, read on the forward strand.
TGATTTTAGGAGGGTATTTGTTTTTAACATTCAGTATCCTGATCGCATTCTGGATGCCTGCGTCGCCCGTCAGGAGGGTGATGAAGCTCATCAGTAATTACTGGCTGGGTGTGTTACTCTACCTTTGCCTGACAGTTCTGACTGCAGATTTCATCCGTTTTCTCCTCAGCCACATTTCACGACTGCGGGGAAGCCGGCTTTTTACCGACAGAGGACATGCGGCGGCCGGCGTTGTCTGTTTCGTAGTTGTGTGCCTTTTTACGGGAACAGGAATCGTAACGGCGGGAACTGTCCGCACTACGGAATATGAAATTACGGTGGAAAAGGATTGTGACGGGCTGGAATCGCTGAATGTGGTGCTGATTGCAGACCTGCATCTGGGTTACAATATCGGGGAAGGACAGATGAAGCAAATGGTCAGAAAGATCAATCTGCTGCAGCCGGATCTGGTGATTGTGGCGGGAGATATTTTTGACAATGAATATGAAGCCGTCAAAAATCCGGAGGAAACAGCCCGGGTGCTGCAGGGGATACAGAGCAAATACGGGGTCTATGCCTGCTACGGAAACCATGATGTCCAGGAACCGGTTCTGGCGGGTTTTACCTTTGCCCAAAAAGAAAAAAAGGTCAGCGACCTGCGGATGGATGCCTTTATGGAAAAAGCGGGATTCCGGCTTTTGCGGGAGGAAGGAATTTTGATTGGGGACGCATTTTATGTGTACGGACGCCCGGATTATGAACGGCCCGGGCGGGGGATCGAAAAACGAAAGACCCCACAGGAACTTGTAAAAGGGATGGATCTTTCAAAGCCGGTCATTGTGATCGACCATGAACCCCGGGAACTGGAGGAATTGGCCCGGGCAGGCGTGGACGTGGATCTGTGTGGGCATACCCATGACGGGCAGCTGTTTCCGGGAAATCTGGTCACGGCCCTGATGTGGGAAAATTCCTGCGGATATCTCAAAAAAGGAAATATGCACAACATTGTCACTTCTGGCGTAGGTGTCTTCGGCGCGAATATGCGGGTGGGGACAAAGAGTGAAATCTGCCATATAAAAATAAATTTTGCGCCAAAGCCATGATACAGGAATTTTATGACATTTATGGGATCAAAGAGGGAGACGGAATGTACGTTCCTGCAGAAGATAGGATTCAGATCTGGTATCAAAAAAGCTGCCCCATACAGGCAGCTTTTTAAGTATGACGGGCATGCCGTCAGTCTGTGGTGAAAGTCCACAAGGGGCGTAGTTGCC
>CABSCP010000022.1 GCA_902476265.1 uncultured Lachnospiraceae bacterium
GCTTTCTGCAATCTATGGTGGCCCCGGCGCTGGACGGGCTGAAACGTTCGGCAGCGCAGAAGGCGGTGTCTGCGATTCCGGCGCTGGGCGGTCTGGCGGAAAATACGGCTCAGCTGCTGGTGGGTTCCGCCGTGCTGATCAAAAACAGTCTGGGGCTTTTTGTGCTTCTACTGCTGCTGGCACTGGTGGCGGTGCCTTTTCTAAAGCTATTTGCCTATGGCGTTCTTTTAAAGGTGAGCGGGGCGCTGATCGGGATTGTGGCGGACAGGCGGCTCACCCAGTGCGTCAGCAGGACGGCGGACGCTGTCTTTCTGGCGCTGCGTCTGGCGGCCAGCGGCGCAGCATGCTTTTTCATCCTGACAGCGATCATCACCTGCCTGGTCAAAACATAAAAAGGAGGGGAAAAAGAACGGAACGGATTCTTTCATTATTAAAAGAAACGGCGGTTTTTATGCTGGCTGCCCAGCTGATTCTGCATTTCCTTCCCGGGAAAAAATATGAAAAATATGCGAAAATGATGATAGCGCTGGTGGTGCTGTCCCAGCTGGCACTGCCGGTACTTTCCCTTGGACGGGAGGATCTGACAGGATCTTTTTGGAACACTTTTTCGGCGCTGGAGGAAGAGAATGAGATCTTTTCGCAGAAGATGGCGCTTCTGGACGGAATGGACGCTGCCCTGGCGGAAAACAGCGTGGTGCAGTCTGTGGAAGAGAAAGTTTCCAAAAGCGCGGGGGAGGCAGGGGTTTCCGTATCCGGGGTGCGTTTAAAGGAGGACGGGGTGGTGCTGATCCAGGTGAAAAAAGAGGGCGCCGTTTCAGCGGCGGATCCGGTTCCCCCTGTGGCCATCGGGCAGATTGAACTGGGACAGGAAACGGGATACGGAAGCGTAAAAGAGGCGGACGTGGGCGCACAAAAGGGAAAAATGCGTCCGGACCTGGCAAAAACCTTTGCGGCTGCGCTGGGCATGGGGGAAGAGAAGGTGGAGGTGATTGAGCTTGGATAAACTGCGAAACTGGTGCAAAAAGAAAATGACCAGGGAAAATATGGTGGTTCTGGCGCTGGCGGGGATTCTGCTCATGGTGATCGCCCTGCCTGTGGGTAATAAGGAAAAAGAGGAGAAAGAGGATTCAAAGTCCGTTCTATTGGACACAGAAAACGGTAAGATGGATACAGAAAGGAATGAGGGAGAGACGAAGGAGGAAGAGCTGGAACGGAAGCTGGAAGCTTTTTTACATTGTATGGAAGGGGTGGGGGAAGTGAAGGTGATGATCACTTTTTCCGCTACGGAAGAGCAGGTGGTGGAGAAGGATATCCCTTCCCGGAGCATGTCCCAGACCAGCGAGAACGACAGCGCAGGCGGCAGCCGCAGCGTTGTACAGGAGGACAGGGAAGAGGACACGGTTTACGTCACCGACGGCGCAGGGCGGCAGACACCCTATGTGAAGAAGACGCTGGCCGCCCGGGTGGAAGGGGTGACGGTTCTGGCGCAGGGGGGAGGTTCTCCTGTGATCCAGAAAAATATTACTGACGTAATGCAGGCATTATTTGGCATAGAGGCTCATAAAATTAAAGTAGCAAAGATGGTCGCCGGACAGCGAAGCTGATGGAGGGAACATAAGCCATGGACAGCGCTGTACGGCCGGCAGAGATGAATGAGGAAAGCAGAGGGAGCAGAAATTGAAAAACATGTTCAAACGCAACCAGGTTATGATAACAGCGCTGGCTATTATGATAGCGGTGGCAGGGTACCTGAATTTTGCAGGGACGAAAATCGGGGAAGAGGAAATGGTGAGCGCCGGCGCGCAGGCGACAGAAGAAGATATGGCTGCGCTCCTTGATCTTTCGGATGAGGATATTGCAGCGGATATCCCCAGCCTGGATTCGGATGCAGAGGCGGTGGCTGCGGATAATTTCCTGGATTCGGATATGCAGGTGGCAGACGGGGCAGATGTTTCCATCGTATCGGATTATATAGATGAAGGCGCGGCGGAGGCGGCTGTGGATGATACGGCGCTGGTCAATCAGGAGCCGGAGGTACAGGACGGGGAGACGCCGGGAGAAGCGGTGTATACCAGTTCTGCAGGCCTTACTTCCCTTTCCGGCGCCCGCCTGTTAAAGGAGCAGACCCGTGCGAAGAATAAGGAGACGCTTTTGGAAATCATTAATAATGCCAACATTGCGGAGAGTCAGAAGCAGGAAGCGGTGGACAATATGATCGCGCTGACGGATGTGGCGGAGCGGGAGACGGCGGCGGAGATTCTGCTGGAAGCCAAAGGGTTTGCGGGGGCTGTTGTGACCGTTACGGGGGATTCCGCCGATGTGGTGGTGGGAATGTCTTCTCTGACCGATATCCAGTGTGCACAGATCGAAGATATCGTAGCCCGCAAGACAGGCGTAGCCGCAGAAAATATCGTGATCAATCCCATGGCCGGCTGAAAAACACGTGCTAAATTTCATAAAATGTGGTAAACTATCTATAATTATGCCATTTTATTATGATATCGGAAAACCAGAGAGGAACTGTCCGTTTTTGGAAAAGGAGAAATTTGCAAAATGAAAAGAGTATTTTTAATCGTATTGGATAGCGTTGGAATCGGAGCGATGCCGGATGCGGCGGCCTATGGGGATGCAGGGACAAATACCTTAAAGGCGGCCGCCGCCAGCCCTTTTTTTCATCTTCCGAATCTGCGGAAACTGGGCCTGTTTAACCTGGATGGGATTGACTGGCATGAAAAGGAAACCGAAATCGGCGCCCGGATTGCCCGGATGAAGGAAGCGTCCAGGGGAAAGGATACCACCATAGGGCATTGGGAAATCGCAGGCATTTATTCCGGAAGGCCGCTGCCCACTTATCCGCAGGGGTTTCCACAGGAAGTGCTGGAGCGTTTTGAAAAAGCGGTGGGAAGAGGTGTGCTGTGCAACAAACCCTATTCCGGCACCGATGTGATCCGGGATTACGGGGATGAACATGTAAAGACGGGGAAGCTGATCGTGTATACCTCCGCAGACAGCGTGTTCCAAATAGCGGCCCACGAGGATGTGGTGCCTTTGGAGGATCTGTATCGTTATTGTGAAATCGCCAGGGAGCAGCTGCAGGGAGAACATGGTGTGGGCAGGGTGATCGCCCGTCCCTTTACCGGCGAAAGCGGTCATTATACCAGGACGCCCAGAAGACATGATTATTCCCTGCTGCCGCCTTCCGTGACCATGTTAGACCAGCTCAAAGCCGCTGGGAAAGAGGTGATCGGCGTGGGGAAGATCCGGGATATTTTCGCCGGAAAGGGGATTACGGAATTCGTAACCACCACAGGAAACGCCGACGGAATCGAAAAGACCCTGGAATATCTGAAAAAGGATTTTGAGGGGCTGTGTTTTGTCAACCTGGTGGATTATGATATGCTTTACGGCCACCGCAGGGACGTGGACGGCTATGCGAAGGCACTTTCTTTTTTTGATGAAAAGCTTCCTCAGATGATGGAACTTCTGGGAGAAGAAGATGTGCTGATGATTACCGCGGACCACGGCTGTGACCCTTCCTACCGGAAAACCACAGACCACACCCGGGAGTATACACCGTTTCTTATGACAGGTCCTTCCGTTGTTCCGAAGAACCTGGGCACCAGGGATACCTTTGCGGATATTGCCGCCACAGTGCTTGACTGGTTCGGGATGGAACCGGAATTTGAGGGCAAATCCATGTTACATTCCCAGCCTGCCCATGCTTCCCGGTCATTATCCTGTTGACAAATCAGCGGATACTTGGCAGAATGATAAGGCGGCGCCGGCAGGGAAAGGTACCGCTTTTAAAAAAGACGCTGGAATTTATGGAGGAAACTACATTGGGCAACATAAAGGAAGAGATAAACAGAAGAAGAACATTTGCAATTATATCCCATCCCGACGCGGGGAAGACCACACTGACAGAGAAATTTCTGCTTTACGGCGGAGCCATTAACCTGGCGGGATCGGTAAAGGGAAAAGCCACCGCGAGACATGCCGTGTCGGACTGGATGGAAATCGAGAAGCAGAGGGGTATTTCCGTCACCTCCTCCGTGCTTCAGTTTGAGTATGACGGGTACTGCATCAATATTCTGGACACACCGGGACATCAGGACTTCTCCGAAGATACTTACCGGACTCTGATGGCGGCGGATTCCGCAGTCATGGTCATCGATGCCAGTAAAGGGGTGGAAGCCCAGACCAGAAAGCTGTTCAAGGTCTGCGTGATGCGCAAGATCCCGATTTTTACTTTTATTAATAAGATGGACAGGGATGCCAACGATACCTTTGAACTGCTGGATGATATTGAGAAAGAGCTGGGAATCGCGACCTGTCCTATGAACTGGCCTATCGGTTCCGGCAAAAGCTTTAAAGGGGTATATGACAGGGAGAAGCAATGTGTGATCACCTATTCCGATACGGAAAAAGGGACGAAGGAAGGGGAAGCCACCGAAATTCCCCTTGAAGAACTGGACAAGCTCACCGGGTTTGTGGGCGAGAACCTGAAGGACAAGCTGATGGAAGAAATTGAACTTCTGGACGGGGCCAGCGCGGAGTTTGACCTGGAGGAGGTGCAGGCTGGAGTGCTGACACCTGTGTTTTTCGGTTCCGCTCTGACCAACTTCGGCGTGGAAGATTTCCTGCAGCACTTTTTGAAAATGACCACTACGCCGCTGCCCAGGAGGGCGGACATCGGCCTGATCGATCCGGTGGAAAATAATTTTTCGGCTTTTGTATTTAAAATTCAGGCGAATATGAACAAAGCTCACAGGGACAGGATTGCATTCATGCGGATTTGTTCCGGCAAATTTGATGCTGACATGGAAGTGAAGCATATTCAGTCCGGCAAAGCGATGCGCCTTTCCCAGCCCCAGCAGATCATGGCGAACGACAGAAAGATTCTGACGGAAGCCTTTGCGGGAGACATCATCGGCGTATTCGATCCGGGCGTATTTTCCATCGGGGACACTCTCTGTATGCCCAAGGAGCAGTTTGAATATGAAGGGATTCCCACCTTTGCGCCGGAGCATTTTGCCAGAGTGCGCCAGGTGGATACCATGAAGCGCAAGCAGTTCGTAAAGGGAATCAGCCAGATCGCCCAGGAGGGCGCCATCCAGATCTTCCAGGAATTTAATACGGGTATGGAAGAAATTATTGTTGGCGTGGTAGGCGTTCTGCAGTTTGACGTTTTAAAATTCCGTCTGGAAAATGAGTATAATGTAGAGATCAAGCTGGAGCCGCTGCCCTATGAGCATATCCGCTGGATCGAGAATAAGGAAGAAGTGGACCTGACGAAGCTGGTGGGCACTTCCGACATGAAGAAAGTAAAGGATTTAAAGGGAAATCCGCTGCTTTTATTCGTCAATTCCTGGAGTGTGGGCATGGTCATGGATCGCAACGAAGGGCTGGTGCTTTCCGAATTTGGACGCAACTGACGGCGGGAACCGCTTTATAGACAGGAAAATAAAATATGAAAAAATTTCCAAAAGGGCTCATCTGGCTGCTGGCAGTGCTGCTGCTCGCCGGCTGCGGACTGAGCGGAGAAGAGACCGTTCCTTCCGATGAAACGAGGCAGGAAACAGAAGAAACGGTCCGGGAAACTTCCCAGGCAATGCAGGAGGAAGAATCAAAAGAGGAAAGGCTTTCAGAGGAAAAAAGCCCGGAAGAAGGAACAGAGGTTTCTTCTTCCGAGGATTCCTTTTACTATGCGTATGGGACGCTGGAGACGCAGGAAATGCGCCAGCTTTACAGGGAAATGCTGCAGTCTTTGCAAAACAGGGAGAATGAAACGGAGCTTTCCACCCTGAATCCCGATCTGCTGGAATCCGTTTTCGGAGCGGTTATGGCGGATCATCCTGAAATCTTTTATGCGGACGGCTATTCCAGCACGGTCTACAAACTGGGCAATTCCATGAAAAAGATCACGTTTACCGGAACTTTCACCATGGAAGAGGAAGAGATCAGAAGGCGTCAGGAACTTTTGAACGAAACCGTTGCCGGCTGGATGGCAGGGCTGAAACCGGAAATGGATGATTATGAAAAAGTGAAGTATCTGTATGAATATCTGATTGTCCATACAGAATATGAACAGGGAGCGCCGGACAGTCAGAATATCTGTTCCGTACTCCTGAACGGCAAATCCGTATGCCAGGGCTATGCCAAGACGCTGCAGCTGTTGTGCCAGAAGGCGGGGCTGGAGGCCTTTCTTGTGACAGGGCAGGTGGGAGGTCAGGGACATGCCTGGGACCTGATCAGGCTGGATGGGGAATGGTATCACGTGGACCCCACCTGGGGGGACGCATCCTATCTGCGGGAAGGAGAATCCCCGCTGACGGCGGCTTCCTCTCCGGCGGTAAATTTTGATTATTTCTGTGTGACCACGGACCAGATTTCCCAGAGCCATTGTCTTGGCGAAGGGCAGAAGCTGCCGGCATGTACCGCGGTGGCAGATCATTACTACCGCAGGGAAGGTCTGTTTTTGACACAGGCGGATGAAGAACAGATCCGGGCAATTTTTGAACGGGCGGTTCAAAACGGACAGGCGGTGGTTACGTTCCAGTGTGCGGACGATGAGGTATATGATCAGGTTTACCGGATGCTCATTGAAGAACAGAAGGTATTTGCGTTTCTGCCGGGAGAAAATACCCAGGCAGCCTATACGGATTCTCCCGACAGGCGGACCTTCAGCTTCTGGCTGGAGCAATGAAATTTCAATATGATGTACTAGGCAAAGCGGAGAGATTTTGTTATAATGAAATGTGAAAATAAAGGAGGCACCATTATGGAAAAAGAAACCAGTAAGAATAGCTATGTATTGCAGGAAGACGAGAATATCGGCACTGTACAGATCGCCGATGAAGTGGTTGCCATCATCGCATCCCTGGCCGCGACCGAAGTGGAAGGTGTTTCCGCCATGGCCGGAAATATCACCAACGAACTGATGAGTAAAGCGGGGATGAAGAACCTGACCAAAGGGGTGAAGGTGGAAGTAATCGGTTCCAGCGTGAAAGCGGAACTGGCCGTTTTGATGGAATACGGTTATAATATTCCTGCCACCAGCCAGAAGGTGCAGGAGCGCGTGAAAAATGCCATCGAGAATATGACGGGGCTTACCGTTACGGATGTGAACATCCGCATAGCCGGTGTGAATATGAATGCCGGAAAGCAGCAGTAGAGGCCGTTTGGGAACTCTTTATGCAGTGCGTTTTTTGCGAAGAATTTTAGCCGTTAGGAGAGCAGATGAACAGAAGAGAACTGAGGGAACAGATTTTTAAACTCCTGTTCCGTGTAGAATTTAATGGCAGGGACGAGATGACGGAACAGTGCACCCTGTTTTTCGAAGATGAGGAAAATGCCGGTTCAAAGAAGGATATCGAATATATTCAGGCAAAATATGAGAAGATTGCGGAGAAGCTGCCGGAAATCGACAGAATGATCAACGAAACCGCAAAGGGATGGAGCACGGACAGAATGGGAAAGGTGGATCTCACCATCATCCGGCTGGCCGTCTATGAAATCCGTTTTGACGAGGAGGTGCCTACCAGCGTTGCCATCAATGAAGCGGTGGAGCTGGCGAAGAAATTCGGGCAGGACAATTCCTCAGGCTTTATCAACGGCGTGCTTGCCAAATTTGCCTGAAACGGAGAGCGCATGAAAAACGTCTATACGGTAGCCCAGGTGAACTCCTATATTAAAAATATGTTCACCCAGGATTTTTTACTCCAGTCCATTCTGGTGAAAGGCGAAGTGAGCAATTGTAAGTATCATTCTTCAGGACATATTTATTTTACCCTGAAGGACGCAAAAGGAGCAATTGCCTGTGTGATGTTCGCCGGAAACCGGAGCGGACTGAAATTTCATATGCAGGAAGGCCAGCAGGTGGTGGCCGCCGGCACAATAGATGTTTATGAGCGGGACGGAAAATATCAGCTGTATGCCAGGGAAATCTTCCTGGACGGTGCGGGCCAGCTTTACGAGCGCTTTGAACAGCTCAAGCGCCGGCTGCAGGAGAGAGGACTGTTTGCGCCGGAGTACAAACAGCCCATCCCACCCTTTATTCGCCGATTGGGTGTTGTCACCGCCCCTACCGGAGCGGCGGTGCGGGACATCATCAACATCGCATCCCGCCGCAATCCTTATGTACAGATCATTTTGTATCCTGCTATCGTGCAGGGGGAGCAGGCGCCGCAGAGTATCGTGAATGGGATCCATGCGCTGGAAGCGCTGGGTGTGGATGTGATGATCGTAGGGCGGGGCGGCGGTTCCATTGAGGATCTGTGGGCGTTTAATGAAGAGATCGTGGCCCAGGCTATTTTTGACTGCAGTGTGCCCGTCATTTCAGCGGTGGGGCATGAAACGGATACCACCATTGCCGATTATGTGGCGGATCTGCGCGCGCCCACCCCTTCAGCGGGAGCAGAACTGGCCGTTTATGACTACAGCTTTTTTCAGGCCGGTCTGGACAAGCTGTCTGCGGACCTGGGGCGGCGGATGAAGCAGAAAACAGAACAAAAGCGTCTGGAATTGAGGCGGTATCAGGTTCAGCTGCAGTATTTGAGCCCCATCAGCCGTATCCGGGAGAAGAAATATTATCTGGGACAGCTGGAGGAGAGGCTGTCAGGGCAGATGGACAGACGGATCACGGCCAGCAGACACCGGCTCTCCCTTTATGTGGAGAAGATGAAGGGGCTTTCTCCGCTGGAGAAGCTCAACCAGGGCTTTTCCCATGTGGCCGATGAAGAGGGGAGGACCTTGACGGATGTGAACCGGGTGCAAAAAGGTGACCTTTTACAGATCCATGTGAAAAACGGACGCATTACGGCGGAAGTGAAAGAAAAGGAAGAGTGGCAATGGCAGAAGAAAATCTGACGCTGGAAGAAGCGTTTGCACAGCTGGAAGAAGTGACGAAGGCGCTGGAGGATGAGAATATTTCTCTGGAGGATTCCTTTGCAGTCTACCAGAAGGGAATGCAGCTTTTAAAATATTGCAATGAAAGCATTGATAAGGTGGAGAAAAAGGTACTGGTATTAAACGGGGAGGGGAAACTGGATGAATTTTGAGGAAACGCTGGCAAAAAGAGTGGAAGATGCAGAACAGGTTCTTAAAGGATATCTGCCTGAGGAAAAAGGGTTTCAAAAATCGGTGCTGGAAGCGATGAACTACAGCGTTCTGGCCGGAGGGAAACGTCTCCGCCCTGTGCTGATGAAGGAGAGTTTTAGCCTGTTCGGCGGGACCGGCAGGATTGTGGAGCCCTTTATGGCGGCCCTTGAAATGATACACAACTATTCCCTGGTTCATGACGATCTTCCGGCCATGGACAATGACGAGTACCGCAGAGGCAGGAAAACCACCTGGTGTGTATACGGTGAGGGAATGGCTGTGCTGGCAGGGGACGCCCTGTTAAATTATGCCTTTGAGACAGCTGCCAGGGCGCTGGAAATGGTGCCTCAGATTTCGGGCTTTTCCTCCAATCCGGAAGCCTGCAGCGATGCGGCATTCCTCTATCAGAACGTTTCCAAAGCCATGGGAATCCTGGGGAAAAAGGCCGGCATCTATGGGATGATCGGCGGCCAGTGCGCGGACATCTGCGGGGAAGCTCTTCCGGCTTCGGAAGTGACGGAAGAGATGCTTCTTTTCATCCATAAGAATAAAACGGCGGCGTTGATTGAATGCGCGATGATGATCGGCGCTGTCCTTGCGGGCGCTTCGGAAGAAGAGGTGTCCCGGATGGAAAAAATTGCCGAGAATATCGGGATTGCATTTCAGATTCAGGATGATATCCTGGATGTGACGAGTTCTCTGGAAGTGCTTGGAAAGCAGACCGGCAGCGATGAAAAGAACAATAAAGTCACTTATGTGAGTTTAAACGGTCTGGAGAAATCGAAAGAAGACGTAAAAAGGCTTTCGGAAGAAGCGCTTTTGATCCTGCGTTCCTTTCCTTCCGAAAATGAGTTTCTGGAACAACTGATCATTAACCTGATTACCCGTGAAAAGTGATAGAAAAGGGGGCAGCTTATGCTTCTGGAACAGATACAGCAGACGAACGACATCAAAAAAATAAATCCGAAGGATTATCCGGCTCTGGCAGAGGAGATCCGCCGGTTTCTGATCGAAAAGATCAGTGTGACGGGCGGGCATCTGGGATCCAACCTGGGCGCTGTGGAACTTACCATGGCGCTTCATCTCGCACTGAATCTGCCGGAAGATAAAATTGTGTGGGACGTGGGACATCAGTCTTATACCCATAAGCTGCTCACCGGCAGGAGAGAAGGATTTGACACGCTTCGCAAATATGGAGGAATGAGCGGTTTCCCCAAACGCAAGGAAAGCGACTGCGACAGTTTTGATACGGGACATTCCTCCACTTCCATTTCCGCCGGGCTGGGCCTGGTGCGGGCCAGGGATATCCAGGGCGGCACGAATACCATCGTTTCCGTGATCGGGGACGGCGCTCTCACCGGCGGTATGGCCTATGAGGCGTTGAACAATGCCGCCAGAATGGAGACAAATTTCATCATTATCTTAAATGATAATAATATGTCTATCTCCGAAAATGTGGGCGGCGTTTCCAAATACCTGAACAATATCCGTACCTCCAATGCTTATCTGGATATCAAGGACGGCATTTATGAAGCGGTACGAAACACGAAATACGGGGACGGTGTAGTGACCAGCGTCCGCCGTGCCAAGAACAGCTTAAAACAGCTGGTCATCCCGGGCATGTGGTTTGAAGATATGGGAATCACCTATCTGGGGCCGGTGGACGGCCATGACGTGAATGGACTGATCCGGGTGATCCGGGAGGCAAAGCGCAGGAAAAACTGTGTCCTGATCCATGTGATGACCCAGAAGGGAAAGGGGTATGGACCGGCGGAGAAACACCCTGCGCGGTTCCATGGAGCAGAACCCTTTGATGTGGCCACCGGGGTGCCGTTAAAGAAAAAAACAAAAGCCAATTATACGGATGTTTTTTCTACCGTGATGGTGAAGATGGCTGCCCGTCATACGGATGTGGCGGCGATTACGGCAGCCATGCCCGACGGCACGGGATTAAAACGCTTTAAGAGCCTGTATCCGGAACGATTTTTTGATGTGGGGATTGCGGAAGAACATGCGGTGACTTTTGCGGCAGGGCTGGCCGTGGGCGGCCTGCATCCGGTAGTGGCCATCTATTCCTCCTTTTTACAGAGGGCCTATGACCAGATTCTGCATGATGTCTGCTTACAGAATCTGCCGGTAATTTTTGCGATCGACAGGGCGGGCCTGGTGGGCAGCGACGGAGAAACCCATCAGGGAATTTTTGACCTGTCCTATCTTTCCTCCATTCCCAATATGCATATCATGGCGCCTAAGAACAAATGGGAGCTTTCCGATATGATGAAGTTCGCTTACGGATGGAAGGGACCGATCGCCATCCGCTATCCCAGAGGAGAGGCCTATGACGGCCTGGCAGAATTCCGCGCGCCTGTGGAGATGGGAAAGAGCGAAATGATCTGCGAGGAAAGCGGCATCGCATTGATGGCGGTGGGGAGCATGGTAAAGACCGCGGAAGAGGTCAGGGAAAGGCTGAAAGCCCGGGGAGTGGCATGTACGCTGGTGAATGCCCGTTTTGTAAAACCCATTGATGAGGATATGGTACGCTATCTGGCAGAAAGGCACAGCCTGCTGGTGACCATGGAGGAAAATGTGGCCAGCGGCGGCTTTTCAGAGAAAGTCAGGGATCTCATTGACCGGGAGAGACTGAAGATCAGGATTTTGCCCGTGACCATACCGGATGAATATGTGGAGCATGGAAATGTGGAACTCTTGAAGAAAGAGATCGGCATAGATGTGGATTCCATATTGGATAAGATCGAAAAGGAATCAGAGTGATACGATGAAGGAACGATTGGATGTACTGCTGGTAAAGCAGGGACTTGCAGAATCCCGGGAAAAGGCGAAGGCTGTCATCATGGCAGGAAATGTGTTCGTGCAGGGACAAAGGGAAGATAAAGCAGGATCCATGTTTGACGAGTCAAAGGTGCAGATCACGGTAAAGGGCAGCACATTGAAATATGTCAGCCGGGGAGGCCTGAAGCTGGAAAAAGCGATGGCCTGTTTCCCGATCACGTTGGAGGGCGCAGTCTGTATGGATATCGGCGCCTCCACCGGCGGCTTTACGGATTGTATGCTGCAAAACAAAGCGGTGAAGGTATATGCCGTGGATGTGGGACACGGACAGCTGGCATGGAAGCTGCGCAATGATGAACGGGTGGTCTGTATGGAAAAGACCAATTTCCGCTATCTGACCCGGGCGGATATTGCGGACGATCTGGATTTTGCATCCGTGGACGTCTCTTTTATTTCCCTGACCAAAATTCTGCTTCCCGCCAAAAAGCTGCTGAAGCAGGGAGGACAGATGGTATGCCTGATCAAGCCCCAGTTTGAGGCAGGCAGGGAAAAGGTAGGGAAAAAAGGCGTTGTCAGAGAGCAGTCCGTACACAGGGAAGTGATTGAAAAAGTGATGGATTTTTCCGATCTGACCGGCTTTTTGATCCTGGGCCTGACCTATTCGCCCATTAAGGGACCGGAAGGAAACATCGAATATCTCATTCATCTGCAAAAAGATGCCGCCGGACGGGAAAACCTGCCCCAGGAAGAACATGAAGCGGAAGAGATGCTGGCCCGCGTACAGGCAGAAGGAATCGGAATATCCTGCCGGGCAGAAATGAAGCAGCTGGCGGCGCAGGTTGTGGAAGAAGCCCACAGGGCATTGCAGGAGTGAAATATGGGACATTTTATCATCATTACCAATAAGCCCAAGGATCCTCTGCTGGAAACCACAGGACAGGTGCAGGCGTTTTTGGAACAGGCAGGCTGTACCAGCAGCGTGTATGCGGACGAAATACCGGCAGAACAATGGAAAGATATTCTGGAAAAAGAAGGCGCGTTTGCGGAAGGGATTCTTGTGCTGGGCGGCGACGGGACGCTGCTTCGGGCGGCCAGGGATACCGCAGACAGCAAAATACCGGTGCTGGGGATCAATCTGGGTACGCTGGGTTTTTTGGCAGAAGTAGAACGCAGCAGCCTGAAACCGGCGCTGCAAAAGCTGGCGAAGGGCGATTATCATGTGGAGGAGCGGATGATGCTCACCGGACAGGTATTCAGAGGGGCGGAAATGCTGGAAGACACCTGTGCCTTAAATGATATTACTATCACCAGAAACGGGCATCTGCAAATGCTTTCTTTCCAGATTCTGGTCAATGGCAATCTGCTCAAAGAATATCAGGCGGACGGGATCATTGTGGCAACGCCCACAGGGTCCACCGGCTATAATATGTCCGCAGGGGGACCGATTGTGGAGCCTGGCGCAAGGCTGATTCTGCTGACGCCGATCTGTCCCCATACGCTCCAGAGCAGGAGCGTGATCCTGAATGCGGAAGATGAAATCCGCATCCGCATTCTAAAAAAGGCAGGAAGGGAAAACGCGCATATGGAAGTCTGTTTTGACGGCAGCAGGAACCTGCAGCTGCGTCCCGGGGATGAAATAAAAATTACCAGGAGTGTTCGGAATACTTCCATTATCAAGCTGAGCGAAGCCGGTTTTCTGGATGTGCTTCACCGGAAACTGAGTGAATGAAACGAAAGGCATTGTAGCAAAATGAAACAAAACAGACATCAGAAAATTGCAGAACTGGTATCCAGATTTGAGATTGAAACCCAGGAGGAATTGGCGGAAAAGCTGAAAGAAGCGGGATTTTCCGTCACCCAGGCGACCATTTCCAGGGATATCCGACAGATGAATCTTTCCAAAATCCCGGCGGGTAACGGCAGGCAGAAATATGTGATTCTCCAGCAGGAAAACGGTTTTTTGCCGGATAAATATATTCGTGTCCTGCGGGACGGATTTGTATCCATGGATATGGCGCAGAACATTCTGGTGATGCGGACCGTTTCCGGCATGGCGATGGCGGTAGCCGCCGCTTTGGATGCCATCAGCTTCAATGAAGTTGTGGGCTGTATTGCCGGTGACGATACGATCATGGTGGCAGTCCGCTCGGCAGAAGATACGAAGATCCTGATGGGAAAGATCAGGGAACTGATCCAGAAGTCGTAAAGGAGTAAAACGTGTTAGTTAGCTTACATGTGAAAAATCTGGCTCTGATAGAAGAGACAGAAGTTTTTTTGGGGCCGGGGCTCAACATCCTGACAGGAGAAACGGGCGCCGGAAAATCCGTTATCCTGGGATCGGTGGCGCTGGCGCTGGGCGCGAAAGCGGATAAGGATATGATTCGGACAGGCGCGGATCATGCGTTGATTGAATTGAATTTTGAAGTCAATGCCGGTGTGAAACAGGCGCTGGAGGAGATGGATATCCCCATCGAAGATGATCAGGTGATTCTTCAGCGGCGGGTAATGCCCACAAGGAGTATCTGCCGCGTTAACGGGGAAACTGTGAATACAAAGACGCTGCGGGAACTGGCAGGCCGATTGATTGATATACACGGCCAGCATGACAGCCAGGCGCTGCTTCAGACGAAACGGCATCTGGAAATTCTGGACGGTTACGCGGGCGCGGCGCTGGCGGCCAGGCGGGAAGAGCTGCGTAAGGCATGGCAGGAATACGGAGCCATTGCCCGGGATATTTCGGAACATGAACTGGATGAAGCATCCAGAAAGCGGGAACTGGCTATGGTCCGGTTCGAACTGGACGAAATAGAAGAAGCTTCCCTGCAGCCGGGAGAGGATGAACGGCTGGAAAAGGATTACCGCCGTATGGTCAACGGCAGGAGGATTGCAGAAGCGTTGAACCTGGTTCATGGCTTGACCGGATATGAGAGTGGAATGGGAGCCGGGGAGTTTACGGGCCGCGCGCTGCGGGAGCTTTCCGGCGTGCTTTCCTATGATGAAAATCTGGAAGAAATTTACAGGCAGCTCAACGAAGTGGATGAGCTTCTCAATGATTTTAACAGAAGCGTTTCCGATTACCTCATTGATTTGGAATTTGATGAAGAAACGTTTAAAATCACAGAAGACCGGTTAAACTATATCAACAGGTTGAAAGATAAATACGGCAGAACGATTGAAGAAGTGATTTCCTACGCAAAAAGGCGGGAAGAAGAACTGGACAGGCTCATCCATCAGGATGAGTGGCTTGCGGCGAAAAGAGAAGAACGAAAAAAAGCGGAAGAGAAGATGCTGGCGCTTGCAGAGGAGTTGTCTGTACTCCGCCGCCGTACAGCGGAAAAGTTTTCCGGGGAAATGCAGGCTGCTCTGGCTGATCTGAATTTTCTGCACGTGGAATTTTCGGTATCCCTTACAAAAAAGGAGCACTGTAGTGCTGATGGGATTGACGATGCGGTATTTTTGATTTCCACCAATCCGGGAGAACCGATGAAGCCGCTCGCTTCCATTGCCAGCGGAGGTGAGCTTTCCAGAATTATGCTGGCGTTAAAGACCATCACTGCAAAGCAGGAACAGATAGGGACTTTCATTTTTGATGAAATCGATGCAGGCATCAGCGGGAAGACCGCCTGGAAAGTTTCAGAAAAACTGGGGATTCTGGCAAAGACCCATCAGATCATCTGTATCACACACCTGCCGCAGATCGCGGCCATGGCCGATCATCATTTTTATATTGAAAAAAATGCGGTCGGTTCCACTACCGCAACGACGATCACGCAATTGTCCTATGATGACAGCTTACAGGAATTGGCAAGATTGTCAGGAGCGGCGCAGATCACGCCGAATGTGCTTGCAAATGCCAGGGAAATGAAAGAATTGGCAGAGAAAAATAAATAGAAGCGAACATACTAAGGAGGACGTTTCAGAGATGTCCTCCTTTTTTGCTTTTGTTGAAAAGGAGGAACGCGATGTAGGAAAGGAAGGGAAGCTGTGGGGAAAAGGACGGTGAAAAAAAGGCTGCTTTCAGCGATGGTTATCATCACTGCCATATTATTTCTGGCTGGAGGCTGGTTGTATTTTACATGGGAAAAAATTCCTGCATCTATCAGGATAAAAGCCGGAGTGAAACAGGAGTTCCGGTTTCATGTGCCGGTACAGGGAGAGGTTTACCTGGACATCCCAAGGCAGGATGGGGATGCGGTTATGGCATCAGAGATGCAGATGCAGAAGATAGAGGATACCGGGGTGATTCCGGTTAATTTCAGCAAGCCTGTAACAATGGTGGCGCATCAGACACAGAATTATAAAATGGATGTCAGGCTTTTTGGCGTGATCCCATTTAAAACGGTGGACATTCAGGTGATCCCGGATGAAATGCTGATCCCGGCAGGAGTGCCTATCGGCATCTATGTGAAAACAGACGGCATCATGGTGATCGCACAGGGAGAATTTGAGGGGCTGGATCATACCAAAAAAGAACCGGCCAGGCATCTTTTACAGGCAGGCGATTACATTATGAAGCTGGACGGAGAAGAGATTCAGACAAAGACGCAGCTGACGGAAAAAATCGCAGCTGCAAACGGCAGGGAACTGGTTCTGACCATACGCAGAAATGAAGAGATTTTTGATGTAAAAGTAAAACCGGAACAGAATACTGGAGGGGAGTATAAACTGGGGATCTGGATCCGGGATAATGCACAGGGAGTCGGCACCATGACTTACCTGGAACCGGATGATTCTTTCGGCGCTCTGGGACATGGTATCAATGATACGGATACTTCTCTTCTCATGACCGTAAAGAGTGGAAGTCTATACAAAACAGAAATTATTGCGGTAAAAAAGGGACAGGACGGAACTCCCGGAGAACTGACGGGAATTATCGATTATAATCCTGAAAATAAAATTGGATCTATTGATATGAATTCTACGGGAGGGATTTTCGGAACCGTAACAGCCAAAACAGCGGCTAAAATACAAAACGAAGCCATGCCCATAGGATTGAAGCAGGACGTGAAGCTGGGAGAAGCGCAAATCATGTGCTGTGTGGACGGAAAGATGACGCCACAGCTTTATGGAATTGAAATCAAGGCCATTCATCTGGATCACGATAATGTGAACAGAGGTCTGGAAATCCAGGTGACAGATCCGGCACTTCTTACACAGACAGGCGGAATCGTCCAGGGAATGTCAGGATCCCCTATTCTGCAGGACGGAAAGATCATCGGCGCTGTCACCCATGTGCTGGTTTCGGATCCTACAAAAGGGTATGGGATTTTCATCGAAAATATGTTGCAGCAATAGCCGGGCAGGGCCCGGCCTATACCCCTTTATTAAGGAGCTCGTTATATTCTTGTTCCGGCATGGGGCGGTAATAAGCGTAACCCTGAATCAGATCACAGCCGATTTCCTTTAAAAAGACCTGTTGTTCTATTTCCTCGATTCCTTCCGCTACCGTATGGATGCCGAGACTTTTCGCCATTTTGACAATGCCCTCTACCACCAGCCGGTCCTTCACCTGATCGTCGCCATCCATAAAAAAGAGACGATCCAGCTTTAACTCATCAATGGGAAGCTGCTTTAAAATACTGAGAGAAGAATACCCTTTTCCAAAATCATCTACAGAAATATTAAATCCGGCATCCCGCAGGCTGTGCAGTGTTTTTATCAGAAGCTGCGTATTGTCAAAGGCGATGGATTCCGTAAATTCTATTTCCAGTAATGCAGGAGGGATCTGATAGCGGTCACGGATCCGGATGTAGGTTTCCAGAAAATGAACGTCATAAAACTGGAGACGGGAGACGTTAAAGGAAACAGGCAGAACACGCAGACCCTGGTCCAGCCTGGATTTGAGCCAGCGGCAGATGGATTCAAACACATATTGGTCCAGCCTTGCGATCTGGAAATTTTTTTCCAGTACGGGAATAAACTGATCTGGCCGTATGATCTGGCCGTCTTTTAACCGCCAGCGGACCAGGGCTTCCGCACAGGCGATTTTCTCGGTCCGGGCATCGACCTTCGGCTGAAAATATACTATAAATTCATTTTGATCCAAAGCAGTCGGAAGCTTGCTCTCGATTTCCTTTTCCAGCCGCAGCTGGCTGCGGATTCCTTCGTCATAAAAAGCATAGGTATGTTTCAAACCGTTTTTTACGGTTTTTCTCGCATAATTGGCGCGATCCAGAAGCCCGGTGATATCCAGTTCTTCCACGACATCATCCAGACAGCAAAAGCCGCAGTTGAGAGAAAGGGGCTGGCTGCAGGAATCAATCATCGCCTGATCCACGGATTGCTGTAATTTTAAAAGCGCTTCTTTGGTATCGTATTTTCTTAAAATGACAAAATTATCCGCAGAAACACGGCCTACCGCTTCCTGATCGGTCAAAGAATCCTGATTTAAGCGGGCATAGGTACATAAAATGTTGTCCCCGAATGCATAGCCAAAGACATCGTTCAGATATTTAAAATCGGCGAAATCAACATAAATGACACAGTAATGCTGACCGGGATTTTCATCCAGCAGACGCTGGGCCTCCGTCTTAAACTTCTGAATGTTGTAAACGCCTGTGAGGGTATCCCGGTCCGTTTTGTCTTTCAATTGACGATAACTGCTTTCCAGATTAAAAAGGCGGCGCCAATAGGCGGCAAAGACGATCATCCATGTGAGGACGGAGCCCAGAAACATGAGAATGATCAGGCGATGCAGGAAGGCGGTCTGATGGCTGGAATATCGGTCGGCTGAAAAAACGGTTTCGTTCGCCAGATGGAAATAAGTTTCGCTGTCGTCCAGAAGAAGTTTGTAAACAGACGGATCCTGCCGATACCGGTAAATATCCTGTTTCAGATCTTCCCAGGAACGGACCAGCTGTTCCAGATTCCGATTGTATTCGGGATCGTTCGGATGAATCAGGCCCAATGATCCCTCTCCGGACATGAGTTCGTCTAGAATTTCATCCAGCTGGAGAATGATATCATCGCTGGCAGTGCCGGACAGTTCCAGTTTAACAAGGCGCTGGGATGCGCCGCGCACAATGCCCACGTAATTGATCAGACGACTGAACGACTGAAGCTGTATGATGGAATGAATTGTGATTGGTCCGATCATCATCAGAAGGATAAAAAGGCCGATAAGTCCGGCTTTCGATCTTTTTTTCATGTTCATTTTCATAGGGAACTCTCCGATCTGACTGTCTCAAACAGCATTCTGACAGACAGGCACATCAATTGTGTAACGTACAGATTCGTTTGCAATCTTAGTAATATAGTAACATTGATTCCTGTCAACTTTCAACTGTTTTTGTAACTATTTTTTTCTTTGACAGAAAATTAGCAGGATCCTATAATGAAGATAAGAGGGAGCCGGTTTTTTTGCTCACATCGGACAAATTATGAAAACAGGGAGGAGCTTATGAGACTTTATACGGTTGAAGCACAGGGGAAAAAGCAGGCGGCGGTTTCCTTTGAAAACACAGAGATGCTGTATTTGCTGCCGGAAAACGGGTTCGATATTGCAGATATGCAGCAATTGATTGAAAGATGGGACAGCGATTTGCAAAAACGGTTATATGGGTTGAAAGAGAACGGAAAGGCTGTTTTGGCAGGCTGCTGTCGAATCTGCGCGCCCATTGAACGGCCCCGGCAGGATGTGATCTGCCTTGGTATCAACTATTACGCCCATGCACAGGAGGCCGCCGCATTTTCTCAGGAGGCCTTTGGAGGGGAGAGACCCTATACCATCTATTTTTCCAAAAGATGCAGCTATTCCCCGGGAACCGGAGAAAAAATCCCAGCTTATGAAGGGTTGGTGGACAGTCTGGATTATGAGGCGGAACTGGGTGTCATTCTGGGCAGGGATGTGAAGGGGGCCACGGAAGAAAACGCGCTGGAATCCGTTTTTGGTTATACTGTCATCAATGATATCAGCGCCCGGAATCTGCAGACAAGGCATAAACAGTGGTATCTGGGAAAAAGTCTGGACGGTTTCACACCTATGGGGCCCTGCATCGTGACTGCGGATGAAATTCCGGATCCTCAGCGCCTTGCGATCCGCTGTTTTGTAAATGAAGAGCTGCGCCAGGACAGCAATACCGCCCTCCAGATACAGACGGTGGCGGGCGCCATCAGCGAGCTTTCCCGGGGGATGACCCTTCAAAAAGGCACGATCATCGCCACCGGCACACCGGCCGGCGTGGGAATGGGATTTACACCCCCTCGTTTTTTGAAAAAAGGGGATAAAATCCGGTGCGAAATCGAAAAAATCGGCGTATTGGAGAATGAAATCGGGGAATAACCAAAAATTATTTGATATATATTAAAAGAATCCGGCTAAAGCATTCGCTTTTGCCGGTTTTTTTGTAGAAACCTTATTTCGCTTTCCTTTTACTGTCATTTTTAAAGGGGACCGGGGCCATCCCGTGTATTTGTTGAAAGACCCGATAAAATGTGCTGATACTTTCAAAACCAGACAGATAACTGATTTCCGTAACAGGAAGATCTGTGGTAGTCAGCATTTTATCGGCATGTTGGATTCTGAGTGTATTCAGATAAGTGTTGAAATTACAGCCTATGCGCTGAGAAAAGCAGCGGGATATCTGAAATTTACTGATTCCCATTTGATGGGAAAGATCGTTTAAAGAAATATTTTCTGTAAAATGGTTAGATAGATAAGTCAGCAGGTTTGGTAAAAAATCATCTGTTTTAGGACAGGTGACCAGGGATAGTCTGCCCAATACCTGTCCCAGAATTATTGTCAGATAACCCTGCAAAAGACTTTGATCACCATCCCAGTAACGATCCAATACAACTGTGTTAAAGGCGTGAACGATATCCGGATGTACTTGGGAAGCATCTAAAAAGGGAAATTCGGGCTGCTTTAAAAATAGCAATTGGTAATAGTTTTCCACAAGCTTCGGTGAAAAGATCAAAGTGAGTACATAATTATACTGAGTGGTGTGATAGCTGTGTATCTGATTGGGAAAAACAATGGAAAGTTCCCCGGGATTCAGCGTTTTCTGAATATTTCCAATGTTAACATTCAGGCTGCCCTCGCAAACATATAACAATTCTATTTTTTCATGGATATGCGGATAGAAATTCATTCGATCCACAAAGAATGCTTCATAATTTACATCTCGTTTTTCATATAAAACAGACATTATTGACAGCCTCCAAATGCAATATTTGAGAAGTTTATATTTTAATATAAGAAGAATTTTACTATATATTTAGTGTATAGTAAATAGCGTAGAGATAAAAATGCACAACACAAGGTGGAAATAACTGGAAAAGTTGTGTAATTTAATCAATTCCATAAATGGGTGCACACTTTGATGGGATAGAAAATTGGGAGGTAAAGGGATGTTAAATAAAACGATTACAAAACTATTTTGTACGGCGGCTGTTATGGCGCTTACAGTATTTGGAACAACAGGGTGCGGAGATGCAAAGGAAATTGAATTTTGGAATCTTTGTACAGGACCGGACGGAGAGAACATGGTGGCTCTTATTGATGGGTTTAACGAAACAAATCCGGCGTATAAAGTAAAAAATGTGACCATGGAAGGCGGAGATTTATATACAAAAATTCCGACGGTCGTAAATTCCGGAAAGGGGATTCCGGATCTTGCGCTGATTAATGATATTTCCAGGCTGCGCATGTTTTATGAGCAGGGACTTTTGGAACCGGTGGATGAGGTCCTGACGGTAAATGTGCCTGAACTCTCGAAAGAAAATTATCGAGAGGCGGCGTGGAATGTAGGAACGTGGAACGGAAAACAGTATTCAATTCCGTTGGACGTGGGAGTTACAGGAATTGTCTATAATAAGGATCTGGTTGAAAAGTATGCACCGGGAGCTCTGGATGATAATGTAATCACGGTTGACGAAATGATGGAAATTCTTCCGAAGGCAAAAGCGGATGGCCTGAGAACACACACACCGGCTTTTTTTGCCTATGAGCAAATGGTTTCTCTGGCAAAACAGCTGGGAGGGGAACTTTTCGATGAAAATGATAATCCCACGATAAATACACCTGAGTTTAAACAGGCGATTCAGACCTTAAAAGACATTATCGATCAGGGAGGCGGCAGCGATAACGGGGAAGATAACCTGCAGCTGTTTATGTCCAAAGGTTCTGTCTTCACCCATACCGGAGTTTGGGATAAGAACTCACTGGATAAGGCAGAGGACCTGAATTGGGGAATGTGTAATACACTGGCATATAATCCGGATGTTTTCTATAATGTTTCTTTTACAAATCAGTTTATTATGTTAAAAGACGAACATAGGGATTCGAAAAAAGAGAAGGTGATTGCAGACTTCCTGAATTATGTGAGGGAACATTCAGATGTATGGGCTCGATCCGGTCAGGTTCCGGCCAGCAATGCGGTGGACGATTTCAATGAATTTAAAGATATGAAACAACATTTATTTATTGAAACGCCGGAAGAAGAAAATGCAATAGTCATTAATACTTTCCGCTATGGAGGATATGCATCCGACGCTTTTGGAACAGTTTTAAATGATGCTTTGTATGGAAATATCAGCATTGATGATGCGCTGGCTCAGGTGCAGAAAGAAGTGGAAGATAAAATCGCACAGGCCCAGTGACAGCAGAGCATTGAAAGGGAGGAGCCGCTTTGAAAGAATCGTCAGAAAAATTACCGAAACAGATTTCCATGAAGACAAGGAGAAAAGTTATTCCGCTATTGTTCATTACGCCCCATTTGATTTTGTTTTTGATCTTTTCAATCATTCCGATTGGATATGGGCTTTATATTTCGTTTTGTAAATGGAACTTTTTGGGGACGCCGCAATGGGTGGGATTTGCCAATTATGAAGAAATCCTTTTCCGGTTTGATTCTACTTATTACAGGCAGTTTATGAACGGATTGAAAAATACCTTTCTTGCAGTCCTTGTTAATGTGCCGCCGAGTATTGTGATTCCGCTGATTCTTGCAGTTGCATTGAATGTGAAAGTAAAAGGCTCCCGCTTTTTTCAGTCAGTTTTTTATTTGCCTTGTTTATTATCTTTGTCGGCAGTAGCAATTATATGGATTCAAATGCTAAATAAGCGTTTTGGTGTTCCGAGTATATGGGGAATAGAAACGGCACTTACGGTAGAACAGCCCTGGGCTTGGGTGACAATTGTACTGATGTCTACCTGGTGGGGAATCGGTACTAATATGGTTATTTATCAGGCAGCAATAGGCGGTGTGCCAAAAGAATTATATGAATCCGCTTCAATAGACGGGGCAGGTGCAATTCGCCGTTTCTGTTCGATAACGATACCTTCCATCCGTTTTCAGCTGCTTTATACAATTGTAATGTCCACCATTGCAGGGTTTAATATTTATGGACAGCCTCTTATGCTGACGGAAGGGGGGCCGAATGGGACTACTACCGTCCTGATTATGGAGATTAGAAAACTTGCATTTGGTACAGGGCAGCCGATTGCCGGAATGGCTTCTGCAATGGCGATCTGTCTGGGAATTGTTATATTAGTGATATCCGCGCTGCAGTTTCTGTTGATAACAAGAAAAGAGGATTAAAGTTTTCATTTAGGAGGACAGAAGCAAAAATTATGAACAGACATGTAAAAACGGTAAAAATACTGACCTTCCTTTTTCTGCTGACATTAGCGCTCATCTGGCTGTTTCCGGCGGTCTGGGGTGTATGCACATCCTTTAAATCTGAAGCGGAGATTAAAACGACGGGATTTCATATTCTGCCGATGGAATGGGTGCTGGATAATTATGTGAAGGTAATATGGAACAAAAATAATTTTCCTGTTATACGCTGGTTTTTCAACTCAACCTTGATGGCAGGAATATCCACGATAATTTCCGTCATACTTGTTTCAATTACAGCATACGGATATACAAGATTTGAATTTCCACTGTTAAATAGGCTGTTTTATATAGTAATGGCGATTTCTTTATTTCCGTCTATTGTAAATTTGATCCCGTTATATAAAATAGTGTCTTCTTTCGGATGGGTGAATACAATTCTGGCGGCAATTGTCCCGGGATTTGCCGGTGTGACAAATATTTTTCTGGTGAGACAGTTTTTGCTGGGAATTCCCAGAGAATTTGATGAAGCGGCACGGACAGACGGAGCAAGTGAGATCAAAACCTTTACATTTATATTAGTACCGATGTTAAAACCGGTACTTACGGTAGTAGCACTTTTTAATTTTACCGGTGTATGGAATGATTTTCTCTGGCCCACAATTGTGTTCAATGATATTGAGAGAATGCCAATAACGGCAGGTTTGCAGCTGATGAGAGGACCTTATAAAACCTTTGATATCGGTGTTATTTTGGCGGCGGCCATGATTGCCATAGTCCCCACTTTCGTTATTTATTTGTTTTCACAGAAATATTTTTTGAGTTCTTTGTCGCTGGGAGCGGGAATTAAAGGATAAAAAAGGCTCCGATGTCTGACGTCTTGTAAAAGACAGGGGCATCGGAGCTTTTTAAAAAATCGGATTTACAGGAGAGTTAGAACATGAAATGTACAAAAAAATACCGTCTTTCCTATTCGAAAAAGGCGGAAGAAATCGTAGCAGGATTAACCCTGCAAGAAAAAATCAGTTTGATGGGCGGAAATAACGGACAAATGGAAAGCCCTGCAGATGCAAAACTGGATCATTACAACTATATGCCTTTTCCGGCGGGAGGAATTGAACGGCTGCATATTCCGCCTGTGTTGTTTTGTGACGGTCCCAGAGGAGTGGTCTGCGGAACGGGAAAAACAACATGCTTTCCGGTAAGTATGCTGCGGGGAGCTACTTTTGATACGGAACTGGAAGAAAAAATCGGGCATGCCGTAGGGAAGGAAACAAAGGCATCGAAAGGAAATCTTTTTGCGGGAGTTTGCATAAACCTGCCTTATCATCCGGGGTGGGGGAGAAGTCAGGAGACTTACGGAGAGGACAGCTTCCACATTTCAGAAATGGGAAGTGCGATGGTGCGGGGAATACAGGAAGAGAATGTGATAGCCTGCCTGAAACATTTTGCTTTTAACTCCATGGAAATTTCCAGATTTAAGGTAAATATTTCCTGTGATGTGCGCACAGAAAGGGAAGTGTATTTAAAACATTTTGAAAAATGTATTAAAGCGGGCGCTGGAGCTGTTATGAGTTCTTATAATAAGTATCATAATGTATACTGTGGACATAATGACTACCTTTTAAACCAGGTACTGAAAAAAGAATGGGATTTTGACGGGTTTGTCATGAGCGATTTTAACTGGGGAGTCCGCGATACAATAGAAGCGGCAAACGGCGGTCAAACAATGGAAATGTGTGAAACAAAATATTTCGGCAGACGGCTGGAAGAAGCTGTGAAAAGCGGACAGGTTTCGGAAGCCTGTATTGATGATGCGGCGCTCAGAATAGTGCGTACCCTGCTGGCTTTTACACAGGCAGATGAAAAAGAGTATAAAGAGGAACTGCTGGGATGCAGGGAACATATCGATTTGGCACTGCAGGCGGCAAGAGAAGGGATTACATTGCTGTGTAATGATAAAAATGTGCTTCCTTTTTGCGAAGAGAAGATAAAAAGGATTGCGGTTATCGGCAGACTTGCGGATACTGAAGTGACAGGGGACCACGGCTCCAGCAGAGTGTTTCCACCATATGTTATATCTCCTTTAAGCGGGATTAGAAAGCGCTTAAAAGATGATAATATTAAAATTATATATGAAGATGGAACAGATATTGAAAAAGCTATGAAAGCGGCATCAACGTCAGATGCTGTAGTTTTTGTTGTTGGATATGACTATTTCGACGAAGGGGAGTATGTCCTGAAGGATGAAACGAATACGGCAGGCGGAGGATACGGAGGTGACAGAACGGAATCCTTAGGGCTGCATGAAGAGGATGTAGAGCTTTTACGGCGGGTTGGTCCCTGTAATGAAAACAGCGTTGCGGTTTTGATTGGAGGCAATGCGATATTAATAGAGAGGTTTAAAGAATATGTCAGCGCTGTCATTATGGCATTTTATCCCGGAATGGAAGGGGGGACTGCTCTGGCGGAAATTCTGTTTGGCGATGTAAATCCAAGCGGGAAACTGCCTTTTGTGCTGCCGAAGAAGGAATGTGATCTGCCGGACATCTGCTGGGATACGGAAGAACAATATTACGATTATTTTCACGGTTATGCAAAGTTGGATAAAGAGGGGATAGAGCCGGCGGTTCCTTTTGGATTTGGCCTGTCCTATACAAAATTTGAGGTGAAAAATGCCGGATTTATTGTTGCAGATGGATATATAAAAGCGTCCTGTGAAATCGAAAATGTGGGTGAAAGAAAAGGCGCAGAGGTATTGCAGTTTTATGTGGGATTTCCCCGGTCAAAGGTGAAACGGCCGGTGAAGACTTTGTGCGGGTTTAAAAGGGTTGAACTTTCCCCTGGGGAATACAGAGCGGTGGAGATTTCCTGTCCGGTCCGGGAATTGGACTGGTATAATCCGGAAACTCGAAAATGGGAAACGGAGAGAAATGTTTATACGGGATATATTGGGACCAGCAGCGCACTGAGGGATCTTTTAAAGGGAGAATTTACGCTGGGGTGAGAATAACCGCCCTTTTCGTCTCTTCTTTTCGCGCTATTTCGCCATTTTCCGAAAGAAAACGGACAAAAACAGGGAAAAATAACTCGAAACCAGGCAGTTTTCCACGTTTTTGGTCGATACCAATTTCTTGCAGAAACCTTCATTTTGAGACTATAATGAGCATGCCACAGGGGAAAAGGCAGTCGGAAACGGACGTTTTTTCCGGGCTGGTCAGGTAAAAACAAAATTGGAGGAACATTATGGAACAGCTTAGTATGACTGCAGGAAAAGAGAGCGAAAGAGTGGTGCAGATTCTTACGGATCTGATGAAAAACAATAGAGAATTTCAGAT
The DNA here is from genome assembly GCA_902476265.1 of uncultured Lachnospiraceae bacterium. GTDB lineage: Bacteria > Bacillota > Clostridia > Lachnospirales > Lachnospiraceae > Gallintestinimicrobium. The sequence continues at coordinate 26,786 of CABSCP010000022.1, forward strand.
TATGATCACCGTGCCGGCGGCAGAGAACGGGAATCGTATCGAAGCGAAAACAGAAAATGAGACCATACATACCTATGCGGCCACAAGGGATCTGGAAAAGGATGTGACGGACATGATTCATGAGATCGGCGTACCCGCCCACATCAAAGGATACCAGTATCTGCGGGATGCCATCCAGATGTCGGTCAACGATATGGATATGCTGGGATCCATCACAAAGACGCTTTATCCTACGATTGCGGAAAAATATCAGACCACTTCCAGCCGTGTGGAAAGGGCCATCCGCCATGCCATTGAAGTGGCGTGGAACAGAGGGCGGATGGAAACTCTGGACTCCCTTTTTGGCTACACCATCAACACTGGCAAGGGAAAACCCACCAATTCCGAGTTTATTGCGCTGATCGCCGATAAAATCCGGCTGCAGTATAAGGAATGAATTTTGGTTTGCCGGGAAACGGGAGAAAAAGTCCTTTCATTAACGATGGGAATGATGTATAATAAATAAAAGACTTGCTTTGGGGAAAGCAAATCACATCACATCTACATGGGAGGATACATCATGAAGAATATTTTGTTTGTGGCATCAGAAGGCGTGCCCTTCATTAAAACAGGCGGCCTGGCGGATGTAGTGGGATCCCTGCCCAAGTGCATTGACAGGGAGTATTATGACGTTAGAGTCATTCTGCCTAAGTATAACTGCATGCATCAGAACAAAAAAGATATGCTTCATTACAGGGATCACTTCTATATGGATTTCCACTGGAAAAATGAATATGTGGGCATCCTGGAAGCGGAGTATGAAGGCATAAAATATTATTTTATTGATAACGAATATTACTTCAATGGATTTAAACCTTACAGCGACAACGCTTTATTTGAAATAGAAAAATATGCATTTTTCTCAAAGGCGGCGCTTTCCATTTTGCCCGTAATCGGATTTAAACCGGATCTGATCCATTGTCATGACTGGCAGACCGCGTTAATCCCTGTCTATTTGCATGAAAGATTTGCGGGAGGGGATTTTTATCGCGGAATTAAGACGGTCATGACCATACATAACCTGAAATTCCAGGGAAAATGGAGCATCAAGGAAGTGCAGGAGATCACAGGGCTTCCTAATTATTATTTCACCCCGGATAAGCTGGAAGCATATAAGGATGCCAATCTTTTAAAGGGCGGTCTGGTTTATGCGGATGCCATCACTACGGTGAGCGATACCTATGCAGAAGAGATCAAAACCGATTTTTACGGCGAGGGCTTAAACGGCCTGCTGTGTGCCAGAGCGCATGATCTGCGAGGGATTGTGAACGGTATTGATTATGATGACTTCAATCCCGAGACAGACCGTTATATTGCCAATCCCTATAATGCGATGAACTTCCGAAAAGAGAAGATCAAGAATAAACGGGCGCTGCAGGCGGAACTGGGCCTGGAGCAGAACGATAAGACCATGATGATCGGTGTGGTTTCCCGTTTGACGGATCAAAAGGGTTTCGACCTCATCGCTTATGTGATGGACGAACTTTGTCAGGATAATGTGCAGTTTGTTGTGCTGGGCACAGGGGAAGAACGCTATGAGAACATGTTCCGCCATTTCGCCTGGAAGTATGGTGGGAAAGTTTCCGCCCAGATTTACTATTCGGAAGAGCTGTCCCATAAGATCTATGCTTCCTGCGATGCGTTCCTGATGCCTTCTCTGTTTGAGCCCTGCGGCCTGAGCCAGTTGATGAGCCTTCGTTACGGAACAGTGCCGATCGTGCGTGAGACAGGCGGACTGAAGGATACGGTGCAGCCCTATAATGAGTTTGAAGGTACGGGTACCGGATTTTCTTTCACCAATTACAATGCCCATGAAATGCTCCAGGCGATCCGTTATGCGGAGCAGGTTTATTATGATAAGAAGCGGGAATGGAATAAGATTGTGGACCGCGCCATGGCAGCGGATTTCTCCTGGTATGTATCGGCTAAGAAATATCAGGAAATGTACGACTGGCTGATTGGCTGAAAAGAAAATGATCATGAATGACGATCCCGGAGGTGTGACAGCCTCCGGGATTTTTGTGTTGCATATTTTTTCCTCTTTCGGAAACCATATTCTTATCAAAAGTATTTGCCGATACCGTCCGGCAGTCAGGCAAAAGGGACGGCGGTCCGGCAGGATGGGAAGAGAGGAATGAAGAATGAAGAGGGAGAAGAGTTGGCGGATCTTGACGGCAGCACTCATGCTGGGGGTTTTGTGTACGACAGGATGTGGGAAAAAGACGGTGGATCCGTCCGGAAGTGAAGAAACCCAGGAGACGGAAACGGTGGATGAAAGTGAGACCCAGGGACAGTCCGAAACCGATGCGGAAACGGAAACCGCCCGGAATCAGCTTGCCGGAGGGAGCACCGAAAATATCACATATGAGGTACAGTATGTAAACCGCCGGTATGAGGCAGATGACGGAACGCCAATTTTTGAATTGAAACTCGCCCGGCCCATGCTGATGGGAGAAGGGGAAGGAATTGAAAAAATAAACACTTTTTTTGAAAAATGGAGCCAAAAGAAACTGGAGGAATATGAAGCGGATGAAAATTCCACCAGACAGTCGGCGCTGGAGGTTTATCGGGAAAGCCGGGATGCCGGATGGGCGGGGCCCTGGGGAGAAGAGTACAGAGTCAGCGCGGTGAAAGCTCATAGCGGATATGTGAGTATTCTGATAGATTCTTATTTATATGAAGGCGGTGCCCACGGAATGCCCTATCGGGAAGGGCATGTATTCCGGCTCATGGACGGGCAGGAAGTGGCGCTCACGGATTTGTCGGGGAAAAAGCAGGAGGAGTGGGATAAACTGTTGCGCGCCCGGTTCTCCAAACTGGTGTCCGAAGGGGAAGAGGCGCAGTATTACGAAGACGCCCTGGAGTTGCTAAAAGAACGGGATATGAAGGATACCGGTTACTATTTTACAGATACGGGAATCATTTTTTATCTGCCTCCCTATGAAATCGCACCATACTCCACCGGATATGTGGAAATTGAAATTCCGTTTGAGGAAGCCGGTATAAAACAACAGTAGACAGCGCATACTGTTGAATGTAGAAAAGGAGGTAAATAAAATGGCTAATTTATCAGAACTCGAATTACAGAACCTGCGCCATCTGATCATGGGCTATGACACAACGCATTGTAAAATGCAGGAGTATGCCAACTGTGCTCAGGACCAGAAGGTGAAACAGTATTTTGAACAGGGGGCGAAATCCGCAATGGAGAATAAACAGACCCTGATGAAGTTTCTGCAGTAGGAGGTGGGAAAATGTTTGAAGATAAGACAATGGTAGCGGATACGCTGACCGGAATCAATGGGGAACTGGTCCGTTTTGGAGAAATGATTCCTCAGACAGAAAATAAAGAATTAAAGGAAACACTCAAGCAGTTCCGTACAACCTGTGAGAAATCTCAGGAGGATCTGTACCAGATCGCCCGTGAAAAGTCCTACTATGTACCTGCAAGCAAAGCCACGCAGGAAGAAGTAGAGCATGTGAAAAACCTGTTTACAAGCAACACACTGTAAAAAAGAACGGGTAGAATTTTCCCGCATAAGCAGAAGCGCTTCCCCGGCGCTCTGCCTGTGCGGGAAGTTTTTTGTTTCCTGTTTTGGACGGCGGTTTAATCGGCGGTACGGATGCCGGAAATATCCGTATCGATGAGCATGGAATAATTCGTATGGTAGATCACGAAGCCGGGTTTTGCGCCCGCCACTTTTTTGACCTGTTTTTTCTCCACATAATCTACCTCCACTTTTTCCTGCCCTTTTCCCTTGGAATAATAGGCGGCCAGGCGGGCGGCTTCCTCAAAGGTGGAATCGGGAAGCTCTTCGCCGCCGGATTTCACAATCACATGAGAGCCGGGCATTCCTTTGGCGTGGAACCACCAGTCATTTCCCACGGCAAATTTAAAGGTCAGCTCTTCGTTCTGCAGATTGTTTTTCCCCACATACATATGGAACCCGTCACTGCTGATATAATGAAAAGGCCTGCTGGTTATTTTTACTTTTTTTGCACCGCCCTTGCGTTTCATATAGCCGCTTTCGATCAGCTCTTCCTTGATCTGCACCAGATCCTCTTCCTTTTGGGCGATATCCAGGGCCGTGCTGATGGATTCCAGATGTTCGATCTCTTCATGCACTTCTTTGGTGAGGGCGGACAGGGCTTCATAAGTCCGTTTCAATTTATTATATTTTTCAAAGTATTTTTTTGCATTTTCCCCGGCGGAAAGCAGGGGATCCAGAGGGATGGTGACGGTTTCTCCGGTATAATAGTTGACCGCTTCCAGGGATTTGTCCCCTGGAGCTGCGCTGTAGCCGTAGGTGTTTAAAAGTTCCCCATAAACCCTGTATTTGTCCCGCTTTTCGGTATCCCTGATCTGCCTGCACTGGAGATCATATTTTTTAATATTGCGTTCCAGCGCCGTAGAGACGATCCGGCGCAGATCGGCGGACCGCTGCCGGATTCTGGTGATCCTGCTTTTCTGAGCATAATAATCTGCCAAAAGAGGGGAAATCTGCTCATAGTCCCGGCGGCAGTCGTCAGGATAGGAAGTCAGAGGGAAAGCGGCATATTCTGCCGGAATCCCGTTTTCATAAACGATACAGGGGGAAAAGCGGCCTGCCTTCACGTCCTCCATCATACAGTGGAAAGCGTTCCAGAGAGCTTCCCGGTCCTCCCGGGAACAGGCGGCGGTGGAAAGGTCCGCATGGCCTCCGGCCCGATGGCACAGTTCATGGGAAATGGCGGGAGAAAGTCCCGTAAAGGTGGTATACAGCGCTTTAAAGCAATCCGTGGGTTTGGAAAAAACCTGTTCCATGAAAAGGGAGCGGTCTGCGGTCAGGGGATCGCATTTTTCCTGAGTTTTGGGGATGAAATAGGGTTTGCCCGGAAGCACTTCCCGGACGGAACTGACCAGACCGGAAATATGTTTGATGCTGTCGATGATGTGATCCGTTTCATCACAGAATATGATATTGCTGTGCTTGCCCATGATTTCTACAATCAGTTTCTTACGGCGAAGATCCCCCAGTTCGTCCAGATGCTCGATTTCAAAATTGACGATGCGCTCCAGGCCCGGCTGGGTGATGGAAACGATCCGGCCGTTCTGGATATGCTTGCGCAGAAGCATGCAGAAGTTGGGCGCGGTCAGGGGGCTTTGCTTGTTTTCTTCTGTCAGATATAAAAGCGGCAGGGAGGCGCTGGCGGAAATGCACAGGCGCTTCTGACCGCCGTTATTTTTAATGGTGAGAAGCAGCTCGTCCGGTTCGGGCTGGGCAATTTTGTAAAGTCTGCCGTCTGTCAGGCAGTCCTGTAAGTCTTTCACAATATTTGCAACGGTAATGCCGTCAAAGGCCATAAAAATCCCTTCTTTCTGAATGATTTGTAGGTCCCCGGACAGTTTGCAGCGTACCCGTCCTCCATGCTCCGGCTGCCCTCCGTCCCCCTGCAGACAGTCCCTTAGAGGGCGCGCTTTCGCTCGGATAAACGGGCAGCCGGAGCATGGAGGACGGACACGCTGTAAACTGTCCGGAAACCAATCAATATCCCCAGTATAACAGAACACTTGACGGAAGGAAAGCGTTACTTTATAATAGAATGGATTATGGATTACTTTGCGTAAAAAAAGACGCAGATGGGAGAACAGATGATAAAGAGCATGACGGGCTTTGGCAGATGTGAGATCTGTGAAGCCGACCGTAAGTTTACCGTGGAGATGAAATCTGTCAACCACAGATATCTGGATGTAAATTTAAAGATGCCAAAGAAGCTGAATTTCTTTGAATCGGCGATCCGCAATCTTTTAAAGGAATATATCCAGCGCGGTAAAGTCGATATTTTCGTCACCTATGAAGATCTGACGGAGGAAAACGTCAGCATCAGGTACAATAAGGATACCGCGGAGAAATACCTGGAATATTTAAGGCAGATGGCAGCAGACTTCGGTCTGGAGGATGACATCCGGGTTTCCACCCTTTCCAAATATCCGGAAGTGTTTTCCATGGAAGAAGTGCAGATCGACGAGGAAGGCATCTGGAAAACTTTTGAGAAAGCCCTGCGGGGAGCGGCGGAAGGCTTTGTGGAGACCAGGATCCGGGAAGGAGAGCACTTAAAGGCGGACTTGAACGGAAAGCTGGATGCAATGCTGTCCCATGTGGAGTTCATCGAAGAACGTTCGCCCAGGATTATTGCGGAATACAGGCAGAAGCTAAGCGACAGGGTGCAGGAGCTTTTGGGCGACGCACAGGTGGATGAGAACCGGCTTTTGACGGAAGTGACCATTTTTGCGGATAAGGTTTGCGTGGATGAAGAAATCGTCCGGTTAAAGAGCCACATCGCTTCCACAAAACAGGCGCTGACAGAAGGCGGGAGCATCGGCAGGAAACTGGATTTTCTGGCCCAGGAGATGAACCGGGAAGCCAACACCATCCTGTCGAAAACCAGTGATCTTGAGATTTCCAACAGAGGGATTGAACTGAAAACGGAAATCGAAAAGGTGCGGGAACAGATCCAGAACATAGAGTAGCTGACAAAGCGGTAAAAGCGGGAGAAAAAATGAGCCAGTTTATCCATATCGGTTTTGGGAATATTGTGAATACGGACAAAATCATCGCGGTGGTAAGTCCGGAGTCCGCGCCGGTCAGACGGCTGGTACAAAAGGCCAGGGAGGCCGGGACAGCGGTGGACGCCACCCAGGGACGGCGTACCAAGGCGGTGCTCGTCATGGAAAACAGCCAGCTCATTTTATCCGCGCTGCTGCCGGAAACAATCGCTTCAAGAGCGCAGCTGCCGGAAGGGGAGGGCGCTTCTTGTGAGGAAGAGAAGGAGGAACGGGATGGAACGTAAAGGGATCCTGATTGTGGTATCCGGTTTTTCGGGCGCAGGAAAAGGCACTTTGATGAAACGCCTGGTGGAGAAGTATGACAATTATGCGCTGTCCGTTTCCATGACAACCAGGAAACCCAGGCCGGGGGAAGAAGAAGGCGTATCCTATTTCTTTGTGGAAAAGGAAACCTTTGAAGACACCATCGCTCATGACGGCCTGGTGGAATATGCCTGCTATTGCGGAAATTATTACGGAACCCCGAAAGCCTGGGTGGAAGAGCAGTTGAACAGCGGAAAAGATGTGATTCTGGAAATTGAAATCCAGGGTGCCCTCAAGGTGAAGCAGAAATTCCCGGAAGCGCTGCTGGTGTTCGTGATGCCGCCCTCTGCCGGAGAGCTGGAACGCCGTTTAAAAGGCCGGGGGACCGAAACCGACGAAGTGATACGCGGCCGTTTGGAGAGAGCTGTCCAGGAAGCGGAAGGGATCGAGAATTATGATTGCATTGTGGTCAACGATGACCTGGAAGAATGTGTGGAAGAGCTGCACGGAATCATCCGGGCCGCTCACAGCCGTCCGGGCCATAATATAGAATTTGTCAACCAGTTAAGAGAAGAGCTGAATGCTCTGTTGAAAGGAGAAAAATAATGTTACATCCGTCTTATTCTGATTTAATGAAAGTGGTAAACAGCGAAGTGGAACCCGGCGAGGAGAAGATTGTAAACAGCCGTTATTCCATCGTGATGGCGACATCCAAGCGCGCCAGACAGATCATTGCGGGCCATGAACCCATGGTGAAATGCAAACCCGGTGAAAAACCGCTGTCTGTGGCGGTAGAAGAACTCAGACAGGGAAAAATCAAAATCCTGGGTGAGGAAGAAGTGGAAGAATAATACGATACATCCGGGAAAGGAAATGTGTATGCAGATTTTATTTGTATCGCTGGGGTGTGACAAAAACCTGGTGGACACAGAGATGATGCTGGGGCAGCTGGCTCAGAAGGGATATACGTTTACAGATGATGAAGAGACCGCCGATGTGGCGGTGGTCAACAGCTGTTGCTTCATCAACGATGCGAAAGAAGAGAGCATCAACACGATCCTGCAGCTGGCAGAACTGAAAAACAGCGGCCGGCTGCAGGCGTTGATCGTCTGCGGCTGTCTGGCACAGCGTTATCAGGATGAAATTAAAACAGAGATTCCGGAGGTTGATGCCATACTGGGAACCACTGCCATTGACGAAATCGTGGAGACTGTGGAAGCGGTGCTGGCAGGAAAAAGGGAAGACCATCTGGAAGATATCAACCGCCCCTGCGTCTATGGAATGCCCAGAAGCGTGACAACGGGCGGTCATTTTGCTTACTTAAAAATTGCGGAAGGATGCAATAAGCGCTGTACCTATTGTGTTATCCCTTCCGTGCGGGGCAGTTTCCGTTCCGTACCAATGGAGTCTTTGGTCACCGAAGCCAAAAAGCTGGTGGAAGGCGGCGCGAAGGAACTGATTCTGGTAGCCCAGGAAACCACGCTTTACGGCATTGATCTTTATGGGGAAAAAATGTTGCCGGAGCTTTTAAGAAAGCTGGCCTTAATCGACGGGCTTATCTGGATCAGACTGCTGTACTGCTATCCGGAGGAAATCACAGATGAACTGATCGAAGTGATGAAACAGGAAAAGAAGGTCTGCCATTATCTGGATATGCCCATTCAGCATGCATCGGACCGGATCCTCACAAAAATGGGCCGGCGCACCAGGCGGGAAGAACTGGAGGCAACCATCGCAAAGCTGCGGGAGCAGGTGCCTGACATCTGCCTGCGCACCACGCTGATTTCCGGATTTCCGGGAGAAACGGAAAAAGACCATGAAGAACTTCTGGATTTTGTCAATATGATGGAATTCGACCGGCTGGGCGTATTTCCCTATTCCCAGGAGGAAAACACACCTGCGGCTCAAATGCCAGACCAGGTGGAGGAAGAAATCAAACTGCGCCGGCAGGCGGAGATCATGGAGCTGCAGCAGGATATCGCTTTTGACAAGGCGGAATCTTTGGTGGGCGTCACCTTAACCGCCATGGTGGAAGGAAAGGTTGCCGATGAAAATGCCTATGTGGCGCGGACCTACCGGGACGCGCCCAATGTGGACGGCTATCTTTTTATCAACACGTGCCGGGAACTGATGACAGGAGATTTTGTTGAGGTGCGGGTTACCGGATCCTTTGAATATGACCTGATAGGAGAATTGGAAGATGAATTTACCGAATAAACTGACGATTGCAAGAATCGTCATGATCCCCTTTTTTGTGGTTTTCATGCTTACGGGCTGGGGGGGCAGCGCCTCCAAATGGATCGCCCTGGCGCTGTTTATCATCGCCAGTCTGACGGACCTTCTGGACGGACACATTGCCAGAAAACATAACCTGGTGACGAATTTCGGGAAGTTTATGGACCCGCTGGCGGATAAGCTGCTGGTATGCGCGGCCATGATCTGCCTGGTGGAAATGGGAAGGATTCCTTCCTGGATTGTCATCATCATCATCAGCCGTGAATTTATCATCAGCGGTTTTCGGCTGATTGCGTCGGATAACGGGCGTGTGATCGCGGCCAGCTACTGGGGAAAATTCAAGACCACCTTCCAGATGATCATGATCTGCCTGATGATTGCGGATATTTCGGCGCTGTCTCTTCTCACAACCGTCATCATGTGGGTTGCCCTTGTGCTGACAGTTGTTTCCCTGATTGACTACCTTGTAAAAAATAAGGATGTTCTGTCCGAACAGCGCTGAAACAGGAAAGCAGCTGTGGGAAACATGCAGGGTGTGCCGGCTTAGGCCGGGTAGAAAGGAATGGTTTAACAAATGATTGTGGAACTGATTTCGGTAGGTACGGAGCTTTTGCTGGGAAATATCGTGAACACCAATGCCGCTTATCTGGCGGAGCAATGTGCGGCCCTGGGGCTGTCCTGCTACTATCAGAGCGTGGTGGGGGACAACGGAGACCGGCTGAAGGCCGTTTTGTCATCGGCCCTGGAGCGATCGGACATTGTGATCCTTTCCGGCGGGCTTGGGCCCACAACGGATGATCTCACGAAGGAGACGGCAGCGGATGTGCTGCATCTGCCGCTGCTCATGGATGCCCACAGCCTGGAACGGATCGAAAGCTTTTTTTCCTCCCGGGGAATCGAAATGACGGAGAACAATAAGAAACAGGCGCTGGTGCCGGAAGGGGCCAAAGTGCTTGACAATGAAAACGGGACTGCGCCCGGACTGATCCTGGAAAAGGATGGGAAACGTGTGATTTTGCTGCCCGGCCCTCCCAATGAACTGATCCCCATGTTTGAAAACAGCGTGAAGAATTACCTGGAAGCGTTGGAGCCGGGAATCATCTATTCCAGAACCGTAAAAATCTGCGGTATCGGGGAAAGCAAAGCCGCTTCCATGATTCAGGATCTGATTGACGGCCAGACCAATCCCACTGTGGCGCCCTATGCCAAAACCGGAGAAGTGCATCTGAGGGTGACGGCAAGGGCTAAGGATGAGAAGGAAGCCAAACAGCTGGTGAAGCCCGTGGTGAAGGAACTCAAAAATCGGTTTGGGGCGGATATTTATGCCACGGAAGGGGAAGTTTCCCTGGAAAAAGCGGTGGTGGATCTCCTGCTCGCCAACGAGCTGACGGTTTCCACCATTGAATCCTGTACGGGAGGGCTGCTGGCAGGACGCCTGATCAATATCCCGGGGGTTTCGGAGGTTTTTAAATCCGGCTATATCACCTACTCCAATAAGGCGAAGCGGAAAGTGGTAGGGGTGAAAAAGAGCACCCTTCACAAATACGGCGCTGTCAGCCAACAGGTTGCCTACGAAATGGCAAACGGTTCGGCGATCCTCACAAAGGCCGATGTTACGGTTTCCGTTACGGGAATTGCAGGCCCCGACGGAGGCACGCCGGAAAAGCCGGTAGGCCTTGTTTATATCGGCTGCTGTGTGCGCGGTAAGACGGTGGTGAAGGAATACCGCTTTTCAGGGAGCCGCGCGAAGATCAGAGAAGGCGCCGTTTCGGCCGCGCTGACGCTGATGCGCCGTTGTATTCTGGAATATTACAGCGAAGTGACATTCGGCAGCTGACCCGTACAGGCAAAGGGCGCTTTGCAGGAATGAGGGAATATGGATAATAAGCGGATGATATATGATTTTTGCCCCAAATGCGGCGGATTGATGAAAAACGGCAGCTGTGAGGCCTGCGGCTTTAAAAAGGAGCCGGAAGCCCTGCAGGAGCCGCCGATACGGCAGGAGGCTCCTGCAGGGCTGGAAAAGGCAGCGGAAAATCAGGTAGAGCAACCTGCCCCGGGCAGCGTTTCTGAGCGGAGGACATTCCGGAGATGGGCATGCGCCGGTGTTTCCGTCTTTCTGCTCCTTCTCTTTCTTGCGCTGGGGCTGATCGCAAAAGATGCGGGAAGCTGGGATGTTCCCCTGCAGGAGAAGCTTTTGGACGCATGGAAGGCGGCGGAAAGCAATATCGCGGCTTTGGACGGGCAAGAAGCAGCCCGGGAGACGGAAAGCCGGGAGAATGCCAAAGAGCCGGAAGCATCCCTTCCGCCGGAAAAAGAAGGGGAGTACGAACCGGATCCTTCCGACGAATACTATGCGGATATTGCGGATGCGGTGCGCGTCGACCTTTCCTATCAGATCGAGTGGGAAGATTACAGTGTGGAAAGCGACCGGGCGGATGCTTCTTTTAACACCATCTACCCCTACATTGCCGGAAATGTGCCCAATCAGGAAAAGCTCAATGCCTATATTGAAGAGGAAGCCCTTTTTTATAAGGACTACTGTGAATGGTATGTGGATCAGGCGGGAATGACATCCTGCCATATCCAGAGCATCGGCTATGTGACCTACATGGATGAGGATACGTTAAGCATTGTATTCCAGGAGCAGCTGGCTTTGGAGACGGAAATCCTTCCGGGACTGTTTGATATCAATATCGACTTAAAGACCGGGACGATTTTGGAGCATACAAACATGGTCAGCTATACGGAGGAACTGGCGCAGCGCTTTCGGAAGCAGAACAAGGCCCAGAACGGGGAGAGTCTGACAAAGGAAGAACTGTCGGATGAAATGCTCCGTCAGCTGCTGGAGGGAGACGGCGGCGTTGTATTTTTCACCCCGCTGGGCATGGAGATCGGCCTGAACTTTAACGGGGCGTGCAACCGATACGGTTGGGCCACCGTTACGCTGAAAGACTACGAAAAATATACAAAAAAGGTATGAGAGAATGAAAAAATGGGACGGCGTGAGAAAAAAAGCTTGCAGCCGTCCCGCTTTCTGTTTATGATAAGGATATCAGGATCAGAAAGCCTTTGGGCTGATAATATCTGTTTCGGAAACCCTGGAGCCGCAGCTGCGGCTGCAGCGTCTTTTGGTATGTTCCGCCATATCGGCAGATTCCCGTAAAATGTAATTGACAAAGCCAACCGAATGATTTATGATAGGAAAAAGAGAACATCCGTTCTAGTGAGAAGGAGAACACCATGGAAAGAGAAGAGAAATTAAAGGCGCTTGATGCCGCCATTGCACATCTTGAGAAAGAATATGGGAAAGGAACTGTAATGAAGCTGGGCGATCCGGCCAGCCAGATGAATGTGGAGACGATTCCCACAGGATCTCTGAGCCTTGACGTTGCGCTGGGCCTGGGCGGAATCCCCAGAGGCAGAGTGGTGGAGATATACGGCCCGGAATCCAGCGGTAAGACCACCGTCACTCTCCACATGATCGCGGAGGTGCAAAAGAGCGGCGGAATTGCGGGCTTCATCGATGCGGAACATGCGCTGGATCCGGTTTATGCCAAGAATATTGGCGTTGATATCGATAATTTATACATTTCCCAGCCGGACAACGGGGAGCAGGCATTGGAGATCACTGAGACTATGGTGCGTTCCGGCGCCATTGATATCGTCGTAGTGGACTCCGTTGCCGCACTGGTGCCTAAGGCGGAGATCGAAGGGGATATGGGAGACAGCCATGTGGGTCTTCAGGCCAGACTGATGAGCCAGGCGCTGCGGAAGCTGACCGGTATTATCAGCAAATCCAACTGTACCGTTGTATTCATCAACCAGCTGCGTGAGAAGGTGGGAGTTATGTTCGGCAATCCCGAGACCACTACCGGCGGCCGTGCGCTGAAGTTCTATTCCTCTGTCCGCCTGGATGTGAGGAGAATTGAAGCCCTCAAACAGGGCGGCGAAGTGGTGGGGAACCGCACCCGTGTGAAGGTTGTGAAGAATAAGATCGCGCCTCCTTTTAAGGAAGCGGAGTTTGATATCATGTTCGGAGAAGGCATCTCCATGGTAGGGGATATCCTTGACCTTGCGGCAAGCATCAATGTGGTCAATAAGAGCGGCGCCTGGTATGCATACGAGGGCAGTAAGATCGGACAGGGCCGTGAGAATGCGAAGATTTATCTGAAGGAAAATCCCGTAATCTGTGCCGAGATTGAAGATAAGGTGAGAGACCATTTCGGCCTGAAGAAAAAGACCTCTTCACCGGAAGCAGAAGCGAAGAAGGAGAAAGCGCCCGGGAAAGCCGGGAAGGAAAATAAACCGGAGGCTGCGAAAGCAGAAGCAGCGGAATGATTGTTACCGGGATCGAAGAAATGTCCCGTTCCCGGAGCAGAGTCTATCTGGATGGAAGTTTCGCCTTTGTCTTGTACAAAGGCGAACTTCGTTTTTATGGGATTCGGACAGGAGAAGCGCTGGAAGAAGAGGCGTTTCTTACCATTACAGAAGAACTGCTTCCGAAACGGGCAACATTGCGGTGTATGAATTTGTTAAAGAGCAGGCCCTATACGGAGAAACAGCTGAGGGACAAGCTCGCCCAGGGCTTATATCCACAGGAAAGCATAGACCTCGCCCTGGATTATGTCAAATCCTATCATTATGTGGATGATGACAGATATGCCCGCGACTATATTGAGAATCAACAGGAAAAGAAGAGCAAGCGTGTGATTGAAACGGATCTGCTCAGAAAAGGAATACCAAAGGAACTGGTGGAGAGCGCATTCCGGGAACAGCAGGATGCAGGGATCGGCCCCGACGAAGATGCGCTTGCAAAAATGTGGCTTGAAAAGAAACATTTTGATCCGCAAAATGCGGATTATAAGGAAAGACAGAAAATGTCCGCCTTTTTGTACCGCAAGGGGATCGGGACGGCTGCCATACGCAGAGCGCTGTCTCTGGACTGGGAATGACGGAACAGGATTTACCTGTGATGCAAATTGACCATAAAATTAAAATAACAGAGGAACTACTTGACATAACTCACAATATTGTTTAAAATTGAAGTGTTGTAAAATTGATTATAAGAATGTGCCTACCGTTGCATTCTATAACTGATATCGTACAATGAAAATTAAATAAGGAGGTGCTCCTGTGATGTTTGTACCAATAGCAATAGCGGTAATCGTAACACTGCTCATTTCTATTCCGGTGACCGCATACCTTGCTACGGACCGATGCAAGAAGGGGATCGAAGCGAAGATAGGAAATGCGGAGGACAAAGCCAGAGAGATCATTGATGAAGCTTTAAAGACTGCTGAGACAAAGAAACGGGAAGGACTGCTGGAAGTGAAGGAAGAATCCATTCGTACGAAAAACGAATTGGATAAAGAGATCAAAGAACGCAGAGCCGAAGTACAGCGTTTCGAAAGAAGGGTGCAGCAGAAGGAAGAGAACATCGACAAGAAGGCCGATGCGATTGAAAAGAAAGAAGCTCATCTGGCAAAGCGCGAAGAAGAGATGCACAAGCAGCGAGAAGAGATCGCCAAGTTGAACGAACAGCGCATCCAGGAACTGGAAAGAATCTCTGGTTTAACCTCCGACCAGGCAAAAGACTACTTATTGAAAATTGTTGAAGACGAAGTAAAACATGAAACGGCCATGATGATTAAGGAAATGGAACATCGGGCCAAAGAAGAAGCAGACAAGAAGGCGAAGGAATATGTGGTGAATGCCATCCAGAAATGTGCGGCAGACCATGTATCCGAGACCACGATTTCTGTGGTACAGCTTCCGAATGATGAAATGAAAGGGCGTATTATCGGGCGTGAAGGAAGGAACATCAGGACGCTTGAAACGTTGACCGGTGTGGATCTGATTATTGATGATACACCGGAAGCGGTCGTACTTTCCGGATTTGATCCGATCAGACGAGAGGTTGCACGTATTGCGCTGGAAAAGCTGATTGTGGACGGACGCATCCATCCCGCGAGAATCGAAGAGATGGTGGAGAAAGCGCAGCGTGAAGTTGAGAATATGATTAAGGAAGAGGGTGAAGCCGCCGTCCTTGAAGTCGGTGTCCATGGTATTCATCCGGAACTTATCAGATTGCTCGGTAAGATGAAATTCAGAACGAGCTATGGGCAGAATGCCCTGAAACATTCCATTGAGGTTGCACAGCTGTCAGGGCTGTTGGCTGCTGAAATGGGGCTGGATGTAAGGATGGCGAAACGTGCCGGCCTGCTTCATGACATCGGCAAAGCCGTTGATCATGAAATGGAAGGTTCTCATATTCAGCTGGGTGCGGAACTCTGTAAGAAATACAAGGAATCCGCAACCGTTATTAATGCTGTCGAATCCCATCATGGTGATGTGGAACCGACATCCCTTATTTCATGTATTGTACAGGCTGCCGATACCATTTCAGCGGCAAGACCGGGTGCGAGAAGAGAGACGCTGGAGACTTATACCAGCAGATTAAAACAATTAGAAGACATTTCCAACAATTTCAAAGGTGTAGACAAATCTTTTGCTATTCAGGCGGGTAGAGAGATTCGGGTTATGGTAGTTCCTGAGCAGATCTCTGATGCAGACATGGTACTTCTGGCAAGGGATATTTCCAAGCAGATTGAGGCTGAACTGGAATATCCGGGACAGATTAAAGTCAATGTGATCAGAGAGAGCCGCGTAACTGATTACGCAAAATAACATTACAAAATTAAGCCTTACGGGATATTCCGTAGGGCTTTCTTTAAATCATCATCTGCTGTGTGCAGGAAAAAGGAGGGCATATCATGTCGGAAGAATTCAAGAGGCTTGGACGCAGGCTGATCTACAAGGGTTCCATCATTGATTATTACAGGGATACGGTACAGGTGCCAAACGGGAATGTTGCCGAATGGGATTTTATCGGGCATCAGGGTGCGGCGGCAGTGGTGCCGGTGGATGACCAAGGCAGGATTTTAATGGTGCGCCAGTGGAGGAACGCGCTGGACCGGGATACCCTTGAAATTCCGGCGGGGGGATTAAACGGGCCCGATGAACCGACGATGACTGCGGCAGCCAGGGAACTGGAAGAGGAAACCGGGTACTGTTCCGACAACCTTTCTTTACTGATTACAGTCCGCACTACTGTGGCATACAGCAATGAAAAAATCGATATTTATCTGGCGCGGGATTTGAAACCGGGCAGCCAGCATTTGGATGAAGATGAGTTTATCGATGTGAAAGCCTATACGGTGGACGAATTGTGTGACATGATTTATGAAGGAAAGATTGAAGATGCCAAAACAATTGCGGCCATCATGAGCTATAAAAACAAATACTGCAGATAGAGTCCTGTACCCTCAAATCCCGGCATATATTTAGAAGAAGCGGATTTGGGGGTGTTTTTATGAAATTTTCCTGGAAACTGGAAAAAAAGGAAAAGACTGTCTGGCTCATTGTTTTCCTGGCCGGTTTTCTGGCCGGAATTGCGCTGGTCTGTATGTTTCCCGACGGCCTTGTGACGGCCACCGGCTTTTTGGACGGAGATTTTTTTAGCAGGATGAGTTATCTGGACCTGAACCAAAACGGCCTTTTTTTGTACTGTATCCGGCAAAGACTGGGAATGGCCGCGTTTCTGGTGCTGCTTTCGGCGGCGGGAGCAGCGGGGGCAGGAATCTGGATTTTTCTGGGATGGAGCGGCATTTCGGCGGGGATGGTGCTCACGGTGCTTTCCATGCGGTTTGGGATAAAGGGACTGCTCCTATTTGCAGGATGTGTATTACCCCAGCAGCTTTTGTTGATCCCGGGATATCTTCTGCTGATGGATTGGTGTATCAGAAAAATGGAACGGCGAAAACTTCTGACACCGCTGTCGGTTGTCATAATGGGATGCTTTTTGGAAAGTTATGTAAACCCAGTGCTGCTGAAAGTGGTTTTGAAAATTTTTTAGTAGCAAAATTACTACATGTTGAGTGAACTAAATTCCGAATCCCGATATGTGGTATCCTTGGTAAAAGTGCCGAAAATACGGCATAAAATGCGGGACTTTCCACATTGATTTTCTTCGATAAATTGATTATAATATTTTCCATACGAGTGGAAAGAAAGTATAAAATTCTTTTGAGAAGGGTCATTTGTGGGATGGAGGAACAGATTCGGGCTTTTGTGGCATATTTACATAATGTAAAAGAAACATCGCATAACACGGAACTTTCCTATGAAAGGGATTTGCACAAGCTGGAGGACTTTCTGGGAAAGCAGGGAATTTCCCGTCCGGAGGAGATTACGGCGGTTTCTCTGAATGCCTATGTGCGTTTTTTAGAGCAGGAGAATTTTAAAGCTGCGACGATTTCCAGAGCGATTGCTTCCGTGAAGGCCTTCTGCCATTATCTGGTGCGGGAGGGGATTTTGGCGGCGGACGTTTCGGAGAATTTAAGGGCTCCCAGGGTGGAGAAGAAAGTGCCTGAGATTTTAGGGATGGAAGAGGTGGAAAAGCTTCTCGCACAACCCTGTCATGAAAATCCGAAAGAAATCAGGGACCGCGCCATGCTGGAGCTTTTGTATGCTACCGGAATCAGGGTTTCGGAGCTGATCAGCCTGAAATTGACGGATGTGAATATGCAAATGAGTTATATTCTCTGTCATGACCGGAACAAGGAACGGGCGGTTCCTTTTGGCAGCAAGGCAAGGGAAGCGCTTACGGAGTATTTTTTTAAAGCCAGAAGCGGGATGATAGAGGATCCCGGGGAGGAGACTTTGTTCGTGAACTGTTCGGGCAAGCCCATGAGCCGTCAGGGGTTCTGGAAGCTGATCAAATACTATGCCCATAAAGCGGGAATTACGGAAGAGATCACTCCCCAAACCCTGCGCCATTCCTTTGCCGCTCATCTTGTGGCAAACGGCGCGGATCTTCGTAGTGTCCAGGAAATGTTGGGCCACTCCGATATTTCCACTACCCAGATTTATGCCAATCTGGGCCATAACCGTATCAGAGATGTGTATACAAAGGCTCACCCGAGAGGATGAGCCTTTTAGATATTTGCGGGAGTATTTTTTAAGCGGAAAGGAGGATTCCGAATGCCTTATCCTATGACCCATATGCTGATTGCCTGGCGGCTGACGGAAAAATTGCCATGGCTGGAATGTCCCCAGGACTTTGTTTTAGGTTCCATCGCCCCGGATGCCGTACATTTTCGGGAGGGCTATGAAGTGCACAACAAGGAGGCGAGTCATCTGTGGCATTACGGTCCTGCCTGGGGCATCACCACAGAGTCCGAGGCCTGGAAGGAAAATGTGCTGGCCTTTTGGAACAGGAGCAAAACAGAGAAAAACAGGGATTTTATGGCCGGCTATTGTACCCATCTTCTGACAGACTGGATGAATGACCGGATCATTTGGAAGCCTTTCTGGAATTCCAGAGACAAAAGGACAGAGCAGGCGGAGAGAGAATATCGTTTCGAGGCCCATGAGATGGATCAGTGGCTCTGGCAGGTGAGCCCGGAAACGGCCGAAATCTGGAGACTTTTGGAACAGGCCAGAGCATGGCCTGTAGAAAAATGTATCACGGAAGAAGAACTGGAGCGTCAGCGACGCTCTGTTCTCACCCGGCAGTTCATACAGAAGGGAAGAATCGATGTTTCTTCCCATAAATTTGTGACAAAAGATATCATGGAAAGTTTTTTAGCGAAGTGCGTGGAGAGGATTCCGGAAGAAATGAAGTTATGATTTTTAACGGTTGAGTTCCGCCAGATCATAAATCAGTTTCTCCGTGTCATTCCAGCCAAGGCAGGGATCTGTGATGGACTTGCCGTAGATGCCGCCGCCCACTTTCTGACAGCCTTCTTCAATATAGCTTTCCACCATGACGCCTTTTACAAGGCCGCGGATATCGGGGCTTAAATTCCTGCTGTGCATCACTTCTTTGACGATCCGGACCTGCTGTTCAAACTGCTTATTGGAGTTGGAATGGTTGGCATCGATGATGCAGGCGGGATTTTTTAAATCGCGCTCATTGTAAAGAGTGAGCAGGGTGTTTAAATCTTCATAGTGATAGTTTGCCAGATTGCGTCCGTGTTTGTTGGTGGCGCCGCGCAGGACAGTGTGAGCCAGCTCGTTGCCGTTTGTTTTTACTTCCCATCCCCGATAGATGAAGGAATGAGGATGCTGTGCCGCATACACCGAATTGAGCATGACGGAAAAGTCGCCGCTGGTGGGATTTTTCATGCCGGCGGGAACGTCAAAGCCGCTCACTGTCAGGCGGTGCTGCTGATCCTCCACGCTGCGCGCGCCGATGGCCACATAGGAGAGGATGTCGGAGACATATCCCCAGTTTTCCGGATAGAGCATTTCGTCCGCAGCGGTCAGACCGGATTCCTCCAGAGCACGCAGCTGCATCTTGCGCATGGCGATCAGGCCCTGCAGGAAATCTTCTTTCTTTTCCGGATCAGGCTGATGCACGATGCCTTTATAACCTTCGCCCGTAGTCCGGGGTTTGTTGGTGTAAATACGGGGGATCAGGATCAGGCGGTCGCACACTTTCTCGTTGACCTTTGCCAGACGGCCGATATAATCACAGACCGCATCCTCATTGTCTGCAGAGCAGGGCCCGATAATGACCAGGAATTTATCGCTTTTTCCGGTGATGACATCCCGAATCCGGGCATCCCTTTCTTTTTTGATGCGGGCCAGATTCTCCGGCAGCGGAAACTGCGACCGGATTTCCTCCGGTGTGGGCAGCAATTTTATAAATGAAAAACTCATGTTGTTGCTTCTCCTTTGTATAAATCATGCGCGCATCCTGCTTCGCCTTTTGGCTGAAAGGATCATTTTGCCGCGCACGCTTATTATAGTATACAAAAATCAGGTGCGCAAGTGGGGATTTTCCTTAGTGTATGGGGGATTCCCGGATATAAGGCCGCAGCAGCAGAAAACTGGAGAGAGCCATCATCAGCTGTCCGGCCAGCATCCCCCATAGAAATCCCCGGATGCCGAACAGCGGAATGGCAAAGAAAACAAATCCCAGCCGGATCAGCAGAGAGAGCATGTTGAGAAGAAACGTATATCCCGTTTTCCCCAATCCGTTTAAAATAGAAAAAAGAGTGGTATTGAGATACAGAAAAGGACAGATGAAACTTAACGTTCTGATAAAATGTCCGGCCAGCTGACTGTCAAACAGCAGCGTTCCCATGAAATCTCCGGTGAGGAAAAAAACAGCCATACAAAGACAGCCTAAGAGCAGGCAGTAACGGATGCATTTTAAGATGGCAGAGCGGATGGCCGGCCGGTTATGACTGGCATCCGCTTCCGCCACCAGCGGCATGAGAAGGACGGAAACCGAATTGGTCAGAGCGCTGGGAAACAGGATACAGGTCATGGCCATGCCGGTGAAAACGCCGTAAATGGAGAGGGCCTGTTTCTGATTATAGCCGAACTGCTGCAGGCTCACCGGAATCCGCGCGGATTCCACAGCGCCCAGCAGGTGCAGGCAGACCCGGTTGGCGGAAAGCGGCGCGGCAAAAAGGAAGATGCGGCGCATGATCACAGCGTAGGGGGATTTTGGGGACGGGACGTTTGACCGCATCCGCGCAAAATGCAGCCAGGCCATGGGAATGGCTACCAGCGTGGAAGCGATTTCGCCGATCACCAGCCCTACCGCTGCCACATTGATGGAAAAAGTGATCTGGTTTTGGCGGGCATAACTCCAGAACAAAAAAACGCTGCCCACCCGGGAGGTCTGTTCAAACAGCTGGCAGAAAGCGGGTAGGCCGGCTTTTTTGATGCCGTAATAATAGCCGTTGATGCAGGAATGGATGCAGGCGGCGGGAAAGGAGAGGGCCGCAATGCGCAAAAGAGGGGCGCACCGGGGTTCCCGGAGAAGGCTGCCTGCGATGAAATCCGCGCCCCGATAGACAAAGACGGTACAGGCGGCAGAGAGCAGGCCGGAAAAAACAAGGCCGGACAGGAGAATCCGCAGCCGGTTATGGGGACGGCTTTCCGGTTCACTGGCCACGAATTTGGAAATGGCGCTCTGGATGCCGGAAGTGGCCAGAGCGAAGGTCAAAGCGAGGACAGGGTTCATCAGTTCATAGATGCCCATCCCTTCCTCCCCGAACATCCGGGAGAGGAAAATCCTGTAAAAAAAGCCGATAAATCGGCTTGCCAGGCCGGCTGCGGTTAGGAGGAGAGTCCCTTTAATCAGCGCATTTTTCTTCATCTGACTGCCTCCGGTATAAGAGGAATATAAATATGTATATGCGTCCGCCTGCGGTTGACAGAACCGGGAGATGTCTGTTATTGTGGAAAACGGGAAAAGGATAATCACGAAAACTGCAGACCGTTTTTAACGAGGAGATATGCAATGAAAAAAAGAGTTGTGGTGGGCATGTCCGGCGGAGTGGATTCTTCCGTGGCGGCATGGCTGTTAAAGGAACAAGGATACGATGTGCTGGGAGTTACCATGCAGCACTTTGACGGTATGGATGCCATTATGGAGGATGCCCGGGCGGTGGCCCAAAAGCTGCAGATCCCCTGGCAGGCGGTGGATTTTAAACAGGAATTTAAAAAAGAGGTCATGGACTATTTTGTGGCAGAATATCTCTGCGGGCGCACGCCCAATCCCTGCGTGATGTGTAACCGCCACATCAAATGGCAGGCCCTTTGGGAATATGCGAAAGGACAGGGGGCGGAAATGATCGCTACGGGCCATTATGCCAGACTGGTGCAGCTGGAAAACGGGAGGCTCGCCGTGGCAAATTCCGTAACGGCGAAAAAAGATCAGACCTATGCGCTCTATCAGCTGACTCAGGAACAGCTTTCCCATACCCTGATGCCGGTAGGGGAATTTCCCAAAGAAGAAGTGCGCAGGATGGCGGAGGAGGCAGGGCTTCCTGTGGCCCATAAAAGGGACAGCCAGGAAATTTGCTTCATTCCGGATCACGATTACGGGGCATTCATCCAGCGGGCCATGGAGGAAGCGAAGGAAAAAAGAAAGGCCCTGGAGCCGGGTAATTTTGTGACGGCCCAGGGACAGGTGCTGGGACGGCATGAGGGCATTATCCATTATACCGTTGGCCAGCGCAAAGGGCTGAATCTGGCGATGGGACATCCTGTATTTGTGACGGCAATCCGTCCCGATACCAACGAAGTGGTGATCGGGGAGAACGAGGAGCTGTTCACCACCAGGCTTTTATGCGGCCGAGTGAATTTTATGGCGGTAGAGCGGCTTACGAAAGAGCGCAGAGTGATCGGAAAAATCCGGTACGGCCATCAGGGGACGCCGTGTACCATCCGCATGGCCGGAGAGGATCTGCTGGAATGCCTGTTTGAGGAACCGGTCCGCGCCATCACGCCGGGGCAGTCGGCAGTTTTTTATGAAGACGGTCACATTTTTGGAGGCGGAACGATCCTGTGAGATCGGTAGTGACAGAAAAATGTTGCGCTATGGTCTCATTTACGTTATACTTTGAGCCGTAAAAACAAATAATAGGATGAAACAGCTTGAGGAAGGATGATTTTTAATGAGCACAGACAGATATATCAGTCCCCTGTCGGAGCGGTATGCCAGCCGGGAAATGCAGTACATTTTTTCCCAGGATATGAAGTTTTGGACCTGGCGGCGGCTCTGGATCGCCCTGGCGGAAGCAGAAAAGGAACTGGGACTTCCCATCACCGGGGAGCAGATTGAGGAATTAAAAAGCCATGCAACGGACATTAATTATGAGGTGGCAAAGGCCCGGGAAAAAGAAGTGCGCCACGATGTCATGAGTCATGTATATGCGTATGGCGTCCAGTGCCCGAAAGCGAAGGGGATCATCCATCTGGGCGCCACCTCCTGCTATGTGGGGGATAATACCGATCTGATTGTGATGGCGGAAGCGCTGAAACTGATTCGGAAGAAGCTTTTGAACGTGATCGGACTGCTGGCGGATTTTGCGGAGAAGCAAAAGGAACTGCCCACTCTGGCATTCACTCATTTTCAGCCCGCCCAGCCCACAACGGTGGGAAAACGGGCGACTCTGTGGCTGCAGGAATTTTATATGGATCTGAATGATCTGGACTACGTGCTGGATTCCCTCCGCCTTTTGGGCTCCAAGGGAACCACCGGAACTCAGGCCTCGTTTTTGGAACTGTTTGAAGGGGATCAGGAAAAGGTGGACCGCCTGGATCCCATGATCGCGCAGAAAATGGGATTTGCCGGGTGTTATCCGGTGTCCGGGCAGACTTATTCCCGAAAAGTGGACAGCCGGGTGATGAATGTGCTCTCCGGCATCGCGGCCAGTGCCCACAAGATGTCCAATGATATCCGCCTTTTGCAGCATTTAAAGGAAGTGGAAGAGCCTTTTGAAAAAAATCAGATCGGTTCGTCCGCCATGGCTTATAAGCGTAATCCCATGCGCTGTGAACGGATCGCTTCCCTGGCCCGGTATGTGATGACGGACGCGCTCAATCCGATGGTCACTTCGGCTATGCAGTGGTTTGAACGCACCCTGGACGATTCTGCCAACCGCCGCATTTCCATTGCGGAAGGGTTCCTTGCAACGGACGGCATTCTGGATCTGTGCATGAACGTGGTGGACGGCCTGGTGGTCTACCCCAAAGTGATCGAAAAACATCTGCGCGGCGAGCTCCCTTTTATGGCGACGGAAAATATCATGATGGATGCGGTGCGGGCTGGGGGCGACCGGCAGGAACTCCATGAGCGCATTCGGCAGCTTTCTATGGAAGCGGGACGCAGGGTGAAGGAAGAGGGAGCGGAAAATGAGCTGCTTTCCCTGATTGCCGAGGATGAAATGTTTGGCCTTGACAGGGAGGAACTGGAAAAATCCCTGGAACCTTCCCGGTATATCGGCTGCTGTGTGCATCAGGTGGAACGGTATCTGGAGGAAGTGATCCGCCCGCTTCTGCAGGAAAATGAAGGGCAGCTGGGATTAAAGGCCGAAATCACGGTCTGAAAAGGGAAATTCTAACGATATAAGAAAAATTAATAACAGATATAATAATTATTGATTTTACTTATGAGAAATTTTTGATATACTATCTATGTAATAAGGGAACCAAAAGCGGACCCGACAGCCGCTTTTCTAACAAAATATAACATACAAAGGAGTCTTGAATCATGGAAAAACTTTACACAGGAAAGACAAAAGACGTATACCAGCTGGAGAACGGCAATGTACTGCTGAAATTCAAAGATGACTGCACCGGCAAAGACGGCAAATTTGATCCCGGCGAAAACGCTGTGGGCCTGACCATTGAAGGCATCGGCAGAGAAAACCTGAAAACTTCCATCCATTATTTTGAACTGCTCAAGGCAGCAGGGGTGAAAACCCATTATGTGAGCGCAGATATTGAAAATGCAACGATGGAAGTGCTTCCTGCCACCGTATTCGGCCATGGCCTGGAAGTGATCTGCCGTCTTGTTGCAACCGGCAGCTTCATCCGCCGTTATGGGGAATATATGGAAGATGGCACCAGAATTGAAGGCGGCTATGTGGAGACCACCTTTAAGGATGATGAAAAGGGCGATCCGCTGGTAACCAAGGATGCGCTGGCAGTGCTGGGCGTTATGACTCCCGAAATGTATGACAGCATGAAAGAACAGACGCTGGCCATCACCAAAGTGGTTGCGGACGATCTGGCAAAGAAGGGCCTGGATCTGTATGACATCAAATTTGAGTTCGGCTATTCCAAAGACGGCGAAGTGATCCTGATTGACGAGATCGCAAGCGGCAATATGAGAGTATACAAGGACGGCAAAATTGTAGATCCCATGGATCTGACAAAGATGATCCTTGGCGAGTAAAAAAGGAGAAATAGATGGTAAAAGCAGTAGTTGGAGCGAACTGGGGAGATGAAGGAA
Organism: uncultured Lachnospiraceae bacterium; assembly: GCA_902476265.1. Lineage (GTDB taxonomy): Bacteria > Bacillota > Clostridia > Lachnospirales > Lachnospiraceae > Gallintestinimicrobium. The sequence continues at coordinate 51,736 of CABSCP010000022.1, forward strand.
AAGGGAAGATCACGGATATGCTGGCAAAAGAAGCGGATATCGTGATCCGGTTTCAGGGAGGCGCGAATGCGGGCCACACCATTGTCAATGATTACGGCAAATTTGCGCTGCACACCCTTCCCTCCGGCGTTTTCTATTCCCATGTGACGAACATCATCGGTAACGGGGTGGCGCTCAATATCCCGCTTCTGTTTCAGGAAATCAAAGGGCTGACGGACCGTAATGTACCGGCCCCGAAAATCATGATTTCCGACAGGGCGCAGATCGTGATGCCATACCACATCCTTCTGGATGCCTGTGAAGAGGAACGTCTGGGAGGAAAATCCTTCGGCTCCACCAAATCCGGCATCGCGCCTTTTTATTCCGACAAGTTTGCAAAGATCGGTTTCCAGGTCAGCGAGCTGTTTGATGAAGAACTGCTGAAAGAAAAGGCCGGGCGTATCTGCGATCTGAAAAATGTGCTTCTGGTGCATTTGTATCACAAAGATCCGCTCCAACCGGAAGAACTGCTGGCAACGCTGCATGAATACAGGGAGATGGTGCGTCCCTATGTGGGAAATGTTTCGGCATTTTTAGATCAGGCGATCCGGGAAGGAAAGAATATTCTTCTGGAAGGCCAGCTGGGCACCATGAAGGATCCTGACCACGGCATTTATCCCATGGTCACTTCCTCCTCCACACTGGCTGCCTACGGCGCCATCGGCGCAGGCATCCCTCCCTATGAAATCAAAAAAATTGTGGCAGTGACGAAAGCCTATTCATCCGCAGTGGGGGCAGGCGCTTTCGTATCCGAAATTTTCGGGGAGGAAGCAGAGGAGCTGAGACGCCGGGGCGGCGACGGCGGCGAGTACGGCGCCACCACAGGGCGGCCCAGAAGGATGGGCTGGTATGACTGCGTGGCTTCCCGTTACGGCTGCAGGCTTCAGGGCGCTACTGATGTGGCGCTGACCGTGCTGGATGTGCTGGGCTATCTGGACACCGTTTCCGTGTGCACCGGCTATGAAATCGACGGAGAGGTGACAGAGGAATTTCCCGTTACCTGCAGATTGGAGAAGGCGAAGCCCGTGCTGACAGAACTTCCCGGCTGGAAATGCGACATCCGGGGCATCAAAACCTATGAGGACCTGCCGGAAAACTGCCGGAGATATGTCGAATTTATCGAAGAAAAAATCGGCTATCCTGTCACCATGGTTTCCAACGGGCCGGGCAGAGACGATATCATTTACCGGAAAAGTGCTTTGAACCATTAATCTGTTTTTGTATATTTGACCTGATATGGAAAATCCCTTATAATAGGAGTCGTTGCAGCTGACTTGATTATAAGGGATTTTTTATGACGGCAAATCTGGAGTACTATAAAGTATTTTATCATGTGGTGAAATGTGGCTCCGTGACCCAGGCAGCGGGGGTTCTGGCCCTTTCCCAGCCGGCGGTGAGCCAGAGCTTAAAGCAGCTGGAGAGCGTGCTGGGCGTGGTGCTGTTAAAGCGCACATCCAGGGGCATTACGCCCACGGCGGAAGGCAGGCTTTTATATTCCTATGTGGAAAAGGGATATGAGCAGTTCGAGACCGGGGAAAAGAAGCTGTTGCAGATGCGCAGCCTGGAGCGGGGGGAGATCACCATTGGCGCATCGGATATGACACTGCGCTTTTTCCTGCTTCCTTTTTTGGAGCGGTTTCATGAAAAACACCCCGGCATTAAGGTTTCGGTGACCAACGGGCCGACCCCTGCCACCATGGATCTTTTACGGGAAGGAAAGATCGACTTCGGAGTGGTGTCGGGGCCGCTGCAGCCGGAAGAAGGAGTCGGGATTCTCCCGGTGAAAAAAATAGAGGATATTTTTGTGGCGGGAAAAAAGTTTGCCCAATATTCCGGAAAGACCTGTCCTTTAAAACTGCTGGAACAGCTGCCCCTGATCACCATGGAAAAGCCCACCAGCACCCGGCAGTATGTACAGCATTTCCTGGAGGAAAACGGGGTGCACATCAATCCGGAATTTGAACTGGCCACCAGCGATATGATTGTGCAGTTTGCCCTGCGCAATCTGGGCGTGGGAAGCGTGGTGCGGGATTTTGCAAAAGAAGAACTGGAGAGCGGGGCGCTGACCCAGCTTCAATTTGAGGTTTCTGTACCGGGAAGGGATTTTTTTGTGGTGACGGATGAAAAGAACCGCAGAAGCCTGGCGGCGGCAGAACTTTTAAAGATGATAAAAAGAGGAGTAAATCAATGATCAGGACCATCATATTTGATATCGGGAACGTGCTGGCAGCCTTTGACTGGCATACTTTTTTCAAGGAACAGGGCTTTGGGGAAGAGATGATAAAACGGCTGGCAAATGCTACGGTAAAGAGTGAAGACTGGAAAGAATATGACCGCGGCTGTGTTGACGATGAAGGGATGATACGGCTTTTCGTGGAGAACGATCCGGAAATCGAAACGGAAATCAGAAAGGCACTGGATGACTTCCATAACCTGGTGACCCGTTATGACTATGCCATTCCCTGGATCAGAGAGCTGAAGGAAAAAGGGTACCAGGTGCTGGTGCTTTCCAATTTTTCCGATAAGGCCCTGAGGGAATGTTGGCATGCGCTGGACTTCCTCCCTTATGTGGACGGCGGAATCCTTTCTTTTCAGGATAAACTGATAAAGCCCATGCCGGAAATTTACCGCCTGCTTTTGGACCGTTATCATTTAAAAGCGGAGGAATGCGTATTTATGGACGATACGCAGCATAACGTGGATGCGGCAAATAAACTGGGCATTTCTGCTTTCCGCTTTGAAAATCAGGCGCAGGCGCGGGAAGAGCTGAAAAAGCTGGGAGTGGAATAAAGGTTATTTTGATTCCTCCTCAAGTTCCTGACGTGTATTCTCCTCCACATGGTCAGGCCCGCCCAGGTCGAAAGAAGCGATGGTGTGGCGGTCTTTCATTTTCCCATAGAGCCAGATATAGATCCACAGAAGGATGGGCAGGCCGATGGTAGCCACCAGACAGGAAGCGAACAGCCTCTGCCAGCCGTCAAAGTTGAGCAGCGCGCAGACCAGTGTGAAAACATAAAGTGCGACCAGAAGGATCACACATAAAAGAGCGGCGATCTGTTTGGGGGATTTCTTTTTCATAAAAGTGCTCCTTACATGAAGTATTTGAAAACAGCATACCGCAAAGCAGGAGATTTTGCAAGACCGGGAGGCCGCCGGGCCGATAAAAAACAGGCGGTTTGATACGTGTTTCCGGTCAAAACAGCCGGCGAACCCGGTTGTTCACAGAAATTTCGCTTGCACATTTTTCTTCGCTAGGCTATAATGTCTCCAGATGCGGATAGGATTGGAAATTCCGCAGGGATTGCTTTTACAGCGAAAAAAGGGACAGGTTCCCGCAGAATAAAATTGAGGTGATTGAAATGGCATTATTACAGCAGTGGAGAGATATGGCGTATGACCAGGAAGCGGACAAGCAGAAGCTTCAGCAGTTCTGGGCAGTTTATTTCGGAAAGGAAAAGGACATCTACGCACAGCTTTTGAAAGATCCCGATACCGTGGTAAAAGGGACCGTGAAAGAACTTGCGGATCGGTATGGCATTGATGTGATGACCATGACCGGTTTCCTGGACGGAATCAATGACAGCCTGATAGAGCAAAATCCCATCGAAGAGATGGAAGAGGACACCGTTGTCAATCTGGGCTTTGATAAGACGCTCCTTTATAAGAACATGGTAGCGGCAGAAGCTGACTGGCTCTACAACCTGGAAGAGTGGAACGAGATTTTCGATGAAGAGACGAGAAAAGAACTCTACAAAGAGCAGAAACGTTCTACCACCATCGTAAAAGATGCAAAAGTATATCCGAACGATCCCTGCCCCTGCGGCAGCGGCAAGAAATATAAAAAATGCTGTGGAAAAAATAAATAAAACGGATGCCCAAAACTGATATTCCGGCATTCGGACGGCAGAACGCACAAATACTGTTTCCTAAGCGCCTGGTGAGGCCGCAGAGGAAAGTGGTATTTGTGCGTTCTGCTTTTTTACGCCCAATCTTTTTTGCCCTTATCTTTTGCCCTTCTTTTCGCCCCCCAATTCCGAAGGAGAGGGGCCACATTTCTGACTGGGGGATCCCGCCGGGGGAAGGGGCGTTTCCGGTGACTTTTGCTGACCGCCCATGGAAATTCTTCCGCCGATGGGACCTTTTTCGCCGGGAAATATGGGTTGTCTGAGCGAAGCGAGTTTCCCATATTTCCCGGCGGATAAAAAGGTCCCCCGGCGGTTAGAATTTCCGGGCGGACAGCGACGGAACCGGAAACGCCCCTTCCCCCGGCGGGGTGACACAGCCTGAAATGCGACCCCTCTCCCTCCTTACACAGAAGGACAATTTTGGTCAAATATTAACACAAATGTCTATAGCAAAAAGAATGGTCCTCCCTTATAATGAAATTACCATTAGGGCGACCATGAACCGAGAGAAATGGCGCGCAAATGAAAGAAGTCAGGGAGGACGCAAACCAATGCAATACGGACATTTCGACAATGAAAACCGTGAATATGTGATCGACAGGGTGGATCTGCCCACATCCTGGACCAATTATATCGGCCTCAAGAATATGTGTGCCGTGGTCAATCACACAGCGGGCGGCTACATGTTTTACAAATCACCCGAATACCACAGGGTAACCCGTTTCCGGGCAAATGCAGTGCCCATGGACCGGCCGGGACATTATGTGTATATCAGGGATAATGACAGCAGTGATTACTGGAGCGTATCCTGGCAGCCTGTAGGCAAACCCCTTGACCAGGCGAAATACACCTGCCGCCACGGCATGTCCTACACGACATATGAATGTGATTACAGCAAAATTAAATCCAGCCAGACACTGGTGATCCCCATGGACGACCCGGTGGAACTGTGGGATGTGAAGATTAAGAATGAAGATGACAAGCCCAGGAACCTGAGCGTGTTTTCCTACTGTGAATTTTCTTTCCATCATATTATGATCGACAACCAGAACTTCCAGATGAGCCTTTACTGCGCGGGATCTTCCTACGAAGACGGCATCATCGAAGAAGATCTTTTTTATGAAGAATTCGGATTCCAGTATTTTACCGGTAACTTTGAACCGGACGGCTTTGACTGCTTAAGGGACAGCTTCCTTGGCGCATATCATACGGAAGACAATCCGGCAGCGGTGGAAAAGGGACAGTGCAGCGGTTCTTTTGAACTGGGCAACAATCACTGCGGTTCCTTACAGAAGAATATCACTCTGGCGCCCGGCGAAGAAATCCGTCTGGTATTCATGCTGGGAGAAGGCAACCGGGAAGCCGGACGCAAAATGCGCGCAAAATACAGTGACACAGCAGCAGTGGATGAAGTATATGCGCAGCTGAAAGCTTACTGGAACGATAAATTTGACAAACTCCAGATTCATACCCCCAATGAGGGCATGAACACTTTGATCAATACGTGGACCCTGTATCAGTCCGAAATCAACGTTATGTTCTCCCGCTTTGCTTCGTTCATCGAAGTGGGCGGAAGAACAGGCTTAGGTTACAGGGATACCGCGCAGGATGCCATGACGATTCCTCACTCCAATCCGGCGAAATGCAGGCAGAGGCTGGAAGAACTTCTGAGAGGACTGGTATCCAAAGGCTACGGACTGCATTTATTCCAGCCGGAGTGGTTTCTGCCGGATAACGAGGTCAAACCTTTCAAATCCCCGACGGTCGTCCCAACGCCGAATAAAGACGACATGATCCATGGCCTCGATGATGCCTGCTCCGATGATGCTCTCTGGCTGGTGTCCTCCTTAGTGGAATATGTGAAGGAGACAGGAGAGTTTGATTTTATCGATGAAGTGATCACTTATGCGGACGGCGGAGAAGGCACTGTTTATGAACATATGAAGAAGATTCTTGACTTCTCCACGGAAATGGTGGGTGCAACCGGCATCTGTAAAGGCCTGCGTGCGGACTGGAACGACTGCTTGAACTTAGGCGGCGGCGAGAGCGCGATGGTGTCCTTCCTGCATTACTGGGCGCTGAACAACTTTATTGAACTGGCACAGTATTTGGGAAGACAGGAAGATGCAGCAAAATATACAGCAGTTGCAAAGAAGGTAAAGGAAGTCTGTGACACCCAGCTTTGGGACGGCGAATGGTATATCCGCGGCATCACAAAGAACGGAAGAAAGATCGGCACGCAGCAGGATAAGGAAGGGAAGGTTCATCTGGAATCCAACTCCTGGGCGGTGCTTTCCGGCGCGGCGGATCCTGAAAAAGGCAGGAAAGCCATGGACAGTGTGGATAAATACCTGTATACCCCTTACGGAATCATGTTAAATGCTCCATCCTACACGGTTCCCGATGATGATATCGGCTTTGTGACAAGAGTTTATCCCGGACTGAAGGAAAACGGTTCTATTTTCTCCCATCCCAATCCCTGGGCGTGGGCGGCAGAATGTGTGCTGGGACGGGGAGACCGTGCGATGAAATATTATGACGCCCTGTGTCCTTACTGGCAGAATGACAAGATCGAGATCAGACAGGCAGAGCCTTATTCCTACTGCCAGTTCATCTCCGGTGTGGATCACAGCAAATTTGGCTGTGCACATCATCCCTTTATGACAGGCTCCGGCGGATGGTCCTATTTTTCCGCCACCAGATACATGCTGGGAATGCGGCCGCAGTTTGATCATCTGCTGATCGATCCCTGTGTGCCCGCAGACTGGAAAGAATTTTCCATGAGCCGTGAATGGCGAGGTGCAAAATTCGAAATCGAAGTGATCAATCCTGACGGCGTAATGAAAGGCGTGAAGGAACTCTGGCTGGACGGTGAAAAGACAGAACGAATTCCGGTGCAGTCGGTCGGAAGCAAACATACGGTGAAAGTGGTAATGGGAAACTGATTCCTACTTGAAACAGGAGGTTAGAATGATTAAATTTGGTACAGGCGGCTGGAGAGCCGTGATCGGTGATGATTTTACAAAAGCGAACATCCAGCTTCTGACAAAAGCGCTGTGTGTCAAGATGAAGCAGGAAGGTGTTGCAGATAAAGGCGTTGTGCTGGGGTATGACAGACGTTTCCTGGCAAAAGAAGCGATGCAGTGGGCAGGACAGGTATTTGCAGCGGAAGGGATCCGGGCATTTTTGGTCAATAAATCCTCACCCACACCCCTGGTTATGTTTTATGTGATGAAGCATGACCTGCCTTACGGCATGATGATTACAGCCAGCCATAACCCGGCGATCTATAACGGAATCAAGGTGTTTACTGCCGGCGGCAGGGATGCGGACGAAGAGCAGACCCGCCAGATCGAAGAGATCATCGGCACACTCTCCCCGGAAGAAGTACAGGCCATGGACTATGACAAGGCCAAAAAAGAAGGCCTGATTCGGGAAATTTATCCGTTGAATGAATATCTGGACAATATAATCGATGCAGTGGACATGAAGGCGATTCGTGACGCCGGGCTGAAAGTAGCCCTGGATCCCATGTACGGTGTCAGCGAAACATCCTTAAAGACCATCCTTTTGACCGCCAGATGTGAAGTGGAAACCATCCATGAAAGACACGATACGCTGTTTGGCGGTAAGCTGCCGGCTCCGAACGCATCCACCTTACGCCCGCTGCAGAACTTTGTGCTGGATGCTCATTGTGATATCGGGATTGCGACCGACGGCGACGCGGACCGGCTGGGAGTCATCGATGATACCGGCCGCTTCCTGCATCCCAACGATATCCTCGTACTGCTGTACTATTATCTTGTAAAATATAAGGGCTGGAGAGGCCCTGTGGTCCGCAATATCTGCACCACCCACATGCTGGATAAGGTTGCGGAGAAATTCGGAGAAAAATGTTATGAGGTTCCTGTCGGATTCAAACATATTTCCGCGAAAATGAACGAGACCGACGCGGTGATCGGCGGCGAGTCTTCCGGCGGTCTGACGGTAAGAGGCCATATCAAAGGAAAAGACGGCGTGTATGCAGCATCTCTTCTGGTGGAAATGATCGCTGTCACAGGTAAAAAGCTTTCTGAAATTTATAAAGATATCCAGAATGAATGCGGGACCATCTTCATGGAAGAGCGGGACTACAAATTCACACAGGAAAAGAAGGTGGAAGTGCACAAAGTGCTCATGGAAGACAAGAAGATTCCGGAGCTTCCTTTTGAAATCGACCATGTTTCTTATCTGGACGGCAGTAAGGTTTACTTTAAGAATGGCGGCTGGGTGGTTGCCAGGTTCTCCGGTACGGAACCGTTGATCCGTATTTTCTGTGAAATGCCTACGGCCGATGAAGCCAGAACTGTAAGTGAAATCTATGAAGAATTTCTGGATCTGAAATAAAGAATGGAAGAAAGGGTTGCGGATAGCGATCCTTTCTTTTTCGTACTTATTACCGGCGTTAAGGGGGGCACTATGAATCAGAAAAATAAGGAATCCTTTCATAATTTTTGGAAAATGTTCCAGCCGTCAAAGGATGGGAAACCCAACCGGCTCAGTGTCAGCGTGCTGCGGCTGCTCATATTGGGGTGGCTTTTGCCGCTCACGGTGATGAGCATTGCCGTATTTTATATCGTATCCCATCAGATGGAGAAACAGACGAGGGAAACGGCCCAGGAATCCATGGCGGCGGCCGTGGATATTTGTGAAGTGCGTTTAAAGGCCAGTATTCTGGCATCCAGAAACGCATCCTACATACCGACTATCAAGAAGAGCTGGAAAACATATCAGTTGGACGGAAACAGTCAGAAGCTGTATGAAGGCGTTTATGATTTTATTTCTCAGATGTATAAATATGATGAGGATTTTTTGAGCACTATCGTCTATTTCACAGAGGATCCGGAAACACTCTATTATATTTACAGCAGCATCGCGGATTCCGATTATGACAGCGTGCGCTATTACCGGGAGCAGGGGCGCAGCGAGGTGACGGAACTGGCGGAAAGCATAGATACCGGGATCGGGTTCATCAATCTGGACGATCACTTATATATGGTCAGAAATATTATGGACAAGAATTTTAAGCCTCTTGCGGTGATCATCATGGAACTGGATAAAAAAGTGATTTTCCAGAGCCTGAAAGGCATCGGCTGGTATGAGGATGCCTGTGTATTTGTGGACGGAAACTGCATTTACAGAGGGAAAGGCGATGCTGTAAATGTGATGGACGAGCTTGAAAATAAGAATAACAGGAACACAATTTATCAGGAGAGCGGCAATTATGCCCTCGTTTATAGGCGCAGGCAGATGGAAGGCCACAGAGTGGAATATCTGGTACAGCTGGATTACGGTTCTATCTTTTACGAGAGAAACTCCATGCTCCTCATGCTTTTGCTCATGCTTCTGTTCACCATTCCGCTGGTGGGGATCATTTTCCGCTTCTTATATAAGAATGTAAACGCGCCCGTAAAACGTCTTGTGGCGGCGGCAGAGGAGATCGAAAAGGGGAAATTCGGCTATCAGATTGAAGGAAAAGAAAACAGTGAAGAATTTGCGTATGTGTGCAGTGCGTTTAACAGCATGTCCGAAAAGCTTAAGACACAGTTTGAGCAGATTTATCTGGAAGAGCTGGCCTTAAAGGATGCGGATATCAAAGCGCTGCAGTCCCAGATCAATCCCCATTTTTTGAATAACACCCTGGAAATCATCAACTGGGAAGCCCGCATGAACGGAAACGACAAGGTGAGCAGCATGATTGAGGCCCTGTCCACCATGCTGGAGGCTACGTTAAACCGGAAAAAGCAGCCCATGATCCCTCTGTCGGAGGAACTGGAATATGTGGATGCCTACTGCTATATCATCAAACAGCGTTTTGGAGATAAATTACAGTTTGAAAAGAGGATTGACCAGACGCTGCTGCGGGAGGAAGTGCCCCGACTGATCATCCAGCCCATTATCGAAAATGCGGTGGAACACGGTCTGGCAGGCAGACAGGGGAAAATTCGGATCCGGATATACAGCGAGTGGGATAAGCTCAGGATCGAAGTGATCAATGACGGCGTGCTTACGGAAAAAGATAGGCTGCGCATCGAAATGCTGCTGGGAGAAAAGAACGATACGGAACGATCCGTCAGCCTTGGAATCTGCAACGTTAACAAACGATTGAAGATCATTTACGGGCCGGACTGCGGATTGACTATCAGAAGTGACAAAGACGGTTGTACAGTGAGCACAATTACAGTCAAACTGCATAAATGAGGTGAACAATAAAAGACAAATAATAGCAACACCAATCATTCAGTTTTGCCGCCCTTTGTTATATTATAATCTCAGATGAAATGATTCATCACTAATCATTTAAAGGGAGGTTTTCTTACATGAAGAAAAAAGTATTAGCAATGGTTTTGGCATGCACAATGGTTGGTTCTCTTGCAGCCTGCGGGAACAGTCCCGCACCGGCAGCTACCACACCCGCTGAAACAACACCCGCGGCAACAACAGCTGATGACGCTGCAGCAGCGCCGGCAGAGACAACAGAAGCTGCTCCTGCAACCCTGAGCGTGAAGGACATCAAAGTTCCCGAAGGCACAGAACTGAACATCACCACAACATTCTCCGGTGAAGAGTCCAACGTACAGGAATATCAGGATGCGGTTCAGGCATGGATGGACAAGACAGGCTGTACTGTTAACGATTCTTCCGCAACAGCAGACGAAGCTTTCAAAGCACGTGTTATTTCCGACTTTGAAACAGGCGCAGAACCCGACGTACTGTTCTACTTCAACGGCAACGACTCCAATCCTTTCGTTGAGGCCGGCAAGGTGGTTTCCATCGATGAGATCAGAACTGTATATCCCGACTATGCGGACAACATGAAGGACACCATGCTTTCTGCAACAGCGTCTCCCGCTGACGGCGTTTCCTATTCCGTACCTTTCTACGGCTACTGGGAAGGCATGTTCGTTAACAAAGAAGTTTGTGAAGCTGCCGGCGTAGAGATCCCCGGTGCAAACACAACCTGGGCTGAGTTCCTTGATATCTGCCAGAAGATTAAAGATGCCGGTTATACACCCATCGCTGCATCCCTGGCAAAAGAGCCTCACTACTGGTTCGAGTTCGCAATCTACAACCATGACACACCGGAAACCCACACAGCAGTTCCTGCGGCAGCAGATGATGAAGTCGCAAAAGCATGGGCAGCAGGCCTGGCAGACATTAAAGAGCTATTTGAAAAAGGTTATTTATCCGAGAACACAAATACCGCAGAAGCATCTGAAGTATTCCAGAACTTCATCGACGGCAAATGTGCATTCTATGTAGACGGTTCCTGGAAATGCGGCGGTATCGCTGATTCCACAGATAACATCGATAACTTCACCGTTACATATGTTCCCGGCGCTAACCAGCGTAAAACTACCGATATCATCGGCGGACTTTCTTCCGGCTGGTATATCTCCAAGAAGGCATGGGCAGACGAAGCGAAGCGCGCAGCAGCTGTAGATTTCATCACTGACATCACATCTGATGAGAGCGTATCTCTGTTCGCAGGCGTTGCAGCTACAGGCTTAAAGAATGGCGTTACTATTGACGAAAGCACACTGAACAAAGTTCAGATTGATTCCCTGACCATGACAGCAGGCGCTACAGCAGTTGCTGGCGCAGCGCAGGATCTGCTTTCTCAGGATCAGAGAGCTCCTATCTTTGACCATATGCCTGAAATCGTTACAGGTAGTGTTGCTATTGAAGATGCAATTCAGCAGGTTATCGACAACATGGCTGAATAAACCGTACTTGAATTTGCAAGGCGGTAACAAATTGGGCCGGAGGCAATCAAATCCTCCGGTCCTTTTATAAGAAGAGGGTGCGAAATGAATAGTCAACCGAATATTTATAAAAACAAAAAACCAGTCTTTATTTTCCTGCTTCCGGCGCTGCTGTTTTTAGGAGTATATTTATTTTATCCGTTCTTCCAGAATATTTTTAACAGCTTTCATTCGATAAAATCCCTGGGAACATCCGCAAAGGGATGGAACGAACCGTTTTATGAAAACTACGTAAGAATGTTCCAGGATGAGTACATGAGAATCGCCCTGAAAAATACAGTGATTATGATTCTTGTAACGCTTATCGGGCAGGTCGGCATCGCAATTGTTTTATCCTTACTGGTGGATAATATCAGACGCGGAGCAAAATTTTTCAGAATCGTTTACTTTTTCCCGATCGTTGTTTCCGCTACGGCGCTCGGCCTTATGTTTAACCTGATCTTCCTTTATGATAAGGGCATGATCAATCAGTTCCTGGAGTTCATGGGCAAGACTACATTGACAGACTGGAAGGACAGCGCCCATGCAATGATGACGATGATGATTCCGGTAACATGGCAGTATGTAGGGTTTTATTTCATCATTCTCGTGACCGGATTGAACAATATATCAGATGAGTTGTATGAATCAGCATCCATTGACGGTGCGACAAAATGGCAGAGGGTCAGATATATTTCCCTGCCGCTTCTGCACAATGTCATCTGCACCTGCGCAGTACTGGCCGTGACCGGTGCGCTCAAGGTATTCGACCTTCCCTGGGTAATGTTGACAAAGGGAATGCCGATGGGAAAGACCTGGCTGACCGGCACTTACATGTACTATTACTGTTTTGACGCTGCCGATGTTGACTACAGTTCCGCGATTGCAGTGGTGATCGTTGTACTGGGTGTCATTTTATCGAAGGTCGTCAATATGATTTTCAAAGAGAAAGAATATTAAGAGGGAGGGCATACAAAAATGAAAAGAAAAGAAAAATTTACGGTCGGTATGTTCTTCATCTACATCATTTTGATCGTGTGGGCAATGACCACCATTTATCCGCTGCTTTGGGTTTTACAGAACTCCTTTAAGGACAGAAAATCCATCCTGTCCAATTCCTTCGGGCTTCCGCTGGGAGATCTGTTCACGCTGGCAAACTATGAAAAAGCAGTCAACAAATTCAATATTCTTGTGGCATACAGAAACAGCCTGATCGTTTCCTGTACCGTATGCGTACTGGTTATTCTGATCGCCGGTCTCGCATCCTATGCGCTGGTGAGATATAAATTTAAAGGTTCAGGAGCCATTAACAGCCTGGTTATCGCAGCCATGATGTTCCCGGTATTCTCCACCATCATTCCGGTTTTCAGAATGGAGCATGCATGGGGGCTGGCAGGAACCAACAGTGTTCCCACTGCCTTGATCGCCTGTATCCTGCCGCAGATTGCCGGAAACCTGGCATTTGCCATTGTGGTATTGTCAGGTTACATCAAAGGGCTTCCGATCGAACTGGAAGAAGCGGCTTATATGGAAGGCTCCAATGCTTATCAGATCTTCTTTAAGATCATCATGCCGCTGACAAAACCTTCCTTCGCTACTGTCGGTATTTTCAGCTTCCTGTGGAGCTACAACGATCTGTTTACCCAGTCCTTCTTCCTGCGCCTTCCCAAGCAGAGAAGCATCACCTTCCTGCTGAACGAAATTTCCGGCAAGCAGGGCACGGACTATGGCCTGATGGCAGCGGCAGTTTCGCTGATTGTCATCCCTCTGCTGATTGTCTATGTATGTCTGCAGAAGTACATCATTAAAGGTATGACCGCCGGAGCGGTTAAAGGTTGACACCCGGCGCACCCCATACAGTCTGACGACGGAGGGGGCGTAAAGGGCACCTTCCCGTTGCCAGACATAAAAAAGGCTAGAATTCCGAACGGAAAGCATCGAAACACCGATGCTTTCCGTTTTTTACGTTTTATGTTATAATAAAAAAACGGCGTAAGGGAAATATACCGGGGAGGATAACTATGTACAAAGTGATTATTGTTGATGATGAGCCTGTGATCGTCCGGGGATTGAAGCAAATCATTGACTGGAAGAAGTGGGACTGCGAAGTGGTTGGAACCGCGGAAGGCGGACAGGAAGGGATGCGCCTGATCGCGGAGAAGAGGCCGGATATTCTTTTTACCGATATCAGTATGCCAGGGTTGGACGGCCTGAGTATGATTGCAGCGATGAGATCAGAGTTTGAACGAATGCAGGTCACTATTCTGACGGGATACCGTGATTTCGATTATGCACAGCAGGCAATCCGGCTGGGGGTAACCCGATTTTTACTGAAACCTTCTAAAATTGATGAAATAGAAGAAGCCATTTCGGCGATGTTGGACAAGCTGAAGGAATTGGAAGAGGAAAACCGGATGCGGGAAGAAATCGAACTGGCGCAGGCGGCGGTAGAACCTGTCCGGGGAAATAAAGAAGAAAACGGGCAGGATGCCTCAGAAGAGCCTCCTTTGGCAGAGGAAGAGGAAGATGACAGCCCCGCCAGCAGCTTTATTGTGAGAAACGCCCTGGAATATATCGAAGAGAATTACAAACAGAAGCTGAAACTGGCTGATGTGGCGGAGAAAACCTATGTGAGCCAGTGGCATCTGAGCAAGCTTTTAAATAAACATACGGGACAGAATTTTTCGGAGCTTTTGAATAATGTGCGGATCGAAAAGGCCAAAGAGCTGCTCAATGATCCTTCCCTGCGCATCGGGGATGTGGCGGAAGAGGTGGGATTTCTGGATATGGCGCATTTTTCCAGAGTTTTCAAAAAGCAGGTCGGCATTTCGGCCAATGAATACAGAAATACGATTTTAGGAAAATAATGATGAAACAGATGAAATTAACGGAAGGAAAAGTTTTTCCTGTGCTGCTGCAGTTTGTGCTGCCTTTTTTGGCGGCAAATTTGCTGCAGTCACTCTATGGCGGAGTGGATGTGCTTATTGTGGGACGGTTCGGCAATGCGGAAAGTGTTTCCGCGGTTTCCACAGGCAGCCAGATCATGATGTTTGTGACCAATATCATGATTGGGCTGGCCACAGGGGGAACGGTATTGATCGGTCAGTTTATCGGAGCGAAAAGAGAAGAGGAAGCAGCGGATACGATCGGTACCATGCTTTCTCTTTTTGCGGGAATTGCGGTGGTTTTAAGCGCAGCCATGGCCTTTTTATCCCCGCAGCTGGCGGCATGGATGCATGCGCCTGCAGGGGCTTATGACGATACGGTGGATTATGTTTTTGTATGTTCCTGCGGGATCATTTTCATCATCGGTTATAATATGGTCAGCGGCATCCTGCGGGGGCTGGGGGATTCCAATACCCCGCTTTTATTTGTGGCAGCAGCCTGCGGTGCCAATATCGCGCTGGATCTTCTGTTTGTAGCCGCCTTTCATATGGGCGCAAAGGGGGCGGCCCTGGCCACCGTCATGGCCCAGGCGCTGAGCCTTCTTCTGGCGGCACTGTTATTGGGAAAAAGGGGACTGCCCTTTCCTTTTTCCGGGGAAAATTTAAAACCCAACGGCGGGAAGGCGGGGAAAATTCTGATGATCGGAATGCCGTTGGCTCTGAGCAACGGTCTGGTAGATGTTTCCTTTCTGATCATCACCGTCATCGTCAATTCCATGGGGGTAGTGGCTTCCGCGGCCCTGGGGGTGACCGAGAAACTGATCGGATTTGCCATGCTGATTCCCGGGGCTTTCGGAGCGGCGATCTCCGCCATGGCGGCACAGAATGTGGGCGCAGGACTGTATCACAGGGCGAAGGCCTGTTTAAAATACGGGATTCTCTGCTCCCTGGCCTGCGGGTTGGTGCTCTGCGGCATCTGCCAGGCCGTGCCTGATTTTTTTACGGCGCTGTTTACAAAGGACGGGGCGGTCGTCCATGCAGCTGCCCTTTATCTGAAATCCTTCAGCATCGACTGCATTATGGTTTCTTTTGTGTTCTGCTTTAACGGCTATTTTACCGGCTGCGGAAAGTCCGTGTTCACCATGCTTCACGGTGTGGCGGCTACCTTTTTGATCCGGATCCCTGTCACCTTCCTGGTGAGCCGGCTGCCGGAGGTGACCATGTATGAGATGGGATTTGCGGCGCCGCTGGCCAGCGTATTCTCCATTGTATGCTGTCTCGTCTACCTGGCACGGACATCCCGGAAAAAAAGCCCTTTACAAACGCCGGAAAGTGGATTAATATAATCTCATGGTAAAGAAACTGATAATACGCTGACGAGCAGAGTAGAATGGGAAACGCAGCAGAGAGAAGCGCCGGAACCGTAATTGCGGGACTGTGCTGGAAGCGCTTTTGCGGGCACCTTTTGAAAACCGGCTCCGAGTGGCCCTAATCCGGCCCGGTGATTCCGTTATCATCATGAAGAGAGGCTGCGGGGATTTTAGATCCCGCCGGCAAGCAGGGTGGAACCGCGTAACTTACGTCCCATGCATTACAGTTGTAATGCATGGGCTTTTTTATTACGTAGGAAAGTCCTTTGGACTCTTCTATGTAATAAAAAAAACCCTTCGGGCAGGATGGACACTCGCACAAAAGGAAAAGCAGGAATGGAGAGAAAAGATGAAGATTACATTGAAAGACGGTTCTGTAAAAGAATATTCCCGGGCAATGCGCATCTATGACATTGCCGCGGATATCAGCGAAGGACTGGCGCGCAACGCCTGCGCCGGGCTGGTGAACGGGGAAGTGAAAGATCTGCGCACGGTCCTGGATGGGGACTGTGAACTGAGTATTTTGACAGCGAATGATAAAGAAGGGCTGGCGGTGATCCGCCATACGGCATCCCATGTACTGGCCCAGGCTATGAAGCGGATATTCCCGGAGGCAAAGCTGGCCATCGGCCCCAGCATTGAAAACGGTTTTTATTATGATTTCGATCATGCCCCCTTTTCCAGAGAGGATCTGGATTCGCTGGAAGCAGAAATGAAAAAGATCATCAAGGAGGGCCTGAAACCGGAGCGGTTTGAACTGGCCAGGGAGGAAGCCATACAGCTGATGGAAGATGCAGGGGAACCCTATAAGGTGGAACTGATCCGGGATCTGCCGGAGGATGCGGTCATTTCTTTTTACAAACAGGGAGACTTCACGGATCTGTGCGCAGGTCCGCACTTGATGAGCACAAAAGCGATCAAGGCATTCAAACTGACTTCTTCTTCCATGGCTTACTGGAGGGGAAAATCCGAAAATGCACAGCTGCAGCGGATTTACGGAACCGCTTTTAATAAGAAGGAAGAGCTTGCCGAATATCTGGAATATCTGGCGAATATTAAAAACCGGGATCATAATAAACTGGGACGGGAAATGGAACTGTTCGCGACGGTGGATGTGATCGGCCAGGGCCTGCCCCTTTTGATGCCAAAGGGCGCCAAGATGATCCAGACCATGCAGAGATGGATTGAGGATGAAGAGGAAAAGCGCGGATACATGCGTACCAAGACGCCTTTGATGGCAAAGAAGGATCTGTATATTATCTCCGACCATTGGAATCACTATAAAGAAGGAATGTTCGTGCTGGGGGATGAGGAGAAGGACGAGGAAGTGTTCGCGCTGCGTCCCATGACATGCCCGTTCCAGTATTATGTGTATAAGCAGAGCCAGAAATCCTACCGTGACCTCCCCTGTAGATACGGGGAGACTTCCACCCTTTTCAGAAATGAGGATTCCGGCGAGATGCACGGCCTGACCCGGGTGCGCCAGTTCACGATTTCCGAGGGACATCTGGTGGTGAGACCGGATCAGGTGGAGGAAGAATTCCATGGCTGTGTCAACCTGGCAAAATACTGCCTGACCACGCTGGGACTGGAAGAGGATGTGACCTACCGTCTTTCCAAATGTGATCCTCAGAATATGGGGAAATATCTGGGAACGCTGGAAGAGTGGCTGCGCGTGGAAGATGCCATGAGGAAAATGCTCAAAGAGAATGACATCGCGTTTACGGAGGAAGAAGGCGAAGCGGCTTTCTACGGCCCGAAGCTGGATATTCAGGCGAAAAATGTTTACGGCAAGGAAGATACCATGATTACCATCCAGCTGGATATGTTCCTGGCAGAACGTTTTGATATGACTTATATCGACCAGAACGGGGAAAAGGTGCGTCCCTATATCATCCACAGGACTTCCATCGGATGTTATGAGAGAACTTTGGCATGGCTGATTGAAAAGTACGAAGGCAAATTCCCTACCTGGCTGTGCCCGGAGCAGGTGCGCGTGCTGCCTATTTCCGAAAAATACGGCGATTATGCCCGCCGTGTGTGCGATACCTTGAAAGAAAACGGCATTCTGGCAACTGTGGATAACCGCAATGAAAAAATCGGCTATAAGATCCGGGAAGCCCGCCTGGACAAGCTCCCTTATATGCTGGTGGTGGGCGCGCAGGAAGAACAGGACGGTACGGTTTCCGTCAGAAGCCGGTTTGCGGGCGATGAAGGGGTGAAATCCCTGGATGCCTTTATCGATGCAGTATGCAGAGAAATCCGCACGAAGGAAATCCGTAAGGAAGAAGTACAGGATGAAAAATAAACGCCGCAGTCATTTGCGGACAGGAAAAAAGGAGAGATATCATGAAGGAAAGATGGGACGAACTGACCGCTGTTCTGGCGGAAGAAGAAAAAATGAGCAAACTGAATCTGGTTTTGGGACTGCTGGCCGCATTTTTATCCGGCATCATTGTGGGATTTCTGATTTGCCCGAGACGACACAAAACCAGCTATTATGGCTGTAACAACGGGAGCTACAACGGAAGCAGCGCTGAATGTGGCGACGATTGCTGCGACTGCGAAGGCGGGGAATGCTGTGAGGAGTGTGAAGAAGAGCGCTGCTGCGGCGAAACCAAATACTGCGGAAGCGAAAATTGCTGCTGCGAGGAAGAATCCGAATATGCAGAGGAAGAGGACCAGATCCAAGAAAAGAAAAAGGAATATGTGAAAATCAAATAATTCCGGAAAGGGAGTGCTTAAAAATGAAGATTACATTAAAAGACGGTTCTGTAAAGGAATATGCACAGGCGATGTCTGTGATTGAAATTGCAAAGGATATCAGCGAAGGCCTGGCGAGAATGGCATGCGCCGGCGAAGTGGACGGCGAGGTTGTGGATCTGCGCACCATGGTGGATAAGGATGTCTCTTTGAATATTTTAACGGCAAAAGAGGAAGCGGGCCTGGCGGCTCTGCGCCATACGGCCAGCCATGTGATGGCCCAGGCGGTAAAACGTCTTTATCCCAATACGAAGCTGGCAATCGGCCCTTCCATCGCAGACGGCTTTTATTATGACATGGAATTTGAAACGCCTCTCACCAGCGATGATTTTGACAAAATCGAGGCGGAGATGAAAAAAATCATCAAGGAAAATCTGAAAATCGAACGCTTCACCAAATCCAGAGAGGATGCCATTGCCTACATGAAAGAGCGGAAAGAGCCTTATAAGGTGGAGCTCATCGAAGATCTGCCGGAGGATGCCGAAATCAGCTTTTACAGCCAGGGGGAATTTGTAGACCTCTGCGCCGGCCCTCATCTCATGAGCACCAAAGACGTGGGAAAGGCATTTAAAATCATGAGCCTTGCGGGCGCATACTGGAGGGGCGACGAACACAATAAGATGCTCACCAGGCTTTATGCCACGGCTTTTGCCAGAAAAGAGGAGCTGGAAGCTTACATCACCATGATGGAAGAGGCCAAAAAACGGGATCACAGAAAGCTGGGCAAAGAACTGGGCCTGTTCATGATGCATGAGGCGGGACCGGGATTTCCTTTCTTTTTACCGAAAGGGATGACTTTAAAAAATACGCTGTTGGATTACTGGCGCGATATCCATAAAAAGGCGGGCTATGTGGAAGTTTCCACACCGGTCATCTTAAACAGGAGCCTTTGGGAAACTTCCGGGCACTGGGATCATTATAAAAATAACATGTACACCACGGTGATTGATGAAGAGGACTATGCCATCAAACCCATGAACTGCCCCGGCGGCGTTTTAGTTTATGCTTCCGAGCCCCGTTCTTACCGGGATCTGCCCCTTAGGGTGGGCGAATTGGGACTGGTGCACCGTCATGAAAAATCCGGACAGCTCCACGGCCTGATGCGTGTCCGCTGCTTCACCCAGGATGATGCCCATATTTTTATGACGCCGGATCAGATCAAAGGAGAAATCAAGGGCGTCGTTGCGCTGATTAATGAAGTGTATTCCCTGTTTGGATTTCAGTACCATGTGGAACTGTCCACCCGTCCGGAGGATTCCATGGGCAGTGACGAGGATTGGGAGATGGCGACGGAAGCGTTAAAGAGCGCGCTGGACGAACTGGAGCTTCCTTATGTGATCAATGAAGGGGACGGCGCATTCTACGGTCCCAAGATCGATTTTCATCTGGTGGACTGCATCGGCAGAACCTGGCAGTGCGGCACTATTCAGCTGGATTTCCAGCTGCCCCAGCGGTTTGAACTGGAATATATCGGGGCGGACGGCGAGAAGCACAGGCCTATCATGATTCACCGGGTGGTATTCGGCTCCATTGAGCGTTTTATCGGCATCCTGATCGAACATTTTGCCGGCGCATTCCCTACCTGGCTGGCACCCGTACAGGTAAAGGTTCTGCCCATTTCCGATAAATATATGGACTATGCGATGTCCGTGAAAGCGAAGCTGGACGAAGCCGGTATCCGTGCGGAAGTGGACACCCGTTCCGAAAAAATCGGCTATAAAATCCGGGAAGCCCAGACTTCCAAGATTCCGTATATGCTGGTGGTGGGACAGAAAGAAGAGGAAGAAGGCACTGTTTCTGTCAGAAGCCGCTTTGCAGGGGATGAAGGCGCGAAGGGGCTGGAAGCTTTTGTTTCCGATCTTTTAAAAGAAATCGAAACAAAGGAAAACCGCAAAAAAGCGGAATAAACCCAACTGCATGAGGAAATACTGAAAATGAAACAACAGATTTGGCGGCGAACTTTTGATCGTCCGCCAGGTTTCATAGGAGGTAGATCAAAATGGCAGAATTAAAATGTACGGTAGAAAATTGCATGTACAACAACAGCAATTACTGCTGCAAAGGTGACATTATGGTAGGCGGAATGCGTGCCTGCACCTGTGATGACACCTGCTGCGAAAGCTTCAGGGAAGAAAAGGAAGGCAGAGCCAGAAACGCAACCGAACATCCCAGCAAAGTGATCAGCATTGACTGTGAGGCGGTAAAATGTGTGTACAACACAAATTACAAGTGCTATGCGGATCATGTGGATATCAAGGGCTGTGGCGCCGATGACTGCAGGGAAACCGCCTGCGCCACCTTTAAGGAACGCTAAAAAAAATTGTAAAAAAACGCGCGGCAGGCATTGACAAAGAATGTCTGCCGTGTTATTATTCCATAGTACGCAAAAGCGTATGAAACATTCAAGCAGAGTTTCCACTCTCACCCTATAGCAATTGTGCTCATAGGTGTTCATATTTTTCTCTGATAACAGGACATGGTTGTGCCCTGAGTAGAGAATTGTGTGAGTGGATCGCTGTTATCCACTTTTTTTATTTTTTAATCTTATGGAGGGAACCAGCCATTAGCGAATTATTTATCAACGAACAGATCAGAGACAAGGAAATCCGTTTGATCGGAGAAGACGGCGAACAGCTCGGAGTTATGTCTTCGAGGGATGCGATGAAGCTTGCAGAGGAAGCAGGATTGGACCTGGTTAAGATCGCGCCTACCGCGAAGCCGCCGGTATGTAAAATTGTGGATTACGGCAAGTACAGATATGAGCTTGCGCGCAAGGAAAAGGATGCTAAGAAGAAGCAGAAGACTATTGAGATCAAAGAGATCCGTATGTCTCCCAACATTGATACCAACGACCTGAACACTAAGACCAGCGCGGCCAGAAAATTCCTGGAAAAAGGAAACCGCGTGAAGGTGACCTTACGTTTCCGTGGTCGTGAGATGGCGCATATGTCATCCAGCAAACACATTCTGGATGATTTTGCAAAAGCGCTTTCCGATATTGCGGTGATCGAAAAGATGCCCAAGGTGGAAGGCAGAAGCATGATCATGTTTTTAACTGAAAAACGCAGTTAAAATATACGTTATGGAAAATGGAGTAACAGGAGGAAATCAGATATGCCTAAAATGAAAACAAGCAGAGCTGCTGCAAAACGTTTCAAAGTAACAGGAACAGGTAAATTAAAGAGAAGTAAAGCTTACAAGAGCCATATCTTAACGAAGAAATCCACAAAGAGAAAGAGAAATCTCAGAAAACCGGCAATTACGGACGCAACCAATGTTAAGAATATGAAGAAGATTTTACCGTATTTATAAGTCGTAAGGAGGAA
>CABSCP010000023.1 GCA_902476265.1 uncultured Lachnospiraceae bacterium
GAACACGCGACCTCTGCGTCCCGAACGCAGCGCTCTACCAAACTGAGCCACGCTTCGATAGTTTCTTCAAGCCATATTATAATACTAAATTTTAAGTAAAAAGTCAATGCATTTGATTTAAAAATTTTTGACAGCAAAAAATGCAATGTTTTTAAAAATAAAATGACAAAATTGGTGTAGATTTGCTTAAAAAAAGAACATATAATTAGCTCAATTCGATAGCAAATACGGAAAAAGGAAATGGAGGGACATTATGAAAAAGCCTGAAGCCCATACAGGGAAAAAGAAGATTGGCTTGAAAAATTATTTTCAGAATACCTGGCAGCTTTATCTGATGCTGCTGCTACCGGTCATCTATCTGATTTTGTTCTGTTATAAACCGATGCTGGGAGTTGTGGTGGCGTTCAAAAAATTCAATGTGTTCGCCGGAATCTGGGACAGCCCATGGGTCGGGCTGGCGCACTTTAAAGAGGCTTTTGCGGCAAAGGAGTTCTGGCTTGCCCTCTGGAACACGCTGATCCTGAATGCAGGGGACATCATTCTCGGTTTCCCGATCCCGATCATCCTGGCGGTATTTCTGTATGAGATACACAACAAATTCATTAAAAAGTCCACACAGCTGATTTTATATCTGCCCAACTTCTTTTCCTGGGTAATCATCGCCGGTATTGTGACACAGCTGTGTTCTTCCAGCGGACTGATCAATAACCTGATTCAGACGCTGGGAGGTTCACCGATCGACTTTTTGAGTTCCCCCTTTAAGTGGCGGTTTGTATACTGGATTTCCGGCATCTGGCAGGGAGCCGGATATTCCCTGATCATTTATCTGGCGGCCCTCACGGCCACGGATCCCAGCCTCGGCGAAGCGGCCTACATAGACGGCGCCACAAGGATGCAGCGGATCTGGCATGTGACGATCCCCCAGATCAGGGGCACGATTTCCATGATGCTGATCATGTCTCTGGGTAAAATTGTTTCCATCAGCTTCGACCGGCCTTACATGCTGGGAAACACGCTGGTCAAGGAAGCGTCCGATGTCATCAGCACTTATGTATATTCCGTCGGCCTGCAGGCAGCCAGGTTTGACTTTGCGACGGCGGTCGGCCTGTTCCAGTCGGTAGTCGGCGTGATTATGATTCTGACCGTAAATGCGGCGGCGAAAAAATTCGGAGAGGAGGGCATCATCTGATGAGTGAAATAAACAGCAAATCATCCAAAATATTTCAGTTCGTGCTGAGCGCCATTTTCATCATCATCACGATTCTGACGCTGATTCCGATCCTGCGCGTCCTGTCGGTATCCGTCAGTTCTAAAAATGCCATTCTGACAGGGAAGGTGTTCATCTATCCGGTGCAGTTTACGCTGGAAGCATATCAGAAGGTATTTGGAAACAGCAATTTCATCCATTCCTTCCTTTACACCATCGTCCTGACGGCGGGATATACGCTGATCTGCATGATCATGACGATCCTGGCTGCATATCCGCTTTCCAAAAAGGAGTTAAAGGGCGGGAAAACGATCATGACGCTGTTTGTGCTGACCATGTATTTTAACCCCGGTATCATCCCTACTTATTTAAATGTGAAGGACTTCGGCCTGATTGATACCGTATGGGCGCTGATCATCCCGGGCGTTTTAAGCGCTTATAACCTGATCATCATGCGGTCATTTTTCCTGGGGATTGATCAGTCCCTCTATGAAGCGGCTTATATTGACGGCTGTTCCCACTGGAAAACCTTGGTCAAAATTGCCATTCCGCTTTCGGTACCGGCGATTGCCACCTTGAGCCTGTTCTATGCGGTGAGCAGGTGGAACGGTATCAGCGATGTCTTATATTATATCAACAATTCCGAACTTTACACAGTTCAGATGAAGCTGAAACAGATGATAGACTCAGTGGCGATTTCCCTGGAAGAGGGAAAGACCTCCAACCTGGTGGCGGACAACATCAAATCAGCCAGCATTGTGGTTTCCATGACCCCTATGCTGATCGCCTATCCTTTTATCCAGAAATATTTCACAAAGGGAATCATGCTGGGAGCGGTAAAAGGATGAGAAAATTACGGATATTTGCGGATAACCGGCGTACTGTCCGGTTGAAATAAAGAAGGGAGAAATATTATGTTAAAGAAAAAATTAGCGAAAGCGCTGAGCCTGGTGCTGGCGGTTTCCATGCTGACCGCCTGCGGTTCGGGCGCGGCATCCACGCAGGCAGATGGGGCGCAGAAAGCGGATTCCGGAAAAGAAGAAACCATCAAGGTCATGATCTGGGACAGAGGTACTGCGGCAGCGGGAACTTCCCAGGAAGAAAACCCCACGGTTGACTGGATCAGAGAGCAGGTGAAGGAAGCCTGCAACATCAATGTGGAATTTGTTTCCGTGCCCCGTTCCGGTTCCGACGATAAACTCAACATCATGATGTCCGGCGGCAATGCGCCTGACGTGGTATTCACCTATGACCAGTCTATTTTTACCAATTATGCAACAAACGGCGGTCTGGCCGACCTGACGGAAGCGTATGCGAAAAACGGCGCCCAAATCCAGGAAATCAGCGGTGAAATCCAGACCATGGGACAACTGGACGGCAAACAGTATGCGATCATGAAGCAGAGGGAAGCATCCGGCGCCCGCCACATGGCATACATCAGAAAAGACTGGCTGGACGTGCTGGGAATGGAAGTGCCCACTACAAAAGAAGAACTGTTTGAATGTCTGTATGCATTCAAGGAAAAGAATCCGGGCGGCGTGGACAGGCCGGTGCCCTGGGCCATGGGCGGTTCCACGGATACAGCGAGATTTTATTTAAACTTTGTGGGATCTTATGTGGATCAGTTAAACGATAAGGATGCTTTTATCTACGGCGGCGCAGACGGAGAATATCTGATCTTTGCACCCGGCGCGGTGGACGGCATCCGCAAGATGAATGAACTTTACAATGACGGAATCATCTCCAAAGACTTTGTGACGGATACCACCATCGATCTGTTCCAGCAGGACATCACCTCCGGTAATGCGGGCTTTGTTCTCGGCGACAGGACAAACCCGGTATTCAGCAATATTCCGGTATTAAAGGCCACCGTGGAAGGCGCGCAGCTGGTTCCTGTAAACTGTTTTGATCTGCCTGACGGAACTTACCGGAATCCTGCGGAACCTCTTTACGGCATGTTCATCATGGTTCCCAAGACAAGCCAGGACAAAGCCGATGCGGTTATGAAATATTTAAACTGGATGGTAAATCCGGATGTGGCGGAAAACCTGTCCTTTACTCCGGACCATAAGAGAACGGAAGACGGCATTCCCGTCTGGCCCACAGAGGAAGAACTGAAAGCGGGTTCTTATCCCGGAAACGGTCCGGATTACAATATCATGAACGACAGATACAGTTATTGGGAATCCAAGAACGGCGTTGTCGCGTCTCTGATGGCATCCAATGACTGGGAGACCAAGGAGTATTTTGAAAACTTCTATGATCTGACTTATGTGGAAGGGCACTTTGTATATCCTGCCTATCCGGCAGTGCTGGAGACCGAGTCCAATTACGGCGCCAATGTGAAAAAGATGGCGATTGAGTACGTTTATAAACTCATCTGCTGTGATCCGGCATCTTTTGACGCTGTGCAGCAGGAGGAATACGGCAAGCTGGTATCCGCGGGACTGGAAAAGATCCTGGAGGAAAGAGCGGCATGGTATGACGCTAACGTGGGCTGAACTGCGAGAATAAAGGAATGGGAAAGGGGATGCATGCGCAGGCCCCTTTCCGTGTAAAAAAAGATGGAAAACAAAAAGACAGCGGAAATCTGGATGGAGTTTGACCGCGCATATGCGCTGCCTTCTGAACGATTCCTCTCCGGAAAAGAAGAACTTACAAATTTACTTTTATGGCTGGAAAGATGGACGGATATGCCAAAACAGGCATCTGGCAGGGAACGGGACTATTCCATTAAGCTGCAGTTGAAAGCGGAAAATGTTCCCGTGACAGCACAGGTCAGGGTTTTTCGGGAAACCGGAAAACTCAGGGACCGCATTCCGGTGATCCGGGAACTGACGGGAGAGACGGACGGGATCGGTCTTTTTCTGGAAGAAGGTTCTTATCGGATAGAGGTTTCCGGCGGGCCCGCCTGGTGCAGGGCGGAAAAAAGGATCCGTCTGCCGGAAGACCGGAATAAACGGATCGAGCTGCAGCTGGAACCCATCGGCTGTCTGCCCTCCGGATGGATTTTTGGCGATCTGCATCACCATAGCATTTACAGCAGTCCGGTTTATGGCGGCACAGATGCGGTGACAGAGACGACGGAGCAGGTAAAAAAGGCCATGAAAGCGGCAGGGTGCGGCTTTGGGGCGCTGAGCGATCATCATAACACATTCAATCATGAGGAATGGGACGGAGAAAAGGAGCTGGATTTTTGTCCGATTCTTTCCAAGGAAATCTCCACCTCAAACGGGCATGTGATGGCGCTGGGAGCAAAAAAGGACATCATTTACCGCATACCGGAGGAAAAGGACCGAACGCCTTTGTATCTGGAACGGGAATTTGTGCGGACGGCGGAGGAGATCCGCAGGGAAGGCGGGATCCCCCAGATCAACCACCCCTTTGACAGTAGCGCCTCCACGGCGTGGAACAGAGAGTTTGACAGAATTTTATCCTGCTTTTCGGCGGTTGAAGTTTATAACGGCGCACATCCAATGCTGGGAACGAACGGAAACGGGGAGGCGCTGGAGTGGTGGCTTGGGCGCAGGAGGGAAGGATACCGGCTGACGGCAACTGCCGGGAGCGATACCCATAATATCAGAGCCGGTCAGTACGACGGGGATTTACAGAAAATCTGCGAAATATTAGAAATTCTGGAACAGAGGCGGGAACAACTTCCGGCGGGAATACAGGAAAAGGCGGCAGTTTTGGAGCAGATGGGCAGACGAAGCCTTCCTGCCTTCCTGGACTGGGCGGGACGGCAGCTTGGCAGCGCCTGTGCCATAACCGGAGTGCATTTAAAAGAGGACAGAAGCAGGGCGGAAGCCCTCGACCCGAAAGACATTCTTTCAGCCGTTTGGAAAGGCGGGGTCATGATCACGGACGGACCGCTCCTGTTTTTGGAAGCGGACGGCGCAGGGCCGGGAGAGAAAAGGGCGGAACACTCATCTAAAGCAGATGTGAAAATCCGTGTTTTTTCCGAAGAAGGGCCGATGCGGTTCCTGCTATTTTTATCGGATGGAAGGACCCTGGAAATGGAAGGGAAACAGTTTTCCCAAACCGGTCCCCACTCATATGAGCTGCATCTGGAAGAATTCAGGATTGAAAATGCAGAATGGCTGGCGGGAGCGCTGAAGTCGGAACAAGGATACCGGGCGGTTGTCAATCCGGTCTATCTTTGATCATACCGGATTTTTATACCGGAATTTGCGATATTCACGAGGAGAGACCTCGGACAGTTTGTTGAATACGCGGTTGAACTGAGAGAAACTGTTAAACCCGCAGGCCGCAGCAATATCCGTAATTTTATCATCCGTTGCAAGAAGCCTGTGCTGCGCATTTTTCACGCGGGTCATCTGGATATAATCGGAGATCGTGAACTGCAGAGTGTCCTTAAAGCAGTGGGACAGATAACAGGGATTCATGTAAAAAAGGTCGGCCAGAATCTGCAGGGAAAGCGGTTCCCCATAGTGCTGGTGGATGTAGGAAGCCACAGAATACATCTTCTGGGCGGTGGGGGAAGAGGCGGTATCATTACAATAGATATTCTCCTCCCGTATCCGGTAAAGTTCATGCAGAAATTCTACAAATTTGGTATGGATCATGAGCTGGTCCAGAGGGCGGTCCGCATAATCAGGCCGTTTGGAGTATTCCATGATGCTGTTGAGACAGCGGAATAAAAGCAGACGGTGTTCCGCGGAAAACCGGTAGATGTGTTCCGGGGTATGGAAGGGAGAAAGCAGTTCTTCATAGCCGTGGGCGTGATCCAGCCATTCATCGGGCAGCATGAAATCGATGATGATGCGGTTACTGGCGGGTCCTTTCCGATAGATGGATTTGTGCAGCACGTAGGGCGGAATTAAAAGGATGTCCCCGAAGGTGAGATGATACAGGTTTCCTTCAAAAAGGTGTTCGGCCTCGGAGGAGAGGAAAACCATGATTTCATAGTAAGCGTGGAAGTGCTGGAATTCCATGTTTACGGAAGCGCTTCGCTCGTCATAGTCGAAGTAGTAAAGCAGCTTTTGCTCCACATTATTAATGATGATAAAATGCTTTTTTTCAAAAATAAGGGAATTATCAATGATCATGATACCGCCTCCTGCAGGATGTGTATTTAAGTATAATATAATTGGAAAGGGAGAGCAACCATGAACCAGGCGTTGGAAAATGAAGTAAAAAGAAAGCTGCAGCTGCTTGCAGACAGCTTTCAGAATGTATTGTATGAAGAGGATCGGACGTTTCTTGAAAATATGAAAACAAACAGTCTGGCCTCGGATGATATCAGAAAGTACCAGTTCTGGGAGTGGACGCAGGGAGTCGGGCTTTTTGGATTCTGGAAATATTATGAGCTGACCAGGGATGAAAAATATCTGGACATCCTGGAAAGCTATTATGGAAGGCAGATGAAAATAGGGCTGCCCGCGAAAAATGTGAATACGGTGACGCCGCTTTTGGCGTTGTCCTATTATGCGGAGGCGTTTCAAAAGGAAGAGTACCTGCAGGTGTGCCGGGAATGGGCAGACTGGATCATGAACCGGTTTCCCCGCACCAGTGAGGGAGGACTGCAGCATATCACTTCTGATTCTGTCAATGAACAGGAGCTTTGGGACGATACCCTTTTCATGACGGTGTTGTTTCTGGCCCATATGGGATGTATTCTGGAGCGGGAGGACTATAAACAGGAGGCGGTTTATCAATTCCTCCTGCATGTGAAATATCTGGCAGACCGGGAGACCGGCCTGTGGTATCACGGCTGGACCTTTAAGGAAAAGAATCATTTTGCGGGCGCCTTCTGGGGCCGGGGAAACAGCTGGATCACAGCGGCAATCCCGGAACTGATCGCCATGGGCGTATGCAGCCCGGAGGTGGAACGCTATCTGACCGGCGTTCTCAAAAATCAGGTGGACACCCTGGTGGACCTGCAGGAAGAGGACGGCATGTGGCACACGCTTTTGGACGACGCAGACTCTTATGAGGAAGCCAGTGCCACAGCGGGGATCGCTTATGGGATCATGAAAGCGGTGAATCAGGGAATTTTGGACGAAAGTTATCTGGAAACAGTAAAAAAAGCGTTGGATGCAATCCTTTCCTGTGTCACGGAAGAAGGAATTGTGCTGCAGGTTTCCTATGGAACTCCCATGGGGCGGGAAACCAGGGATTTTTATAAGCGGATACCCATTCAGCCCATGCCCTACGGCCAGGCTCTGGCAATTCTGTTTTTCATGGAATGGCTGAACAGAAAAGAGGAGACAGAAGAATGAAACGATACTGGATGCATATGGTGAAATCCACGGAAAAGACGGTGGAGGATTTTCTGGAAAAACAGATCAGAGACAGGTCCCGGGAGGACTGCGGCAGGATGCCCAGCGAGGTGATAGAGGGAAAACATACCATCTATTTGCTGACGGATGCCCTTTGCGTATACTTCTGCCCGGAAAGCAAATATTACAAAGATAAACGTGTGTTTGATGCGGTCCGTCTGGGAATCGGCTTTATTGAAAAGTGGCAGCGTGATGACGGCAGTCTGGATTTCCCAACCTGCAATTTTTACTCTGCGCCGGATACTTCTTTTTGTTTCCGCAGACTTTACGGGGCATACCGCATCCTGGAACAATATGGGAAAACAGCGGAAGAAGAGGGCTTAAAAAACCGTTACCGGGTGCTGCTTCTGCGCTGCATTCCAATCCTCTTATATGGGGGCTTCCATACGCCAAACCACCGATGGGCAGTGACGGCGACCCTGTTCCAGCTGGCAGGACTGGTGGAAGAAAGCGGCAGCCTGGCGCTGACGGTAGCGCGGGTGAATGAACGGATTTTATCTCCTGCGGATCAGGCCATGACCCCGGCCCAGCTGGCGGAAAAGCTGAGGCGCAGGGCGGCCCAGTATCTGGCGGAAGGAATCGACGGGGACGAGGACGGCGAGTATGCGGAGCGGTCCACAGGCAATTACAACGCTGTGGTGGACAAATCCCTGATTTCCGCCTATGAGGCTACCGGGAGGGAAGCGTTTTTAGGGTATGTAGAACGCAACCTGAATATGATGCTTTATTATTTTGACGGGGATGACACGATTTTTACCCAGAATTCCACCCGACAGGATCATGGGAAAGCGCTGTATCCGGATCAGTATTTCTACCTCTATACCTATATGGCGGCAAAGACCGGGAATCCTCTGTTCGATGCGGCCGCACACAAAATCATCAAAGACAACATGGAGCGGGGGGACCGGGCCCAGGATTGTATGTACATTTTCATGATGTATGACTGGCTGAAGGACTATGAATTTAAAGGATACGGTTTCTTGTCCGAATACCGGAAATACTTCCCGGGTTCTCAGGTGCTGCGGGTGAAAAAACACAGATATGTCTACAGCGTGCTCAACAATAAGGCGTCCTTCTTATTCCTGAAATTCGGTTCCCTGCCTATCGGTCTGAGAATCGGGGAATCTTACTGTGATGTCCGCAATTTCATACCGAAAGAGATGACGGTGACAGAGGATGGATGTATCTTAAAGGCAGAGACAAAAGGCTGGTATTATTAGCCCTTTACCCAGGATCAGGGCACTTCGGACTGGTGGGCCATGGATCATTCCAAACGGGAGCTTGTGATCACCAGCAGGCTGGAGATTACGGTATCGGTACGGGAACTGGAAAGCGGGCTGGAGATCTCCGTGAAATCGGAAGGGCTGCAGGGGCTGCCCCTTCGGGTGGAAGTGGATATCCCGTCAGGCTGCATTCTGGAAAACGACACCTTCTGTCTGACGGCGGGAAAGGGAGAAAGCCTGATTTTAAGGGACGGCTGCCTGAATCTGCATGGCGGTGCGAAAAAGATAGTGATCGGCCCCGGTTATGGAACCCATGCATTTAAAGGGCATTATTCGGGGGAAGAAAAGAATGTGAATGGCTACAGCATTTTCTTAAACGATTATACCCCCTACGAACGGACTTTCCGGATTGTGGAAGACGGATCTGACAGGCCAGGGCAGGAAGGAATAAAAATATGAACTGGTGGAATACCCTGAAAAAGAAAATGAACGGAAGGGATTGGGCGGCAAACCTGCTTCTCTATCTGATCGGAATCGGGCTCATGCCTTTGGGCGTGGTGCTGACCGTCAACTCCCACCTGGGGGCCGGGGGATATGATGCGCTGAATTTCGCTCTGGGCGACAGACTTGGCATCCCCACGTCCCTGGCAATTTATATGACGGCTTTTCTTGCGGTCATTCTTGCCGCGCTGATCCGCAAAAAGATGCTGCGGCTGACCACTTTTCTCTCTTCGTTTTTATTGGGTATTTTTACGGACTTCTGGAAAAAGATCCTGGAAAACGTGCAGGGACAGGGCTGGATAGACTCCGCGCTGCTCTTTGGCGCGGGAATTTTTATCATCGCTTTTGCGGTGGCGTCCTATGTGCTCTGTATTTTTCCCTCCAATCCCACGGATGATCTTGTGGCGGCCATGACAGAAAAGGGAATTCGAATCGGCATTGCAAAAATAGGGCTGGATGTGGTATGTGTAGGACTTGCATTTTGTCTGGGCGGGGAAATCGGGATCGGCACCATTGTCTGCACACTGGGGCTGGGGCCGGTAGTGGATCTGTTTTACGGACTTCTCCAAAAAATGACACGCAAATATCAGATTTGTGTGGGATAAATTTGCACAGATTCCGGAAGAATTTGGGTAGAATTTAAAGGGGCGGCAGAGTAAAATAGAAGAAAAGAGAGCGTGGAAATGCCGGGAGATTGAAGTAGACAGGAGGGATTGACTTATGGGAAGTAATCAGATACGCAGCAGGCTGAACCTTGGAATGCGCCTTCATGACACGCCGCAGATGGGGCTGGAGGAGAGGCTTGCTTATATTGAAAGACAGGGGTTCACCTGTGCCCATGCAGCGCTGGGCAGACTGCTTGAAGGAGAGGATTTTGCGGATGCCGCTCTGACGCCGGGGCTTGCCATGGCGTTAAAAAGGATGTTTTGGGCGCACGGTATTGATTTCGCGGTGCTGGGCTGTTATCTGAATCTGGCAAATCCTGATCCCGGACAGCTGGCGGCGATTCAGAAACGGTATAAATCCCATATCCGTTTCGCGGCCCTGGCCGGATGTGGTGTGGTGGGAACGGAGACCGGAGCACCCAATACGGAATACCGCTATGTGCCGGAAAGCCATTCCGAAGAAGCGCTTCGGGCTTTTATGGACGGACTGCGCCCTGTGGTGGAATATGCGGAAAAAATGGGCGTGATCGTGGCCATTGAGCCTGTTTTTACCCATATCGTATATACGCCGCAGATTGCCAGGAGAGTGCTGGATGAAATCGGATCGCCAAACCTTCAGATCATTTTTGACCCGGTGAATCTGCTACACATATCCAATTATGAAAACCGGACGCAGATTGTGCGGGATGCAATAGAACTTCTTGGGGAAGACATCGCTGTGATGCATATCAAAGATTTTAAGGTTGGGGAAGGGGAACTCATTCAGACAGCCGCGGGAGAGGGCATCATGGAATATGAAGAAATCCTGCGCTTTGTGAAAACGAAAAAACCCTTTATACAGTGCACCCTGGAGGAGACAATACCGGAAAATGCAAGGAAGGCGGCGGAGTATATCAGGGGGATTTATAACAGGATTTCATAGGGAAGGAGAAGATATGACAGAAGAATATGCAGAGATCCGAGAGCAGGCTTATCAGGCTGCCGCCCAGATCCTGGCTGCTGCAAAGGGAAAGAGCGGCGATCTGTTTGTAGTGGGCTGTTCCACCAGCGAGGTGGGCGGAGAGAAAATAGGCACATTTTCAAATCCCGAACTCGCCAGCGCCCTGTTTGACGGAATTGATCAGGCCGTACAGGAAGCAGGCGTATATCTGGCTGCCCAGTGCTGTGAGCATTTGAACCGGGCGCTGATTCTGGAAGAGGAAGCAGCACTGAAATACGGATATGAGACGGTGAATGTGGTGCCCCAGCCGAAAGCCGGCGGCTCCTTTGCCACGGCTGCGTATCAGGCGTTCAAACATCCGGTGGCGGTGGAGCACATCCGGGCTCACGTAGGGATGGATATCGGGGATACCCTGATCGGAATGCATCTTCGGGATGTGGCGGTACCCGTCCGGATTTCGGTGAAACAGATCGGGGAGGCCCATGTGGTATGTGCCAGAACCAGAAAGAAGTTTATCGGCGGCAGCAGGGCCGCCTATGATGAAGCCCTGCTGTAACGCGGCGGAAGGCTTCACGGTTACGTTCTCTTTTAAAAATAGAACAATTCTTCAAATTTCTTATCCAGGGCGATGCACAGAACCAGCGCCAGCTTCGCGGTCGGAGAAAACTGTCCGGTTTCGATGGAGCTGATGGTATTGCGGGAAACACCTACCATTTCCGCAAGCTGGGACTGTGACAGCCCTTGTTCATTTCTCGCCTCTTTCAGGCGGTTTTTCAGAATCAGATTATCGTTCATACCGCGCCTCCGGCGGAAAACAGATTATAAATATGTGCCACAGAGAGCATAAGTACAAAAAGGATATAAAGAACGGCAAGAATCATTTCGTGCCTGCGTTTCAGGCGGAATGCCTTGACTGCAAACGTGGAGGCGGGAATGCAGAAAACCACAGCGTACAGTCCATAATTGATACCGCTGCCTGCAAAAATCTGCAGTATTAAAAAGAGGGTGGCCAGGATGGCCGCGGCAATTGCACCGGTTTTCGCACCGTCCCTGATTATTTCCATTTCAAAGATGTCCTGATTTTTGTTTTCCCTGCGGCTTTTCGCAAGAATTTCTTCTTTATTCATTAGCGTCTCCTTTTAAAATTCCAAGTTTTCTTTACATATATAAAAAATGAAAAAGGGATTGACAAATCTGTTAATACTGTATATAGTGAGTATATACAGTAGAACGGAGGTGGGAAGGTTGGATATTATCATAAGCAATGTAGGAGATCAACCTATTTATGACCAGATCTATTCACAGATTAAAAACCTCATCATAGCGGGAAAGCTGAAGGAGGGAGATCCGCTGCCGTCCATCAGAGGACTGGCGAAAGATCTTCGCATCAGCGTTATCACCACAAAACGCGCCTATGAAGAACTGGAACGGGAAGGATTTATCAATACGATGTCCGGGAAAGGCAGTTTTGTCGCCCGAAAGAATACGGAACTGATCCGGGAAATGAATTTGAAAAAGATAGAAGAACTCATGAATGAGATTTATGAACTTGGCGCAGGCTGCGGACTTGACCGAAAAGAATTACTGGAAATGTTCACTTTGACAGGAGATGGAGAATCATGATGGAAAAAGCGCTGGAATTAAAAAATGTCACAAAGAAATATAAGGGTTTTACGCTGGATGGAATCAGCTTTTGTCTGCCCAGCGGATGCATCATGGGGATGATCGGAGAGAATGGGGCCGGCAAGAGTACCACAATTAAATCCATCATTGGCGCGGTGCATCCGGACGAAGGCAGCATAGAGGTACTGGGCTGTGACAATAAGGCCAGGGAGTTTACGGAGAAAAAAGAAGAGATCGGCGTTGTTCTGGATGAATCCTGTTTTCCGGAAGGGCTAACACCGTTTCAGGTAAACCGGGTCATGAAGAAGATATATACAAATTGGGAAGAAGAGACCTATTATGGATATCTGAAGAAATTCCAACTCCCGGAGAAGAAAAAGTTCAGTGATTTTTCCAGAGGCATGAAAATGAAGCTTTCGCTGGCGGTGGCGCTTTCCCATCAGGCAAAGCTGCTGATCATGGATGAGGCAACCAGCGGACTCGATCCCATCGCCCGGGACGAAATTCTGGATGTGTTCAATGAGTTTACCAGAGATGAGGAGCACTCGGTCCTGATATCCTCTCACATTGTCAGTGATCTGGAAAAAATCTGCGATTACATCGCTTTCATTCACAAAGGACGGCTTTTGTTCTGTGAAGAAAAGGATATGCTTCTGGAACAGTACGGGATTCTGAATTTAAGAGAGCAGGATTTTGAGGCAATTGATCCCCAGGCGGTCATCTACAGCCGGAATACGGGATACGGTGTGGAAGCGCTGGTGAAACGCAGCATGGTGCCTGAGAGCATGAAGACAGAGAAAGCGGGAATTGAAAACATTATTATTGCAATGGCAAAGGAGAGCTGAAAATGAAAGGACTCTTACTGAAAGACTGGTATATGGTTTTAAGATACTGGAAATCGATGTTTGTATTCAACATTTTATATGCGATAATCGCCTCTATGAGCAAAAGCAGCATGGCTGTGACCTTTGCTTTTTTGAATATCGTGCTGGGAACCATGGTGGTGAAGTCGCTGATGGCATATGAGGAGCAAAATAAGTGGGACAGCCTGGCTATTTCCCTGCCGGTGACCGGAGAACAACTGGTTCTGGAAAAATATCTGGTAGGCTTCTTAGGAGCCTTGATTACCAGCATCATCACTGCGGTTATAATGAGCCTTGCCGGAATTTTTTTAAAGAAAAATATCGGTTTCCCACTCTGGCAGACCCTCATGATGTTCGTAGCAGCGGGAATGCTTCTGATTTCCTTTGAACTGCCGGTTTTGTTTAAATTCGGTGTGAATAAAGGCCGGATCTGGTTCCTGGCAGCCGTTGCACTTGTGGCCGGGATTGGAGGCGGCATCGGAGGTCTGCTTGGGGAAATCCTGGAAAATAATCCGAAAGTTCCTGCCTGGCTGAGAGGTTCCGTAGTTCCGGGAATCATGATCGCCATAATTTTGGGGGCGGCTGCAATTTTCATTTCGGTTCGTCTGTCCGTCCGTTTTTATAAAAAGAGAGAATTTTAAAAACTAAAAAATCCAAAAGGAGGATGTGCGGTATGAAGAAATATGAATATGTCAATGTGAGTTATGAAGCAAATGAAAAGCTGGTTGCCTTCACCCGGGAGCACCGGGAAGTGATTGACCGTTACGCAGCCCGGGGCTGGCGCTTTGCGGGCATGATACCTACGGAAATGAAGGTAAACGGATGTATCAGAAAGATGGATCTGGTTTTTGAAAAAGACGAAAATTGAATAAAGCGATACAAAAGTCAGGGAGGATGATTAAAACCATCCTCCCTGTTCCGTTATACAGTCCGCGTCGTCCATTTCGTGCAGTCCCACACATCGGTAGCCAGTCCGTCATAAAATTCGGGCTCATGGCAGACCATCAGAATGCTCCCTTTATAGGCGGTGAGCGCCCGCTTTAATTCCGCTTTTGCATCCACATCCAGGTGATTGGTGGGTTCGTCCAGAACCAGCACATTGGAGGCCTTGTTGATGAGCTTGCACAGACGCACCTTTGCCTGTTCTCCGCCGGAGAGCACTTTCACCAGGCTTTCGATGTGCTTGGTGGTGAGCCCGCATTTTGCCAGGGCGGAACGCACCTCGTACTGGGTATAGGCGGGAAACTCCTGCCAGATTTCTTCGATACAGGTGGTGGAAATACCGGCATCCATTTCCTGCTCAAAATACCCGATTTCCAGATAGTCGCCCTGTTCTACACTGCCGGACAGGGGCGGGATCAGGCCCAGGATACTCTTTAAAAGAGTGGTCTTTCCGATGCCGTTGGCCCCGGTGAGAACGATTTTGGAGCCGCGTTCCATTTCCAGGTTCAGAGGAGAGGAAAGGGGCTCGTCATAACCGATCACCAGATTTTTTGTCCGGAAGATATAGCGTCCGGGCGTGCGCGCTTCCTTAAACTGAAATTCCGGCTTCGGCTTTTCGCCCGCCAGCTCGATCACATCCATTTTATCCAGCTTTTTCTGACGGGACATGGCCATATTCCGGGTGGCCACCCGGGCTTTATTTCTGGCTACAAAATCCTTCAGATCCGCAATTTCCTTCTGCTGTTTGTTATAGGCAGCCTCCAGCTGCGCCTTCTTCATCGCATAAACTTCCTGGAATTTATCATAATCTCCCACATAGCGGTTGAGTTCCTGATTGTCCATGTGATAAATCAGGTTCACCACGCTGTTTAAAAACGGGATGTCGTGGGAAATCAGGATGAAAGCGTTTTCATAGTCGTTCAGATAGCGCTTGAGCCACTCGATATGCTCGGCATCCAGATAGTTGGTGGGTTCATCCAGCAGCAGGATATCGGGTTTTTCCAGCAGCAGCTTCCCTAACAGCACTTTGGTGCGCTGCCCGCCGGAAAGCTCCGACACATCCTTATCCAGCCCGATGTCCGAAAGGCCCAGGGCGCGTCTCACTTCCTCCACTTTCGCGTCGATCATATAAAAATCATGCATGGTCAGAAGATCCTGCAGCGTGCCGGCCTCGTCCATCAGAAGCTGCAGGCGTTCGTTGTCCGCTTCCCCCATTTGTTCATAAATGGCGCTCAGTTCTTTTTCCATGTCCAGCAGAAAATCAAAGGCGGAGGTCAAAACCTGCCGGATCGTCATGCCTTTTTCCAGAACGGTATGCTGATCCAGATAACCGGCTCGGACATTTTTGGCCCATTCGATTTTTCCTTCGTCGGGCTGCAGATGCCCGGTGATGATATTCATGAAGGTGGATTTCCCTTCCCCGTTTGCACCCACAAGTCCGATGTGTTCCCCTTTTAACAGGCGGAAGGATACATTGTTAAAAATAGCTCTGTCCCCGAAGCCGTGGGACAGGTTTTCCACGTTTAAAATACTCATTTGATTCTCCGTTTCCTTCTATACGTCAGGGCAAACGCCCCATTTGTTTTCTAAAGAGAGTATAGCGGGATTTTGAAGGATTGGCAAGCATAAAACGACAGTTCGCAAAACAGCTATTGTGCAGGCGGCGCAGGGCATGATAAAATAGAAACAGAAATGAAAAGGGAAGCTTTCAGGTGTGGGTTTTGCTGCGAAAGGAGGAGCGTCATGTCAGGAGCACAGTGGCTGTTTTTGTTACTTGGTCTTTTGGTTGTGGTGCCTATTGTCTGGACAGCATTGGGGAGTTATTTGAGCAAACGGGACTTTAAACGCCAGGTGGAAGGGCGCAGACCGGAACGCAAGGCGAAGAAAAATATGCGCCTGCCCGATCAGCCGGAGGAACCCAATGTGAGTATGGATATGAGCAGGCTGCAGTTTGAGGCACAGATGAAGCAGAACAAAAGGGGATGGCATTGACTGCCGTCAGAGGATGTTTTTGATTAAAGAGAGGATCAAATTAAAGAAAGGGTTGTCTGATGAAAAAACCGGAAATTCATCCCGGCGCTTTTGTTGCGCCGGGAGCCGCTGTTTATGGAGATGTAAAAATAGAGGATAAGTGCAGCGTATGGTTTCACGCTACGGTACGGGGGGAACGGGCGCCTGTTATGATCGGAGAAGGCTCTAATATCCAGGATAATTGTGTGGTACATGAGGATGCAGGATATGGCGTAACGATCGGGAAATACGTGACGGTAGGGCATGGTGCGATTATCCATGGCTGCCGGGTCGGCGACAATACTCTGGTCGGCATGGGGGCGATTGTCTTAAACGGAGCGGTGATCGGGAAGAACTGCATCATCGGCGCGGGCGCTCTGGTCACGCAGAATACGGTGATTCCGGATAACTCCCTGGTGATCGGCAGTCCTGCAAAGGTAAAGCGCCAGGTGACGCCGGAGGAAGCAGCAGCCAATTTTGCCAATGCAAGACATTATGTGGAGGAAGGACAGGAGTATGTCTGCGCGCTTGAAAACAGTTCAAAATGAGATCCGTGAACGTCTGAAAGCGGCGGCAGAACCGGATTATGCAAAATTTGCCGCCGGACTTTTGAGAAAGCCGGGGGAGGAGATCCCTTCCGGCAGCGCATCCCGGGTGTTGGGCGTGCGGCTTCCGGCCCTGCACCGGATCGCCCGGCAGCTGACAAGGGAAGGCTGGCGGGAATCTCTGGAAGCGCTGGCTTCCGGGGAGGCGGGAGAGGCTTTCTTTGAGGAAATCATGCTTCGGGGATTTCTGATCGGCTGTGCCCGCATTCAGAACAATGGACTTTCCGAACCGGACAACAGTGCAGGGAGAAGACGCGGGTGGCAGGAAGCGATCACGCTGCAGGAACAGTTTGCCCTGATTCGGGCCTTCCTTCCCGGGATCGATAACTGGTCGCTGTGCGACAGCTTTTGCGTCGGATTAAAATTTGCGAAGGATTATCCTGCCCGGGTCTGGGATTTTTTGCAGCCTCTTTTACAGTCTGAAGAAGAGTTTGACGTCCGGTTTGCCCTGGTGATGATTCTCAACTATTTCATGAATGCAGAGTATATTGACAGGCTGTTTCCTGTATTCGATTCCATCCGCCATGAAGGATATTATGTGAAGATGGCAAATGCCTGGGCGCTGTCTTTTTGCTATGTGAATTTTCCGGAAAAGACGGAAGCCTATTTAAAAAACAGTGCGCTGGATGATTTCACCTTTAATAAGGCATTGCAGAAGATTGTGGAGTCCCGCTGCATTTCGCAGGAAACCAGAGAGCATATCAAAAAAATGAAACGCTGAAAAAGGAGAAGGGCGGCTGTGCAAAACAGCTGCCCTTCTCAGGTATTTTTATTGTGTGCAGGGAATTACGATTCCTGTTTTATCAATAAAATCCTGGATACTTTCAGCCCTGGCGGCCAGTTTCAGCCAGTCATCCAAAATAGAAGAATCTTTTTGTGTCATCACAATTTCTTTAATGGAATTCGGAATGGTGCCGTAATCCTCCAATAGTTTCAAAATGGATTCTGCTTGGGTGATACGGGCAACTTTTTGCTTTTCCAAATATAAAAAATCTTCAAAAGTCATATATTCCAGTTCCACCTCCGGGTCGATTTTTATGTTGTTTACATATCTGTGTATTTTTTTCAGGACATCACTGGTGGCATTTTCTGCAGAACTGTTTTGGAAATATTGCAGCATCTCCTTAATCTGGGGATTTCCCCCCTTACTGCCGCCAGTGTAAAAGTAGATGAACTGCAGGCCGTCCTCATAGTCCATGTCCGGCAGTTCCTGGCATTTGTTGCTGACTGTGTACATCATGTAGTCATAGCCGAAAGGGTCATAGGTTGTGATGGAAATCACGTACAGGTTGGGGAGTCTGGCAAAATTTCGTTCCCCGGATTTCAGATAACGGCTGTCGATTTTCGCCTGGTAGAATCGGTTGTGCCTGGGCAGATCCAGATTGTTTTGCAGATGAGGTTCCAGGTCATAGACATTTAATACGGGAAGAGATTTGGCGTCATCCGGTATTTCTTCAATTTCCACATCCATGCGGATGCCCCTGTGCTCAGGGGTGAGGCCGGGAACAGACCGCTGGGAATGGATGCGGATGTCGCCGATTTCGCGTTGAAGCAGCACGGAAAGGACCTCCCGGCAGAAAGGAACGCCTACATCGGGATTGCTGGTGATGGCGTTCATGAGAAAGTCATCCATGAGGTCAAGCTTTTCTAAAGGTTTTACAGTGTAACTCATTTTCCTCCGTTTCCGGCAGAGCTGAAAAAGGTCATGAAAAAACCACACAAACTTCCGGCCTGCCAATATTTAAGATTGTATCGTGAGTGAAAAGAGGCGAAATGCCGGAATTTTAGCCTGGCAGAGAATGCCGTTACGGCGGCAGGCGAAAAGATTTTCACTTCACCGGGAACCTATCAGCAGGCTCCCGGTTGATGAAATCATCATAGGACAAAAAAGTGAAAAAGTCAATGCTGTTAATAGTCAAATCTGTTATCTCCAACAGTGATATGGGTTGTGAGCTTCTCGTCTTTAAACGGTCTGCGTATTTCAATCAGATTCAGAACGGTATATCCCTTATTGCGTAGAAAATTAATGATGCGCTGATTATTGGGGTGGACGTATTGGAACAGAGTATCCTGTTCATGGCTTTCCGCAAGCGCTTCCGCTTTTTCAAACAGGGCGGAAGCAATACCTTTCCGGCGGTATTCCTCCTTTACATACAGGGATTCCACCCATACAATGGGATCTTCTACGCGGCACACCATATAACCGATCGATTCGGTTCCTTCTACAGCGGTATAGACCGGATAACCGGCCTGAAAATATTCCTGTATTTCTTCCAGGCCGCTTTGAAGATCAGGGTTAGAAACGATATTTTTAAAGGCGTTTAGTTCCACTCGGAAAGCGGCCGCCAGGGGCGCAAGCGACAGGGCGTCTTTTTCTTCTGCTTTGATGATTTCCATATCAGTTTTCCCTCCCGGCGATTAGTTCATTGATTTCGTCCGCCTGCAGCTGACGGCGTTTCCTGAAATAGCTGAAAATGGCGGTAATCACGAGAATGAAGAT
Organism: uncultured Lachnospiraceae bacterium; assembly: GCA_902476265.1. Classification (GTDB taxonomy): domain Bacteria; phylum Bacillota; class Clostridia; order Lachnospirales; family Lachnospiraceae; genus Gallintestinimicrobium. Next base: position 19,382 of record CABSCP010000023.1, read on the forward strand.
GATCGTTGCAGCGATCAGACGATACGGATCAAACGTCCCGTTGTAAAAGAGATAGCGGGAAAAAAACAGGAGGGAGATGGCATACAGGATCACGGATTCCGTGATACAGTAATGGCTCCATTTTTTGAAGTCAATCAGAGAGAGCAGCGCGTCGATTCCCTGGCTGACGACTAAAAAGGCAAACAGATAAAAAACGAACGGATCGGCAGTATAGCCATTGATGATATTCAGGAGCAGGTTAAGGAGGATGGTCAATGTAAAGCAAATGCTGACGGACGGAATGATTTTTTGAATGAGTGTTTTCATGCTTTTGCTCCTTTCAGTTTATCTTTTAGAGGCTCGATGTAATTGCGGGTTATGACCAGTTTTTCACCGTTCTGCAGTTCTGCTTCCAGACGGTGGTTGCCGATCGGGCGGACACATTTCAGATAGCCGGTGTTGACGATGCAGCTTTTGCTGATTCTGGTAAAAGAGGTGCGGGCCAGCTTTTCCTCCAGCGCGGTCAGGGTTTCCCGGCTGGAATAGACCTCTTTTTCCAGGTAGAGAAAAGATTTGCCGTCGGCGGAATCCAGGTAATAGATTTGTTCCAGCGGCAGCTGGTATTCCCGGTCGTTCAGATAGCCGGTCAGGGAAAAGCAGTATTGGCGGATCAGCCCTGTCAGATGTGTCAGGCGGGAATCCATGTGGGCACAGTTTATGATGATTTCGGTTTCAGGACAGGAGAGATCCTGATTGATGATCAGTTTCATTTATTTGGTCCTCCTCATGCAATGGGATGATCAGGCAATACCGGCCTGTAATTGCTGATGGGTTTATTATACGGGGAGAAAACAGAAATTACAACGGCCCAAAGGTCAGATGCCCGACAGGGCGATGAAATGCCGTCAGGCAGGGAAGACACCATCAAAATTTCCTCCCGCGTTGCTTTTTATCCCGGAGTCATATAAAATGAGATAGAGGTCAGAAACGGCAGTTTTTTGCCTGAAAGGACGGAAAGCTTATGATAAGAGTTGCCATTGTAGAGGATGAAAAAGCCCACGTACAGATATTGGAAGAGTATTTGAAGCGTTTTGAAGAGGAAAACGGGGTATCCTTTCAGATCAGCGTCTTTGGGGATGGCCTGGATATTGTGACGGACTATAAGGCGGAATACGATATCATCCTTTTGGACATTCAGATGAAGCATCTGGACGGGATGAAAACAGCGGAGAAAATCCGGGAAATGGACGAAGATGCAGCATTCATTTTTATCACTTCAACTGTGCAGTATGCGGTGCAGGGGTATCTGGTGGACGCCCTTGGGTATGTGGTGAAGCCCGTTTCCTATCTGGCTTTTTCAAAGATCCTGCAGAAAGCGGTGCGGCAGGCCGGCGAGAAGCAGGAGAAAAGCTATTTAAAGATTGAGGTGGAGGGCGGCTATCTGCGGGTGGAGCTTTCCCGGATTTCTTATATCGAGAGTCAGCGCCACAATATTGTGGTCCATTCTTCCAAGGGGGATTTTCTGACTGCCGGGCCCATGAAAAAGATGGAAGAGCAGCTGATGCAGAAAAATTTTGCGAAATGCCATAATGCCTATTTGGTGAATCTGCAGAATGTGGCGGGGATTGTCCAGAACAATGTGCTGCTGGACCGGGATTTAAGCCTGCCTATCAGCCGCACCAGGAAGAAAGCGTTTATGGATGCGCTGACGGATTATATAGGGGGGGTGCGCCGATGAACTTACCTTCCCTGATGGATACGCCCAGACTCTATACCGCGCTGGCGGAATGGGGCGCCTGTCTGGTTTATATTCTGATCCTGCGCCGGAAATTGTCCGGGAAAATGCTTGCGGGCGCTGTGGCGGGAGCGCTGCCGGTTTTTATCGGATATCATCAGCTGGCGGGGATTCTGCCGCTGTGGCTGTGGATTCCCGGCATGGTCGGTGCGATCGGACTGATGTATGGTTTTCTTCATTTTACATGCGACGGGACCTGGATGGACAGCGCCTATTGCTGTGTCCGGGCTTTTGTGTTGGCGGAATTCACCGCTTCTTTCCACTGGCAGCTTTATGTCTGGTGGGCGGAAACCTATGGACGGGGCAGTCTGCCGGTGTCCGTGATCACCATGCTGGTGTTTTATGCGGTGGTGTATACGGGCTATTATTTTCTGGAGAAAGGGCAGATTCCCGGCGATGAACGGATGAATGTAAACGGCAAGGAACTGTTTGGGGCGGCGCTCATCGCGCTCTGTGCGTTTACCATCAGCAATCTCAGCTTTGTGACGCCCAACACCCCTTTTTCCAGCGCGGCCAGATCCATTCTCTATGTGCGTACGCTGGTGGATTTCAGCGGCCTTGTGATGCTTTTTGCGCTGCAGGACAAGCGGGAGGAACTCAGGATGCGGAGCGAGAATCAGGCCATGAATATCATTCTCCAGCACCAGTATGACCAGTACCGTCTTTCCATCGATAATATCGAATTGCTGCGCAGGGAATTCCACGATCTGAAGCATTATATGATTGCCATCCGCTCCGAGAAGGATCCTCAGAAAAAAGAGCAGTATCTGTTGGAAATGGAAGAGGCGATTCTGACGCAGGAGGCTCTCACCAATACCGGGAACGGGGTGCTGGATGTGATTCTGACCACAAAAAGCACTTATTGTATCCAGAACAATATCAACTTCACCTGTATGGCGGACGGCAGTCTGATTTCTTTTTTGCACGTTAAGGATATCTGTTCTATTTTCGGCAATGCGCTGGACAATGCGATTGAGTGTGTGTCTCAGTTTGAGGATCCGGAAAAGCGGTTGATCACGCTTTCCATGTATCAGCAGAACCGGCTATTGATGATCCAGTGTGAAAATTACACGGAACGGGAGCTTTCTTTAAAAAAAGATGAACTGCCAAAGACCACAAAAAAGGACGGCAGCTATCACGGCTACGGTTTAAAAAGTATTCGGCACGCTGTGCAGAAATACGGCGGTTCCATGACGCTGCACGCTCAGGACAATTGGTTTACGCTGCAGATTCTGATCCCGCTGGCAGAAAATTGAAGGCCCCGCGGACAGGAGAGGCATCGTTAAAAAGGAAAGCAGCCTGTCATAATACGTTCTTTGATCGAGAAAAACGGGACTGTTGCATCAGCAACAACCCCGTTTTTCTCGATAGTATCACATTGTGGTTTTGATCCCGTCAGCCGGATGGGTCCGGTCCGTTTTAAGAGAGCTTTTTTTCATACTCCCGGTTGGCTTTCCTGTTTGAGAAAAAGCCGCCGATGATCTTTTTCATTCCCTTAAAGAAGTGACCGTTCACCGCTTCCACCATGCCGTCCGCCATTTCCATGCTCACCGCACCCTGGGTCATTTTGGCGATGCCGCGGAAGGGCATGTTATAAATGAAGAGGATATTCAGATCGGGTTTTCCTTTGGCTTCGCTCTTTTTCTTCATGTTGGTGAGAATTTTGTAAATCAGTCTCGCCAGGCCGCTTTTTGCGTAGTACATCTGGCAGATGGCGTCATTACGGCCCAGGTTTCCGGACCAGCGGCCGTTGGGAATTTCGTGACCCAGTAGGATTGTAAACTCTGCGTCCGGCACTTCCTGGACCCGGCCGGAGAAATAAGAAGGCATTTTGGAGGCTTCATAGGGGAAACAGTCCGTTGTGCCCTTTACGAAATGGGCGCAGGTGAGGCGGATATCGGAAACACTGGCGCCGATAAAAAGGGTGTATTCGCCGGTTTCTGTCTCCCAGCCGTTGGTTTTCACATTCCAGTAACGGAAGGTCTTATCATCAAAGGTAATCCGGACTTCTTTGCTTTCGCCTGCTTTCAGAGATACCTTTGCAAAGCCCTTCAGCTCTTTTGCGGGACGGAAAATCCGGCCGCTGGGGCCGCCAACGTAGAGCTGGGCCACTTCCGCGCCGTCCCGGTTTCCGGTGTTTGTGAGGGTGAAGGATACGCCCTGTTCATCCGCTTTCAGGTCGGAATAGGCGAAGGTGGTATAGGACAGTCCGTAGCCGAAGGGGAACCGGACGTTCACTTTGGCGGTGTCATAGTAGCGGTATCCCACAAAGATGCTTTCCCGGTATTCGGAGTTGCGTTCGGAGCCGGGGAAATTCCGGAAGGCCGGAGTGTCCTCATAGCAGAGAGGGTAGGTTTCGCTCAGACGGCCGGAAGGATTGATCCTGCCTGTGAGTGCATCCAGCGCCGCAAGCGCGCCCGCCTGGCCGCCCAGGTAGCCGTGGAGAATGGATTTACAGCAGTAGTGCCAGGGCATTTCGATGGCGGAGCCGGCGCTTAAAACACCCACGATATTGGGATTTACCTTTGCCAGCGCTTCCAGCAGCTCAATCTGGTTCTGGGGAATGCGCATATGGGTGCGGTCCAATCCTTCGGATTCGCTCAGTTCATCCAGACCGAAGCAGTAGATTACCACATCCGCCATCTGGGCCAGGTCCAGAGCAGCTTTTCTGAGTGTGTCATCCGCTTCGCCGGTGCGGCGGTAGCCGTTCACACAGCCGATGCAGTTCAAGGGGTATTCCCGGATGGAGTCAGCCATGCTTTCCACTTTGGTGGCGTTTACCATGGAGGAACCGGCGCCCTGATATCTGGGGGTGAATGCGAAGTCTCCGATCAGGGCCACTTTGGCATTTTCCTGCAGGGGGAGCAGAGGGGTGGGACTGCCGTCGTTTTTCAGGAGGACAATGCTTTCCTGGGCCGCTTTTTTTGCCAGCTCATGGTGCGCCTGCCTGTCAAATTCCTTTTTATAGTGTTTTCTGTTTTCGGAAAGGGTGAGTACAGCGTCCAGCAGATCATCCACACAGGTGTCCAGCTCTTCTGTTTTGAGACTGCCGTCGTTCACCGCGGCGATCAGTTCCCGGGCGGGAGCCAGACCGGGGGTGGGCATTTCCACGTTGGATCTGCATTTCACGGCTTTCACATGGTCGTTGGATGCGCCCCAGTCGGTGACCACGATGCCGTCAAATCCCCATTCTTTTCGGAGAATATCCAGTAAGAGGTGTTCGTTTTCGTTGGCATATACGCCGTTGATCTCGTTGTAGCTGGTCATGATGGATTTGGCGCGGCCTTCTTTTACGGCAATTTCAAATCCGGTCAGATAGATTTCCCGGAAGGTCCTCTCATCCAGCACAGAGTTCATGGCCATCCGGCGGAGTTCCTGACTGTTTACGGCAAAGTGTTTTGGGCAGGCATAGAGACCTTTGGACTGGATCCCTCTTACATAGGAAGCCGCCATTTTACCCGCAAGATAAGGGTCTTCGGAAAAATATTCAAAGTTCCGGCCGCACAGAGGGCTTCTTTTGATATTCAGGCCGGGGCCTAAAAGAACGTCCACGCCCAGAGCGGCGGCCTCTTCTCCCAGCGCTTTTCCCACTTCTTCCCCAAGGGCAGGGTCCCAGCTGTTGGAAATCGTGGCGGCTGTGGGAAAACAGGTGGCGGGGACGGATGCGTTCAGGCCCAGATGATCCCCCGCGCCTTCCTGTTTACGGACTCCGTGAGGGCCGTCTGAAAAGAAGACAGAGGGAATGCCCAGGCGGTTAATCTTTCTGGATTCCCATTCCGAAGCGCCGCTTAAAACAGCCGCTTTTTCTTCCAATGTCATTTTTGCTATTAAATCCGCGTGTTTCATACTATTTCTCCTGTTTGAAAATGATCTTCATGATCGGGAAGAATACCCAGAAGGAAATCACACAGTTGATGAGCATGGTGATGATGTCGGCCACGGTCATGCCCGCGCCTTCGCCCATCAGGTTCATGAAGAAATTGTAAATGGGTGTTTTATAAAGTCCCTGCAGGGCTGCTGCGCCAACGGAGATGATCACCCATGCGATAAAATACCACACTGCGGCTTTCGCCACGCTGGTGTTGGATTTAAAAGTCACATTCCTCTGAAGGAAAAAATTGATGATCTGGGCGATCAGCAGGGTGATTTCCACCGCGAGGAAATAAGCGAGACCACCGCCACCGCCGTTTCCGATGGCGCCGGAGGCATAGTCAAATACATAGTAGATGCTGCCGTCCAGATTGTGTCCCACGGGGAGGATCTGGAAGTTGGTGCTCACCAGGGAGGTGAAGCCGAACAGATATTTGATGAGGGGCATTAAAATCATCTGCAGGACGGTGACGCCGTTGCTGATGATGAAGAAAACGATGAACTGGGCGACAGAGGGGTGCTTTTCCTGAAAGCGGCCCCAGGGGCCTTTGGCTGCGCTCTTTTCCATAGCAATAACTCTCCTTTTTGAAGAGGAAGCGGCACCCTGTACAGACACGATGCCGCTTCCCGTCTCATTTTTTTATCCGGCGTCAGGCAAAGCCGGGGTGGTGCTTACTGTGCGGAAGCACCGGTTCCTGTTGAAGAAGTTTCTTCTGCTTTCCGTTTCCGGTATTTTTTGATGGTTACTACTTCCAGGGCGATGATGCCGGCCGCCAGAATGATGTCGATCACGATAGCCGCGATCTGCCATGCCATCATGCCTGTCTGCATGTTTTCCGGCTCATAAGCCCGGCTGTTGACAACCGTGTACATCACGTTCTTACATGCGTTGCGCATTGCGGTAAGGCCGGTAGCGCTGGAGGTATCTTTCACATGGTTGGTCTCCGTATCATAAGCCACCAGCATGGCGTCTGTGCCGTTGCGGATCGCCTGGTCGGAATTCATGTAGCCGTATACGCCGAAGTAGTCGGTGAGCACGAAGCCTTTGAAGCCCCATTCATCCCGGAGGACGGTCTGACAGAGTGTGCTGGAGCCGCCTGCCCAGTGGGTGCCGATGTAGTTGAAGGAGGACATCACTGCTTTTGCGCCGCCTTCTTTTACGCTGATTTCAAAAGGTTTTAAGTAAATTTCACGAATGGCCTGTTCGTTGGACCAGGTGCAGAGCATGCTGCAGCGGTTGGTTTCCTGATCGTTCATAGCAAAGTGCTTGATGTAAGCGTAAACGCCGTGTTTTTCCGCGCCGCGCACTGCGCTTGCGCCGATTTTGCCGGAGAGGAGACCGTCTTCGGAGTAGTACTCGAAGTTACGTCCTGCAAAAGCGCTGCGGTGAATGTTCATAGCAGGCGCATACCAGCCCGATACGTTCATTTCATCCGCCATTTTGCCGATACTCTGGCCGAAGGCGTCCGCGATGTCCTCATTCCAGGTACATGCGATCATGACTGCGGAAGGGAAGCCGATGGAGCCTGTCCCGGTGAAGTTGTTGTTGATGGATGCGGGGCCGTCACAGTCAACGGTGCCCAGTTTTCCTACGCTTGCCGCCGCGGAGGTCTGATAGCCGCCGATGGCGATGAGGGTATCCATTTCGGAAACGGTCAGGTTGTCCAGCAGCTGTTCCCATCTTTCGTCGTCATAGGAAGCGCCTCTTAAATCATTTAAGGTGATGCTGTTCTTCGCGCCTGTTGTGGGCATTACGTCGCTGTCGTTATTGTAGTCGGCAGGATTGTAGTTGCCATTGTTGATAAAGGTTGCTTTCTGATCATCCGGCAGAGAATAGCTTGTGGGAGCAGCGGTTGCCTCAGCGTAGTTTGCGAACTGATCCGCACGGGAAAGGTAGGTTGCTTCTCCCTGTGCGTAGTCAAATACATTGGTTACGGCAACAGCGTCGCTTTCCCGCTTGTTATCGCCGGCGTAAACAACGGTGCTGCCCACGCTGTAGGTTTCGGAAGCGATCACGTTGTGGGAGTCGCTGTTGATGCTGATGATGTAGTCGCCTGCTTCCAGGACATATGCTTTTGCGTCTTTGTAATCATAAGAAGCCATTTCTTCCACGGGGAAGGAGATAGTCAGGGTCTGGGAAGCGCCGGGCTCCAGCAGATCCGTTTTGTCAAAAGCGATCAGGTTTGCGGATGCTTTTTCAATGCCGCCGTTGGTATACGGAGGATTGTAGTAAACTTCTACCACATCTTTTCCGGCGGTAGTACCGGTGTTTGTGACGGTGACATCAAAAGTGATATTGCCGTCCGCTTCTGTAATTTCACCCATTTCCTGTGTGAAGCTTGTGTAGGAAAGGCCGTAGCCGAAGGGATACAGAACTACATCGTCATAGTTGATCAGGCCTTCCAGCGCTGCGGTTTCATAGAAGCGGTATCCCACATAGATGCCTTCCACATAGTTGATGAAGGAAGGGATGGTGGTTTCCGTTTCACCGGTAAAGCCGGTCTGCGTATACTTGAACTCTTCCATGTTGTCATAGAGGAAGTTGCCGAAGTTGTTGGCGGTAGGTGTTGCTGTCAGGTCTTTTACAAAAGTATCGCTGGTTTTTGCGGAAGGGTTTACCTGTCCGGCAATGATTTCGCCCAGCGCTGTGAAACCGGACTGGCCGGTGCCGGGGCACCAGATTGCGCCTTTGATCTGGCTGTATTCATTGACGAAGCCCAGCTCCATTGCGTTTGCGCCGTTATAAACGACAAATACGTTATCGAAGTTTTCGCACACCAGATCCAGCATATCCCTTTCGGTGCGGTTTAACTGCAGGTAATGTTCCCCCGCTTCAAAATCTTTATATTCTGTGGAGTTATCGGTATAAGTCACCTTGCTCACATCGGTGGGAAGGTCTGCGCCCTCGCCGCCCACACGGGTGATGACTACCAGCGCGGTGTCGGAAAATGCTTTTGCATTGTCGATCAGGCTGTCTGTATAGGAAGCGGCAGTGGGTTCCGGCAGGGTCCAGTCCTGAGACCACATGCCCACTACCGGGCGGTCCGCACGGTATGCGGTATAAAAATCGGAAAGTTCGGTATTCAGTTTAAAACCTGCTTTTTCCAGGCCCTGCAGAAGTGTTACGGTTTCGTAAGCGTCGGACAGGGAACCGGAGCCGGTGCCGCCGTAGCAGGGATTGGTGGAGGCCCAGCCGAATACATTTAAGTTGGAACCGCTTGCCAGCGGAAGAATTCCGTCATTTTTTAAAAGGACAATCCCTTCTTCGGCAACTTCCGTACAAAGTGCGGTTGCCTCGTCAGAAGTTTCCTGTGAAATTGTGCCGTTCCCGGTAGCCAGCGAAATCAGGCTGGACATCGGAAGAAAGCAGATCAGGTTTACCGTCACTACAAATGCCAGTAAAATAGCGATACCGGCCTGGGAACGAACGAGTTTCCTGAGGGGTTTTTTCAGTTTAAAGCAGGCGATCAGTACGATCACTGCCAGCGCCAGCACAACGCCGAATCCGATCAGATAAGGCTTGCAGGCTTTCAGGACGTTTACCACGTCATCCATGTTAATCGCTAACATTGTATTTCCTCCCTTGTTTTTTTCTTCGGTTATATCAAGCGGGCCCGCTTTCTATGCTGAGACTTTATCACACTTTAAAAAAATTGTGTGGGTTTTTGCACAATCCGCAGGTATGGCTGCACAACTCGCACTTTTTGAGGGCGGACAACAGGAGGGTCTGTTAATAAAACAACAAAAAGCTTTGAGAAGGTTACTCTCTGTATATTTCACCGTTCATGGAAACGCAGTTTCGGTTGGAATCTTTCGCATGATAGAGCTCCCGGTCCGCCTGCTCATACAGCTGTGTGAAATCAAAAGAACCATGTAAAAATGCCGCTCCAATGCTGACGGTGACATAAGGACTCACCTCTGACGAAGCGGCTTTCAGGGAAAGATGCAGGATGCTTTGACGCAGTTTCTGAGCCGTTTCAAGCAGGTCGGTTTCCGTACAGTCCGTCAACACCACTAAAAACTCTTCTCCGCCGAACCGGGACGCGAAGTTGTGAGATCCCAGGGTGCAGCAATAAATAGCGTCGGCCACTTTTTTCAGACACTGATCCCCCTGCTCATGACCGAAGAAATCGTTGTATTTTTTGAACAGGTCGATATCAATCATGAGAAAACCGATCCGGCAGGGCTGCGCCCGGAGGGAAAAGGTTTTTTCCAGCTGCTCCAGAATTCCGCGGCGGTTGAAAAGGCCCGTAAGCGGATCTTTGCTGGCCAGATCGGTAAGTTTTGCGTTGGATTCCTGTAACTGTTCCAGCATAATCTGGTTGAGCCGGAAAGAATTATACAGCATACGGGAAAGAAACCATGCGAAAACGGCAAGCAGAGGAAGCTGAATGACCAGCAGCATGGACATGCCTGAATAGCAGGCGAAAGGAAGAATAACAGCCGTATCCACGCCGAACAAAAAAAACATATCTTTCCAGGGCAGGAGCGGAAAGGTTGCGGTGAGGATGAGCAGATAAATATAGTTGTTTGTGGATCCGCGGGTATAAATTTCCAATAAATCAAAGGTGAGCATACCAAAGCTGAAAAGCCACCAGAAAGTCCGGCACAGCAGCTGGCAATGTCTGACTGACACCATGGGCTTTTTTAAAATTTGATAGGATAAAAAGATCGCAGCAAGGGACAGCAGCAGAAGATAACTGCCGAATAACAGGTAAAATCCAAGCTTCACACCGTCAGGATCCGCGATCAGGAGCGAAATCTGGGTTATTAACTCGGCGAAAAAGATCAGTCCTGCAAAAGGGACGATTCGGCGGATGTTGTGAACTGCGATTTTTTCCTCCACACGGGCAACCAAATCAGGAGGCAGATCCTGGGGGTCCGTATTCGTAGAAAACAGCCCCCAATTTTCTTTATGCAAAAGATCTTTTATAAAGGAAAAAAAATTCACGGTCTATACTCCTTCCGCTTACATGGTCAATTGCGCCATATCAGCTGACAGACAAGCTGTAACAGTAACTCTATTGTACACCATGCAGAGACGTTACGTCAAAAATATTGTAAAAAAGCGGACGAATAAACGGGCAGCCTCTTGTAAACCAAAAGGAATCCGTTATACTTAAAAATAAAAACGGAGAATATTTTATATGGAAGCAAAAGAAAAGTTCCTGGAATATGCCAACCGATATGACAGAAGCGATTCTAAAGTGGAACTGAAGGTCATTCATACGATGGCGGTGGCGGATATTATGGAGCGGCTCACCTGTGCGCTGGGCCTTTCGGAGCATACACGGCAGCTGGCTCATCTCTGCGCTGTTTATCATGACATCGGCCGTTTTGAGCAGCTTCGGCGCTATGACACATTTTTGGATAACAAAAGCATCGACCACGCCGATCTTGGCTGTGAAATCCTGAAAGAAGAAAAGCTTTTGGAACAGCTGCCCCAGGAAGAGCAGGAGAGGATACTGGCGGCGGTAAAAAACCATAACAAACTGCGGATCGAGGACGGCCTGGATGACGAAACGATGCTTTTGTGCAGGCTGATCCGGGATGCGGATAAATGCGATATTTTCCGGGTTTTTGCCACGGAGGATTCCAAAGATACTTCAGACGCCGCCATAGAGGATATCGCCGGGGAGACGATATCGGACGCGGTTTTTAAGAGCATTCTGGATCACCGCTGTGTGAACCGGGACGACCGGGTGACCGGGCTTGATATCTGGGTCAGCTTTCTCGCATTTTTCTATGACCTGAATTTTAAGGAGAGCCTGGACCTTTTGATGAAAAACAGGTATTACAGGAAGCCGTTTGAAAGCGTCACCTTCACAAATCCCGAAACCGTACGCAGGCTGGGGATCATCTTTGCGGAAGTGGAAGGATATGCTGAAAAGAGGCTGAAGGAAGGAAAGGGCTGTGAATATGGATAAGGATGAAGCAAAAAGATATTTGAAAGAGGCAAAAGAGCTTAATGACGGACCTTGGATAGGACATTCAAAGCATGTGGCCAGGCTTGCGGAAAGAATCGCAGCAGCGGCAGGGATGGAGGAAGAAAAAGCATATTGTATGGGACTTTTGCATGATATCGGAAGAAGAAACGGCAAAATGCAGGCACGCCATGCAATAGAAGGATACCGGTTCCTGATGAAGGAGGGATTTCCTGAAATTGCCAGGATTTGTTTAACCCATACGTTTCAGTATCAGAACGTGGATGGGATTTATGGCAGTTGGGACTGCAGTCCGAAAGAAAAAGAGTTTGTCCGGAACTATCTTGCGCAGACAGTATACGATGACTATGATAAGCTCATTCAGCTGTGTGATGCACTCTCCCTTTCTGATGGATGGTGTTTTGCGGAAAAGAAGATGGTGGCATCCGCATTGAAGTTTGGGGTTAATGAAATGACTTTGAACAAATGGAAGGCAACTCTGGATCTGAAAAAATATTTTGATGAGAAAACCGGTTCGGATATCTATGAGTACTTGAAAAAGGGAAGAGATGGTTTGTTTCAAAATCTTATATTATGAAGATATACATATTATACTTTTCGGTGTCGGTTTATTATATAATGACTTAAATTTCTTTGTGGGATTCTGGATGTCAGGAGAGGAATCCGGTATAATAGGACTGTGACAATTTTATAGAAACGAGGTACATAATGTACGCAGCAGTTATATTGAAAAAAGGGGAAGGCCGCACCTTAAAAAGCGGCGGCGCATGGGTTTACGATAACGAGATCGACCGGGTGCGCGGGGACTTTGAAAACGGTGACATCGTATCCGTGGAAGATTTTGACGGATTTTTCATGGGCTGGGGTTTCATTAATACCAATTCCAAAATTACGGTCCGCATTATGAGCCGGAAAAAGGAAAACGAAATTACGGAAGAATTTCTGGAAAAGCGGGTGCGCAATGCCTGGGAATACCGGAAACAAACAGTGGATACAGAGTGCTGCAGGCTGATTTTCGGAGAAGCGGACTGGCTGCCCGGCCTGGTGGTGGACAAGTTTTCCGATGTGTTGGTGGTAGAATCCCTGGCGCTGGGAATTGACCGGTTGAAGCCGGTGATCCTGGAGCTGGTAAAAAAGGTGCTGGCGCAGGACGGCGTGAGCATCCGCGGCATTTATGAGCGCAGTGATGCGAAGGTGCGCCTTCAGGAAGGGATGGAACGGTTCAAAGGTTTTATCGGCGCTCCGTTTGACACAAAAGTTGAAATTGTGGAAAACGGCGTGAAATATATCGTGGATGTGGAGGACGGGCAGAAAACCGGGTTTTTCCTGGATCAGAAATATAACCGTGCGGCCATTCATCGGCTTTGTCCCGGGAAAAAGGTGCTGGACTGCTTTACCCATACGGGTTCCTTTGCGCTGAATGCGGGAATTGCGGGGGCGAAAGAGGTGCTCGGCGTGGACGCTTCCATGACCGGCGTGAAGCAGGCGGAAGAAAACGCGCGTTTAAACGGTCTGTCCGGCAAGGTGAAGTTTTTATGTGCGGATGTGTTTGACCTGCTTCCCGAATTAGAAGAAAAAGGGGAGCGCTTTGATGTGGTGATTCTGGACCCGCCCGCCTTTACAAAGTCCCGCAGCTCCATTAAAAACGCCGTAAAAGGCTACCGGGAGATCAATCTGCGGGGCATGAAGCTGGTGGAGGATAACGGATTTTTAGTGACCTGTTCCTGTTCTCATTTTATGGACCCGGAGCTGTTCGCAAAAACAATCCGGGAAGCGGCCCGCGGCGCGCATAAGAGACTGCGTCAGGTGGAGTTTAAAACCCAGGCGCCGGACCACCCGATTTTATGGGCGGCGGACGAATCCTACTATCTCAAGTTTTATATCTTCCAGGTTTGTGAAGAACTTTAAAGAACGGCTCTAAAAAAGCGACAGTCACGCCCCCGGGCCGGCTGTTATCTCAATTCATATACATAAGGAGTATACAAAGTTAATGAGAATCGACAAATATTACGAAGATCCCCATACTCTCCATGTGGGGACCATGGAAAACAGGTGCTGGTATGTGCCAAAATCCCCGGAAGGAGAAAAAAGATGCGTCAGTCTGAGCGGATCGGACTGGAAATTTTCGTATTTCCCGTACGTGGAAGCGGTGCCGGACGCTTTCCCGGAAGAAAGCTATGAGGGAGAAAACTTTTCTGATCTGGAGGTGCCCTCCTGCTGGCAGATGAAAGGATTTGACCAAAAGCAGTACACCAACGTCAGATATCCCTTCCCTTATGATCCGCCCTATGTGCCGGACGAAAATCCCTGTGGAGCATATCTGAAAGATTTTGTCCTGGATGAAAAGGAAACCGGGATGCGCCAGTTCCTCTATTTTGAAGGGGTGGATTCCTGTTTTTATGTGTGGGTGAACGGGGAGTTTGCCGGTTACAGTCAGGTTTCCCACAGCCCCAGCGAATTTGAAATTACGGGCAGGACAAAGGCGGGGAAAAACCGTCTCAGCGTTCTGGTTTTGAAATGGTGTGACGGCAGCTATTTGGAGGACCAGGATAAACTGCGTTTTTCCGGTATTTTCAGAGATGTGCAGCTTTTGCTGCGCCCCATGGAATTTGTCCATGATTTCACGGTGCGCACGCCCGTAAACGAAGAGTACAACCGCGCTCAGGTGGAAGTGCGCTTCGATGCGCTGGAAGGCAGCCCGGCCATGAGCTGCGCGCTTTATGATGCCGAAGGCAACCTGGCAGGAAATGCTCAGAGCACCGGCGATCCCTGTGTGATTTTGGTGGACAGCCCGGTTTTGTGGAATGCGGAACAGCCTTATCTTTATACGTTAAAAATTGCCACTGCACAGGAAGTGATTGAGCAGAAAGTCGGTATCCGTACCGTTTCCGTGGAAAACGGAAAGATTTTAATCAACGGAAAGCAGGTAAAATTCCGGGGTGTGAACCGGCATGACAGTGATCCCGTAAAAGGAGCGACAGTGACCCTTGCGGATGTAAAAAAGGATCTGCAGCTGATGAAGGAGCATAATGTGAACGCCATCCGCACCAGCCACTATCCCAATGCGCCCTGGTTTCCGGACCTCTGCAGCGAGTACGGCTTTTATGTGATCGCTGAGGCCGATGTGGAATGCCACGGCGTCTGTACCATTTACAGCGAGAAAGAAAATGACAACTTCGGGCTCCTGGCACAGGATGAGCAATGGGGCGAAGCGATTCTGGACAGACAGAAACGCAACGTCATCCGGGACAAAAACCAGTGCTCTGTGATTTTCTGGTCTTTGGGAAATGAGAGTGGTTACGGAGAATGCTTTGAAGAAGCCGGAAGATGGGTGAAGAGATATGATCCTACCCGTCTGGTACATTATGAAGGAAGCGTCTGGGAGACCGGCGGTTATCATAACGATCTGTCCATGCTGGATGTGATGAGCCGCATGTACGCTTCCACGGAATGGGTGAAGGAGTATTGTGAGGACAGAAGACAGAAGAAGCCTCTCATTCAGTGTGAGTTCGTCCATGCCATGGGCAACGGCCCCGGGGATATTGAGGACTACATGCAGCTCATGTATGAGTATGATAAATTCTGCGGCGGGTTTGTCTGGGAATGGTGTGATCATGCGACCTGGGAAGGAAAAGCGGCAGACGGCAGGGATATGTACCATTACGGCGGAGATGCGGGCGAGTTTCCCCACGACGGCAACTTCTGCATGGACGGGCTGGTCTATCCCGACAGAAGACCTCATACCGGGCTTCTGGAATGGAAGAACGCCATCCGCCCTGTGCGCGCGCAGCTTGTAAGCCTTGCCGAAGGTAAAATCAAACTGCGGAATATGCAGGATTTTGCAGATCTTTCCGAAACGCTGGAACTGCAGTATGAGGTAAAAAGAAACGGCGGGCTTCTGGCCGCAGGTACCCTGAACGATTTGGCGTGCGCGCCTCATGACACGATTGAAATTACAATTCCCGCGCTGGCCGGTCTGGCAGGGGACAGAACCTATCTGAAACTGGAATATCTCCAGAAAAAGGACGAGGCGCTGACGAAAAAAGGCCGCAGCATGGGCTTCGACCAGTTCCCTCTCTTTGAAGAAGCAGAGCAGACGCTGGAACTGGCGGAGGCAGGGGAACTGAACCTGGAAGAAAATCAGGACAGCTTTGTCATCCGCTCCGGCCGGATCCGCTACCGCTTCGGAAAGAAGCAGGCGGCTTTTGTCTCCATGGAAAAGGACGGGAAAGACAGAATCGAAGCGCCTGTGAAATGGAGTACTTACCGGGCGCCGGTGGACAACGATATGTACATCAGTAAGAAATGGATGGAAGCCGGCTATGACAAACCCTGGACAAAAGTATATGAATGCAGCGCGCAGCTGACAGGGGAAATCGTGCGGATATCCTGCAGCTTTTCCGTTGCCAGCGCTTACCGTCAGCCTTTCCTCCATGCAAAGGCGCTGTGGGAAATCAACGCGGACGGTGCGGTAAAGCTTGTGCTGGATGCAGAGAAAGACAAGGATTTCCCGTATCTGCCCCGTTTTGGGCTGGCGTTCACTCTGCCCGAGTCGGAAAACAAAGTAGAGTACTTTGGCTACGGGCCGTCCGAAAGCTACCGGGATAAGCACCGCGCCTGCTGGATGGACCGTTTTGAAACCACGGTGGACGGCCTTCATGAAGATTATGTCCGCCCGCAGGAAAACGGCAGCCACTGGAACTGCTATGAGGTGCAGGCAGGCGGTATCCATGCTGCAGGCAGCAGACCGTTTTCCTTCAACGCTTCCTATTATACGGTGGAGGAACTGGCGAAGAAGGCCCATAACTATGAATTGGAAAAATCCGGCCATATCATCCTTCATCTGGATTATGGCATGAGCGGCGTGGGCTCCAATTCCTGTGGGCCGGAACTGCTCCGGCAGTACAGACTGGACGAAGAAATGATTCATTGGGAATTGAAGATTGACTGATCAGACCGCCGTATGGGAATTTCCTGTACGGCGGTTTTTGACCGCATTGTGAAGGGCAATCTGACCGCGTTCCCATCAGAAAAAGGCCTTGACATTTAAGGTCTATAGTTATAGACTAAAAACAGGAAAGGTCTATAATCATAGACTTACTTTGGGAAGATATAGTTTATATTCGTTTAGAGAAGAGGAGAAACCGATGGACGGATGGAGATTAAGCGACAGTGAATGCAGGCTGATTTCGGCGGTCTGGGAGGGGGAGCCGGTGAATTCCACGGAGCTTGTGAAGCGCTGTGAACAGAAGTATGGATGGAAGAAATCCACCACCTATACCATTTTAAAGAAGCTGGAACAAAAGGGCGCAGTGCGCAATACCGATGCGGTGGTGGTTTCCCTGGTGGACCGGCAGCAGGTGATTCGTACCGAAGGGCGGGATCTGCTGCACAGGACAGGCAGTTCCCTTCCGGATTTTTTTGCGGCGTTTTTAAAGGACCGTAAGCTCACCGGGGAAGAAGCGCAGCGTATTTATGAGATGATTCAGGAGGCCCGGGAAGAGTAACGGCGGAAGGGAGAAAGAATGTCTGATTTCGTTCTGATGATATTGAAAATGTCCCTGGAAGCATCGGTGGTTCTCTGTGCGGTACTGCTCTTGCGCATGGCGTTTCGGAAACTGCCCAAAAGTTATACCTGTATCCTGTGGCTGCTTGTGCTGGTGCGTCTGTTATGCCCGGTGACAGTCAGAAGCAGTTTCAGCCTGATCCCCGATGTCAGGGCAGGGATAGAAGCAAGCCGGGCTGAACGGGAAGACAATATTACGGCTTCCCGGGGAAAGCTGCAGTCCGATACGCTTCCGGAGAGTGATCTGCAGTCCGACAGCCTACAGAGAAACGGCGCGCCGGATGAGGCGGGTTTTTCGGATGGGAATGCCCATACAGATGGGAACGCTCCGGTTCCGGCGGAGCCTTTCCGCCATAGGGCAGCGAGCGCATTTTTATCCTTCTGGTCTCAATGGGGATGGGCGGCAAGTCTACTCTGGGCAGCGGGTGCAGTGTCGCTTTTCGCTATATATCTGACCCGGTATTTCCGGTGGAAGAAGAGAATGGGCGGACGGGAAGAAAGAAAAACCACAGGCAGCGGCCGTAGAAGCCGGTTTTCGGGCGCAGCGCTGGTGGAAAGCAGCCGCGTGGAAGAACCTTTTGTCCGGGGTGTTTTTTTCCCGGTGATTTACCTGCCGGAAGGACTGGAAGAGAAGGAGCGGTCTTACATCCTCTGCCATGAACAGATGCATATCCGGCACCGGGATCCTCTATGGCGGCTTCTGTGGCAGGCAGCGCTGGTGCTCCACTGGTTTAATCCGCTGGTATGGATTGGGGCAGGGCTGGCGACCAAAGATATGGAAATGTTCTGCGATGAAAGCGTGATGAAGCGGTTTGGGAACAGGGCGCGGCAGGAATATGCCATGACGCTCTTGCATTTTTCCGTGAAAAGAAGCGGCCTTCCTTTTCCGGTCGCTTTTGGGGAAAGCAATACGGAAAGCAGGATCGCCCACATTCTGAAAACGAAGCGGCCGGCGCTTACGGCCAGCATCCTTGCGGCTTTGGTGATCGCGTTGGCGGCCGCCCTTTTCCTCACCAATCCGCAAAAACCGGAAAACAGCGGCACAGCGGAAAATGGGGCTGCGCTGTCCCGGGCGGAAACCAATCCTTCGGAGGAAGCGGACAGAAACAAAAGCGAATCCGTGACAGAGACCCGGGAAGCCTTTCCCGAGGACCGGGCCCAACAGATCCTTGCGTTGGCCGGGGAATGGGGAACCGCTTTTGTGGAGCGGAACGGAACCGCCATGGAAGCCTGTCTGACGGACCCGGGCAAAATGGAAGAAGCCGGCTATGAAAAGCTGCCGGACGGCGGATATGAAGTGGGGTGGTCTTCCCCCTGGCCCTGGGAGACGGATTTTAGGATCAACTATGCCAGAGACAGGGAGGAAGCCGTGATTTACTACTATGCACGGACCTCCGACCCTTCGGTGACGGTGTGGAAGCAGGTTTTGACGCTGGAATGGCAGGGCGGTCGCTACGCCGTAGCGGATTGGAGCACGGATATGTCGCCGGTGGATTCGGCGGCGGATTTTTGGGACAGATATCATTATGAACCTTCCGAAGAATACGGGATGTCGGGCGGCGGCTACCGCTTTTTGGAAACCCCTCTGGACTGGCTCTCCCGGTCAGAATCCGAGAGCAGCGCATCGGAACCGGCGATAGCGGCTGTCCTGATGCGGCAGGAACAGGAAGGGAGCAGTCATGCGGCCCTGTTTCTGTCGCCGGAGAGCGCGGCCCAAAACCAGCTGAACCTGGAGGGCGGGAAGGCGGTCTTTGTGGAAAATCCCGAACCGGATAAGGCTTATCTGCGGTGGGAATTCGGGGACGGTCAGACAGATGTGATCTGTCTGAAACATCCTGGCATTCTCCCGGACGGCGGCGGACAGGAATCCCGGCTGTGGCTGGTGGAAGATATCCTGGAAGAAGAGGAATACCAGACGCGGCTGAACCGTTCCAGACTGAGACAGTCTTATGAAGAAGATCCGGAAAAGCTCTCAGGCACTTCGCTGCAGGGAGAAGAAGGGCTGATGGAAGCCATGAGGGGAGGGGCGCATTGCGTGATGCTTGCCGGGACACCGGACGGCAGCGCCCGGCTTTATGGCCTGGTGACAGACGGGAATCCCCGGGGGCTTTTTTTAGAGGAGCAGGGGCGGCTGCAGTATTTGGACTGGGATTATGTTTCCTCACAGCTGCTTTTACCCAAACTGGGAAAAGGGGATTATGACGGGGACGGGCAGGAAGAACTGGCTATCGTCCTGCACACGCAGACGGGGACGGGGCTGGCGGTGGAACAGCTTTTCTGCCTGGAACAGCAAAAAGACGGCGGCTGGGCCGTTCGAGAGTATGAAAGCCGGAATTACCAAAAGCAGATTGCAAATGATAAGGAACTTTGGGAAGAGGAACTGGCGCGGCTTTGGGAACAGCCGGAAACAGAACAGCCTTTTTCCTATGGGGATTTCGTGTATTTTGAACTGGACGGCGATCATATCTCTATCCTATTGATTCCCGGAATGGCAGAAGAGGGGGTTCCCTTTTTGCAGTATACGGATGTTTCCGTGCGGGCAAAGGTCATATATGACGGCAGCGGCTTCTCTCTGAAAGATTATGAAATCGTTCCGTAAGATAAAAGGGCCGAAGGGCGCAGAACATAAAATCTGCGCCCTCCGGCTTTTTCAAGAACGAAAGGAGAATTATTATCCCAGATATGCTTTCAGCAGGCCGAAGGTATTTTCCATTCCTTTTATATGGCTTCGTTCATAGCCGTGAGAAGCATAGACGCCGGAACCGATCAGCCCGTGTCGGCAGTCATGACCGGCGCTTAAAGTCGCTTCCGCGTCGGAGCCATAGTGGGGGTACACATCTACGGCAAAATCCAGCCCAGCTTCTTTTGCAGCATTTACCAGTGCGGTTACCACATCATAATGATAAGGACCGCCGGAGTCCTTTGCGCAGATAGAAACCTGGGTTTCCTTACAGCCCAGACCGTTTCCTACACAGCCCATATCCACGGACAGCACTTCCGTAACGCCTTCCGGTACGGAGGCGGAGCCGCCGTGTCCCACTTCTTCAAAAACGGTGATATGCTGATAAATCCTGCGGGCCGTTTTTACATTTTCCTCTTTCAAATATCTGGCATAACCCAGCAAAATACCGACGCTCAGCTTATCATCCAGAAAACGGCTTTTGATGAAGCCGGAATCGGTCACCACGGTGCGGGGATCAAAACATACGATATCCCCGGGCAGGATGCCCAGTGCAGTCACGTCCTCTTTGCTGTTCACAAGCTCATCCAGCACAACCTCCATCACATCATAGGAACGGGAAGTGGAACTATAAGTTCCGTTCACATGGATGGAAGCGTTCTGCATCTGGAAAGTGCCGCAGTAAACCTTTCCGTCCCTGGTGTAGATGCGGCAGTTTTCCGCCTCGGCATTGTTTGGATTCATGCCGCCCAAAGGGGTGAGAAGTAGTCTGCCCTCAGAGGTGATGTCACAGACCATTGCCCCCAGCGTATCCATATGCGCTTCCAGAAGGATGGCCCCGTCTCCGGGGGTGCTGCTTTCCGTCTGTGTGCCTTCACTCACACAGACCAGTATGCCCCCTTTGTTTGTGAGCAGCGGGTCATAGCCCAGTCTTTTGTATTCAGCCAGAACATATTCTGCAGCCCTGGCGGTGAATCCTGTGGGGCTGTCGATGGCCAGCACATTTTTGGTCTGTTCCAGCATATAAGAAGTGATTTCGTCCATTTGTTCTCCAATCTGCCGCTGAAACGGCATTTTTTCTTTTTTCTTATCATAGCAAATAGGCAGGGCAATTGACAAGCTGGATGACAGGTATTCTATACAAAAATAGGAAAAGTTTAGAAAACGATATTTTTATATTGACAATAGTGTGTAACGCACACTATAATATAGAAAACAGCAGAGGATGAAAAGATGCGGATTCGACGGCACCGGGCAGGAGAGGGGAAACGGCGTCCGCCAAAGGCAGCGGTTTGATTCCGGAAAGGAGACAATATGGAGAAAGAAGAGGTTTTGGCTGGTCTTTTGCAGGAACTCAAGCGTGGAACGATCGTTCTGAGCGTCTTAAGCCAGCTGCAAAAGCCCATGTACGGCTATAACCTGGTGACATTGCTGGCGGAAAGCGGCATGCCGGTGGAAACGAACACGCTGTATCCGCTTTTGCGGAGGCTGGAAGGCCAGGGAATGCTGACCAGCGAATGGGATGTGGGAGAAGGAAAACCCCGGAAATATTATGTGATCACAAAGGACGGCAAAGAAGTATATCAGGCGCTGCGCAGACAATGGGAAAAAAATGCGGCCTGTATGCAGGAACTGTTAAAGGAAGATTGAAGGACAACGGCGAAAGAACGGAGCCGGAGTGAAAATGGAGGAAGCGATGAAAAATCAGGAATTGATAGACCGGTATGTATACGCAGTGGTAAAACATATGCCCCGGAAACAGGCGGAAGATATCGATAAGGAGCTGCATGGTTTAATAGAAGATATGCTGGCGGAACGGTGCGGGGAACGTCCGGCAGAGCAGAAGGATGTCCTTGTTATTTTAACGGAGCTGGGAACGCCCCAGGAACTCGCCTCTCAATATGGACAGGATAAGGACAGCTGCCTGATCGGTCAGCCTTATTACAGTCAGTATAAACTGGTGGTGAAATGGGTACTTTTTGCGGTGGTGATCGGATTGACCATAGCCATGGCAGTGGGCCTGATCCTGAAATCGCTGGACGGAAGCCTTACGGGATTGTCGGCGGCAGGACAGGCTGCGCAGTGGCTGGGCTCGCTTTTTGCTTCTTCTCTGGGAGTGATCGGCGGCCTGACCGTAGTATATGCCTTTTTACAGAAAAAAGGAATCCGTCTGGAGGAGACGCCGGGATTTTCCACAAATTTGCTGGAATTGCCCCCTGTGCCGGAAAAGAAAGAAAAGGTGAGCAGGTGCGATGCCATTGTGGATATCGTTCTTTCCATACTGTTTCTGTGTGTGTTCCTTCTTTTCCCCAACATCATTATGGGCGTATTCCAAAGGAGCGACGGAGTGAAAGGGGTGCCCTTTTTCAATGAAGCGGTCATAAGAGAAATCTGGTACATCATTATGGGCATTGCGGTATGCGGTGTGGCCAAGGGTGTATTTGAGCTGATGGAAGGCCGCTATACCATGCGTCTGGCTGTAGTGAAAGGCATCTGCGGTCTGGCGGATATCGTGCTGTGCCTTCTGTTTGTCACAAGAGAGGGAATCATCAATGAAGGATTTCTGGAAAATACAGCGGTTACGTTTCAGGGGAAAGATGCCTGGATGGGGACGCTGTTTTTCCCCAGACTGCTGATGCTTCTGTTTATCCTGTGTGTATTTGCCAATATACTGGAGTTTGGAACCGCGCTTTATAAAGCGCTTCGATATCGGAGAAATGAATAACGGAAAGATGTTTTTTTATCACAGGAATTGTTGCGGAATTTTCAGAAAATAGTAGCATTTTTAACAAAAATATGATATTATACTAAGCATAGAAGTCATCGGGAAATTGTTTTGTCGGAGGATTTCCGGATTCTGAAACGGCGGAATGGAAACATTCGGAAGGAGTTTCCAAACGGCGGATTGAGGCAGTGGCGCCGGCTTGCGGCGATATGCGGGGGTATAAGATTGAAAAAAGTGCTTGTTCTGAACGGACACCCTGTAGAATACGAACTGGAATATAAAAATGTAAAGAGGATTAACCTGCGCGTCCATAGAGATGGGCGCGTCTGTGTTTCTGCGGGCAGTTATGTGCCGCAGCGCTATATCGACGCATTTTTGATTCAGAATGCAGACTTTATCCTGGAGACACTGGATAAATTCCGGACGATGCGGGAGGCCGGCGACGGCATGGCGGCCGGCAGGAACCGGGAATACCGGGACGGGGATATCTTGTATCTCAAAGGGGAATCCTACCGGCTGCGGGTGCTGGAAGGCAAGAAGGAGAAAGTGGAGCCTGTGGGACGGGATCTTCTGGTGACGCAGAAGGATGTGGAGAATGCGGAACGCAGGAGGCGGATGATGGATAAATTCCTGACGGGAGTGTGCAGGGAGAATGTGGAAGAGTTATGCCGGAGAGTATATCCTTCGTTTGAAAAGCTGGGGGTTTCCTGGCCTGAGATCAGGATCAGGAACATGGTTTCAAGGTGGGGGAGCTGTCAGCCCTCCAGAGGAGTGCTCACTTTTGCCAGGCAGCTGATCGAAGTGCCGGAATCCTGTGCGGAATATGTGGTGGTACACGAATTTTCCCATTTCATCCATCCGGACCATTCCCCCCGGTTTCATGACTTCATGGACGGAATGATGCCGGACTGGAAAAACAGAAAGGTCCTTTTAAACAGCAGGGCATGGGTCGGTGCGCCGGACGGCAGAGAGGAAAAAGACGTCAGGACAGGCAGCTGACGAAAATAGAATCGAGAACTGCAGGGTCCAGATCATGGACGGAAATCAGCGGTTCTGGCAGGGCCGGGAGGGAAGCTTCCCGGCCCTGCGTGTCTGAATGAGGCTGCCCGCAGGTTCTTTCAAACCAGCCCACATCGTGCCATGCGCCATGTTTATAACCGGAGTGATGCCAGATTCCGCACAGAGTGAATCCCATCGATGTGTGCAGCCGCCGGCTTCTGTCGTTGGGAAGGGTGATACAGGCATACAGATTATAAACGTTCTGTAGTTCCAGAATCCGGACCAGCGCTTTGTAAAGAGTTGTCCCGATGCCCTGGCCCCAGGCTTTGGGAGACAGGTAGACGGAAAGTTCACAGCCCCATTGGTAGGCGGCCCGGTCCTTATGGCGGTGGGCATAGGCATAGCCGATTATTTCTCCGTTCTGTTCCCACACAAGCCAGGGATAGAAAGCGGTGATTTCCCGAATCCGCCGGGCAAATTCTGCTACGGAAGGCACATCATATTCAAAAGTAATGACGGTATCTTTTACATAGGGCGCATAAACAGAGAGCAGGGCCAAAGCGTCCTGCTCCGTTGCTAATCGGATTCGCTGGTCACTCATTTCTTTTTCATCTCCCCGGCAATTTCTTTTACACTGTCAAAAATCCAGGTAGGTTTTACATCCCCCTGACAAATATCTTCCATGGTGGCTTCGCCGGACAGGACGCAGATGGTGTCCACACCGGCATTTTTTCCGGTGGCGATATCCGTATAGAGACGATCCCCCACAATCACTGCGTCTTCCGGGTTCATGGACAGCATTTTGAGCACGCAGTCCACCATGATCGGTTCCGGTTTGCCGATGAAAAACGGAGTTTTTCCGGTGGCATTTTGGAGCATGATGCTCATGGAGCCGCAGTCGGGAATATAGCCGAAGCTGACGGGGCAGACCAGATCCGGGTTGGTGGCCAAATACACCACGTCACGGTTCAGCATGATACAGGTATTGCGGATTTTTTCAGAGGTATTTTCCGTGTCGAAACCGATCAGCACGACAGAAGCCGCATCGTCCGGCTCCGTGACCACCGAAATGTCGGAATCCTGCAGTTCTTTTACAAGGGAACGGGTCCCCATACAGTAAACCTTCTGCCCAGGATAGTTTTCTTTCAGATAAAAAGCGGTGGCCTGGCTTGAGGTATAAAAGTGGGATTCATCCGCCGCAATCCCCATGGCGTTCACTTTTTTTACATAGTCATCCACAGATTTGGAAGAATTGTTGGTGATAAAAATATATTCTCCTCCGTTTTGGCTGATCTGTGCTAAAAAATCCAGTGTTCCGTCAAAGATCTGATTTTCGTTATAAATAGTGCCGTCCATGTCGAGAAGAAAAAGCTTCTTCTGCAGGAAAGCGTCCGCGTTTCGTCCAAGTTTATCTGTCAGCATTTTCTTTTCTCCGGATATTTTTGGTGGCGATGATGGGAACGCCGGTTCCGGCGGCATCGGGCAGAAGCACGTCTCCGATCCGTACCGGGGCGGGAACGGTGATGCCCTGTATGGCCTCCATGACTGCCGGAATTTTTCCTTTCGGAATATCGGAAGCGGTTTTTACGGAAACCACGGGCAGATTGCCGCCGGTGACCCGGGCGGTGGAAGTGACGATCCGGGTGGGATTGGTCAATTCCTTACGGCCATAGGCTTCCCCTCTGGGGCAGGTGTTGCCGGAAACGGAAATCACTTCCCCGTTTTCTAAAGTGACGGTGAGGGCGCAGCCCAAAGGACAGTTGATACAGATTAAATTACGTTTTTCCATGGTTCAGCCCTCCTCCACTTTTATGGTAACCGCTTTTGCACAGGATGTGGTCAGGTCCGATTTTTTTAAAATCAGCTGCTGCATTTCCCCGGGCGCCAGCTTTTTCTTTTTCAGCTGTAAAAGGCAGGTATCATCCAGCCAAACAGAAAGAATACAGTCGGTGTAAACTCTGCCTACCCGGAAGCGCACCAACAAGGTGTCGTCCATATGGGAGGGGCGCACGGACTGGGGCACCGTGTAACGGACACCGCCGGCCGGAAGCAGAGGCAGAAACGGCTTAAGTTTTGTTTCATCCTGGTTTTCGTCCCGCCCGATCCAGGCGGCGGCATGTTCTCCGGCCTGTTTTGACTCTTCGGAAACATAATCCACCAGATCGTGGACATGGAGCACGTTTCCGCAGGCGAAAACGCCGGGGATGTTTGTTTCCAGGCTTTCATTCACAACAGGCCCGCCGGTGACAGGAGAAAGGGTGACGCCCAGCTTTTCGGAAAGCTCATTTTCGGGAATCAGACCGCAGGAGAGCAGCAGGGTATCACAGGGGATTTCTTCTTCCGTTCCGGGAACCGGCTTTCGGTCAGGCCCCACCTGGGCCAGTGTGATTCCGGTGACCCGGTCTTTTCCGTGGATGTCAATCACGGTGTGGGAAAGCTTTAAGGGAATGTCATAATCCTCCAGACACTGGACGATATTGCGCTGCAGGCCGCCGGAATAAGGCATCAGTTCCGCAACCACTTTAACCTTCGCACCTTCCAGGGTCATGCGGCGGGCCATGATCAGGCCGATGTCGCCGGAACCTAAGATGACCACTTCTTTTCCGGGCATGAAGCCTTCCATATTCACCAGTCTCTGGGCGGTGCCCGCCGTATAAATGCCAGCCGGTCGGTAACCCGGGATGTTTAATGCGCCCCGGGGGCGTTCCCGGCATCCCATGGCCAGGATGACGGTGCGGGCGTAAAGCTGCATCAGGCCGTCCTGACGGTTCATGGCGGTGACAATTTTGCAGTCGGCGGGAAGGCTGTCCGCTTCGGAGCGGTCCGCCAGCCCGATATTTAAAACCATGGTATGCAGCAAAGAAGGAATGTCCAACTCTTTGGCCTGCTGAATGAACCGCGCCGCATATTCCGGCCCGGTCAGTTCTTCATTGAAGGTATGGAGGCCGAAGCCGTTGTGAATACACTGATTCAAAATGCCGCCCAGTTCATTGTCCCGTTCCAGAATCAGAATATCGGTAAGGCCCGCCCGGCGGGCGGCAACCGCGGCAGCAAGCCCTGCGGGGCCGCCGCCGATGACGATCAGATCATAGAGTTTCATAAGGAATCCTCCTTGCGGGTGGGGCCGGTCAGAAGCTCTGATCCTGCGCCGTGTTTTGTGACGGATAAGGGATTCAGGGAGAGTTCCCGCTCCAGGATTTCCATCACCTTAGGAGTACAAAAGCCTGCCTGGCAGCGGCCCATTCCGGCTCTGGTGCGCCGCTTCACGCCGTCTAAGGAGCGGGCGCCCAGAGGTCTGTGAATGGCATTTTTAATTTCTCCTTCCGTGACGGTTTCGCAGCGGCAGATCACATTCCCGTAAGCCGGATCCTGGGAAAGAAGAGCGGAGAGTTCCTCGGGAGAAGCCTGGGATACACAGGGGATTGCCTTTCGTACTGCGGTAAAGGAAGCCTTTTTCACCGCTTCCAGCTTTTGGGCTACCAGACCGGCCAGGAAAAGGCCGATGGCGGGAGCGGCGGAAAGCCCCGGGGATTCAATCCCGGCACAGTCAAAAAAGCCGGGCGCATCGTCGACTTCGCCGATCACAAAATCACCGCCCGCATCGCTGGCGCGCAGTCCGGCAAAAGAGGTAATCGTCAGATTGGAAGGCAGGCAGGGAACGCTGCGCCGCCCTTTTTCCAGCACCTCAGAAAGTCCTGCCGCAGTGGTGTTCACCGCCTCTTTGTCCGACAGGTTTTCGGCGGTGGGGCCCACCAGCAGATTCCCGTGAACCGTAGGGGTCACCAGGATCCCCTTGCCAAGGCTGCCGGGCAGCTGGAAGACAGTATGGGAAACCAGAGAACCGGCCTTTTTATCCAACAGCTGATATTCCCCCCGCCGGGGAATGATGGTAAGCTTTTCGGCACTCACCATGTTGTGGAATGTATCCGCATAGACTCCGGCCGCATTGACGATACACCGGGTTTCCACGGTTTCTCCCTCTGAAGTGGAGAGCTGCCAGCCTTCCCGATCCGTGAGAGGGCGTATTTGCGCTGCTTTCGTATCAAACCGGAAGGAAACGCCGTTTTCAAACGCATTTTCCGCCAGCGCTATGGTCATGTTAAAAGGACAGACAATGCCTCCTGTAGGGCAATAAAGGAGCGCCTTTACTTCGTCGGAAAGACAGGGCTCCAACTCTTTTATTTCCGGGCCTGTCACAATGCGCAGGCCCGGCACACCGTTCTGCTTACCCCGCTCCAGCAGCGCTTCCAGGGCGGGCAGCTGCGCTTCTTCAAAACAGAGCACCAGGGAACCGTTCCGCTGAAACGGGAAATCCAGTTCCTTTGCCAGCGCGTCCATCATGGCATTGCCCTGGACGTTCAGCCTGGCTTTTAAGGTACCGGGCAGGGCGTCATGCCCGGCGTGGACGATGGCGCTGTTGGCTTTGGAAGTGCCGCAGCAGACATCCTCTTCTTTTTCCAGAACCAGAATATTGAGTTCGTAGCGGGAGAGTTCCCGCGCAATCGCGCAGCCGGTCACCCCAGCGCCGATGATGACAACATCGTACATAGAATTATCGTTCACTCTGACCTCCGATTTGGGTTAGGGGAGTATGTGGCCTGCGGCAAGGTAAAGCCGGTACCATTCCTCACGGGTTAAGGTAAGATCTGCGGCCCGGCAGATTTCCGCCAGGCGGGAAGCTTTTGTAGTGCCTGCTACCAGCTGCATTTTTGCCGGATGACGCAGAATCCAGGCCGCCGCGACGGTAGTATTTGTAACGTCGTAGCGTTCTGCCAGTTCATCCAGAACGTCATTTAATTCGGGATATTTTTCTCTGTTATTCAGAAAGACGCCTTCAAAAAAACCATATTGGAAGGGAGACCAGGTCTGAATGGTGATGTCGTTTAAACGGCAATAATCCAGCACGCTGCCGTCCCGGTCTACAGCGCCGCCGGTGTTCATGTTCACTTCCAGGCCGCTCTGGATCATGGAAGAATTGGGGATGGAAAACTGCAGCTGATCGGTGACGAGGGGCTGCCGGATATATTTCTGAAGGAGCGCCATCTGGGAGGGATTATGGTTGGAAACGCCGAAATGACACACTTTCCCTGCAGCCTGCAGCGTGTCAAAAGCCTCCGCAACCTCTTCCGGCTCCATCAGGGCATCGGGACGGTGCAGCACCAGCACATCCAGATAATCGGTCTTTAACCGGGACAAGATTTTGTCCACAGAAGAGAGAATATATTCTTTTGAAAAATCGTACATACCGGATCGAATTCCGCATTTTGACTGGAGAATGATTTTGTCACGGACCGAAGGGCACATATGAATGGCCTCTGCAAAAATCTTCTCACATTCTCCCCCACCGTAAATATCGGCGTGATCAAAGAAATTGCAGCCCAGCTCCATGGCGGCGTTCACAAATCCTTCCGCCTCCTTGTCCGATAAATTGTTGATCCGCATACAGCCTACCGCTACTGCGGGGACTGTTAACCCGCTTTTACCCAATGAAATGAACCTCATAAAAAGCCTCCTTAGGAAATGTTTTGATGTTTTAGGATTTCGGGAGCACGTAGTGCAGAAAAATCCGTGGCATCATGTTATATAGAGAGTGTAAAGTCATATTTCACGAAAACTATTATACTCTAAACCACCGTAAAAAGAAACCGGATTTGCAAATGCTTTTGGAGTTGCTGCTTCTGAGGCGGGCCCGACGGGAGCCAGCGTATCTTACAGTAATTTTACGGCGATCATCACGGCGCCCAGGGCGGCCAGCACGATACCGGTCATCCGGTTTAAGGTTTTGGCGTCGGCTTTGTTGGCGATCTTCGCCGCCGCCTGTGCCCCTGCCAGGGTTGCCAGAATACAGAGGATGAACGCAGAAAGATCCGGCAGCCCGCCGATTGCAAAGTGGGAAGCTGCTCCGGTGAAAGCGGTGAAGGTCATGATGAACACGCTGGTGCCCACCGCTGTTTTTAATTCGTAACCCAGGATGCTGGTCAGGATGAGAAGCATCATCATACCGCCGCCCGCGCCGATGAATCCACAGATAAAGCCGATCACCACGCCGCTGAGCAGAGACTGGATGAATTTCTGCCGGGGGGTTTTACTTTCCTGCACTTCTTTGGTGGTCATGACGGGTTTGACAATGAATTTGATGCCCAGGAGAAAGGTCATGAACACGGACAGGTTTCCCATGGTGGCCCCCGGGACCTTGGAGGCGATGAAGCTTCCGAAAAGGGTAAAAAGCAGAACGGTGACCAGCATTACAAGTCCGTTTTTAATGTCGATGTTTTTATGTTTCCCGTATGTATAGGCGCTGACAGCCGAAGCCAGCACATCAGAAGCAAGAGCGATTCCTACGGCTTCATATGGTTCAAATCCCAAAAAAGTGATGAGCATGGGAGAAATGACCGCCGCGGCGGACAGACCTGCAAAGCCGGTGCCGATTCCGGCTCCCAGCCCTGCAACAATACAAACGATCAGTTTGGTTATCATTGGTGAAGCGCCTCCTTGATGTTATCGGATATTTTTTCTGTCAGCCGGTCAAAGGTCCGGCGTTCTGAGGCGGTAAAACCGCGGTAAATGCAGGAAAAAAATTTTTCCTGGGTCTGCCGGGCGTCCCGGATCAGGTCCATGGCCGCCGGAAGGATGGACAGATGCAGGATGCGCCTGTCCTTTTCATCCTCCCGGCTGGTGAGGAATCCCTGACGGATCAGAGAATCCACAGCCCGGGATACACCGGATTTTGTCAGACAGCGCATTTCCACAATGTCCTTTGCCGTATCGCATTCCGGATTGTTGGCCAGAAAAAGAAGGATACAGATTTCATTGGGAGTCAGTCCGTAGCGGGAGGCCATGTCGCTGATCTGTCTGTCATATAGTTTTTTAAATTGACGGCTGTTAAACAGTACTTCAGCAGGATGCAGCATCGGAGATCCCCTCCTGTTTTTTCAGCAGAATTTCCATGAATTCGTCGCCGGTTATGGTCTCATGCTCATAGAGATACTTTGCCAGCTCATGCAGTTTGGGCAGATTATCCTGCAGGATTTTCAATGCTTTTTCATGCTGGGCGCGAACCAGTTCCACTGTCTTTTGATCGATCAGGGTCTGGGTTTGCGCTGAACATGCCAGGGAAGAGTCGCCGCCCAGATATTGGTTGGATACGTTTTCCATGGCGACCATGTCAAATTCTTCACTCATACCGAACCGGGTGATCATGGCCCGAGCCAGTTTGGTGGCCTGCTCGATATCGTTGGAAGCCCCGGTGGTGACAGAATGGAAAATCAGTTCCTCCGCCGCCCGGCCGCCGGTGAAAGTGGCGATCTTATTTTCAATTTCTTCTTTGGACATCAGGAAATGCTCGCCCTCGTCCACCTGCATGGTGTATCCCAGCGCGCCGTTGGTGCGGGGGATGATGGTGATTTTATGCACTGGCGCGGAATTGGTCTGCATGGCGGCAACCAGGGCGTGGCCCACTTCATGATAGGAAACGATGAGCTTTTCTTTCTCGGAAAGCACACGGCTCTTTTTCTGATAACCGGCGATAACGACTTCAATACTTTCCTCCATGTCGGCCTGAGTTGCGAAACGGCGTCCGTCACGCACCGCCCGCAGCGCGGCTTCATTGACAATGTTGGCCAGCTCCGCGCCGGAAGCGCCGGAGGCGGCTTTGGCGATTTCATGGAAATTCACATTGTCGGCAATTTTAATTTTTTTTGCATGGACCTTCAAAATATCCTCCCGGCCCTGCAGATCAGGAAGTTCTACCGGAATACGGCGGTCAAAACGGCCTGGCCGCAGCAGGGCGGGATCCAGGGAATCCGGACGGTTGGTGGCCGCCAGAATGACCACGCCTTTGGAACCGTCGAAGCCGTCCATTTCCGTGAGCAGCTGGTTTAAGGTCTGCTCCCGCTCGTCATTTCCGCCGATCTGGCCGTCCCGCTTTTTGCCGATGGTATCAATTTCATCGATAAAAACGATACAGGGAGCCTTTTCATTGGCCTGCTTAAAGAGGTCACGAACCTTGGCCGCGCCCATACCCACGAACATTTCCACGAATTCAGAACCGGAAATGGAGAAGAAAGGGACGTCCGCTTCCCCGGCCACCGCCTTTGCCAGCAGAGTTTTACCGGTTCCGGGAGGGCCCACGAGAAGCGCGCCTTTGGGCATGGAAGCGCCGATTTCCCGGTATTTTTCCGGATTATGCAGAAAGTCTACGATTTCCGTCAGCAGTTCCTTGGCCTCATCCTCACCGGCCACGTCGGAAAACTTGATGCCCGTGGAGGACTTTACATAAATTTTGGCATTGCTCTTGCCAAAGGCCATGGCGCCGCCGGGACCTCCGGTCATGCTCTGGGTCATTTTTTTAAAGAGCAGTTGTCCGATGAGGGCGAAGATCACCATGGGAAGAATGAAGCCCACCAACAGGCTCATCAGCGGGGATTGCCGGGTGGGGATCACGCTGCCGAAATCTGCGCCGGAAGCGTAGATGCGGTCCACCAGTTCATCACTCATGTTGAGGATGCCCGTTTTACAGGTCTGGGTCCTTCCGTTGTTGTCAACGGTATAGTAAATGGTGTAATTGGATGCGTCGAACTGCACCTGTTTGATCTGGTTGGAATCCAGCATCATCAGAAAATCGCGGTAACTTGTTTCTTTAATGCTGCGTTCCATCAGGCCGGGCAGAACGAAAATATTCAAAAGAAAGATGGCGATGATCGCCACCATCGCATAGGTGGCCAGCACCTTTGTTGGTTTTTTGTTGTCCGGATTGGTAGTCATTTGATTTCCTCCATTATAAATAGTGTGTGAAATGAATCGGGATATTATGTGAAATTTCGGTGAAATAGTTCCGAATAAAACTGTTTCAACTGAAACTATTATCGGCCCTTAAGGGGGAAAATGCAATTAAGGAAGTGAGAAGAAATTATAAAAGAAGTATAAACATGAAAAAGGATAACCGCAGTCAGGACCGGGGTTATCCTTTTTGAAAGTTAATTTGTTCTTTAAATTTATAATGATGGCGGCAGCTGTCAGAAGTTAGTCAAAAAAATCACTCGCCCTTAGTTCCGCGGTTTTGAATCTGTCTACAAGGGGAGCAGGAGCAAGATCATTAAGATATACAATGTTCTCATTGGACAGCATATCAACGTATTCCCGGGTAGCCCAGTATTGGGTGCCGTCAAAAATAACATACCCTTTCGCCATTGCATTTGCCAAAGTATTTAAGTCGCTTGTGCTGTACGGAACCCATTCAGATGAGGGCCGGGTTTCTACAGCCTCATTTTTAACCGGTTCTTCAGCGGGCGCGGGCTGCTCTGCCGGAGGATTGACCTCTCCCCAGGGATTGACGCAAACACCGGTGTTGTCCATGAAATACCATAAATCGCCAACCTGTATCCAGCCGAACTGTACAAAGCCATTCTCATCCAGATGGTAAATGCTGTCTTCGATCTGTATAAAAGTGTTCAATGAAAAAGTGCCGTCGTTATTTTGGTATTTGACCCCTCCCTCATCCTGCACAAAGCCGGCAGCGAAAGCGGTGCCGGAGAATACCATGCTGCAAAAAAATGTCGCCAAAAAGATTCCAATCAGTTGTTTTTTCATACCGTTTCCCTTTCTTTTGATAGTTTGCAGGTTTACCGATAAACAGGTATTTGACAGAGCACCTGATAATTGAATTATATCAAATTACAGACAATTTTGCTACTATATATTTACAGCGGATTCCGGTATGCGGTAGTTTTATTTCATGAGTTCATATATCTTTTTGCAGTCGTCAGCGGTCAGCTGAACGAAGTTTCCGATGGTCCGGGAACCGTTGCCGGTGGTTTTGGCGGACATCAGTTCAAATTGGCTGTCATGGATGCCGAGTTCCGGCAGGGTGACAGGCATTCCGATTTCCCGGAAAAATTCTTCCAGCTTCCGGATACCGGCAAGCGCGGTCTTTTCCGGATGGAAATAATCCATTTCCACATCAAAAACCCTGACGGCAAACTGGCAGAAACGGGAAATATCATGTTTGTATACATATTTCATCCATGCGGGCGTCACAACGGCCAGTCCTGCGCCATGAGCGATTCCGTAAAGCGCGGACAGTTCGTGCTCCAAATCATGTGAGGCCCAGTCGCTCGTTTTTCCGCAGGAGAGAAGATCACAGTGGGCCAGGGTGGAGGCCCACATTAAATCGGCTCTGGCTTCATAATCGGAAGGTTCCCGGATTGCGGCGGGCGCGGCATTGAGAATCGTTTTCAGCACGGCTTCGCTCAGCCGGTCGGTCAGCTCCACAGAGTCGGTATTGGTAAAATAGCGCTCCATAATGTGGGACATCATGTCGGTAGCGCCGCAGGCGGTCTGGTAGGCCGGTAAGGTATAAGTGAGCTCCGGATTTAAGATCGAAAATTTAGGGCGGCTTTCTTCACAGTCGAAGCCTCTTTTGAACAAGCCGTCCTCATTGGTGATGACCATGGATTTGGAGCCTTCGCTGCCGGCGGCGGGAATGGTGAGCACCACGCCTCCCGGAAGAGGGCTGGGGCCGGATGCCCTGCCACAGAAATAGTCCCAGACATCGCCGGAATAGCCAACGCCGATGCCGATGGCCTTCATGGTATCGATTACGCTTCCGCCGCCTACGGCGAGAAGAAAATCGACCCCTTCTTTTTTACATAATGCAATGCCGGTGCGCACCGCCGACAAAACGGGATTGGGCCGGATACCGCCCATTTCCACGTAAGCGATGCCGCTGTCTGCGACAGACTGCAGCACACGGTCCAAAAGGCCGCTTTCCTTCGCGCTTTTGCCCCCGTACAGGACCAGTACCTTTGTGGCGCCGTATTTTTTTAAATAAGCGCCTGTACGGGTTTCCGTTTCCTTACCAAAAACAAATTCGGTAGGGCTTTTGAAAATAAAGTTTTGCATGAGATATCCTCCTTTAAAATTTTTAAATTATCCTTTTACAGCCCCTGCCATCATGCCTTTTATCAGTTTGTCCTGTCCGAATGCGAAAGCGGCAATCATGGGAAGGACGGAAAGAAACAGCACGGCGAACAGCATGGGGACATTGCTTCCGTATTGACTTTTATAGTTCCACAACGCCAGCGGCAGCGTTCTTGTGTCCGGCGACTGAGTGAGGACCAGGGCGAAGCTGAATTCATTCCACATGGAGATCACGTCATAAATGGCCACCGTAACGATTCCTGCCTTTGAAAGAGGGACGATGATGGAAGAAAACAGGCGGAAATGTCCGCAGCCGTCAATCCGCGCGGCTTCCTCCAGTTCGACGGGGATTTCTCCCATGAAATTGGTGAGAATAAAAATCGTTATAGGGAGATTAAAGGCGATGTAGGGGCCTACCAAAGCCGCCGTTGTGTCGTAGAGTCCTACATCACGGGTTAAAAGGTAAATGGGGATTAAAGCCACATGAATGGAAATGGTCATGCAGGCGATCACCAGCATAAACAGAGCCTTTGTCCATTTCAGCCGTATGCGGGAAAAGGCATAGGCGGCGCACAGCCCCACGAAGAGCAGCAGCACCAGGGAAATTGCAGCCACTACCAGGCTGTTCTGGAAGTAGTGAAAGAAACCATCCCGAATGACTTTTTTATAATTGTCAAACAACAGCTTTTCGGGGATGGTGAAAAAACCGTTTCGTCCGTAATCCTGTGTTGATTTGACGGAATTGATCAGCATCAGATAAAAGGGCATCAGGGAAACCACCAGAAACATGGCGGCATAAATTCCGATGAGAAGCCTGACGGCTGCTTTTTTTAAAGTTTTCATTCAGATTTCCTCCGTTTTGCGGTTGATCAGATACTGGAACACATAGGTAAATGCCGTAATGATAAGGAACATCCCTACGGCAATGGTAGCGCCGTACCCCATCTGGTGGGATTTAAAGGTAATCCGGTACATATAGGTGGCCATTAAATCGGAAGAATAGTTGGGCCCGCCTTCCGTCATGATATATACCAGATCAAAGTATTTCAGGGAACCGATCAGGGACAGCGTACAAGCGGTTTTGACAGAATTCTTTAACATGGGCAGAGCGATTCTGAAAAAATACTGGCGCAGATTAGCCCCGTCAATTCTCGCGGCTTCAAATACTTCCTGAGGAAGCCCGCTGAAAGCCGCCAGGTAAAAAATCATATAATAAGGAATCGCGGTCCAGCAGACGACGGAAAAAACAGCCAAAAGCGAAGTGTTGGGATTGCCCAGTACATCAACCGTGCCTCCGCCAAACAGCTTTGACACGGTGGTGAAAATCCCGTTGCGCGGTGTATAAATGAAAGCGAAGAGCAGGCCTACCGCTGTGGTGGAGAACAGGCTGGGCAGATAATAAATCACTTTCAGAATTCCGGTCCTTTTCCCCAGTCTGTCAAGCATAAAGGCCAGAGAGACGGCAAAAGGCATCTGGATTACGATGGAAAGCACCGCGATCAGGATGTTATGGGAGGCCGCGCCCCAGAAATAATGGTCGCCAAACAGTTTTTTCCAGTTGTCCAGTCCGATATATGTTTTTTCGGGACTGATTCCGTTCCAGTCAAGGGTGCTCAGATGCACCACGTCAAATATGGGGTAAATAATATAAACCGTGATAAAAAAGAGTGCGGGCAGTAAAAATAATGCCGCGGTGAAATTTAATTTCATAGCTGATTTTCTTCGCATAACACACCTCCCAGGATCGTGATTTCTTTTGCGCCGTCCCGAAACAGGACTTTAAGGGTATCAAAACATTTTGCAAGCCGGATCAAATGTTCCTTTGCAGGCGGATGAAGTGTATCCAGCCTGGCATGATCTTTGGATAAGCTGTTGTATTTGCCGACACCGTATGTATGGTAGGGCATCAGCTCCAGATATAACGGATTTTCCAGCCTTTTGAGAAAAGTCTGAAAGGCCCTCATCACTTCTGCCGTATCATTCACCCCCGGTATCACCGGGATTCTGATGCAGTAGGGAACTTTGCTCTGATCCAGCAGTAAAATATTTTGGAGGATCTGTTCGTTCCGGACTCCGGTTACCGATTCATGAACCAGCGGATCGGGGTGTTTCAGGTCCGCCAGAAAAAAGTCGGTATCAGGGATCGCATCCTGAAGGCAGCGGGAAGGAACATTCAGAGCTGTCTCAATGGCAGTATGGATGCCCTCCTTTTTTAACGCTTTAAAAAGACGGGATACAAACGCAGCCTGAAGCAGAGGTTCCCCGCCGGAAGCGGTGACACCGCCGCCGGAGTGATCAAAAAACGGCTTATCCCGCATTACTTTGCCGGTCAGCTCTTCCAAAGATATCTGATATCCGGTTTTTACGAGACTGCCGGAAGGGCACACATCGGCGCATTTTCCGCATTTGACGCAGTCTGTCCGAAGGAAAGAATGAATGCTTCCGGCTTCGTCGAATTGATGGCAGTGACGGGCGCACACTTCCCGGCACAGACCGCAGCGGATGCAGCGGCCGGCAAAATATTGAATGTCCGCTCCGGGAGAGAGTGACTCGGGATTATGACACCAGAAACACCGCATGGTGCAGCCTTTGAAAAATACAGTGGTGCGGATGCCGGGGCCGTCGTGCAGAGACATCCGCTGGATGTCAAATATGGTTCCGTAAGATTGATTCATTTCCATAATCGTTATACCGCGTGACGGCATCTGGCTATGATGTCATCCTGTACACTTTTGTCCAGATCCACAAAATGCGCGGAAAATCCCCCTACACGGACAATCAGGTGCAGATAATCGCCGGGATTTTCCTGGGCCTTTTTTAAAGTTTCGGGGTCCGCCGAAGAGTTTCCCTGAAACATCTGTCCGCCTAAAGACAGAAAAGTGCGGATAAAACTGCCCATGAGATCTTTATTGATCCAGTTTTGATCGAAATCCCACATGGAACTGCCGCCTCCGGTAAAGCGGTGCATGGGCATTTTGCAATTGGAGAGTATCGCCGCGGTGACGCCCTGGGTCATGGAACCGCTGGCGGGGGTTGTTCCGTGAGAAGCGGGCGTGTGTGCAAAACTGCCGTCCGCCGTGGCGCCCAGATGCCGGGCGCAGATACCGGCCCATACAAAGGTAAAGACAACCGGTTTTACGCATCCGCCCAGATGATTTTCATAACTTTCGTAGATTTCACAGATATCGTTGAAAAATCTGCAGGCAAAAGCGTCTGCCTCGGCATCGTCCTGCCCGTATTTGGGATACGCCTTTAAGCGCAGCCGCAGGGCTTCCCTGCCTTCATAATTTCCTTTCAGTGCGTCAAGCAGTTCTTCGGCGGTGCATATGCGGTCCTCAAAGACGGCCTTTTTGATGGCAAAAAGACTGTCTGCCGCCATGCCCAGGCCTACCGGAGCGGTGCCGTAATCATGATGCCGGGTGCCGCCGTCGTGCATATTCCTGCCTTTCAACATACAGTCGTTTAAGAGACTGGAAGCATAGTAAGTGGGGCGGTATTGGGAACTGAAAATACTCCAGTTGTCGATACAGTCGAAGTACTGGTGCATGATGCGCCGTGTTTCGCACAAAAAATCGGTATAATAGTCTTCAAAACCGCGAAAAGCGGCAAGCCCTCTGTAATGTACGGAAGAATAGGTCTTTTTGTTGACCAGACAATAATTGCCCGTAATGCTCAACTCCACAAATTTCGGGATGTTGTGCCAGCCGGAAAGCAGCATATCGCTGTTGGCCTGGGAACAGGAAACCTCCATACATCCGTTGGTGGTGTAGGACAGAGCCTCTTCATAAGGAATGCCGCGATACTCCAGAGAGCCGGCAATCGCCTTGTCATTGAGAATCTGCCCTCTGTTTCTGCCTTCGATCAGATAGTGAGCTGCAAAGTCCAGATATTCTTTGGGCGGATTCTCTGGCATTTTCAAATAGACGAGCAGGCAGGTGATGTCCAGCTGGAGGGCGGCTTCCGCGAACAGATAGGTCAAAGGATTGACGGCGGACTCTCCGTTTTGGTGGCTGCCGCCCAGACAGACGGTATCGTTCATTTCTTCATTCAGGCGGATCCGGCGGTCCATCTGGAGCAGAAGATGGCCGCAGAGGTCGAAGGCCTCCTGCATGGTGATTTTATTTTCCGCCAAATCCTTTTCCAGATAAGGCCACAGATAATAATCCAGCCAGCCCGGCCCGTAGGTACCGCTGCCATCCTGTGTTACCGTGAAATATACCATGTTGACACATTGGACAGCCTCGCGGAAACTCCGCGCGGGATAACGGGGGACCTGACGGCATATGGCCGCCTGTTCTGCCATTCCCCTTCGTTCCAGTTCTTCTGCATACCGGTCGTTATATCTCATCAAAGAGTCAAGGACAATATTGAGGCCCCGGTAGAACTGCCTCTTTTTCTCGTCCCTGGTATGCGCGCACATTCTTTCGGATAAATCCCGCATACCCTGCCATCCTAAGCGGAGCACCTTTTGGAAACTGTGAGATTCGTGACCGTTCCAGAAGGCATCCCCGTGCAGGCCCATTTCCAGAAAGTCGGTCCGTACTTCCGGACAGTGATCCGAAATATAATCCAGCAATTTTGTAAAAGCCAGATGAAACAGCCAGGAAGAATCCTCCAGGGTTTTCCGGGGGTGCGCATCCGGATCCCCGGACGGGTCATATACTCTGAGATTATATCTTCCGATCACAACGTCATCGTCATCCACTTCAATGACCTGATGGTCAAAGGCATAGGCGCAGGTCCTGGCAGTTCTTTCCCATAAAGGGAGATCTGCATAGAGAATCTCATAGGCATATCTGGTATTTGTAAATAGTGTCAATGCTGTTTCCTTCTCGGACTGCAGCCGAATGCTCTGTTCTTTTTTCAGAACGCTTTCTGATAATTTCATATGAAACATGTGTCTCCCTCCATACACGACAAGTTTGTGATATATCAGTTGCTATAAAAACAATATAGCATAGCCAATATTAAAAAGCAAGATGTTTTACTACCATTTAAGTTAGTATTATGTAAAAAGCGCTGAAAATATGGAAATAAATGGTAAATATTGACTGAAATCACTGAGAGAGGAAGAGATAATTCTGACATCTGATATATCACAAATAAAAATATAATTGACAAAGATATATTAATATGCTAATAATAAAGGTGCAAACAATAATACCGTAAACGGTAACAAAAAAGGAGAGGGACATGAAAAAAGGGAAATTGCAAAAACTGGTCGCCGGGGTAATGAGTAGTTTGATGGTACTGTCGCTTGCAGGCTGTGGGGGCGGCGGCAATGTAGGAGCAGATGCCGGTACGGAAACGTCTGCGGCTGTGCAGCAGGCTCAAAAGGCGCCGGCGGAAGGGGAAGTAAAAGAAATTACCTTATGGGAGATTCAGACCGAGGAGTCCATGCGGGGGATTTTTGCGGACAGCATTGCACGGTTTGAAGCGGATCATCCCGGTTACAAAATCAATGATATCAGTTATGGAAGTGAAGACTACAAACAGAAGATTTCCATCGCGCTGGGTTCCAACACTGCGCCGGATATTTTTGTTACCTGGACAGGCGGCGGAATGAAGGAATACATTGAAGCCGGCCGCATTGCCGATTTAACAGAATATATGAATAAAGACAATTATAAAGATTACTTCATGGACGCGGCCGTGCAGCAGACGGTTGAAGACGGAAAAATGTGGGCGGTACCCGTGGAAAACTGCTCCATCGCGGCAGTTTTTTACAATAAAGCGCTTTTTGAAAAGTATCATCTTGAAATACCCAAAACACTGGATGAACTGGAAAAAGTCTGCGATACTTTTTTGGAAAACGGAATTTCGCCTTTTGTCATTCCGAACAAGACAAAATATTTTGCTTCCATGTTCTATATGTATTTAGTGGACCGACAGGCGGGGCCGGAACTGTTTGAGAGCGCGGCAAACGGCGGGGAAAGAACATTTGAAGATGAAGTGTTCACCTGGGCGGACGAAAAGATGCAGGATTGGGCGAAAAAGGGATATTTTGGAGAAGGCTACAACGGACTGGACGGGGAAACGGGAATCCACCGCACCATGTTCTATAATGAGGAATGTGCGATGCTGTTAGACGGAAGCTGGAGCGTCTCCACTTTCTATAATGATAATCCGGAAATCCTCAATGATATCGGCGTGTTCCCCTTCCCTTCCATAGAAGGCGGAAAAGGCGATCCCGATAACCTGGTGGGAACCCTTGGCGATACTTTTTACTGTATCAACTCCGAGGCAGAAGAGAAAGACATGTGCTTTGAAGCGATCAAATACCTGATTGATGATATTGCGGTGGAAAAGAGAATTGCTGCAGGAAGAATTCCGCCCACCAAGAATGCGGTTGCGGAGAATGAAATCAATACAGAACTTCTCGGGCTGCTTCAGAAAGCGAAACATATTCAGCTCTGGTATGATCAGTATCTGCCCAGCGATGCGGCTGAAATCCATAAAGACAGCCTGCAGGCGCTGGTGGGATTATCCATGACGCCGGAGGAATACAATAAGGCAATGCTGGATGCCGTCAGCAAGTAAAATATTTTACAGAAGGTAAAATATTGACCGTTATAATATATCAGAAGAGCCTTAAAAAAGGCGGCTGTCTGTCACGGCTCACAGATCTGTCTTTTTAGACGGCTGTGAACCGTAGCGGACGCCCTGATATATACCGCTGATTTAGCCTTTTAGTAGCAAAAAGTTATACTGATATGATATATTAGAAGTAGAATCCAATTTATTTAAAAATATCAGATTATATTATACGAGGAGGCTGAACAAGTGGAAAACGAGAAGAAAAGTCTGAAGGAAATTATTTATGCGGATTTAAAGGATAAAATCATTTACTGTGAGCTTTTGCCCGGCGCGCCGGTATCGGAGGATGAGATCGGGAAACAGTACAATGTGAGCAGAACCCCTGTGCGGGAAGCGATTCTTCAGCTGGCCAGAGAGAATTATATCACGATTGAGGCCAGGAAATCCACGAAGGTATCAAAAATTTCTTTTAAAGAGATGAACGAGATCATCGAAAGCAGGCTGCTGATAGAACCTTATATCATCCGCTCGCAGAACGAAATGCTCAGCGACGGGGTGGTCAGGAAACTGGGAGAGTTTCTGCAAAGGTTTGACGACGTGTCATTGAGCGATGAAACGAGCCTGCGTGAATTTTTAAATATTGACTATGAGTTTCACTGCCTGCTGGTAGGTCTGAGCAATAATCAGCTGCTGATTAACTTTTGCAAAGATATCCTTCAGAGGTCTATCAGACAATGGTATTTGATGTATATGCGGATGGAAGGACGCCTGTCAACGGCAAAGGATGAACACAAGGAAATTATCTGCCTTCTGTCAAAAGGGGATTACACAAATGCGGCTAAAAATCTGGAGCAGCATATCAAAGCCTTTTATGATCTGGTTTATTATAATTAATACAGGAAGGAAGAAAGTAATTGAATTTATTCACAATTGATTTTCAATCAGCCTCGCTGCATAAGCAGACAACGGTAAATGTTCTTTGCCCTCAGGAGGCAATAAGAACTTCGGAAATCCCCTCCCTGACACTGCTGCATGGGATGACGGATGATCAGACCGGCTGGCTGAGACGTTCGCTGGCTGAAAATTATGCGGAAAAGCTGGGCGTGTGTCTGATTATCCCGAATGCGGAGCTGAGCTTTTATACCGATATGGCTTATGGAGGAGATTATCTCACATTCCTGGCTGCGGAGCTGCCGGATTTCCTGAAGAATTATTTTCCCCTGACAAGGGCGCGGGGAAAAAATTTTGTGGCGGGAAATTCCATGGGAGGCTATGGGGCGTTTCTTCTGGCCATGCGGTATCCCGGACAGTTTGCAGCTGCATTCAGTCTGTCCGGCCCGATGAAGATCGGATGGATCTACCGGATTTTGTCGGACACAAATTTGGTGCAGATTGGCAGTCAGGGGGATGGGAAGAATCTGCAGGAAGCGGTAACTCAGCTTTCCGAAAGGGAAAAGATACCGGAACTGCTGATCAACAGCCTTCTGGAATCCGGCGATATGACGAGAATATTCCGGGGCATGTTTGGAAACGGCGAAACGCCGCTGGAGGGAAGCGGCATTGACTTGATTGAGTTGATGCAAAGAGAGACGTTTGGAGCAGATCCGGTGGATTTATACGCTTACTGCGGAGAACAGGATTATCACTATGAGAGTAACTTGCTGTTTCGCAGGATTGCAGAGCGGTCAGGGATTCCGTATTGCCTGAAGACCGGGGGCGGCAGCCATGACTGGGATTACTGGAACCGTCAGATTCCCGATATATTTGAAATGATAGAGAAATATCTGAAGCAGGGGATATTTGCGGAGGGAATATAGATGCGGCGGAGTGAAGCGATTTTGCAGCGTCCTGATTTCAATTTTAACAGGGCGGTTTATAAAACGATGGGATTTTCGGATGAAAATCTGGAAAAGCCTGTCATTGGAATTGCGAATACATGGAGTGAACTGTGTCCGGGCAGCAGCAATCTGAGGAAACTGGCGGAAAATGTGAAATACGGGGTATATGCCGCCGGAGGAACTCCTGTTGAATTCGGCGTGACCGGGGCCTGTGACGGGACAGCACAGGGAAATGAGGGAATGAAGTTTATCCTGCCCTCGCGGGAATTGATTGCAAATGACGTAGAAGTGATGGTGCAGGCCCATCAGCTGGATGCGGTAGTCCTGATGGGATCCTGCGATAAAATAGTGCCCGGCCTTCTGATGGCAGCTGCCCGGCTGAAAATTCCTGCGATTCTGCTGCCGGGGGGACCGATGCTGGGAGGAGAGCCGTTTGACGGCCGGAAATCGGATCTCACCTCCCTTTCGGAAGGCAACGGGATGCTCAAAGCCGGAAAAATCACGGAGGAAGAACTAAAACGTCTGGAGGATACCTGCGGCCCTACCTGCGGTTCCTGTTCTTTTTACGGAACGGCCAATACCATGTGCGCGGTAGCGGAAGCGATCGGGATGACACTTCCGGGAGGAGCATTGATTCCGGCGGTATATGCGGAAAGAATCCGATGTGCTTATGAGACGGGGAAAAAGATTGTTGAGCTGGTCAACAGGAACATAACGACACAGGACATCATTACGGCCGATTCCCTGGAAAACGGCATCAGGGTGCTGAATGCAACGGGAGGATCTACAAATGGGGTCCTGCATTTGACAGCAATCGCCGGGGAAGCCGGAATTGAGAGCGCTGAGATGACGGAGAAATTTAAGACGGTCGGAATGAATACGCCTTTGATCGTCAAAGTAAATCCGGCGGCAAAATACGATATGGAAGATTTTTACCATGCGGGAGGCATCCCTCAGGTGATGCGGGAACTGGAACCGTTGCTGCATACGGATGTGATGACTGTTACCGGAAAGACGGTTGCCGAAAATATGAAGGATTATAAGGTCTTTCGCGTGAACAGGGAAATAATCAGAACTTTGGATGATCCTTTCAGCAAATTCGGAGGCATTGCAATTTTGGAAGGGAATCTGGCGCCGGAAGGATGTATCACCAAACCTTCCGCAATTGCTTTGGACATGCGGAAATTTACCGGAAAAGCCAGAGTCTTTAACGGGGAAGAGGCGGCGGAAGAAGCGATTCTGGGAAGAAAAATCAAGGCAGGCGATGTTGTTGTCATCCGTTATGAAGGGCCCAGAGGAGGCCCCGGAATGCGGGAAATGTTCAAGGCCATGAAATATATTTATGGCGTTGGGCTGGCGGCTTCCACAGCGCTGATTACAGACGGGCGGTTTTCCGGAACGAACAACGGCTGTTTTGCGGGACATATTTCTCCGGAAGCCGCACAGGGCGGGCCCATTGCGCTGGTGGAGGACGGAGATGAAATTACAATCGATATACCGGCGGGGAAAATCACGCTGCATGTGGAAGAAGAAACCCTGCGCGAAAGGAGAGAAAAGTTCCTGCCCCCAAAACCGCCCGTAAAAAAGGGGTATTTGGGTCTGTATGCCAGATTTGCTTCTTCGGCCAGCAAAGGCGCCGTCATGGATTGGGAAAGATAACAGGTGGGACACAGATAAGGAGAAAGAAATGTCATTTGATTTTACAAATAAAAATGTGGGAATTACAGGCGCTGCCGGCATGGAAGGAATCGGATTTGCCATCGCTAAAATGTTTTTGCAACAGGGAGCCAATGTCTTTATCT
Organism: uncultured Lachnospiraceae bacterium; assembly: GCA_902476265.1. GTDB lineage: Bacteria > Bacillota > Clostridia > Lachnospirales > Lachnospiraceae > Gallintestinimicrobium. The sequence continues at coordinate 64,035 of CABSCP010000023.1, forward strand.
GTGATTTAAGAAAAGAGGCTCTGACAGCAGCTGAGCAGGAATTAAAAAAATACGGAAACGTAAAAGCTTATGAAGTGGATGTGGCCAGTGAGGAATCGGTTTCTTCTCTCTTTGAACAGGCGGTTAGGGATTTTGGATACATCGACATATTTGTCAATAACGCGGGCATTTATCCCCAGACGATGGTGTGTGATATGACGGTGTCTCAGTGGGACCGGGTGATGAATATCAACCTGAAGTCGGTTTTTCTGTGTGCGAAGGAGTGCAGACGGAAGATGACACGGGGAGGGGTGCTGATTAACGCCGCGTCTTTTGCGGCTTTGATCGGTTCTGCCGGAAGCGGGGCATATGCGGCCAGCAAAGCGGCGGTTTATAATCTCACAAAAACGCTGGCGGCGGAACTTGCGCCTTACGCAATCCGGGTGAACGGATATATTCCCGGCGTCATTGAAACCGGTATGACAAAGGATGTGATCGAGAATAAGAAAGGGGAGCTGACGGATGCCATAGCGCTGCAGCGTCTGGGAAAACCGGCTGATGTGGCGGACGCGGTCTGCTTTTTAGCTTCCGATCACGCTTCTTATCTGACCGGAATGTTTATTGAGATCAGCGGCGGAAAACTTTGTGTCCAGAACCCGGAATTTGCATGGAAAAACAGAGGATAGAGGCAGATGAATAAGGTGAATGCGGCAATTATCGGTCCGGGAAATATCGGATCGGATTTGATGTATAAAATTATGCGCAGCCAATACCTGGAGATGAAGGTTATGGTGGGCATTATGGAATCTGAGGGAATAAGGCGGGCGCAGTCTCTCGGAATAGAAACAACAATAAATGGGATAGAAGATATTTTAAAGAGGGACGATATTAAAATTGTTTTTGATGCCACGGGGGCAAAGGCCCACTTAAAACATGCGTCGCTGCTTTTGGAGGCGGGAAAAATTGCGATTGATATGACGCCTGCCGCGGTAGGCCCGTATGTGGTTCCCTGCGTAAACCTGGACAAGCTTTCCGGTGAAATGAATTTTAATATGGTCACCTGCGGCGGGCAGGCTACGGTACCCATCGCCTATGCGATTAATCAGGCGGCAGACAGTTCTTATACAGAAATTGTTTCCTGCATTTCCTCTATGAGCGCCGGTCCCGGTACCCGGGCCAATATAGACGAATTTACGGAAACCACGGCCAGGGCCCTGGAGGTGGTGGCGGGAGCGGACAGGGGAAAGGCGATCATTATTTTGAACCCTGCAGAGCCGCCTTTGATGATGACCAATACCATTTACTCCATTGTCCGAAATCCGGATGAGCAAAGGATTACGGAAGCGGTAAATGAGATTGTCGCCAAAATACAGAGCTATGTTCCCGGGTATAAGCTGAGGACGCCGCCCATCATTGAGAATGACAGGGTGACGGTTATTGTTGAAGTGGAGGGGGCCGGGGATTTTCTGCCGAAGTACTCCGGAAATCTGGATATTATAAATTCCGCTGCGGTAGAGACAGCTGAGAAAATTGCGGTGGAAAGGTTTATGAGGGAAAAGGTCCATGAATAGAAATGTGAAGCTGGTTGATGTGACTCTGCGGGACGGCAGTCATGCCATGAGTCACAGTTTTACGAAAGAACAGGCGGTCCGGATTGCCCGGGGACTGGATGAAGCGGGAGTGGAAGTGATCGAGATCAGCCATGGAGACGGTCTGGGCGGATCATCCATGAATTATGGCTTTTCTGCCGTTTCAGAAATGGAACTGATCAGAGTAGCTTCCCGCGTTATAAAAAAAGCGAAGCTGGGAGCATTACTGATTCCGGGGATCGGAACCATAAAGGATATGGAGGAAGCTTATGACCATGGAGTCCGGGTATTGCGGGTGGCCACTCATGTGACGGAAGCGGATGTGGCCATTGAGCATATGAAGGCGGCCAAACAAAAGGGGATGTTTGCGGCCGGATTTTTAATGATGGTCCATATGGCGGAACCGGAAAAAATTCTGGAACAGGCAAAAATTTTTGAGGCGGCCGGTGCGGATTATGTAAACCTGGCTGATTCTGCCGGACATTTAACGACAGATGAAGTAAAAGAGAGGATTTCCCTGCTTGTGGAAAAGCTGAGCATTCCGGTGGGATTTCACGCCCATAATAATCTGGGACTGGCGGTTGCAAATTCCATGGCGGCGGTGGAAGAAGGCGCATCCTATATTGACGGATCACTAAGAGGGCTGGGTGCAGGAGCGGGAAACACACAAATAGAGGTACTGCAGGCGGTGCTGCAGAGGTGCGGCCGGGAAAGCGGTGCAGATTTGGAAAAGCTGTCGGAGACGGCGGAAGAGGAGGCGGCTCCTGTTATGCACTATCCGCAGATCATTGATGAGACATCTCTGATGCTTGGATATTACGGTGTTTATTCCAGCTTTCTTCTTCATGCCAAACGCGCTTCCGAAAGATTTGGGGTGAAAACCAGAGATATTCTGGCGGAGCTTGGGAAAAGAAAAATGGTCGGCGGACAGGAGGACATGATTGTTGATGTGGCTTATGAACTGGCCCATAAAAAGAAAAGATTTTCTGCGGAAAGCAGATGAGGCCGGCGTAATGCCCGGCAGGAGGAAACAGAATGGATAACTTTACTTTTTACAGTCCTACTTATTTCGCATTTGGGAAAAATGAGGAAACAAAGGCGGGACATTATGTGAAACGGTTTGGCGGTTCTAAAGTGCTGCTGCACTACGGCGGCAGGAGCGCACAGCGTTCGGGGCTGCTGGACCGAGTTAAACAGTCTTTGGAGGATGCAGGGATTCCCTTTGTGGAACTTGGCGGCGTGAAGCCCAATCCCAGAAGCGGCCTTGTGTATCGGGGGATTGATATTTGCCGGGAAAACGGTGTGGATTTCCTTCTCGCGATTGGCGGAGGGAGTGTGATCGATTCCGCCAAAGCGATTGCCGCGGGAGCGGTGTATGAGGGGGATTTCTGGGACTTTTACCAGGGGAAAACAGTGGATAAGGCACTTCCGGTAGGAACGATTCTGACAATCGCGGCGGCGGGCAGCGAAGGGTCTCCGGATTCTGTGATCACAAACGAAAACGGCATGTTTAAGCGGGGCGCTACCGGTGAAGGGCTGAGACCAACGTTTTCCATATTGAATCCGGAGCTGACCCAGACCCTTTCCCCTTATCAGACTGCCTGCGGGATTACCGATATTATGGCGCATCTTTTTGAAAGATACTTTACGACCACAAAAGAGGTTGAGGTGACAGACCGTATGATAGAAGGCCTGTTACTGACAATGGTGCATGAAGGCCCCAGGGTGATTGCCGATCCTGACAATTACCAGGCGCGTGCCAATATCATGTGGGCGGGAACAATGGCCCATAATAATTCCTGCGGCGCAGGGCGTGTCCAGGACTGGGCCAGCCATAATATTGAGCATGAATTATCAGCGGAATATGACTGTGCTCACGGCGCGGGTCTGGCGGTGGTGTTTCCTGCCTGGATGAAGTATGTCTATCGAAATGATGTCATGAGATTTGCACAGGCGGCATCGAGGGTATGGGGCTGCGCCATGGATTTTTCAAACCCGGAACGCACAGCGGCTGCGGGAATTGAAGCGTTTCAAAATTTCCTGGCTTCTATCGGAATGCCTGCGACGCTGGGAGAACTCGGAGCGAAGGAAGAAGATATTGAGAAACTTGCGCACAGAGCCTGCTTTGGGGATGGCCGGGACGGACATTTCGGAGGATTCCTGGATTTACAGGAGCAGGATGTGATACAGATTTATAGACTGATGATTTGATGTAAGGGACAATTTATTTGCGACAGAATGAAAGACGGAGGAAACGGGATGGAAAAAAAGCAGAAAGGGGCGTTTATGCACGGCACGGATCATATGATTATCAGGGAAATTCCGATCCCGAAGGCGGGCCCCAGACGTGTGGTGGTATCTTTGGAATATGTGGGCATCTGCGGATCGGATGTGCATTATTTTCACGATGGGAAATGCGGTTCCTATGAAGTCGATTTAAAGGAAGATTTTATGCTGGGACATGAATGCGCGGGGACCGTTGCGGAAGTGGGGGAAGGTGTTACCGGTCTGAAGCCCGGAGACAGAGTCTGCCTGGAACCCGGCATTACGGACGGCACCTGTGAGTTTTGCAAAGCCGGGCATTATAATTTGTGTCCGGATGTACGGTTTCTCGCCACTCCTCCGGTACAGGGCTGTAATGAAGAATATATTGAATTTCCGGAAAATATGTGCTATAAACTGCCGGAAAATGTGTCCGCAAAAGAGGGAGCGCTGATTGAGCCTCTTTCGGTGGGCCTGTATGCCGCCCGCCAGGGAGAGGTGCAGGTGGGTGATACGGTTGTAATCCTTGGAGCGGGCTGCATTGGGCTGGTTACGCTGCTTGCCTGCAGAGCGCACGGCGCCGGTAAAATCATTGTGGCAGATCTTGTGGATGCAAGACTGCAGAAAGCGAAAGAACTGGGCGCGGATTTTGTAATTAACAGCGGCAGATGCGAGGCGGCAGAAGAAATAAAGAAGCTGACGGACGGACAGGGGGCCCATAAAGTATTTGAAACGGCGGGTTCTCCGGTAACGGTTGCCATGACGCCCTATGCAGTCAAAAGAGGCGGAACGATCATCCTGGTAGGTATTTCCGCGCTGGAAGAAATATCCTTTAATTTCGCGCAGATTATGGACAAGGAAGCCACAATCAAGTCTATATTCCGATACAGGAATATTTTTCCGGAAGCGATTGCAGCGGTAGCCGGCGGCGCGATCCCTGTAGGCAAAATTGTCACTCATGAATATGATCTGGATCATATTGGAGAAGCGTACAATGAGGCGGTTTCCAACAAGACGGATTTGGTAAAGGCGGTCATTAGAATAAAATGAGAAGATTTGGGGAAGGCCTGCGGGCTGCCTTCGACCTGTAAAAACAGAAACACACATGTAGGATGAGGAACTGACTCATCGAACTGCATGTGTGTTTTCTTTTTATACGGGGGCGCTGCTCATTTTAACGCGAAAAAAAGCACCGTCCCCGAAGGCAATCCTTCAAAAACGATACTTTCAGTGCACCGCCAGGGGCTCGAACCCTGGACACCCTGATTAAGAGACAAACCACAAAAAGCCGATAGATATTGATTTTAAGCGGATTCTCAAATTTGACTGAGACAAAAATGAGACATCTCGATTACGATGAGCGCTTGCTATCACCGAATACTTTTTTCAAGATTTCATTCACATTTTCTTTTTCGGACATGGCGTGGCTGTATACTTCAACGACCATTGCTTTCGTATCACCCAGCCATTCTGCTATTGTATTAAAAGAGATAGCCGGAACCTGATAGCACATCTCTGTACAGTAGTTATGGCGGAATACGTGCGGAGTCAGGTCATATAATACGGTGAGATCGTCAGTGCCCCCAGCGGCCAGGTTTATCTGCCGGAAAATCTGTTTCCAAAATTTATTAAAGCTGGACTTACTCATGATCTCCCCGTTGCCCATCGAGAAGAGGTAAGGACCGGTGAGCTGCGGAAGGTACTCGATCATGAAGGACAGGTAAGGTTCAGGCATCGGAATGTGGCGGAATCCGTTATAGGATTTAGGGTCCTTTACAAAACCGGTATTGTCATTAAAAGCAATGGATTTGTCGATATTCACATATTTTTCTGTGACATTGATATCGTCTCGGGTGAGCGCCAGTGCTTCGCCCCGCCGAATGCCGGTGTAGTACAATGTGTAAACAAACGCTTTTTGCTTAAGGGTAAAACCGGCCGAGAATATGGCATCTTTTTCGGCGGGAGTCAGGGCCCGTTTCTCCCCCGGCTGATACTTTGGGGTATCGATACCATCAAAGAGATCATCAAGCGTTCCAGCCGGAAGGTAACGTTCTCGGATCGCGGATTTAACAACCTGCTTTAGGGTGACTATAAGCTGCTGGCAGGTCCGCGGGCGGTCGTAAACAGCCGTTACTGCGGCCTGAATATGGCGAACGGACAGCGCGGAAAAAGTGACGCCCTTAAACGCGTCCATATGATTCGTAATGATGCGGTCATACATTTTTATTGTGTTAAGAGACTTGTTGGCCTTAAATGTGGAAAGCCATTCGTTGGCGTAAGTCCACACATCATGCTTCGCGGGAACAATGTTAGAACGGCTTTCGACTTTGGCCTTAAGGTTATTCACCTGATTTTCCAGGTCACGGCTACTTTTTGACGAACGGAGCGTTATCCGGTGTTTTGTCCCGTCGTCGTTATAGGTACCGTCCCATACTTTTGTCTGATAATATCCATCTGATCCGCAAGTGTATTTTGCTTTGGCCATACCAATTTTCCTCCTTTTGGGTATAAAAAATACACCTATGCAGGTGCGGAGGTTTTGTGGTATACTGATCATGTAAGGAAGAGTATACTGGCCAACGCGCCCGTATAGTTTTCAGAGATTGCCCCGGTTGCCGCCGGGGCTTTCTTTTTTTTAGGAATATTAGTTGATGTCAGGAACAATACATGCGTCATCGCCGTAACCGAGATCAATAGACCAATCGCCATTAGAAATGACCTCGATATAGCAGGTGGTGTTTTTGGGATTTTTTAAAACAACCTGCCCGCTGTAGGCACCGATCTCATTCACGAGATGCTGTGTTCGACCATTGGAAAAATGAGCGTGCACAATAATATTGCTATCGCCTGTGCTTACAATATTAACGGTAGTGTTTTTGGACGTAAGCTTAAATGTACCTGATACTTTATCACCAACGCCGCTCAAACATCTGGTGGAAGAGTTGGTCACCGTTGAGACGGTAATGGTCCAATTTCCGTCTGCCTTAATTTCGAAAATTCCGGTTCTGGCAGCAGTGCTACCGTTTTCGAGCAATACAGTACCGGCATAGGCGCCGATTTTATTTACCAGATGGTCTGTACGATCGCCATTTATAAATTTGACGATAAAATTACTTTTGCCGTCATGGGTAAAAGTAATTTTGTACGCATAACCCTCCGGCAGAGCGACGTCGGAAAGGACGGAATCTCCGGTTCCGGAATATTGGAGCAGCGGGGCCGCGACGGGAATGGAAGTGTCGGAGAAATCCGTGCGCACGACCACAAGCGACGTCGGGGTGGCGGCCATGCAGGTCAGGGTGCTTGAAATAAGCATCACGGATGCGGCAACAGCGGAAAAAACTTTTTTGAATTTGTTCATGGTACTTCCTCCTTGGGGATGTTTAAAATTTTTAAATATTGCCATATTTCGCGGGCAGATCTACAGGACGCTGGAATAATATTTCCACTATCCAAAAATAATGTTTCGCGGCTGTCATCCATACGAAGCACATGCCGCAGATTGACAATATATGATTTGTGACACTGATCAACAGGGCGCCCCATATAAAATACAAATACTTACAGATGAACATGATTGAAAATATCGAACATATGTGCTATTATGTAATAAATCCGATATAGAACAAATGTTCTGATGTAACAAAGGGGGCTATACATATGGACAGAAAACAACTTATTGATGAAATTGCCAAAGCATTGCATGAAATAGACAACGAGGCAATTTTGAGAAGAATATATCTCATAGTAAAAGTAATTGCGGGGAATTAAATCTTCCTCGCTTTTTTTATTCTATCCCCAGACATCCTTTCATAAATTCTTCCAACACTTTCAGTTTGTCTGGATCTGCTTCTGCTAAATAATTCACCGCATTATGTACAAATTCGTTTTGGGAAATTGTCAGCTTTCCTAAACTCAATGAGTATCTATCTTCCGGATCCACTTTTGCGAACATATTCTCAGGACCACCTTCTCCGGTGCGAAGCCAGACTTCGTTTACGCCAAATTCTTTGCAAATCAGAGCAATAGTCTGGTCTGATGGATTATTTTCTCCTTTCTCCAACTTAGAAACAGAAGAACGTGTTATTTTTATTTTTCCGCCAAATTCTTCTTGACTTAATTCTAAATGTTTTCTTATTTTTTTTATCCGTTCGTTCACTGTATAATCACCTCCTTGTAATCGAATATAGCATACAAAATTGATTTAGTCAACAAAAAAGTGTTGACAGTGAGTCTTAAAGAACGTATAATCGTGATGTAAGATACAAAGGAGGTGAGAAAAATGTCTCAAAAAAAATTACCTAACGTAAAGGACATACATCTTACAGATGATCCGCTGGAAAACATCAAAATCATGGCTCCTTATTTAAACAAAAAACAGCAGGAAGCAGTGTATTTTGTAATGTTTGGCATGGTCAGCGGAGGCGAAACAGATAAGAAAACAAAAGAAGCAGAACCAGTATAAGGGGTGAGAATAATGCGCAATAAAGTGATAATTGTGTCGGACGGATACACAACAGATCTGTTTGTTAATGGGAAGGTGTATGAAAACAATATCGTTGCCGTTAAATATGAACACCAGGTTGGTGTTATGAACGGACCGAAACTTGAAGTTATGGCAGATACACTTCCAGTGCACGGCGAGGAAAACACCAATGATTTTAAAAAGAAAATTGATTTTGTTTTAAGTAAAAAAGATAATACCACAAAGTGATTTGGTATTACTTGCAATCGTGCCCTGTAAACTCGGTGCGGCAACACCTGTGAGTACAGTGGCCGGAGAATGGAAGAGGTGGGAAGGATGCAATATCCCAAAAAGATCATGCGATTTTCGGAAATGAGGGATGATCTCCATTTCCCGAACGAAGTACTGGTACGCGCATATCGGGAAAAAGGACAGACATTTGCGTGGAAAATGAATCCACTTAAATCAAACAGCCCGATTGTATTCGATACAGAAGGATTCGAACGCTGGCGGTTAAAACAGGTAAAGATCAGCCAGCAAGTATAGAGAAATGGATGGACAAGCCAATGTACATACCTGAGTTCTGGTGCGGAGTAGGGACTACCATTATTACAGAAATCGCAACATTAATTGTCTGGGCTGTTATGGACGGCCGGAGGAAAAAGTGAGGGAGGGACAACCTAATGAAACGTAAGAAAATAATCAAATACACCAGCGCCAACCGGACATTACATATCTGGATCGGCAAGTATCACGTACTGATCAGCAGATCAGCCGGCATTATCCGCAAAGATGGCAACAGTAGAGTCCGTTGGTTATGGGGGTGGCGCTGATGGATCCGGTAGACGTCTACATGACAATCGGCAGCGTGGCAATCCCCGCGGCCGTGGCAGCCTACGAACTGGGATATCCGCTGACCGGTACGGCGCTGTGCATCGTATCCGGCGTTTGTATGCTGCTGGCGGGATATGTTTGGACGAGACAGACAAAAAGAAAGCGGCGCTGAACCGACCAAAGTACCAGCGCCACAACCAACATACGCCCTTATTATAGGGCAGAAAGAAGGAAAAATCAATGGTAGAAGTAACGATTTT
>CABSCP010000024.1 GCA_902476265.1 uncultured Lachnospiraceae bacterium
TTAAGGCGGCGTGGAATATTTTCGGAGACAGTTATCGGTATAGGCAGAAATATAATGAGTTCAAGAAGATGAAACAGGAAGAAGCTAAAAAATGCGGACAGATTTCAATATTCGACATTTATCCTAAAATTGAAATTTAACGGAGGAAGAAAGATGGATAGACTTACTGAAAGAAGCGAGAATGGGAAAGCAGTGTACCGCCATCCAACACAGGACCCGGAGGGATGGGCAGCCAACAGAGTAGCAGTACTTGAACGTTGCTGTAGATATGAGGATACCGGCCTGACGCCGGAAGAGATCATGGATGGCCGGATGCTCACCGGGTGGATCCCGGTAGAGGAGCGGCCGCCGGAAGATGGCACCGAAGTGCTGGTGACAGTTTATAGCCCTGACGGTGCTTTTGCGTCAACTGACATTTACAGTAAAGGCGAGTGGCAGGATTATAATGGGGTAATTGCCTGGATGCCGATGCCGGAGCTGTACAAGCCGCAAGCGCTGAAACCTGCCGGGGATTCTGCGGACAATGACACGCTGATGCCGGCGACATAATCCAATAAAAAAATGAGCCCTGTGCGGGGGCTGCCTCCCCCTTTATGCACAGAACTCATGTTCGATACATCCATATATTACCATGACGCGGCGCGCACGTCAATGGTATTTTAACAAAAAAATCAGCGGTGCATCATCCGACCAAAGATAACATGCACCGCTTACCGCTTAGGAGTATTATAACACCGTCATGTCTCCTAAGCAATAGCGCAGGAGGCAAAAAGATGGAAACAAAAAATATCAGCAATAAGGATATCGTCATTGACAACATTATCGCGGCTATGGGCCAGGCACTTGACACAGATCAGTTACGGATGCTGGAGAGAGTCATCCGGCAGAATCTTTACGGATTGAAAATCGAAGAAGAGTGTACGGAGCTGATAGTGCGCCCGGACGAAAACGAAAAAATGTGGGAGAGGTTTGCAGCTAAGAAAAAGCTTAGAGGATGCAAGCCCAAAACCCTGGAGCAGTACAGGTGCACAGTGCGGCAGTTCTTCACGCAGATCCCTAAAAGCTACAAAGACATCACAAAGGATGACATTGAGGTATATCTTGCGTGGAGGATGCAGCATGTCAAATCCAGCACAGCTTTAAACACAAAGCGCAATCTTTCCAGTTTCTTCACTTTTCTGCACTCTTCCGGGTATATTGCAATCAACCCGGTAGAGGAAGGCGGGATGTATGTGGATGAGATCGAAAACATCCACCTGACGCCAGAAGAGGAAGTGCTGGTGAGGGACGTGCCTAAGACTCTTAAAGAGGCCGCGATTGTAGATTTTCTTCTTTCCACCGGTGTCCGTGTCGGCGAACTGGCAGCAATGAATATCAATGACGTGGATTTTGCCCGGGGGACGGTGACGTTCCAGGGCGAGAAAGGTAACCGGCGTTACCGTACCGTTTTGCTGGATGCGGCGGCAAAAAGGCATCTGATTGATTATCTTAATACCCGCAAAGACTGTAACCCGGCCCTGTTTGTGACTGACCGGTGTTATAACGGATTTCCGCGCCGTATGAGCAATTACGGGGTGGAGGCAGTCACAAAGTCCGTTGGACGGCGCGCGGGCCTGGAAAAGACTCTGACGGTGCATGTATTCCGCCGGACGCTTGCTACACGGCTGGCAGACGCCGGGTGCCCTCTGGAGACGATCCAGGAGCTTCTCGGCCACAAAAAGGCAGAGACAACACAGAGGTATATTGCCAGGAGCCAGCACAGAGTGGTACAGGCCGCGGCACGGTATTTTAACAATGCAGCATAAAAGGGAGGATAAATATTTGTATAAAAACAACGAGGGATACAACGACCCCACAGCGGGAGCGGCCATAGCAGACGCGGACCGTCCGCCCCGCCAGGTGGGGCAGGTGGTGCACATACTTAAACTGATTGCCAGTTTGGCCGGTTTTGAGATTGTCAGCCGGATCCGGCTACGGGATAAAGAGACAGGGAGGGAGTGGTAACGATGGATAAGAGTGTTTTATATGATTACATGGATGCATGCGCACTGATCAAAGAGACAGAGGCGGATATCCAGCGGTTGAAAAAAAAGAAAAAGACAATGGTGCAGACGAGTGTGTCAGGGAGCAACCCTGATTTCCCATATAACCCACAACGTTTTAAGATCGAGGGGACGGTGTTTACTTATGTAGACGACTGCACTCTCCGGCACGAAGAAAAGCTGCTGGAAGAGCGCAGAGCGAATGCTAAAAGGATTAAGTTACAGGTAGAGCAGTGGATGCTTACGATACCGGCACGGATGCAGCGGATCATCCGATTCAGATGTTTTCAAAAAATGACTTGGGGGGAGGTGGCGATTCGAATAGGCGGGAGGGCAACGGCGGAAAGTGTACGGAAGGAATTTGACGCTTTCATGAAAATAGCATAAAGTTTTTCCGATTTTTCCACATTTTCCGTTTTTAAAATGATATAGTATAAGCTGGAAGTAATGGATACACGTCCAGACGTTTCCTCCCTATGACTCGGCACCCGGTGGCTTTTGGCTGCTGGGTGTTTTTATGTGTAAAAACGGAGGTGAATCAAAATGACGAAAAAGCAGAGACGATTTATAGAAGAATACCTGATCGACCTGAATGCTACTCAGGCTGCCATCCGAGCGGGGTACAGTCCCGACACGGCAGGAAGTATCGGAAATGAAAACATGCAAAAACCTGAAATTCGCGCGCATATTGACCGGGCGATGGCGGAGCGGAGTAAGCGGACAGGAGTAAGCGCCGACAGAGTGGTCATGGAACTCGCAAGGATCGCTTTTGTCAACGCAGTCGATGTAATTGACCCTAAGACCGCTACAATCAAATCTGAGGCCTCCAGCGACGATACGGCGGCCATACAATCGGTCAAGGTTAAGACCTTCGGGGATGACGGCCTTGAGCGTGAGATTAAAATGGCGGACAAGATAAAAGCCCTGGAACTGCTGGGGCGGCACATGGGCATGTTTAAAGATAAGCTGGAGGTCACTGGGTTGGATAAGGAGATGGATAAGCTTGACGACCTGATTGGCCAGATTCGTGGCGGTGGTGGATAATGAGCGATGAGAGGCTTGTGCTGTCTGAAAAGTACAAAGCGTTTCTTCGGTGCAACGCGCCGGTCGAGTTCCTGGAGGGTACGACGGCAGCCGGAAAAACTACGGTGGGGCTGTTTAAATTTATGCTTAAGGTGGCGGAGAGCCCTAAAAAACTCCACATAATCGCTGCAGACGATACCGGTGCGGCGGAAAAAAATATCATACAAAAAGATCTCGGGATACTGGATGACTTTGGTTCCCTGGTGGAGTACCGGGGCAATGGATCGGGCGAATACAAAATGCCACATCTGCTTTTCCACACGAACGGCGGCGACAAAATTGTTTTTGTTGTCGGGTATGGAAACAAGCGGAAGTGGAAAGATGCCCTGGGCGGTCAGTATGGGTGCCTGTATATTGACGAGATCAACACGGCTGATATTGATTTTGTCCGTGAAGCGGCCATGCGGTCTGATTATCTCATGGCAACGCTCAATCCAGATGATCCGGGACTGGATGTGTACAAGGAGTATATAAACAAATCCCGTCCCCTTCCCAAGTGGGCGGCGGAGACGCCAAAAGAAATATTGGAGGAATTAAAGGAGGAACCAAAGCCCGGCTGGGTACATTGGTTCTTTTCTTTTACCCACAACCTGGGCCTGCCGAAAGAAAAAATCGACAGGATCATCCAGAACACGCCTCCAGGAACGAAGATCTGGAAAAACAAAATACAAGGGTTGCGCGGTAAGGCTACCGGCCTGATCTTTCCAAACTTTGACCGTAAAAAACATGTGGTTACGGCGGCATGGGTTAAACAGCAGGTCAGTGAAGGCAGGATCAAGTTTAAAAAATTTACGGCAGGCCTGGATACGTCGTACTCCAGTAAGAGTTCTGACACCATCGCAATGACATTTTCAGGGATCACAGATGACAGACGCCTGATCATGCTGGCCGAAAAAACATACAACAATGCGGATATGTCACAACCCCTTGCGCCGTCAGACACGGCGGTGAAATTCACGGCTTTTTTAGAGTCCTGCCGGGCGGAGTGGGGATTCGCTAAGGATGCTTTTATAGATTGCGCTGATCAGGCCACAATCACAGAGTTGCGCAAATATAAGCGACTGCATGGCGGCATTTACAACTTTTTTGACAGCTATAAGGGCGTGCAGATCATTGATCGTATTAAACTGCAACTGGGCTGGATCCAGCAGGGATGTTACTTGGTAGTGGACACATGTGCGGAGCACCTGTGCGAACTGGAAAAGTACAGCTGGAAAGAGGACAAAGACGAACCTGAGGACCGGAACGATCATACGATCAACTCCGGCCAGTACGGATGGATCCCGTACCGGAACCTGATCGGGTTCGAGGAGGTAGCGAAATGAGGTGGACGAAGAAATTGAGTGAGAATATTAAGCGCGGTGTAAGAAGCTGGCTGAACATTACGCCGGCAAATCCATATGCAATCAGCATAAATGAGACCATGGATTTTGAATTGTCCGCCATCCGTAACCGCATCTGGTACAGGGGCGACGGGAACGAGCTGGAGCAGATGTACCAGCAGAATCCCGAATGGGCGGACAAATATAAGTTCTGGGCCAGCAAATGCTCCCCTGGGATGGAAATGCGCAAGATACATACCGGCATTCCCGGGCTTACAGTCCGGATTCTTACCTCCATAGTCAAGTCGGCTATGGGGGATTTTGATTTCTGCGGTAATGATGCGCAGGGACAGCTGTGGGAGGGCATCGCAGAAGATAATAAGTTTGCAAAAAAAATGGAGAAGGCCCTTAAAGAGGTGCTTTACATCGGAGACGGGGCATTTAAGATCACGATTGATACAGAGATCAGCCAGTACCCGATTATAGAGTGGTATCCGGGGGAGCGCATAGAAATTGTGCGGCACCGGGACCGGGTGAAAGAGGTGGTCTTTAAGACGCCATACACCGTTTCTGGGCATCGATACGTACTCAATGAGATATATGGGTACGGATACATCAAGAACGAACTGTATGACGGTAATAGCCTGGTAGACATCGGGACAGTGCCGGATCTGTCCGGCATAAATGACTATACATTTGACACCAGATTAATGCTGGCCGTGCCGCTGCAGATCTTTGAGTCGGCTAAGTTTGAGGGCAGGGGTGGCAGCATATTTGACGGAAAGCTGGACAGCTATGACGCTTTGGATGAGGCATGGTCACAGTGGATGGACGCACTTCGGGCAGGGCGATCAAAGACATACATCCCCGAATGTCTGGTGCCGCATGACCCGGAAACCGGTACTGTGATCCGGCCTAACCCATTCGACAACCGTTATTTTGCGGCGGACAACGATATGAGCGAAAAAGCGGAGAATAAGGTCCAGACGGATCAACCCGCTATCCCTCATGACAGCTACATGGCTACCTACTGTACGGCGCTTGACATGTGCCTGCAGGGGGTGATCAGTCCCTCTACTCTGGGGATTGACGTTAAAAAGCTGGACAATGCGGAGGCCCAGCGGGAGAAGGAGAAGGCTACGCTATATACCCGTGATGCAATCATAGAGGCCCTGCAGGATACCATTCCGGCGCTCGTAAACGCGGCCATCAACGCATATAACCTCCTCAACCAAAAGGGGATTGAAGAGGTGAAAGTGGATGTGCCATTCGGGGAATACGCGAATCCCTCCTTTGAGAGCCAGATAGAAACCCTATCAAAAGCCCGTCCGGGATCCCCCATCATGAGCATAGAAGCACAGGTAGAGGAGTTATATGGGGACAGCAAGGATCCCGAATGGAAGGCGGAGGAAGTGGCCCGCCTGAAACAGGAGATAGGGGTTATGGACGTCGAGGAGCCTACCAGCGTAACCGGTGAGGACGTATTCGACGCGGATCCTCCGGGCAATGTGCTGCCGGAAGAAGGTGAGTGACCTTGACACATAATGATCCAGCATATGACCTACGCAAGATTCTCGAGGCGATGGAACTGGAACTTGTGAAATCCCTGAAAAGAAACCTGAAACGGCATGAAAAAGAGGAAGAAAAAGAGGGATTCCGTTGGGAAATGTGGCAGCGTGCAAAGTTGCGAAACTTGCGCCGGTATCAAAAAGAGAATCGTAGGATCGTCGGGGGCATAAGCCCGGAAGTTGAGCGAGTGGTGAATGAGGCCCTGGAGACCAGCTATGAGAACGGGCAAAACCTATTTACCAGGGTTTTCGACCGGATAAAAAGTCTATTGTTCCGGCGGAAGCGAATCGGTTTCCCGAAAAACCAATCTGCGAAAAATCTGGAGTCACCAGTATTGCCAGAAAAACAGTTCTTTGGCCTGAATGAGAAAAAACTTAGGGCCATGCAAAAGTCCGTGAGCGATGATGTGGAAAAGGCTGAACATGCGGTCTTGCGCCGGATGGACGATGTGTACCGGAGAACAATATACAATGCCCAGGTGCAGCTTGGGGCAGGGGCAAAAACGCTTGACCAGGCGATAGATGCGGCGGTGCATGACTTTTTGCAAAAAGGCATCGACTGCATCCAATACAAAAATGGCAGACGGGTTAATATCGCCAGTTATGCAGAGATGGCATTACGGACAGCATCACACAGGGCTATGCTCCTGGGGGAGGGAGCAAAGCGCGACGAATGGGGCATCCACACAGTGGTTGTTTCCGCACATGCCAATACATGTCCACTGTGCGAGCCGTGGCAGGGCAAAGTTCTGGTGGACGATGTATTCTCCCACGGAACGAAAGAGGAAGCCGAGTCCATGGGGCTCCCGCTCCTGTCAGAAGCCATAGACGCAGGGCTGTTGCATCCCAACTGCCGCCATACGATTGCGACTTATTTCCCCGGGATTACACGGACTCCCAAAATTCCGGACGGAAAAGCCGCTGTTGAAATGTATGAGATAGAGCAGCGGCAGAGAGGATACGAACGCCAGATACGGCGGTGGAAGCGGATAGCAGCGGGCTGTACAGATCCGCAGAACGTCGAGCGGGCCAATAAAAAAGTGCAGGAATATCAAAAGGCTATAACCGACCTGGTAAACCAGCACGATAACCTGCGGCGGAATTACCGCCGGGAAAAGAATTATTTTGAAGGAGGTGAGAGCGGTGGCATGTAAAGGTAAAGGCGGTAAAAAGGGCAAAAGCGGCAGGAGATAGGAGGTGATCCAATTATCTCCCTTTGAGGCGCGGGGTTATGCGTCTTATTTTGTGCCAAAACACGACATGGCCTAAAAAGGTGCGTGGACGGTGACACCGATGACAATGGATTTTATAGGGAGACACCCTTACAACGGAGGAGAAAATGAAAAATTTAAAATTGCCTATGAATATTCAATTTTTTGCGGATCCGGGGACTGTGGCGACGCCGGATGGTCAACAGCAGGGATCTAACACCGCCGGTGTACAGACCCAACAACAGGGACCTCAGATCGACTATGCGAAGATTCAGCAGATGCTGGAGGGCACATTGGCGGCCAAAGAGGACACCGCCCTGAAAGCTTATTTTAAGCAGCAGGGCCTTAGCCAGGAAGAGGCAGAGCAGGCCATGGCGGCGTTTAAGTCACAGAAAGCAGCACAGCAGCCGGACATTAACGCCCTGCAGACACAGGCGGCACAAGCACAGGCTGCAGCTCAGAAAGCTCAGGTAGAGAATGCAGCTATTCTTACGGCGGTCGGCCTGGGGCTCGATGCAAAAACCATCCCGTATGTCCTTAAGATGGCGGACTTAGGAGCGACCATGGGTCAGGATGGGAAAGTAAATGAAGAAGCACTGAAAAGTGCAATCAACAAAGTTTTGGAGGATGTTCCGGCGTTAAAACCGCAGCCCGATGGATCCAAGGGGTTCGTTCAGGTGGGCACCGGCGGCGGGGCCGGAACGCAGACAACAAATGAGGACGCACTTAAAGCTGCGTTCGGACTTTAAGAAAGAGAGGATTTAAGACATGGCAGTATATGATTACGCTGTACAGTTTACCAATCTGTTACAGCAGAAATATGCAAAGGAGTTATGCTCAGATGCGCTGACAAAAAGCAACGCAAGCGTGAAATTTATTAATGCTCAGACAATCAAGCTACCCAGGATGACGGTATCCGGGTATAAAGACCATACGAGGACACCCGGTTTTAATGCGGGAACTTTGAGCAACGATTGGGAGGCGAAAAAGCTGGAGCACGATAGAGACGTGGAATTCTGGATTGATCCCATGGATATCGATGAAACAAACCTTACTCTGTCCGTTGCGAATATCCAGAACACCTTCGAGACAGAACAGGCAATCCCGGAGAAGGATTCTTACCGTTATTCTAAACTCCATGCAGAGCTGAAAGCATATTCCGGACGCATTAACACCGACGTTATTACGGCAGCCAGTTTCCTGGAGGCCTTTGATGAAGAGATGGCGATCATGGACGAAGCCAGTGTACCGGAAGAGGGAAGGATCCTGTATGTTACACCGGCGATGAATAAGATCGTAAAAGAAGCAGAAGGACTGCAGCGGGTGATGATCGTAACAACTCCGTCAACGATCAATCGTAAGGTACACAGCTTGGATGATGTAACGATTAAGATGGTTCCGGCAGCCCGTATGAAAACGAAGTATGACTTTACGGATGGCTGTGTGGCAGCCACCGATGCAAAACAGATCAACTGGATCCTGATCCATACATCCTGTGTGGTCTGCCGTGATAAGTACAGCTACATTAAGCTGTTTACACCGGGGACCGATTCCAGGACAGCGGACGGTTATCTGTACCAGAACCGTAACTTCGGAGACCTCTTCCTTTTAGAAAAAAAGGTGCCCGGATGTGCGATGAATGTGGAGGCGTAGAATGAAAGCGACAAAAGGAAATAAAGTGTATACAATTGACGAATCCCAGAAAAAGCAGTACCAGGATGCGGGCTTTGACATCATCGACGACGATGGAAAAGTACTCGCGCACGGACGCGGAAAGACGGTGTCTTTTGATGCGTACGAAGCACTGCAGAAGGAAAACGAAGCCTTGAAAGAAAGGCTGAAAACAGCAGAAAAGAAAGTGAAATCCGAGAAGAAAGAAAATCCCAAGGAAGATCCTAAAAAAGAGGAAAAGGAAGCAGAAGTGAAGGAAGGCGAGTAATATGCCCTATGAACCGTATGTGACACCTGAGTATTACAGAAATGTATTCGGTGGCAGCGTGATCCCGGAGGACGATTTACAAAAATCCCTGCATCAGGCGAGCAGACACGTTGATTCTCTGACCTACAACAGGATTGTAGGCCGGGGATTTTCCAGCCTTACCCCCTTCCAGCAGGAGATCATCCGTGAAGTGGTATGCCTACAGGCAGACTTTGAATATGAAAACGCAGATGAGATAAATACCATCTTGCAGGGGTACAGCATAAACGGCGTGTCGGCGCAGTTCGGCAGTTCATGGAATGTGTTTGTTGACAAAGGGGTGGCGATGAAGAGGGATGTTTACTCACTGCTGTCACAGACTGGCTTATGCTGCCGGATAGCGAGGTGAAGAAAATGAAATATCCCTCTCTTGTACCAAAGAGATTGTGTAAAACCGACATCCATGTGTGTATTGAGCGGGAGGGGCTTACCGAAGACGGAGGCCCCATCCCTGCTTTTACAGCAGACTTGAAATGTAACTATCAGGATACGGCAAAAACAGTACTGACCGCCGAAGGAAAGCAGATACAGCTTTCCGGGGTCGCGCTGTTCCCGGGAGACATCGCCCCCACTCTTCCGGTATTAAGCAGCGGTACAGTCACAGTATTCGGGGGTTCTCGGCATATTTTTCAGGGCAATAAGGCCCGTAATCCCGACGGTACTGTAAACTTTACGGAGCTTAGGCTGATATGAGGGTAGAAGTAAAAGTGCACCTTAATCCCGCAAAATTGGTGCGGCTGCAGAGCATTGTCCAACAGGCCTTTTGTATGACGGTTGACGCCGTGTTATCCGACATACAGATAAGCGGGACTGTTCCAAAAGATACCGGGGAATTGGAGCGGAGCGGATTTTCAGAAATCGAAACAAAAGAGATGGTGGCGCGCATCGTTTTTGATACTCCATACGCCAGGAGGCTATACTGGCACCCGGAGTATGATTTCCGCAAGGATAAAAACCCAGACGCGCAAGGTCTGTGGATGCAGACCTACATCGATGGAGAAAAGAAGGATTTTGTTAAAAATACATTCTCCGCTTTTTTGCGGCAGTTGGGAGGGGGAATAATCAAATGACTTTGTCAGAAATAAAAGACTTTTTAAAGACCCGAATCGACTGCCCCAACTGGTATACCGGAAAACGGGACGAAGCAAAAGAGTACAGTATTACTGTTTATCCAACACAGGGACCTGCGCCAGTAATTCCGATTGGCGGGCTAAAAAATAAGTCTTATAACAGCAAGGCGGTCTCTGTGCTGGTGCACTGGGGGCGCGAATGCACACCCGCAGAGGTTAAAGCGCAGGAAGTTTTTGACGCGCTGTTTTGTCAAACCGGTGTGATTGGAGGAAAACAAGTAACTATGTTTGACATGCGTTCCGACAGTCCTGTTGGCGTCGGGACGGACGAAAAAGGATACTATGAATACGTTATTAACTTTGTAGTTTACTACAGGAAAGGATGAGAAATATGGCATTATTAGGAGTATTTCCGGTTTATAAAATTGTTTTTAAAATCGGGACAAAAGGTAAGGCGAGTACAGAGACAGATATGGTGCCCATCTCCGACATGGAAAGCTTCGGACTGTCCATTGACGGAAATGTGGAGAACTGGACGCCGATGACAACAGACGGATGGCAGTGCGCTTTGATGACCGGGAAATCATTCGCCTTTGACATGAAGGGGAAGCGCAGTATTGGGGATCCTGGAAATGATTACGTCGCAGGTACAGCCTGGAAAGACGGCTTGGACTGCTCCACAAAGGGGGAGGTCGAATTTCCGGACGGATCAAAGCTTACCTTTGACTGCGTCTTAAACGTAACAAATCCCGGTGGCGGAGACAGCACGAATGTGACACCGCTTGAATTTACAATGCAGGGTGATGGTAAACCTACATATAAGCCTGCATCCGTATCAGTATAAAGGGGAGGGGAAAGATATCATGTCCAGAATATATGATATTGCCGAAAGGCTTGCGACAAAAAATCAGCGCCCCACAGTCTGTATTGATGCAAGCCATGAATACCGGATCAATACCGCCGCACCGGCGGCTTTGATGGTCCAGAGTATTTCGGAAGATACAAAGCTGAGTGAAGTTGACCGAATCTATAAAATCATAACCGCCGCACTGGGGGAAGAGGCCGTCGAACATATCAGATCCATGGATTACTCCATCCCCGCGCTGTCACTGATTGTGATGACGATCATTGCGGCGATGGCGGATGAGGATCTTGAAACAATTGAAGAAGATACCGGAATGGCGGACGCTCCCGAAGGAGCACGATTTCAGAAGAAAAAAAAAGGTAAATAAACAATGGTATGATCTGGCGGACGACTGGGATCTTATTGTTGCATCCTTTGCTGCGCAATATCAGCTGCAGGAGGCTGATATTGCGACGATGGAGTGGCGAGAGTTTTCTATTCTGCTCGCTGGGATCATGCCCAAAACGCCCCTCGGAATGATTGTGCAAATAAGGGCGGAAGAGGATAAGGATGTATTATCACACTTTACGCCGGAGCAGCACAGTATACGTAACGCCTGGCGCAGCCGACACTCTGCTTTAGAGGACATGACAGATGAAGAGAAGCAGAAGAGTGTCATTGAACTGCAGAAGATATTTGCAAAAGCTTTTGGCTGCCCTTAAAAGGGCAGCCATTTTTTTGCGTGGAGGAGGTGATAAAATGAGCGACAACATCGGCAGGGTAAGCCTTGAACTGGATCTTGAATCTGATCTTGAGGGACAGATATCTTCTATGGCGGCTAAAATTGGCACTAGTCTCGGGAGGGCAATTAAAAACCCGATGAAGGCCGTTTTCAGCCGTTTGCAAGGGGATTCTGACAAGTACGCGAAGAACGTACAATCCAGCATCGAAAACAGTATGAAAAAGGCCTCTGCATCGGTGGGGCGCACCAATCAGGGCATGTTAAAAAATATGTCCGGCCTAATCCGAAAAACATTTTCTGATACCGGTCGGGTTGTGCAAAAGACAATGGGAACGGCATGGGAAAAATCATTGGGGGCCGCAAAGCGGGTCCTGAACATGATGCGTCTAAAATCCACTGACCAGGCTCCGCAAAGGGGTGGGAAAGATGGAGGAAATATCCAGGATGGCGTTGCTTCACCGCAGATAATTCGGGGGCCTCCTATACAAAAGTTCCGGCAACTGAACAGTGTTAAGCTCTCCAATTTGCAGGAGCAGATTCGTATCACAAACGCTGAGCTGCAGAGGGAGACCGCCAACCTTAATGATTTGCGCCTGGTATATCAGCGCACCAATAACACAGATCTGAAAGATTCTCTCTCTGAGAGGATTTTAAAACAGGAAAAGGCGGTAAATCGGTTAAAACGAAGCCTTGTATCCCTGGATGACCAGTACCAAAAACTTAATGTATCGGGTCCCAGAGTGTTCAGCCGACTTGGGAAAGCGCTAAAAGGCTTTTCCGGTCACTCAAAAAAGGCAGCGAAAAATACAGGATCCTTTAACCGTGGGATACGCGGGACGCTTGGACAGATGATGAAATGGATGATTATCCTGCCCGCCATCGCGGGAGGAATAAAAGCGCTTGGGTCTGGTCTTATGAGTGCTTTGCAGACCAATACACAATTTGCGTCATCCTTAAACCAGATCAAAACTAATCTGATGGTGGCATTCATGCCGATTTATCAGGCAATATTGCCCGCCATAAATACCCTTATGAACGCGTTGAGCCGTCTTTCAGCGCTGTTTGCCTCCTTTATTAACAATCTGTTCGGCAAAACTTATCAGCAGGGACTACAGTCCGCAAAAGGGCTAAAAGCTGCAACATCTGCTATGGATTCATACGGTGGCAGTACCAAAAAGGCCGCCGCCGCGGCGAAAAAGGCACAGCTGCAATTGATGGGGTTTGATGAGATCAACAAGATTGACAAGCAGGATTCCGGCGGAGATGATGGCGGGGGAGGACTTACGCCACCGGTTGATATGGCCGGACTGGATGCGCAAACGTCTCCCTGGGCGCAAAAATTTAAAGACCTGTTATCTAAAATTTTTCAGCCTTTTAAAGCCGCGTGGGACGCAGAAGGAGCGGCAACCATTGCTGCCATGAGATATGCGCTTGATAGTATTTGGCAGCTGACAAAGAGCATAGGAAGAAGTTTTTTGGAGGTGTGGACAAACGGAACCGGTGAGCGAACGCTCACCCTTATTCTGCAGATCTTCCAAAATATTTTTAACTTGGTTGGAAATTTAGCCATTAGGATTGACGAGGCATGGAATAAAAATAATACAGGTACAAAGATCATCCAGAGTATTTTTGATCTGCTCAACATTGTCCTTGGTACCATCAGGAATATAACGGGGGCAACGGCCGACTGGGCCAAGAAACTGGACTTTAGCCCCTTGCTTACATCGGTGTTAACCCTATTGCAGTCTTTGGAGCCCTTGACGCAGAACATTGGAACGGGGCTTGAATGGTTCTGGAATAATGTGTTACTACCGATTGCAGGGTGGGCAATACAGACGGCAGTGCCTACCTTTTTGGACCTATTATCCGGTGCAATTACAGCACTCAACTCCGTTATTTCCGTACTCATGCCATTGGGAGAGTGGCTTTTCGACAATCTGCTTAAACCTCTGGCCGAATGGTCGGCGGGGATATTTATAGATGCCATGAAGAAAGTCACAGATCTTCTCGGAAAATTTTCGGATTGGTGCGATAAACACCAGACGACGGTCCAGAATATTACCCTCGCTATCGGCGCATTTGCTGGTGCGATTGGCGCGGTGTCACTCGTAAAAAAGATCGTGACGCTGGTTTCGCATCTGGGGAGTATTGCGGGTATTATTCCAAAAGTGATCGGCGTTTTTTCTACTTTGGTTGGTACTCTGGGCGGACCGGTTACTATTGCGATCGGCGCGGTCGTCGCGGCGGGTGTTCTCCTTTGGAAAAACTGGGATACCATCAAAGAAATGGCAGCGAAGTTACGTTCTTGGGTGTCCGATAAATTCAAGCAAATGGGAGAATCTATTTCGAACACTGTGACCAGTATAAAAGGATGGGTATCTGATAAATTTAATGCTGTGCGTGATGCCATGAGCAACGCCATGGAAACGGCAAAAAGCAACATTCAGAGCAGCTTAAACCGTATTAAAACAGCTTATACCGAGAATGGTGGAGGGATAAAAGGTGTTGTTGCGGCCACAATGGAGGCCGTAAAAATAAAATACGAAAATACCTACAATGCAATTAACACACTAACTGGCGGACGGCTGGGAAATGTGGTTGATTTATTCCGTTCAAAAATGAGTGCAGCAAAGGATGCTGTATCAAATATTCTCGGGAATATCAGAGACCGATTCGACTCTATTCTTGACGATGCGAAGGACATTGTAAGACGTGGAATAGACAAGATAAAAAGTTTCTTTGACTTTTCTTGGTCTCTTCCGAAAATCAAGCTGCCCCATTTTTCCATTTCCGGCGGTTTTAGCCTTAATCCCCCAAAAGTTCCACATTTTGGTATCG
The DNA here is from genome assembly GCA_902476265.1 of uncultured Lachnospiraceae bacterium. GTDB lineage: Bacteria > Bacillota > Clostridia > Lachnospirales > Lachnospiraceae > Gallintestinimicrobium. The sequence goes on from CABSCP010000024.1 coordinate 14,699, forward strand.
ATTGGTATGCAAAAGGTGGCATCATCGATCAGCCCACGCTTGCGATGATGGGTGAGCAGGGCAAAAAAGAAGCCGTTGTACCGTTAGAACGGAATCTTGGGTGGCGGGATGCCATCGCAAGTAAAGTGACGGAAAAACTTGAAACCAGCGGGGGTATATCCCGGGAAGAACTCGAAACTGTTATAAATGCTGGCGTTGACCGCATTGTGGCTGCCCTCGAATCACTTGGATTTTATATTGACTCTGAGGAGATTGCGCGGGCCAATATAAAAGGCGGCGATAAGCTCAATTATAGGGTGTCATTTACTTAAGGAGGTGTATCAGATATGGATGGTATTTTATCCGCAGGAGGCGTTGTTTTACCGCCTCCTGTTTCCATTTCTGTGGATGATGAAATTATCTGGTCAGAAGATACAGGCAGGACGTTGTCGGGGGATATGGTCGGGGACGTGATCGCGGAAAAGAAAAAACTGTCTATTAAGTGGCAGTTTTTACAAGAATCCGAACTCGCCATTATTAAATCAAAAATGATCGCAGGATTCTTTCCCATAACGTTCCGGGATGACGGGATAGATGTCACAATATCCTCCTATCGGGGCACCCTGTCAAAAGAGCAGCTGGGGAGGTTAGGGGACGGGATATTTTGGTATAGATCAGCTACCGTAAACCTGATCCAGAAATGAGGCACTATGATTAATACAAGCATTGAGTTTAAAAGGGCTATAACCCGTGATCGCAAATTTTGTGCGAAAGCAGAAATGGAGCTTACGGACGGAACAAAAATTTCATTCACGGATGAAAATATAATGTCTAACGGAATACAGATTGACGATGCGACAAGCTCCAGCGGAAAATTTGATGTGGGGGCAGCTATCATCAATAAGCTGATCCTACGGATTGACAATTCCAGCGATTTTTACAGCCAATATGACTTTAATGGCGCCCAAGTTATACCCTATTTAGGGTTGCAGCTGAAAAACGGAGTGGAATGGCTAAAAAAGGGAGTCTTTTGTGTGGATGAGCCAACAACACCGGGGGCAACTATTGTCATTGAGGCGCTGGACAACATGAGAAAATTTGACAGACCTTATACCGAAAGCCGACTTACGTATCCCGCCACCCTCCTGGAGATCATACAGGACGCTTGCTTGGTCTGTAATGTGCCATTAGAGTCTGCTCATTTTGATAATGACAGCTATGTTGTGGACCAGCGCCCCGCTGATCCATCCCTAACCTTTAGAGGGATAGTGGCATATTGTACGCAGATTGCTGGTTGCTTTGCCCGGTGCAATACCAACGGGGCTTTAGAAATCAAATGGTACAATTTTGGTGCTTTTGAGGACAGTGATAATCTTGACGGTGACAAATTTGACAACTATGACCCAAATGTTTACTTATCAGGGGATAACGCCGACGGCGGTAATTTTGATGATTATTCGAGTGGGGATAACGCCGACGGCGGCAATTTTGATACTCTTCCTCTTTGGCACCACATTTACGCTTTAAAATCGCAAAGTATATGTACCGATGACGTTGTGATAACGGGAATAAAGGTGGCAGCGGATTTAGAGGGAACAGAAGAAGCGGAAGAGTTTTCCGCCGGAAGCGACGGATACATGCTGGAGATAACAGGGAATCCTCTGATCCAGAAAGGAAAGGCCGAAAAGATTGCGAAGTATCTTAACAGCAAAATAGGGGGCTCCCGGTTCCGGCCGCTCAACGTTACATCTCTTTCGGATCCCAGCATCGAAGCCGGGGATCCGGCTGTGGTGTCAGATCACAAGGGCAACAGCTACCTAACAGTCCTTACCCGTGTAAAATTTGTGCTGGGCGGGGCCGAAACGTATTCTTGCGAGGCCGAATCCCCGGCAAGGAGGAACGCGGCCAGGATGAGCGCCGAAACGAAGGCGCTGGTAAAATCCCGAAGAGAAACAGAAAAACAAATATCGGTTTACGACCGGATTGTAAAGCAGATGACCCAGACGATCAGCCAGGGGATGGGTATGTATACGACGGAGGTCAAACAACAAGATGGATCATATGTTACGTACATGCACGATAAACCTACTATCAAAGAGTCAAGCTATGTGTGTGTAAAAACAGCACAAGGCTTTATGGGGTCCATTGACGGGGGTACTACGTGGGCGCTTGATAAAAACGGTAATGCCCTTGTCAAAGTGCTCACCGCAGTGGGGATTAACTGTGATTGGATCCGCGGCGGCACTCTCACTCTTGGAGGAAAAAATAATGAATATGGGTGGATGAAGATACTTGACCCCTATGGGAGTGTGATAGGGGCATGGGACAAAAATGGGATCGAAGTAAGCAACGGAAAAATGAGAGTCGCCGGAAAATATTCGTCTGTTGAATTTAACGAATATGGATATTTTAATTTTGCGAATTTCACGAATTCATCTGGTTTACAAATAGGAATGGCTACCATGGGGGGACGGTATACGGCAATGATCAGCGTAAAAAATATAGAAGGCACAAAAGAGTGCGTCATCTCTCCCGAATGGTCAACGCTATTTGGACTACTGGCCATCGAAAAATCTGACGCTTTTGGAGATAAAGTGCTATCCGCGAGAGGGGACGCCGACGTATATGGCAATCTTTTGGTCCTGGGTGATTTTGAGTGCAAGGGCCTGAAAAACAGGATAGTGCAAACCAAAAACTACGGAGGACGTGCGTTAAATGCCTATGAAACGCCGGAACCCTATTTTGCAGACTTTGGAAGTTCCCAGGTTGGTCACGACGGGACCGTGTTTGTCCCGTTTGAAGATATATTTTGTGAAACTATCACACCGGAGACAGGTTATTTTGTGATGCTCACAAAATGCGGTCCCGGAGATATATATGTGGCGGAAAAAAGAACAGATGGTTTTACAGTATCTGGCACACCCGGGCTTGCGTTTGATTACTCGGTTACAGCTGCGCAAAAGGGTTATGAAAATATCAGATTAAAGGGGGTAAATGTATAATGGCAATACGTTGGAGAGGTGGACCGTACGAAAAATTTGACCCGTCAAAACTGCTGGCCAAAGAAGCGGCGGTGATCCTGGAGGGAGATCCGGGGGCACGGGATGGTCTATCCGTGTACATATGTTTTGCACCCGGGAAAACCAAAAGAATCGCAACATACGAAGATATGGAAGAAAATATCGACAGGATATCATCTGATATCCTTGATTATTTAAAAGAGGGAACGGAAGAGGCCATAGATAATGCGGACACTGCCGCGAATAAGGCAAACATCGCGGCAGAAAAGGTAAATGTTGCCATTTACACCTCCGATATTGCCACCGAAAAAGCTCAAAAAATACATGATCTATTGACTAAAAAACTTGCCGACGGCGATTTTACTGGACCTGTAGGCCCCCAGGGTCCCCCCGGAAAACAGGGGGAGATAGGACCCAAAGGGGATACAGGTCCACAGGGAGTCATGGGACCGACTGGCGCACAAGGGCCAAAAGGAGCGACCGGGGCCACGGGAGCACAGGGACCACAGGGCTTACAGGGGCCAAAAGGGGATAAGGGCGATACGGGTCCTGCTGGCCCGCAGGGAAAATCAGGAGTCAGTATTCCCGCATCAGCCAGAGTGTATTTATACACAGACGATGCTGACAACAGCGCTATACATTGCGTGTACGACGACGCGTTGTATGATGCACCACCCTTTAAATATAACAGCGCTACCGGAGCGATATCATGGTCGTTTGATGATGGTACGTGACCGGAGAAAGGAGAAAGGAGAAAGGAGAAAAAAACATGGCATTGAAAGACGTAATTATTGGGTATGCGAAAGGACAGAAAGGCGACAAGGGTGATAAAGGGGACACCGGAGCAACAGGCCTTCAGGGTCCAAAAGGGGCAACCGGACCCACAGGCCCTGCAGGCCCAAAAGGTGATACAGGTCCCCAGGGGCCTAAGGGCGATACAGGGGCTACAGGCCCCCAAGGGCCTAAGGGCGATACAGGGGCTACAGGCCCCCAAGGGCCTAAGGGGCAGAAAGGCGACACCGGCTTACAGGGTCCAATGGGACCTATGCCGTCGTTGGCCAACAATGGCACGACGACTGAGGCAGGAGTGGCCGCCCTGGACGCCGTATATGGCAAGACACTGACGGATCAGATTACTACATTAAATGGCAAAACAACATTACAATATGTGGCAAATATCAATTTTAACGATGCTCGTAACGGATATTTTGTCTTTGACAATGGATCAATCCAAAACGCCCCTTCCGGCGTTACAAACGGGTTTCTCATTCAATCACAGGGAGAAGTCGCTGGCCTTATTATGCTGTTTCAAATAGTGATCCCCGGGACCAGTGGTGGGATATATACCCGTGTGTGTTGGTATGGAAATTGGAGTAATTGGACTGCAATTTCATGATTTATGAAGCGATGAACTTTTTCCACGTACTCCAGGGTTCTTCGCGGTCTCTGTACGCTATGGCGATCCCCTTTTCGCCTGCTGCAAATAATAATTTGATATTTCCAGCCCAGCAAAATCTAATCACAAAAACCCAGTATCCGATATCATTGCCGAGAGTGTCTGAATGACCAAACGCATAAGGTTCTGCGCTATCACCGGTAATATAATCATCAAAACCGTCGGATACATATAGTGCATCATGCGGTGATTTTATTTTGCCATTTAACGGAATAAGAACGGAAGTGATAAAGATTAAAAAGCCGACAATTGAAAAGAAAAATGACGATGTAGTTTATTACGGCTGCCCATCGTGTGGAAAGCATATCTTATCCACAAAAAATGGCAGTCAAACCGGGAGAAAAGTAAAATTTTGTCCCGAATGCGGAGAGGGTATCGACTGGGAAGGCGTTAAGCTGCAGACATACTGGCCGCAACACAATTAAGTAAATCGGAGCCGAAAGGCTCTTATTTTTATCCCCGGAAAACCGGGAGAAAGAGAGGAAATTTAATATGAGTACAAGCATTATGGTGCTGGCAGACAGCACACAGATCACTTTGACAGGAGGCGCGGCACTTGGCTACATGAAAGTGCACTACACTGATCGGGCGGCCATGATGGCCGACTGGGAAAAGATCACTCCCGAAAACCTCAAAACCGTACAGATCAAAACAGATGGGACCGTGACCGGGAACTATACCGACCTGATCCTGGAATCCGAAACCTCCACCCTCACAACAGACGGCGGAGTTGATACGGTCTGGAAGATCCGGGAGAAAACCGAGATCGAACGGCTGCAGGATCAGATCGCGGCCCTGCAGGAAGGACAGAGTGTACAGGATGGTGCGATTATGGATATTGCCGAGGTTACGTCCGCGATCGCAGAACAGCTGGAAGGAGGGGCACAGTAATGGGCAGATTTTACGGGGTTAAAATCCGGGCCGGTGAAATGACACTGGCGGAAGTTCCGAAGTGGTGGAAGGCTGCAACGGAAAAATGGCTGAAAGCGAATACATGATTTAAGGAGCAAGGATATGGAGGCAGTACTTGCGGCCCTGATATCGGGCGGGGTGACGCTTATCGTGTGTATGATCAACAATCACTGCCAGAATAAGGCGGTACAGGCGCAGCATAACAAAACTATTGCGCTGATTGAGTACCGCCTTAATGAGGTGGTGGCGAGGGTTGATAAGCACAATAATGTAATCGAGCGCACATATAAGCTGGAGGAGGCGACAGCCCTCCAGGAGGAAAAAATCAAAGTTATAAATCACCGGATCGCTGATCTGGAAAAAGAAGGAGAATAAAACTATGGATATGATCTTATCAAACATGACACTTTTAATCGGTATTATCGGGATGCTGGCCTTCATGGTCTCCATGATAACACAGGTCTTTAAGGGAGTGGGAGTGTTCGCAAAAATCCCTACAGACCTGTTTGTGATGGTGTTGTCCATCGGGATCACCGTAACCGCCTTTGTGGCCTACATGCAGTATATCCAGCAGACAATCATCTGGTATATGATCCTGGCGGCCATCATGGCCGGATTTGTCGTTGCATTCGTAGCAATGTTTGGATGGGAAAAGGCAGTCGAGCTGTGGAAGCGGTTTTATAAAGGACAGGGTTGAGTATATATCGTAGGGCGGCTCCGGCTGCCCTAAATTTGTTTATGGAGAAAGCAAGATGGAATTAAAAGATATAGAGCTGCATTGTGGCGACTGCCTGGAAATGATGGACAAGATACCCGATTGCAGTATTGATATGGTATTGACGGATCCGCCGTACTCTTCTGGCGGAACGTTTGCCGGAGACCGAAAGGCCGATACAAGGACGAAGTATACATCAAATAAGTACAATGGGGCAGCAAGGTTCGAAAATTTTAGTGGTGACAATATGGATCAGCGGAGTTACACAGAGTTTTTAAGGTTGGTATTCTCAAAAGCGCGAAAAAAGGTTAAGTCGGGAGGAATATTAGCGACGTTTATTGACTGGCGCAATCTGCCAGCTATGACGGACGCTGTGCAGAACGCCGGATGGATATGGAGAGGTATTTTAGTCTGGGATAAAGGCTCCGCGCGTAATATACCGGGACGATATAGACAGGATTGCGAGTTTATAGTGTGGGCGACAAACGGCCCGAGAGAGGTAGACTGGACGCCCGGATTTACCGCTGCGCCTGGATGTTATCACATACCCGGGGTGCCAACAAAAAAGAAGCACCACCAAACGGAGAAGCCGGTTGAATTGATTGAGAGTCTATTGCGCATAGCACCAGAAGGCGGAGAAATACTTGATCCGTTTATGGGATCGGGAACCACCGGTGTAGCGTGTGTTAAGACCGGGCGCAAATTTACCGGTATAGAATTGGGACAGGGATACTTTGAGACCTCACAGAAACGGATTAGGGAGGAAATTACATGTGGAAAGGAATAGATGTAAGTGACAATCAGGGAGTGATCAACTGGGCACAGGTAGCCGCTGCCGGAGTAGAGTTTGCGGTATTGCGATCCGTCCGACGGTCCGGGAAGGCGGACCATCAGTTTTCGGCCAATCTGGCCGGATGCCGGGCGCATGGGATACCCGTCAGCGTGTACAAGTACACCTACGCAACGTCTCCGGCAGCTGCAGCGGAAGAGGCGCGCCAGGTGGTGGCACTCCAGCAGGAGCACGGTCTGACAGGAATTAAGGTCTGGTGGGATGTGGAGGACCGGGATGCGCTGCAGCCGCTTGGACGGGTACTGCTGGCGGACTGTATCAGGGCTGCACAGGCTGTCGTGGAGGCCGCTGGATACCGTTTTGGACTGTACACCGGGCTTTATGTGTATAACGAGCGATGGTTTGATTTCGGGGCGTTTACGTGCCCTCTTTGGGTGGCCCGGTATTATGCCGGATACAATGTCATGCAGTTTGACATGGCCCCCAGGGAGGACAAGTCTCCGGATGTTGGCCGCGATCTGTGGGGCTGGCAGTATACCAGCACCGGCAGGGTGCCGGGGATTAGCGGCAATGTGGATCTGGATGTGTGCTATGAGGATCCGATCGAGGGGCAACCGGCGCCGGTGGTAGAATACTATCCGCTACCTCACGTACAGGCAGTATTTGAGGTATGTGGGATCCCAGCCGGTTATCAGGACCGGAAAAAGATAGCAGTAAAAAATGGACTGGTAAACTATTCCGGAACGGTGGAAGAGAACATGTTCCTGATCGGTCTGCTTGCGCAGGGAAAATTAAAGAAAGTGTAAGACAAAAGCCAGGGCATCTTTAGCGGATGCGCCTGGCTTTTTTTTTGTTTTAAATGATTTTGCTGACATTGGTTGACGCGGTGTCACAGAAATATCCGGGAATGTAACGCACACGGCTTCTTTTTCGGAGCACACGAGGATTCATGCATTCGAATTTGTACTTCAAGTAAAAGGATTGGAGATGGCAAAACAGTTCGACAAAATCACCTATATACATCTCATACCAGCCTTCATTAAGTTTATCGAAACAAGATTCGTGGAATAATTTCTTTCCGCGAATCTGCAGTCCGAAAGGAGTGTAAAAGTTAATGTAAACATCATACCTTCCGGACATGCCAATAGTATGACGAAGGGAATAGGGAACCACACGGCCATTCTGCTGGTATGATCTAATCATTCTGCGGACATCACGATCCGCCAGAATGAACATAATAATATCTTCACCAAAAGGCATGGGGCCTTTAAAAAACTTAACATCGATAGTGTTGCACTGGGTGTTAATGATAAGGGCGCCTTCTCCTTTCTCGCGGCGATTGTCTCCCGCGTCATACCTAAAGGGCTTTATAATTCTTCCGTTTTCTTTGTACGTTTCCATAATTTTTTCCTTTCGAATTTTTTTTGGCGTTGTAAGGTCCCGGGTCCCTGCCTATATATTTTTTGACGCGCCGCAGTTTACCCGGTACTCCTGCGCGCCGCCCGTCTCACATTAAGACGGAGCCGAAACTTGTCAACCAGCATTACAACGCCACCCCGCCGGGATCCCGGCGGACGCTTGCGGCTTAAGGCCTGTTTATAGTCGCCGCAACGACTCAACAAAGCGCATCAGAGACGTGGAGCAGTCTCACTGCTGACGGTCATTTCTGACCGTTTCGGCTTTGACTATTTTAAACGGAATACATTGAACAAAAATTTTCCGTTTTCATCTAATACGACTTCAACGGTTGTCAGTTCTTCCAGCGCCCGGCTCATGGGAGTGTCGTATGTTCCACGAACCCATAGTCCCGATTTTTTCGCTTTATCCCAAAAACAACCAACCTCAATTCCTCCGTTTTCAAACGGTATTTTTTCAAATACAGATTTTATAAAATTCTCGCACCATTCAACTTTAATTTCTTTCATGCCTGTACCACCTTTCTTCTTTGGGTATCAACAAAGTGCTGAGTCATCTCGCTTAGTACCTGTTCAACTCCCAACTTTTGTTTCGGATAATGTGATGATTGGTTCATCCTGTTAGTTTTCTTCTAATAGTACTAACACTTTGCATTAGAGCCGTATTGGTCTGTTTTTCGGTGCATTTTGCCGGGTTACTGTCTTTACACATCATTCCATCCGCTACGTTGATCCGTTTCGATCGTCACGGCAAACTACCATGTTACTCATGATGTAGTCCCCTACGCTTACCCGGCGTTCCTGCTTGCTTTGTTGATAAGACCACTATAAACCCTTTTTTATATATTGTCAACTATTTTTTATAAAAAATTTTATATTTTATAAATTGTGCAATTGACTGAATATATAAAATAGTGTATGGTATACATATAAGAATTATTATCTTGGAAAGGAGAAAGAAAATGCATACAGATGTCAGGGAATATATAAATCTTTGCCGGGTAAAACGGGGGAATGTATCCGAAGCAGAGCTCGCACGAAGAACGGGGCAGTCCCCGCAAAACATGAATAATAAATATAAAAGGAATACCTTTAAGGTATCAGAACTTGAAAGAGTTGCGGAGGCTTTAGACGCCGAATTAAAAATCTCTTTCATTGATAAGGAGACCGGGTTGCCGATTATATAAAAAATAGTATATATATAATATAAAAAATATAAACTACTATTGACATTATATAAAAAAAAGTGTATAGTAGTATTATCAGGAACGGCAAGGAACCTGAAATAACAGGAAGGAGATCACATGGAAGAGATTATGACAGATAAACAGTATGACGGTATTTTACAAATGATCGGCATGATCCTTGACGGATGCAAGGACATAGAAGAGGCGAAAGAAAAAATTGCGGAACTTAGAAATGGAAAAAAAGAAAGCCCTGCTGAATAAATAGCAGAGCACCAAACAGACAAGGGAGGGCGGGCTTGCCACCGCTCCCCCATCCAAAAAATATTATAACAGAAAGAATTGTAAAAGACAAGGAGACAGACGGAAATGACATACGAAAAAATCAGCCATATGTACTTATTAAATGAAACTGATGAAAAAAAAGTTGACTTGATTGCACAGAGCATGAAGGAAAACGGTTATGTTGGATGTCCTATCCTTGTTTTTAATGACCAGCTGCTTACTGGGTCCCACAGATTGGCGGCGCTCCGTCAGTTGGAAGATGAAGGACTCGATGTATTTGACTGGGATGTCGCAGAAGACGTGACTGATCTGGTCGAAGAAGCCTTTGAAAAATTTGAAGAAGAGAACGGATGGCAGAAGGATATGGATTACAGCGATCTGGGATGGATGTTTAAGGGTACATGGGTTGAGGAGTATAAGGACCAGATCGAGGAGTGGTGATATGAGCAAAGTTGTATTGCCACGAACATGCCGCGAATGTGGATGCACATTTCAGGGCGGCCCCAGGGCATGGTATTGCCCATCATGCCGAGAAGATAGAAAGAGAATCCAGGACAGGGACTTCAAGGCACGGAAACGTGTTGGATCAGTGGTGCCAGTGGGCAGCGTGCTCCGGTGCGAGAGATGTGGGAAAGAGATTATTAAAAATGGTGGACTGCAGCGATTTTGTCCGGAGTGCGCTGCACAGAACTTAAAAATAATAGATAATGCGCAGTCCTTGAAATGGAAAATGGAACATCCTGAAAAGGATAAAGAAGCGAAACGGAACATGAGTAAGAGAAGAAGCCTGGAAGATGGAAAATCATCCGGTATTAAATACATATCCTGGGATAAGGGGAGTCGTAAGTGGAGGGTTGCCCCGGTCATAAACGGGCACCAGGTATACGGCGGCAAATACAAGGATATAGAGTCCGCGCAAAAAGCGTTGGACAGGATTTTAAGGGAAACTAAGTGATTGGTTTCTCTTTTTTTTGCATTAAATGGCAAAATGAATCTGTCCGAACATGTCCCGCAATGGATTCCATCACAGGCCGGTAATGGATTGCATTATGACAAGGCGGATCCAACCAGCGCCCGTATGGTAGTTTACAAAATGGCTGATGATAACTGGTGCGGTATCGGATGCGATCCGTCCGGCAATCTACATTTTCGCGTCGGCTTAAACGATGACCGTGTAAAAGACTATCAGTTTAATACCGATGGGCATATCTACTGCAACGGCAGCCTTTTGGTATAACGGTATTAATGCCCTATGGCGATCCAATACACTTCCGCCGGTTCGCTGTCTTTTCTGACGGTGTGTATTGTAAAATCCGTAATATAGACCGGATACGCTGTGCTGACCTGCCTGGATGGATCCGAGGTGAGGTCGCAAAGTGAAATACGGGGCGGAATATTAAATTTTGTCTTAAACGTTATCTGTGTCTGCCTGATTTCATCCGGGCCACCAGATATAAAGGCCGTTCCCAGCTCAATATGGGCCGGTTGTTTATCATCGTCTGAATTGTAAACTATCGTGGTATTCATTTTGCCATTTAACGGAGAAGCCGTTAGATTTATTCTAAAGTTTTTCTAAAGATGATACTTTAGACAGTATTTTTAAGCATATGCGTTTTGTGTAAAAATCCTCAAAATAAGCCAATTTTTTGAGTAGACATACCACAACATATTTGCATAATTGCCTTGCCAAGGTGGAGGTCGCGGGTTCGAGCCCCGTCTGTCGCTCGCAGACAGAGAGTTTATAAATCTTGTAACTACAGGATTTGTAAACTCTTTTTTCGTTTGCCGGTGTATCGAAAAATTTCGAAGGAAATTGTCTGTCAGAGCTGTATAACCCACGGCAATCGGGACAGAATAAGCAAAAAGCTGTGAGGTGGATTTGCATGAAAAGTAAAATTCGGATTTATATGGCGGCTGTACTTTTGGCCCTGGCGCTGAGCGGTTGTGGAAAAGGCGCGGGGAATGAGGCAGAAAGTCCTTACCGGGAGGACGTGGCGGCAGCAGATCTTTTGGATGCGGTATCACAGGAACTGGGCGAAGATTATTGGCCCAATATGGAGATTCCGGCGGACATGCTGGAGGAAACCTATGGGCTGTCCCGGGAACTGTATGAAGAGGCGGCGGCTCAGATGCCCATGATATCCGCCAATGTGGATACGCTGATCATCGTGAAGGCAAAGCCGGGCAAAGAGAAGGATGTGGAGGACGCGCTGCTGTCGTTTCAGAAATACAACCGGGAGGAGGCGCTGCAGTACCCTTCCAATCTGGGAAAGGTGCAGGCTTCCCAGGTGAAAACTTTCGGTCGTTATGTCTGCTTTGTGCAGTTGGGCGGAGACACTTCCCAACAGGAACAGGATGCGGCGGAGGACGGAGATGCGGCCGTTATCAAGCATTGTGAGCAGATCAACGGCAAGGCGCTGGATGTGATGGAAAACATGCTGACAAAGAAAGCGGGCTGATATGGTTTTTTCCGGGATCCTTTTTCTGTTTCGGTTTCTGCCCCTGTTTTTCCTGATCTATTATATGGTTCCCCAACGGGCAAAAAATACTGTCCTGTTTTTGGGGAGCCTTCTTTTTTATGCCTGGGGAGAACCGGTTTATGTGGTATGGATGCTCTTTTCCACGGTTTCGGACTATTGTCACGGGATACTGATTGAAAAGGCTCTTGTGAAACAGCGGCAGAGAAAAGCGAAAGCGTTTTTGATCTCTTCTCTGAGCATCAATCTGCTGATGCTTGGATTTTTTAAATATTTTGACGCGGCGGCAGCGGCTGTAAACCGGATTTTGGGAACGGGAATTTTGGTGTCCGGCCTGCCGCTGCCGGTGGGCATTTCATTTTATACCTTTCAGACCATGTCTTATACCATTGATGTTTACCGAAGGGAGGTCCCGGCACAGAAAAATCCGATCACGTTCGGCGCTTTTGTGACCATGTTTCCCCAGCTGGTGGCAGGCCCTATCGTACAGTATAAGCAGATCGGAGAGCGGCTGGAAATAAGACGGTTTTCCCGGGAGGATATGGCGGACGGTATCCGTCGTTTTATCGTCGGCCTTGGGAAGAAAGTGCTGCTGGCAAATCAGGCAGGGCTATTGTTTGAGCAGATCCGGAGTTTTGAGAGGGCGGATATGACGGTGCTGGCAGCCTGGATGGGAACGGTCTGTTTTGCATTTCAGATTTACTTTGACTTCAGCGGTTATTCGGATATGGCGGCAGGACTGGGGAAAATGCTGGGCTTTTCCTTTCCGGAGAACTTTAACTATCCTTATATGGCAAAAAGCGTGACGGATTTCTGGCGGCGCTGGCATATGACCTTATCCGGCTGGTTTCGGGAATATGTTTACATTCCGCTGGGCGGCAGCAGGAAGGGGAAGGCTGTGACGGTGAGAAATCTGCTGATTGTCTGGGCGCTGACCGGGATCTGGCACGGGGCCGCCTGGCAGTTTTTGCTGTGGGGGCTCTGGTTTTTTGTGTTCCTGACCCTGGAAAAACTCTGGATAGGGAACCGGCTGAAAAAGCTGCCGGGCATTCTGCAGCATCTTTACGCGCTGTCTGCGGTGCTGGGAGGCTGGGTGCTTTTTTCCTTGTCCGGGCTCAGGGAAGCCGGATTCTGGGCGGCCTGCATGGCAGGAGGAAACGGCGCAGATTTTGGAGACAGAAAGATTTTATATGTGCTGACTTCCAATCTGGTATGGCTGGCGGCAATGGCGTTTGGCTGTACCCCTCTGCCCGCCGGGGCAGGGAAAAAGGCGGCAGAGCACAGCGCCTGGCTGGAGACCGGTTTTTATCTCGGGACCTTTGCCCTGTCCATCGCGTTTTTGTTGAATGCCGGTTATAATCCGTTTCTGTATTTCCGGTTTTAGGAGACACAGGATGGGCAGGAGGGGAATAAGATGAAGAAGGATAATGTTTTTCTTTGGGCGGCGGCCCTTTTTTACGGCGGGATTCTGCTCTGTGATCTGGGAGGCAGGGACCGGGCCTTTTCCCCGCTGGAAAACCGGATGCTGGCGCAAAAGCCGGAGTGGAGGTTAGAAAGCGTAAGGGACGGTTCCGCCCAAAAGGATTATGAAAAGTATCTGGAAGATCAGTTCCCGGGGCGGGACGGCTGGATCAGGGTGAAAACCGGTGTAGAAAGGATTTCCGGCAAAAAGGATGTGAACGGCGTGTATTTTGCGCCGGGTAACACGCTGATGGAGCGGCATCCGGCGGAACAGGGAACTTGGGAGAAGGCGGAGCGTAAGATCGGACGGCTGGTAAAAGAGGGCAGTGCCATTTCCCAAATCGTGACAGGACAAACGGCGGTGATGCTGGTGCCCTCTGCCGCGGCCATACAACGCCATCGTCTTCCTTTCTTTGCCGATGAATTTGACCAGGAAGCTGTGCTGACGGAGGCAAAAAAGAGGACAGAAGAGGCAGGACTCCTTTTCGTGGACAGTGCAGGCGCCCTCCGGAAACATGCGGCGGAAGAAATTTATTACGGAACGGACCACCACTGGACAACGCTGGGGGCTTTCTATGGATATCAGGCTTTTTTGGAAGCTTTTGGACGGAAAGGGACTTCTTTGGAAGCGTATGAGCGGATTCCGGTGACGGATTCCTTTTACGGGACACTGCAGGCGAAGGTGAATCTGCCGGTGGCAGCGGATACCATTACGCTGTTTCGAAGAAACGGGGAAGGGGAGCACCCCGTGCGTTTTGTGTATGAAGAAAAAGAGGCGCCTTCCTGCTATTTTTATGACAGACTCAAAACCCGGGATGCCTATGCTTTTTTCCTGGATGGGAATGTTCCTCTTTTGGAGATACGGGGGGAGGGACCGGAAAACAGCAGCATTCTTGTCATTAAGGATTCCTATGCCAATTGTTTCGTTCCTTTTCTGACAAAGGATTATGGCAGGATACTGGTGTTGGATAAACGGTATTACCGGGGGGATGTGCGGGTGATAGCGGAGGAATACGGCCCCTGTGATGTGCTATATTTATACAGTTTGTTCGGGTTTGTGGATAACTTTTGATGCAAAAGGAATTTACTTTCCGGTGTCGATACCGTATTATTAAGATAGGAAGTGGAAAGGGGGAATTTCATGAGACTGCAGTTTATCGGGGCTGACCATGAAGTGACGGGAAGCTGTCATTACCTGGAGATCGGCAGCACACATATTCTTGTGGACTGCGGGATGGAGCAGGGAAATAATGTTTTTGAAAACTGTGAGATACCGGTGGAAGAATCCCTGATTGATTATGTGTTTCTGACCCACGCGCACATAGATCATTCGGGCATGCTGCCCCGCCTGTTTGCACGGGGGTTTCGGGGGAAGATTTATACCACGGAGGCCACTGCGGACCTGTGCAGCATCATGCTGCGGGACTGTGCCCATATTCAGATGCAGGAAGCGGAATGGAAGAACAGAAAGGCCAAACGTCATGCCGGGGCGGAAACCCATGAGCCTGTGTATACCATGGAGGATGCGGTGGAAACGATCAATCTGATCGTGCCCTGTCCTTATAATCAGGAAATAGAGATCTGCGATGCTGTCAGGATCCGGTTTACGGATATCGGTCATCTGCTGGGATCGGCAAGTATTGAGGTCTGGGCACAGGAGGAGGGCATTTCCAAAAAGCTGGTCTTTTCCGGAGATATCGGGAACAAGAACCAGCCCCTGATCCGGGATCCCCAGCCTACCAGGGATGCGGATTATGTGATCATGGAGTCCACTTACGGGGACCGGCTGCACGGGGAAGGAAAGGCAGACTATGTGGTTTCGCTGGCCGGGATTCTGCAGGAAACCTTTGACCGGGGCGGGAATGTGGTCATCCCTTCTTTCGCAGTGGGCAGAACCCAGGAAATGCTGTATTTTATCAGGAAAATAAAAGAGCAGAAGCTGGTAAAAAACCATGCTGATTTTCCGGTCTATGTGGACAGTCCGCTGGCGGTGGAGGCTACCGGCATTTTTACCCATAATGAGAAGAACTGTTTTGACGAGGAAGCGCTGGAACTGGTCCGCCGGGGGATCAACCCCATTTCCTTTAAAGGGCTGCGGCTGGCCATCACCAGTGACGAATCCAAAGCGATCAACTTCGATGAGGTGCCCAAAGTGATTATTTCCGCATCCGGCATGTGCGATGCGGGGCGTGTGCGGCACCATTTGAAGCATAATCTGTGGCGGCCGGAATGTACGATTCTGTTTGTGGGCTACCAGTCCGTGGGGACTCCGGGGCGGGCCCTTTTGGATGGGGCAGCGGAGATGAAGCTGTTCGGGGAAACCGTAGACGTCAATGCCAGGATCATGACCCTGGAAGGAATGTCCGGACACGCGGATAAAAACGGGCTGATTGAATGGCTGCAGGGATTTGAAAAGAAACCGGACCGGGTATTTATCGTACACGGGGAGGACAGTGTGACCATGTCTTTTGCCGACTGCCTGCGGGATGAGTACGGTTTCAGGACGTATGCTCCCTACAGCGGGACACAGTTCGATCCGGCGGCGAACCGTTTTCTTTATGAGGCGGCCCCTGTTCCGGCGAAGAAGAAAGCCAAAACAGCGGCTCCTTCCGGCGTATACGGCAGGCTGGTGGCTGCGGGACAGCGGCTTATCGGCATCATCAAACGGTGCGAGGGGATGGCGAACAAGGATCTGGCGAAATTTGCGGATCAGATCAATTCCCTGTGTGACAAGTGGAATTAAAGAAATAAGATACAAAAGGATGGTTTTTGATTATGAGCATGGCGGATACAATTTTTATCAATATGTGCAGGGATATCCTGGAGAACGGTACCAGCACGGAAGGGGAGAAGGTGCGCCCTCACTGGCCGGACGGGACGCCCGCATATACGATCAAGAAATTCGGTGTGGTGAACCGGTATGATCTGTCAAAGGAATTTCCGATCCTGACCCTGCGCCGGACGGCTTTAAAGAGCGCCACCGACGAAATTTTATGGATCTGGCAGCAGAAGTCCAACAATATTCATGATCTCCACAGCCATATCTGGGATGAATGGGCGGACGAGGACGGCAGCATCGGCAAGGCTTACGGTTATCAGCTGGGGGTGAAGCATCAGTATAAGGAAGGCCTGTTCGATCAGGTGGACCGGGTGATATATGACCTGAAAAACAATCCCTTTTCCCGGCGCATCATGACCAATATATATGTGCATCAGGATCTGCATGAGATGAACCTGTACCCCTGTGCCTACAGCATGACCTTCAATGTGACACAGAAAAAGGGGCATGACCGGCTGACTTTAAATGCGGTGTTAAACCAGCGCTCCAACGATGTGCTGGCGGCGAATAACTGGAATGTGGTGCAGTATGCGGTGCTTTTGCATATGCTGGCCCAGGTGTGCGATATGGAACCAGGGGAACTGATGCATGTGATCGCGGATGCTCACATTTATGACCGGCATGTGCCCGTCATACAGGAGCTGATTTCCAGAGAACCTTATCCGGCGCCCAAATTCTGGCTGAATCCGGAGATTAAGGATTTTTATCAGTTTACGAGGAATGATGTCCGGGTGGAGGACTATGTGACCGGGGAGCAGATCAGGGATATCCCGATCGCGATTTAAAGATAATTTGAAAAGAAAAATTACGGAGGATAACATACATGAATCTGATTGTTGCGGTGGATGAAAACTGGGCCATCGGGAATAAAGGGGATCTGCTGGTGCGGATCCCTGCGGACCACAAAATGTTCCGCCAGGAGACCACCGGAAAGGTGGTGGTGCTGGGCAGAAAGACCATGGACACCTTTCCGGGGGGACAGCCTTTAAAAAACAGGATCAATATCATCCTGACAAGGAATCCGGAATATGAAGTGAAGGGCGCTGTGGCGGTCCATTCGGTGGAAGAACTTTTGGAAGAAATAAAAAAGTATGACAGCAGGGAAGTTTATGTGATCGGCGGAACCAGTGTTTACGAACAGTTGCTGCCCTATTGTGATACCGCTCATGTGACCAAAATCGATCATGCTTATGAGGCGGACGCTTATTTTCCTAATCTGGACCGGGATCCGGAATGGGAGCTTACGGCGGACAGCGAGGAACAGTATTATTTTGATCTGACCTACCATTTCTTAAAATACGAGAGAAAGAAGGTCTGAACAAGGAGCGCAAGGAGCGCCTGCGGAACATGAAAACCCCGGATGAAATATGGGAGGAACAAAAGATGCAGACAAGGGAAGAAGTAAACGCATATTGTTTAAAACTGCCGGATGTCTATGAGGACTATCCGTTCCATGATTCCAACTGGGCGCTGATGCGTTTGAAGAAGAATCAAAAAAGTTTCGTACATATTTATGAAAGAAACGGGCTGATCTGGCTCAATGTGAAATGCCGGCCGGAATGGCGGGATTTCTGGCGGGATACCTTTCCCTCGGTGGTACCGGGCTATCATATGAACAAGGAACACTGGAACAGCATCATTCTGGACGGTTCCGTGCCCGAAAGTGATATCAAACGAATGATTGAAGAAAGCTACGATTTGGTCCGGGGCCGGGACAGGACGAAGAAAGGTACTAAAAAATACAGCAAAAATTCCGGCAAAACGGGAAGAAAATAGGAGAATGAAGTGAAAAGAGAAGAGATCATTTCGGAGATATTAAGCTGGGTAAAAACCTTTGTTTTTGCGGCGTCTGTCGCTCTTTTTGTGAACACCACCCTTATTGTGAATGCGGAAATTACTTCAGGGTCTATGGAAAATACGATCATGACCGACAGCAGGGTTTTGGTCAATCGGCTGGAATATCGGAAGGAAGGCCCCAAAAGAGGGGATATCATCGAATTCTATTATCCGGATGACGGGAAAACCCGGTATGTGAAACGGGTCATCGCGGTTGCAGGGGAAACCGTGGAAGGCAGGGACGGCAGCGTTTATGTGGACGGCGTCCTGCTGGAAGAGCCTTATATCAAAGAAAAATCCTATCTGGATTTCGGCCCGTATCTGGTGCCGGAGGATTCCTGCTTTGTGATGGGAGACAACCGGAATAATTCCTGGGATTCCCGGTACTGGAACAATAAATTTGTTCCCGAAGACGCGATCATCGGGAAGGCCGTGCTGGAATATTTTCCGGAGTTGAAGCCGCTGTAATCGTTTTTTACTGAGTGAAGGAGGAAACAAAATGAAAATTGTAATCTTGAACGGCAGCCCGAGAGCGGGCGGAAACACGGAGATCATGGCAGGAGAATTTGCCCGGGGCGCCCAAGAAAAAGGGCATGAGGTGGTGCAGGTAAAGCTTGCAGGAAAAAAGATCGCCGGATGTTTAGGATGCGATTTCTGCGCTTCCCATGACGGAGTCTGCGTCCAGAAGGATGATATGGCTGAAATTTACAATCTTCTGGAACAGGCGGATCTGGTGGCGTTTGCTTCTCCTATATACTGGTTTTCCATCACGGCTCAGTTAAAATGTGTGATCGACCGTCTGTATGCGAAAGGATCTGTGGGATTTCATTTCAATCAGGTAGTTCTGCTGCTGGATTCCGCCTCGGAAGGCGTGTATGAAGCAGCCGTTGCACAATATAAGGCGATGAACGAATATCTGGGCTGGAAGGACAGAGGAATGATCACAATTTCGGGCATGACCGGCAAAGGCAGCATGTGGGATTCCGACAGGCTGGAGGAAGTCTGCCGACTGGGCAAATCGCTGTAGCAGGCCGCAGTCTGCAAAGCGGGAACCGTTTTTCTCTTTTCGAAAGGGCCAGACATTTCGTGAGAATAACGGGTCCGGACAAAAGAAAAGCAAAAATATACCTTGACAGCACAGACTGTCATGCCGTATAATCAGAGAAAGTTTTATATGATAACAGTTTAAACCGATGACGTGGAGATAACGTTACAAGCGCACTCACAGAGAGTCCGGGGAGGTGGAAGCCGGACAGGAAGCGGTGTTTCAAATGGACCACGGAGGGCACAGTCAACGGCCGGAAGGCCCAGTATTCTGTGACGCGCAGGCATGCGTTATTTGCCGGGGATATGTTGGTATCCTGCAGAGAGTGTGAATGTTCACGAAACAAGGTGGCACCACGGGTATAAGAAGATGACGGCCCGCCCTTGACAGAAAGCGCAGATGTTTTCTGTCAGGGGCGGTTTTTTGTATGTTGAGAAAAAATGTTCTTTCCCATACAGGAGTCACGACAAAGCGGATTGCCGCAAAAAGGAGGAGAAGAAAATGATAAAAGAAGCGATTGTAAAACTGGCAAATAAAGAAGATTTAAGTTATGAGATGGCGGAGGCGTCCATGGATGAAATCATGGGAGGAAAGGCCACGCCGGTTCAGATGAGCGCCTTTCTGGTGGCAATGTCCATGAAAGGGGAAACCATCCGGGAGATCACGGCCTGCGCCGCGGGCATGCGCCGGCATTGCGTGAGGCTTTTGCACAACCGGGATGTGTTGGAAATTGTGGGCACCGGCGGGGATCACTCCAATTCCTTTAACATCTCCACCACTTCTTCTCTGGTGATTTCCGCGGCGGGAGTGCCGGTGGCAAAGCATGGTAACAGGGCGGCATCCAGCAAAAGCGGCGCGGCGGATGTGTTGGAAGCGCTGGGAGTAAAAATTTCAATAGACCCCAAAAAGAGCGCCCGGGTGCTGCAGGAAATCGGATTGTGTTTTCTGTTCGCCCAGAATTATCATTTGTCCATGAAATATGTGGCGCCTGTGAGAAAAGAGCTGACCGTCCGCACCATTTTCAACATTCTAGGGCCGCTGACCAATCCGGCCGGCGCCAATATGGAACTGATGGGGGTTTATGAGGAAAGTCTGGTGGAACCGCTGGCCAGGGTCCTTGCCAATCTCGGTGTAAAAAAGGCCATGGTGGTCTACGGACAGGACGGGCTGGATGAAATCTCCATGAGCGCGCCGACCTCGGTCTGTGAAGTGAGAAACGGCGGTTTTGAATCTTATGTGATCACCCCGGAACAGTTCGGATTTACGCGCTGCAAAAAGGAAGATCTGACCGGCGGCAGCCCACAGGAAAATGCGGAAATTGCACTGCGCATTTTAAAGGGAGAGAAAGGGCCTAAACGGGATGCGGTGGTGTTAAACTCTGCGGCAGCCGTGCATATTGCAAAAGGAATTTCCATGGAAGAAGCCATCAGACAGGTGGAAGAAACCATCGACAGCGGCAGAGCGCTGGCGCAGCTGGAGGCCTTTGTGAAAC
Source organism: uncultured Lachnospiraceae bacterium (assembly GCA_902476265.1). Taxonomy (GTDB): domain Bacteria; phylum Bacillota; class Clostridia; order Lachnospirales; family Lachnospiraceae; genus Gallintestinimicrobium. Next base: position 35,605 of record CABSCP010000024.1, read on the forward strand.
TGACAAACCGGGAAGGAACGGAGGAGAGCGTATGATATTAAAACAGCTTGCCGCATCCGCCAGGGAGCGGGTGGAACAGGCAAAAAGGGTCCGGCCTTTTGAAGAGGTGAAAAAAGCGGCCACCGCCTGCCGGAGAGAGCATTTTATTTCCGGCACAGCCAATTTCCCCTTTGAAAAGGCGCTGGCGGCAGAGGGGATGTCTTTTATCTGCGAGGTAAAAAAAGCCTCCCCTTCCAAAGGGGTGATCGCGCCGGATTTTCCCTATTTACAGATCGCCCGGGAGTATGAAGCAGGAGGGGCGGCCGCCATATCGGTGCTCACGGAACCGGAATATTTTCTGGGCAGCGACCGCTATCTGGAAGAAATCGCGAAAGCAGTGTCCATACCGGTGCTGCGCAAGGATTTTACGGTGGATGTCTATCAGATTTATGAGGCGAAGCTTTTAGGCGCGTCGGCGGTGCTTTTGATCTGTTCGATTCTTTCGGAGGAAGAGCTGAAGGAATTTTTGCAGACAGCGCATTGCCTGGGGCTGTCTGCACTGGTGGAAGCCCACGATGAAAAAGAGGTGGAAAGGGCACTTCTTGCGGGCGCCCGGATCATCGGCGTTAACAACCGGGATTTAAAAACCTTTACGGTGGACGTAAACAACAGCCTGCGGCTGAAAAGTCTCATTCCTTCCGGCTGTCTGTCTGTATCGGAGAGCGGTGTGCGGGGCCCGAAAGACGTAGGGAATCTATACCGAAACGGCGTAGACGCGGTGCTCATCGGGGAGGCTTTGATGAGAAGTACAGATAAAGCGGGAATGTTGAGGGAGTTTCGGAGGGAATGCCATGGCGGAAGGGATGCGTATCAAAATATGCGGCCTGTTTCGGCCCTGTGATATTGACTTTGTCAATGCGGCCGGTCCGGATTATATCGGTTTTGTATTTGCCAAAAGCCGCAGACAGGTGACGAAAGAACAGGCTCTATCTTTGAAAAAAAGGCTTCTGCCTTCCATACAGACGGTTGGGGTTTTCGTAAATGAGGATCCCAAAAGGGCGGCTGCATTGGCAGAAGAGGGCATCATCGATTGGATACAGCTGCACGGACAGGAGGATGAGGGTTATCTCCGGCGGTTGAGAGAACAGACGGACTGTCCGCTCATCAAGGCTTTTTCCGTCACCGATGCTTCGGATGTGAAAAGAGCCTGTGAGAGCAGCGCTGATTATATTTTACTGGATCACGGGGCCGGAGGCACCGGGCAGTGTTTTGACTGGCACCTGGCAGAAAAAATAGAAAGGCCCTGGTTTTTGGCCGGGGGACTGAATCCAGACAACATCAAAGAAGCGGTTTTCAGCAATGCTTTTTGCCTGGATGTGAGCAGCGGTGTGGAAACCAGGGGCTGTAAAGATCAAAGAAAAATAGAGGCCTGCGTGAGAATCTGCAGGGAAAAAGGAGAACGTTATGTCGAAAGGTAGATTTGGAATCCATGGCGGGCAGTATGTCCCGGAAACGCTGATGAGCGAGATCCTCCGTCTGGAAGAACAATATGAAGTTTTTAAAAAGGACCCGGAATTTAATCGGGAGCTGGAGGATTTGCTCAAAAATTATGCAGGACGTCCTTCCCTGCTGTATTTTGCTGAAAAAATGACAGAAGATCTGGGCGGTGCGAAAATTTACCTGAAACGGGAGGACTTAAACCATACCGGTTCTCACAAAATCAACAACGTGCTGGGACAGGTACTTATGGCGAAGAAAATGGGAAAGACCCGGGTGATTGCAGAGACAGGCGCGGGACAGCACGGCGTGGCCACCGCCACCGCAGCGGCGCTGTTAGGTCTGGAATGTGAAATTTTCATGGGAAAAGAGGACACGGACCGACAGGCGTTAAATGTCTACCGCATGAAACTTCTGGGGGCGAAGGTGCATCCTGTTACCAGCGGCACCCAGACTTTGAAGGATGCGGTGAATGAAACCATGCGGGAATGGACCAACAGGGTGGCGGACACCCATTATGTGCTGGGTTCCGTCATGGGGCCCCATCCTTTTCCCACCATTGTCCGGGATTTCCAGGCCGTCATCGGTAAAGAAGCCAGACAGCAGATTCTGGAGATGGAAGGAAAGCTCCCGGCAGCCGTCCTGGCTTGTGTGGGCGGGGGCAGTAATGCCATGGGCATGTTTTACAATTTCATTCCGGATGAACAGGTGGCGCTGATCGGTTGTGAAGCGGCGGGAAAGGGGCTTGATAGCAAACTGCATGCGGCCACCATGACAAAAGGAACGCCGGGGGTTTTCCACGGCATGAAGTCTTATTTCTGCCAGGATGAATACGGCCAGATCGCGCCGGTCTATTCCATTTCCGCGGGGCTGGATTATCCGGGCATCGGGCCGGAGCACGCCTTTTTGTACGACACTGGCAGAGCCGAATATGTGCCGGTGACGGATGAAGAAGCGGTGCAGGCATTTGAGTACCTGGCCCGCACGGAAGGGATCATCTGTGCCATCGAAAGCGCTCACGCGGTGGCTTATGCCAGAAAGCTGGCGCCTGCCCTGCCGAAAGAAGAATGTATCATCATCTGTCTTTCCGGCAGAGGGGATAAAGATGTGGCTGCCATCGCCCGATACCGGGGAGAAAAAATCACGGATTAAGCCGATAGAGATAAGGAGCAGACAGCATGAACAGAATCCAAAAAGCATTTGAAAAAAAGAAAGCATTCATCCCGTTTCTGACCGCGGGAGACCCGTCTCTTGAAATGACGCAAGAGTACATTCTGGAAATGGAGAAAGCGGGGGCAGACCTGATTGAAATCGGCATTCCCTTTTCGGATCCCATCGCGGAAGGTCCGGTGATTCAGGAAGCGGATATCCGGGCGCTGGCGGCGGGAACTACCACGGACGGGATTTTTGATATGGTGAGGTCGGTGCGGGAAAAGACGGACATCGGTCTGGTACTCATGACCTACTTAAATCCGGTGTTCCATTATGGCTATGAGCCTTTCTTCGCCCGCTGCCGGGAGGCAGGGATCGACGGTATCATCATTCCGGACCTGCCTTTTGAGGAAAAAGGAGAAGTGGACAGCGTGGCAGAAAAGTATGGCGTGATTCTGATTTCCATGATCGCGCCCACCTCCCGGGAACGTATCAAAAGGATTGCGAAAGAAGCAATGGGCTTTCTCTATGTGGTTTCTTCCATGGGCGTCACCGGCATGAGAAGCGAAATTGAAACGGATCTGGATTCCATGTTAAAGGAAATCCGGTCCGTAACGGATGTTCCGGCGGCTGTTGGGTTTGGCATCCATACGCCGGACCAGGCAGAGCAGATCGCAAAGAAAGCGGACGGCGTCATCGTGGGCAGTGCGGTGGTGGGCCTGATCGCCCGCTACGGAAAGCATGCACACCGACACCTTTATACCTATGTCAGGATGATGAAGGATGCCGTCGGAAAACACTACCCTCCGTGTACAAGGGGCGCGTGTGTCCCCTTGTACACGGAGGGTGAGGGAATAAAATAAAAAAAACACTTTTCCTGTGCACAGAATGGTGCTATAATTACTTTCAATTAATAATAAAGTAAGGCACTAAAGTGTGATACAAAAGTGAGGAGTGTGGATATCATGGAGAAAAAGAATCTGGACTGGGCCAATCTGGGCTTTGGTTATATGACGACGGATTATCGTTATGTGGCTAATTATAAGAACGGCGGGTGGGAGAAGGGCGGACTGACAACGGACGCCGCTATCACGCTCAATGAGTGCGCCGGCATCCTGCAGTACTGCCAGGAAATTTTTGAAGGCTTAAAGGCGTATACGACAGAGGACGGGCATATCGTCACCTTCCGCCCTGACTTAAATGCGAAGCGCATGGAGGACAGTGCGAAGCGTCTGGAAATGCCTCCTTACCCTGCGGAATGGTTCCTGGAAGCGCTGGATGAAGTGGTGCGTGCGAATGCGGCCTGGGTTCCCCCTTTTGGCAGCGGCGCGACCCTTTATGTGCGCCCTTATATGTTTGCAAGTTCTCCCGTCATCGGTGTGAAGCCAGCGGAGGAATACCAGTTTCGCATGTTCGTCACTCCGGTAGGGCCTTACTTTAAAGGCGGCGTGAAGCCCATCACCATCTGTGTCAGCGATTTTGACCGCGCAGCGCCTCACGGAACGGGCCACATCAAAGCAGGACTGAACTATGCCATGAGCCTGCACGCTTATGTGACCGCCCATAACAACGGCTATGACGAGAACATGTTCCTGGATCCCGCAACCAGAACTTATGTGGAGGAGACAGGCGGCGCCAACTTTATTTTTGTGGATCAGGACGGCACCATTGTGATTCCCAAATCCGACAGCATCCTTCCTTCCATCACCAGACGGTCCATCTCCGTAGTGGCCCGGGATATCCTGGGAATGAAGGTGGAAGAGCGGCCCGTAAAGCTCGCCGAACTGGAGAATTTTGTAGAATGCGGCATCTGCGGCACGGCGGCGGTGATCTGCCCGGTGGGCAAGGTCGTGGATCACGGAAGAGAGATCTGCTTTGCCAGCGGCATGGAGAACATGGGGCCTGTTACCCAGAAGCTGTATGACACCCTCACAGGCATACAGATGGGCACGGTGGAAGCGCCCGAAGGCTGGATCCGCACCATTCTGTAAGCCGGAACAGATCAGGAACATCGCCATAATTTATAAGAAACGAAACAGATCCGGGGTCAGGCAGCTGGCTCCGGATTTTTAAATGGAACGGAGGAGAGATGAAAAAAAGAACGAAGATCGGGATCATCATCCTGCTCGTCCTGCTTTTGGCAGGAGCAGGGATCGGTATTTATGCCGCAGATTATTACCGGACAAAACCGGATGTGGAAGCGCAGCTGGCGGAAGCTTTTGTTTCCCGGGACAGAGACGGAAACTGGATCCTTGCGCCCGTGGACGGAGGAGAATGTAAAACAGGATTTCTTTTTTACCCCGGAGCCAAAGTGGAGGAAAGCGCCTATCTGCCGCTCATTTCCCGGATCGCACAGGAGGGATATTACTGTGTGATCGTCAAAATGCCGCTGCGCCTGGCGGTGTTGGATATGGATGCGGGAAGCAGGATCAGAAAAGAACATCCGGAAATATCGGAATGGATCATCGGCGGCCACTCTTTGGGCGGAGCCATGGCCCAGGCGGAGGCTTTCGCAAACCCCGGCGGATATGCAGGACTGGTGCTGCTGGCGGCCTATGGTACCAAAGATATGAGCAGCGCAGATATGCCGGCGCTGTGTATTTACGGAAGTGAGGACGGGGTGATGAACCGAGAGAAGCTGGCGGCAGGAAGAGCGCTCATGCCGGAGGAATACGAGGAACTGGTGCTGGATGGGGGCAATCATGCCGGGTTTGGCTGGTATGGCCCGCAAAAAGGGGATAAAACGGCACAAATGGAACCACAGGAGCAGTGGGAGCGGACGGCCGCAGCGGTTTTACAGTTGTTAAACGGCAGCGCGGCAGAGTGACGGAAGTGAATTTTTTTAAGTATATCTATACTTTTTAGGAATTGATTTTTTTGACAAAATAAGAGAAGATGAAGGCAGAAATGAGAAACAATTACCGAAATCTACAAAGAAATGGGAGAGGGTTATGAAGAAAAAGACAGTACACATTATTTCGCATTCCCACTGGGACAGAGAATGGTATATGCCGCTGGAAAGGCATAAAATGAAGCTGCTGGATCTGATCGATGCCAATATGGAGCTTTTCGAAAAGGATCCCGGTTTTGAAAGTTTCCATCTGGACGGCCAGACCATTGTGCTGGACGACTATCTGGAAATCTGTCCGGATAAAAAGGAACAGGTGGAAAAATATGCGAAGGAAGGACGTTTCCGCGTAGGCCCGTTCTATATTCTGCAGGATGAGTTTTTAACCAGCGGAGAATCCAATGTCCGCAATATCCAGACCGGTATCCGGGAAGCGAAGAAATACGGCAATCTGACCAAAGTGGGATATTTTCCCGATGCTTTCGGCAATGCGGGCCAGATGCCCCAGCTGCTTTCCCAGGCGGGAATGGACGCGGTCGCTTTCGGGCGCGGCGTAAAGCCTGTGGGCTTTAACAATGAGCTCAAAGAGGGCGGGGAGTATGAATCCGCTTATTCCGAGATGATGTGGGAATCCCCGGACGGTTCCGCCCTTCTTGGCGTGTTGTTTGCAAACTGGTATTGCAACGGCATGGAAATTCCGGTGGAAGAGGATAAGGCGAAAGAATTTTGGGATGACAGACTGGCGAAGGCGGAAATGTTTGCCGCTACCGGTGAACTGCTTTTCATGAACGGCTGTGACCATCAGCCCGTGCAGAAGGATTTGTCTGCAGCCATCGAAACCGCACGGAAACTGTATCCCGACATCGAATTTAAACATTCCAATTTTGAAGATTACGTGAAGAGTGTGAAGGAAGCGGTGGAAGATCAGCTGTCCACCGTGAAGGGCGAACTCACCAGCCAGGAGACGGACGGCTGGTATACGCTGGTAAATACCTGCTCTGCCCACGTTTACTTAAAACGCCTGAACCGGAAAAATGAAGTGGGGCTGGAGCGCGTCGCGGAACCGCTGGCGGCGTTTGCGGCGGAGGAAGGAAAGGCTTACCCTCATGAAAGGCTGCAGTACGCATGGAAGATTTTGATGCAGAACCATCCTCATGACAGCATCTGCGGCTGCAGTGTGGATCAGGTGAATAAAGAAATGGAAATCCGCTTTGACCGGAGCACGGAAGTTGCCCGGACGGTCACAGAGGATGCCTCCGTATTCCTGGCGGACAGCGTGGATACCTCCGCTTTCGCAAAGTACGGCGAAAATGCGGTTCCTTTTGTGGTGTTCAATACCACGGGGGAAGCGCGCACAGGCGCAGTGGATGTGGTGCTGGACGCGAAGCGGGATTACAATAAATGGCTCTGGGACGGCCACCGGGACATGAACGCGTGGGCGATGCCTGCATACCGTGTGGTGGACGCCCACGGCAACGTGCAGGAAGCGGTGGTGACGGATGCAGGGGTGAAATTCGGCTATGATCTGCCTGATGACAGATTCCGCCAGCCCTATATGGCAAGACAGGTGAAGGTGAGCCTGTTTGCACAGAAGGTTCCCGCGCTCGGATACCGGGTTTATGCGATTGTGCCCGCAGAGGAAGCGGACCGCCGTGACGCCGGGAGCCTGGTGACCGGCGAAAACTGCATGGAAAATGCTTATCTTTCCGTAAAGATTGGGGAAGACGGCACACTCGGCGTGCTGGACAAGCAGACCGGCAGAAATTATGAAAATCTCTGCTATTTTGAAGATACCCTGGATGCGGGCAACGAATACATTTATTTCTGTCCTGCCGGAAATCCTGCGATCCTTACCAAGGGGACAAAAGCAGAAGTGAAGCTGGCAGAGGATTCTTCCTTCCGGGCTGTTTATGAAATCACCAATGTGCTGAACGTTCCGGTTTCCGCGGATGAAAAGCTGAAAGAAGAGCAGGAAGGCCTTGTGGAATTTATGAAGCGCACCTGCCACAGAAGCAGTGAAATGACACAGATTGTCCTGCATACTTTTGTGACGCTCACAAAGGACAGCGCTTCCTTATCTTTGCGGACGGAATTTGACAATACGGCAAAAGATCACAGAATCCGTGTGGTGGTGCCTGCCGGCATTTCCTGCACCCATCATTATGCGGATACCGTGTTTGAAGTGGTGAAACGCCCCAACGAACACAGTAAGCTGTGGGAAAATCCCAGCAAGTGCGAGCATCAGCAGTGCTTTGTCGGTATGAATGATGAAAAGGGCGGTATTTTGGCAGCCAATATCGGTCTTTATGAGTATGAGATCCTGCCGGAAGAAAACAATGCACTGGCCCTCACTCTGCTGCGCAGTGTGGGAGAAATGGGAGACTGGGGCGTGTTCCCCACAGAACTTTCCCAGCAGCTGCGCCACATTACGGCGGAATATGAGCTGACCTTCTTTGCCGGCGATCTGGTGGAAACCGACAGTTTCCGGAAGGCATATCAATATCAGGTGCCCTTCACCACGGCACAGACCGCTGTTCATGAAGGAAAACTGCCTGCAGAGAAAACCTGGCTCACCTGGGAAGGCGACCGTCTGATGTTCTCCAACTTCAAAATAAAAGACGGCGCGGCAGACCGGATGGCGCGTTTTGTGAACTGCTCCGGCAGGGCAACCGTGCTCAGAGTGAGAAAAGAGGATTCCATCAAAGAAGCATACTACTCCAACGTAATCGAAGAAGAGGTGCGCCCTCTTTCCGCCGGAGAAGACGGCTGGTATGAGATCCCGGTGAGAGCATTTGAAATTGTGACAATCGGATGGAAGTAATAACAATCAGACGCCGTATCTCATCCAAATGGATGGATACGGCGTCTGAAGTTAGAAAACCCATGGATATCATTCAATTTCCCGGTATAGATATGCATTTAAAATATTCTGAGGGGCATCATAGTAAAAACTGCTGTTATAGTCGTCTAATTTGTCACTGACAAAAGAATTATATGCTTTAAAGAGGGCATCTAAAATATCCGTCTGTTCTGCTTTGGCGATTCCTAAAACCAGCCGTTTGTAAATCTTTCCCATATCCCAGTGACTTGGAACCGCATATTTTGCCGCAGATACGTTGTCAAAGGATCCGGTTTGAATGTGAGATTTTTGGATGAAATCATCACTGACACGATCTAAATTGTCGCTGTGGTAAATATCTGCCAGATCATAAATATGGGCGACAGTGTCTTTTCCCAGCGCATTTATCACATCAGATCTTTTATTCTTTGTTTTCCTGGAGATATATTCAATCAGACTGCAGGTAAAAAAAAGATCGTTTTCCTTCTTATCTTCACGCCCTGTCATTGGGATACCTCCTCGCATGAAACAAATTCCAGGCATTTTAAAGCCGGTTCGGAACAAAAATTAATCTGATGGGTAGGATATTTGAATCTGGCCAGTGACCAGAACTGATCTCTTGTGAGTATGCCGTCCATATAGTCGGCAATGTAGTTGTAGATCTGATCATTTGCCATGGCGCCGATGACAATATCAAAATCGTGCGGATTGCCATGGCGGCATGCTATGATAAAATCCAGCCATTCTTCGGTCATCTCTTTGAATTCCCGTATCTTCAGTTCCGTGTTCATACGTACCGTGTAAATATTAACCATTGGAGTGTTATATCTTTTGGCCCAGCGCTCCGCCTGTTCACGAATAACCGTGCAATAAAAACCGGGGCCAAAATCTTTTGTATTTCTGCCCTGTATCACGGCAGGCAGCGGAATGGAAGTATAGCTTCCATGATAAACTGTCATTTTTCCCATTCATTGTCCTCCTTCTCAGTTACGGACCTTTTCCATCACTATTTTACCAATATTACACAGGATATGCAATGCAATTCTCCCCGCCCCCTTGCAATCTCCACAGCGCGCATGCTATAATACAATCGTTTGTGTGTGCGAGGGCAGAAGGCATGTGAGGTGCCGGTGTCTGACAAAAGAAGGGAGTATGCTATGGGGAAAGAATATGATGTTGTGATTATCGGCGCAGGTCCGGGGGGAATCTTCTGCGCTTATGAATTGTTGGAGAAAAAGCCGGATTGTAAGGTGCTTATCATAGAAAAGGGGCGTCCCATCGAAGAGAGGAACTGTCCCAAGCGCGTGACAAAACAATGTGTGGGATGCAGACCCTGTTCCATCACCACGGGATTTGCGGGAGCGGGTGCCTTTTCCGACGGCAAACTTTCCCTTTCTCCCGATGTGGGCGGCAATCTGCCGGAGATTCTGGGATATGAAGAGACCTTAAACCTCATCCGTGAGTCCGACAGCATTTACTTAAAATTCGGCGCGGATACGAACGTATACGGCTTGGATAAGGAAAAGGAAATCAGAGAGATCAGGCGGAAGGCCATCGGCGCCAATTTAAAGCTGGTGGAATGCCCGATCCGTCATCTGGGGACCGAAGAAGGCTACAAAATATACGAAAAGCTGCAGCATCATCTGGAAGAGGCGGGCGCTGACCTGCTGTTTCACACCATGGTGGAGGAAATCCTGGTGGAGGACGGCCGGGCGGTGGGCGTCGTGACGGATCAGGGAGAAACCTTCAGGGCCAGAGAAATCGTTTCTGCCGTGGGACGGGAAGGCGCGGACTGGTTTAAGGATAAATGCGAAGAAATCGGCATAGAGACCACCCCGGGGACGGTGGATATCGGGGTCCGGGTGGAAGTCAGAGATGAGGTCATGCAGTTTTTAAATGAAAATCTGTATGAAGCCAAACTGATTTACCATACCCCTACTTTTGATGACAAAGTGCGCACTTTCTGCACCAATCCTTCCGGGGAAGTGGCCACAGAATATTATGAAGGCGGCCTGGCGGTGGTAAACGGCCATGCCTATAAGGCGAAGGATCACAAAACCAGCAACACAAACTTCGCGCTGCTGGTGTCCAAGAACTTCACCAAACCTTTCAAAACTCCTATCGAATACGGGAAACAGATCGCACAGCTTTCCAATATGCTCTGTGGAGGAAAGATCATGGTACAGACTTTCGGCGATCTGAAGAGAGGCAGAAGGACAACGGAGGAGAGGCTGTGCAGAAACAACCTGATTCCTACGTTAAAGGACGCGGTGCCGGGCGACCTGTCCCTGGTTTTCCCCCACCGGATCATGGTGGCGATCACGGAAATGATCGAAGCGCTGGATAAGGTGACGCCGGGAATCGCCAGCGATGAGACGCTTTTATACGGTGTGGAAGTCAAATTTTATTCCAACAAAGTCATTGTGGACAAAGATTTTGAAACGAGCATTAAAGGGCTGCGCGCCATCGGCGACGGCGCCGGCGTGACAAGAGGGCTGCAGCAGGCCTCCGCCAACGGGCTTTCCGTGGCGAGAAGCATTTTGTATGCCTGGGATGAATGAATGATAACGCGAAGATGAGGTAAGATGGCAGGGAAAAAGAAATTATTTCAAAGAATCAGAAAAGCGGCGGCCCTTTTGGGTGCGGCAGCGCTTTTGACAGGCCTTTTGACCGGCTGTGGTGAGGATACAAAGGTAGTGCTCACCACGGGGCTCAAAAAAAATGAGGTATTCCGGATTTCGGAAAAATCCTGTACGCTTCCGGAGGTTATGGTATATCTGACCAATATGCAGAACCAGTATGAAGCCGTTTACGGGGAAGAGATCTGGAATGCAAAGGGAGAAGGGGAATCTCTGGAAGAGGAAGCCAAGGAGCAGGTGCTGGCCGAACTGGCCCAGGTGAAAGCCATGTCTCTGCTGGCTCAGGAAAAAGAGGTTGTGCTGGACGAAAAGGAAACCGAGCGCGTGGAAGCTGCCGCCAGGGAATATTTCAATTCTCTGAGCGAAGCCGAAGTGACGGCCCTGGGGGTGGACGAAAAGCTGATCAACCAGATGTATACGGAATATGCGCTGGCATCCAAAGTGTACCGCCAGATTGTAGAAGATGTGAATCCGGAGATCAGCGATGATGAAGCGCGCACCATCACAGTCCTTTCCATCCGTTTAAAGGACCGGGCAAAGGCGCAGGAGGTTTTGGAGCAGGCCCGCCAGGAAGATATCGATTTTGAAGCGCTGGCGGAAGCCAACAGTGAGGACCGCATCGTCAGCTGTTCCTTCGGCAAGGGAGAAATGGACGAGGCCATTGAAAAGGCGGCCTTTGATCTGGGCAAGGATGAGATCAGCGGCATCATAGAAACGGACGACGGTTTTTATGTGTTAAAATGCGTCAGCACCTTTGATGAAGCCCAGACCAGAGCCAATAAGGAAAAAATCCTGGAAAAACGCCGTAACGAAGCATTCAACAGCGAATATGACACCTTTGCCAATTCCCTGGTGCGCCAGTTGAATGAAGAATTGTGGCAGAGCGTTGCGCTGATTCGGGATGAAAACGTGAAAACAGACAGCTTTTTTACGGTTTATGATACCTTTTTTCAGGTGGAATAACAGTTTACAAAAAATTTATAATTGCAGAAACCCAGTAGTTATGCGGGGTTGAATGAAATTGTTAGCACTCATGTAAAATGAGTGCTAATTTTCTGTTGACTTTTTGCCACAGGCGCGCTAAACTGTCTCTTGAACAGGGCGGAACAAAGGGTTCCGCATACAAAAAAAGATGAAAAAAGAAAGGATCGTGATTTTCATGGCCGAAAAGCATGGCAATTTATCAATCAACAGTGAAAACATTTTTCCGATTATCAAAAAATGGCTGTATTCCGATCATGACATTTTTTACAGGGAACTGATCTCCAACGGATGCGATGCCATCACCAAATTAAAGAAGCTGGACATGATGGGAGAATACACCCTGCCAGAGAATTATAAACCTCAGATTCAGGTCATTGTCAATCCGGAAGAAAAGACTTTGAAGTTCATCGATAACGGAATCGGTATGACCGCTGACGAGGTGGAAGAATATATCAACCAGATCGCTTTTTCCGGCGCTACCGATTTTATTTCCAAATATAAAGATAAGGCCAACGATGACCAGATCATCGGTCACTTCGGCCTGGGCTTTTACTCCGCGTTCATGGTGGCGGATGAAGTGCATATCGATACCCTTTCCTGGCAGGCAGACGCCAAACCCGTACACTGGGAATGCGACGGCGGCACGGAATTTGATATGGGGGAAGGATCCCGGGATCAGGTGGGGACCTGCATCACCCTGTTTCTAAATGAGGACTGCCTGCAGTTCTGTAACGAATACAAAGCAAAAGAAGTCATTAAGAAATACTGCTCCTTCATGCCCACGGAGATCTATGTTTCCAGAGAGAACACGCCGGAGACGGAGACCATTCTGGCCAGCGAGAAACTGGACAGCGACCGGGTGATCGAAGAAGTCAAGAAGGAGAAGGATGAAGATCCCGACAAGCTCAAAATTGCCAGAAGGCCGGAGCTGATCAACGATCCCCATCCCCTCTGGATGAAGAATCCCAGCGAATGCACGAAAGAAGATTATGTGGACTTTTACCGGAAAGTATTCATGGACTATAAGGAGCCTCTTTTCTGGATCCATCTGAACATGGATTATCCGTTCAACTTAAAAGGCATCCTGTACTTCCCCAAGATCAACATGGAGTACGAGTCCATCGAAGGCGTGATCAAACTGTATAACAACCAGGTGTTCATCGCGGACAACATCAAAGAAGTCATTCCGGAATTTTTACTGCTGTTAAAGGGTGTGATCGACTGTCCTGACCTGCCCTTAAACGTTTCCAGAAGCGCCCTGCAGAATGACGGCTTTGTGAAGAAAATTTCCGACTACATCACCAAAAAGGTGGCGGATAAGCTGTCCGGCATGTGCAAGACCCAGAAGGAAGAGTATGAGAAATACTGGGACGATATCGCGCCCTTCATCAAGTTTGGCTGCTTAAAGGATGAAAAATTCTGCCAGAAGATGACCGATTATATTCTCTTTAAGAATCTGGACGGCAAATATATGACCCTGCCCGAATGTCTGGAAGTGGGTAAATCCGATCCCGATGAGACAAAAGAGGAAGCGGTTGACGAAAACGGCGAAAAGGTAGAAGCCGAAGTGGTGACCGAAGCGCCTGCAGAGAGCGAAGAGACGGAAGAGAATGCTGAAGAAGAGAAGAAGGAAAAGACCATCTACTATGTCACTGACGAACAGCAGCAGAGCCAGTATATCAACATGTTCAAGGCGGCGAAGATGGATGCGGTCATTCTCCCCGAACGCATTGACCAGCCCTTCATTTCCCAGCTGGAGGCGAAGAATGAAGGCATTCATTTCGCCAGAATCGATGCGGATCTGACCGACGCTTTCAAGGCAAAGACCAGCAAGAAGACGCAGGAAGAGTTAAAGGCACAGGCCGAGAAGATCGAAAAACTGGTGCAGAAGGCGCTGAAGAATGACAAGATCAAGGTTTCGGTTGAAAAGCTGAAAAATAAAAAGGTGTCCTCTGTCCTGACCGTATCCGAAGAATCCAGAAGGATGCAGGACATGATGAAGATGTACGGCGGCGATATGGGCATGTTCGGCGCAGAAGGAGAAACCCTGGTGCTGAATGCAAACCATCCGCTTGTGACCTATATCACGGAGCACGAAGAAGGCGACAATACCAAGATGATCTGCGAACAGCTGTATGATCTGGCGAAGATCCAGAATGCGCCCCTGTCTCCGGAAGCGATGACCAAATTTATCGCCCGTTCCAATGAAATTATGATGCTTTTGGCAAAAGAATAAGAGATATGTCAAAAAAAGGCCTTCCCGACATGGGGAGGCCTTTTTTCGTACTTTCAGGTTCCAGGCTCTGCAATCCGGGTCACCGCCGTATAGATGTTAGAAATTCGGTACCAGGTGGGATAATCCACAACCCCGGTGGGCGGGATATTAAAAATGCGCTGAAAAGCCCTCACGGCTTCCGCTGTCCGCTGTCCGAATATGCCGTCCGCGGTGATGCGGGGGATGGCGGGGAAGTTCTGGGCGATCCGGTTTAACTGTTCCTGCATCTGCTGCACTTTGGAACCGGAAGAACCCAGGGTCAGGTCATAGCCGGGCCAGGAGGAAGGCACACCGCTGATCGCTTCCGCGGAGTTGATGTACATGTCATTGCCGTAATAATAGCGGATGATTTCAATGGCGGAATAACCTTCGTCCCCTAAAAATTTGGAGCCCCACTGGGAAAGGCCCTGACAGTTTACCCGGTTGCCGTCACAATAGCTGGTGAAGATGGGCTGCTGTATGCCGGGACGGGACAGATAGTTGGCGAAAATGGAGTTTACCAGCCGGTCAATGTTGCTGTAAATATTCCTGCCGTAAATGAATTTCTGGTCATAGGCGGTGGAGGAAGTGATGGTGAACGGATAGCCCTGAGAGCGATACCATTCCGTATAGACCCGGTTTAAGGTGAAGGACTGGATGACCAGTATATTGGCATAAATGGTACTTTCCGGCCAGGTGGCATAAATTTCGGAGGAGACCACATTCTTGATATAGTCCTTATATCGGACATAATAGTTGGGCGCGCTGGCGTCGTCAGGTACGCCGTCGTGGACGATGACAAATTCCGGGACCACCACCCGGCTCAAAATGATTTCCCCTGTTTCCGGGTCTGTCTTGATTTCCGCTTCCGGAATTTTGGGAGGGTATTCCCCGTAAAGAGTGTGGTCGGGAATGAAGATGTCTTCTTCCGGCTGGCCCGGGTCCACTTCCAGCGGATTCATGGAAATGTTCTGAATGCTGAATTCATCGGGAAGAATTTCGGAACCCACCACCCGGACCGGTTCAAAGCCGGGCGCTTCCACTTCAAAGGTATATTCCGTATAGGGCCTGGGTTCGGAAGGCTCCAGGGAATATTCCAGGTTGGGAGCGGGCAGTTCGATCCGCTCTGTCTGGCCCGATTCATTGGTGGTAAGGCGGGCGATGATATCCTCCGGAGTGTCGCTGTTTGCGACAGTGACCGTAGCTCCCGCCACAGGGACAAAGCCCACGGAGGAGGTGACGTTTATCTGCAGGGTGCCCTCAAATTCATTTTCATCAGGCCCCTGTGCGGCATATAAGGATTTGGACATAAAAAAACCTCGCGCATATTCTTGGTATACAGCCTGCGGACACCGCCTTAGCAGGAGGCCCACAGGCTGCATCTGTTATACCAGTATATGCGCGGGGATTTTAAAAGGTGTATTACTGCCTGGATCGGTTTTTAATCCAGATTGAGACATTTTTTCATAATATAACAGGTCAGGTAAAAAGCGGCTGCCGCCAGGACGAGATCCGCAGCAAAGCTGGCAATATAGATTGTCTGCATGATGGAGGGCATCACCAGGTTTAAAAATTGTTCGGAATCCTCCGCATGTTTGATGATCACTCCCGTCATGCCGGGCAGGATAAACAGGGAGGATGCAGTGGAAAGCAGGGCCTGCAGCCCTAAATAGCATAAAATGGAAGCCAGCACCTTATGACGGCCAAACAGCTGTCCCAAAGAGATTGCCGTATATAAAAGCAGCAGACAGGAGAGGCAGGCAACCAGCATATAGGGAAGAAAGAAAAATAGCATTTGAGGAAGGCTCCTGCCAAAAAGGCCGGCCAGCGCGGGCAGTAAAGTGGAAAAGTCGGTATCCTCCAGATATGTGATTCTGGGAATTGCCAGGACGGTGACCGGCATGACGGTAACAATGGTCAAAATACATGCCAGATAGGTCCACAGCAGACCGGGCAGCAGTTTGGAAAGGATCAGTATCCGGGGCCGCACCGGAAGGGTATGCATCAGATAACCTTCGTCGGTATACAGGTTCTTGTAAAAACGGACGCCCAGATAAATGACGATCAGCAGGGCAATGCAGGAGATCATCAGGGTATAGACCATGAAAATAGCAAAAGCGCCCAAATTTACTTCCACTTCGGCATCGGGTAACGGCATGAGATAAAAATACAGGGAACATGCCAGAGTCAGGAGCACGGCGGTGGACAGCGCAATCGTCGGTATTTTCCAGGTTTCAATAAATTCATGCCGCAGCAGTTTCTTTAACATGCGAATACCTCCCGGAAATAAGAATCTACGGATTTCCCGTAAGTATTGCGGATATCCTCCACACTGGAAGTGAGGGTGACCTTTCCGTCATTTAAAAAGATGACATCGTCCAAAATGGTTTCAATATCGGAAATCAGGTGGGTGGAAAGCAAAATGGAAGCATCTTCATTGAAATCCCGGATGATGGTTTTCAGGATATAATCCCGGGCGGCGGGATCCACGCCCGCGATGGGTTCGTCCAGAATATATAAAAGCGCTTTCCTGCTCATGACCATGATCAGCTGCACTTTCTCCTTGGTGCCTTTTGAAAGGGTTTTTAAAGGGCTGTCCGGTGAAATCTGCAGGGAAGAAAGCATGTCGAGCGCCTTCTTACGGTCGAAATCTTCATAAAAATCGGTAAAATAGGAAACCAGTTCTTTTACCCGGATATGGTCGGGCAGATAAGAACGCTCCGGCAGGTAGGATACACAGGCCTTGGTTTCCACACCGGGCAGATTCCCGGCGATCAGGATCCGGCCCCGGGAGGGGACGAGAAGGCCGTTCATCAGTTTGATCAGGGTGGATTTGCCGCTTCCGTTGGGGCCAAGCAGACCGATGATCCTGCCCTTTGGAATGTCCAGGCTGATGTCTGAAAGAGCGCTTTTTTTTCCGTAATTTTTGGAGAGATTACGGATGGAAACAAGGCTGCCGGCATTCATTTCATTCATGCTCCTTTCCTCCCTCCTCTTCGGAAAGCAAACGGATGATTTCCTTTCTGCTAAACCCCAGGCTCTGCATCCTGGTTAAAAAGAGAACGATCTGTTCTTCTGCCAGTTCTTTTCGGATGTCATTGATCATGTTTGTGTCCTCCGTGACGATACGCCCGCTGGTGCGCATTGTGATGATGAGTCCTGTGCGTTCCAGTTCGGTAAACGCTTTCTGCATCGTATTTGGGTTAACGCTGGCCGTAGAGGCCAATTCCCGCACGCTGGGCAGCCGTCCGCCGGGCGGGTACATGCCGGAAACGATGTCGGTTTTGAGACGCTCGACCAATTGCGAATAGATGGGACGGTCCGAATCAAGTGTCCATGCCATTTCCATGCTCCTTTCCATAACTGTATCATTAGATTAATACAATGATACTTCCGGAAGCTTCCCTTGTCAAGCAAAGGTTGCAGGATAAAATAAAATAAGGTAAAATGTAAGTATTCATTTTGACGAAAAAGGGGGCGGAAACCGTGAGGGAAATGAGAGAACGCATCATGACGGAAGGCTATCACAGGACAAAAGGCACGCTGGAATTTTCCTTAAAACAGGTGGAGCTCATGCCGTCGCCTGATGAGAAAGCGGAAGGCTTTTTTGAAATTACGGGCACGCCCGGGGTGGTCACGGAAGGGTTTGTGCGCGCCCAGGACGAACGGATGCAGTGCCTGACCCCTTATTTTAACGGGAGCAGGGAACAGATCGAATACCGGTTTGATGCCAGGGACATGCAGGACGGCGAAACCCGAAGAGGACGGTTCCTGGTGATCTCAAACCACGGTGAATACGAACTGCCCTGGAAGGTTACCGTTCGGAAAAAGCCTGCGGAAAGCTCTCTGGGCGAAATCAGGAACCTGTTCCATTTTACGAATCTTGCCAGGGCTAACTGGCAGGAAGCCGTGAAATTTTTTTATACCAAAGAATTCAAGCGAATCTGCGGGGAAGAAAAGGAGGATCTTTTTAACCTTTACAGAGGGCTGTCCCAAAGTTTTGGCAACGAGGCGAATGTGGAGGAATTTCTTGTGGCTGTGAAAAAGAAACAGCCCATTTCCTTTTCGGCGGTCCGCAAGGAAATCTGCATCACCGATATGAAGGGGCGTGTCAGCGAAGAAATCCAGATCATGAAAAACGGCTGGGGGCCCATTCATCTCCAGGCTGAGGCGAAGGGCAGCTTTCTCACCCTGGAAAAGAGCTGGATCGGAGAGGATGACTTTTTGGGCAATCTCTGCAGGGTGCCTGTTTTTATGGATGAGAGCAGGATGCACGCCGGCAGGAATTTCGGAGAGGTGGTATTTACCGGAATCGGAGGCAGTTTTTCGGTGACGGTGACGGTGGAACGACGCACTCTGCGGGCCAGGGCCAGAGATAGGCGGAGCCTGGAAGAAAAGAAGTGCAACATGCGCATGGTGAATCTGTATCAGCAGCTGCGGATGAAAAAGCTGGATATGGAAAAATGGCGCATCCAGGCCAGGGAATGTGTGGAGGAAATGGCTCATCTGACGGAGAAAAGAGCGGTTCCCAAATTGTTTTCGGCCCAGCTTCTGATGACCGAGGACAGGATGGAGGAAGCAGGCTGGATCCTGGAGCACGTGGAGCCGCTGCTGGATCGGGAGGATCCGGCGGTATACTGTTACTTTTTGTATTTGACCACCCTTTATAACCGGGAGGAAAGCGATACCCGCAGGACCACCGAAGAAGTGAAAGCCATTTTCAGACAGAACCCGGGAGAATGGAGAATTGCCTGGCTTCTTTTGTTTTTATCCGGAGAATTAAACCGCAGCGCTTCCAAAAAGTGGGCTTTTCTGGAAGCCAGGTTCCGGGAGGGCTGTACCAGCCCGGTGCTTTACCTGGAAGCGCTTCAGGTTCTGAATGTAGGGCCGGCGCTTTTAATGAAGCTGGACGGGATTGCAAAAAGGGTCTTGATGTACGGTGCCAGAAACGGCATACTGGGCGCAGATCTGGCAGGGCATGTGGCGGAACTGGCAGAGCGGGAAAAATACTACGATCCGATCCTTTTTGAAATCCTGAAGCTGATCTGGGAAAAAAGGCCGGACCCCGGGATCCTTCAGGCCATATGCTCGCTTTTGATCAAGGGAGGGAAGACCGGGCCCGCTTATTATGGATGGTATCTGAAAGGTGTGGAGAAAAAGCTGAGGATCACCAGGCTTTATGAATATTATCTGATGAGCATCGATTTGAACCGGGACGTGGAGATCCCCAAAATTGTGCTGCTTTATTTCGCCTATCAGAGCAATCTGGAGTATGAATACGCCGCTTATCTGTACGCATATGTGGAAAAGCATAAGGAAGAGGATCCGGATCTTTATATTACCTACCGGCCTCAGATAGACCGGTTCGTGCTGGACTGCCTTTATAAGGGAAGGATCAGCAGGAATCTCGCCAGCCTCTACACAGCGATTCTCACCGGGCCTATGCTGACAAAGGAAAATGAACGGGCTCTGGCCGAACTTTTGTGTACGGTGGAAATCACCTGTAACGAAAAAGGAAAAAAGAAGCTGGTGGTGGTACATGCCAGGCTGAAAGGAGAAAAGGCCTGGGTGATGAATGAAGGCTGTGCCTGTGTGGATCTTTACAGCGGACAGGACATGCTTTTTTTGGAGGATGAAGCCCGCAACCGGCGGCTGATCAATGAGGAAGTGCAAAAGAGGCCCCTGTTCGAAAAATATGCACGGCCCCTGTCCGCCGTCGGGGATGTGCTGACCTGCCATCTGGCGGCAGCGGATGTGGAGCAGATTGTGGTCAGGCCCGAAAATGCGGCCAGTTATCTGGCTATCGTGCGGGAGCCGGTTCTGACCTCTGTTTACGGAAGAAGGGTGCGGATCGCGCTGCTGCGTTTTTTACGGGAACAGGACCGTACGGAAGAATTGGACGGTCTGTTAAAGGAGCTGGAAAAAGAGGATGTGGACCCGGCGGACAGGATGGAAGTGGTGCGCTGTCTGGTGCTGCAGGGGTTTTATGAAAAGGCCTATGCGTGGCTGGAGGGAGCGGATTTCGGACAGCTGGATGCCAGAATCGGGATGCGGCTGTGCAGCCGGCTTCTGGAGCAACAGCTTTTTACAGAAGAAGGACGGCTGACGTCTCTGTGCTTCTTTTCCGCATTGAACGGAAAGTATGACGGACGGATCCTGCAGCAGTTGAACAGCCGTTATGAAGGCAGTATTCCGGAGATGGAGGCGCTCAGGGAAGCGGCGGAAGGGTTTGGCATCAACACCTATCCCCTCTGCGAACGGATCATGGAGCAGATGCTGTTTACGGACAGGGATGTGACGGAGCGCACGGATCTGCTGCGCCAATATGTGCAGGAAGGCGGCAGAAGTGAACTGGAGGGTGCGTTTCTGCATCGGTGCGCCTATAGTTATGTGATGGAAAATCAGCCCGTCCATGTTTCTGTGATCTTCGATATTTTAAGGATGCACAGGGCCGGAGAGCGGATTACGGATATGTGCAGAATGGCCTGTCTGCAGTATTATGCCAGAAACCGGGATGCCATGGATGCAGGCGCTGAGGAGGCCGTGAAGAAGCTGGGAGAGGAATTGCTCGCATCAGGCAGGATCGTCCCGGTACTGAAGGAGTTTGCGGATCTTATTCCGGGAGCGGAACTTTTGCTGGATAAAACCTTCGTTGTGTTTAAGGGAAAGCCGGATCAGAGAGCGGTTCTCAATTACCGCATCCTGCGCGGCAGCGATGTTATAGAGGATTATCAAAGCATGGAAATGCAGCATGTTTATGAAGGAATTTCCGTGACGGCGTTCATTTTATTTCCGGGAGAGAGTCTGCAGTATTTTGTCACAGATGCAAAACAGACGAAAGAGATAGAAGACAGCGGCATTTTAAAGGCGGAAGAATGCATAGGTGCGGCTGAAGAGAGCCGGTATGGAATGCTGGGGGCGGTTACCGCCCGGCATCTTTCCGGACAGCTTACGGAAAACGGGCAGTGGCAGAGCCTGGAACTTTTAAATCGTTATTTGTATACGGATTATTGCGTGAGAGCGCTTTTTAAACCGCTGGGTTAATCAGGAAATCGACAGCCGCGCAAAAGCACGGCAGGGATAGGAAAGGATGCGGACAAATGTTTCTGGAGCGGAAGGAAAACGAAGGAAAACGGAATATTTCAGGGGCCGTGGCGGGGTATGATCTGTCACAGGACAGGGCCCAGATCAGCTATTGCCTTCCCGGTCAGGACAAGCCGGAAACCGTCAGCCAGACCGCCGGAGAGGAAGCGTTTTTGATTCCCGCCGTGCTGGCAAAGCGGGGGGACCGGGACCTTTGGCTCTATGGGACGCAGGCGTTGGAATGTGCGGAAAAGGGAGAGGCGGTTCTGGTAGAGAACCTGCTTTCCCTGGCGGAAAAGGGGGAGGCGGTGGAAGTGGCCGGAGAAGAATTTGATCCCGTGGCCCTCCTGTCTCTTTTCCTGAAGAGGACGCTGTCGCTTTTGACACCCATCTTCCCGCCGGATCGGCTGCAGGCGTTGGTTTTTACGGTGGAAGAGGTGACAAAACCGGTGCTGGAGGCCCTCACCGGTGCGGCGGCCCTGCTGGAGCTGCAGGCGGCGCAGATTTTCATCATCGGCCGGGCGGAAAGCTTTTTCTACTACAATATCAGTCAGCCCGAGGATCTGTGGCGCAGGGAAGTGCTTCTGTGCGACTTTACAGGCCCCCGTCTGCGCACCTTTTTATTTTCCGCCAACCGGCACACCATGCCGGTGGCTTCCTTTGTGGAGGAAACGGACCGGGAGAAGGTGGAGCGGATTGTGCGGACAGGGGATGAGGACCAGGACAGGCGCAGCGGGATGCTTTTGGACAGGTATTTTTCAGAGGCTGCAAAAGAGACGCTCACAGGCAGGACAGTGGACACTATCTATCTGATCGGGGAAGGGTTTGAAGGAGAATGGTATCAGGAATCGCTGAAAATTCTATGTGAGGGCAGACGGGTTTTCCTGGGGAATAACCTGTACAGCAAGGGCGCCTGTTATGCCGCCAGGGAACGGCTGTCCCCCGGGGGCGTGTCCCGGGGGTATGCATTCCTGGGAAAGGATATGCTCAAAGCGAACCTGGGAATGCATGTGGCCTATCGGGGCAGCGATACCTATCTGGCCCTGCTGGATGCGGGGGTCAACTGGTATGATGCTGTGGGAGAACGGGACTTTTTACTGGAAGAGAAGAATACATTTTCCCTGCGGATCACCCCTTTAAACGGGAAGGAAGTGCGGGAGGTGCTGGTGACGCTGGACGGTCTGCCTGTCCGGCCGGCACGGGCCACGAGGATTCATCTGAAAGTGGATATGACGGATGTGGATACGGTGCGCATCAGCATGGAAGATCTGGGATTCGGGGAGTTTTTTCCCGCAACCCACCAGTTTTGGGAAGAAAGCGTCCGGATTTAGAAAAAGGCGGGAAAGGAAAAGAACGGTATGGGACGTGTATATCTGTGTCTGGGCAAAAATGCGGAAGTGCCCTATTATTTTGAGCGGGCGAGGATCCATGTCTGGAATGTGGAAGAGTTGTGTTATTTCATACGGGAGAACGCCTGGCTTTTGGAACCGGCCCTCTTGGGGAAAGAACTGGCGGCCTGGGTGGGGCAGCAGTGCGGCCTGGAGCAGCTGGCCCAGATGCTGCTGGTGGTGATGAAGGAAGAAAACCCGGTGGTCCGTTTTGCGGAGACGCTTTTTTCCTATACCGGTTATTGCTCGGCAGAAGAGGCGGGACAGGTGGAAAAGATCCTGAAACTCAACGAGAGTGGGGGCAGTCTGGAACGTTCCAAAGCCAGAGGGGATTATTTCCTGGAGAACGGGAAGTATGTGCTGGCACTCCGGGAATATGAAGAACTGCTTCAGGGGTTAAAAGGGATGGAACCTATTTTTCTGGGGAAAATTTATCACAACCGGGGGGTAGCCCAGGCGGGACTTTTCCTGTTTGAAAAAGCGGCCCTGTCCTTTGAACAGGCATGGAAGCTGACCAAAAGCAAGGAGTCGGCGCTGCAGTTTCTGGCGGCAAAAAGGATGGGGATGAGCGAACAGGAATATGTGGATTTTCTGGCGGGATATCCTGATTTCTACCGGGCCTCTCTGGCATTGGAAGAACAGATGCAGGCCTGCGAAGCGGGCTGGCGGAAATCGGAGGACGCGGCGTTTATCCTGCATGCGACGGAAGCCCAAAAAGACGGGGCCGGGGATCTTTGCCGCAGAATGGTGGAAGAGAGAGTGAGGCCGCTGCAGGATGCTTACAGAAGCTATGTGGTGCACTAGAGAATACGCCGTAAAGGGGAAAAGATGCGGGTACTTGTGAGCGCCTGTCTGCTGGGGCGCAATTGTAAATATAACGGCGGAAACAATTACAGAGTCCCGCCTGTAGCGTGAAGCAGGTGTACGACGGCACCTTTTCAGGGAGATTGATTCCCGGGCAGGGCATGCCGGCAGCAGCCCTGAAGGAGAAGAAAATCCCCCTGATGGATGTAGAAGATCTGCCCTAAAGCTTTGGCAGCGTCAGATCTTATGATAGGTGGGCACCCGTTTCTCAAAGGTGCAGTAATAGGTGAAGCCGCATGCTTTGAGCACTTCCGCGGCCCGGTCAAAATGGCGTCCCATATCCGCCGGCCTGTGGGCATCCGAACCGATGGTGATGATTTCCCCGCCCTTTTGCCGATAGGCCTTCAGAAAATCCGTGCAGGGATGCTGCTCCTTTAAGCCCTTGTCCAGCCCGCCGGTATTGATTTCAATCCCTTTGCCGTTGTAGAGCAGGATGTCGATGATCTTTTCAAAAATATCCGCGTATTTAAAATAGGAATAATCCTGATCCTTTGACCGGCTGTAGCGGATCACATAGTCCAGATGTCCGTAGACGTCAAAGTTTGTAAAGGAACGGATGGACGCCAGGATTTCCTCAAAATAAGCGCGATAGCCCTCTTCATCCGTAATCCCTTCGTAATAATCCGGATAACCGGGGTCTTTGTGGTTCACAATATGGGTGGAGGCGATGACAAAATCGAAATCATGGGATTTGATATAGCGCGCGTTCTCCCTGGAAATGTGGGGCTGCATGCCCAGCTCGATCCCGAAATTCACCTTGATTTTATCTTCATACTTTTCCCGGTATTTGATGAGGTCAAACAGATAGGAATCCGTGTTGACTTCAAACATTCCGGCGGGCACATCCTCCCGGACGGGAAAATCCAGATCCATGTGCTCCGTAAAACACATTTCCGTGTAACCCAGTTCGATGGCCCGCAGGATCATGTCCTCCATGGGCGCCTGGGAATCTCCCGAAAAATGGGAGTGCAGATGATAATCAGCTCTGATCGGCATAATTGTTCTCCTTGTAAAAAATAGTGATAGGCGTACTTTTACCGCCGTCAGAGGGTAGTATATCATAAAAAAATGCGCTTATATATAAAGAATCTCTAAAATCAGCGGATATCCCAAATTATTTTGATTTTACATCTTGATATTTTGGGATAAATTAGGTAGAATAATTGTGCTGATAAAATTTTGTCAAGCACTCTGCCCTTTCACAGGACAGGCTGGCAGAAGAATATAAAAACATTTTTAGGAGGAAACTAAAATGGCAGTAAAAGTAGCAATCAATGGTTTTGGCCGTATTGGTCGTCTGGCATTCAGACAGATGTTCGGAGCAGAAGGATTTGAAATCGTTGCAATCAACGACTTAACATCCCCTACAATGCTGGCTCACTTACTGAAATATGATTCCACACAGGGCAGATACGCTCTGGCTGACAAGGTAGTTGCAGGCGAAGATTCCATCACAGTTGATGGCAAAGAAATCAAAATCTACGCAAAAGCTAACGCAGCTGAACTTCCTTGGGGCGAAATCGGTGTTGATGTAGTTCTGGAGTGCACAGGCTTCTACACTTCCAAAGCAAAAGCACAGGCTCATATCGATGCAGGCGCTAAGCACGTTATCATTTCCGCTCCTGCAGGCAACGATCTGCCTACTATCGTTTACAACGTTAACCATGAAGCGCTGACCAACGAAGATACCATCATCTCCGCTGCTTCCTGCACAACAAACTGCCTGGCTCCTATGGCGAAAGCATTAAACGATGCATTCCCGATCCAGTCCGGTATCATGTGCACAATCCACGCTTACACAGGCGACCAGATGACTCTGGACGGCCCTCAGAGAAAAGGCGATCTGAGAAGATCCCGCGCAGCTGCTGTGAATATCGTTCCTAACAGCACAGGTGCAGCGAAGGCAATCGGCCTGGTTATCCCTGAATTAAACGGCAAGCTGATCGGTTCCGCTCAGCGTGTACCTACCCCTACAGGTTCCACAACAATCCTGACAGCTGTAGTGAAGGGCGCTCCTACAAAAGAAGCGATCAACGAAGCGATGAAAGCTGCTTCCAACGAATCCTTCGGCTATAACACAGACGAAATCGTGTCCAGCGATATCATTGGCATGAGATATGGTTCTCTGTTCGATGCTACCCAGACAATGGTTCTGCCCATCAGCGAAGATCTTGCTGAAGTACAGGTTGTTTCCTGGTACGACAACGAGAACTCCTACACAAGCCAGATGGTTCGTACAATCAAGCACTTCGGCAAACTGCTGAACGCTTAATCTGTGCCAACAGACAGAGGGGAAGGGTGTGCGGCCTCAGGCTGCATCGTCCATAAACCAAACTGACATAGGCTCATTAAGGGTCCGGTCTGATGAGGACCGGACCTCTTTTTATACGATAGGAAACTTCGTTTCCTATCGTATAAAAAACACGCTCCGCTGTAGAGGCGCACTTGCGCGAAAGGTAGATATTGCCTGTCGGCAATCGCGCTCGGCGCGAGTGTGCGCTAAAACGCGCACACTTTTTCATTATGAATTCAAGGAGGTTCCTATCATGGGATTAAATAAGAAATCCGTTGATGATATCAACGTAAAAGGCAAAAGAGTCCTTGTAAGATGTGACTTCAACGTTCCGTTAAAGGACGGCGCTATCACAGATGAAACCCGTATTGTGGCTGCACTGCCCACCATCACAAAGCTGATCAATGACGGCGGCAGAGTAATTCTGTGCTCTCATCTGGGCAAAGTGAAAAACGGCCCCAACGAAGGCGAATCCCTGGCTCCCGTAGCAGCAAGACTGTCCGAGAAACTGGGCAGGGAAGTGAACTTCGTATCCGATTACAATGTAACCGGCGAAGCAGCTACCGCAGCAGTTGCGGCGATGAAGGACGGCGATGTTGTCCTGTTACAGAATACCCGTTTCCGCGGCGCGGAAGAGACAAAGAACGGCGAAGAATTCAGCAAAGAACTGGCTGATCTGGCTGACGTATATGTATGCGACGCTTTCGGTTCTTCCCACAGAGCGCATGCTTCCGTAGCAGGCGTTACCAAATTCATCTCCGCTAAGGGCGGCGAGAATGTGGTTGGTTACCTGATGCAGAAGGAAATCAACTTCCTGGGCAATGCGGTGGAAGATCCGGTGAGACCTTTCGTAGCGATCCTGGGCGGCGCGAAAGTTGCGGATAAGTTAAACGTTATTTCCAACCTGCTTGACAAATGCGATACCCTGATCATCGGCGGCGGCATGGCCTTCACCTTCTTAAAGGCAAAGGGCATGGAAGTTGGCGCTTCCTTAGTGGATGATACCAAACTGGATTACTGCAGAGAAATGATCGAAAAGGCAGAGAAGCTTGGCAAGAACCTGCTTCTTCCTGTTGATACCATTGTAGCATCTGCATTCCCCAACCCCATCGATGCAGAAATCGAAGTGGAAAATGTTGACGTTACAGCAATGCCCGCTGATAAGATGGGCCTGGATATCGGCGAAAAGACAGCTGCTCTTTACGCGGATGCTGTTAAGACAGCCAAGACCGTTGTATGGAACGGACCTATGGGCGTATTCGAGAATCCCGTTCTTGCGAAAGGCACTATCGCTGTGGCGAAAGCGTTGGCAGAAACAGATGCAACCACCATTATCGGCGGCGGCGATTCCGCAGCTGCAGTAAACCAGCTGGGCTTTGCGGACAAGATGAGCCACATCTCCACCGGCGGCGGTGCTTCTCTGGAATTCCTGGAAGGCAAAGAGCTTCCCGGCGTTGCGGCGGCAGATGACAAAGACTGAATTTTAGATAAATAAAGGAGAACAATCCCATGGCAAGAAGAAAAATCGTAGCCGGCAACTGGAAGATGAACATGACTCCCAGCCAGGCTGTTGAACTGTGCAATACCTTAAAAGATCTGGTAAAGTCCGATGATGTGGACGTTGTTTACTGCGTACCCGCAATCGACATCGTTCCTGTAGTAGAAGCTGTAAAAGGCACAAACGTTGAAGTCGGCGCAGAAAACATGTATTTTGAAGCAAAAGGCGCATACACAGGCGAAATTTCCGCTGAGATGCTGCTGGATGCAGGCGTAAAATATGTGATCATCGGCCACTCCGAGAGACGTGACTATTTTAAGGAAGATGACTGCCTGCTCAACAAGAAAGTGAAAAAGGCTCTGGAAGCAGGCCTTGTTCCGATCCTTTGCTGCGGCGAAACACTGGAGCAGAGAGAAATGGGCGTTACCATGGACTGGATCAGACTGCAGATCAAATCCGATCTGGCAGGTGTTACCGCTGATCAGGTAAAAGGCATTGTCATCGCTTACGAGCCTATCTGGGCAATCGGCACAGGCAAGACAGCTACCACAGAACAGGCAGAAGAAGTCTGCAAAGGTATCCGCGACTGCATCGCTGAAATGTATGACACCGATACCGCAGAAGCAGTCCGTATTCAGTACGGCGGTTCCGTAAATGCTGCAAATGCGGCAGAACTGTTCGCACAGCCCGACATTGACGGCGGCCTGGTAGGCGGCGCTTCCCTGAAAGCTGATTTCGGAAAGATCGTCAACTACAAATAAGTAAAATTGTGATCCATTAGAATGAAAAATCCCACAATCCCGGTTCCGGCCGGGAGGGTGGGATTTTTTTGGTAACAGCGGATGCTCCATTTGTCAAGGAACGCTAAGAAACGTTCAGAAAGTAAAAAATGACTGGCGTTTTGTGCGGGTTTGCAGTATACTATAGCAATGCGACGAACGAAAAGAGAGGGAGAATAGAAATGCCGGATATTATCAAAAAATATAAGAAAGTCTGGGATACAGGGGTATTGCTTTCCACCCTGATCATTGCCACCGCTTTCGGATATTTTTTTCAGGCTGTTGGTTTTTCCGAGACGAACACGGTAATCATTTATATGCTGGCGGTGCTGATCACAGCGCGCGCTACAGATGGCTGGATTTATGGTCTTGCCGCTTCCCTTTTGGCGACCCTGAGCTTTAATTTCTTTTTTACAATGCCTTATTTCAGCCTGCAATTTTATCAGAAAAGTTATTTGATCACATTTTTTACCATGACGATTACGGCGCTTGTGACCAGCACTCTGACAGCCAGGGTAAAAATAGCGGCTCAGGAATCCACCATGAGGGAGCTGGAAATGAAAGGGCTGTATGCGCTGACCAATCATCTTTCCCATGCGGGGAGCGAAACCGAAGTGGCCAATATCGCAGTGCGCAGCATCAGCGCATTTTTACAATGCAATGCGGCCTGTGTGGTTTTTGATGATGAATTGATGCCGGATCACAGTTATCCCCAGTATGTGATGGCGGAGAAACGAATCATCCGGAAATGGATGCCTGACTGGAAAAAGCTGCAGGATAATCTGTCAAAGCTTTCCGGAGAATATTTAAAAGGAACGGAATTTTTCGACTGGCCGTTAAAAGGGGAAAAAGAAATCATGGGCGCAATCCGCATTCCCGCGGAAAATGCTCAGAAATTGTCCGAACATCAGCTCCGGCTGCTGCATTCCATGGTAGAAATCGTGGAAATGTCTCTGGACCGGATGCGCACCCTGGGTTTTTT
The DNA here is from genome assembly GCA_902476265.1 of uncultured Lachnospiraceae bacterium. Classification (GTDB taxonomy): domain Bacteria; phylum Bacillota; class Clostridia; order Lachnospirales; family Lachnospiraceae; genus Gallintestinimicrobium. The sequence continues at coordinate 64,684 of CABSCP010000024.1, forward strand.
CTCTCATCACGGAATTTCCGCAAAACGCCGGTTTTTGAACAAAAAGCTGGATGAAAAGATTGAAATCATCCTGCCGTCCCTCCTTTTTAAGACGAAGGATGTAATGGATAAAACCAGCGCGGAGGATGAGCGGATGCCGATCCTGTGTGAAATCTATAAGGATGCAAACGTGCTCTACAAGGGGATGGAGGCGGAGAAGGAAGAAGAGAAAAAGGCGGAAATTGTGAAGGATGCAGCCAAAGCGGCAACGAAACAGTGAATGGGAAAAGGATACGGAGAAGCGAAAGGAGCATCGCTTTCCGCATCCTTTTTTGATGTCAGAAATGGAGCCGCCTTCTCACCGCATTGCGCAGCCGGGTCCGGGAAAGAATGGTGATCAGGGCGATGACAATGACGCAGCAGATGGCAAGGACAACGGCGGACCAGGTGAGACCGAAGGGTTTCTCCAGAAAACGGTCGATTAAAAGTTCAATTCCCACGCATAGCAGGGCGCTTTCCACAAAGAAATACAGGCCTGTCATCAAAAAGGCGGAGGAAAGGCGGCGCATGAGCAGGGCGAACAGGATAGCTGCCGCCGTGCAAAGCGCTGTGATCGGCAGGGAAAGTTCAAAAAACCATTCGCGATCCGCAGTGTTGAAGCTGATCAGGTATTGGTATACACCGATTGCCAGTCCGTCAAAAAACAGGGAAAAGTATATGGGCAGCCTGGTATAGATGACAGCGGGAATCGCCAGCACCCAGATCACCACGCAGGCGCCGATCACATACAGGGACCAAAGGGATCCGGAGAATACCAGCAGGTTTAACAGGCCGCAGACGATTGCGGCGGCGGACAGAGAGACGGACAACAGGATTGCCAGGTCTTTCCGGCGCACCATTTCCACCTGCCCTTTTTCCTTGGGGAAGGGCGGCACGGAATGGATATGGGTGATTTCGTTAGGGTTGATCACAGGGGTGTTGCATAAAGGACAGCGTTCCAGAGACGGATCCAGCTTCACCCCGCAGTTGACACAATAGGACATTTCTATTCCTCCTCTTCAAAGCTTCGGTTGCTCTCAATGGTAACATGGATGCCGTCCTCCACCAGCTTGCGGAAAAAACGCCGTTCCACGTCCGCCTCGATGATACAGCTGGCGAAATTGATGGTCAGCGTATCCTCAAAGCTGATGATGGCACAGTTTGTGCGCTGGGAAAAAGGCATTCCCATGTAAATGTCGAACCGTTCAATAAACGGTTTCATATCTTCCGGCACTTTCATGACGCCCATATTTGTGAGCCCGGCCGATGAATTTTTATCCTGTACCCGTTTGTAAAATGTGCGGACCACAAAATCCTTGATGAAAAGCGGCACCACCCGGATGAAAGGGTTTCGCTGTGTGGCGGCGTTTGTGGTGATGTCTCCCCGCAGGAATTTTTCATTGATATAATAGCGCATAAAATTGCGGACATGACAGATGATCTCTTCAAAGCTGTACTCCCCAAGCCGCGGGTCGATGGAAGGATAGACCATGGTGATAAAATTGCGCAGCGTTTTGGATGGAAAGAACCGGCGCAGGTTGACTGGCATTGCCAGCCGGACAGGGCGCAGTTTCAGGTGGAAATCATGCTCCTGCTTCTGCAGAAGGGCATAGAGCAGCACCGCGTTTAAGTATTCCGTGATCGTCGCGTTGTACCCCTTAGCAACCGCCATGGTTTCCTTTACGGACAGGATGCCGTCAATGACATTGAAAGTATGAAAGGGTTCCTTCGTGCCGCGGATCCGGTAGGTCTTTTCCGCCGGGCGTTCAGGCCTCACCTGGGCGTTTGCATAGCGCATGTAAGCGTCCTCAAACTCTTCGGGATCAGGGGATTCGTTGACATCCATGACGAAATACCCGTTGGTGACGGTGTGCCCCAAAAGCCGCAGGTAAGTGGCGGTTATGGTCTGAAGCAGGTACATGCCGCCGGTACCGTCCCCCAGGCTGTGGTGTGCTTCCAGGGAAATCCGCCTGTCATAATAATACACGCGGATCAGATAGCGGTTATTCCCTTTAAAAGACATGGGCATGCAGAAGTTGCGGATATCCGGCCGCACGAAAGGGCCGGGTCTGTCATTGGGCTCCAGATAGCGCCAGAACAGCCCTTTGCGCATAGCGGATTTATAAGTGGGGAAACGCTGCAGAGCGATGTCCACGGCCTGCTGCAGGATGTCCGGCTTTACGGTTTCTTTTAAAAGCACCGACAGGCGGTATACGGAAGAAAAATCCCTCCGCTGCAGCGTCGGATAGACGATGGCGGAAAGATCCAGCCGATACCAGGTCCTGGGCGTATTTTTTCTGTTTTTTGGCATAGATCTCATTTCCTTTTTTCAGGCATTTACAGCCCTTTCTGAATTTAAGTATACACCATTGTGTACAGGAAAAACAACAGGGAATGATCGGGCGTTCTTTACGAGATGGCGAACTTATGATAAAATAGTAGAAAAACCGCGATGGAACTGCCGGCCCGCAGAAGCAATGCGTCTCTGCCTGCCGGTGTTTTCCTTTCAAGAAGGAGGCCCCAGATGGCGATAAACGAAAGGCAGAATCAGGGAATGATGAATTTCATCCGTAAGGTGCACGGGCTGGTGGAGCATCCCGATATCGGAAAACACCGGCAGTCCCAGGACCGGATCGGCGCGCTTCTGGGCACGGAAAAAGATGTGGAATATACCTGTGCAGAAGTGGATGGAATGAGCTGTGAGTGGGTGAGGGTACAGCGCGCCCATATGAAAAAATATGTGATTTTATACTGTCATGGGGGCGGCTATTCCACAGGAAGTACGGTATATGCCAGAACCCTGACCACCAAATTGGCGGTTTCTACCTCCATGGATGTGTTCTGCTTTAACTACCGGCTTGCGCCGGAAAACCCTTATCCCGCAGCCGCGGAGGATGCCATGAAAGCCTGGAATCATTTGATGTATCTGGGCTATGGCGCCAGGGACGTGATTGTGGCAGGGGATTCTGCGGGCGGCAACATGGCGCTGTCGTTGGTATTGCGGCTAAAGTGCGAAGGGCGGATTCTGCCCAGGGGGCTGGTGCTGCTTTCTCCCTGGACGGACCTGACCGCTTCCGGAAAGAGTTATGCCAGCAGAGCGGAGGTGGATCCGGTGCTGGATCAGGAATATCTGGAGCGGATGACGGAAAATTATGCAGCGGGACGGGATTTGACGGATCCCTTTATTTCCCCGATTTACGGCGATATGGAAGGCTTTCCGCCCACCTATATCCAAGTGGGGGACAATGAAATGCTGTTATCGGACTCCACACTTTTGCATAAAAAAATGGTAAAAGCAAACGTTCCGGTCCAAATCGACGTCTATAAAGGTATGTGGCATGTGTTTCAAATGTCGCCTTTTAAAACCGCCTATGAGGCCATGGAAAAAAATGCGGAATTTATTTACGACATTTGCCGTTAAAAAAGAAGGAATTTTGCTTTTTTTGCAGAATAATTAAATAGACAGGTGTTTTATCGTCCGGAATGAACCGGACGGAGCAGCCGTTTCCAGTGCCGTTTTTGCGGCAGATTGGAGGCACGAATGAATATCCGCGAGAATCTGGAGAAATGGGAGGAAGAATATTTAAGCCCTTATGCCACGCTGAGCAGGAATTCCGGCGGCAGGATAAGGCAGGAGGAGCAATGCGATATCCGTCCGGTATTCCAAAGGGACAGGGACCGCATCATACACAGCAAATCTTTCCGGAGGCTGAAGGATAAAACCCAGGTTTTTCTGACGCCAATGGGGGATCATTACAGGACCAGGCTGACCCATACGCTGGAGGTTTCCCAGAATGCGAGGACGATCGCAAAGGCATTGCAGCTCAACGAAGAACTGGTGGAAGCCATTGCGCTGGGACACGATCTGGGACATACGCCTTTTGGACATGCAGGGGAGCGGGCCTTAAACAGGGTCTGTCCGTATGGGTTTGACCATGCGGAGCAGAGCGTGCGCACCGTGGACCTTTTGGAAAAGGAGGGGCAGGGACTAAACCTCACCTTTGAGGTGCGGGACGGGATCCGGAATCATCAGACCAAAGGACACCCCATGACATTGGAGGGCTGTGTGGTGCGTTATTCGGATAAGATTGCCTATATCCACCACGATATGGATGACGCCATCCGGGCGGGCATTCTTTCGGAAAAGGATGTTCCCGTGCAGATCCAGGAAGTGATCGGGCGCACCACGGGAGAGAGGCTGGATCATTTTATCCATGACATCGTATCCAACAGCTATGGAAAAGACAAAATTGCCATGTCCCCTCCGGTGCAGAAGGCCATGCAGGATCTGCGCCGGTTCATGTTTGAGAGAGTCTATGAAAATCCGGAAGCCAAGGGAGAGGAAGGAAAGGCGGAGATCCTGATGGAAACCCTTTATGATTATTATCTGCATCATCTGGAACTGCTGCCGGAGGATCTTCTTTCCCTGATGGAGAAGGGAGAACCCGGGGAAAGAATTGTGTGTGACTATGTAGGAGCCATGACAGACCGTTTTGCCATTGCCAAATACGAAGAGATCTATGTCCCCAAATGCTGGCAGTACTGACGCCGGGGGTTTATGAAGGAGCAGAATAAAAGATGTATTATCCTGACGAGCTGATCGAAGAGATCAGAATGAAAAATGACATTGTGGAGGTCATTTCCGGTTATGTGAGGCTGCAGAAAAAGGGGAGTAATTACTTTGGACTGTGCCCTTTCCATAATGAGAAATCGCCTTCCTTTTCGGTTTCCGGCCCCAAGCAGATGTATTATTGTTTCGGGTGCGGAGCGGGAGGCAATGTCATCACTTTTTTGATGGAATATGAAAACTATACCTTTCAGGAGGCGGTGAAGGCGCTGGCCCAGCGGGCGGGCGTGGCGCTGCCTGAAATCGAATATTCCCAGGAGGCCCGGCGTGCCGACAGCCGCAGGGCGAAGCTTCTGGAAATCAATAAGGAAGCGGCAAAATATTTTTATTATCAGCTGCGCAACAAACAGGGCGCGGTGGGAATGCAGTATCTAAAGGACAGGCAGCTGTCTGAGGAGACGATGAACCACTTCGGCCTGGGGTATGCCAATAAGTACAGCGACGATCTGATCCAATATCTCAAATCCAGAGGATACGGCGAGGATCTGATCCGGGATGCCGGGCTTTGCAATGTGGATGAAAAGCATGGCATGTATGATAAGTTCTGGAACAGAGTCATGTTCCCGATCCAGGATATCAATCACCGGGTCATCGGATTCGGTGGGCGCGTCATGGGGGATGGGAAACCCAAATACCTGAATTCTCCGGAGACGGAGATTTTTGACAAAAGCCGGAATCTGTACGGACTGAATTTTGCCCGGACAAGCCGGAAGGGAAATATCATCCTCTGCGAGGGGTATATGGATGTGATCGCCATGCATCAGGCAGGGTTTACTCAGGCGGTAGCCTCTCTGGGAACCGCTTTTACGTCGGGCCAGGCAAGCCTGCTGAAACGCTATGCCCATGAGGTGCTGCTGTCCTATGACAGCGACGGCGCGGGAACTAACGCAGCGCTGAGGGCCATCGGGATTTTGAAAGAAGCGGGGATGACAGGCAAGGTGATCAATCTGGAACCCTACAAGGATCCCGATGAGTTTATGAAAAATCTGGGACCGGAGGAATTCCAGAAACGGCTGGATCATGCGGAAAACAGTTTCTTTTTTGAATTGCGCCAGCTGGAGAAGGAATATGATGTGAAGGACCCGGAAGGCAAAACAAATTTCCACAGGGCCATTGCCAAAAAGCTTTGCGAATTTTCCGAAGAAGTGGAAAGGGCAAATTATATAGAAGCTGTGGCTGAAAAATACAATATCAGCTTTGAAAATCTGCGCAGGCTGGTGGCCAGCTACGCAGCCCAGACCGGGCTGGCCCGGCCTGTGGAACGGCCGAAATCCGGCGTGCAGAAAAAAAATACCGCTCAGGAAGGAGTGAAGCAGAGCCAGAAGCTTTTGCTCACCTGGCTGGTGGAGCAGCCTCAGCTGTACCCGAAAATTAAAAAGTATATTTCTGCCGGGGATTTCACAGAAGAGTTGTATGTGAAGGTGGCGGAAAAGCTTTTTGCCGGGCTGGATGCCGGGACTGTCAATCCGGCGTCGATCATCAGTATGTTTGAAGATGAGGAAGACCAAAGGGAGGCCGCGTCGCTGTTTCACACGAAGCTGGTGCGGCTGGAAAGCCAACAGGAGCAGGAAAAGGCGTTTCATGATATTGTGTGCGCGGTCAAGAGAAACAGCTATGAAAGAGACAGCGCACAGCTGGGAACGGATGTGGAAGCGCTGCAGCGTGTAATCTCGGGAAAGAAGCTGCTGGAAGAACTTAACAAAACGCATATTTCCCTGCAATAGCGTTAACAATAGAAAGAGATACAGGAAGGATGTAAACGGACATGGATGAAAACATAAGAGCAAAATTTGACGAGAAATTAAAAAACCTTCTCGCCATTGCCAAAAAGAAGAAGAATGTGCTGGAATACCAGGAAATCAACGACTATTTTGCCGATCTGCACCTGGAAGAAGAACAGTTTGATGAGATTCTGGAAACGTTGGAAAAAAATAATGTAGACGTGCTGCGCATCACAGAGGATGATGATATTCCCGATGAAGAAATCCTTCTGGCGGAAGAAGAGGAAGTGGACGTTGAAAATCTCGACCTGACCATACCGGACGGAATCAGCATTGAAGACCCTGTGCGCATGTATCTGAAGGAAATCGGCAAGGTGCCGCTTCTTTCTGCAGAAGAAGAAATTGAACTGGCTAAGAAGATGGAAGTGGGTGACGAAGATGCCAAGAAACGGCTTGCGGAAGCCAACCTTCGTCTGGTGGTCAGCATTGCAAAGCGCTATGTGGGCCGCGGGATGCTGTTCCTGGATCTGATTCAGGAAGGAAATTTAGGTCTGATCAAAGCCGTTGAAAAATTTGATTACCGTAAAGGCTATAAATTCTCCACCTATGCTACATGGTGGATTCGTCAGGCCATCACCAGAGCCATCGCGGATCAGGCCAGAACGATCCGTATCCCGGTGCATATGGTGGAAACCATCAATAAACTGATCCGCGTCAGCAGACAGCTGCTTCAGGAGCTTGGCCGTGAACCTACTCCGGAAGAAATAGCGGAAGAGATGAACATGCCCGTGGACAGAGTGCGTGAAATTTTAAAAATTTCCCAGGAACCCGTATCCCTGGAAACCCCTATCGGCGAAGAAGAAGACAGCCATCTGGGCGATTTCATCCAGGATGACAATGTGCCGGTTCCCGCCGACGCCGCAGCCTTCACCCTGTTGAAGGAACAGCTGGTGGAAGTTTTAGGCACCCTTACAGAAAGGGAACAGAAGGTCCTGCGCTTACGCTTCGGCCTGGATGACGGCCGGGCCCGCACCCTGGAAGAGGTGGGCAAGGAATTCTCCGTCACCCGCGAACGTATCCGCCAGATCGAAGCCAAAGCCCTCCGGAAACTCCGCCACCCCAGCAGAAGCAGGAAACTGAAGGACTACTTGGATTAACAGCGAATCAAAAAGGACCGGAATCATGCAAGCATGATTCCGTTTATTTTTGGTGAGCGTCTCCATGAGCGGAGGGCGAAAGCCCGTAGCGAATGGAGCCCCATGCGCGAGCATGGGGGTTAATCCAGCAGCGTGGAGGGAGTGAGGGACCGGAATCATGCAAGCATGATTCCGTTTATTTTTGGTGAGCGTCTCCATGAG
>CABSCP010000025.1 GCA_902476265.1 uncultured Lachnospiraceae bacterium
GCCCATGGTGGTGCCGGAAATCAATCCGGAGCACATGGAAGTCATCAAATATCAGAGGGAACGTCTGGGCACAAAGAGAGGCTTTATCGCCGTAAAACCCAACTGCTCCATCCAGAGCTATGCGCCCGTTTTGACTGCGTGGAAAGAGTTTGAACCCTATGAAGTGGTGGCGACTACCTACCAGGCGATTTCCGGCGCAGGCAAAACCTTTGCGGACTGGCCGGAAATGGTGGGAAACATCATTCCATACATCGGCGGAGAAGAAGAAAAGAGTGAAAAAGAACCGCTGCGCATTTGGGGCAAGATTGAGGACGGCGTGATCAAACCTGCCGAAAGTCCTGTAATCACCTGCCAGTGCATCCGCGTGCCCGTATTAAACGGCCATACGGCGGCAGTTTTTGTGAAATTTAAGAAAAAGCCCACCAAAGAGCAGCTGATTGAAAAGCTGGTAAATTTCAAAGGCGTACCTCAGGAGTTAAACCTTCCCAGCGCGCCGGGGCAGTTCATTCAGTATCTGGAAGAGGACAACAGACCCCAGGTTTCTCTGGACGTGGATTTTGAAAAGGGAATGGGCGTTTCCGTAGGCCGTCTGCGGGAAGATATGGTCTATGACTGGAAATTTGTGGGACTGTCCCACAATACGGTCCGGGGCGCTGCCGGCGGCGCTGTATTGTGCGCAGAGCTGTTAAAAGCGCAGGGATATATTGAGAAAAAATGATGTGACGGGCAATGGGAGGCGCAGGATGCCTCCCATTCTTTCCGAAGGAAAGGTGTATGGGGAAAAAATTATTTATCGCGGAAAAACCGAGCGTGGCGCAGGAGTTTGCCAGGGCTTTAAAATATAATATGAGCCGCAGGGACGGATATCTGGAATCAGCAGAGGCGATTGTGACCTGGTGCGTGGGACATTTGGTCACCATGAGCTATCCGGAAGCCTACGACATGAAGTATAAAAAATGGACCGTGGAAACGCTGCCGTTTATTCCGGACACCTTTAAATATGAAGTGATTCCAGGCGTGCAAAAACAGTTTGATATTGTCAGCTCCCTTTTAAAACGGGAGGACGTGGACACCATCTATGTCTGTACGGACTCCGGGCGGGAAGGAGAGTACATTTACCGGTTGGTGGAGCAGCAGGCCGGGGTGGAAGGAAAAGAGCGCCGCAGGGTGTGGATCGATTCCCAGACCGAAGAGGAAATTTTGCGGGGCATCCGGGAGGCAAAAGACCTGTCCGCCTATGACAATCTCTGCAACGCGGCCTATCTGCGCGCCAAGGAGGACTATTTGATGGGCATTAATTTTTCCCGCGCCCTGACTTTAAAATATGGAAATAACGTGAAAAATTATCTGCGCAAAGACCGGGCTGTGATTTCCGTGGGCCGGGTCATGACCTGTGTGCTGGGCATGGTGGTGAACCGGGAGCGGGAAATCCGTTCCTTTGTAAAAACCCCGTTCTACCGGGTGACGGGCAGCTTTGGCATCCCTGTGCAGGAAGGGGCAAAGGAAAGGCCTTTTGAAGGGGAATGGAAGGCTGCAGAGGGCAGCGCCTGGTTTGCTTCCCCGCTGCTTTATAAGGAAAACGGCTTTAAAGAAAAAAAATCCGCCGAAGACCTGATGGAAAAACTGGGCATGACCCTGCCCAAAGGCGCTCCCGGGCAGGACTTTGCAGGCGCTTTTTTAGAAAAATGTGAAAAAAAGAAGGAACAGAAAAATCCGCCGCTCCTGTATAACCTGGCGGAACTGCAGAATGACTGTTCCAAAATGTTTAAAATCAGTCCGGACGAAACGCTGCGCATCGCCCAGGAACTGTATGAGAAAAAACTGACCACTTATCCCAGAACGGACGCCAGGGTTTTATCCACTGCCGTGTCCAAGGAAATTCATAAAAATATCGGGGGTCTGAAAAACTTTGCTCCGGCGGCGGCCTATGCCGCAAAGATCCTGGAGGAAGGCAGCTTTAAAGGAATTGCCAAAACCAGGTATGTAAACGATAAGCAGATCACGGACCATTATGCCATCATCCCAACCGGACAGGGACTTTCTGCCCTGCGGTCGGTTTCCCAGACGGCGGCAAAAGTTTATGAGGTGATCGTCCGCCGCTTTCTGAGCATTTTTTATCCGCCCGCGGTATACCAGAAGGTTTCGTTGACCGTTCTGGTCAATTCCGGCCGGCTGCCAGCCGGAGAACGTTTTTTCGCTTCTTTTAAAGTGCTGACCCAGGAAGGATATCTTGCGGTCAGTGCGCCTTCCTTTGCAAGAAAGAAGGCCGAAACGGAAAATGCGGAGGAAAAGCCTTCTCAGGAGGAAGAGGAGGTGAAATGCGACGCCGCGTTTCTGTCCGTTTTGCAGGGGCTGAAAAAAGGAATGCCCCTCCGCCTGTCGGGTATGGCGATCCGGGAAGGGGAAACCTCGCCGCCCAAGCGGTATAATTCCGGTACGCTGATCCTGGCCATGGAAAATGCGGGCCAGCTCATTGAGGATGAAGAGCTGCGCGCCCAGATCAAGGGCAGCGGGATCGGCACCTCTGCTACGCGGGCGGAAATATTAAAAAAGCTGGTGGCCATTGATTACCTGGCGCTCAATAAAAAAACCCAGATCATCACTCCTACGCTGATGGGCGAAATGATTTATGATGTGGTTTCGGATTCCATCCGGCCGTTGCTGAATCCGGCGCTGACCGCCAGTTGGGAAAAAGGCCTTACCGGCGTGGCGGAAGGCACCATCACATCCGAGGAATATATGAATAAGCTGCGTGATTTTGTCACCAGAAGGACCAATATTGTAAAGCAGCTTCATAATCAGTCGGTTTTATTCCGGCAGTTTGACGAAGCATCGCAGTTTTATAAGAAGCAGGAGGATAGGAAAGATGAAAGCAATAGAAGTAAAAAATCTTTATAATCTGGAAGAGACGATTGCGGCGCCGCTTTTTGCGGAGGTGCGCTATCCATGGGAAGTCCTTTCCAAAATCAAAGATTTCATCGTTGAACTGGGAAATTGTCTGCCTCCCGACCGGTTTGAAAAGCGGGGAGAAAATATATGGATTGCCAAAAGCGCCACAATAGCGCCCACCGCCTTCATAAACGGCCCCTGTATCGTGGATGAAAAAGCCGAACTGCGTCACTGTGCATTTATACGAGGCAATGCCATAATCGGAAAAGGAGCGGTGGTGGGAAATTCCACGGAACTGAAAAACGTGATCCTTTTTAACAAGGTGCAGGTGCCTCATTACAATTATGTGGGAGACAGCGTGCTGGGATACAAATCCCATATGGGAGCCGGTTCCATCACCTCCAATGTGAAAAGCGATAAAACGCCGGTCGTCGTAAAATGCGGAGAGCAAAAGATTGAAACAGGCCTGAAAAAATTCGGCGCCATGCTGGGAGACTGCGTGGAGGTCGGCTGTGGCAGCGTCTTAAATCCGGGTACGGTGATCGGAAGAGACACCAACGTATATCCTCTTTCCATGGTGCGCGGCGTGGTTCCTGCCGGCAGCATTTATAAAAACAGGAATGAAGTGGTGGAAAAGCAGGGAAATAATGCTTGACGAAAGTTCTTTCTCGGTGTATAGTCTACTTAATGAAATTAACGCTTCCGCGCGTTAAAGCGCTGCGGATTAAAGCGTTACATATTAAAGCATTGAGGAGGTTACACATTATGAAAAAGTTAGCGGCACTGGCTATGGTGCTCACGATCACAGCAGCGTCCCTTGCAGGCTGCGGGTCCGCTGCAGCCACAGCTTCTACAGAGGCGGCGGCATCTGCTCCGGCCGAATCTGTACAGGCGGAGAACGGCAGTACAGAGGCAAAAACCACAGAGGCGTCAACAGACGGCGTCGTATACAATATCGGCATCTGCCAGCTGGTTCAGCATCCCGCGCTGGATGCGGCAACGGAAGGATTCCAGGCAGCGCTGAAGGAAAAGTTGGGAGAGGGAAATGTCACCTTTGACCTGCAGAATGCTTCCGGCGATTCCGCAACCTGTTCCACCATCATCAATCAGTTTGTATCCGCCGACGTGGACCTGATTCTGGCCAATGCCACGGCATCCCTGCAGGCGGCGGCATCGGGCACCAATGAAATTCCGGTTCTGGGGACTTGTATCACCGACTATGCCACAGCCCTGGATATCGACAACTGGACCGGCACTACCGGCACCAATATTTCCGGCACTTCCGATCTGGCTCCGCTGAAAGAACAGGCGGCCATGTTAAATGAATTGTTCCCGGAGGCGAAGAATGTGGGCATTTTGTATTGTTCTGCGGAAGCCAACTCCGCATATCAGTCCACAACAATTCAGACCTATAATAAAAGGCGCAGGGTGTTTTTACAGGCGGAAAGGAAAAGCCGAAAGGATATCCGCCGGGTTCTCTGTTGTCATGAACAGGAACATAAGCGGTGAAAAAGAAATTCTCTTTTTCACCGCCTTTTGCTATGATTTTTCCAAAAAGAAAAAAACCAAGAATATTGGGAGGTATGGGATGTGAATATCGGAACACTTTTTAACGCGCTCCCCGGCGCATGTGCTCAGGGGCTGATTTGGGGAATTATGGCCATCGGCGTCTATATTACCTATAAGATTCTGGATTTGGCGGATCTTACAGTGGACGGCACCATGTGTACCGGCGGGGCGGTCTGCATCATGATGATGGTCAGCGGCCATTCGGTAGGCGTTTCCCTGCTGTGCGCCTTTCTGGCGGGAATGCTGGCGGGGCTGGTGACCGGCGTTTTTCATACGGCCATGGGAATCCCGGCCATTCTGGCGGGAATCCTGACCCAGCTGGGCCTGTATTCCGTAAACCTGCGGATCATGGGAAATAAGTCCAATCAGGCCATCAATGCGGATAAATATGACATACTGGTATCCTTACGCTACATAAAGGACGTTCCTTTTTATCAGAACACGATTCTGGTGGTGGCCATTATAATTCTGATTCTCATCGCCGTTTTGTACTGGTTTTTCGGGACGGAACTGGGCTGTTCCATCCGTGCCACCGGGGCGAACCCCAACATGTCCCGGGCCCAGGGCATCAACACGGATTTTACCAAGATTATCGGATTGATGCTCTCCAACGGCATCGTAGCCTTTGCCAGCGGTCTGCTGGCCCAGTATCAGGGTTTTGCGGACATCAATATGGGCCGTGGCGCCATCGTTGTGGGCCTGGCGTCCGTCATCATCGGACAGGTGATTTTCGGCAAAATCAGCAGGAACTTTGCCTTTAAAATGCTTTCGGTGGCGCTGGGCGCGATCGTTTATTACCTGGTCATGCAGTTTGTGCTGTGGCTGGGCTTAAATCCCAACGATTTAAAGCTTCTGTCGGCTTTGGTGGTGGCGGTATTCCTGTCCATCCCTTACATAAAGAGAAAGTATTTTTCCAAACCGGTGAAAAAAGGAGGTGCTTTACGTGCTTAAAATAAAGGAGATCAGCAAAACCTTCAATGCCGGGACGGTGAATGAAAAGACCGCTTTAAACGGCCTGTCCTTACATCTGAAGGAAGGGGATTTTGTGACGGTCATCGGCGGTAACGGAGCCGGGAAATCCACCATGTTAAACGCTGTGGCAGGGGTGTGGCCTGTGGACAGCGGCACGATAGAAATTGACGGCATTAATGTGACCCGTCTGCCAGAGCATAAACGGGCGCGTTATCTGGGCCGTGTGTTCCAGGATCCCATGACGGGGACGGCCGCCAACATGCAGATTGAGGAAAATATGGCGCTGGCGGCCCGCCGGGGAAGCATGCGGTCCTTAAAAATCGGCATTACCCAGAAGGAGCGGGAAGAATATCAGGAAAAATTAAAAATTCTGGATCTGGGTCTGGAAAACCGTCTGACCTCCAAGGTGGGACTCCTTTCCGGCGGACAGCGTCAGGCGCTGACTCTTTTGATGGCAACGTTAAAACGACCCAGGCTGCTTTTGCTGGATGAACATACGGCCGCACTGGATCCCAAAACGGCCGCAAAAGTTCTGGATGCTACCGATCGGATCGTAGGGCGGGATAACCTGACCACCATCATGATCACCCACAACATGAAGGATGCCATTGCCCATGGCAACCGCCTGGTGATGATGTATGAAGGCAGGATCATTTATGATGTGGCCGGAGAGGAAAAGAAAAAGTTACATGTTTCCGATTTGCTGGCAAAATTTGAACAGGTCAGCGGCGGAGAATTTGCAAACGACAGAATGATTCTTTCCTGAAGAATGATTTTGTAAAAAAGACTGGATTTTTAGCGTAAAATGTGAGAAAATAGCATCAGCGTACAGCGGATGCTATTTTTTTAACAAAGGGTATTTTGAGGATGCCCAAAGCGGTCAGTCTGCTGGCGAACATTCTTTATACATAATTGAAAGGAGATTTCACATGACTTATTCACATGAAGTAGAAAAAATGTGTCCGGTTGCACAGGGCGTGAACCATGGCTGTGCTCCAATCCCTGAAGAAGCAAAATGGGTAAAATCTAAAGAAATCAAGGATATTTCCGGTTTGACACATGGTGTTGGCTGGTGTGCGCCTCAGCAGGGCGCCTGCAAGCTGACCTTAAATGTTAAGGAAGGCATTATCCAGGAGGCTTTAATCGAGACCCTTGGATGCTCCGGCATGACACACTCCGCAGCAATGGCTGCTGAAATCCTGCCCGGCAGAACTTTACTGGAAGCTTTAAATACTGACCTTGTATGCGATGCGATCAACACCGCTATGAGAGAACTGTTCTTACAGATCGCTTATGGCCGCACACAGTCCGCATTCTCCGAAGACGGTCTGCCCATCGGCGCAGGTCTGGAAGATCTGGGCAAGGGCTTGAGAAGCCAGGTTGGAACCATGTACGGTACTCTGGCAAAAGGCCCCCGTTATCTGGAAATGGCGGAAGGCTACGTTACCGGTATCGCTCTGGATGCAGAAGACCAGATCATCGGCTACAAGTTCGTTAACTTCGGCAAGATGACAGACTTCATGAAAAAAGGCGATGATGCACAGACAGCTTTTGAAAAGGCATCCGGTCAGTATGGCCGCGTTGCTGACGCTGTGAAGATCATTGACCCCAGACAGGAATAATAAGGAGGAGGTAAAAGACATGGCATTATTCGAATCTTATGAAAGACGTATTGACAAGATTAACGCTGTTTTAAATAGCTATGGGATTGCTTCCATCGAAGAAGCTGAGAAAATTACAAAAGATGCAGGACTGGACGTTTACAACATGGTAAAAGGTATCCAGCCCATCTGTTTTGAAAATGCTTGCTGGGCTTACATCGTAGGCGCTGCAATCGCAATCAAGAAAGACTGCAGAAGAGCGGCAGACGCTGCGGCTGCAATCGGCGAAGGCCTTCAGTCCTTCTGTATCCCCGGTTCCGTTGCGGACCAGCGTAAGGTTGGTTTAGGCCACGGCAATCTGGGCAAAATGCTTCTGGAAGAAGAGACAGACTGCTTCTGCTTCCTGGCAGGCCACGAATCCTTCGCTGCAGCGGAAGGCGCAATCGGTATCGCTGAGAAAGCGAACAAGGTTCGTCAGAAACCTCTGCGCGTTATCTTAAACGGTCTGGGCAAAGACGCTGCACAGATCATCTCCAGAATCAACGGCTTTACCTATGTTGAGACAGAGATGGACTACTACACAGGTGAAGTAAAAGAAATTTACCGCAAATCCTACTCTGAAGGCCTTCGTTCAAAGGTGAACTGCTACGGCGCGAACGACGTAACAGAGGGCGTTGCAATCATGTGGAAGGAAGGCGTTGACGTTTCCATCACCGGTAACTCCACCAACCCTACAAGATTCCAGCATCCCGTTGCAGGTACCTACAAGAAGGAATGTGTAGAGAAAGGCAAGAAATACTTCTCCGTTGCTTCCGGCGGCGGCACAGGCCGTACCCTGCATCCCGATAACATGGCGGCAGGCCCTGCTTCCTATGGTATGACCGATACCATGGGCCGTATGCACTCCGACGCTCAGTTTGCCGGTTCTTCTTCCGTACCGGCTCACGTTGAGATGATGGGCTTAATCGGCGCAGGTAACAATCCGATGGTCGGCATGACCGTGGCTGTTGCTGTTAGCATCGAAGAAGCGGCGAAGGCTGGGAAATTCTAAGAAAAACGTATTTTAAAAGAGATTCAAAAGAACCGTACTAACCTTTATGGTTGGTGCGGTTTTTGAAACTGTGGATATATGAATAGTAATTATAGTGATTTTTCATAGATTTAATGATATCCTATCTAAATAAAGGTGGTGAACAGGATGGACTTATTTATTCCAAAAGAAACCTTAGACATATTATCTTATAAATCAACATTAGGGAGAAGTTTAAAACAGATTTCTTTACGGGAAACGCCATTACAGAGTATATTAGAGGATATAGAGAGATATCGTGCGAGTTATATTGATGTATTGATACAAGAGAATCTAATTGGTTCAAGGTTTAAAAGTGACGATTCATTACCAAAGAGATAATTTAGCATATCCAATTGAAATTCAGTTGTGGTGTGGAGAAGATTACTTATTTAATATTTGGAGCCATAGATATATCTACAAATATAAAGAAGCTGAAATAGGTAAATTGCTCTATAAGGAATATGCTGCAAAGATAATTTGTAACGAACAGGACTTTATAGAACGTCTGAAATATTGGGAAGGTGAGTTGAATGGGAGATAAAAAAATTTATATAGTGGCAAAAATTTTCGACAAGCAGGGATGCTTGGCATATCAGTGTAAGACTGTGAATGAGGCACGCTGTTTGCCAGGTACTTTGGAAGCATTGCGGGCAGATGGTGTGCAAATTGTTATACTTGATAGTCCAGAGATATATTCAGAATATGCGCCTTATTCTTATGTGGAGGACATGAAAAAATTTATAGATTTGGTAAGTCAGATGAATCGTGTTGCATAGGAGATGGAGAAGTAATATAGAGTTATCAGTAGTGCCAAGTAGCACACTCATAGCACACAAACTCCCCTCAAACCCTTGAAAATCCAGCCCTCACCGTTTCCATTGAGGAAGCTGCTAAGGCTGGGAAATTCTAATAAAATCGTAGATGAATGAGATTGAAAAAGACTGCACTAACCTTTCATGGTTGGTGCGGTTTTTTTAATACGATGGGATACTTCGTTTCCTATCGTATTAAAAAACACGCTCCGCTGTAGAGGCGCACTTTTTGACAATAAACCAACCGCTATGGGGTGAAGCCTATGCCTCGAACCGCAACTATGGAGTGGGGGGAGTCAGTGGCAGGAACAGCAGTAACAGGAAAGTGTAGAAGAGGAACGCGAATTTGAGATACATGTTAAATAAAGAGATCTCCCACAAATAAAATAATAAATACAATGAAACTTGTATCCAATTTTCCGGCCTGTCACTATATCCCATATATTTTCAGAAAACTGTTTTTAGCAAATAGGCTGTTTTTGATATTGACGTTACATAAAATATAATGTTATAATAATTGTAATAAAAAAGAAGATAAAGTAACAGGTTGTAATGGAGGAGTTTTATATGATCAGGCAGATTACTTTGAAGACGCAGGAAGAGATGAATATTTATATGAATCCGCAGCGACAGCGGCTTTTGAAAACATTGGATATTTTAGCAATACCTGTAACGCCAAAGCAGTTATCAGCGTATCTTGGTATTTCATCCTCAGCGGTTACTTATCATTTGAAAAAATTAGAAATACTGGGAGTAGTAGAGATTGAGAGAACGGAACTGATTCACGGTATTACGGCAAAGTATTATAAGCGCGTTCCTGTCATGGTAAATCTGGGAAGCGGTAAAGAAGATGATTTGGAGACAGAACGCATAATGCTTTCCGATTATTATATGAATGAAACGTGGAAAGGGTTCAAAAATTATGTAAGGCAAATGGGTGAACAGAATGATGCAGGGGTAACGGGTGATGCGATGAATAGTATACTCTATGTTACGGAAGCAGAAGCTAAACAGCTCAAAGCATTGATTATGGAGTTCTATGCTTCCCACATGGAGCCTGCTCAGGACACAGTGGCATGGGAAACAGCAATTATTGCATTTCCCCATTTTATGGATCGGAGTAAAACGACAGAGGGTTGATGATGAAGTTAAGCCATAGAATTCTTTTTTTCATAAATTCGTTTTCAGTGGGACTGATGGCACCGGTGCTTTCCCTGGTTCTCTTAGCACATGGAGCAACTTTAGGGACATTATCTCTTTGTGTTGGTACCTATGCTATTATGGTGGTGGTTTTGGAGGTGCCAAGCGGAGTTTTGGCGGATTTCTTTGGAAGAAAGCGTGTGTTTTTACTCTCTTGTCTTTTTTTAATCGTGAATTATTTTCTGATTACTATCAGTAAAAATGTGATGGTTTTGGCAGCAGCCTGTGCATTTCAGGGAATGGGAAGAGCTTTAAGCTCCGGAACGATTGAAGCATTGGAAATAGAAACCTATATGAAAGAACAGGGAGAAGATAAACTGGCGGCTATCAACAGTGAATTAGCCATTTTGGATAGTATTGGTTTGGCATTGGGATCTCTTTGCGGCGGCTACTTGGGTTATTTGAATCCAACTTACAAATTGCTTTTAATGATCTGTATTATTGTACAAAGTTTTATTTTTGCTCTGGCTTTTTCTTTCATAAAGGAAGAAAGGCCGGAAGGGGAAAATACCTCATTTATATTACGCTTAAAAACGCATATGCAGACGATTTTGATTCGTTTAAGACATTCCAGAATTGTTATGATTATTTTTATGATGTCCTTTCTGCTTGGTTACGGGCTGTGTGCCATTGAGGTTTATTGGCAGCCTACTTTAATGGAATACCTTCCCGGTCATTTCAATTGGATTTTGGGAGTTATTAATTGCCTTGGGTATTTAGGAAGCAGTATCGGAAACAAGCTGGCTGAGTTCATGTGGAGGTATTTTCAATGCAAAGGTAGCGGGAAGATGTTTCTGGTATGCTATTGGACTTCAAGAATTTTGCTTCCGTTTACAATCATTTCTTTAGGCTTGTGCAGAAATATGTGGATGTTTACCGCAACATATGCCTTAATTTATATGATTTTAGGAATCAGTAATTTGTTTGAAAATACAATATTTCATGCCTCCATTGAGAACGGACAGCGTGCGAGCATGATGTCAATGTCTTCTCTGTTTTTGAGGGGAGGGGGCGTTGCATCATCTGTACTTAGCAGTATTATTCTTTTGAAGCTTTCATTGCTTTGGGTGTGGATTTTTATTCCGATCAGTATGCTTGGGGGAATATTATTGTTAATGGCGCTGAATAAATAGAGAATGGCCCCAGATATGCTTGATGTATTCAAGCTTTATATATTTTTCGCGTAAAAAGTCTGTTCTGTGTGAGGTCGTTTCTGCATTCAGAGAAGAATATGGGAAAGACAGGGGGACTGTTTCCGGCCCGGAATCAGACGGACGCCGTCACTATACCCTTCTTCACGTCCTGCAAGCTCTCTGATGAGCAGGCAGCGGAGTTCTTGAATCCGTTCCTGGCAGCCGGCATCCGAAATGGCGTCATGCAGCTCGCCAGGGTCGGTATCCAGACGAAAGTATTGTTCTTGTCCGGTATGGGTAAACCAGATATATTTGTCATGTTCCGTGACAATGAAATGGTTTCCGGCGCCAGAGGGACTTTCTTCACCGGTATGCTCTCCGTGAATGTAATCGTGCACCCGGTCTGTTTCACCCCGTAGGATGGGGAGCAGGCTTTTTCCGTCCAAAGATTCCGGAATCGGCAGCCCAGCGATGTCCAGGAGAGTGGGCATGATGTCGCGCAGCTCTGCCAGCGCCGGAATGGAACGGTTTTTTTGTATGTTCAGCAGGTTGCCGGGATCATAAAACAGAAGCGGTACGCCGCAGCTTCCCTCATAGGGGCGGAATTTTCGGAACAGGTTGTGATCGCCCAGCATTTCTCCATGATCTGATACAAAAACAAAGACGGTGTTATGCAGTTCCCGATGTTCGAAAATCGACTGGAGGAGCCGGGCAATCTGATGATCAATATGAGTGATGCTGCCATAATAAGCGGCTTTTGCACGTTTTAGTGCCTGTGGCTGTACACAGCCTCTGTCAGTGTTATAAACCAATCCTTGTTCGTGCAAATCCTCTTTTTCGGTCCAGTCGCCCATGAGAGGAGCGGGCAGGTCCGCATCCTTATACATGTCAAAATAGACCTGAGGCGGCGTATAGGGCGGATGGGGTGCCACAAAGGAGGTCATCAAAAAGAATGGCTTTTGGGGGTCGCGTCTGCGTAAAAAATCAATGGATTCGCTCACTGTCCAGTTGGTGTGATGATATTTCTCTTCATAAATATAAGGTCTGCATACCCAGGAATTGACCTCCATACCGTCGTCGATGATATCTGTGTCAATTCCTTTTTCTTTTTTCAACCAATACAGATAATCGTTACAGCCTTCAAAATTGTCAAATACGTTCTCTTTGTAAGAACGCCCATGATGCATGTAACCGTCATTTAACAGGACATTGTGGAATCCCAGAAGATTGCGGGCGGGGGAGACGTGCATTTTGCCGATACATTGGGTATGATAGCCGCTGGCGTTAAACTCGCCGGGCAGCGTGTGAGCGTAATTCCAGGTCACGCCGTCCCGGTAGCCGACCCTGCCGTGATGCTCCTGTGAAAGGCCCGTCAGCAGTGCGGCCCGGGCGGGAATACAGGAAGGGACGGCGGAGTAGGCGTGAGTAAATGCACAGCCTTCATGTTTCATGGTATCCAGGGTGGGAGTTTCAATGGACGGGTTCCCGCAAGCGTGCACACAGTCCCGACGCATTTGATCAACACAGATTAAAACGATATTTGGTCTTTTTTTATTCATATCAACTATTGCAGTCCGGCAGAGAAGCGCTGCAATTCTCCTTATTCACATAATATAAAGTTACTGTATCCTTCCAGTCCGGCAGGAATTTTATCAATCAAAATCGGATATTCATCCAGATCGGCAACTTTGATCATGGTAATGGAACCGTATTTACTGTGATCCAAAAGAAAATAAGGGTGTGTGGAATTGCGCAGGGCGAGAAGCTTGATCACACGCTCATTGATGTCATGGTTGGTGATGCCGGAGGCGACGGAAAAGCCGCTGGCGCCCAGGAAGCATTTGTTAAAGAACAGAGTCTGCAGGGTGCTTTCCGCAATGGGGCCGATGCAGGAATTCGTGGTTTTTTTAATGGAACCGCCGATCATCATGCAGGGAATATCCAGCGCGATCAGTTGATTGATATGGGACAGACCGTTGGTCACAACCGTTATATTTTTCTCCGCCAGAAAAGGGATCATGTGATAGGTGGTGCTGGAAGGATCCAGAAAAATGACATCGCCGTCTTCCACAAAAGACGCAGCCTTTTTTGCAATTATTTCTTTTGTATCTTTATTGAGATTTAACTTGGTAGAAATGTTGAGCTCAACTGTTTTCTGGGCGCGCCGCACGCCGCCGCCGTGAAGCAGGTTGATCTTTTTATCCTGCTCCAGCTTCATCAGATCACGCCGCAGCGTGGAAACAGAAATATCCAGTGACTGCATGATCTCTTCGGTAGACATAATTTCATTGTCTGAAAGCATTTCCAGAATTTTTTCCTGACGAATTGCGGGAATCATAGGGGTACCTTACCTTTCCTGTTTTAACTGTATTATAGCACCAAAAAACAAAAAGATGAAGCGTATTTCATCAAAAAAATGAATGATTGTGAATAATAATGGTTTTTATGCTGATAAAATTGACATATATATGATAATATTGTGAACATAAAAGGAATTTTGGTATATGATGCAGAGAGCCGGCCAACCGCGATTTCTATGATTGATAGGAAAAAGAAGGTATCTGCCGGTTTTTCGGAAGAAGAGGTCAGGAATAAAGAAAGAATCCTGCCGCGCAGGATTCTCCGCCTGCGGCGGGTCGCGTCAGTGACACTTTCCATTCCGCAGCAGTGCAATCTGTCGGAGACTTTCATACGATAGGAAACGAAGTTTCCTGTCGTATGAAAAAACGCCAGTGTGCAAAAGTTCTTTTTGGCACACTGACGTTTTTGGATTTTCAGTCACACAGAATAAAATTCCTGTAATTTTCCAGCCCGGACGGGATTTGGTCGATCAGTATCGGATATTCGTCCAGATCGGCAACTTTGATCATCGTAACAAGACCATATTTGGTATGGTCCAGCAGAAAATACGCCTGGGTGGAGTTACGCAATGCAAGAAGTTTGATGGCGCGTTCATTGATGTCGTGATTTGTTATGCCGGATGCGACGGAAAAACCGCTTGCTCCCAAAAAGCATTTATTGAAAAACAGTGTCTGCAATGTGCTTTCGGTAATAGGGCCGATACAGGAATTGGTGGTCTTTTTAATGGAACCGCCGATCATCATGCAGGGAATATTCAGATTGATCAGCTGATTGATATGAGACAGTCCATTGGTGACAACGGTGACCTTCTTATTGACAAGCTCCGGAATCATGAGGAACGTGGTGCTGGAGGGATCCATAAAGATGACGTCTCCGTCCTCAACAAACAAAGCGGCCTTTTGGGCGATCTTTTCTTTCAGATTCCGGTTGAGGTCCATTTTGGTGGAAATATTGAGCTCTACAGATTTCTGTGCACGTCTGACGCCTCCACCGTGGAGAAGATTGATTTTGTCCTCCCGGGCCAGTTTCACTAAATCACGCCTCAGAGTGGAAACAGAGATGTTCAGGGAATTCATGATATCTTCTTTGGACATTATCTCATTGTTTGACAGCATCTCCAGGATTTTTTCTTGGCGAATTGCGGGAATCATGTATCGTACCTCACCTTTCAAAATGTAGATATATTATAACATAAAATGATAAAAAATGAAATAGTTTTCAAATATATATGACGATAAATGAAAAATATTGAAAAAGGATGGACCGGCATGATAAGATAATGAATATATCTGAAAAGAATAGTAACGAAAAAGAACTGTTTTTGAATCAATCAGATGGAGATATAGCAGAAGGAGGAAAATATTTTGTTTCGGAAAATTTCTGAGCATCTTTATGTTTTTGACGACACCTGTCAGGTGTACGCCGTGAAGGGAAAAAGGGGCGCTGTCCTCATTGATTTCGGCAGCGGAGAAGTGTTGGAGCATCTTCCCGAAATCGGCGCAGAGTGTGTAGAGGCGGTCCTTCTCACACACCATCACAGGGATCAGGCGCAGGGGCTTTTAAAAGCATGGGAGAAAAAAATCCCCATTTATGTGCCTCATGCGGAACGGGAACTGATAGAAGGCGCGGATTTCATGTGGCAGTCCCGGGAAATCTATAATAACTATAATAACCGCCAGGACCGTTTTTCTGTTTTGAATTCCGTGCCGGTTACAGATACCCTGAAGGATTATGCAACGGTAACCTTTGGGGACGTCGCCTTTTGTGTTTTGCCCACGCCCGGACATACCACCGGGGCCGTGACGCTGGAGACGACGGCGGACGGAAAAAAAGTGGCTTTTACCGGCGATCTGATTTACGGGAAAGGGAAAGTGTGGTCCCTTGCGGCCACACAGTGGACTTACAACGGCGGGGAAGGGATTGCACACTCCATTCTTTCTCTGCTGTATTTGAAGGAACGCAACATCGACCTGTTTTTGCCCTCCCACGGGAATCCCATGGAGCCGAAAGAAGCGGTGGATCCGACCGTGGAACGGCTGGCGGAACTGAGAACGGTGAGAAAACAGAATCCCCGTCTGTTTTCACTGCGAAAGGAGCCTTATCAGAAGGTGACGGAGCATGTGCTGTTCAACCGCACCAGCATGTGCGATTCCTATGTGCTCGTTTCCGAAAGCGGAAAAGCGCTGGTGATTGATTTGGGGTATGATTTCATGGCGGGCGTTGCCGCCGGCACGGACCGAAGTTCCCGGCGGCCGTGGCTGTATACGATACCGGCTCTTTTTGAAACATACGGCGTGACAAAAATCGATGCCTGCATTTGTACCCATTATCACGATGACCATGTGGCAGGCTTTAATCTGCTGCATGACACATATGGCGCGCAGGTGTGGTGTGCGGAAAGCTTTGCGGATATTTTGGAACATCCGTGCAAGTATGACATTCCCTGCCTGTGGTATGATCCGATTCCGGTGGACAGGCGGCTGCCTTTGAATCTTCCTGTCCGGTGGGAAGAATATGAAATCATTCTGCATCCGTTTTCCGGACATACCAGATATGCGGTTGCCATTGAATTTGTGGCAGACGGGAAAAAATTCCTCTGTACCGGAGACCAGTATGCGGATGATGACGGGCTTTTCTGCAACTATGTGTATAAAAACAGGTTTGACTACGATGATTTTGTCAACAGCGCTGCCCTCATTTGCAGCATAAGACCGGATCATATTCTCACCGGACACTGGCAGTATAGGGACAGGGATGAGGCGTATTATGAAAAGCTGGCTCAAATCGGAGATACGGTCCAAAGGCTGCACCGGGAGCTTTTACCGTTGGAAGAAATCGCTTTTGGACCGGAAGGGTTCTGCGCCGGTATGTCTCCTTATCAGGCGGAGGTTTTAAAAGGGGAGCGGTTTACGGCGGATATCCAGGTGATCAATCCGCTTCCCCACAGGGCAAAAATTCAGGTGCGGCTCGTCCTGCCCGCAGGATTTTGGGCGGAAGATGCAGGGAAATTTGTCTGGGAAGCGGATGCCCGTGAAAGCTGCCACCGTCGGGTAACCATACAGGCTGCAAAAGAAGAAGTGAGACGGGCCAGAATCGGCTGCGATGTTACGGCTGATGACAGAAAGCTGGGGGAACAGGCGGAAATGCTGGTAACGGTGCGATGAGAAAAAAGAACGTTTCGGTTTTTGATACCGATACGCTCAGACAAAATGCGGCGTCATAAAAAACAGAAAGGGTTTAAGGAAACAAGAGGGACGGCAGTCTGGAACTGGCCGTCCCTCTTGTTTTGAAAGTGGACAAAAATGAGTAAAAAGTGAAAAATGAAAAAACTATGGATAAAAGTGAAAAAGTGAAAAAACCAGAAAATAGTCAGGATGTATGCAAATGTTGAAATAAAAACCGTTAAAATATATAAAATATACATTGAAAGTTCGGATAAAATAAACAATTGACAAAAAATAAACAAAGCAAAAAATAGTTTGTTCATAAATAAATCAAAAAAAATCAGAAAATATTCAAAAAAGTTCTTGCAATGTGAAGGGCGCGGTGGTAATATGGCATCAAGGGAACGGTAGCGGACCTTAAACAAAATAAGGAAGAGTAAAGAAGGAGGAAACAGCTTTATGAAGAAGAGAGTACTTGCATTATTGTTGACTGCAGCGATGGCAGTTACCGCTTTGACGGGGTGTGGCGGCAGCAAATCTGCTGAGAGCACAGCGCCTGCGGCCAACGGGGGAACAGCGGACGAGGCGGCATCTGCTCCGGCAGAGGACAACGGCGAAGTTGTGGAACTGGAGTTCTGGGGATGGTGGAGCTCCGAATCCAGAAAACCGTACATCCTGGAAATGGTTGAGAATTTCAACAACTCCCAGAGCAAATATCATGTTACCTATGTGGATATCCCCTGGGGCGATATTTTCACAAAGAACATCGCACAGATTGCGGCGGGCAATCCCTGTGATATCATGGCGAACGATTTGAGCGGTGTGCAGTTCCGTGCGGCGGAAGGACAGGTGGAGTCCATAAGCCCTTACCTGACAGATGATGTGAAAGGCGGATTCTACGAACAGTACATCGATGCCTGCTCCGATGAAAACGGCGAAGTATATGCGCTGCCTTACAATGTGGATACCAGAGGTATTTACTATAATAAAGCGCATTTTGCGGAAGTTGGCATTAATGCGGAAGACATTAAGACCTGGGACGATCTTGTGGAAGCGGCCCGTAAGCTGGATGTGAAGAACGGCGATAAATGGGACAGAATCGGGTTCCTGCCCATCATCGGCAACGGCGGTGTGGATACCTGGATCTTCAATGCCAACAGTGGACGCGGCTGGTATGATCCGGAGACTCTGGAAGCGACTGTGAACACAGATGTCAACAAGGAAGCATTCAAATGGATGAGAGACCAGATTGAATATTACGGACAGGATACTTTTAACGAAATCAATGCGGCTTCGGCAAACGGCATGACAGATCCTTTTGCTTCCGGCAAGGTATCCATGTGGGTACATACTTCTGCTTATCCTGCTGGGTTGATCAACATGGCGCCTGATATGGAATACGGGGTAATTCCTCTGCCTGAGTTTAAAGAGGGTAACGGACACATGGTAAACGGCGACGGTTTCGTGCTGGAAGTTCCCAAGGGCGCGAAATGCCCGGAAGGTTCCTATGAATTCATCAAATACATTACCGGCAAAGAAAATCAGGAATATATGCAGCAGAATTTGAAAGATTTTTCCGCAAGAAACGATATGGATCCCAACAGTGAATTTTTGTCAAATCCTGTCACCAAGGCACTGGCAAAATGTCTGGAAGAGACTGCCACAAACGTGACCGTAAAAGAGATTCAGGGCTTTACCTCTGTTGTGAATCCTCTGATCGAGGAAGGCACTCTGGGTCTGACTCCTACAGACAAGGCGCTTGACAATGCGCAGAAGGCGCTGGAAGACTTTATTGCGAACAACAGCGGTAAATAACGCTTTCGGGGAGACACTATAAATTTAGGAAATGAAGGGGTTCTTATATAGAAATGTATAGGGGCTCCTTTTCCTTTCAGAAAGGAAGGTATTATGTTTGGTAAAATTCTTTTGAAGCTGGGCATTAAAAAAAGGCAAAGCAGAGAAAATGTTTACGGCTATATTTTTATCCTGCCCTGGATCATCGGCATGCTGGCATTTACATTGGGACCCATGGTTTTCTCCTTTATCACAAGCTTTGCGGATTACAACATGTTAAAGATTGATTTCATCGGACCCGGCAACTACATCCATATGCTGACCAGGGATCAGCTGTTCTGGAAATCCCTGAAAAATACAGCGGTTTATGCGCTTATGAACATCCCCTTAGTCACAGCGGGAGGCGTGATTGTTGCGGTGATTCTGAATAAATCCATTTTTGGGCTTCGGACGTTCCGTACCATCTATTATCTGCCCTCCATCATGGTCGGTGTGGGTACTTACTTTCTCTGGATGCTTCTGTTAGACCCTGCAAACGGTATGGTGAATACTATACTGGGCTTCATCGGTATCAAAGGGCCTGCATGGCTGACTGATCCCAACTGGACCAAACCTGCCATCGTACTGATGCATGTATGGGGACTGGGGGGACAGATGCTTCTTTACCTGGCCAGACTGCAGAGCATTCCCCAGGATTATTACGAAGCGGCCGCGCTGGACGGCGCCACCGGCTTCAAGCAGTTTACAAAGATCACCGTACCCCTGTTATCCCCGATCATTTTCTATAACCTGACCATCGGCATCATCGGCGCATTCCAGGTTTTCCAGGAAGGATACATTTTCTCCGGAGACGGTACCGGAAAGCCGGCGGGTTCCCTGCTGTTTTATAACCTGCATGTATGGAATCAGGCCTTTAAAAATTATGACACCGGATATGCCAATGCGATGTGCTGGTTTTTGTTTGCGATTGTGATGATCATGACTGCGGTCAACCAGAAGGTATCCAAAAAATGGGTTTATTATGAAGGAGGGGATAACGAATGAATCGGAAACGTAAGATTGGAGACATGATCCTGTTTGTCATTCTTTGCATCGGCGCATTTATTATTTTGTTCCCGATCGCATGGATGATCAGTACGGCTTTGAAATCCGCGCCGGAGGTGGCTGCTTATCCGCCTAAGCTTCTGCCGGAAAAACCGATGTTTGAAAACTTTGCGATCGCCTGGGGTAAAGCGCCTTTCGGACGCTATATCATCAATACGCTGATGATCGTATTCTTTAACGTGGTCGGAGCGGTATTATCCAATTCCCTGATCGCATACGGCTTTGCGAAAATCAAATTCGCAGGAAGGGAAGCGCTTTTTAAACTGGTTCTGGCAACCATGATGATTCCCGGATTTGTGACGCTGGTTCCTACCTTTGTCATCATGTCAAAACTGCATTGGGTGAACACCTACCTGCCCCTGATCGTTCCGGTATTCTGCGGCAATGCGTTTCATATTTTCATGATGCGGCAGTTCTACCAGACGATTCCAAACGAGCTGTCCGAAGCGGCGAGAGTGGACGGCGCAGGCCACTTCTACATATGGGGCAAGCTGATTATGCCGTTGACAAAACCGATTATGGCGACGGTTGCCCTGGTCAATTTCAAAAACGCCTGGGGCGATTTCCAGGGACCGCTGCTTTATTTGAGCGACCCTAAGAAATATACCCTGCAGCTGGGCTTACAGGTATTTAAAGGACAGGGGTATACGGAGTGGAACTACCTGATGGCAATTTCCTTCCTCTCCATGATTCCGATCCTGCTGTTGTTCTTCTGTTTCCAGAATTACTTCATTGAAGGAATGAATGTGGGCGGAGCAGTGAAATAAGAGAGGAGTCTGACATGAAAAAAATCGGAATTATACATACCACGCCGGCCACGATTGCCGGTTTGAACGCGCTGATAAAGGATGTGATCGGCGAAGTGGAAGTGATCAATTTCCTGGATGATTCCATTTTGGGAGATATGCGGGAAAAACATGAGGTGGAGTTTGTCAGAGAACGCTGGATTTCCTATGCAAAAGTGCTGGAGCAGCTGGGGGTTGACGCTGTGCTGTCCGCCTGCTCCACGGTGGGTGCTTTCGCGGAAGAAGCGGACAGGCTGCTTCGGATTCCGGTGTACCGCATTGATGAAGCGATGTGTGAAGAAGCGGTGAAACGGGGAACAAAGATCAGCATTTTTGCCACCCTGCAGTCCACGCTGGAACCGACACAAGATCTGGTGAGGCGCAAGGCGGAAAGCCTGGGAAAAGATGTGACGATCCATACCGTTTTGGTGGAAGGCGCATATGCAGCGCTGATGGAAGGCAGGAAAGAGATTCACGACGAAAAAATCAGAGAAGCGGTGGAAAGCGGTCTGGAACAGTCCGATGTGGTGGTGCTGGCACAGGCATCTATGGCATCTGCCATACCGGACGGGAATGCAGCGGCTGAGAAAATTCTGACGAGTCCAAAACCTGGTATTGAAAAGCTGAAAAAGGATCTGGCAATCGGATGATTGCCAAAGAAACGGAGGAGTACATGCGCGGCATCATCGGACTGGACATAGGAACCACACATATCAAATCCATTCTTTTTTCCCCGCAAGGGGAAGTGATACGGGAAGAAAAGAATCCCACGCCGATCCGGTCCGATGCATACGGCAGCGTGTATGATCCGCTGGAAATCTGGCAGATCGTTGAAGGGCAGTTGAAAAAACTTTGCGCCCATGCCCGCGGAAATGTGGATGGGATCAGCATTACCGGCATGGCGGAGGCGGGACTGATTGTAAACGCGAAAACGGGGCGGGAGGAAACGGATATTCTGCCCTGGTTTGAGACCCGGACGGCTGCGTTGGCTGCCGGGATAAAGCAGCAGGAGGAGGCAGAGATCTTCAAAACCACCGGCCTGCGTAACAGCTTTAAGTACGGAATTTATAAGTTTTTATGGTTTTTAGAGCATGGGCAGGGGGACAGGGAAACGGCGGTATGGCTGTCCATGTGCGATTATATCGCTTTTAAGCTGACCGGGCAGTTTGTGACGGAGCCCGGATTTGCCGCCAGAACTTATGTCTTTGATATTACGAAAGGCTCCTGGGACGAGGAGCGGATAGAGGCCTATGGTCTGGCGGTAAAAAACTTCCCGGCAGTGGTCCCTTCCGGAACTGTTTTCGGCGCCTGGAGATGGAACGGTCAGGACAGAGAGATTCCGGTGGCGATTGCAGGTCACGATCACATCTGCGCGGCATTCGGCCTTCTTTATCAGAACCGGGAGGGAATCTGTGACAGCGCGGGAACTTCCGAAACCTATGTTGGGCTGCTCAAAGAAATGCCGAAGGAAGGATTTGACTTTTCTTTTGGCATCCTCTACGGCCCTTTTGTGGACGGCGGTTGGTTTTACATGGCAAACGTCCCTTCGTCCGGACATTCCGTGGAGTGGTTCCGCAAGAAACTGCAGCAAAACGAGCTTTCCTATGAGGAAATGAATCATAGGCTGAGCGAACAGAAAAAAGGACCTACGGGACTTTTATACTTTCCATATCTGACAGGGATGGGAAGCCCCTGGTATGAAGCTTCCATGAGAGGAACACTTTTGGGAATCCGGGAAAGCGATGACGGGATGACCGTTCTCAAAGCGATGATGGAAGGAATCCAATATCAGGCCGCCTGGCTGTTCATGCTCATAGAAAGAGCGCATCAGGTGAAAAGCAGGGAATTGGTCTGCGCCGGCGGATCAGTGAATAATCGCGTTTTGATGCAGATGAAGGCGGATATCCTGAACAGAAAAGTGAGAATACCGCAGGCTGTGGAAGCGACCCTTTGCGGCGCGGCAGCACTGTTTTACCATAAAAACGCAGGAAAAGAGGCGGCAGAACGGTTCCTGGCCAACTCCCTGCGGCAGAAAGAAGTTTTTTTACCGGATGAAACAACGGCAGAGAAGTATGACAGGATTTTGAACGGGCGGTATCTGCCTCTGGCAGAGGAAATGAAAAAAATTTATCAGAAAATGTGGAGGGAATAACAATGGCTAATGTACAGAACTTAACTAAATTATTGGAAGATGCGAAAAAAGGACAGTATGCGGTAGGATCTTTCTCCGCAAGATACACAAAGCTGATCAAGCCGATTATTTGTGCGGCAATCGAAACAAAGTCTCCGGCGATCGTGCAGCTTTCCGAAAAGGAAGTGATCCGGCATCAGGTGGGGGTGAAAGAATTTGCGGATGAATTTTACCGGGTGGTAAAAGAACTGGATCCTCAGGTGCCTTTAGCACTGCATCTGGATCACACCAAAACGCTGGATGTCATCAAAGAAGCGCTGGAAGCAGGGTTTACCTCCGTCATGATCGACGCCTCCGAAAAGGATTTTGCGGACAATGTGGCGGTGACAAAAAAAGTGGTGGAAATGGCGAAGCCCTACCATGCAACCGTAGAAGCGGAGCTTGGCAAGATCGGCACAACCGATTTCGTTGAAACGGACACGGATGAAGAGCTTTATACCAACCCGGAAGAAGCGAAGCAGTTCTGCCTGGAAACCGGCGTGGACTGTCTGGC
Source organism: uncultured Lachnospiraceae bacterium (assembly GCA_902476265.1). GTDB lineage: Bacteria > Bacillota > Clostridia > Lachnospirales > Lachnospiraceae > Gallintestinimicrobium. Next base: position 23,141 of record CABSCP010000025.1, read on the forward strand.
AGTTTCCGTGGGCACAGCTCATGGCGTATATACGGTCCGTCAGCCCAAGGTAGACTATGCGCGCCTGGAAGCGATCAACGGGCTGACAGAGGTTCCGCTGGTTCTGCACGGCGGTTCCGGCGTGCCCAGCGATATGGTAGTGAAAGCGGCGCAGATCCCGGCAGGGGGCGTGAGCAAGGTGAATATCGCCACGGATCTGGAACTTGCCATGCTGGCGGTGCTGGGAAAAGAAGGGCATCTGACGGAAGAGGAGCTGAATGCCTATGATGAAGAAACATGCGAAAAATTCCGGAAAGCGGTACAGCTTTTGGTGGAAGATAAGATCACAAATTATCTGTTGAGCGCAGACAAAGCCTGACGGAAAAAACTTCCCGCCAAAGGAGAGAATCATGAAAAAGAAAACGCTCTACATGATTGGAAATTCACATATTGATCCGGTCTGGTTCTGGGACTGGGAGGAAGGGATGCAGGAGGTCAAGGCCACATTTGCCTCCGCACTGGACAGACTGCGGGAATTTCCCGAGATGAAATTTACCGCCACCTCCGCCGCGTTTTTTGAATGGATCGAGGAAGTGGCACCGGAGATATTTGAGGAAATCCGGCAGCGGGTCAAAGAGGGCCGCTTTGAGCTGACCGGGGGCTGGTTTATCGAACCGGATTGTATTCTCCCCTGCGGAGAAGCCTTTGTGAGACAGGGCCTGTACGCCCAGACCTATTTTGAAGAGAAATTCGGAACCGTCTGCCGCACCGGCTCCAATGTGGACAGCTTCGGGCACAATCCCATGCTGCCCCAGATTTTAAAGAAATCCGGCATGGAGGAATATGTATTCATGCGCCCGCGCCTGGACACACCGGTTTTTGTGTGGGAGAGCGCAGACGGCAGCCGGGTCAAGGCTGTCAGCCTTCCCAGCGAGTACACCACCTGGTTTTATGAAAAGACAAAGGAGGCCATCGGCCTGGCGGCAGAGGCGGCAGGCCGGCAGGGGCTTACGGCAATTCCCTGCTGCTTCGGTGTGGGAAACCACGGCGGCGGCCCTACCATTGAAAATGTGAAATCCATCTACCGGCTGCGGGAGGAAGAGCCGGAGACGGAACTCAAATTCGCTACGTATCGTGCGTATTTTGATGAAATGAGCAGTGAGGATGCAGCGAAGCTTCCGGTGAAGCAGGCTTTTTTCGATGAAGTCAATACCGGCTGTTATATCATGGATGGAGAATTGAAAAAGAGCCACCGTCTGACAGAGCGCAGACTCATGACAGCGGACAGTCTGCTGACCATGGAAAGCATGTTCCTTGGGAAAGCTGCAGCTTTTTCCAAAAAGGCAGAGATGAAGAAGCTTTGGAAAACGCTTCTGTTCAACCAGTTCCATGATACCCTCGGCGGCACGGCTGTCAAGTCCGCAAGGGATGAGGCAATCTACCAGTTTTCCGGCGTCTGCGCGGATGCAAAGAAAATCTGGGTGGTGGCAATGCAGCACATGATGCGGGAAATGGACACCACGGGAGAGGGCTTCCCGCTGCTTTTATTCAATCCCACGGGAAAGGACTACGACGGCAGCGTGGCTGTGGAGGTCAACTGGTTCTGCAAAGACGGGCTGATTTTAAAGGATCCGGAGGGAAAGGAAATTCCGTATCAGCGGGTGCATACCGAGGCGAAGGCACGAAACTACAATGTAGGCGGAAGAAGAGGACTGCTCTTTGATGCGCATGTGCCGGCGCTGGGCTTTGCGGTGTACCGTACTTTTGTCGGGGAAACGGCACGCTGCGATGACAGCCGGGATAGCGGCGGCGCATGGCTGAAGGGCGCCGTGCTGGAAAACGAGCATCTCCGTGTGGTGTTTGACGAAAGCGGTTATCTGACCTCTCTTTACGATAAGGAAACCGGCTATGAGGCCTTAAGCGGCAAAGCAGCCTTTCCTGTCTGGCTGGATGAACGGGATACCTGGGGACATGAGCAGGACGAGCGTCCCTTTGCGGACAGCGGCAAAAGGCTTGGTTTTGAATCGCTTCAGCTGGTGGAGGAAGGAAGCTTCCGCAAGGTGGTTCGTGCGGTCTATCGACTGGAGGGCAGCGTGTTAAAGCAGGATTACATCCTGTATCACGATGCGGAGGAAGTGGAAGTGGTCAATCATCTGTATTGGGACAGAGAGTGGCAGATGTTAAAGCTTTGCTATCCGCTGGCCGGACAGGCAGATGTGGTTTACAGGGAAGCGGCATACCAGACCGTGAGCGGCCCTGTGAAGGATTGTGTCGAGTACAGCATGCACCGGTTTGTGGATGCAACCCGGCAGGGGCAAAGCGGCCTATGTGTAGCCAATGACTGCAAATATGCGTTCCAGATGGAAAACAACGCGCTGACCTTCCCCATTGCCCGCAGCGCCATTTATGCGCAGGGGCAGAACATTGACTGGTACAACCCGGTGGAGGGCTATGAATATACGGACATCGGCAAGCAGGAATTTGTATTCACGCTTCGCCCTCATGGCAGGGCGCTGACGAACGGGCAGCGGTACCGTCAGGCAGAAAAAGCGGCGGGAATGCTGCTGTATCTGACAGACAACCGTCACAAAGGCAGCTACATCGGAAATACCTGGAGCGGTCTTACGATTACCGAAGAGAACGTGGAACTGGGCTGCATCAAGACAGCGGAAAAAGAGGATGCCCTGATTCTGCGCCTGTTCGAGACGGAAGGAAAGCAGACAACAGGGAAGCTGACCATATCCGGACAGGAATATGACTATCGGATTGCACCCTATGAAATCCTCACACTGAAGATTTCCCGGGATGGCAGCGTAAAAGAAGTGAATATGCTGGAGCGGTAAAGATATTTTATAGAAACAGGAAGGAAGAGGAAATGAAACTGAAAAGATTTTTTTGTGGGCTTTTAAGTTTCGCAGTGTTGAGTACAGCTTTTTTAGCATCTCCGCTGGCGGTATCCGCTGCCAGGGAAAAGGCGGATGTGATCGGTACGGTAAACATGGCAGGATCTCCTGATTTTGACTGTGATTCGATCCGGAACGGGGAAGCATCACAGTGGAGATGGTTAGGGTATCCGGAGAGCCGTATGGTCATGAATTACGGAAGTCAGATGATGGCCAAATACGATGGAAAAATGAGTCTGAATATCGCCATGGCGGTAAAGGGCTTTCGGTCGAGCAATTCGGTACATCAGATTTTGATGGGGCCCAGGACAGGCGAGGCGGCAGAATGTACGGAACTTGAGACAGCGTGGTATCCGTACAAGCTGACCGCAGATGCGGCATATACAGAAGGAAAGCTTCATATGGATGAATTTTTTGCAGACAAGGACACGTTTATCCGTATGATTGAAGTATCGGATGCAGCGGATGCAAAACTTCAGATGAAGGCAACCATCCGCGGAATTACCCAAAATGGCAATGACCTTCTGGTGGAAAAAGAGGACTACTGGTTTGTATATAAGTTCCTGAAACTGAATGAAGCCGGAGAAGTCACAGGACAGTATGAGCCGCAGGTTTCCGGGGATAAATGGTCTGTTGAAATGACGTTTGATGCAGATCGTGCAAAACTGGCATTTTCTCTGACAATGCTTCCAAAGAATGTGGGAGACAACAGTGCAGACAGCATTCAGGAACTGGCAGACAAAACAGTGGCAGAGGGAACAAACTTAAATACGGTATTGGCGGAAACAAAGCAATTTTGGGATGATACCCTGGCCAAAGTTCCGGCTCCGCAGAATTTTGGGGTAGAAGGGAACAAAAAGAACGGAAAGATCACCGGGGAAGATCATAGAAGATCTTTCTACGCTGCATGGGCCTTCCGATTACAGAATATTGTGGAACCAACCCCTGAAAACGGATATGACTATTACCAGGTAACATTGGGAATGGCTTCCGCATGGAGTAATGGTGCTGCATCAGCGCCAAACAGCTGTTCCTGGGAGTCCATGTATGACATTCAACAGCTGTCATACATCGAACCGGAAATCGCATGGGATGCGATGAGAGGCTTTATTTACAGCATTGATGAAAACGGTATTCTGGACGGAGAATGCCTTCCGTCACAAAAAGCGCATACCACCTGGGTTTGTTATTGTAACATGCTTGCAAAGTATCCGGAAAAGGAAGATGAGCTGAAGGAGGAATTAAAGAATTTGTATCCGCATCTTCACGATTATCTGCTCTGGAGAGCGGAAAACCCAAGATGGCTTCACGGTGCGAATGATTTCCCCAATGAAAAGGATCTTTCTTTTGTGACCCAATGGTACAGCGATGTCAATTATGCAGTCAAGATTGCAGAAGTCATTGAAAAAGAGGAAGATATTGCCGTTTATACGGCGAAGAAAGAAGAATTGGCAGAAAAGTCCCGTGTCTGGTTCTTTGATGAATACGATCCGAATCAACCGGATTCTCTGGAAAACAGGATTGCGGCCTTCTGTTTTATCAATGAAGACGGAACACTGACACACAGCTGGCCGGGCTCCTCTCACGATGCGCAAAGCAGAGATGCCTTAACGTACGTATATGAAGCGATGACGGTGGATTTTCCGAAAGATTTAACGGATAAACTGGTGCACAGCTATCTGGCGTATACGGCCGGAAAAGAAGAGGAACCCTTGCTTGGATTCGATTCTTATAAATATGGGGACGGATGCTATACCGCATACGGCCTTCAGGAGAGGGAAAAGCAATACCCTGAATTAAAAGGGAAATGGGTAGAGTATGTAGATGCGGTTCTCTGCAATGCGATTAAAAACACAGAATTTGGGGAGGTCATCCGTGTGTATGAAGATACAACCATGATACAGGGCGTGCAGCCTTCCTCCTTCAGTGCATCTGCAGTCATTGACTATACATATATGAAAAACGGCCTGCGTCTCGACATGGGGATCCCGGCAGCGATAGGGGATCCGGACATTGTGAAAACGGACAAAACGGATATTACGGTAACAACCATAGTCGGAACAAAACCGGAACTTCCCAAAACAGTAACGGTGGAAAAAGACGGAAAAGAACTGGAAGCACTGGCAGTATGGCCGGATGTGGAAGAAGAGCAATACCGTGCAGGAGGCAAATTCCGGGTGACGGGACAAATCTATGGCACGGACCTGGAGGTAACAGGCACGGTGAAGGTTCTCACCGGCAATGAGACAACCCTGCTGTTGGGAACTGCGGCAGGAATTGCAGCGATAGCTGCTGCGATCGGAGCAATTGTGATCTTAAGGAAAAAAAGAAAGTAAAGAGAGAAAACGAAGATGAAAGATAAAAAATTATACATGATCGGAAATGCCCATCTGGATCCGGTGTGGCTGTGGAACTGGCAGGAGGGATTTCAGGAGGTAAAAGCTACATTCAAATCGGCTCTGGACCGCATGAATGAGACGGAAGATTTTAAATTTTCCTGTAGTTCCGCCGCATTTTTTGAATGGGTGGAAAAGAATAACCCGGCAATGTTTGAAGAACTCAAAAAGCGTGTGAAAGAAGGACGCCTGGAACTGGTGGGCGGATGGTGGGTTCAGCCCGACTGCAACATTCCCTCCGGCGAAGGCTTCATCCGTCAGGGCCTGATGGGACAGCGCTATTTCCTTGAAAAATTCGGCAGAATGGCAAAAACCGGATACAACGTGGACAGTTTCGGACACAACGGCAGTCTGCCCCAGATTTTAAAAAAGAGCGGGATGGACAACTATGTGTTCATGCGCCCCATGCCGCTGGAAAAAGGGCTGCCGGGCAGAATCTTCAAGTGGCGGTCCATGGACGGCTCCGAAGTGATGACCTACCGTATCCCCTACGAATACTGCACCTGGGGCAAGGATCTGGAAAAATATACGGACCGCTTAAAATGTGAACTGACGGACGGAGAAGACGAGCTGATGATGTTTTACGGCGTGGGCAACCACGGAGGGGGCCCCACCAAAGAAAATATCAACAGTATTCATGCGCTGAACGAAAGAGAAGATATGCCGGTGATGGAGATGGAGACCACAGCCAGCTTCTTTGACCATATCCGGAAGAACGGGAAGGAATATCCGGTATTCATCGGAGATTTACAGCACCATGCCAGCGGCTGCTACAGCGTGATGTCCCGGGTAAAGCGGGAAAACCGCCGGGCGGAGGACAAACTGGTGGAAGCGGAAAGCTGGAGTAGTATCGCAAAGGTTGTGGAAAACCAGCCCTATCCTGCCGATTTCAATAAAGCCTGGAAGGGGGTGCTGTTCAATCAGTTCCATGATATTCTGGCGGGCACCAGCATTCCTTCCGCCTATGATGACGCGTCTTATCTCTACGGACAGGCGATGGCTGTGGGACAGGAAGGATTAAACTATGCGCTCCAGGCGATTTCCTGGGACGTTGATATCGAAGAGAATGTGACCATGCGCCCCATCGTGGTGTTCAACTCCCACGCCTGGGAAGGGAAGATGGTCATCGATCTGGAGGTCAGAGGACTTTCCAATGATCGGTTTAAACTCACGGACGCAGAGGGAACTGTTATCCCGGCGCAGCGTATTCAGTCCGAAGCGACGGTGAACGGGCAGTCCAGACTGCTCTTTGTGGCGAAACTGCCTTCCATGGGCTATGAGCTGTTCAAACTTTACTTAAACACAGAGGACGTCCCTTCCTTCCCCGCGGTGCCCGTTACGGATTCCACTCTGGAAAATGACCGGTTCCTGCTCCGTTTCTCCGACAGCACCGGATACCTTTCCAGTCTCTATGATAAACAGGAGGATCTGGAAGTGCTGCGCCGGGAAGGCGGGCGGCTGGTGGTGATCGAAGATAAATATGACACCTGGGCCCACAATATTTTTAAATTTGACAAACAGCTGGGCGATATGAAGCCGGTTTATAAAAAAGTACTGGAAGAAGGGCCGGTGCGTTCTGCCGTCCGGGTGAAATATAAATACAACCAGTCCTATGTGGTGCAGGATTTCCGTGTTTACCGGGAACTGGATTATGTGGAAGTGAAGGTGCATGTGGACTGGAGAGAACCCCAGACCCAGTTAAAGATCAGCTATCCGGTGAACTTCAACTTCAGAAAACCGACCTATGAGATCCCCTACGGTTATATCGAAAAGAGCGCCAACGGGGAAGAGGAACCCGGACAGACCTGGTTTGATTTCACCGGAGAGCACTTCAAAAAGCCGGTAATGTATGGGCTTACCATCGCCAACGATGCGAAATACAGCTATAACATGTCCGTGGACGAAATGAACCTGACCGTATTAAAGAATTCTGTTTTTGCCCATCACGACCCCAAAGTGCTGGAGGAAGGCGTGGAATACAATTTTGTGGATGACGGCATTCAGGAATTCACTTATATGCTGATTCCTCACACGGGCTCCTGGAAGGATGCAGATGTGGTGAAGCGCTCCAGAGAGTTAAACGTGAAGGCAAAGACGGTAATTGAGACCTACCATAAGGGCGGCCGGCCACAGAAGGCATCCTTCCTTTCCCTGGATTGTGACCATGCCATCCTTACGGCTGTGAAGGAGTGCGAGGATAAGGACGGCATTATCATCCGCGCTTATGAGACGAAAAAACAGGCGGGAAAAGCGGTATTAAATGTTTCATTTATGGACAGGACCCAGGAACTTTCCTTTGCGCCCTGTGAGATCAAGACATTGAAAGTCCCCTATGACCGCAGCAGGCCCATTGTGGAAGTGAACATGCTGGAAATGGAAGAAATCGGTGAATAAAAGAAATCAGTGAATAGAAGCAGGAGGGGAACAATGCCCACAACGATTGTAATTGCGGATGATGTGACAGGGGCGAACGATATCGGAATCATGTATGCCAAAGCGGGAATGGACGCTTTGGTATACAACTATGGAGACGGGACCCCACAGGATTATCAACCCTGTGATGTGCTGATTGTGGATACGGATTCCCGGTTTGATTCCCGTGAGAATGCGTACCGGAAAGTGTATGATGCGCTGAAAAAAGTGCCGAAAGAAGGCGTGGTTCAGTACATTGACAAACAGTGTTCCGTATTCCGGGGAAATATCGGGGCAGAGTTTGACGCCATGCTGGATGCGCTGGAAGAAGAATTTGCGGTGGTGGTGCTGGGATTTCCCGATAACGGAAGGACCACTCTGCACGGCATCCATTATGTTCACGGCGTAAAGCTGGAGGAATCCCAGTTTCGAAACGATCCGGTACACCCTATGACAAAGTCCGGCCTGGTCGAAATCCTTGCAGGCCAGACAAAACGAAAGGTAGGGGCCGTTTTCTACGAAACCTACGAAGGCGGGCCGGATGCGGTAAAGGCAGCGGTGAAGGAAGCCAAAAAGAACTGTAATTACTGCATCATGGATGTGCGGGACAATAACGACCTCGCCCTTTTGGCAGAAGCCCTGAAGGAGGAAAAAATCATTTGCGGCAGTTCCGCGCTGTCCGAATATCTGGCGAAACTGGCGGTGCAAAAAAACGGGAAGAATCTGACCCGGGAAAAAAAGAAGGTTCCCGCAAAGATCTTCTGCATGGCGGGCAGCCTGACGCCTCAGACGGCGGCCCAGACAGCCTATATGAAAGAGGCGGGTTATCCGGTGTTTGAACTGGATACGAGAGAACTGTTTGAAAAAGAGCGGAGACAAGCAGAGTGCAGACGGATTTTGGAAGGGGTGGACAAAGCCTATGAACAGGGGGCGTTTGCCATGATCCATTCCGCAAACGATGCAGCGACGGTGGCGGAGACAAAACGTTTTGCCTCCTCAGAGGGCATTGACAACACTGCGGTTTCCACCATGGTTTCTGCGGTGCTTTCGGAAATTTCAGAAAAAGTGATTGATAAGTTTGGAATCCGCCGGATCATCGTGTGCGGCGGCGATACCTCCGCCTCCCTGTGCGCGAAGCTTCATATCAAGGGGATGAAGGTGCTGGAGGAAATCGAAGCGGGACTGCCCACCTGTGAGAGCGTGGACGCGCCCTATTACCGGATGGTATTAAAATCCGGCAGTTTTGGCAGTAAAGAGTTTGTGGAAAAAGCGATGGAAAAACTTCTTTTAGAATAACCGGCGGCCTTTTTTACAGCCCCGGACACGGAGGAATGGTATGTCGGCAGCAAAAGAACTGGAGAAATTGACGGAAAGATATCCTGTGCTGGAAGAATGCAGAGAGGATATCCAAAAAGCGTTTGAAATATTCAAAAAAACCTATGAGGACGGCGGACAGCTCCTGGTATGCGGAAACGGAGGAAGCGGTGCGGATTGTGAGCATATTGTAGGGGAACTGATGAAGGAATTCGGCATCCGAAGGCCTCTTTCCAAAGAGGAAGAGGAAAAACTGATGGCGGCTTCCCCGGAAAACGGAGCGCTCCTGGCGCAGCACCTGCAGGGAAGCCTGCCGGCGATTCCCCTGACCGGCAACATTGCGCTTTCCACGGCGTTTGCCAACGATGCGGTGCCGGAGCTGGTATTTGCCCAGCAGGTTTACGGCTACGGAACACCGGAGAGCACCCTTCTTGGTATCAGCACCTCCGGCAATTCCAAAAACGTAATCTATGCCATGAATACGGCAAAGGCAAAGAAAATGGCGACGGTGGGGATGACCGGAAGAAGCGGCGGAAAAATGAAAGAATTATGTGATGTCTGCATTTGCGTGCCGTCGGACTCCACACCGGACATTCAGGAACTGCACCTGCCGGTGTATCACTGTCTGTGCAGAATGATTGAGGAGGAATTTTTCGGATGAAATATCTGGCGGGAATTGACATCGGCGGCACCAAATGTGCCGTGACGATCGGAAAAGTACAGGGAGAGGACATTGCGGTCCTCTATAAAGAAAAGTTTCCCACCTCCAAAAAACCTGCGGAAGCGGTGGAAAAGCTGGTGGATACGTTAAAGGAAATGGCAGCGGCCCATCCGGAAATCACGCTGTCGGCCATCGGCATCAGCTGCGGCGGTCCTCTGGATTCGGAAAAAGGACTGATTCTGAGTCCGCCCAATCTGCCCGACTGGGACGGGATTGATGTGGTGACTCCTTTTACGGAAAGCTTTGGCGTGCCCTGTGGTGTGCAGAACGACGCCAATGCCTGTGCGCTGGCGGAGTGGCTCTGGGGCGCGGGAAAAGGGACGAAGAACATGATTTTCCTCACATTCGGGACCGGGCTGGGCGCAGGCATCATTCTGGACGGAAAGCTTTACAGCGGCACCAATGACATGGCCGGAGAGGTAGGGCATGTGCGGCTGGCAAAAACCGGTCCGGAAGGATACGGCAAAAAGGGATCCTTTGAGGGCTTTTGCAGCGGCGGCGGAATTGCCAGATACGGCATATCCAAAATTCAGGAATGGGTTGCCCAGGGAAAGCGGACCGCCATTTTGGACCGGGGACAGACAATGGAAGAGGTGACAACGCAGGATATCGGCCTTTGTGCACAGGCGGGGGATGAGCTGGCCCTTTCCATCCTGCAGGACACCGGCAGAATGCTGGGCAGAGGGATTGCCATGCTGATGGATATTTTAAATCCCCAGCGCATTGTCATCGGCAGCGTATTTTTGCGCCAGGAAGAGATACTGCGCCCCCCCATGGAGGAGGTTATCGCCAAAGAGGCATTGCCCCATACGCGGCGGGTCTGCCAGGTGGTGCCCGCAGGCCTGGGAGAACAGCTGGGCGACTATGCGGCGCTGTCCGTAGCAGGAAACTTAGTGCAGTGAGCCAATGAGCGATGGAGAGGATAACAGAGTATGAAGGTAAAAGATCCGCATTTTGTGCTGGAAAAAATTGAAAAATATATTGCCGAGGATATCCGCCCTTCCAGGATTCTGGAATCGATGGATATCGAGAACTGGAAGTATTTTGAAACTTCCATGGACGAAAAAACAGACGACGCTTTTGCACCCGGTTACGATGACAGCGGCTGGGCAGATTTTAAGCTGTGGGACACCTGGGGCGGCTATGATAAGGTGGCCTGGTTTCGCACCACGATTTCGGTGCCGGAAAGCTTCTCCGGAGGACAGCTGGCGTTAAAAATGCTGGTGGGCCCCAGGGACGGCGGTGATTCCACAGCGGAAACGCTGCTTTATATCGACGGGAAACCGGTGCAGGGGATGGACATCTGGCATGAAGAAGCGCTGCTGGAAGAAAAACTGTGCAGGCAGAAACAAATGCAGATTGCCCTGAAGGCCTGGAGCGGCGTGCTGGCGCCGCCGAAATTCCGCACCTTTAAGCTGGCGCAGCTGGTAAAGCTGGACATGAAGGTGGACCGGTTTTGCTTTATGGCAGATACGGTGCGCCGCTGCGCCCTTTTGCTGGACGAAAATGATCTGAGAAGAATCCGTCTTACCAGACTGTTAAACAATACCTTTCAAAAGGTGGATTTCTTAAACTATAAAAAAGAGCCCTATTATCAGTCCGTTCATGAGGCGCTGGATTTTCTTGCAGGGGAACTGGAAGAACTGGCAAAAACAGAAGAAATCAAACCTTCTGTTTACGGCGTGGGCCATTCCCACATCGATATGGCCTGGTTGTGGCGGTTGTGCGCCACACGGGAAAAGGCATCCCGCACGTTTTCCACCGTGTTAAACCTGATGAAACAGTATCCGGAATACCGGTTCATGCATTCCTCTCCCCAGCTTTATCAATTCTTAAAGGAAGATTATCCCGAAATTTATGAACAGGTAAAGCAGCGTATCGCACAAGGCCGGTGGGAAATCACCGGAGGCATGTGGGTGGAGCCGGATACCAACGTGCCCTCCGGGGAATCGCTGGTACGCCAGTTTGTATATGGAAAGAAATTTATCCGGGAAGAGTTCGGAAAGGAAACGACGCTGGTATGGCTGCCGGATGTGTTCGGCTACAGCGCGGCCTTTCCCCAGATCATGAAAAAGAGTGGCATGAAGTATTTCATGACCACGAAAATTTCCTGGAACCAGTACAACCACTTCCCCTATGACACGTTCCTATGGAAAGGGATCGACGGCAGTGAAATATTCACCCACTTCATCACCACTCCGGAGGACGGTTCCTGGTTTTACACTTATAACGGCCATATGGACCCGGAGGAAGTGACGGGTGTCTGGAAAAATTATAAGGATAAAGATAAAAACGAGGATCTGCTCATCGCCTTTGGCTGGGGAGACGGGGGCGGCGGCCCCACCCGGGAGATGCTGGAACAGAGCCGTGTGATGAAGAACATTCCCGGTATTCCGAAAGTTGCCAATATCGGTGCGGAAGAATATTTTGAAAAGATCTATGAAAAGACGGATCACGACAGTCTGGGCAAATGGGACGGAGAGCTTTATTTTGAACTGCACCGGGGAACCTATACCTCCCAGGCGGCCAATAAGCGGTATAACAGAAAGACGGAAATTTTGCTGCATAACATAGAGTTCCTTTCTGTTCTGGCTTCCCTGGACAAAAACTGCGCCTATCCGAAGGAGACGCTGGATAAAATCTGGCAGAGGGTGCTGTTAAACCAGTTCCATGATATCCTGCCCGGTTCTTCCATCCGGCAGGTTTATGAGGATACCACCGCAGATTATGAAGCCATTGCCAAAAAAGGCGGAGAGCTTCTGGAGAACGCAGCGGCAGCCCTGGCGGCGGACATTGCGGTGAACCGGGACTCCGTTGTGCTGTATAATACGACAGGTTATCTGCGGGAGGATTATGTATACATCCCCTATGGAGAAAAGGTCACAAAGGGCGCAGCTTTTGCGGATGAATCGGGACTTTTGGAATGCAGTGCCGCTGAAGGCGGGATTCTTGTATATGTGAAAAACATTCCCGCTTACGGCTATAAGACGCTGCAGATTACAAAAGCAAAAGAAAATCCGGCATCTGCCATAACGGTTGCAGGCAATTGCATCACCACGCCCTATTATTCCATGAAGTTAAATGAAAACGGTGAAATTTCCTCCCTTTACGACCGGGAGAATGACCGCGTTGTCGACTGTAGCCGGCCCATGAATGTGCTGGCGGCATTTGAAGACAAACCCCAGCGGTTCGATGCCTGGGATATCGATGTTTATTATAAGGAAAAGCCCTATGCGCCCTTTGTGCTGACAGGCAGGGAAGTGATCGAGGAAAGCGGACGGACCATCATCCGCCAGCATTATACATTCAATCGTTCGAGCCTGTCTCAGGATATGATTCTATATGCGAAGAGCAGACGGATTGATTTTGTGACCACGGTTGACTGGAAGGAAAAGCAGGTATTCCTGAAAGCTTATTTCCCTGTGGATGTACACGCCCGGGAAGCTTCCTATGAAATCCAGTTTGGCAGCATCAAACGGCCCACCCACACCAACACGGAATGGGATTTTGCACGCTTTGAGGTACCGGGCCATAAGTGGGCGGATCTGTCCGAGAACGGCTACGGAGTTGCGATCCTCAATGACTGTAAATACGGCTATGACATCCATGAAAATGTGCTGGGCTTATCCCTCATCAAGTCCGCAGTGCGTCCCGATGAGACGGCGGACAGAAAAGTCCACCATTTCACCTATTCTCTGTATCCCCATAGAGGAAGCGCAGAGAGTGCGGATGTGACAAAGGCGGCGCTTTCCTTAAATATGCCTGTGCTGACAAGAGAAATCGCTGCGACGGAAACGGCGGAAGGCTTTGCGGCAGACGGATTTGTGTCCACGGACTGCAGCCATGTCCTGCTGGATACCGTCAAGATGTCGGAGGATCAGAAGGCGGTGACAATGCGCCTGTACGAATATAAAAATGAAAAGGACAGCGATGTCTGCCTGAAGTTTGGCAGACCGGTGAAACGGGTGACGGAAACCGACCTTTGTGAAGAACAGGAAACAGAAACAGCATTATCTGACAACAAAATTCATTTCGGAATCGGCTGTTATGAAATCAAGACCTTTAAAATCTATTTTTAACAGATAGCTGATGTGGGCCGAAGTCTGTGCGCTTTGGCCCATATTACTTTCAGGCAGGAGGATTACCATGGAATTGTCATTGTCCGGACAGAAATGGGAAGTGAAAGGATATTGGCCGTATGTGCCGGTCAAAGAAAAGAGTATGGAAACAGGGCAGACCCTGCACGGGGTGACGGACTGGATGACAGCGAAGGTGCCCGGCAGCGTCCATTATGATCTCTGGAAGGCAGGGCTGATCGAAGATCCCTGGTTCGGAAAAAACAGTCTCCACTGCGAGTGGGTGGAAAACCGCTGGTGGATGTACCGCACCACATTCCCGGCCGTCATGGGAGGCTGTGACCTGCGCAGGGAAAAAGTGTGCCTGGTTTTTCGGGGGCTGGATGATGAAGCGGAAATTTTTTTCAACGACGAAAGCTGCGGAACCCATCAGGGAATGTATGATCCTTTTTGTGTGGAGCTCACCGGAAAGATCAAAGAAGAAAACAAACTGGTTGTTCTTTTAAAAGGCGCGCCCAGGGAAATGGGGCAGATCGGGTATACTTCCCGGACTTCCACCCAGAAAAGCCGTTTTAATTACAAATGGGATTTTTCCACCCGCCTGGTCAATATCGGTATCTGGCAGGATGTGGTGTTAAAAACCCGCTCTTTTGCAGCCCTGCAGGATCTGTATGTGGATACGGATTATGAGGACGGCAGAGGGATCCTTCGGGTGAAGGCAGAAATCACAGATGAGAGAGAGAATCCAAAAAGACCGCTTCTGGCGCGTCTGACCGTCTGGGAGCCGAATGACAGCCGAGGGGATGATAACGGCCCCTGCCTGACCAAAACAGCAGTTCTCACAGGCAGGTTTCTGGAAGAAACGCTGGAGATTTTAGCCCCCTCCCTGTGGTATCCAAACGGCGCGGGGGCTCAGCCGCTGTACCGGGTGGAAGTAAAACTGTGGGAGGAATCGGAGGGGAACAGCGTGATTTTGGACCGCTGTACAATCCGTACCGGAATCCGTTCTTTTTCCATGGAACAAAATGAGAAGGCCCATGATAACGCGCTGCCCTATACCTTTGTGATCAACCAAAGGAAAACGTATATCAAAGGGGTCAATCTGACGCCCCTGGATCATATCTACGGCAATGTGACGAGAGAGCAGTACGCCCATCTGGTTGCCGCCATGAAAAACGCCGGCGTGAATCTGGTCCGGGTCTGGGGCGGCGGCCTGATTGAACGGGAAGATTTTTATGAACTCTGTGATGAAAACGGGATTCTGATCTGGCAGGAATTTATCCAGTCCAGTTCCGGCATTGATAATAAACCCTGTGAGGATGCCGGTTTTTTAAAACTGCTCAAAACTGCGGCAGAAGCGGCGGTAAAAGAGAAGAGAAATCACGTTTCTCTGGTGGTTTACAGCGGCGGGAATGAACTGATGGAAGGGCCCGACCGCCCTTGCGGAATGGAAAATAAAAACATCGCCATGCTGCGGGAGATTGTAGAAAAATATGACGGCCACAGGGCGTTTCTTCCCACCTCCGCCTCCGGGCCCAGGGAATTTGTGACCCGGGAAAAAGGAGTCAGCCATGATGTGCACGGCAACTGGCGGTATGAAGGAAACCCGGATCATTACGTGCTTTACGGAGAGTCGGATAACCTGTTTCACAGCGAATTCGGCATGGATGGCGTCAGCAGTGTGAAGAGTCTGAAAAAATTTCTGCCGGAAAGTTCTCTGCGCCCCACTCCCATGTCCGGGGATGCCAACTGGCAGCACCACGGCGAATGGTGGGGAACTTATTTCAGAGACTGCGAGTTGTTCGGTCCCATGGAAAAGAAACCGGAAAACCTGGAACGGTTTACAAGATGCAGTCAGTATGTGCAGGGAGAAGGGCTCCGGTTTATTCTGGAAGCGGACAGAAGAAGAGCATACCAGAACAGCGGCGTTATTATCTGGCAGTTAAATGAGCCCTGGCCCAACGCTTCCTGTACGAACCTGGTGGATTATTACGGGGAAACGAAAACCGCTTATTATCAGATGAAGAGAGCCTATGAGCCCCGCCATATTTCACTGGATTATCGGAATCTGCGTATAAAAGCCGGGGAAACCGCCGCTTTTCCTGTATATGTGTCCAACAGTCTGGAAGCCTTTGAGGCGATTGCCGCCGTTTGCGTGAGAAACAGCGCAGGGCAGATTCTATATGAAGAAAGGTTGCCGGTGGATGCAGCCGAAAATCGAAGCACCAGAGCCGGAGAAGTGCGCTTTTTGGTGCCGGAGGAAGAGTTGATTTTTGTGACTGCCCTTTTGGAAGCGGATCATACGCTGCTGTCGGAAAACACCTATGTTTTCGGCACGGGGGAAAAGGAACTGTTCGCGCCTCTGTTCCGACAGGAAACACAGATAGAAATCCGGTCTGTGAACCTTACAGAACTGCCGGAAAACAGGCTGCGGGCAGTGGTCACCGTCAAAAACACCGGGAAGAGGGCGGCGCTGGATGCAGGCTGTGAACTTCAGGGAAACCAATATTACCTGCTGGGAGAGGACAATGACAGAATCCTGTTCCCACAGGAAGAAAGAACGTATGTATTTTGGCTGATTCCGAAACGCGCAGGCACTTTTCTGGAAAACGAGAACCATGACGGGACAAAAGAACCGGAATTTTTAGCGCACTGGCTGTAGCAGTCTGTCAAACAGGGAGGAAACAGGATGAAACTGGAAATTTTAGATGTGGCGCTGACGGTCAGAAGGCAGTCAGGAAAAGAGGAGGAGCTGCCTCTTTTACAGGTGGAAAACAGAGAAGAAGGCAGCCTTTACCGCTTCGGAAACGAAAAGGCGGAGGCGGATTTTGAAACAGGGATGCGGGACGGCTGTCTCACCGGAAAGGTCAGGGTTTCCTTAAAAACGGAGCATTTCCGGGAAAATGACGGGCTGGATCTGCGGGAACCCGTGACGGTATCCCTTTCTTTCCGGGAAAATCCAGGGCGCATGACGGCGCTGTATCTGCACCGTGACTGGTGGACCAGACCCGCCTTTGTGGACAAATGGGAGGATGTGCCGGAGCGGACCCAGTGTCTGTATCTGGATTACGGCGACGTCCGCGGCTTCCTGCTTTTGCTTTCCGGTAAACTGGGCAAGGCCTATGCCCGGGGCGGGAAGAAGGGACGGCTTACGCTGGCGGTCACCGCTTACTGCGGCGGGCTGTCAGAGCTTATGGAAACGGTATTTGTGCTGGCGCAGGATCCTGCTTTGTTGCATGCGGTTTCCGACTGCTGCAGGACTGCCGCAAAGCTGCAGGACGTTTTGTTAAAAAAACAAAAGGAATATCCGGCCATGTTCGACTATCTGGGCTGGTGCAGCTGGGATGCTTTTTATACGGATATTTCGGAGGAAAAAGTGCGCGCAAAGGCGGCGGAACTGGCGGAAAAAAAGGTGCCTGTACGCTGGCTTTTGCTGGATGACGGCTGGCTGTCCGTCCATGACGGAAAACTCTATGATCTGCACCCGGAAAAAGAAAAATTCCCGGAAGGGTTTGCCGGGATGATTGCGGACATCAAGGCGGCAGGCAGTGTGGAGCATGTGGGCGTCTGGCATGCGCTGGGCGGTTACTGGGGCGGTATCGAGCCGGGCAGCAGGGCAGCGGCAGAGGAAGAAAAGCATCTGTATGAAACAAAAGCCGGAAAACTGCTGCCCTGCCCGGAAGCGGAAAACGGCTACGGATTTTACCGTGACTGGTACGAACTTTTGAGAAAGGAAGGCATTGATTTCGTCAAGGTGGACGGTCAGAGCGCAGTCAAAAATTATTATATGGACGAACTGCCGGTGAGCCGGGCAGCCCGGGAAACGCATAAGGCCCTGGAGGGCGCGGCAGGCGCATATATGGGCGGCAGGCTCATCAACTGCATGGGAATGGCCATGGAAAATATCCTGGGAAGACAGGGGTCGGCGGTGAGCAGAAACAGCGATGATTTTGTGCCGGATAACCCGGAGGGGTTTGCCGAACATCTGCTGCAGAATGCGTACAATGCGCCCTATCATGACGAATTTTATTATTGCGACTGGGATATGTTCTGGACCTTCCACAAAGATGCGAAAAAACATGCGCTGCTGCGGGCGGTCAGCGGCGGTCCGGTCTATTTCAGCGACCGGATCGGGGATACCGATCCGTCGGCAGTACAGGGATTGGTCTACGGGGACGGCAGACTGCTGCGGATGGACCGGGCGGCAAAACCTTCGGAGGACTGTCTGTTCACAGACCCTGCCAAATCGGGGCTGCTGAAACTGACCAACGTTGCGGACTGCGGCAGAAACGGACAAAAAGGCGGCGCTGTGGCACTTTACAATATCGGGAAGGCAGAGGGGACTACATCTGTGCGGGCGTCGGATATTCCGGAACTTTCTGACGGCGTCTGGTGCTGTTATGACGTGCAGCAGGGCAGCGCTGTCCTTTTGGATGCGAAAGAAGCCTTTTCGATAACGCTGGAAGCGGGGGACTGCAGGCTGTATCTGTTTGTGCCTGCGCCGGAGGGAACGGCGGTGATCGGACTGACCGATAAACTGATCAGCTTTCATGCGGTGGAAGAGGTGAAACAGACCGGGGATGAATTTCTGGCGGTGGTAAAACAGGGCGGCGCATTTGCATTTTACAGCGAAAGAGAAGTGCTCGCCTGCCGGGTCAACGGGAAAGACCGCCTGGAGGAACTGAAAAGAGAAGGAAATCTGTATCGGATTTCGTGTGGGGAAGAAGGCAGGCTGGTGATTTCCGTAAGGATGCAGGCCGCCGGAAAAGAGGAAAGGTAAGAGGAGAATATCATGTACGAAGCGGAAAAAAAAGAGCTGGCCGGGATTTGTCATCTGCTCTACCAGCGGAATCTGGTGACGGCCACGGACGGCAATGTGAGCATGCGGGTATCCGGGGACCGGATTCTTTTGACTCCTTCCGGAAAAAACAAAGGCTTTGTGACGCCGGAGGAAATTCTGGTGCTGGATTTGTCCGGGAATGTGACAGAGGGCGCCGGAAAGGCCAGCAAGGAATATCCGATGCACCGGATCGTTTATGAGAAGAGACAGGATGCAGCGGCGGTGATCCATACCCATCCGGCATATGCCACGGCGTTTGCGCTGGCAGGGAAAAACATTCCGGACAACTATCTGATTGAAACAGGAATGATGTTAAAAAAGACGGCCCTTGCCGGATATGCCACCCCCGGCACGCCGGAGATGGCCAAAGCCATCGCGCCTTATCTGGAAGAATGCAGAGCCATTTTGCTGCAAAATCACGGCGCGCTGACCGTGGGTACAGATCTGATGGATGCATTCAACAGGATGGAAGTGCTGGAATCCGTGGCCAAAACCATCCTTCTGTCCAAAGCGGTGGGAGCGCCGGTCCTGATTTCGGAAGAAAATCTGGCGAAGATGAAAAAATAGAGAGTATGGATCAAACGGGCATCTCTGCAGGAGAGTGCGCCCGGGAAAAGGATGAAAAATGGGACAGTTTTATCATATAGAAGAAAACGGAATCCATCTGGTTTTTCTGGTTTCCGAAAAGAAAGAGGTCTTTTTTCTGCACTGTCAGAAGAGCGCTTTTAAGGAAACTGATATTGCGGAGAAAGAATGGGAAGGGTATCGTCTGGTGGAGGTACAGGCTGCCGGAGAAGACCAGGACGACCATCACGGCGCAAAGTATACGGGAACGCTGCCGGGACGGCGGCTTGTATGGGAACAGTTTTTGGATGAGAGGACCGAAATGGGCCGTCTCATCACGGTTGTGCAGAAGGACCCGGTGAGCGGGCTTTGTGTAAAGAGCTGCTTTTTGTTCCGGGCTTTTGCAGCGGTGGTGGAAAGCTGGACCGTGGTGGAAAACAGAGGGACGAAAGAGAGCGGGCTCACCTATGTCTCCAGTTTTTGCTTAAACGGGCTGACCAAATCGGCAGGAGTGCCCTGGGACCGGGCGGCAGAGCTTTCCGTTCCCTCCAACAGCTGGTATGGGGAATTTCAGTGGAAAACCAACACGCTGCCCCAGCTTGGCATGTACAAGGTGTTTCATTATTCCACAAAGCGCCTGAGCTATTCCTCTACGGGCACATGGAACTCCCACGAATATCTGCCCATGGGCTATGTGGCCGACAGGGTGACGGGAGAGGGCTGGTATTTTTCCATCATCCATAACGGTTCCTGGCACTGGGAAATCGGGGACAGCAGGGACCAGCTTTACCTGCAGCTTTCCGGCCCCACAGAGACGGAAAACCACTGGTATCGTAACCTTTGTCCCGGGGAAAGCTTTGAAAGCGTGCATGCTGCCGTCGCTGTGACTACGGAAGGGTTTGAGGATGCGGTGGCCCAGATGACGATGTGGAGGCGGGCGGTCCGCCGGAAAAATGCGGACAATGAAAAGCTTCCCATCATTTTTAACGATTTTATGAATTGCCTGGGCGGTGATCCCAGGGAAGAAAAGGAATATCCGCTGATCGATGCAGCGGCGGAAATCGGCTGTGAATATTTCACCATCGACGCGGGCTGGTATGCCCAGGGATCCTGGTGGTCCAGAGTGGGGGAATGGGAACCGGCAAAGGACCGCTGGCCCAACGGAATCGAGAAGGTGCTTTCCTATATCCGCAAGAAAGGGATGATTCCGGGGCTGTGGCTGGAGATTGAGGTCATGGGCATCCATTGTCCCATTGCAGATCAACTGCCGGACGACTGGTTCTTTATGCGCCACGGGAAGCGGGTCATCGATCACGGGAGATATCAGCTGGATTTCCGCAATCCTGCTGTGCGCGAGTTTGCCGACGGGGTGATCCGGCGTCTGGTGGAAGAATACGGAGCGGGCTACATAAAGATGGATTATAACATCAATGCCGGAATCGGCACCCAGAGAGCGGCGGACAGCGCCGGGGACGGCCTCCTTTCCCATAACAGGGCCTACCTGGAATGGCTGGATCATATTTTTGAGACATATCCGGATCTGATCATCGAAAACTGCGGCAGCGGCGGTATGCGCATCAATGATGCCCTGCTTTCCCGGCACAGTATTCAGTCCTCCAGCGACCAGACGGAATATATCGCCTATGCGGCGATTTCGGCGGCGGCCCCTGCGGCGGTGACGCCGGAACAAAATGCCGTCTGGTCCTACCCGCTGTTTGACGCCGACTTAGAGCAGACCGCGTTTAACATGGTCAACGCCATGACCATGCGCATTCACCAGAGCGGACATCTGGCCCGCCTTTCTACGGAAAACAAGGCATTGATCAAAGAGGCGCTGGATTATTATAAGGGATACCGTCATCTGATCGGCAGTTCCTTCCCGTTCTGGCCGTTTGGAATGCCTGCATTTGACGACCGGCGGTTTGCGCTGGGTTTTTATAACGAAGAATGTGCCCACCTGGCGCTGTGGCGGGTGGAGGAGGAAGGGGACTGTGTCACAATCCCGTTAGACGGCTGCAAGAGAAAAATCCGTGAAGTGCGGCTTGTTTATCCCAAAAACCTGCCCTGCAGCTGGGAGTACCGGAAAGAAGAGAACTGTCTGGCAGTGTGCCAGCCTGCAAGAAGCGCGCGGCTGTTTCAATTGATTTATGAACAGGAGTGACAACATGAGCAATGTGATCATCGTCACCACAGACCAGCAGCGGTTTGATACCCTGGGCTGCAACGGAAATTCTTTTATTCATACGCCGAATCTGGACCGCCTTGCGGCGGCAGGGGCCAGGTTTGAGCGGGCATACTGCACCAATCCGGTGTGCACCCCTTCCCGGGTTTCCCTCATGACCGGACAACTGCCTTCCCGGCACGGTTCCTATAATATCGGCACCGTCGCAGCGGATACCGGCTCCTTTTTGAGCACCCTGCTCACGAAAGAAGGCTATCGCACACACCAGCTGGGAAAGGCCCATTTTTATCCCTGGGATGTCTCCTCCCCGGAAACACAAAAAACGGAAGGGCAAACCCCTTTTACCGGATTTGCAGGTTTTGAAACGGCGGAACTTTCCGTAGGGCATTCCAGCTGGGGCGTAAACGCCCACTATGAAGCGTGGCTGGCCGAAAAGGGGATTCGAAAAGGATGCCGAATGCCCCAGCTGCAGACAGAGTGGCTTTTTCCGGAGGGAAAGGATGCCTACCAGACCGGAGACTGGGGGATGCCCAAAAAATACCACAGCGGAGCCTGGATCCTGGACCGGACAGAAGCGTTTTTACAGGAAAGAAAGAAGGACCGTCCCTTTTATTTAAACATCGGGTTTCAGGATCCGCATCATCCGCTGGTGCTGCCAAAGGAACAGGAGAAAATTCCGGAGGATGCGATCCCTCTGCCTCAGGGGACTTTTGATGAAAGGGTGGGACAGCTGACCGCCCTGTGGAACGGAAAAATCGAAGAAGAGTACGGCGGCAGATTCGGCATTGCCGGGAATCAGGATACGGTCTGGCGGGACACGGACACAGCGGTCATACGGAAAGTGCGCAGCTATTATTATTCCATGGTGGAATTGTTTGACAGCCAGATCGGGGCCCTGCTTTCCCTGCTGCAAAAATATCAGGTACTGGAGGATACGCTTCTGATCATCACCAGCGACCATGGGGACATGCTGTTTGACCATGGACTGGGAGAAAAGGGGCCCATGGCCTTTGAAGAGGTGCTCAGGGTGCCGCTAATGATACATTTTCCGAAAAAAATTTCTCCCTGTGTGGTGACCGAACCGGTTTCCCTCGCCGACCTGTATCCCACCGTACTGGACTATCTGGACATTCCGCTAAAAACGTGCTGTGACGGGATCTCTTTGCGGTCGGTACTGGAAGGCAGACCCTCCGGGCGGAAAGGGGTGATCGCCGAGTTTAAGGAGGAAAAAGATGCCGTCCGCTGGCGCTGTTTCATCACCCGGGAATGGAAGCTGGTGGAATATATGGGGGAGCCGTTCGGGGAACTGTACCATTTAAAAGAAGACGGAAAAGAAAAGAGGAACCTTTGGTTTTACCCGGAATATCTCCCTGTAAAATACGGACTGCTCCGGCAGATGACGGAGGAAAGGGACCGCCATGACTTTCTGGCGGAAAGACCCTGCAGATGTTAAAAAGGTTCCGACAGACAGGCAGACCCATCGGGAGAGGAAGAAAGGAGATCCATATGAAAAATAAAATAATGCTGATTACCTATGCCGACAGCTTCGGAAAAAATTTAAAGGAATTGCGTCAGGTGCTGGATACGCATTTTGCCAGAGAAATCGGTTCCGTTCACATTCTGCCCTTTTTCCCAAGCTCCGGCGACCGGGGTTTTGCTCCCCTGACCTACGAGGAAGTGGACCCGGCTTTTGGAGATTGGGACGATGTGGCAGATCTGGCGCAGCGCTACGAACTGATGTTTGATTTCATGATCAATCATCTGTCCAGACGTTCTCCCCAGTTTCTGGACTTTGTGGAGAAGCATGAAGCATCTGCCTATAAGGACATGTTCATCCGTTTTCAGGACTTCTGGCAGGGAGGGGCGCCCACTCAGGAGCAAATCGATCTGCTCAATAAAAGAAAGAATCATGCCCCCTGTGAAAGAATTAAATTTGCGGACGGGACAGAGGAAGAGATCTGGTGCACCTTCAGCGAAGAACAGATGGATCTGAATCTGGAGAACAAAATCACCTGGGATTTCGTGGAACAGTCCCTGAACAGCCTGATGGACCGCGGCGCGTCCATGGTCCGCCTGGACGCCTTTGCCTTCGCAACAAAGAAGCTGAATACTTCCTGTTTTTTTGTGGAGCCGGAGATGTGGGAATGTATGGAGCGGGTGGCAGGCGTGCTTGCAAAACGTGGGGTGCCCATGCTGCCGGAAATCCATGACCATTATACCATTCAGCAGAAAATTGCGGACCACGGTTATCCGGTGTACGATTTTGCGCTCCCTGTGCTGGTGCTGCATACGCTGTATACCGGCAGCAGTAAGCGGTTAAAACACTGGTTTTCCATCTGTCCGAAGGATGCTTATACCACGCTGGATACCCATGACGGCATCGGTACGGTGGATGTGGAAGATCTGCTGACGGAAGAAGAACTGCAGAACGTGATTGACCGGACAGCGCAGTGTGGGGCCAATTTCAAAATGGACTTTTCCGCAAAGGCGAAGGAGAAACCGGTGGTATACCAGATCAACTGCACCTATTACTCCGCGCTTTCGGAAAATGACAGCGCCTATCTTCTGGCCCGGGCCATCCAGTTCTTTGCCCCCGGCGTGCCGCAGGTTTATTATATGGGTCTGCTGGCGGGGGAAAACGACTACGAGCTGATGAAGCGCACGGATTTCCCCAGAAATATCAGCCGTCATAATTATACCGTGGAAGAAATAGAAGAGCAGGTGAAAAAACCTGTGGTACAAAAGCTTTGCAGGCTCATGCGCCTGCGCAATGAATATGCGGCTTTTGACGGTGAGACGGTGGTTTCCGATCTGCCGGATGAGCTTTTGGAAATCACCAGGGAGAGCAACGGCTGTAAGGCTGTGCTCCATGCGGATTTAAAGACCTTCCGGTTTTCTGTCCGCTGTACGGATGAATCTTACAATTATGAGTCTGAGTAAAGGAAGCAGAGAAATGGAAAAAAAACAGTATTATATGGTGGGATATACCCATATCGATCCGGTGTGGCTGTGGATGCGGGAGGAAGGAATGCAGGAAGTGAAATCTTCTTTTACCTCTGCCCTGGACCGGCTGGATGAATTTCCGGATTTTAAATTCACTCATACCAGCATCGCTTTTTTGGACTGGCTGAAAGAAAACTGCCCGAAACAGTATGCGCGGATCCGCAAACATGTGGAAGAGGGGCGCTGGGAGATCGCAGGCGGTATGTGGGTGGAGCCGGACTGCAACCTCATTTCCGGGGAGGCCATGATCCGGCATTTCCTTTACGGCAAAAAATTTGTCCGGGAAGAGTTTGGCAGAGAGGTGACGGAAGGATTTAATCCGGACAGTTTTGGCCATGGGGCCAACATGCCGGCCATTTTAAAGGGCTGCGGCATCCGCAGCTATGCCACCTCCAGGCCGGATCCTAAAACGGTACCGCTGCCGCCGGTCTTTCAATGGAAATCCCCGGACGGCAGCAGTGTGATGTGTGAGCGCACCGGCGGGGAATATATGGCCTGGACAAGGCCGGCCATTGAATTTAATATCAGTGAAAGCAGAGAACAGCTGGATCAAATCGGATATGACAAAATGGCCGTGTTTTACGGCGTGGGCAATCACGGCGGCGGGCCTACCATAGAAAACATCCGTGCGGTCTGTGAGCTGAGGGAAGAGACGGAGGACGCAAAGCTGGATTTTGCCACCATGGGCGAGTTTTTTGACGCGGTAGAAGCGGAAAAACTGCCTGTTGTGACCGGGGAGCTGGGACGGATTTTTTACGGCTGCTACAGTTCCGACCGGGAAATCAAACAAAATAACAGAAGGGCGGAATGGACGCTGTTAAAAGCGGAAGCGGTTGCGGCCATGGCGGCCAATATGGGAGCAGACTCTTATGTTCCTCCGGCCCAAAAGCTGGAAAAGGTCTGGAAGGAGGTGCTCTTTAACCAGTTTCACGATGTGCTGGCCGGAACCAGCATCGAACCAGCAAGAGATGCCGCCTGCCGGGAAGTGGGCGGGGCGATTGCGAAAGCGGAGCCATATCATCCGGGACGGCCTGCAGGCGGTGGCAAACGCCGTCGATACCAGAGGAGACGGCTTCCCGCTGGTACTGTTTAATCCCACGGGTGCGGATTTTTCCGGTGTTTTTGCGGCCAATGTATATGTGCCCAGAGCGGGAAAAAAGCTGATCCGCCTGCGGGATGAGAAGGGGGCGGAAATTCCCTATGCCGTTACGGAGTATCAAAACTGGGCGCCAGACAGCAGAAGAACCCTTTTATTTGAAACGAAAATTCCGGCATACGGTTATACCGTCTGCCGGATCATCCATGAGGGTCCCAATCAGGAAAATACGATGCCGGCCCTTCGGGCAGCGAAAACAGAACTGGACAACGGCATCCTTAAAGTGACATTGGATGAAGAGACGGGCTGCCCGGCATCCATCCTGCGGGAAGGGAAGGAACTGCTTTTGGCCCCTGCGGCAGTCAAAGTATTTTACGATGACCGGGGCGCCTGGGGAGAAAAAGTGTATGAGGAAAAGCTGCTGGGCGCATTTCATATGACAAAAAGCAGCGTTCTGGAAGAAAATTCCATGCGCTGTATTGTCCGGGTATTTCTGGAATGGGAGCGCTCCGAAATGCGCATTGATTATATTCTGGAAAAAGGCAGCGACGTGCTCAAAATGGAGATCCGCCTCCATAATATGGAAAAGCACAGACAAATCGACTTTTGCCTGCCGGTCAGGGCAGAAAAGCCTTCCGTTTTGACGGAGGCTTCGTTCCTGGCGGAAAATAAGATCGACGGTATGGGGGAAAACAGAGAATATTATCAGCATCGGTTTGCGGATCTTTCGGATGAAAAGGGAAGCGGCGTCGCTGTGTTAAATGACAGCGTATATGCCTGTATCCAGGCCGGAAACGAATACCGGCTGATCCTCTCCCGCAGCAGCGTCCATGCCCGCGGAAACGGAGGCCCTCTTGCGGAAGATCTGGATCACTGTTTCATGGACCAGGGCGCCTGGGATTATCAGCTGCGGCTGATTCCCCATAATACGACCCTCCCCAAGAAACGACTGTTTGAAGAAGCGGATTTTCTGCATATGCCTGTAGAGTATTTACAGGACAGCTGCCATACCGGGAATAAGTGGCTGGCAGCGGACAGTCTGCTTGCTTTTGAAAAGGAAAACGTGGCCGTCTCCTGCGTGAAACAGAGTCTGGAGTATCCTGAAGAGCTGGTGGTCAGAGCTTTTGAAACAGAAGGCAAGGAAGGCTCCCTCGGAATTTCCCATAAAAATAAGAAAATACGGATCGATTTTACGCCGTATGAGATCAAAACGCTTCGTCTGACAAAAAAGGGCTTTGTAGTATGCGACATGCTGGAGCGGACACAAAAAGAGGGATGACCATGGACACAAAAAAGCAGATGTTTACAAAAAAGTGTGCGCGTTTTAGCGCACACTCGCGCCGAGTGCGATCCGCCGGAGACTTTTGTACGATCGGAAACGAAGTTCCCGATCGTACAAAGAAAGCATTGCTGGGATTGGTGATTCCGCTGGTACTGGAGCAGATATTGGGGCTGACCGTGGGAATGGCGGATTCCGTCATGGTTTCCAGCGCCGGGGAGGCGGCAGTTTCCGGCGTATCTTTGGTGGATTCCATCAATATTCTTCTGATCAATCTTTTCTGCTGCCTGTCCACCGGAGGAGCGGTGATGGCGGCCCACAGGCTGGGAGAAAAACGGGAGGATGCAGCGCAGAGAACCGCGGATCAGCTGTTAGTGTGCGTGACGGGGATCGCCTGCCTGGTCATGGTGTTTTCCCTGGCGGCAAACCGTTGGCTGTTACAGTCCGTTTTCGGAAATGTGGAAGCGGCGGTGATGAAAAATGCGGTCATTTATTTTTATCTTACGGCCCTTTCTTTCCCGTTCCTCGCCGTCTACAACGCCAGCGCAGCGTTGAGCCGGGCCATGGGCGATTCCAAAATCACCATGAAGATCTCGGTGCTGATGAACCTGGTGAATATTGCAGGCAACGCCCTTTTGATTCTGGTCTTTGGGATAGGCGTATACGGGGTGGCGCTTTCCACGCTTGCCTCCCGGGTGCTGGGAGCGTCGATCATGTACAAAATCATGCGAAACGAGAACCGGCAGCTTCATTACAGCCGCCGGATCGTCCTGCGCACAGACCGCAGTGTGCTTTCCGGCATCCTGAAGGTGGGCATTCCCACCGGTATGGACAGCTGTATTTTCCAGGTGGGGAAAATCCTGGTGCAGAGTCTGATCGCAGGGCTTGGCACCACTGCCATTGCCGCCAACGCCATCGTGGGTGTGGTGGCGGGGGTTGCGGTCATCCCGGCCTCCGCCATGGGGGTGGCCATGATCACGGTGGTAGGCCAGGCGCTGGGTGCAGGAGAGGTGGAACAGGCCAAGACTTATGTGAAAAAACTGATGGGATATTCCTATTTGTTTATGGTTCTGTTAAATGGAGTGATCATCTTGTTTTCCGCACAAATAGCCGGGTTTTATCAGGTATCGGAGGAAACCATCCGGCTGGCGTCCAAAGTGATTATTTTCCATTCCCTCTGCGCCATGCTGTTGTGGCCCACAGCATTTTCCCTTCCCAATGCGCTGCGGGCGGCCATGGATGCCAACTATACGATGATCGTGTCCGTCGCCAGCATGTGGATTTGCAGAATCGGCTGCAGCTACCTGTTTGTAAAGGAACTGCACATGGGACTATTGGGCATCTGGGCGGCCATGGGCGTTGACTGGGTGGTTCGTTCCGCCTGCTTCATCCATCGCATAAAGAGCGGCAGGTGGTTAGGAAACGGGAATATGACAGAGCGCGCCGAAACATAAAAAGGAGAAAAAAAGTGGCAAAAATAAGCTTAAACGGCAGCGATTGGATCTGCAAGGAATATCTGGATGAGGACTGGATCTGGAGAAACGGAGAAAAGACAGAAACCAGGGATGTGCGCTGGTGGAAGCCGGCCCGGGTGCCCGGCAGCGTTACCGACGATCTGTGGCGCTGCAGGGAAATTGTGGACCCGTATTTTGAAAAAAACAGCCTATCCCTGGAATGGATTCCCCAGCGGACCTGGATTTACAGAAAAGAGTTTACGCTGCAGGAGGATATGGAAGGATGTCAGGTGCATCTTTGCTTTGAAGGGGTGGACTATGAAGCACTTTTTTATCTGAATGACGTGTATCTGGGAACGCATTGCAGCATGTATACGCCGGTGGAATTTGATGTGACGAAGATCCTGAAAAAGGAAGGGAAAAACCTGCTGGCCGTGGTCATCAAAAAAGCGCCGAATGAAGAATCCCAGGTGAGCAAAACACGATATGTAAAGACTCACAAGAGCCGGATGACCTACTGGTGGGACTTCTGCCCGCGCATGATTCATCTGGGCATCTGGGACGATGTGTATCTGGAGATCACCGGCACAGCCAGACTGGGCCGGCCGAATCCGGAAATCCGGCTGAATGAGACTTTTACAAAAGCGGAAGCGTCCTTTGGCATCTGTGTTTGGGCAGACTGCCGGATGCGCGCAGAACTGCTTTTGGAGGGCAGCGTCGTGGCAGAGCAGGTAAAACAGTCCGAAAAAGGGCAGGTACAGTTTGACTTTTTGGTGGAAAATCCCCGGTTATGGTGGCCCAACGGCTACGGGGAACAGCCTCTCTATACACTGGTGCTGACCGCCGAAACAAAGGAGGGAATTTCCCACAGCAGGCAGGTGCGCTTCGGTATCCGGGATGTGAAGTTTGTAAAAAACGAAACCGGGGATGCCGATGCGCGTCCCTATACGGCCTGCGTAAACGGCAGAAAGATTTATATGAAGGGCTATAACTGGGTGCCCATGGACGTGATGTATGGGGTGAGACGCAAAGAAAAGCTGGAGCGCCTGATCGGGCTTTTAAAAGAGGCTCATGTCAACTGTCTGCGCATCTGGGGCGGCGGTCTGATCGAGCGGGAAGATTTTTATGATCTTTGTGACGAAAACGGTATCATGCTATGGCAGGAATTCATTCAGTCCAGCTCCGGCATTGAAAATGAGCCTTCTTCGGATCCTGCCTTTTTGCAGAGGATGGAAGAGGAGGCAGCGGTCATCATCCCCCGGAAAAAGCATCATCCTTCTCTTGTGCTCTGGGGCGGCGGAAATGAACTTTCCGGGCCGGAGAACGGAATGATCACTATGGATGTACCGGTGATCGGCGTGCTGGGCAGACAGGTGAAAAAGCTTGATCCCTCCCGGTATTTTCTGGAATCCTCGCCCACGGGCAGAATGTTCAACAACACCCTGGAAAACATTGCAAAGGACCCTGCAGGGCTGCATGACGTACACGGCCCCTGGGAGCATCAGGGCCTCACAGAGCAGTACACCCTCTACAATGCCGGAACCTCCCTTTTGTCCAGCGAATTTGGCGTGGAGGGAATGACAAATTATGATACCCTGACAAAGGGAATGGAGAAATCCCACCTGTGGCCGCCCTCCAGAGAGAATGATCTGTATTTCCACAGGGGTTCCTGGTGGAATAATTATCCGCTGCTGCAAAAATGCTTTGGGGAGAAGCTGACTGAAATCCGTCAGACGGTGCGCGCCAGTCAGTTTATGCAGTATGAAGGTTTAAAATATGCGGTGGAAAGCAACCGGCGGAGGGCGTTTTCCTGCAGCGGTACATTTCCCTGGCAGTTCAATGAGCCATATCCCAACAATACCTGCACCTGCAGCGTGGATTATTATGCTGCCCCAAAGCCCGCCTATTATGGGGTGAGAAAGGCTTACGCATCGGATGTGGTGACGGCTCGTTTTTCCTCCATGACGCTGCAGGGGCTTGCAGCGCTGGAAGCGGAAATCTTCTGGCAGTCCGGCCGGAAAGAAAACGGGCCGGCCGCTTTTGTTGTAAAACTGGTGGAGGAATCGGGACGGATCTGTGCAGAGAAAATCCTGCCGGCTGTCGGGGTTGATCATGCAGAAGCCGAAAAAGCGGTCAGGGCCGGGAGCATCCGCTGCCCTGTGGAAAAGATCGGCAGTGCGGTCTGTTACCTGTTTGCAGAGGCCAGAGATGAGAAGGGCGGCGTTTTGGCGGAAAACAGCTATCTCTTTACCCGGACGGATCTGGCGCCCCTGCTGGAACTGGAAGAAACCGCAGTCGAAGCCGTGCTCACCGAAGAAAGCGGTGTCCATATCCTGAAGCTGACCAACACGGGAAGCCGGGTGGCCGCAGGACTCTGGATGGAAGATGAAAGAGCGCTGGAAGCGGAAAAAGAAGGGTATCTGTATTTTTCGGAAAACTATCTGTATCTGCTGCCCGGGCAGCAGGCGCAAATTGTCGTGCGCTCTGCAGGCGGTAAGCATCCCTGCATCCGCATCAGCGCATTTAATGTAAAAGAAATGACCGTAACAGATCACCTGTAACAAAAAGGAGAGAACAGGAATGCTTTTTCAGAATGGAACCGTGTTTTTGGACGGAAAATTAAAAAAAGCGGATGTCCGGATACAGAAAGATAAGATTCTGGAGATAGGCGCTTCTTTGTGCGCTGCAGCCGGGGAAGAAGTGACGGATATCGAAGGAAAGTGGCTGCTGCCCGGTTTTTTTGACGTGCATACCCACGGCCGGGACGGCGCGGATTTTTCCGACGCGTCACCGGAAGAGCTGGTGAGGATTCAGAAATCCTATGCGGCCTGCGGTGTCACCTCTGTGCTGGCGACCACCATGACCATGGAAGAGGAATACAGCAGACAGATGATGAAGCGGATCCGGGCTGCCATGGAAGCAAACGGAGAAGGGGCTCATATCTGGGGAATCAATATGGAAGGCCCTTTTTTGGGTCCGGACAGAAAAGGCTGTCATGATCCGGCTTTTTTAAAGAAGCCGGAGGCTGCCTTCTTTGAAGAGCTGGACGCCTGTGCGGGCGGTCATATCCTGCTGGTGGATGTGGATCCCAATCTGGACGGCGCGTTGGAATTTATAAAGAAGTTCAGCAAAACCAAAAAAATTTCCATCGCCCATACCAGCGCCACTTTCCAACGCGCCAATGAGGCCGTAGATGCGGGCGCGGACCATGTGACCCATCTGTATAATGCCATGAACAGTCTCCATCACCGAGAACCCGGAGTGGTGGGAATGGTGAAGGTGAGAGAGGTCTGGGCAGAACTGATCTGCGACGGCATCCATGTTCATCCGGCGGTGCTCGCCTTTACCTTTGCCGCCATGGGGGAGAAAATCTGTATTGTTTCCGATTCTTTAAGCGCGGCAGGACTGGCGGACGGTTTATACAGCCTGGGAGGGCTGGAGGTCTGTGTGAAAGGAAACCGGGCCACCCTTCCCGACGGCACGCTGGCATGTTCGGTCAGCAATGTGTTTGAGGAAGTGAAGAATGTGATCTCTTACGGGGTGCCGGCAGAGACGGCCATCCTGTGCGCCACCGATCACCCGGCAAGGGCCATGGGTATGGAGAATAAAATCGGGGCAATCCGCCCTGCACTTTTAGCAGACCTGCTGGTGGTGACGCCCGGCATGGAGCTGGAACAGGTTTATGTAAACGGCAGAAGAATTGGGGGAATTTGATACCACGGGTAAATCGGATTTGCAAAAAGAGAGCAAGGCTGTGAAAAGTGAGAAATCATTTTTCACAGCCTTTTAAAGTTTGCTTCCGTCACGGTCCGATTCAGGGATCAAGACTTAAATATTTTGCTGCCGCCAGATAGAAGGGGAAATGCCTTTTTCCTTTTTGAAGGCTTTTGAAAAAGAAAACTGATCCGCGTAGCCCTGGTGCAGGCGGTCGGTCAGCGAACTGACGGGAATGACGCTGTACAAAAAAATCAGACGTCGGGCTTTGCCGGTACAACTCCTGTTTTTTCCCTTCTTATTTACATCTGTAAATTGGGAATGCAGATCCGGCTGCAGAACGTAGGGGGACTCGTCTTTTTGCAGATCCTGCAGGCCGGAGGGTATGGAACACTGCTTCCGGCAGTGACGGAAATGATAACCGGCCTTGTGCCCAAAAAGAACCGGGCGGCAGCTTTAAGCGGCGGCTTCGCCTGTATGCAGGGCGCGGGAGTCGTGGCAGGAAACTGGCTGGCCGGAAGCCTGTGTCAGGCTTACGGGATCAAAAGAGCTTATGTGGCCGGAACCCTTTTGTGCCTGACAGCGGTCGTTCTGTACGGCATTGTTTTTCATCGTGGTATCCGGGATTCTTTTCGGAAAAAGAAATGAGCCGGGTATCCGCTTTTCTGGAACAAAGAGCGGATGCCCGGCTTTTCGCAGATTTGGCATAAAAATGAAGATTTTATGGGACCAGCCAGTACTTTTCTTAATATTTAACTGTCAAACTTTCGTGTAAGCATCCCTGCATCCGCGTATTTAATGTAAAAGAAATGGCAATAACTTGCTAAAACTTCCCTTTTAATTTATAATCATAAGGGACGATGTAAATGATGCATGGTTTTATGAATGAAATAACAAGTTAGAATATGTAGAGTTAATTGAGAAGAGAATTTTATTGGTTTTATTAGAAAACTTAAAATGATAAAAAAGAACTGAGAACTATGCAATAGACTTGCAAAGTACAGAGGATAGCAGTTATGGGAAACATCAAGAAACAATTATATACAGTTAATAAAATGGTTGTAAATAATGATGATAAATTAAATGTTTATGTAGAATTATGGAAGCATCTTGATGATTTATTGAATTCGTTTGAACATAAATATGCAAGTGTATTAGTAGTAATGCTTACCTTACTAACACCTTATATTGCCTATCAATCAAATATTGAAGGTGAAATTAAACTGGCATTAGCATTGTTTGTTCCGTTACTTGCGCTAATTATTTTTTCATATGTATCATATTTATTTAGATTTGTTGCTATTTTAAGAGGCTATCTTTCCGGATTGGAAAATGATATTGATGAGTTATTAGGCAGGAGAGTTTATAGATGGAATGGGGATTACATAAATGCATATGTATCAAATTGCAGGCCTAATAAATATTTAATGGTTTCATTTGGAACAGCGATTATTATTATTGCAGTTTTTTTTATAAACCAAATCGTATCATTGTGGAATGATAATAATATTTTAAGTTGGTTTGAAAGCTGTGAACTTGTATTATTTAAAGTTTTTTGTATCCTATATTCAGCTTTTATTTTTATTATGGCTATTTTAATTGGATTAACATTTACTGTTAATGAAAACGTACGAAAAGATGCGAGAAAAATGTATATAGAAAATAATGAAGAAATACTGTCTCCAATAAATTATACAATACTTGGAAAGAGAAAGACAAGTAAGTAATATATAGTAAACAGCATCATATTAAAGGAGATAAAATTAGAAAGAGTTTAGCTTGTTCTGTAGACAAATAGAAAATGTTGGATTTTTACATGATTAGATATGCCAAGAACTATGATAATTAGCGTAGATAGATTATGAAAAGGGAGCATTATGAAATGGGCTGTATTATGTTGAGGCTACGATTTTGATAATACTCCTATAACTGGCAGACGTAGTGAAAGGGCCGATAGATGGAGGATATTCCATTTATATCGACCCTTTTTTCAGTACAATCACCATTACAGAAGAATACGTGCTCGTGCACAACAGGGGTGAAATTGCACAATGAACGGTTCCGGAAACCCCATCTTTATACCGCTTCTTTGTAGATATTTCTGAAAATGAAACATCGGCTTGCTTTTCTTTAAGGGCAACTGTATGATAGAGGCAGAGTTTTGACGAGAAGGGATGGGAATATATGAAAACGTGCACGGGCACAAAGAGAATGATGAATGACAATCCTATTTTAAAAATGGACTTCCCCGACCCTGATGTAATCCGGGTTGGGGATACTTATTATATGGTGAGCACCACCATGCATTTTTTCCCGGGAGGCGTGATCCTGCGTTCTTTTGATCTGGTGCATTGGGAAACGGTGGCCTATGTCTATGACCGTCTGGACGATACCGAAAAGCAGTGTCTGATCGGACAAGCAAACTGTTATGGACAGGGCATGTGGGCGGCCACTCTTCGGTACCATAAAGGTCTTTTTTATGTGTGTTTTGTGGCCAATGATACACACAAAACCTATCTGTATACGGCGAAGCAGGCAGAAGGACCATGGAAAAGGCAGGAAATAGAAGGATTTTACCATGACTGTTCCCTGTTTTTTGATGAGGATGACAGCGTGTATCTGGTCTATGGCAACACGGATATCCGTCTGACACAGATGAAAGCGGATCTGACCGGGCCCATGCCCGGCGGACTGGACCGCATCATTGTCCGTGACAGCGGGAATGGTTTTCTGGGATATGAAGGTTCCCATATGTATAAAATCGGGGGCAGATATTATGTGTTTTTTATCCATTCCCGAAAAGACCGCTGGATGCGGACCCAGGCCTGTTTTTGCGCGGACAGCCTGCAGGGTATTTTCAGAGGGCGGGATGTGCTGGAGGATACCAGAGGATATTGCAATCAGGGCGTAGCCCAGGGCGGCATTGTGGATACCCCGGATGGCCGCTGGTATGCGGTGCTCTTTCAGGATCACGGCGCGGTGGGCAGGATTCCGGTGCTGCTGCCTGTCAGCTGGAGGGAAGAAGCAGCGCCGGAAGGCGTCACGGGAACCTTTCCCGTATTCGGAGAAAACGGAAGAGTGCCGGAAAGCTTTCCGGTAACAAGTACCCGGCCGGATTACCGTTATGCCCCGTTATACGCATCGGATGATTTTACAGAAGACGGCAATCAAGGGGGATACCGGGGATTGCGGAATGTGTGGCAGTTCAACCACAGGCCGGATGACAGGCTGTGGGGCGTGGAGCAGAATTGTTTTTGGATTCGCACAGGGAAGCTGTGCCGGAATCTGACGCAGGCGCAAAACACTCTGACCCAGCGGCTTTTATTCCCTCGCTGCAGCGTTTCGGTCACGCTGGATTTCTCCGGATTAAGGGAAGGGGACTATGCAGGACTGTGCGCGCTGCAGGGCTGTTACGGGATGATAGCAGTAAAAATAGAAAAGGGAACTCCCTGCCTGGTGATGGGAGCCCGGGAGGCGGAGGATGACAGCCTGAACGCCATGCCTGCCGGGAACGAACCTGCTCCGGAATACGAAGTCCTGCCGCTGACAGGTTCTGCAGACAGCAAGGTGAAACTCCGACTGGAAGCGGATTTTTGGCAGATGAAGGATACCGTCCGGTTTTTCTATGACAGGGGAGAAGGCTGGGAAGCGTTAGGTCCTGCTCATAAGCTCCGGTTTAAAATGGATCATTTTTGCGGATGCAGGGCAGGGCTGTTCGCCTATTCCACCCAAAAGAGCGGAGGGGTGGCAGCATTTTCTCGGTTCCGGTATGAAGAGAATTGATTTGACGGAGGAAGGCATGCAAAGAGGGGCAAAAGGAAACGGAGAAAGAATGAAAGAAGCGCTGCTGCGCAGGCTGGACGGTGTGCTGGACAACATGAGTTTAAAGCGCAAACTGGTTTTAATGTATGTAGCCTGTGTGCTGCTCCCTCTTTTTTTGACGGACGGCATGATTCTGTCGGTTTTACTGAAGGCGGAATCGGATTCTCAGCAGCAGGAAATGAAAAATACGGCGGAAGCCATCGCTTATAATTTGAATGACACGGTGGAAAATGCGGTGCAGCTGGCGCGCAATATTTACGGAAACCGGTATGTGAATGAGTTTCTGGAGAGAGAATATGCGACGCCGCTGGAGTATTATAATGCCTATCTGGCGCTGATGGAGGACTCTCTTTATAAAGTGGGGGTGGGAAGCAAATACGTTTCGGCGGTCATCTATGCGGACAATCCGACTATCGTAAACGGGGGATATTTTGCGCGGGTGGACCCGGTGTATGATACGGACTGGTATCGCGCGGCACAGGAGAGTACGGCGGATACTTTGCTTTTTCCGTGGTACGAAAAAAACAACGGCTCTGTTTACGGAAACCAGAAAAAACTGTCCCTGCTTCAGAAAATGGACTATTATCATAAAGGACAGTGCGGAAATGTGCTGCGGCTGGATTTGAATTATGGAACCATCATCCGCAATATGGTGAATAACCACTATACCTCCACCGTATATGTGTGCAGCGAGGACAAAATCCTGTTTTCCAACGACGGGCGGGGCGGGACAGGCACGCCTTTTATGAAGCCCTGGGAAGATTTGAATAAGAGGGCCGGGGCGCAAAACCGGATGCAGCTGTACGGACAGACCTGGACGATCTACGTGATGAAACCGCCGCTGACCACGGCGCAGGTCATCCGGGAAAATTTCTGGCTGATTCTCTTTTTGGTGTGGCTCAATATTGTGGTGCCGCTGGTGTTTATGAGAATTTTCCGGCGTTCCTTCGTGCTGCGGCTGCAGACGCTGGGCAATGCCTTTGAAGGCCAGGATGCGGATCATCTGCCGCCCATCACACAGGCTGTAGGAAAGGATGAAATCGGGATCCTGATGCGCAGCTATAACCGGATGGCGGACCGGATCAACGAACTGATTCAGACGGTCTATAAGGATAAACTGCGGGAGCAGGAGATGGATATCGCCAAACAGCAGGCGGAGCTTCTGGCGCTGCACAGCCAGATCAACCCGCACTTTCTGTTCAATGCGCTGGAAAGCATTCGGATGCACAGTATTTTGAAAGGAGAAAACGAGACTGCCGAAATGGTGGAACGGCTGGCGCTGATGCAGAGGCAGAATGTGGAATGGGGAAATGATGAGGTAGCAGTGTCAGAGGAGATCCGTTTTGTGGAAGCCTATCTGGAATTGCAGAAATACCGGTTCGGGCAGCGCCTTTCCTACTCGATTCACATAGATCCGGACTGTGAGAATGTGCGCCTTCCCAAGCTGACGCTGGTGACTTTTGTGGAAAATGCCTGTGTCCACGGCATCGAGGAAAAATCGGCTCCCGGCTGGATTTTTGTGAGAGGATATAAAAGAGATAAGGAAATATGCTTTGAAATCGAGGATACCGGAATGGGAATGTCGGAGGCTCAGGTGTACGATTTGCAGGAAAAAATGAACGGTGCGCAGATCGGGCGGCTCAAGGAAAAGGGCAGAGTCGGAATTTTAAATGCCTGCCTGCGTTTAAAAATGGTGACCGACGGACAGGTACAGTTTGATTTGGAGAGCGAGCAGGGGGCAGGGACTCTGGTGAGCATCCGCATACAGAATTCTTAAAAAGAGCAGAAAATGGAAAGGGAGACCGTAAAAAAGATGCTTAGAGTATTGTTGATCGATGATGAACCCTTTATTTTGCAGGGGCTTAAGGTACTGCTTAACTGGGAAGATTACGGATTTGAAATTGTCAGGACAGCCTGTAACGGACAGGAGGCGCTGGAATATTTAAAGGAAAATCAGGTGGAACTGATTCTTGCGGACATCAAGATGCCGGGCATGACAGGGCTGGAACTTCTGGAATACATCCGTAAGGAAAACGTGTCGGAGGCGTATTTTGCGATTTTATCCGGATACAATGACTTTGAATTTGTCCGCGATGCTGTCCGCAATGCCTGCGTGGACTATATTCTAAAGCCGGTAAGCAGGGAAGAACTTGTGAACCTGCTCGCCCGGGTGACCAGAATGCATGAGGAATGCCTCCAGAAAAAGGCGGAGGCTTCCCGGCAGGAAAGCGCCTATCTGGCACGGAATCTGATTGCGGTCATCTGCGGAAAGTACGATGAGACGAATCTGAATCATCTCAAGGAAAAGCTGCGGTTGTCCGACGGCATCCGCTACATTGCCCTGGAACTGGAGAGGGGAGCGCAGAATATCGGGGCGGAGGATATGCGCTGTCAGCAGAGGCGGCTGTATGAAGTGTGTAGCAGGCTTTTGGAGGAAGACAGCAGGCACTGCTTTTTTGACGTTTCCCGGAAAGAAAACCGGTATGATATCGGGTTTGTTTACTGCCGCCGGATGGCGGAGGCACAACAGCTGACAGAACAGGAGTATCTGGACCGCTTTTTGGAAAAGATCAGGCATGTGATGCAGGTGCCGGTGGTAATGCTGGTGGGAAATGAGGTGGACTCCATTGAAAAAATCGGGGAATCCTACCGAACGGCCGCAGTGGCCCGGTCCTTTCAGGATTTCCGGCTGGCCGGACAGGAGGAGAACCAGGAGCAGGCGGGGGTTGACCTTTTGCACAAGCAGCTTTTAGACAATCTGGTGAATGCCATTGAGCAGAACAACAAGGGAGAGATTTCGGGCTGTGTGGCGCAGATTTATGAGGAAATGAACGGCAGCGGAATGGATGTGGGAGTAGTCGGCCTGAATATGAATTACCTTTTGTTCCAGCTGGTACACCTTGCGGTAGCCCAGGAGGAAGGCGTCAACCAGGAAGAAGTCCTGCGTTATATCACTGCCAATGCCTTCGACGAGGGAACCATAAGGGGCAGCCGCATGCATCTGGTGCGCTTTGCCGGAGAGTACGCGGATTATCTGGCCCAGCTGAGGGGGAAAGCCGCCCGGGGGGTGCTTGGAGAAGTGGAAAAGGAAGTGCGGGACAATTACGCGCAGAATCTGACATTAAAGGAGCTTTCCCGGAAGTATTTTGTTAACAGCGCCTATCTGGGGCAGCTTTTCCGGAAAAAGTATGAAATCTCCTTCAAAGATTACCTGAATAATTACAGGGTGGACCGGGCGGCGGAGCTTCTGCTGCACACGGATATGAAGGTGTATGAAGTGGCGGAACGGGTGGGGTACCATGATCTGGACTATTTCATCAACCGTTTTATTGCCGTAAAAGGCTGCACACCGGCCCGTTTCCGCAGACAGACGAGAGAATGAGCTGCCATCGGCGGTCAGGGAAATATGTGAGATACGGGTAAAATATGACAAAAATCCGGGCGAATTATGAAATGAATTGTGCAACTATAATTTGTCTGGATTTTTCCTATGCTTTCTCCGGTTCAAATATTGTACAAATGTTATAAAATAGGATCATCGAAGGAAACGAAACGATACAAAATAACAAGGAGGAGAAAGTATGAAAAGCAAAAAGGCGGTAGCGATGTTACTGACAGCGGCAATGACCGCGACCATGCTGGCAGGATGCGGCGGTAAAGATACACCGGCGGCAGACACAGGCAAGAGCGCAGAGGATACAAAAGGAGCGGAAAGCACGGCTGCAGACAGTGGGGAAATCAAAGAGTTTACCGCATTCTTCGCAGTACCCGGTTCCGAAATCAACGATGACAATGAGATTCAGCAGATCATCGCGGAAAAGATCGGCGCAAAATGTAAGGAAACATGGCTGACAGGCCAGACACAGGAAGAAGCGATCGGCACCATGGTAGCCGGCGGCGAATATCCGGATTTCGTTGTGGCAGGCGATTCCGCAGGGATGATGAGAGATGCGGGCGCTCTGGTTGCGCTGGATGAATATCTGGACGATTATCCGGATCTGAAAAATTTCTATACGGAGTCTGAGTGGAACGAAATCCGCTCCGAGGACGGCCACATTTACTGGGTTCCCCAGTTCGGCAATATCTGGGAAAAAGATATGAGCACAACGCATAACGACGAAGCGTTCTGGATTCAGACCCGTGTATTAAAATGGGCCGGCTATCCGGATATCAGGACTATGGATGAATATTTCAAGCTGATTGAAGATTACAACGCGGCAAATCCTACGATGGAAGACGGCACCACAAACATTCCTTACACCATTCTCTGTGAGGACTGGCGTTACTTCTGTCTGGAGAATGCGCCTCAGTTTTTGGACGGCTATCCCAATGACGGCTCGGTTTTAGTTGATCTGGATACGCTGACCGTAAAAGACTACAACACAACCCCTACTGCAAAACGCTATTTCGCCAAGCTGAATGAAGAGTTCAAAAAGGGCATTGTAGATCCCGAATCTTTCACACAGACTTATGACGAATATATCGCAAAACTGTCCACAGGACGTGTGACCGGTATGATTGACCAGTGGTGGGATTTCGCTTACACCGTAAAGGATGCGTTCAAGACACAGGGACTGGATGAGCAGGGCTGTAACTATGTACCCCTTCCGATCACCATTTCCAGAGACGTGAAAAACCAGTGGAGAGCAACTTCTCCCGACGGCACGCTCAATGCCACCGGCGGGATCTCCATCACCACAAGCTGTAAGGATATCGAAGGCGCGATGCAGTTCTTAAATGATATGCTGGATCCCGAAGTGATGATCCTGCGCAAATGGGGTGTGAAGGGCGTCGATTATGACGTGGATGAGAATGGTCTGTTCTATCGTACCGATGATATGCGCATGAAAGCTGCGGATACGGCATACAAGGCTTCTCACCTTTGCTCTTATTCCTACTTCCCGATTTATTCCGGTATGGCAATGGACGGCATCAATGCAGCATCTCCGGATGAACAGCCTCAGGAGTTTTTAGACAGCTTACCGGCTGACGTTCAGGAATGTCTGAAAGCTTACGGATGCTCTACTTACATCGATATGATCGGCACCAACGATGAACCCGGTCCCTGGTATCCGATGTACTCTTTCTCCAACAACATGACCACAGCGACCCCCGGCGGCACTGCATGGACAAAGATGGGTGAAATCAAACACGAATGGCTGCCCAAGGTTGTGATGGCAGAAGATTTTGAAGCAGGCTGGGAAGAATACATGAATGTTTACGCAGGGTGTAAACCCGAAGATTTCCTGGCAGAAATGCAGGCGGAACTGGATCGCAGACTGGAGCTTGCAGGAGTATCCAAATAAACCGGCAGTATAGAATTAAGATAAGAGGGGCAGCAGTGGTTGCGAGAGTGATTGCTGCTGCCTGCTTTCTGCAAGGAGAAGGTGCATTTGCACGGATAGGAGGAATCCATGAGAGGAAAAACAAAAAAAAGCAATGAGCCGAAGACGCCGATCACATGGAAAGAAATAAAAAGGCAGAAGGTACTGCTGTTTTGGGCAGCAATCTTTGTGGCGTATGGAATCATCTTCTGTTACGTGCCTCTGGGAGGCTGGCTGATGGCATTCCAGAACTATAAGCCAAAGGACGGCATTCTGCATTCCCAGTTTGTGGGGCTTGCCAAGTTCCAGCAGCTGTTTGAAGATGAGACCTTTATCAGAGTCATTAGAAACACGCTGGCCATGGGCGTCATCAACCTGGTGGCAACCTTTGTCATGGCGATTGTGTTTGCCATATTACTGAATGAATTAAGATCCAAATGGGGAAAGAAATCGGTGCAGACCATTTCTTATCTGCCCCACTTTTTATCCTGGATTATCGTGACCGGTATCCTGCATGATGCCTTATCAAGCTCCGGTATCATCAATGAATTGTTGTTAAAATTCGGCATTTTGGAGCAGCCGTTGAACTTTTTTGCACATCCGAAATTTTTCTGGCCCATCGTCGCCTTTGCCAATGTCTGGAAGGAAACAGGCTGGAACGCAATTATTTACTTATCGGCGATTACCGCCATTGACCCCTGTCTGTATGAAGCGGCAGCCATCGACGGCGCAGGCAGATGGGCGAAAATCAAACATATTACATTACCGGGCATCAAACCCACCATTATGATTCTTCTTCTGATGAATGTGGGCAACGTCTTGAATGCCGGCTTTGAAGTCCAGTACCTGTTAGGAAACGGACTGGTAAAAAGTGTTTCCGAAACCATTGATATCTACGTGCTCAAATGGGGGATCAGCCAAAGCGACTATTCTTTGGGTACCGCAGCCGGTATTTTTAAGAGTGTCGTCAGTATTGTGCTGATTATCATTGCCAACCAAATGGCAAAACGGGCAGGAGAAGAACGGCTGTTTTAAGCAGCGGAAAGGATGGTCAGGAATATGAAAAAAGTAAATGAACATGCCGCAGGGCAGATAAAATATAAAAGATCGGTTCCGGATATGGTTTTTACCGTCTGCAATACAATATTTATGATCGCATTCGTTGTGGTTACGCTCTATCCGGTATTAAACACACTGGCGATTTCGTTTAACGACGGCGCGGATGCGCTGCGGGGCGGCATCTATCTGTTTCCCAGGAAATGGACTCTGAAAAATTATCAGACAGTATTGGCAAAAGACAACCTGCTTGTGGGCGCCTATATATCCGTCGCCCGCACCATTCTGGGCACGGTTTTTGCATTGGTGACCAACGCGCTGCTGGCCTTTATCGTCAGCCGCAAGCGGTTTTTATTCAAAAGCCAGCTTTCCCTGTTCTGGGTCATCACCATGTATGTCAACGGCGGTATGATCCCCATCTTTTTGCTGTACAAGAATCTGCATCTGACAAACAGTTTCTGGGTTTATGTCATTCCCGGGATGCTCAGCGCCTTCAATATGCTGGTGATGCGCACCTTCATGCAGGGCATTCCGGACAGTCTGGAGGAATCCGCACAGTTGGACGGCGCGGGTTACATGACGATTTTTGTGAAAATCATTTCTCCGCTCTGCAAGCCGGTGTATGCTACGGTAGCGCTGTTTGTGGCAGTGGGACAGTGGAACTCCTGGTTTGACACGATGCTGTATAACCGGATGAGGGGCGAGTATACCACACTGCAGTATGAATTGATGAAGCTGTTGTCTTCCGTTACCAACCAAAGCTCATCGGCAGAAGCGATGAAGGATGCCATGTCAGCGTCTACGGTAACGCCCACTTCCATTCGTGCGGCGGCGACCATTGTCACCATGCTTCCGATTGTGTGTCTGTATCCGTTCCTGCAAAGATACTTCATCACCGGGCTTACCATAGGAGGTGTCAAAGAATAATGGCAGCTTTTCAAACCGGAACCTACCGGAATGTGTTCGCAGAATGCGGGCACAGTGAGGAGGAAATTACAAAAAGACTGGAAGAGATTTTCAGGACCGTTTTTTATGGCGGTGAAAACGGGTTCTACCACGAAGCCGGAGCGGATATGGGCTATCTGACCGATACCGGAAATGATGATGTCCGCACGGAAGGCATGTCCTACGGTATGATGATGTGCGTACAGCTGAATAAAAAAGAAGAATTTGACCGCATCTGGAAGTGGGCGAAAACTTATATGTATATGGAAGAGGGCGAAAACGCGGGTTATTTTGCCTGGTCCTGTCAGAGAAACGGGGAAAAGAATGCCTATGGCCCTGCGCCGGACGGAGAAGAGTTTTTTGCCATGGCCCTGTTCTTTGCCGCCCACCGCTGGGGCGAGGGGGAAGGCATCTATGCTTATGCAAAACAGGCCAGGCAGATTCTGTCGGACTGCATCCACAAGGGAGAAAAGCCGGGCACCGGAGCTGCCATGTGGAACCGGGAAAATAAGCAGATTTTATTCGTGCCGGGGTGTCCTTATACGGACCCTTCTTATCATCTGCCTCACTTCTATGAACTGTTTGCGTTATGGGCCAATGAAGAAGACCGGGAATTCTGGAAACAGGCGGCGGCCGCCAGCAGAACGTATCTGGCGAAAGCCTGCCATCCTGTGACCGGTTTGAACCCGGAGTACGGTGAATTTGACGGCAGCCCCATGGATCAGGAACTGCCCTGGGGCGGAAAACACAACCTGTTTTACAGCGATGCCTATCGGACGGCAGCAAACATCGGGCTGGACAGGGAGTGGTTTGACAGGGATGCCGGACACTACAGCGCGCCCCTGCGGCAGATGCGGTTTCTGGGAACCGATCTGGAGGCGGCAAGATGCGTCTTTACGGTAGACGGCAATCCTGTGGAGCAGAACGTGCTGCATCCGCTGGGCCTTGTGGCAACCACCGCCCAGAGCGCTCTGGCTGTGAAAAATGACGGCTCACAGGACTGGGAAACGGCGGTCAGGTGGGTGGAATGGTTCTGGAACCAGCCCCTGCGTCTGGGAGAAAGAAGATACTATGACAACTGCCTGTATCTGTTCGCCTTTCTGGCGCTTTCCGGAAATTACAGAATCTGGTAAAAACAGCCCCCGTTTCGGCGGGGGCTGTCAATGTCCGGTAAGAAAAAGGCGGTAAAAATCCAGGAGCTTTGAAGCTGTGAACAAAGCAGAAAAAAAGGAGTACTGACAATGGGAAAAACAAAGCAGGCATTCAATCCATACCTCCCGTCCTGGGAATATATTCCGGACGGAGAGCCTTATGTATTTGACGGGAGAGTTTATGTTTACGGTTCCCACGATTTTTTCAGAGGAAACGCATACTGTCTGGGAGATTATGTGTGCTGGTCCGCGCCCACAGACGATTTGGGCAACTGGCGGTATGAAGGGGTGATATATAAAAAGACCCAGGACCCGCTCAATCCGGACGGTTCCATGTGCCTTTATGCGCCGGATGTGACGGTGGGGCCGGACGGCAGATATTATCTGTATTATGTTCTGGATAAGGTTCCGGTGGTCTCTGTGGCAGTGTGTGATACGCCTGCCGGCTCTTATGAATTTTACGGATATGTGCATTATCCGGACGGCATAAGGCTGGGGGAGAGAGAAGGGGATGAACCCCAGTTTGACCCCGGCGTGCTGACGGAAGGGGACAGGACTTATCTGTATACTGGATTCTGCCCGGTGGGGGATCGGTCGAGGAGCGGTTCCATGGGAACCGTTCTGGGGGCAGATATGCTGACGGTTGAGGAGGCGCCGGTGATTGTGACACCCAGCCAACCCTACAGCAA
Source organism: uncultured Lachnospiraceae bacterium (assembly GCA_902476265.1). Lineage (GTDB taxonomy): Bacteria > Bacillota > Clostridia > Lachnospirales > Lachnospiraceae > Gallintestinimicrobium. The sequence continues at coordinate 68,061 of CABSCP010000025.1, forward strand.
GGGCAGCGGATTTGAAGGACATGAGTTTTTTGAAGCGCCGTCCATCCGGAAAAGAGGGGATACCTACTACTTCATCTATTCCTCCGTTTTGATGCATGAACTCTGTTATGCAACCAGTAAAAATCCCATGGGCGGATTTCGGTTTGGCGGTGTGATCGTCAGCAATTGTGACTTACACATTGATTCTTACAAGCCGGCAGAAAAGCCCATGTACTACGGAGGGAATAATCACGGCAGCATCGTGGAAATTGAAGGAGACTGGTATATTTTTTATCACCGGCATACGGAAGGCATCAACTTCTGCAGGCAGGGCTGTATGGAACAGATTCATTTTACCAAAGAGGGCAGGATCCCACAGGTGGAGATGACTTCCTGCGGCGGCAATCACGGTCCCCTTGACGGGAAGGGAGAGTATGCCGCATATCTTGCATGTAATCTTTTTTGCAAAACGGAAGCGATCTATACGGGAGAAGCGGCCTTTTGGATGGATAACCGTTTCCCCAAAATCACACAGGACGGCAGGGACGGCGATGAATACGCCGGTTATATTGCGAACATGAGGGACGGAGCCACTGCGGGATTCAAATATTTTGACTGTCGGGGCATAAAGAATGTGTCTATCAGAGTGCGCGGATACTGCAGCGGCGCTTTTCATGTGAAAACCTCCTGGGACGGGCCGTCACTGGGAATGATTCCGGTGGGATTCTCCAATATCTGGAAGGAGTACAGCGCGGACATTTCCATTCCCGACGGCATACAGGCCCTGTATTTTGAATATAGAGGAGAGGGCGGCGCAAGCCTGGCATCCTTTGAACTGAAATGACGCAAAAGACAAAAAAACAGGTAAAAAGGGCGGGGGATGGCGGGGGCCGTCCCCCTTTTTACGTATGACGGGCATGCCGTCAGTCTGTGGTGAAAGTCCACAAGGGGCGTAGTTGCC
>CABSCP010000026.1 GCA_902476265.1 uncultured Lachnospiraceae bacterium
TAAGTTCGATCAGCGTATCTATGCTCATCCCGCAGTATCCGCGTTCGATATCCGCGTAATATTTCTCCACAATACCAATTTTTTTTGCCACAAAACTTCTGGACCATCCATACTGCTTCCGGCGTTCTGCAAGTCTCAGACCAACGGCTATTCTGTCATAAGAATCTTTCACTTTCATCTGATCTCCTGTTTTCGTGAAATATTGTATTTTGCGAAAATAGAGGTAATTTTGTCGTTTTCTGTTTAGGCTTTCATAGCAAATTTGCCAAAAAAGTATATAAAAAGGTAGAAATAAGGTAAAAAAAGTAGGTTGCCAAAAGAGGAGATTAAAGTTATAATAGTTTGGTAGTTAATAACTTGGTTTATCTTTCGCAAAATACAATATTTCACGAAACTTTACGGTAGTAAAAAATAAAAAAACTCCCCGGCAACGCCTGTTTTCACGTTGCCGGGGAGTTTTTCCTATTTTTTGCTATTTAATTTTCTCTTTTACTTTTCGTTTTTGTCCGTATTCTGCTGCAGGGCCTTCGCAATTTCCTGTGCTCCATCCCCGTTAATGGTGATGTTGCGGTTCACCTGCGCATCATAGGTACCGGCCTTGATCACTTCTCCAAGATCGATGCCGACTGTTTCCTTCATGGATTCAAACAGCTTCGCCATGACTGCCGGCACGTTTCCGGCCACATTTTCCACACCGTTTGACTCTCCGCCGCCGATGATGGTGATTTTGTCGATTTGGGAAAGAGGTTCTGCAATCTTCCCGGCGATGTCGGGCAATACCTTGATGAGCATTTCCGCCATAGCGGCGTTGTTATACTTCTGATATGCTTCCGCCCGTTTTTCCATGGCTTCCGCCTCTGCCACACCTTTGGCACGGATGGCTTCCGCCTCCGCTTCCCCCACCATCTGGATTCCTTTTGCTTCCTGCTCTTTGGAGAACCGGTCCGCTTCCGCTTTGGCACGCTGTGCTTCCGCTGCCTTTTCGATTTCAAACTTTTTAGCCTCGGCTTCCTTTTGCCGTTCAAACAACTCTGCCTCCGCCTTCTGCTGACGCTCAAATTTTTCGGCTTCGGCTTTTTTCTTGATCTGGGCATCCAGGGATTTCTCCATGGTTTCCGCTTCTTTCTGCTTTAACAGAACCTGGCGCTCTTCCTTTGCGATGTTGGCATTTGCAGCGGTAACTTCAATTGTCTTTCGCTGTTCTTCCTTCTGGATTTCATAAGCGGCATCCGCCTCCGCCCGCTTGGTATCCGCGTTTTTCTGCAGGTCCGCCTTCTGGATATCCAGTTCGTTATTCTTGATGGCGATTTCCCGCTCGGAATTAATCCGGGCATCATTAGCCTGTCTGTCGGCTTCCGCTTTCGCCACGGCGATTTCCTTTTCCGCCTCGGCCTTTGCAATGGCTGCCTTTTTCTTGATCTGGGAAATGTTATCGATACCCAGATCATCGATGACACCGTTATTATCCGTAAAATTCTGAACATTGAAGCTGACCACATCCAACCCCATGGCCGCCAGGTCAGGCTCCGCGTTTTCCTTCACCAGCTCCGCAAATTTCTGCCGGTCGCTGACCATTTCTTCCAGGCGCATCCGGCCCACGATTTCTCGCATGTTACCTTCCAGAACTTCCCTTGCAACCTGTGCGATGTACTCCGTATTCTGGTTTAGGAAGTTTTCCGCCGCCTGTTTGAGCTTTTCCGGCTCGCTGGAAACCTTGACGTTGACCGCCGCATCCACCTGAATGTTTATGTAATCCGCAGTAGGAACGGCAGCTTCTGTTTTCACGTCTATCGGGATCAACTTTAAACTCAGTTTATCCAGTCTTTCCAAAAAAGGAATTTTGATGCTGGATTTGCCGATGATGATTTTTTTCCGGAGGCCCGAAATGATAAAAGCCGTATCCGGAGGCGCTTTCACATACCCCGATGCGATAATAGCCAGCAATGCAATCACGACAAGTACCGCAATAAGCCATCCGATGCTTCCTAATAAGTTATTCATACAACTCTCCTTTTCCCCACTTTTTCGTGGAATCCCTGTGAATCGTTACCGCTGTCCGGCGCAAAACGGGGCATCGACTGTGCCTTCCCCGGGCACGCTCGCAAACGCTTGGCGTTTCCTCGCTTTGCGGCTGGGCGCCGCATACCGGAGTTTTCCTGTTCTCGGGCCGGTGAGCAAGCTCCCCGGCCGTAACCGGTAAAACTCCTGTGCCCGGCTTACAACTATAAAAAAAGGCGAAACCCTATCGCAGCCGGACAGCTGCAATAAAAGTCTCGCTCTTCTCATTCGATACGGATGGCAGCGGTTTCTTAATTATAAACCTGCCATCGGTCTGACGATTTCGAACCACCTTCCGGTACTGGCTACTCTCTTTTATTGTTAAAATTGATTATAACACTTTTCTATATTTTGTCAATAGTTTTTCTTAATATCGTTCTTTAGTTATATTATTAACACTCTGGCGCAAATCGTACTGATAGACCAAAAGCTCGCCTGTCAGATCCTGAAATGTGAAACGTTCTAACACCTTAAATCCCTGCTTTTCCACCAGGCGGCAGGAGGCCCTGTTCTCTGAAACGATATGGGCTCTTAAAGTCTGGGCTTTTAACTGCTCCCGGGCAAAAGTCATGGCTTTTTGAAGCACCTGGGTAGAAAGTCCCTGATTCCAGTATGCGCTGTCCCAAAAAAGGCTCAGATCGTAACAATCCCCGCTGCCGCCCCCAAAGGCCAACACTCCTGCTAGGACTTCTTTGTCCCACAGCCCAAAACAGGCAGGCGCGGCCAGATAACGTTCTAATATCTCCTGTGCCTGTGCCTCATTTTCAGGCACAGAAAACCGCATATATCTGGCCACATCCTCGCTCTTTACAAGCAGAAAGAAGGCGTTTCTGTCACTCTCTTTCAATTTTTTCCAAACGATTTCCTTCATTTTTTCTACTTCCTCCTTTTACCGTCAGCCCTTTCATTCTGCATCGGTCAGCAGTTTGGCAGAAGTTTTGAAACTTCGTTCCAATCTTCTTTGCTTCTCCGGGCGCAAAAAAACCCGGCAACCTTCATTCAGATCGCCGGGGAATTCTTTTGGACAGATATGCCGCTATTTCGTATAATTATCGAAATATCCCTGTACCAGGATGATCGGCGTACCTTTGTCGCCGCTGCCGCTGGTCAGGTCACAAAGAGAACCGATCAGGTCTGTCAATCTTCTGGGTGTGGTGCCCTGGGTTACCATGGAACCTACCAGGCTGGCTGCCTTTTCGTCTTTTTCCTTAATATAATTGGAAATCGCCTCTTTTAATTCCTCTCCGGAAAGATCCTTAAAGTCATTATCCGCAAGATATTTCAGCTTCACTTCATTGGGCGTGCCTTCCAGGCCGCTGGTATAAGCGGGGGAAACCACCGGGTCGGCCAGCTCCCAGATCTTGCCCACGGGATCCTTAAACGCGCCGTCGCCGTAAATCATGACTTCGATCTGCTTTCCGGTCTTTTCTACAAGGCTCTTCTGAATGCTGTCCACCATCTCCTGGCAATGGATCGGGAATAGTTTTACGGTTTCTTCCGTCGCCTTATTGGAACCGAGAAGACCGTACTTATCATTATAGCCGCTGCCGTCCACGCTTTCCGTCATAATCTCATCCAGAGTATATACCTTCTGCGCGCCATGTTTTAAAAGGGTGTTCTTCGTCCGGAAACGACTGTGGATATCACAGGTCAGAACCGACTTTGTATAAGGAAGGATCGCTTTTGGATTGTTGGCAAAAATGATCTCCACCTCAGCGCCCGCATCCTGAATCAGCTGCTTATAGTATTCCACATAGTCCACGCCGGTGAACACATGCTTCTTGTAGCCGAACAGTTCGCGGTATTTCTCCTCCGTCAGAACGTCAGACCAGGGATTCACGCCTTTCTCATCCATCTCTTCCTCATCGATCAGATGGTTGCCCACCTCATCGGAAGGATAACTTAACATGAGAACGATCTTCTTACAGCCTTTTGCAATCCCTCTTAAACAGATCGCAAAACGGTTGCGGCTCAATATCGGGAAAAGGATTCCCACGGTATCATCACCAAATTTATTCTGTACATCCTTCGCAATCTGATCAACGCTCGCATAGTTGCCCTGGGCACGCGCTACAACAGCCTCCGTCACAGCCACAACATCTTTGTCACGCAGTTCAAAGCCTTCGCTTTTCGCCGCTGCCAGCACAGAATCTACAACGATAGCAGCGAGGTCGTCACCCTGACGGATAATGGGCGCCCTCACACCTCTGGATACGGTTCCTACCAAACGATCCATTTCGCATACCTCCAAACTTTTTATCTTATTGCTTTCGCTTAACGGTCTTTTCACCAAGACATTCTTATTATAGCGGGAAATGGCCACAACGGCAAACACTTTTTCACAATATCCTCCTTTTATTTGCAAAAAGTCCTTATTTTATGCTAAAATAGGGGACAAATTCGAGATTAGAGGAGATACCTATGAGTCATCATTCAAAAAAATCACATTCTCCGGCTGCCAGAAGCCAATGGGCGAGCAACATCGGCTTCGTGCTGGCTGCTGCCGGCAGCGCTGTGGGGCTGGGGAATATCTGGAAATTCCCGGGGAAAATTGCAGCATACGGAGGCGGCGCTTTCCTGCTTTGCTACATATTGATCGTTTTTCTGGTGGGGCTTCCCGTCATGCTGGCAGAACTTTCTATCGGCAGAAGCACCCAGAAAAACGTAGTGGGCGCTTTTCACAGCCTGAATAAAAAATGGACCTTCTGCGGCGGGATCGGCGTGCTCACGCTCTTCGTGATCATGTCTTATTACAGCATCGTGGGAGGCTGGGTACTCAAATATATTTGGGTTTATTTAAGCGGGGCACACTTTCCCGAAACGGCAGCGCCTTATCAGGACTATTTTGCAGGCTTTATCACAAAACCCGTGGAACCCCTCATCTGGGGTGCGATCTTTTTGGCGCTGTGTATTTTCATCATCGTAAAAGGGGTGTCCAAAGGCATTGAAAAAGTGAGTAAATTTCTGATGCCCTGCCTCTTTCTTCTGCTTTTAGCCATCGTCATCCGTTCCGTCACTCTGCCGGAGGCACTGGAAGGGGTGAAATATATGTTCACCGTCCGCCCCGGTTCCGTCAACGGCGACACTCTGGTAGGCGCCCTGGGGCAGGCCTTCTTTTCCCTTTCCGTGGGCATGGGAATCATGGTGACCTATGGCTCCTATGTGCCGAAAAAAGACAATCTGGTAAAGAGTGCGGTCTGCATCTGTTCTCTGGACACGCTGGTTGCCATTCTGGCAGCACTGGCCATCGTACCGGTGGTTTTTGTCACCCTGGGCGCCGATAATCTGGGAATGGGCGGCGGCTTCGCTTTCATGGCGTTGCCCGAGGTTTTTGCAAAAATGCCCGGAGGCACTCTGTTTGGCCTGTTATTTTTCGTCCTGCTGTTTCTGGCAGCGCTGACCAGCGCCATCAGTATTCTGGAAAGCTGTACCGCCTTTTTGACGGAAGAATTCCATATCAGCCGCTTAAAAGCCACGCTGTTTTTGGCAGTTCCCATGGCACTTCTGGGCGCGGGTTATTCCCTTTCCCAGGATTCTTCCAGAAATATCAACCTGCCCTGGTTTGACTTTTCCAAAGGAATCCAGATGCTTCCCATGAATGCGGTAATGGAAAAATTCACGGATAATCTGATGATTCCGCTGGGCGCACTTTGTTTCTGCCTGTTTGTAGGCTGGATCTGGGGTACCCATAAAGCCGGGGAGGAGATTTCCGTCTCCGGGGAATCACAGACTTTAGAGAAACCGGTAAAAATGTTCCCGCTCTATAAATCCTGGCGCTTTATCATCCGTTTTCTGGCTCCGCTGGTCATTTTGATCATTCTGTATTTCACTCTCGGAAAAGGCCAGGGCCTGTCCTGATTCCGGATTGTACCAAAAAAAAGCCATATGACCCCCGGTTTTGTTTCAGGTAAGAGCCAAAAACAGGCGCGGTCATATGACTTTTTTACTTTTCTATTACTGTTCTTTTCCGTCCCCTTCCATGGCTTCGCCCAGCACCTGATACAAAATCCCGGGATCTACAGGCTTTGCCACATATCCGTTCATCCCCGCTTCCCTGGTATCCCGGATATCTTCTGCAAACACATTGGCGGTCATAGCGATGATCGGAATGTTTCCGGCCCCTTCATGGCCGCTTTTGCGAATTCTTCTGGCGGATTCACAGCCGTTCATCACCGGCATCTGCACATCCATCAGAATCGCGTCAAATTCATCAGGCGCCGACGTTTCATAACGGATGGCCCCTTCTTTTCCGTTTACCGTGCTCACCACCTTCGCTCCCGTCACCTCCAGAAGCGCCTCTGCAATTTCACGATTCAGTTCGTTATCCTCTACAAGAAGAATTTTTTTACCGGAAAAATCCCACTGTCTTTTTGCCTCCCCTAAATCTGTTTTTGTCATCCCGCTCTTTCGTCTTTTCCCACAATCAGGAAGGGGATCCGCTGTTTCGATTTCAATTTCCACCTGAAAGCAGGAACCTTTCCCCGGTTCGCTGTTCACCAGGATTCTACCGCCCATGGCCTCAATGATGTTCCGACTGATTACCAGCCCCAGCCCGGTTCCCTGGATCTGACTCACCTTAGAATCCTGTTCCCTTTCAAACGGCTGGAAAATCCTGTTCATAAACTCCTGTGAGATTCCAATCCCTGTATCCCGCACTTCAAAGAGAAAACCGGCTCTGCCCTGTTGGGCTGTCGTTTTTTCCTGCACCGAAAAGGTAATGCGCCCCCCTTCCGGCGTAAATTTCACCGCATTAGATAACAGATTTAATAACACCTGCTTTAAATGCAGCATATCTTCTTTTACCCATTCATGAATCACGTGTTGTTCAATTGAAAACTCCTGTTTCTTCATATCACACTGAGGTCTTACAATTGCTTCGATTTCCATCAGCATTTCAGAAAACCGGAATATCTCCCGCTCAATGATCAGCTTCCCGCTTTCTATCTTACTCATATCCAAAATATCATTGATCAGTTCCAGTAAATGGGAAGAGGAGTAAGAAATCTTCAGCAGGCAGTCCCGAACCGTATTCTTTTCATCAATATGCATCTGTGCAATATTGGTCATTCCTGTGATCACGTTTAAAGGTGTCCGCATATCATGAGACATATTCGATAAAAACTGGCTTTTGGCATGGCTGGCCTGTGTGGCCGCCACCACAGCCTGGTTTAAATCTTCCTTTATCTTATGTTCTTCCGTCATATCGGTCATGGCGAACATATATTTTACAGAACCGTTTAAATGAAAACGACAAATTTTGATAGAAAGCCACATATCTCTGCCCATAATATCATTATAGATTTGCATTTCAGTGGCTTCCCGGCGGAATGGCCTTTCTTTTTTCAGGATGTCCCAAAGCCGTCCCTTAAAATTTTCTGCATTTTCTTCCTCTGCCATCAGTTCCTGTCCGGAAATTCCCAGGATATCCCGGCAATTCTCAAAAACGTATTCCAACCGAGAGGTTTTCGCATCCAAAATAAAAATAACTGTGTCAATATTTTCAGAAATGGCTTCGTAGATCCGTTTCCTGAATTTATCGTTCTCCCTCTTTTTCCGGCCGCTGTAAAATACCATAAACAGAATCATGCCCATGATGACGGCCACCAGCCCCGCAATGGATATGGTCATCATCAAAGCGCTGGATACGATGGCTCTTCCGTCGCTTTCCACCAGGCTTAAGGGGATCGCGCTCACAAAGCACCAGTCCTTTTTTTCTTCCAGAGGCTGAAAATAAAGCACCTGATATTCTTCCTCCAGAAGAAAAACGGCATAACCGCCTCTGCCCGAGCCAAGAGCCCGGATAAACTCTTCAATCAGCTGCCGCTCATTCCCGTCTTTCTGCAGTACCTGGTTGATATTTCCATTCCCATAAATCTGTACATATCCGTAGCTGTCCGGTGCCAACATGATATCGCCGTTGGATTTTAATACATAACCATAGCCGTCATTATGATAAAGACTCCTGTGAAATGCCGTCTTTAAATCCTGTGCCTCTCCTTTGGCATACAGCGCTCCGGCTATCCTCCCATCCTGATAAACCGGCGTTTCATATATGATCTGCGGCTTTCCCATTTCCCCCAAAAGGACATCCGTCATTATGGTCTGCCCTTTCAGCGCGGGCGCATAATAGTCATACTGTTCTGCCGGAATTTCAAAGTCCTCTCCGCTGCTGCTGATCCCTTTTCCCTCCGCATTTACGAAAATAACTTCCGACATGCCGTAATTGCGCTCATAGCTCTCCAATATCCGCGTGCTAATATTTTCGACTCCCATTCCCGCAACTGTGTCTTCCAGAATTTTTAAGCTGTCCAGCTGGTATTTAATTTTTTCATCCAGAAAATCAGCTTTTCCTTTCGTGATTTCGCTGATTGTGGAGATTGTCGTATTCCGCACTTTTCTCTGAATGGACTGCATATACCAAATATTGAACAAAACCATCCCGGCAGCCACTCCTGCGATGATCAAACCGCAGACTACCCAAAACAGTTTTCTGCCATTTATTATTTTCTTCATATTTTCCACCGGTTCACTATTATTTGCCGATCTTCTCCAATTGAATCTGATTGTATTTTTCGGCCGCCTCCTGTGCACTGTCCCCGTCAATAATACCGAGGCACAGTTCTCGAATGGTGTCCCAGTAAGTGAAGTGAAGACTCATATCTTCGATGGGAATCTGCTTACCCTGTTTTGCCAGTTCAAAAACAGGTTTATACTCCGGATACATAACTTTCACGTCCACATCCTTTAAAACAGGAAGGATCATTCCGCCTTCTTCTTCATACTGCTCCATGATACGAACCGTAATTTCATTCACAAATTTCAGAGATTCATCCAGATGATGTCCGTTCGCATTCACGCACAAACGCACCGTAGCGCTGGGAATCACAACAGCTCCCTCGGGCAGGACGGGAATGCCGCACACGATCAGATCCACCTCCGGTGCAGTTGTATTGATATCCTCTATCACATTAAAATCTACTGCCTGAAAGAAAAATGCCGTCTTTCCTGCTTTAAAATCTTCAATATCCTTCGTATTTGCCTTCAGGCTGTCCACATATTCCCCTGTCAGACCTTCTCCATAGTACCCTGATCTTACAAAGTCCTCAAACATGCGAAACCCTTCCAGCATATACTCGCCAATCAGGAGTTCTCCGCTGTTGAGCTTTTGGATCAATTCATCCCGTTGCAAAGATTCATATAAAGGATACAACCCTCTCGCCATTGCAGGAACTACCATGGCGCCCCATCGGTTCAGTGAAATGGGTGTCTCGCCATTCTCTGAAAGTACTTCCAGACATGTCATGAACTCCTCATAGTTTTCCGGCACTTCCAGCCCATATTTCTTTAGGACCTTCCGGTTCACATACATGGAATAGGCTGTCAGATTTGCAGGCAGACAGTAGGCAATGCCGTCAATGGTGGACTGGCTGCGCGCCGCATCGTTCAATCTTCCATACACTTCCAGACCGGATAAATCATAAAAATATCCCTTTTGGAAAAGAGGTTTGACCGTATCGGCATTCACAATAAAAATATCGTCCCCTTCACCGGCATCCAGCCGTTCTTCCAAGAAGCTGTTGAAGCCGTCCTTCGTAGAAATTCCTTCAAAGGTTACCTGTATTTCATCCTGTTCCTCATTGAATTCTTTAATTGGCTGCCTGTAAATGAGGCTCCCCGTAGATTTCACATCCACCGGCGCGAAAAGCGATAATTTTATCTCTTCCTTCCGCTCTGTTTCCAATACAACCTGCTGTTCTCCCATTTCTGCATCATTACATCCTCCAAGAAGTAATACAGACAGAATTATAAAAACCAATGCCTTTTTGTTTCTCATCTGCTTCCCCTTTCTCGCCCGGCTGCTTTCCTGCACGCAAGGCATTCCCTGTCCAGGATGCAGAAAATATGTCTATCTTCTCAAGACTAAAAACAAATTATCTGAATTAAGTCTATCATATTTTATTCAAAATGGAAAGTGAAAAGAAAGCCCTATTTGACACCGCACTACTTGACACCGCACACCAAAAAAGATAAAATGGATGACAGGCGGCCATGGCGGAATTGGCAGACGCGTTGGTTTTAGGTGCCAATGGGCAACCGTGTGGGTTCGAGTCCCACTGGCCGCATTTGAAATTTTTATATGAGAAATACGGGAAATGCCGATAAACACTGAGGTTATCGGCATTTTTTTGTGTTGAATCACAATAGCTTGGGGATTATGAATTGCGCAGCGATGTGGGCATTTTGGAATATCAACGTCACACAGACAGAAAATGACCGGCGCAGACAATAGATCCAGGCGTCTGTACCGGTCGTTTTTTTCCTGCTGTTATTCTGTTTTATGGGGATAATCCATACCGCCGGACAGTGTGCGCTGCCCGGACGGCAGATGAAATATTTTTATGGATGTAGTGGTGTGACAAAAGAAATCCTTACACCAGTTCTTTCACGATCTCCATCAGTTTTTTCACGTCCTCAATACGGGTGTTGCCACTCTCCTTATCGATGATGGAAGAGTAGATGTGAGGAATTATTTTTTCTACGCCCGCATCCAGAATGATCTGCATGATTTCACGGAAATTATCCAGATCGATACCGCCGGTGGGTTCCATCACGAAGTCATTCTCCGCGCATGCCTTCGCTACGGCCTTGAGTTCATCTTTGCACTTTAAGCCGCCCATGGGAAAGAATTTAACGGAATTTCCTCCCATCTCTTTGATCATGGCGATTGCGGTGTCCACCGGTACGATGGCCGGTTCACATTCTTTGGACAGGGGGCCGGTGGAGATTTTTACAAATCCCGGTCTGCCGCAGGGGGATACCAGCGAATTGATGTGGGCCTCTTCATTGCCCACGTTGGCTCTGGTGTAGCCAACCGCGGAAAACACCTGGTTAAAATGATTCGCTTTGATTTCCTTTGCGATATCTCCCACCGCTTTCCACTGCGCCGGATTGCCGCCGCCAAGCCCTACGGAAAGATTTCCTTCCAGCACGTCCATGTATTTTTTCATGTCGTCCACCGCACTTTGTACGTCCGGATAATTGGCGGAGAGAACGCCTACCACCACATGTTTTTCCGCAGCTTCATAGATCTGGGCCGCGTTTTCCAGGCTGCCGCCCAGCACATTCAAGCAAACTCTTCCTTTATAATAATTGATTGCCATTGTTATGCCTCCATGATTTTTTTCAGTTTTTCCACAATCAGTTCTTTATCGCCTGCAACCAGCGGTCTGGGATCAAAGTCCAGCATGCCCAGATTCATAAATTCCGTGCGGCACCGGATGGTGGGATCCCCGTCCTTTAACCGGCGGTCCAGCTCTGCTGCAGTCATTCCGGTTTTCTCAGGATCCACAAAAACCCTTGCCCTATAAATTGCCCGGCCCGCTTCATCCTGAATCATTTCCGCCTTCAGGTTCGGAATCTGATTGATCTGTCCGCAGAGATCGTTCACAATTTCCTTGTTCTTTGCCACCTCCGCCTCTTTATCCTTATTTTCATACTGCTCCAGCGCCGCCAGCAGTCCCATGATGCCTTCCTTGCCGATCTTCATGGCTCGTCCGATCCCTTTATACTGCTTTTTCGCCCAGGCAATATATTCTCTTTTTCCGGTCACAAATCCGGACGTTGTGGCTTCCAGCGCTTTTGCTCCGCTGTAAAAAACCAGATCCGCGCCCATCGCCACATATTTCCGGAAATCCTCTTCCGCCGCTGCGTCGATGATCAGGGGCAGGTTGTTTCTGTGGGCGATGTCGATCATCACAGGCAGATCCACCATTCCCTTCTGCACGCAGTGATGGCTTTTGACATACATGAGAGCCACCGTCTTATCCGTAATGGCTTCTTCAATGTCTTCCGGCACTACCTCCGTTGCGGTGCCTGCTTCCACAGGCACGCCGCCGCCTAAGCGGATCATGGTTTCGATGGGGGCATTGAAATTGATCACATGTCCTTTTTGCAGAATGATTTCATTCGCCAGGCCGGTGGAATCCGGCAGTCTGTCCATGATGGATTTTTTCCCTTTCGAAATCAACCCTGCGATGGAAATGGCGATGGCAGCCGATGCACACACCGTAGGACAGCTGTCCTCCGCCCCCGTATAGCGGGAGATGATCTCTCCCGCCCGGTTGATCAGATCGTCAATCACCACATAGGACTGTCCGCCCTCCACCGCCGCTTTCGCCACCTTATCGCTGATGGTGGAAACTCCCAGCACCGTCACCCGGCCGCTGGCGTTAATGACTCTTGCAAGGCCGATATCCTGATAAATACTCATTTTTTACCTCCGGTTATAAGAAAATTCCGCCCAGAACCATTGCGCCGATGATGGCGCCGCCTGTCATTTCCTTGCCCCACTTATAGAAGAGGGCCGCGCCCAGCACCGCGCCGATGCCTGTGTACACATTATACTGCGCTGCCGCCACGATGATCAGCGGAGCCAGATAACGTCCTGTGGCATTTCCCGCGCCCATCATGACAGAGGTGCCTCCTACCGCAATTCCCTCCGGCACTGCCTTACGGATGATCATAATGACTGCGCTGATCACAAGGCCGATCACTGCGCCCGTTAAGAGAGCCACAAAGAAATTGGAGAAGGGCAGCTTCCATCCCATGGACAAAAACAGCGCGGGAAGGCCGATGCCGATACCGGTCTGCAGCGATCCGCCGATGTCCAAAAGTCCTACCAGAGGTCCTTCCAGAATGCGGGCGATCAGAAAGCCTGCCGCAAACCCTGCCGCTGCAGCGTAATCGCCGCCTTCCATCCCGTCCTTTAACATTGCCACGATGGAAATATCATTAAATGCGCCGGTTCCGAAATGAATATACATAAATGTTCCTGCAAAAACCGCTGCCGCCGCTCCCATAAAGAGCAGAATAAAGGTACTGTCCTTCATCAAAAACGCGTCCAGCTTCTGCGTAAAAGTTTTCTTTTCTTCCATGATTCCCTACCTCCTAAAAACCGAATTTTCCAAAGAATCCTCTGAAGTATGCGATTGCGATGAACATGACAACCACGATAGCGATCAGAATTTGCACCACTCTGCTCTTATAGCCGTTTTCTTCCGCAGACTTACCGATCAGGATCCCCAAAACAATACCGGGAACCGCATTGCCGGATACCAGCGCGGAAACACCGCCAAGGATTGTACCCCAAAGTCCGGTGGTCTTTCCTGCATCGATGGCAGCCAGCCAGAAAATTGCCGGCATAACAGGATTTAACAGCCAGCTTGTGGCCGGTGTCAGAATTTCGGAAGCGATCAGGGACAACTTTTCCGGAATAATACTGGACATGGTGTTCAAAAATACGACCAGTATGCCGCCGATCACAGCGCCAACCATCATCATCTTTCTGGGATTATGCAGCGTTTCTTCCGGTTTCTTGTTTTTTAAGAGCAGCACGCCAGCGCCCCAGTTGGGAACGATACGGTGCATGACATCCTGGCTCAGCGCGCCTGCCGCCACAGCGGAGGCTGCGGAGGAGAAGAAAAAGCCAAGGCCGAACGAAAAATGGGCGATGGGGTCGCCGTTGCAGGCATTCAACTCTCCCAGCGTTCTGAAAGCGCCCATGGCCTGTATTTCAGGCGCATGGAACATTCTGGCAGCCCCTGCTGCGATACATCCGCCGCCGATGATGCCGATGATGGCGGAATAAATGATAATTTCCAACATTTTAGAAATCCTCCTTTGTAATATTCAGATATTTTACCGTCACAACAATCTTTGCCGTGATGGTGAAGTACTGCTTTTCTCTGGGCATGAACAGAAACAGAAAACGTTCCGTTTCTTTTTTCACTTTCACATCCTGGAAATAAACTTCCTTCGCCTCCATATGGATGATGGGATGGCCGATCTGCTCGAAAATCTGTTTTCTCATTACCTGAAACAGATTTCCTACCGCGTTGTCCAGAGAATCCCCGCTCATGGTGATGGTCATTTCATGATCCTTTTCCACCAGAAGCTGCCTGTCTTTAAAGCCATCTACCTGTGTTACATTCCCTCCGAACATATCAGTCCTCTCCGTTTACTTTCAGATAAGTTTTCACCAGACGTTCTCCCAGTTCCTCCACATCCATGAAGCCAAGGCCCACCACTTTACAGCCTTCCTCCACCGCTGTACATGCCGCGTCCACGGAACGCAGGGAAGATTTCGCCTTATAGCCATACTTGTTCTGTGCCGTGAGAGCGCCTGCGCCGCCGCTGCCGCAGAAGCTGATGCCCAGATCCGCATTGTTTTCATGCATCACATCCCCCAGCTTCATATCCGCAGCCATTCCAGGAATGACGATGGCTTTCCCGCCGGCCTTTTCCACGCCGCGCGCCACTGCCTGTCCTTTTCCCATTCTGTGCCCGATCACTACTAATACTTCCTTCATTTCCAGTACCCTCCTTATAATTGGTTTATATGATATGTAATGAATATCCTTACCGCTGTTTCTCCCAGGCAATTGCCGTGGTTATTGCGAAGCGAGCGCCATTTCCATATGCGTTCCCACCAGAAAGACCTCCGAGCGGTCTTCCGAAAGTCCCGCTTCTTCAAAGAGCGGTCCCACCAGCTCCCTGGCATATTTCCATGCCTGATCGGAAAGTTCCCCCATCATTTCTTCTTCTATGGGGTCTACGAATTTCTTTTCGGAAATCCTTTTGATGAGGGCCATCAGGTGGTTGCTCAGCATCATTTCCGCATCTTCGCCAAAGGTGACGGGCAGCGCCCGCATCCGCTCTTTTGCCGCAAGATAGGAGGCTGTGGCTTTCTCCCTGATCTCATCGCCGATTTCATTTGCCTCAAGGATTTTGTTCAAATACTTCACTCTCATCACCTCGCGTATAAATCGTTTTTTTCAGAATAAACTTCTCTTTTAACGTGATCCTGTCCCCGATGGAATCCACTGCTTCCTCCTCACAGGGCGAAAGTTCCATGATGTTGAAATCGGCTGCATATCCTTCCCGTATTTCTCCAAGCCCCGTAAGCCCATAAAATCGCGCCGGAGCGCAGGTGCATTTGTGGATCGTGTTTTCCAGGCTTTCCCCACAGTTTAACAGCTTACTCAGCACGGCCGCCAGGTTATAAACGGGCCCTTCATAATTTTCCACATGCAGATCGGTGGAAATCAGGTCGCAGTCAAAGCCCTGAGCCAACGCTTTTTCAAATACCCGGAGAGAAAAGCTGGCAACTCCGTGGCCGATATCAAACAGGACCCCTCTTTCCCTGGCCGCAACAGCTTCGGGAATGATTTTCCCTTCCTCCGTGAGAATGCCTCCCTTTTTCCCGTGAAAGGCATGGGTTACGATATCCCCTTTCCCCAGAAGCTTTAACACTTCCGTCAGAGCGGGAGGATAGTTCCCCACATGGACGGTCAGCGGTTTTTCCAGTTCCTTCGCCAGCTGTGCCGCAATCTCGATGGGCTTTAATCCCATTTCTCCCACAACGCTGGCGCTGGCCCGTGCCTTTAAGCCGATGATATTGTCCGGATACTTTTCTATCATGGCTTTCAGCGCCGGAATATCGATCTTTTCCATGCTGTCCAGCTCATGTCCGTAAAGCAGGCCTTCCTTTGAAACATTCAGCAGCGTAAACACCTTGGTTTTGCTTTTGTTTATGTAGTTTTCCCGGAAGTCCTCATAGGTGTCCGCCCCGCTGCTGCCCGCATCCACAATGGTGGTGGTTCCCCGTTCTATCCCCAGCACATCAGGCGGCAGCCCTAAAAAAGCTTTCGGGTAGCAATGGGTATGAATGTCGATCAGCCCCGGCGTCACAATGCAGCCGGAAGCGTCGACCACCGGCAGATCCCGGTCAATCTCATCCTCCACCGCTGCGATTTTCCCGTCCTGCACCAGGATGTCTTTTTTGTCTCTGCAATAGCCGTTTGCCGGTGAGACGAGCCGGCCGTTTTTGATGATAAAAGCTTTCATTCTCATTCCTCCTCCAGGATATATAAAAAGAACGCAACTCTTTCCGAAATGGATATTCTCACCTGCAGCGTTTCCTCCACCAGCCCGAAAAACTTTTCCATCAGGGCGAACACATCGGGATGCTGCTTTTTGATCCGGTAATACTCCTGTTCAAACTCCCAGACATTCTCCGTCTGCCTGCTGTTTTCAAACCATCTGGGCACGGCCATGCTCATGTGAATGATCATTCCCAGCATGGCATCCCTTCCCAGCCGGTACTTTTCCGGGAATTTGGAGGTATATTCCAGCAGCGTTAAAATCAGTTTGCTCAACGTGGTGGCAGCCTGTACCAGGCTTTCCCCCGCTGCCGGAATCTCCTTTTCTCCCATCAGATAGGGATCTTTTTTCGCCGCAAAGGATGCCTCGTTCTTCTGATTTAAAGGGATCTCATCAATGAGCTTTCCGTATTTTAAAAAGTCTTTGATCCGCTTGATGTCCTCTTCCGACAGGATCCTGGATATTTTCACCACAGGCACCACTGTGTTTTCCAGCGGCACCGTGGAGATCACAAAATCCACATCCTTTAAGTCGCTGGCCCGGGACAGCTGATAGGGAGAAACCTGTCCCACCACTTCCAGGGAAGGAAATACATTTTTGATCCGCAGGGTCAGCAGATGGGAAAGCCCTTTTCCGGTGGCACACACCACCAAAACGTTTTTCCGGGCCTCTTCGGTATGAATGCTGTTCTTATACAGATAGACAGCCAGATAGCAGACCTCTGTGGTATTGGGTACGATTCCTGTCTCCTCTTTCAGGATCGTGGCGCATTCCTTCGCCAGCTGATAGTAGGAGTCATAATACTCTCTGACCTCTTCCAGAATATAACTGTTTTCCTCTTCCTGTCTGCCGCTTAAGTTCAGGCTCAGAACATTTTTCAAATGACCGAACAGATCCTGGTACAGCTGTTTTAGATGGAATTTATTCTTTCCTTCCCTCTCTTCGATAAACGCCGTCATTCTGGTCAGCAGCCGGTCCAGCACTTCGTCCTCGATCATGCTTCCTTCCGTGAAAATCCCGTTATCCGCCAGAATTTCCGAGAGCCAGAAAAGTTCCTGCCCGTTCTTTTCTTCCGGCCGGGCTGACAGTTCCCGCAGAAGCTCCTGGGCGTAGGTTTTTTCCTCTGTCACTGCAGCGGTGTTCTCCGCCTTTCCCTTTTTTCCCTGCAGCCGGATCTGACGGACAATACAATAACTCAACAGATTCAAATAAGCCGCATTGGAAATCCAGATGTTATACCGGGCGTTCATCTGCCGGATCCTTTTGCTGATCTCCATGATATCGTTCAGCAGGATTCTTCCCTTCAGCTCCTCCGGCAGCAGCATATACCAGTCCTCCGCCGTATAACTGCCTTTAAACCGGGCCGACACAATCCGGGCTGCAATCCTTCGCAGAGCCAGTTCATCCCCTTCCAGTCTGTAGCCCAGGGATTTTCTGGCGCCCAGGAAAAACTGATTTTCATAGTAGCTTTCCATTTTTCCCAAAAATCGGGTCAGCGTGGATCGGGATAAGTAATAGGTTTCCGCAATTTTTTCCGCCGTCACATGGCATCTGCGCACAAACAGGTACAGAAAAATCCGCTGAAACCGCTCTTCATCACTGCTTCCGATGAGCCCTTCCTTCGCTTCCACCTCGCACTGCAAAATGAGCTGCGAGCACTCCGCCTTCTGGGATGCCGGAATATAGTATCCTTTTTTGGTCAGATAGCAGACATCGATCTGATGGCGGCCGCACATTTCCTTGAGCTGTCCGATGTCATAGCGCACCGTGCGTTCCCCTTTATGAAACTTTTCCATAAAAAATCCGATCTCCAGAGGCGTGCTGGATGTGATCAGGCATTTCAGGATTTCCGCCTGTCTCGCTTTCAGGATTTCTTTCATTCCGCCCTCCTGCTTTCTTCTCATCGCCCGGCGCTACAGCACATGGAATTTCTCCAGGGCTTTTGCCAGGCCGTCCTCATCATTGGATGCCGTCACGTTCCAGGCATGTTCTTTCACATATTCCGCCGCGTTTCCCATGGCAACGCTGTATGTTACCTGCCGGAACATGTCCACATCGTTTTCTCCGTCCCCGAATACCATGACCTCCTCTTCGCCGATCCCTTCTTCTTTCATGAACCGCTTCAGCGTCTGTCCTTTGGTAATGCCTGCCGGGGCGATCTCTATCAGCCGCGGGCATGTTCTGGCAATCTCATATTTTCCGTCAAACCTTTCTTTCAGGGCTTCATACACCTGCCGGATTTTTTCCGGTTCATCCGTACAGTTCAGCTTGTTGATGCTTTCCGGCAGTTCCTGCATGGAACGGATTTCTTTCAGATGGGGATAATTGTTCTGATTGGTTGTGACCCATGACCAGGCGCTGGCGACCAGCGGATGGTCGGCCGGATACCCCCGCTCTTCCCGTTCTTTTATTTTCAAAGGTCTCTGCCATTCAGGAATCCAGTAGTACAGGCTTTCATCCTCATAGCCCTGGATTTCCACCTGAAAGCTTTCCAGCAGGGGAAAAAGTCTCTCTATATCCTGCCTGTCCAGCCGGGCAAAAACCTGTCTTTCTTTTGTTTGCAGCCGATTGAGAGCCAATCCGTTGATTTCGATCAGGCAGCCGCCGTAACGTTCCATCTCCAGAAGCTGTGCATATTTCATCAGCCTGACATAGCTGCGGCCGCTGGCCAGAATCAGCCTGATCCCTTTTTTCTGACAGGCAAGCAGACATTCCCTTGTCCGTCCCGATATCCGGTCCTCACTGTCCAAAAGCGTTCCATCCATATCCGTCACTATCCATCTGATCGCCATTGCCGTCACCTCTCTG
Source organism: uncultured Lachnospiraceae bacterium (assembly GCA_902476265.1). Lineage (GTDB taxonomy): Bacteria > Bacillota > Clostridia > Lachnospirales > Lachnospiraceae > Gallintestinimicrobium. The sequence goes on from CABSCP010000026.1 coordinate 18,808, forward strand.
TTCTTTAATTGTGATATTAACACATTTCCTGCAGTCATAACATTTAATATTTTGCAATTTTGCACAACGTCTTTGCAATTATGATACGAACCGTTTTCACGATTTATATTTTCCCCATCCTTTTCAAACAATGCACAAACATTCTGCACAATTCCGAATTTGGTCTGTCCCGAAATCATACCGGTTCTGATGTCAAAGGGGCTGTCGGTATTCGCCGACAGCCCCTCGCCAAAAACGACAGGTAAAAAAGATTATTTTTCATACAGACACTTGCTGATTTTTCTGAAATCTTGATCCCTTTTTGCAATCACCTGTGCATCTCTGCCGTTGCTGTAATCATAGAAACCCTTACAGCTCTTCACACCGTAATTGCCCTCCTTTACAATGTCAGTCAACATGGCATGTACCTGATCGGTATTGCTTAAATCCGCAAACAAATAAGAAGCGATCTTTTCAAAAGTGTCCAGTCCTCCCAGATCTGCGATTTCGAAAGGCCCCAGGCAGGCATAGCGCAGACCCAGACCATATTTGAATACATCATCAATGTCTTCCTGATCTGCCACACCAGCCTCTACCAGGCTCATTGCCTCACGCAGAATTGCAAACTGGAAACGGTTGATCAAAAATCCGGGTACCTCTTTTTTGAGGCGGACAGGACGGCGGTGAATGTCCACTGCCACATCATAAACCACATCAACAGTTTCCTGTGCTGTCTTCCCGCCCTTGATTACCTCAATCACCGGACAGATATGAGGCGGGTTGAGCCAGTGCATGCCACAGAAACGCTCCGGGCATTTCACGGCTTTGGCAATTTCTGTGATCGACAGCCCTGACGTATTGCTGGTCAATACGGTAGTCACAGGCACCAGCTCGGAAACCTCTGTCCAAAAACGATGCTTGATATTCATATTTTCAATAATCGCCTCAATTACGAAATCAGCAGTTTTAAAACAATCCCTGTCACAGGTAAAAGAAATTGCAGCCATAATGCGGTCTGATTCTTTCTGCGTCAGACCGCCGTCTGTCATGGAAGCCTCCTGATTGATCCGGATCAAATTCAGGCTTTTGTCCAGTGCTTCTTCTTTTACATCATATAAGGTAACTTTATAGCCATAGTCTGCAAACAGCTGTGCCATGGAAGACCCCATGACGCCCGCGCCTGCAATGACGATATGCTTGATATTATGTACCATGATTAAACCTCCTTCGGCAATTTTACCGTCGCCGTACCATCCACTACAATCTCACCCTTCTGGTTGGTTACAGTAGTCTTCAGTTTAGCACGGCCTTTTTCCAGGAACTCTGCAATCTCTACCTGTGCGGTAATCGTATCCCCAATAAAAACCGGTCTCACAAATTTAGAATCCTGCTGCATATAAATAGTTCCGGGGCCCGGCAGCCGGGAAGCGATAACGGTGGAAAGGAAGGATGCTGTCAGCATACCATGCACCACCCTCTGTCCAAAGGGCAGTTTTTCCGCCTCTGCTTTATTGATATGCAAAGGATTAAAATCACCGGTAATCCCGGCAAAACCATATACATCACACTCCGCAATTGTCTTGGAAAAGCTGGCCTTCTGGCCTACTTCATATTTCATCTGCCCTTCTCCCTTTAGAATGCTACCTTGTCTCTGCCCTTTAAGTGCAGCATCTCTCTTGCCTCTGCACTATTTGCAATTTCAAAATCCAGCGCCTCCAGAATCGTTCGTATCTTGGTTACCTGTTGGGCGTTGGTCTTTGCCAGAGTACCTGCAGGATCAATGTAAAGGCCGTCTTCCATACCAACCCGCACGTTGCCGCCATTTAAGGCACTCATTACTTCCATTTTAAACATTTTTCTGCCTACTCCTACGCTGCTGTACAAAATATCATCGCCCAGAAGTTTTTTGGCCTGATCGATCATAAACATCAACGTCTCGTTATTGGCAGGCATCCCCCCCTGTACACCGGGCACAAACTGAATGTAAACAGGCTGTGTGATGACCCCCTGTTTCCTGAGAATCTTTAAGTTGTTGAGCTGGCCATAGTCAAATATCTCATACTCCGGCAGCGTGCCGCAGGCATTCATCGTCTTAATGCAGTATTCCATGTCACGGAAAGTATTCTTGAACACATTGTCCCAGGTACGCTCTACATAATCTTTTTCCCAGTCATAAATCGGTTTTTCCACATTTGCCAGCAGTCTGTTGTAGCAGAAGTTCATAGAACCGCCGTTTGCGGAAGCCATCTCCGGTTTAAACTTCTCGATAACCGAAAATCGTTCCTGTATGCTCATGCCGTTAGCGCCACCGGTAGTAATACCGATAACCGCATCGCATTCCTGTTTGATGGAAGACAGGATATAACGGAATACCTCATGGTCTGTGGTGGGCCTGCCGTCATTTCCTCTGGCATGAATGTGTACCACCGCTGCCCCCGCCTTATGCGCTCCAATAGCACTTTCGATAATTTCATCTGCATTTTTGGGCAAATAAGGAGACAGACTCGGTACGTGGGTTGCTCCTGTGATTGCTGCTGTGATAATCACCTTTTTATCTTTCCTATACATAATGGGCTCCTGTCTGTGCACAACGCACATTTTTAGACTGATTTTTTAGTCGGGCAAATGCATGATTTCCAGTGATCTGGCTGCTCGTTCCCGATCCAGCCGCATATCCAGTTCCAGACTCACCGCGCCCTGATACCCCGCTGCATATAATTCCCGGATACGGCGTCTGTGAATCACTTCTTTATCAGGATTTAAAAAAGCTCTCTGATTGGGCGCACCGTCATCATCTGAAGTATGAATATGCGCAATTGTATTGATCCAGGGCTTCAGATTCAAATCCGCCTCTCTGACATATTCCATATTATAAAAATCAGCTACCACCCGGATATTCTCCTGATTTAAATCCTCTATAACAGCTGCAGCCTCGGGCAGAAAATTGATAAAATTGCAGTAGCAGGGAGCCAGCGGTTCCAGACATACCGTAATTCCACAGGGCGCAAATTCTTCTGCCGTAATCTTTAAAAATTCCTTTAATTGTCTCATTGCTTCAACTCTCGAAAAGCCTCTGGGCAGATTTCGGGAATTAGGAGAACCGATCCCCACAAAACGTGCGCCGAGCATTCCTGCCTTTTGGGCACATTTTTGTGCATAAGACCGAACTGCCTCCGGGTCAAAGCCAATACCTGCTATCTTAATCTCCGGAGGGCAATATCCGTTGATACCCAGCACCGGCAGCTGCAGTCTTTCTGCTTCATCCCTCAATTTTTCAAATTCCCGGTCGCATAAAGAAACCAGATATTTTCCCATGAATTCCGCATAGTCAAAACCGATCTCTTTTGCTGTCTCCATATCTTCCCAATCCAGCAGTGCACAGCCTGTCAGCATCCTTTTTCCTCCTGTAAACGGTTTCTGACAAAGAACCTCCTTCACCAAACTGGCAAAGGAGGTCCCTTATCTTTAGCCGTTAATCAACATGATCCGTTTTATTGATTACGCTGTCATCCAGCTCCCAGCCAAGTGTTTCATATTTTGCCTTACGGGCATTCTTGTCGTTAAACAGTTCGCGATGAGCAAATCTGGCAACATCTTTCGCGGCTGCTCTGGGTACTACGATAACACCATCGCCATCAGCTACAATGATATCGCCAGGGAAAACAGTAACGCCGCCGATTGCAACAGGAACGTCTTTTGCATCAAACTGTAATCTGGCCTGATCCATTTTCTGGGACACGAAGTAGCTCCATACAGGAATCTTCTCAGCGATACACTCATCTGTATCACGGATGCCGCCACCGTTTGTAACGAAGCCTCTTGCGCCTTTGATTTTTGCACCCAGGCCATTTTCAGAACCCATCAGACCCACGTCTACGCCGGATACATCCAGAGCGATGAAGTCACCTTCTTCGATTTCATTGAACCAGGGATACAGACATACGTTGCCGTAGAACCAGTTAGACCACTCTGTGTAAGCTTCGCCGGTCACTGTCGGATGAGGACCTACGAAAGGGAGATACCTTGCTGTACGGGCAATACCGATTACCTTGCCCTGTTCACGAACCATGGGGCGGATATTTTTATCCATCGTTCCATAAAAATGGTACCCCATCCAGTCCATACCGTCTCTGACGTCTGCGACACGCAGATCATCAAATAAAGCCAATAATTCTTTGTCTTCTGCCGATCTCATTTTTGTTACCCTCCATCATACATCTTTCTTTATTCGCTATTATATTGTTCCGGTTTTATTTTTGAAGAATTGCATTTGCCTTGTCCATAAATTCTGCTACGGCATTCTCAATTGTATCAGATTCATAAGCAACCTTCTCGGATGCAACCTTAAACGCGTCGTTAACTTCAGATGCGCCTTCCGGCGGAACAATCTTAACTACTTCAGCAGTTTCCATCAATGCAGAAACGTAATTGATCACTTTCTGGTTAGGCTCATCCAGTAAAGGTTTGATGAACTCCGCCATATCGCTGTTCGCCGGAACCCCCTGATCCAGAAGGAACAGTTCGTAAGATTTCTCTGTATTTACAAAGAAGTTAATCAGTTTAGCCGCTGCACGCTGATGAGCCTCATCTACGCCTGCAGAAATACCAAAGTGTGCACCTTCCAGATATTCTCCACGGTTGCCTTCGTTATCAGTAGGAATACGGATCGGAGATACCGTATTGTCAGGCATCGCATTCTGGAATAACCACAACTGGTTAACAGGGTTATTGCACATCAACATTTTTCCGGAAGCAAACAGTCTCTGTTCCAGGGCGGTTGCACCTTCTTCTGTATTGGTCGCCGCATCCGGAATCGCACCGGCATCTCTTAATTCTTTCCAGTAACCTAACCAGCCTTCCATAACTTTTGCTTCAAATCCGATCTGACCGTCTTCTGTGTAGTTGTCTCCGCCGGACTGTCTGGAGCACCAACGAAATTCATTGATACCGCCGGAAGCATCATTACAGAAATAAATGCCTGTTCCTTTTGCCTTTTCAGCGAACTCCAGAGCTTTTGCCTTCAGATCATCCCATGTCCAGTCTTCATCGTAAGCAGGCAGCTCTACGCCGTATTCTTTTGCCAGTTCTTCATTGACAAAGTAAGATGTAAATGTAACACCCTGAGAGATCATGTACAGAGTATCCTCATATTTTCCTGTCTGAATAACAGAGTCAGACATTTTGGAAATATCCAGTGTACCGTCTTCCACATAGGGGCCAAGGTCAGCCATAGTACCGCGCATCGCGTAGTCCGCTGCAAACTGAGGATGCATACCGAATGCATCCGGTAAGTTGCCGCCGCCTGCCTGAGTAGCCATTTTAGGCCAGTAATCTGTCCAGGACATCGGCTCTCTCATAACCTTAATATTCGGGTTCTCCGCTTCAAAACGATCGCAGATTGCATTGTACATATCATTTCTCTTTGTGTCACCCCACCAGGAGAAACGAATCTGAATCTGTTCCCCGTCTGCTGCCGCTGCGGGCGCATCGGCCTTTGGCTCAGTCCCTTCTGCTGATGCCGCAGATTCTGCAGGTGTCTGTGCTGCCGGCGCGCTGTTTCCGCAGCCGATTACAGAAAGAGTCATCATCGCAGCCATAACTGTTGCTAATAACTTTTTGTACTTCATTGTGTAACCTCCCTTTCTTTGATAATCGTATTATAGTTTTATAATATATATTATACCACACATATTTTGTTTCGTATTGCTCAGTTTTTGTCCTCTTTACAAAACAGGTCCGAAATTATTCCCTCATCCTTTGACAGCGCCGGATGTGATCCCTTCTACCAGATAGTTCTGGAAAAAGACAAACATCAAAAATAACGGTACTAAGGATAGGGTTGACATTGCAAACAGAGCCCCCCAGGAACTGTTGCCTGTGGCATCCGTAAACTGACGCAGTGCAATTGCAACCGTAAACTTATCAATCCCCGTGATATACAGCATCTGAGAGAAGAAATCGTTCCACGTCCAGATAAAAGTAAAAATTGCTGTTGTCACAATAGAAGGTACGGAAAGCGGCACGGTAATCTTTATAAAACGCTGCCAGTGACCACAACCGTCACAGATTGCCGCTTCATCGATTTCTTTGGGCAGACCTCTCATAAATTGTGTCATCATGAATACGAAGAAGCCATCCGTTGCCAGAAATTTTGGAATCGTCAGCGGCAGGTAAGTGTTCAGCCATCCCAGATGATTGTACACAACATACTGCGGAATCAATGTTACATATACCGGAAGCATCATGGTTCCCAGCATAATCGTAAACCAGAAATTTTTTAAAGGAAAATCAATTTTTGCAAAAGCATTCGCTGCCAGCAGACAAGATACCAGATTACCGATAATCGCTATGCCCACAATCAACAAAGAATTTACAAAGAATTTGCCAAAGCTGACACCGGATAACCCCTTCCAGCCCAGCTTATAGTTATCCATATTAAAATGTTCCGGAAAGAAATTCGTTCCCTGGAAAATCTCCACTGTATCTTTAAAGGATGCACTGATCATCCACAGGAGGGGATACAGCATCAGAGCACCAAATGCAATAATAAAAAAGTGATAAAAAAATGTACCCAGCTTTCGTTTCAATTTCATTTTTCAGTCCTCCCTCCCATCATTCATCATAAAACACCCAGTATTTAGCAAACAGGAACATAGCACCTGTTACAATCGCAATGATCAGAAGTAACAACCAGGCCATTGCAGATGCATATCCCATCTGGAAGTGGTTGAATCCCTTAATATACAGATACAGGGAATAGAACATCGTGGAATCCAGAGGACCACCTGTCCCGTTACTGATGATGTAAGCGGAGTTGAAGGACTTAAATGCATTGATAACAGTCATTACAATGTTGAAAAATACCATTGGTGTCAGCAGCGGCAATGTGATATTAAAAAACTGAGCTATCTTACCTGCGCCATCCAGGGTAGCGGCTTCATAATAGTCTTCCGGGATCTGCTTTAAGGAAGCCAGGAAAATTACCATGGAAGAACCAAACTGCCAGACTGCCAGTACAATCAATGTATTTAACGCGGTGGCCGGTAATGCGATCCAGTTCTTTCCTTCCATCCCAAAAATACCCAGAAGCTGGTTAAACACACCGTCTTTGTTAAAGATCTGTCTCCATAGAATGGATACTGCAATAGAACCGCCAAACAGGGACGGAAGATAATACAGAGCTCGATATACTTTAATACCTCTGCGGTTTCTTTTCAGCATAATCGCAATCAGCAGTGCAAATGCAAGCTGAAGGGGCACGCTCACAAATACGAATTTAAAAGTCACTTTTAAACTTGTGATAAACCGTGGATCCTTAAATAAATCAATATAGTTCTGTACTCCAATCGGTACTGCCGGTGTCAACATATCGTACCTGGTAAATGAAAAATAGAGAGAAACTATCATCGGTATTAATGTCAGGCCGAACAAGCCGGCCAGCCATGGAAGTAAAAACAGATACCCCGCTATTCCATTTTTCGTTTTTCTGCTCAAAATGAACACCCCTTTCTCTTACAGATCAAATTGTACTTATGCCCCTTTTTATGATAAACACTGGAATTTTGTCCAAAGGCACGCTACACTAAGTAATTTGGGAATATATCCCCTGCCCTTATACAGTAACCGCATTTTCAACAAAGGAAAACGGTATGAACCGTCTCATTTGTGCATTTAAAGACCAGATCCATACCGCCCATGATAATTCTTTGTGATTATTGTCGTTCATGTGCGTATATTTCTCGTTCAATATAGTAAATATACCCATAAACGCATTTTGTTTCTACTCAATTTTTAACCATAACTGATTATTTTTTGTTACGTAAGCTTTTCCGATACTCCGTAGGTGTAACGCCCCGAAACTTTTTAAAAATGCGATTAAAACTCTGAATACTGTTAAATCCTGTATTATAAGAAATATCTGTAATACTCATATCACTGGTACGCAAAAGAGTCTCTGCCTCCCGCATTCGAATCGAACTCACATAATCGAGGAAATTCTGATTCGTCTTCTTTTTAATATATTTGGAACAGTAAGACGGACTGAATCCCAGATAATCAGCAACCATCGATAATGTAATATCCTTGTGCAGTGAACTTTCAATAAAGTACTGCATCTTTACAATCGTCGCCGAATTTTCTACCATCTCCACATGAATGTATTTTTTAATACATGCTTTATTATTCAAAATCTCAACCGTCAGCTCCGTCGCTTTCAACACTGCATAACACTTATTGAAGACCCCATAATCAGCAAATACCAATTCGGACATAATCTTTTTCATCTTATCCGTCGCATTAACGATGATTGAATTTTGATAGACATCAGAAAAGTTTTTATCAAAAGCCACGCATGTCAAAATATCTGTCAAATAAATCCGTGCAACCCAGATCAGACTTCCCGGTTCTGTACTGACAAAATCATGCAGCGTATCAGGACTCACTATAATAAACTGTCCTTCTGCCACCTCATAAAGATTGTCCGTAATCTCAATTTGAAGTTTTCCCCTGACTACATATACAAACTCAATTTCCGCATGCCAGTGTCTGAACACTACAAATCCATGTGTCTCAACACATCCATAAATGTTATTCTCAGGGAACATTCTCATAATTGTACAGTTATTGGTCATCTTTTCTCCTTTGCTACCGGCAATTAGTTTTCAGCTTTCCCCCACAAAAAGACTGTTAAAATGTATGTACCATAATACACAATTCTTCTTGTGTTTACAACTTTTAACCAAAATCCTTGTGTTTCTGAATATGACCGAGAAACACAAGCTATGGGAAAAGCCCGCGATTCCGGCAGTTAACCTTGAAACGCAGGCTTTGCGATGCTCTCTACTTGAGTGAATCATCCTCAATGTAGCTAAACTTCACTTTCACTTTGGACCCGGACGAGTGCACCTGACGCTCTGTATTAATTCGGTGCTCTACGTTAATCCGTTTTGCCTTAAACGCCCAGTCAAGGTCATCCGGTTCTTCCGGAATCGGTAATGTCCCCACATGTGTTACTTCTACCTGATAAGTTTTTTCCAGCCATTCTCCGGTTCGTGGATTAAAAAAGGAAATCTCATAAATATCATAGGGATGTAACCCTCGGATCTTGGTATCCGGACAATCTTTCTCGGTATAGCACATAATCAGATCCCGTTTTCTTGTTGCTGCACAATATGCCCAGCCACGCCATCCGGTGCACGGTCCGCTCTTACTCGGGAAAATCATATCCTGGTCCGGAATCAGTTCCTGATAACGTTTCCCCTCAGAAAGCAGGAAATCCCGGAAATAGCGTGTCTCATAGGAGGACTTAAAAGTCATGGTATCCCATACCTTATACGGTTCTTCTTCCGGTTCCACGTTGCCGCTCCACATTCCTTCAAAACCGGCAAGCAGACCTCCAAATGCTCCACACAATGCAGAGCCAAATAAACAGGAACGGAAATTCAGCTGATCTTCACGGCTGTTTACATTCCCGTAAATGACTTCCGAAAGTGCACCTGTACTGTCGGGCATAATAATAATATGTCCCGGATAGTAAGGCTCACCGTTAATAGCCGGTACCGGAATCTCACTATGGTAAATATCAGTCAGACACCAGTAATGTTCATGATCACGGAAGTTGCCGGTCTGATCCATTGTTTTCCAATGCTGCTCTGTTTCATCTCCATAGCAGGTCTTGGTTGTACCGGGCGCATTGGTTCCAAGCAATGTTCCAAACGGAGGCTGTCCATACATATCAATGAACAGGTTGATCGGCTCATTAAATTCAAGCGCATCGATTGACTGCAGATTTCCGTCAAAATGAATGGGACTGAAAATAATATTATTTGCCTGATAGCGGGCAAAAATATACTGAATATAACGGGTATAAACCATAGGCCAGTCATAATAGTATTTCCAGGTTTTAGAGCAGTCCCGGCGCAGAGCCTCAATAAATACAGTGAAGCCGTTTTCATTCAGCCAGTTCATTTTCTTATCCAGCTCTTTGAAATACTCCGGATTAATTCTGTCGTAATCCGGTACCAGATCTTCATAACCGGGAATTTTACCGGGGAATTCAAAGAGTCGCCCGCCGGAATTGTGCATATCCCGAGCAGTAATCACTTTTCTGTCCGATGCCCCATCATCATATCCCAGGGTGGAGTCGTTACTCCAGTCATTCACCCATTCCTCCACGCTGCAGGCAGCCCAGGCGCCGCGGATGCAGGTTTCATGCTCATCATCCATATAAATTGCTGACGGTTTGCCGTCTTTTTTCCAGGTAGGAAATCCGGTGATCATGCCGACGGTATTATATCCCTGACTTCTGCGATGTCTTGCCATATCCTGAATGGACATATCCGGGCCAATGGGATGCTCAGTATCTGTTTCATCCCAGCGATAACGGTAAGTTGCCAGGCTCCACCAGGTATCGCCTACCATAATATAAGGGGTACCATCCGCATACTGCATGGCATGTCCGTTAGGAGTCGCTGAAACGACACCACGGCGGCAGGGATTGGCTTCTTTCTCCGCTTCCGTCCACTCAATTGCCAGATAAGCGCCTGTCAGACCGGTCAGACCGCTGTCAGCCACACTGGCGCCTGTTTTATAACTCCACACACCTGGGGCTGTTGCCGTAACGCGAATTTTGAATACGTTTTCACCATCCCAGAATCCGTAAACGCGCTTTCGAAAGCCCGGTCCCTCCAATTCTGCCCATACCGTAACATCTGTGTAGGGATTCTCAAATTTCTGTACCGAATACAATACGATTTCGTGGATTTCCCACATGTGAATCACTTTCTGCTTCATAATTCCTGTTCCTTTTACCTCCGCACTATGTTGTAGCATTTTCAAAATGGTAACGTTTTCATTTTCTTTATAGCACAGATCTAAACTTTTTGCAACTATTACCATAAAATTTTGCTAATCACAACAAAAAACGGGTAAAATCAGGCAAAAATCAAGCAGAATATCCTGTATTTTTTGCGTATAATAGAGAAAAATCTTAGTCACGGGAGGACTTGTCATGAACACATTTACAACAGATAAAATCGGCCGCATTGTTGTCATCCACTTAAAAAAAGGCGATGATCTTCTTCCTTCTGTCCAATCAGAGCTTGGCCGTCTCGGTATCAAAGACGGTGTTTTGGTTTCCGCCATCGGTTCTTTAAGAAAAGCAAGTCTTCATGGGATTGTTACCACCGAAGATCTGCCAACCAACGAATACTATACCTATGAAAACCCCATCGAACTTGGCAATGCACAGGGGCTGATCCTAAATGGAGAACCTCATTTCCATCTGACAGTTACCGAACCCAGCGGAACCTTCTCCGGTCATATGGAACCCGGATGCATCGTGCAGTACCTTGCAGAACTTGTCATTATAGAGCTGCCCAATTTAGAGCTGACCAGAAAACCTGACGAATTCGGCATTTCTTATATCTCGGAAAAAGACTGATTCGGAGGGCAAATCCATGATGACAGGAGAACAATATGTAGATAGTATCCGTGCCATGCATATGCAGATTTACTGCATGGGTGAGAAAGTAGAGACTGCCGTCGGACATCCGATTTTACAGCCATCCTTAAATTCCGTCCGCATGACCTACGATCTGGCACAGGATCCGAAATATGAAGAATTAATGACTGCAACATCCCACTTAAACGGGAAAAGAATCAACCGTTTTACCCATATTCATCAAAGTACGGAGGACTTGGTGAAGAAGGTAAAAATGCAGCGTCTTTTAGGACAGAAGACCGCTTCCTGTTTTCAGCGCTGCGTTGGTATGGATGCCATCAACGCTGTTTATGCGACTACCTATGACATTGATAAAAAATGCGGCACTCCTTATTTTGAACGTTTCCGGAAATTTCTGACCTATATGCAGGAAAATGATCTGACGGTAGACGGCGCCATGACCGATCCCAAAGGTGACCGAAGTCTGCCGCCTCATCTGCAGGCAGATCCTGATCTCTTCCTGCGCGTGGCAGAAAGGCGTCCCGATGGTATTGTTGTCTGTGGCGCAAAAGTACATCAGACCGGAGTCTGCAACTCTCACGAGATTCTGGTTATGCCTACCATCGCTCTGAAACCGGAAGACAAAAACTACGCTGTTTCCTTTGCAGTTCCGACAGACACCGAAGGTATTGTCATGATCATCGGCAGGCAGAGCTGCGACACACGTAAGTGCGAAGGTTCCTGTATGGACGTGGGTAACTGCCGGTTTGGCGGTGTGGAAGCCCTGACCGTATTTGATCATGTATTTGTTCCTAACGATCGTATTTTCATGGATGGTGAGACTGCATATGCAGGCCTTTTAGTAGAACGTTTTGCCGGTTACCACCGCCAGAGCTATGGCGGCTGCAAGGTTGGCGTGGGCGATGTGTTAATCGGTGCGGCCGCTCTGGCAGCAGAATACAACGGTGTAGCAAAAGCTTCTCACGTCAAAGATAAGCTGGTTGAGATGGTTCACTTAAATGAAACTCTGTATTCCAGTGGGATTGCCTGTTCCGCAGAAGGTCATCCGACTCCCAGCGGCAACTACACCATAGACACTCTGCTTGCCAATGTCTGCAAACAGAACGTAACCCGCTTCCCTTACGAAATCGCAAGAATCTCGCAGGATATTGCAGGCGGTCTGATGGTTACCGCGCCTTCTGAAAAGGATTTGAACAGTCCGGAGGTTGGCGGATACGTGCGGAAATATCTGGTTGGTATCAATGACGTTCCCGTGGAAGACCGTATCAAAATCTTACGTCTGATCGAAAATCTGACAATGGGGACCGCCGCAGTCGGCTATTTGACCGAATCCATGCATGGCGCAGGCAGCCCGCAGGCACAACGCATTGTGATCGGACGGCAGGGGCAGTTGGAAACCAAGAAGCTTCTGGCGAAAGAGATTGCCCGGATTACCGATTAATCATCCAATATAGATTTTCTAATTCATATACTCACAAGGCCCCCGACGGAAACAAATCCGTCGGGGGCCTTATATTGATTATTTTTCTGCTTCTTTTAATTTTTCCAATACTTCCTCTTTCTTTGGAATCGAGGGAGCCGCCCCTTTTCTTCCCACAGCAATAGAAGATGCCATGGCCGCGGTTTTGAGCGCCGTTTTGTAATCCACCCCTTCCGAAATACAGGAAACAAAAAATCCTGTAAAAGTATCCCCGGCCGCAGTGGTATCCACCGTTTCCACCTTATAAATCCCCTGTCGGATTTCCTGAACGTTTCACTCCACGCAGCATGGCTGAAATATCCGCATCCTTTATTCCGGACAATTCTGCGGCCTCTATCTCATTCAAAATCAGCCAGTCTATGCAAGACTGCTGATCTCGTTTTGCCGCACAATATAATCCCCGGTTCCAAAATGTTCGAGTACACAATCTACTGATTTCGGATCGATCTCCTGGTTAGCACCGCCATACAGAATAATACCGTTATCTCCTTCCTCATCCTTCTGAATAATCGCATGTCCGCCTGGCGCGGAAAGTATGCTGACAAATTCCACCTGCACGCCCGCTTCTTCCAGCGTATCCAGCAGGACTTTTCCCTCTGTCTCTCCAGTACAGCCGGCATGCCAGACACTGCTGCCCGCTCTTCCCAGGGCAACCGACTGGTTCAATCCTTTTCCTCCCGGAAAAACAGATCTGGATACAGATGAAATTGTCTCGCCTTTTTTTACAAAGTGTGCAACTTCATATATCCGTTTTATATCAGACCCCATCCATCCGTTCCAATTTTTTCACTCTTCTGGTAAATTCTTCACTTCCATTGAATTTCGCATGCAGAAAAGCCTCGATCAGTTCTTTTGCAACAAATTCTCCCACGATCTGATGTCCCAGCGCCATCACCTGAATGTTATCATGCTCTACCGCCTGATGCGCGGAATAAATATCATGACAGACGCTTGCACGGATTCCCTTAACCTTATTGCAGGCAATTGCTGCACCCACACCTGTTCCGCAGAACATAATACCTCTTTCCGCTCTTCCGGAAAGAATTTCGTCACATACTGCTTTCGCAATGTCCGGAAAATCAACCATCTCTGTTGAATGACATCCACAGTCTGTCACCGTATAATGCTCTTTCAGATAAGGAAGCAGCATCTCTTTTAATTCATAACCGCAATGATCTGAACCAAGTACAATATTCATATGTTTGTCCCCTTTTACATTTATGAAAACGTTTCCATTTTCTTTTATCATACAACAATTGCTTTTCTCAGTCAACACGTTTTCCTGCGTTGACTTATTGAAATTGATATGAAATAATAAAGGCAACAACCGATCGCTGGAGGTGTGTTATGGGAGCTACCATCAAAGATGTCGCCAGGATTGCCCATGTATCCATTACAACGGTATCCCGTGTCATCAATAACGAAAACAACGTCAAGCCAGCAACTGTACAGCTGGTAAAAGATGCCATAAAAGCATGCAATTATGTTCCTAACAGTTTTGCAAGGGGATTAAAAAGTAATTCTTCCAGAACAATCGGCCTTCTGGTTTCGGATATTTCCAACAGTTATTTCACTGCCATGGCCAAGAGAATCGAAACCATCCTGCGGGAAAAGAATTTCAACATGATTATCTGCAGTACTGATGAAAATAAAGAACAGGAAATGAGATATATCAATCACCTGATCAGTCAGCAGATTGATGGACTGATTTTAAATACAACCGGTCTGAACAACGATGAAATTGTCAATATCAGTCAGCATCTTCCCATTGTCTTAATCGAACGGAGAATCAATGATCCTCATTTTCATGGTGACTATGTAAGCTCCAATAACCGGGACGGAATCCGCCAGCTCACTTCCAGCCTCTTGAAATTGGGCCATCGAAAAATCGGATTTATCAACTGTGAAGGCGCCACAAGCTCCGGGAAGGAGCGTTTTGACGGTTTTTGCAGCGCCATGGAAGGAATTGGCATTTCCATTGATGCTCACTATCCCTATCATTACAGCAGTGATTCTTTCAGTATTGATAAAGGGTTCCACGGCTGCAGCGTTCTGATGCAGATGGAAGACCGGCCCACAGCAATTATAGCTGCAAACAACACACTGGCCCTGGGTACGCTCCAATATCTGCGTCTTCACAATTACAATATTCCCAATGACGTGTCTGTGCTGTCATATGGAGATATCGAAAACAGTGAACTTTTCTTTGTGGACCTGGGTCATGCCACTCTAAATCCGGCTACCATTGGGGATAAAGCTTCCGAATTCATCTTATCCCGAATTGAATTTCCTGATTTTCCAAATCGGGAAAGTATTTTTGAACCGGCAATTCTATTAAACGGAAGTACGAAAGGTATCACCTGAAGGACAGCGCCTTTTCTATGCACGCTCTCCCCAAAAGTATCATCATGTTACACAATTGCAAATTGTTTGCCAATAAAAAACCGGGAATATTGTGAAATTCCCGGCTTTTTCGCTTCCGCTATTCTTTTCAAACCTGCCTGATTTTCGGTTCCACCGCTTCTGACCGGACATTGTGCGTCTGGTTCTGATTCTCCGGTTTCACCTTCTGGGTTATGCTGTTGAACTTCTCTTCGCTTTTCTTTTGATTGAGCTGTTCCTGTCTGTCCTTATCCATACCATCACCTCAAAAATAGTTTCGGCAAACGGTGCGGCGGATATTCCCTGATCCGCAACTTTTTTTCTTTTCGACATATTGATATAGTAAGTATAGCTATGGATAAAAGAGGTTTTCTCATGCCCATTGATAACAGAGGTACTCTTTCCCGGCTTGGTAACATCATGCAGGTGAACAATGCTCTGGTGGAAGAAGTTTTTCTCAGAACCAATAATACCGGACACATTCTGGTTTCATACATGGATTCCAATCCCAACGCCGCCAGGCCGATCCGCTACCTGCGTCTGAATGTCGGCAATAATACGGCAATTCTCAATCTGACAGGCAGAAACACCTGTTTATGCGATATCCGCCGGGGGATGTGGATCGATGCCATTGTTTCTCCCAATTTCACCTTCAGCATCCCGCCCCAGGCCAACGCCTTTTTGATTCTGGTCCGCAGAAATCCCAGGCCCTCGCCCAATATCACCACCGGCAGGATCCTTTCCGTCAATCCCGCCATCCAGTCTTTCCTCATCGGAACCCCTGGTGACAGAAACAGGCAGACCCGGTTCAATGTCACGAACAATACCCGGATCAGAGACCGTTTCGGCAATCCCATCCGGCTCGCTGCCCTGCGTCCCGGGGACACGGTCCGGGTCATTCACGCCGATTTTATGACCGCCAGTATTCCGCCCCAGACCACTGCCTTTTATGTACAGGTGATCTGAAGCTGCGGGGTTTTGCCCGAAAAAGAAACTGCTGATGCAAAGCAGGTTTACAGACAATCTTCTTTGCATCAGCAGTTTTTACTCTGCTTTCTCTTCTCCGATATGTCTCACCACTTTTTTGTTGATCCGCAGGGTGAAGAACAGACACAGGGAAAAGGATACCACTTCCGCGATGGGGAAGGACCACCACACCAGCTCCACGTTCCCGGCCAGGGATAAAAGCCAGGCTGCAGGAAGCAGCACAATCAGCTGTCTTGCCATGGAAACAAACATGCTGTAAACCCCGTTTCCAAGAGCCTGGAAGAAGCTGCCCGCCACAATGCCGAAGGCGGCGAACAAAAAGCTCAGGCTGATGATCCGAAGGGCCGGAACGCCAATGGCCAGCATGTTGTCGGAAGCGTTGAACATGCCTAATAAAAATTGGGGTGCAATCTGGAACACGGCCAGTCCAGCCGCCATGATGACAAGAGCGTAGAGCACGCTCAGCTTCATGGTTTTGATCACCCGTTCCTTTTTCCCTGCCCCGAAGTTATAGGCGATGATCGGCACCATTCCGTTGTTCAGTCCAAATACCGGCATAAACACAAAGCTCTGCACCTTGAAATAAACGCCGAATACCGCCGTGGCGGTGGAGGTGAATCCGATCAGAATGCGGTTCATGCCATAGGTCATCACAGATCCGATAGCCTGCATGACGATGGAAGGCGCGCCTACGGTATAGATCTTGCCGATGATGGCGGGATCCGGGCGGAATCCTTTCATATTCAGGCTGATTTCATGGTTGTAACGGAGATTGAAAAACAGCGCCAGACCGCCGCCTAAGCATTGTCCGAAAATGGTCGCCATCGCTGCTCCGGCAATTCCCATTTTGGGAAATCCGAACAATCCAAAAATCAGAATCGGGTCAAAAATAATATTGACGATAGCTCCCACCGCCTGAGTGATCATGGTGAACATGGTCTTACCGGTGGACTGCAGCAGCTTTTCCAGCATCATCTGCAAGAGCATGCCGATGGAGAAAATGCACACAATCCGCAGATAGGTGACCCCGTATTCCACAATCTGGGGATCATTCGTCTGACTCAAGTAGAAGGGTTTTGCGATAAACAGCCCCACCACCAGAAATACGACATAAGTGACAACCGCTAAAAACAGGCCGTTTTCCGCGGCTTTATTGGCGGTTTTAAAATCCTTCTCTCCCAGACAGCGGGAAAGCAGCGCATTGACCCCCACGCCCGTGCCCACGCCAAAGGCGATCAGCAGGGACTGGATCGGGAAAGCCAGGGATACGGCAGTCAGCGCATTCTCATTAATATAAGAAACAAATACACTGTCTACGATATTATAAAGCGCCTGCACCAGCATGGAAATCATCATCGGCAGGGACATGGACAACAGCAGACGGTTGACCGGCATGACGCCCATTTTGTTCTCTTTTTCAACTTTCACCTGAGACATCTTTTCCTCCTCATTTCTCTTTTTCTTTCATTAACTAATTAACTATTTTGCACCTTTTTGATTATAGCGAAAAAAAGAGCCGTATGCAAGCAGTTTTTTTGCCTGCACACGGCTCTCCCTGATGAAAAGCGGCTGTCCGCACCGCGCACAGCCGCCCATATGTCCGTTCTATGGCAGCAATTCTTCGATCCCTTTATCCTTATTGCTGCGCACCGATATCCAGAGATAATTATTATCATCGTCCACATCCTGACAAATGGGGACTTCCTTTTTATTCGTGGCCGCGCCGTAAGGACTCCAGACCCCTTCATCCGCAAAACCGTTCCACTCTTCCTGGTTTCCGTCCCAGTTTAAAGTGGTCAGATACATTTCCCCGCTGTAAAGCCCATCCTTAAAAGTCCCGATCACGTTTTGCATGTAACGGTCCTTTTTGGCCGCCTGCTTCATATCCAGCTCATAGTGCTCCTGCCCGTCTCCGTTTGGCAGGTCGTTGGCCCATTCGCCCATGTACATATGATGCCGGTACGCCTTATCGGATGTGGTATCGCCGTCATAATAGACATAGTATTTGATCCACTCGCCCTGGCCTTCCCGCTTGCCGTTCACCCATTGTCCGTAATAGTAGGCATTATCCGCATAACAGGCGATCCCGGTTCCCTGGGGCTGCCCCTGCGCATTTCTTTCCCCATAATAATAGAAGGTATTCTCATCTGCAATGCTGGCCGACATTTTCATATACCATCCCAGATGCGCCAGATCTTCCACCGCTTCCATATTACTTTCCTGCCAGTAGCCGGACATTTCCAGAAGCATCTCTTCATTGGTCTTATTTACACTCTCCGCTGCCGCAAAGGGATCATTCCCGCTGATGGTCTTGGCTGCGGTGTTTTTTTTGGTTTCATTTTTCTTCTTTCCTGACGGAATCTGGTTTTCCACAGATTCTGTTTCCGTTTCCGGCTCCGTTTTCTCCGCTGCAGATGCTGCAGAAGCCACTGTTTCGCTTTCCGTTTCGGATGTGCTCTCCGTCAGCGCTTCCGTCTCATTTCTGTTGATCGTTTCCACACTCTCTGTCGCCTGGGCATCGCGTTGTTCTTCCCCGCCCTTTCTGTCATTGAGACGCACGACACAGAGAATAATAATGATGATGAGAAAAACCGCTATCGCTGCGACAGGAATTAAGTCCTTCTTTTTATCATTCATGTAATCATCTCCTCCGATTTTTTTCATTGTACCATATGCTTTCTATTTTTCCCATAGGAACTTTATTAAGAAAAACGAAAGACGGATCCCTTTGTTACCCTTCACTCTATGGCCGGTAACATCCTTTTTTCCATGTATATGCAAAAAGATGACACGCCATGCCCTATGACGTCAAATTGCTGTAAAAATCCGGCTTTGATCACAGAATTTTAAGGTTTTCTTACTTGACATCCCTACTTCCTCTGACTATTATGGAACAAGACAGTCCAACGTTTTTACATGCGCAAGAAAGAAGGTACTCTATGAAGCAATTCACCGACCGGTTCAAAAAGTACGGTCCATATATTTTACTTTTCCTCATTCCTGTGATCAATTTCTATCTTCTGGAATGGTATACCCATAACCCCTTCACCACGATGAAACCCAATGTTCATCTCATGAACATCCTCCTGTTTCTTTTCATTGCATTGTTTTTGTTTGCCCTCACAGGCCGCGTCAATGCCGCCCTGATGATTCAGACCGCGTTCTGCGCAGTCTATGGCCTGGCAGGATATTTTGTGCTGGAATTTCGGGGCGCGCCCATTCAGCCATGGGATATTTTTTCCCTGGACACCGCTGCCAGCGTAGCGGATAATTATGAATATAAGCTGGATCAGACGGCAACTATTGTAATAATCTGTTTTGTGCTGCTTTTCATCGGGGAATTTTTCCTGAAAGCAGGATTTTCCCGAAAGGAAAAGGCAGGACAGCCCGTTTCTTCCTCATCCAAAAAGAAATCCCGGCAGCCAAAACGCATCCTCCGTCCCTGGCAGATGCGCCTTTGTCTGGCCCTGTTGTCCGGACTTTTTGTGTTCGGTTATACCAAAATGCTCCACAATGAAAAGATTGTACAGACAAAGCTTCGCCTGTATGATAAGCTTTTTACCCCCACCACCATTCAGTTTAAAAACGGTACGCTGACCGCTTTTTTGATGGAACTGCAATATATTTCCGTTGACAAGCCGTCCGGCTACAGCCGGGAAAGAGCGGAGCAGCTGCTGGAGTTTTTCGGGGACAGCCAGACAGAAGACACCATAGCTGACCTTTCCGTAAAGGGAGACAAAAAAACGCCCAACATCATCGTCATCATGAATGAAGCCTTTTCCGATCCCGCTGTTTTAGGCGGTTTTTCCACCAACGAGGACTATATGCCCTTTGTGCACAGCCTGATGGATGGCGCCGAAAATACGGTGTCCGGTTATCTCAATGTTTCCGTCAAGGGCGGCAATACCGCCAATACGGAGTTTGAATATCTTACCGGCAATACCATGGCTTTTCTGCCTTACGGAAGCATTCCTTACCAGCAGTATGTGAAAGGGGAACTTCCTTCCATGGCTTCCCACCTGTTATCTCTGGGGTATCATACGGTTGCCATGCACCCTTACCGGGCGGCCGGCTGGGACCGGAATACCGTTTACCCGGACATCGGATTTGAAGAAATGCATTTCCAGGAATTTTATAAGGATTCCGAAATCGTGCGCAAATATGTCAGCGACCGGGGTGATTATGAAAAACTGATCAAGGTCTATGAAGAAAAACCGGCAGGACAGCCGTTGTTTTTATTCAACGTCACCATGCAGAATCATTCTTCCTACAGTGACTGGGACGACTATGACAACTTTAAGCCGGACATCACGGTGGAGGATTCCAACTCCAAGCTGCTGCCCGCTTATCTTTCCCTGATGAAGCTTTCCGACGAAGCCATCGAAGAACTGGTCACCTATTTTTCCGCTCAAAATGAGGAAACCGTGATCGTTTT
This sequence comes from uncultured Lachnospiraceae bacterium, assembly GCA_902476265.1. Taxonomy (GTDB): domain Bacteria; phylum Bacillota; class Clostridia; order Lachnospirales; family Lachnospiraceae; genus Gallintestinimicrobium. Next base: position 39,532 of record CABSCP010000026.1, read on the forward strand.
CTTCGGCGATCACCAGCCTACGGATTCCATCGTCAATCCGGTTTTAAAGCTGCATGGCAAAACGACCGCCGATCTCACGGCCAAGGAGGAAGCGCTCCGCTATAAGGTGCCCTTTTTCATCTGGGCAAATTATGACATTGCAGAAGAAACGGGCGTGGAAACGAGCGCCAATTTCCTGGGAGCAAAGACGTTAGAGGCTGCCGGCCTTCCCCTTCCCGGTTACTTCAGTTTCCTGTCTGACTTAAATGATGAGGTATCCTCTGTTTCAGCCAGCAACGTACTGCTCAAAGACGGCACCTTCACCTATGCCAAAGATCAGAAGGACCTTTTAAACGATTATCGGATTTTACAGTATTATCTTCTATTTGACCGGAAATAGTTCCTGATACGGAGGAGTATTATGAAAAAATTAACCACTGCCACACTGCGCCGCCCTTCTTTTTCCATGGGGCGGCTGCGCCGTTTTCTCACGGAAAACAGGATTTGCTTTCTTTCCTTCCTGCTCCCTTTCCTGGCGATGATGGCCATTTTCATCGGCAACGGGATCTTCCCTTTTGGCGATGAAAGTTTCATGCATTCCGATATGTACCACCAGTATGTCCCTTTTCTGGAGGAATTCCTCCGCAAGGTAAAAGCCGGAGAGCCGCTGTTTTATTCCCGGAATGTGGGAATGGGTTCCAACTACCTGGCTCTTTACGTCTACTACAGCGCCAGCCCGTTAAACTGGCTGATGCTGCTGGTTCCGGCCCGGTATCTGATCGAGTTCATGAGTTATATGGTGGTCTTTAAAATCGGTCTGTGCGGTTTCACCTTCGCTTATTTTCTGAAGGAAAAATTCCGGACAAAGGATTACACCGTTTTGTTTTTCTCCCTTTTTTATGCCATGTCCGGTTTCGTTGCCGCCTACAACTGGAACGTGATGTGGATGGACTGTCTTGTGCTTGCTCCCCTGGTGCTTCTGGGTCTGGAACGGCTGGTAAAGGAAGGAAAAAGCGGTCTGTACTGCGTCACTTTGGCGCTGTCCATCCTTTCCAACTATTATATCTCCATCATGATCTGCATTTTCCTCTGTCTGTACTTTCTGGTGCTGTTACCCGGCCTTTATCAGTCAGAAGAAAAAGGCTTGTTTTTGGGGCGCGCTGCCAGGGCTGCCGGCCGTTTTGCCCTCTATTCCGCGCTGGCGGGAGGCATGGCGGCGGTGCTTTTGCTGCCGGAGCTGGCTGCGCTGCACTTCACGGAATTTTCCGATTTTAATTTTCCGAAAAAAGTGACCTACTATTTTTCTTTCCTGGATGTGATCGCCCGCCATGCCACCGGCGTAAAACGGGAGACAGGTCTGGATCACTGGCCGAACATTTTCTGTTCCAGCGCCGTCTTCTTTTTGATGCCGCTGTACCTGCTCAATAAAAAAATCCAGGCCAGGGAAAAAATCGGGCGTCTGCTGTTATGCGCCTTTCTGATTGTCAGCTTTTCCGTTAATACCTTAAACTTTATCTGGCACGGTTTCAATTATCCCGATTCCCTGCCGGCCCGCCAGTCCTTTTTATATATCATCCTGGTGCTGACCATGTGCTTTGAAGCCGTGCATAAACTGGATGGATTTTCCTTAAAAGAACTGCTCTGTAGCGCCTCCTTCGGCCTGTTTTTCCTGCTCCTTTCGGAAAAGCTGGTGGAAGATGACGCCTTTTCCACGGGAATCTTTTTGCTGAGCGCTGCCCTGATTACCGCTTATGCCCTGCTTTTATACTATTATAAAAGAAACCGCTCACGGCAGCAGGCGCTGCGCCCTTTGGCAATTGCGGTGCTGGGGCTTGTGACTTTTGAGGCAACCTTCAATATGGCCTATACCAGCGTTTCCACCACCAGCCGGAGCAAATACCTGGAAACCCTTCCCGCATATGATGCCCTGGCCGCACGCACCCAGGAAGCGGATCCCGATTTTTACCGTTTTGAAAAATTCAGCCGTGTCACCAAAAATGACGGTACTCTGGTGGGATACCCCACGGCATCCCTCTTTTCTTCCACCGCAAACGCAAATGTGGAGGACTGGTATGACAGGATGGGAATGAGCGAAAGCAAAGTGTTCTACTGCTTTGACGGACAGACGCCCCTCTCCTCCGCTCTGCTAAACGTACGCTACATGTTTTCCCGCACGGCGGAGGAAGATCCTTCCCTGTACACTCTGATCGATGAACAGGACGGGGTTTATCTGTACCGGAACAACTATATCCTTCCGGCAGGTTTTATTCTGGAGGACGACTGGAACCTTTCCTCTCTGGATCTGGAAGGTTCTTCTTCCACCCCCTTCGACCTCCAGAACAAAATGGCATATTCCGTCGGCGCTGCTTCCGATCTTCTCGAAATCATCGATGTTGAAGAATACGACGGGAAGGCAGAGTTTATCACTCCGGTTTCCGGCCACTATTATGCCTATTGCAGCCGCAGCAAAGTGGACACCGTTAAAATTGCTTCCGACAGCGTGAACAAAACGTTCAAGAAAGTGAAATACGATTACATTCTGGATCTGGGACGCCATGAAGCCGGGGATTCCGTCACTCTCACCAATGAGGGAGACGGCGCACTGGAGGCGACGGTGGCGCTGCTTGATGAAGATGTTCTTTCCCGGACTCTGGATACGCTGGGCAGACAGCCTTTTACCGTGGATTCCTATGATTCCACCCATGTGAAAGGCCACGTGGAGGTGACCACCCCCGGCAGACTCATCCTTTCTGTCGCACACGAACCGGGATGGTCCCTGAAAGTGGACGGCGCGCCCGTGGAAATAGAAATGTATGACAACATGTTCATTTCCACTCCTCTGGAGGAAGGTTACCACACCATCGAACTGACCTTTTTCCCTGCCGGATTAAAGACAGGAATTTTTGTCAGCCTGATCAGCCTTGCCGCCTTCCTGGTTCTGCAGGTGTATCGCCGTAAAAACACGGCCTGACACAATCTTTTCTTGACAGCACTTTTTTACAGTATTAAGATAAAGAAAGATTATTTTCCGGCCGCGACGGCCGGATGTTTCCGTCTCAACACGGAAGAAAGAGGTCTTATGGAAAACCTGATTATCCCGGAAGGGTATGCTTCGGAGCTGAATCTGCATGACACACAGATCGGCATCAAAACGGTGAAGGACTTTTTTCAGAGCCTTCTCATCAAACACTTAAATCTGCTGCGTGTATCCGCGCCGCTTTTCGTGGATCCCGCTTCCGGCATGAATGATAACCTAAACGGTATCGAGCGTCCTGTTGCTTTCGGAATCAAGGAGCAGGACGACTACGCGGTGGAAGTGGTTCAGTCCCTTGCAAAGTGGAAGCGTTACGCGCTCAAAGAATATGGCTTCTCCCATGGAGAAGGCCTTTATACGGACATGAACGCCATCCGCCGGGACGAAGTCACCGACAATATTCATTCCATTTTTGTGGACCAGTGGGACTGGGAAAAGATCATTTCCAAAGAGGAACGGAACCTGGAAACCTTAAAAGCCACTGTACGGGATGTTTATAAAGCGCTCCGCAAAACGGAAATGTATATGGCGATCCAGTATGATTACATAGAAGAATTTTTGCCGAAAGAAATTTTCTTTATTACCACTCAGGAGCTTGCAGATATGTTCCCGGACAATACGCCTAAAGAACGGGAGTATTATATCGCCAAAGCCAAAGGCGCCGTCTGCATCATGCAGATCGGGGATGTGCTGGAAAGCGGGGAACGCCATGACGGACGCGCTCCGGACTATGACGACTGGTCTTTAAACGCAGATATCATCGTCTACTACCCTGTTCTGGACATTTCTCTGGAGCTTTCCTCCATGGGAATCCGGGTGGACAAAAAAGCGCTTCTTTCCCAACTGGAAAAAGCAGGATGTATGGACCGGGCAGAGTTCCCTTTCCAGAAAGCAATTTTAAACGAAGAACTTCCTTACACGATCGGCGGCGGAATCGGCCAGTCACGTATCTGTATGTTCTTCCTGCGCAAAGCCCATATCGGGGAAGTACAATGTTCCATCTGGCCGGATGAAATCCGGAAGGAAGCATTGAAGAACGGCATTCAGCTGTTATAAAAAACATACGAAAAAAGGAACCGGAGCACTTGCCAGATTTGCTCCGATTCCTTTTTTGTTTTCCGCTATTTCCTGATTTTCTGCCATTTGATCATCAGTACCAGGCTCACTGCCGAGATCAGCAGGAAGAATATGCAGGACAGAGGCATCAGGAAAACGCCTCCAAAATCTGTTAAGTCCAGCATAATATAAACAAACAGATTGGCAATTCCATGGAAGATCATGGGCGCTAAAATGGTTCCGTAAAGTTCATATACAATCGCCAGCAGAATACCGATCACGGTAGCATAGACAAACTGAACCAAATTTCCATGGAACAGCCCGAAGATCAGTCCGGACATCACCACCGCCAGGGGCACATTGCCAAATTTTCTCAGCTGTCCGTATATCACGCCTCTGAAAACCACTTCTTCTCCGAGAGGAGCGAGTATTCCGTATGTCAAAATCCCCAGCCAGATTGGAATATCAAACTGCATGGCGGATATTTCCTGAAAAGCAGGAGAATATTTGTAAAGCTCCAGCAGCGTCAGCAGACCGTTCATTCCCACCGCACAGGCAGCTGCCAGGATTATCGCAGGCAGCACCGATAAACCGTCGACGGGTCTGGTGGGACGCACCCGGATCTGTTTGTGCCAGATCCCGTAACAAGCGGCAAAGCCGGCCAGCGTTCCTGCCGCACTGGCCAGATTGATCCAGTAATTATAGGATATTTCATTAAAATTCATCCTTGTGCCAACCGATATGAACTGAGCCGCTACCAGAACCATTCCGCTGACCATCACATTTACGATAAAATACAGGCCCATTGCCAGCAGGCAGTTCCCGATTACCTTAAAGACCTGTTTTGCCTTTGTATCCGCTGTCTGCTGCCTGGTATAGCGCCCTGCATTGCCGCTGAACGCTCCCTGAAGCCGCCGTTGTTGAAAGTCCTGCTGCCCGGGCACAGGCTGCGGGCCGAATCCGGGCTGACTTCCCGGGTCGGGCCGGTGCTCCGTGCCGGGATGATTTTGCGGGCCGCCAGTCATTGCCTGTCGATTGGGCTGATATCCCAAAAGCACCCTGCGCAGCCCTTCCACATCGTTCACCACAATCTCTGCCCTAACCTGCTGCAGCTCTCCGGGCTGTGCATAACCGTAGGAAACAGCGATGTTGTGTGTTCCTGCCGCTCTGGCACCTTCGATGTCATATTTCCGGTCGCCGATCATCACCACTTCCCGGGGATCGGACGCCCCTTCCAGGCCGAACTGCCGAAGGACCTCCGCCACAACCTCTTCCTTCTTTTCCCGGATGCCGTTTAGTTCACTCCCCACCACTATATCAAAATACTGACGAATACCAAAGTACTTCAGAATATCTTCCACAAACACTGTAGGTTTGCTGGATGCGATAGCCAGATGGGCGCCGACTTTCTGCAGGTCACAAAGCAGCTCTGCCATGCCCGGGTACAGGGTATTCTCATATTTTCCTGTCACGGAAAAACGTTCCCTGTATTTTGTGATGGCTATTTCCGCCTGCTCCGGCGTAAACCCATAAAATTTCATAAAGCTGTCCCGCAGCGGCGGCCCGATAAAAGGCTCCAGCTTATGGGGATCCGGTTCGTCAATGCCGAAACTTTTCAATGCATATTGCACACATCCGGTAATCCCCGCCTTGGGATCACTGATTGTCCCGTCCAAATCAAAAAGTATATAAGAAAACATCATTATCCCTCTGCTTTTCTGTTTTTATCAGCCTCCGTGATGCCGATATCACTATCATACCAGAAAAAGGGACAGGCAGCTATGAAATTTTTGTGAAAAATTATTCTGTGGAAAATGATTGACAAACCCTGATAATGCGGATATAGTAAGAACGAATATAACTATAAAAGCCAGGGGAGCTATTGCTGAGACTGAATCGAAAGATTCTAACCCTCACTACCTGACCCGGATAATACCGGCGGAGGGAGGCAGACTTTTGTAAATACAGAAGATGAATTAACCGTTAACCAGTTCATACCTTCTATCTTCTTTTGTATTTGCAATAAGGCGATAAACCCCTCCTGTGCGAACAAGGAGGTTTTTTTATGCTCAATTTTTTTGCAGTCCCCGTCACAGATGAATGGGGCACCACCTATCAACTGACCACTGCGGGTTTTACGGCCCTCGTCCTTGTGATGATCGCGCTTCTGCTGCTGGCCTGTTTTATCGGCGGCAGTGTCAAAAAGCCCCATTTCTCCACCAGACAGCTTGTCTTTTCCGCTATGGCCATCGCTGCCGGAATGGTCACCTCTTTTATCAAGCTGATCGACATGCCCATGGGCGGTTCCGTCACCCTTTTATCCATGCTCTTCATCTGCCTGATCGGTTACTGGTACGGTCTGGGCGCAGGCCTGATGACGGCCATCGCCTACGGTTTTCTGCAGCTTGTGGTTGATCCCTACATTCTGAGTCTTCCCCAAATGCTGACGGACTATATCTTCGCATTCGGCGCGTTGGGGCTTTCCGGCCTTTTCTCCAAATCGAAAAACGGGCTGATCAAAGGCTACCTTGCAGGCGTGCTGGGACGCTATTTCTTCTCTTTTTTGTCCGGCATGATTTTCTTTGGCCTATATGCAACGGATTACGGCATGTCCGCCCCGGTTTATTCCCTCACCTACAATGGCGCTTATCTGGGTGCGGAAGCGGTAATCACCGTGGTGATCCTCTGCCTGCCTCCGATTAAAAAGGTGATGGTGCAGCTGAAACGGATGGCGACGGAATAATTCACGATGAAAAAAGCCTGGCAGAAAATGATCTGTCAGGCTTTTTTGTGATCCTCTCCCCGGAAAAATAACTCTGTCCGGGGAGATCACATATTTCGGATTTTTCGGATTTTTCGGATCAGAAAATCGAAATCGTCCAGGTATTTTCATAGGTTTCCCCGGCGGGAAGATGAATCAGACCGGGTTGTTTTTCCAGATCCTCCACCACGTCCTGCCTGGAGGGCAGGGAGGACCAGGGTTCGATACAGACGTAGGGAGCGTCCGTGAAAGGCATATGCCAGATGCCCAGATAGTCCATCTGCGGATACTCCACGCGCACGCCGTGAATCCCTTTATCGGAACATAACGTCACTGCTTTCTCCATATCCTTCAAAACAATCGCATCCTCATCAAACAGATCGTGAGAAAGAGGAATTCTGCCGCCTTCCCAAAGCGCATATTCCTGATCGTTTCCGTCTAAAAAGCAGGCAGGGGTAAAGCCCACTCTGACCGGGTTTTTTTCACCGTCAAACTGCAGATAATAGTCCTCAAAAGCCAGCCCCTTTTCCAGCGGAACCTGAAATCCCGGATGTCCGCCGATGCCAAAATACATGGTGCGGCCGTTGGGATTTTCCACGGAAAAAGTCACCTTGAGACGATTGTCCTCCAGCTCATAAATCACCCGGTACACAAACGCGAAGGGATACATTTTCAGCGTTTCTTCACTTTCCGTCAGTCGGAAAACAACTCTGCTGCTCTCCTGCACCTCGGCTTCCAATACCGAATAATTAACAAACCCGTGGATCGTCATTTCATAGGTCTGCCCATTCAGCGTGTACTTTCCTTCCGTCAGCCGGGCGATGTAAGGAAACAGATTTAAAGCCCTGTCGCCCCAGTATTTTTTGTCTCCCTGCCAGAGATATTCGGCGCCGTCTTTGGTCTGAACGGACTGCAGCTCGGCTCCCCGGTCGGAGATCTGTACCTTTAGTTTTTCGTTTTCAATGGTAAAAATCATCTTCTCTGTCCTCCGCTGTTATTGGAAAGGATTATAAAACCTGCTGCCGTCCGCAAAAGTGATCCACAGCGCTGCCGCCATGAACACCAGCACAAAACCGATGGTCAGGTAGTCGTTTCTCGATAATTTCTTTTCCATATACCAGGTCCGCTTCTTTTTCTTTCCAAACCCTCTCAGTTCCATGGCGTTGCTGACCACGTCAATGCGGTCAATGCTGGAAAAAAGCAGGGGGAAAAGAATGGAACTCATTCGCTTTAAGCGCTCCCAAAGAGATGCCTTTCCGCTCATCTCGATGCCTCTGGCTTCCTGGGCATGTTTGATTTTTGTGAAATCAGACTGCACATCGGGCACATAACGAAGCGCGATGGCGATGGAATACCCTACGTTATAGCTGACCCCCAGACGGCTTAGGCTGGCCGCAAATTCGCTGGGATTGGTGGCAACGATAAACATCAGCACCACCGGCGCCACCGTGAAATATTTCAAAAGCACATTGAATTCGTAAAACAGCTGCTCTTTTGTGATGTCATGATTCGCAACCAGCTTCACCAGCACGGTTTTTGTCCCGTATATTTCCGTTCCCTGGTAAGGGGAAAACAGAAAGATGGCCAAAAGATTCATGCATAGGAACAGCAGAATGAATTTGAATACCGTTCCCACCTGTTTCCATTCCGTTTTGGACATTTTAAAAATCACAAGGCTGAACACCAGCATGACAGCCAGCACCCGGGTGTCATAGGTCAGCATGCCGGTGACGGACCAGAGCAGGAAAAAGATCATCTTGGAAACGCCGGACAGTCTGTGGATCCAGGTATCCTTCGGGGCATAGCTTAAAAGCCTACCTGCCATTTTCCCTCACCTGCCTTTCATAATAAATAAACCGCTCCACAAAGCCGGAGGCATCCTCAATCCCGCACTTGACTGCCAGATCGTAAAGGGATGTCTTTTTTAAATAAGCCTTGTCCGAAATCCATTCGTTCGTCAGCACATTGGCCGGCGTATCATCGGCAATCATCTGGCCGTCCGCGATGACAATGGCCCTGTCGGTGTACTCCAGCATCAGGTGCATATCATGAGTGATCATGATGATGGTGATGCCGTATTTTTGATTCAGCTCTTTTAAAAACTCCATGATCTCGGTATAGTGTCGAAAGTCCTGTCCCGCCGTCGGTTCATCCAAAATCAATACCTCCGGGTTCATGACCAGAATGGAGGCGATGGTGACACGCTTCTTCTGCCCGAAACTCAGAGCGGAAACGGGCCAGTTACGGAAGGGATACAGGCCGCAGATTTTCAGCGTTTCATACACCCGCTCCTTAATTTCTTCTTCCGGAACACCACGCACTTTCAGGCCCAGCGCCACTTCGTCAAAAATCATGGGTTTGGAAATCATCTGATTGGGGTTCTGCATCACAAGTCCGATGATTTCTCCTCTTTCTTTAATGGATTTATCAGCAATATCCGCCTCGTTTAAAAGGATTTTCCCCCGGTCCGGATTGATGAATCCACAGATCAGGTTGGAAAGTGTGCTCTTGCCCGCGCCGTTTTTCCCGACGATAGCCAGCATCTCCCCTTTATTCACACGGAAATCAATATTCGTCAGTATGGGATTTCCTGTAATATAGGAAAAATCCAGATCCAGAATTTCCAGCGCCGCCCTCTCCTTGTGTTTTGCCGCCGGAAGCTTTACTTTTTCAAACCACGCCCGCACCTTTTCGCGATAAGGGTTAAGATCCATGGTTTCGATATGCTGCGGGTGATCCTGTGCTGCGATGGCACAGCCCGCGTGTTTTAACGCCGTCACATAGAGCGGCTCCCGGATTCCTTCCTTTATGAGCACATCCGATGCCAGAAGTTCATCCGGACTCATGTCGGCCGCTACCCGGCCTTCTCCGATCACCACAATTCGGTCCACATCCCGGTACAGCGCATCCTCTAATCTGTGCTCGATGATGATCACCGTTTTATTCCGTTCTCTGGAAATCCGGTCAATCAGGGCGATTGCCCTTTTCCCGGTAGCGGGGTCCAGATTTGCCAGGGGTTCGTCAAACAGCAGAATGTCCACATCGTCCACCAGCACACCGGCCATGGAAACCCGCTGCTTCTGTCCGCCGGAAAGCTCTCCCGGCGCATGATCCAGCAGTTTTTCAATATCCACCACCTGCGCCACTTCATTGACCAGTTCAAACATCCGATCCTGGGGCACGCAGTCATTTTCCAGCGCAAAGGCCACATCCTCCGCTACGGTCAGTCCAATGAACTGCCCGTCCGTATCCTGAAGTACAGTCCCCACAATTTTGGACATGCCAAAAATTCCCGTTTTCGCGGGATCCTTTCCGCCCACGGTGACGGTTCCGCTGCTCTCTCCCGGGAACGAAAAAGGAACCATGCCGTTGATACAATGCGCCAGGGTAGATTTCCCCGAACCGGATGGTCCCACGATTAAAACTTTTTCTCCGGGATAGACCTTAAGGTCTATATCCCGGAGAGTAGGTTCTGACTGTGATTGATATTTAAAAGTATAATTTTTAAACTCAATAATTGGAGTCATGATCAATCCTCTTTGGAAAGGCTGCCTGATTTTGCGCCCACCTTGGAATAAGCGAGCAGCAGCAGCGATCCTAATACACCGATGATAATAATGTTAGCCACCCATGCAACCACGCCCTGCGCGAATACCTTATTGGCAGGCTCTGCGTAAATCACGATGTCCAGAACAGGCGCTACCACAATCCATGCAACAGCATTTGCGATCACCTGAACCACGTTAAACAGAGCGATCTGTTTGCCGCCAAAGCCGCCTTCTTTAATCTTGTACTTCGCTGCGAACAGACCCACGATCACAGCGAACACGCCTTCCGGAACCACCCAGCTCCACCATACGCTGCTGTAGAAAATCGCATCGCCCAGCGCGTGACCCAAAAGGCCGATGGCGCCGCCTACAACAGGGCCGTATACAGCTGCGAAAAATGCCAGCACCGCCGCACGGGGCTGCATGAAGGTGTTGGGAATGAAGCCCAGCGGAATCTGAACTGTAGTGAGCACGGTGAAAATGGCCGTACCAATACCGATTGCAACAACCTGTTTAATACCGAATTTCTTATCCATGAGAATCCTCCTCATAAGTAGATTTTGAATACCTACTTAATATAACGAATCTCTGAGGATTTTGCAATGGCTTTCCATAAAAAAATTAATCCTTCATCCGCACCACTTTCCCGTCCTCCAGCGCCTTGGTAGAGGAATAAACGATCCGGGAATCTTTATTGATAATGCCCGGTGCGATGGCCGCATAGCGGTCATTTTTATCCAGCACATTCACCGTCACCTTCTGTACAAAAAGTTCCTTTCCCAGAATGCCGCTTTTTTCTTCCAGAACAAATACATAGTATCGGTTGCCGAATTCCTCATGCATGGCTTCCATCGGAATACAGCATTCATAAGTATCCGACGACGTCGTCAGAGAAAACGTCCCGCTCTGGCCGATGGTTCCGGTATCCTCCGGCAGCTTCATAACAGCCGAATAACTTCCGGGGCTGGTTTCGCTTTCCGTCAGGTAATCCACCGTCACTTTCATTTTATTTCCGCTCTGTGAGCCCAGCTTTATTTCCGCTTCGTCACCTTGATTCACATACTTTTTCTGATCCTTATCCAAAAATATCTCAAACTGCAGAGGCTCATTGATATCCGCAAAAACAAGTGCTGCTCCGCTTGTAGCAGGTTCTCCCGGCGAAACATTCACACGGGTGATAATGCCGGACATTTCCGCCGTAATCCGCCCTTCTTCTTCCTGCAGTCTGTGGATTTTTTCCAGATTCTTTCCGGCCTTGCTGCGTTCCAGCTGATACAGTGCCAGAGTGCTGTCCACGTTTTCCGGTGTCAGACTGTCCTCCAGCTTTCTGTCAGCGTCCGTGAGCGCACCGCCCTTGTCATCCGTCTTATCCAGAGAATTCCGCTCCGCTGCCTTCACCTTATCCTGCAGAGCTTTTTCTTCCGCCTTCCAGGCTTCCAGCTCTGCATCCTCTCCGGAAAAATCAGGATTTTCCGGAGCCTCTGCCGAGAGTTTCGCCACCCGGTCCTGAGCTGCCGTCAGCCTCTGCTTCGCAATGACCCGCTCTTTCTTTTTCCGTGTCAGCTCCGCTTCTTTTTCTCTGAGCACATCTTCCCTGCTATCCCTGGAAAAATAGGCGCCTCCTGTTTCCGACGTCTGTTCCTCTTCCTCTTCGGACTGCAACGGAACCTGAATTTCTGTTTCCGCTGCTGTTTCCACTGCTGTTTCCGTTGCCTGTCCGCTGACAGACTCCGGCACGGCTGTGGATTCCGAAGCGCTTTCCATCTCTGACATTGGTGCAGAATCCGAACCGCTTTCTGCCTCCGATGTTGGGGAAGATTCCGAACCGCTTTCGCTCTCCGCCCCTTCCCCGGATTCCTCTTGCTCAGCTCCGCTCCCCTGCACTGTGGAATCCGGTGTCTCAGAAGATTCGGTCTGTGTAACGGACTCATCCCCATCCTCCGGCTTTGATACCGGGGTTGATGATTCTTCCTCCGACGGCCGGGATCCTCCGTTTCTCAGTTCGGCAATCTCTATTTCCAGCAATTCACATTCAGCATCCAGTTCATCATACCGCTTTTTCGCCGACGCCTGCTCATCCAGCGCATCACGATATTTCTGTTTCCATTCTTTATATTCCTGTCTTTTTTCCTCCCGCCTGCTGTCGGAAGTGATTTCTGCAGGATCCGCCTGATGGCCCGCAAGTTCAGACTTTGCAGCCGCTTCATCCTCTTTGGCCCGGTTTAAATTCTTATCTGCGGACTGAATTTCCCTGACCGCATCTTCTCCCGCACGGATCATTTCCCGGTCCTTTTCCCGGGCAGCCAGTTCCAGATTGTTCTGCACTTCTGAAATCTGCAGATCCAGCCGCCGGATTTCCAGTTCAATGTCTTCCTTCTGTTCCTCCAGATACTCGGTATCCAGTAAAAAGAGGGTATCTCCCGCCGCCACCTTATCGCCCGGCATCACGGCCACTTCTTCCACCCGCAGCCCGGCGGGCACATTTACCGCAAGTTCCCGGCTCTGCTTCACGTTTCCCGGCACGCTCACCTCATGCTGGATCGACATCTTTTTGGGCTCCTGCAACGTCACCTGAGGAAGGCTGGAAGCATAGATTCCCTTCGATACCAAGGTACAAACCAACATAAATCCCAGAAAAATGGCAAGACCCGCCAGTATTTTTTTGCTCCCCTTCAACAATTCGTTCATAACGGTATTTCTCCTGTTCCTGTTTTTTGATCCACAGAACTCTTTTTATCGGCCTGCTATTGCCTCTTTCCGACCGGCAGCGCTTCGGCTGCTTCTCATTCCTTCAGCGCCGCCGCCACAATCCCCTGCTCCAGATAATCCCTTCCCAAAAGGAATATGAACACCGCCGGAATCAGGGTGATGACAGATGCCGCAAAAGCATATCCGGCCTGATCCGGACTGATCTCCGGCAGATACAGAGAAAGCGGCCATAGCGACTGGTCTTTCAAAAAAGCCAGCGGCTGTTCGATCAGATTCCAGTATTCCGTAAACCCCAGCACCACGGCCGACAGGATTCCCCCGCTCGATAAGGGGATCCCGATCTTAAAAAAAAGATACCATTCCCCTGCTCCGTCAATCCTGCCCGCTTCCAAAAGCCCTTTCGGCAGGCTGCAAAATCCCCGGTATACTAAAAACACCGGGAAGGTGGAAAATACTGCCGGAAGAATGATCGCCCAATGGGTATTCATCAGATTCAGGCTGTCCAGAACCAAGTATTGAGAAAGCATGGTCACCTGGAAGGGCATCAGCATCAGAATCACATATAAAGTAAACAGAATATTTCTTCCCTTAAACCGGAAAACGGCAAATGCCCAGGCCGCCGGCACGCCGATCACCAGCTGTCCTAAAAGGATACATCCCACAAGCTTTACTGAATTCCAGAATACGATAAAAAATTGCGGCGTCATAAACAGAAGCTTTCCATAATGTATCAGGGTGGGGTAATCCGGAATCAGACTCCAGCTGATGTATCCGCTTCCGCCCTCCAGCACCGGTTTTAAATTGGCTGCAAGTTCCTGCCTGCTCATGATGGAACCCGATAAAAGCAGCACTACAGGGGCCAGCATCAAAAAAGCCGGTGCCAACAGGATCATCACCCTGATAAACCTCCAGAACAGCTTTTTTACCCTGGGAAATGCAGATCGAACCGTTGTTTTCATTCCGATTCTCCCCCTTCCTCCCATAGTTTTTGGAACAACAGGATGACCACAAACAACACCGATCCGATACAGACCGCGGCAGCCGCCATTTTATCCAGTTCCAGATAAGTGAACCAGTTATTAAAAAGATGCTGCAGCAGATACATGCTCTCATGGGGATAAGGACCGGCCACCAGATATGCCTCCCGGAATACTTTAAAAGAATTTAAAAAGGACAGAACTGTAATCGTATACAGTACCCCTTTTAATTCCGGGAACATGATGGAAAAGAAAATCCGGGACTTTCCCGCTCCGTCCACCCTGCCCGCCTCGATGATATCCGAGGGGATGGAGAGGATACCCGCCATCCAGAGCACCACAGTATAGCCCAGATTTTTCCAGACATAGCTGAACACCAGCACCCAGAAAGCCAGACCGGTTCCCATAAAATCCGTATTTTTCCCTGTTGCCAAATTCAAAAGCCCATTTTCGTCAAACACCATTTTCCAGATCAGAACCACCGTTGCGGCAGGCATCGCCATGGGGAAAAGGAAAGCGGATTTTAAAACCTGGGCCTGCTTTAATCCGGTCAGAAGGAGCGCCGTCACCAGTCCCAGGATGATCAGAAGCGGCAGACAAACCACCGTGAACCGCGCGGTATTCTTAACCGCCAGCCGAAAAGCATCATTCATAAAAACCGTCTTATAGTTTGCAATCCCGACGAACTCTGTACTGACCGCCTGGGTAAAGGAACGACGAAACACATCCAGGAAAGGCAGCATCACAAAAAGGCCAACCCCCAGAAGGCTCGGCAGCAAAAAAGATAAAAAGGTGAGCTTTTTTACCGTATATTTCTGTTTTAACTTTATTCTTTTCAGGGTAATTACCTCCTGACCGAAATGCTCTAAAATATGATCTGCTGCTTTTTCATCTATCCCGGAAGTTATGTATTATCTGAATCGAATAAGTGATATCTCTCTGCCTGATAATTAAATAATCTTCTAAACAAAGTATCTTTGTCGGTTAAATCATTAAATGTGCCGTTTTCAACAAGAATTCCTTCATTAAATACCAGAATTCTATCCGCCAAATATATTGTGGAAAGACGATGGGAGGAAAAAATAACAATTTTTCCGACACACCTTTTTTCGATATAATCAAATACTACCTTTTCCGCCTCAGGATCCAGCGAAGCAGAAGGTTCATCCAGAATATAAATGTCTTTATTTCCATATAAGCTTCTGGCGATTGCAATTTTTTGCTGCTGTCCTTCGGAGAACTCTAAACCGTTTTCATCAAATGCTCGTCCTATTCCACATTTCAGATCAGATCTACACATAGATATAATATCAGTTCCCCCACACTTTTTCAATATCTCCTCCGCATACTCTTTATCCATTTGGTCACTGTTCATGGTAATATTCTCCAGCAGTGAAAAAGCAAAATTCTTCCCATTTTGGAAATAGATTCCATAAGATTTTCTCAAACTGGTAATATCATATTCTTTTATATTTCTTCCATTTATCAGAATCTCTCCCTTATTTACATCATACAATCGTAAAATCAACTTTATAATTGTTGATTTTCCAGCCCCATTCAATCCGACAAGCGCAAATTTTTGCTTCTCGGATATTACAAAGCTCACATTTTTCAAAATATATTTTTCATCCCCCTTATAACTAAAATAAACATGATTAAATTCTATTTTCTTGATTTTATCTATGACTAAAGAGCCGGAACGTATTGATTGAAAGGTTATCTCATCCAATTTCATTATATTTTCTATGCGCAGACTATTATCATATAAATTTGACATGTTACTCACAAATTGTTCCATTCCAGACGAAAGCTGTCCCAGAATACCTAAATACCAAATATAATCTCCCGCCGTTGCAACACCGTTTATAATCTGCATACAAACTTGAACGGAAATACCCAATATTGCCAATTCCGTCATACAACTGAAAAGACAATAAATACCTCCTCTTTTTTTCAATATTCTCTTCTTGGGCAAAAACATCCATTTAAATATATTATCATATTTTTCTTTCAGGAAATGTCCCAACCCGTAACATCTTATCTCCTGCGCATATTCTTTTTGCGTTCCAACTCCTGAAATATAATCCTGCATTCTGAGAGATTTTAATTGTTTTAAATCATACTCATATAATATTTTCATGAATTTTTTACTTGCAACAGAAGATGGTATACCAATTACAAGCATAATAATCGCAAAAAAAACATTCTTACTCCCAAGCAATAAAAAGGCACTGCCGAAAGAAATAAAATCTCCCAAACATTGTGATGTCATCCACACAATATTCTGCATAGCTCCACTATCGCGTCTTACAGCTCTCAAACCATCATAATACTGTGGATTGTCATACATCGCAATATCAGCATCTACTGCTCTCTCCAACATTAATGAATTCACTTTATAATCCAGCACATCTCTCTGAATTGTATTGGCATAAGAATCTACACTTCTTGCCAATAGCATTAAAATTTTTATAAGTGCTGTAATCACACATAAAAATAATATCTCATTCTTCAGATGATTCGGCTGTGTCGAATTTACGGCATAAATCCTGTCCGTCAAAAATTTAAGAGTATAAGTTGATGCAATTAGTAATAATGGGGTTAATATTGTTGAAACCATCCTTATTGCAGTATAAAATCCAGAAGATTTCCAGGAAAATTTTATGCAGTAAATTAACTTTTTCAAGAAAGAACTAATATTTTTCATTAAGAATCTCCGGTTATCCTAATAAAGATAATATACTGTCTATTGTCAGAAATTTCCCCGCCACCAGATCTTCAGCATTCACTCTTATATTAAATTCTTTTTCAACCTCCAGCAATAACCAAGTAAGCTTATTGCCCGACATAGTCCAAATTGTGCCTGTCAA
Source organism: uncultured Lachnospiraceae bacterium (assembly GCA_902476265.1). Taxonomy (GTDB): domain Bacteria; phylum Bacillota; class Clostridia; order Lachnospirales; family Lachnospiraceae; genus Gallintestinimicrobium. The sequence goes on from CABSCP010000026.1 coordinate 56,466, forward strand.
ATAATCGTTCCTATGGCAGTTCCATAACTCATTCAATTTATCTGTTTCGTAAAATTTTTGAAGAATTCCATATAATTTACTTTCTTTATCACTCATTTTCTTCTCCTAAAGTATTCAGAAATTCCTGATACATTTTTTCAAAATCAGAATCATCCAACAGATTATAGCAAGAAGCTTGACCACATTTTACCGGCAATTCTTTACGTACCTCATCTAAAGGAACGTACATATAAGCAAACTGTTTTTTTAATACTGCCTCTGCATTATTGAGAACTTTGTTAGAAATATGGAAACAATCATAACAGAATCCATACCTTTTTTTCATAATCTTGTTTATATCATTTTTCTTCAAGAACTCCAAATCAGAAAGAATCCCTGTCCCGATAGCATAATCCGGTATTATTGCCCGCGAAACTATATAACTATAGATTCCACACTCATTTATATATGTAGAACATTCCAACGCCGCTCCCGGCACTTCAATCAACAGAATATCAGATTTTTCATTCCCCACGATGTAATTTGCCCATAAGTTTAATAAAAACACAATATCTGACAGATTTCCCCCTTCCAAATTTCCCTTCAGCAACTCCGCAAGCATATAGTTATAATGAAAGCCAAACAGATTACATTCTGGGCGCATTCCAAGCACCGAAACCCGATACCCATCCATTTGAAGCCGGGCGGCCATTTTAAACACAATCTCAGTTTCATTAGCTGGATATGCAGTTTCGCCAATCCATACGACAGGAATAGGAATCTGCTGCAAATTCCGGGTTGAACGAATTTTCCATTTAGTCTCCTGCTTCAATCCATATGTAAAAACACAATGGTTTTCCAAACACGCTTTACAAATTTCATCCTTTTCCCCCTCTTTGAGGGCAACATTGCAAATCACATCCTTTCCCATCCCAGCTGCCATTTTCATATTCTGCACAAGACTCTCCTGGAATAAATAAGGCTCTCCCACATCCGGAACAAACAAGGCATCTGCCTGCATTAGTTCCTGGCGAAGATCAAGTTTCACTGGCATTCCCAAATTATCCCTGTTATCCAAATACGAAACATCTCTTCCTTCACCTACATAATGGCAGGCAACTGCGGAAACAATTTCGTACTTTTCATTATATAGATTATTATACAGCAGTATAGGAATATGTTTATCTGATACCGGATATAAAACTGCCCTTTTTTTCATGCTTTTGTACCCCTTTTATTTAATATATGATCACTTAAGTTTCAGACAGAAGATATTTCATTATACAGTTCACTTGCCTCCTGCATTAAGGCCGCCTTTTCAAGCATATACCGGAACAGATTAATTTGTTTATCACAGTTACTTTCTCTTGTTTCCTTGGATAACGTTCCATGATCATCTGCAAATTTTGCACATAACGTACAACTGTCAAATGCAATACAATTAATACATTCCTCCTTGGTGATCTGAGCAACATTTAATAAAGCCTTAACTTTTGGAAGTACAATTCCTCTTTCAATATCCCCTATTATCATACATTCTGAAATTTCATTTACTCTTTCACACACAACAAAATTTCCTTCCACTGTTATCATCATTCTTAATTCTCCAGGCATACACGGTCCCCCAGGAACCCATTTTTCTGGCATTTCATCTCTTTTTTTCTGGATTTCTTCTAGTATTCTCTTCATACCACTGTCTTTTTGTTTTAATAACGGTGATAGATCGTCTGTATCTACTCTATTCAATAAAACAAGATTTGTAAGAAAATCATCGTAATAAGTTTTTGCATAGAAATCATCCGCATAGATGTTTTTTTCAATAGAAGTAGAATCATCTATAACAGAACTCGAAAAATTTGCTTCCTTTAAAAACTGATATTTTGAGAATATTGATTCATATTCCCAATAATTTGTGCTGGGATCTATTACAACATTCACCTGCATTCTAGAAAATAATTGTGGGAAATATTGAAACATGTATTTTAATTTATCTATAACATATTCAAAAGTCCCCTCTCCATTTAGAAACACTCTATTTCTGTCATGCAACTCTTTTGGTCCATCAAGGCTGACCAAAACATCAAAATTATGTTCTTCCATATATCTCATAATTTCTGCTGTTAATAAAGTCCCATTGGTTGAAATAGAAAAAGATACCTTTTTACCCTCAAATTCTTTCTCTGCATATTTAACTATATCTTTAATCATTTGAAATTCTAGTAATGGTTCGCCACCATAAAAACCTACATAAACCTCTGGAGAATCAATGGAATGTTTTTTTAAAAAATCCACAGAACGCTTTGCCAAGCTAAACGACATTTTCTTATTACTATGTGTTCTCTGTTCCCCATCATTGGCTGTATAGTGGCAATACTTACATCGAAAATTGCAGTTTTGAGTCAACTGTAACGTTATCTTCTGTATTCTTCTATCTAAAACCTTATCTGCTATTTGTGATAATGGATGTTCAATCACTTTTACTCTGTTATTTGAAAGTAATCCCTTCTCAATTAGTTCCTCTGCTTCATGATAGATCATTGCATTTTGGCTAAGATCTTTATTACCTGCAATCATATCTTCCAAATACTGATGTAATTCCTCGGATATTTGAACTAATTCTTTTTTATTTAAATCGTATAAATAGTTAAAATTAATAGTATGAAATAATACAACATATGGATTTATTAACATTATTTCTCCCCTCTATTATTCATAAAAAAGGCTGAGACATCTTTCGGATGCCTCAGCCTTTTTTCGCTTTACATTATGCACCACTCATTTTAATAACTATACATTGAGCTACGAAGTGCACTAATTGCACCTGATGCCTTACTCTGAACAGCCTGAGTCGGAATGGGGTCGCATGGGCAACTAATATCGCATGAGCAGGAACGTCTCATTGCTACGACACTTTCTTTCTGATCATGCTCTCTTTTTTTAAGTTTCCTCATAATCTTTTGCCTCCTTTCTTTAAAAGTACCTGTTCGAATTTTTCAAACAAGCCATGTGTAACAATGTCTGAATCTCTATCTCATCAAAGGTATCATTAGATTTGTGATTACCTTTAACTCAAACTGATGAAATATTCCACCAGATAAATATATTCTTACATATTTTCGACATACTCCCTTCTGATGCAAGCTAATTCTCCAGCACAATCCAGTCATATTTCCTAACTACTCCAAAAAACCTCCAGTCAATTGGTACTATGCATTTACCTTGCTACACAATTTGATAAAATATTTCAAATTCCTTCTTCCGGTGATACTTTTTCTAGTTTTCTCCAACATCTTTATATCATAGGCACACTTTCTTCACATCGCCAAAAAGTACGGAGCATCAAATAACGTAGTCATGCCTCCTTTTGTCCCTATAATTGAAGTTTATCTCTCCGTTTCAACAAAATCTACATAACTCTGTAACTCCTGTTTCATTTTCTGAGCATTATCCCTTGAGCCCTTAAAAACTTATTTGTAAAAAACCCCATCAAATGAAGTTTCTTTCTAATAGGAAAGTTCTGTAATCACTATTTATTAGTATATTTCAATATAATCTGACCATTATACCTAAAAATAGAATGTTCAAGCATTTTCTCTAATTATCTTTATTAAAGTTTAACACATAAATGTTGTAAAATCAATGTATACAAATATTTTTTTGTGCAATATTGATACCTTATTTGGTTGTAATATAGCGTTTTGCACTATTTGTAGTTTATAACAGTTCACTTGTCTTCCAAATAGACCAAGTCCCCAAATTCCAACATTCTTTTAATTTTCTCAAAGGAATCTTTTTCATCCGCCAAGTCATCTGTATCTATACTCAGATCACAAATCGATAATATTTGTTCTATAGGTTTTGATAAACAAACAATAATAAAATCTACATTAAAATATTCTTCTAAAGAACCTAATACACTAATAGATAAGCACCATCTCGATAAATGTAAAGCCCCCTCCATCTTATCATTTCCTATAGCATTATCAATTGCAAGGCCATAAAAACCATTCTGCCTCATAAATTCGATAAAGGCATTTACTTTCTTGAATCTTTCTTTTCCAAAAGCAACCAGTATAGGTCCTTCTATCTCGTGAAATGGCAACTTCCTTAATTTCTCTATATAACGGTTCGAACACAAATTGGGATAATTAAGATCTCTATTTTTGCCTATTAAAGAGTCCGATGCCTTTAATTCATTACTGCTATAGTTCATTTTCCGACATATTTGAGTGATATCTAATTTGGGCCTTTGTCTTTTTAATTCATTTATTTTCGCAACTACAACAGGCACTGCGTAACTATTTCCATTTACATAGTAAGTCTCATTAGTTATAGATTTTAGCTGGTGGATTCCTGCTGCCCAAAAATCAGGTTCAAATAGTTTGTTTTTACCTGGAGATATTTCCTTCTTTCCACTTGTTTCATACCCCTTTACACGCAAAACTCCTATCAAATCTGCCGGATATGTAGCCCTGTTTCTATTTGACATAGAGGCAACCATAATAGTTCCTCTTCGAACTAATTTTACAATAACATTTTTTAAAGTAAACTGGTCTTGATACTCTTCTGTTCCAAGGCTCATGCTACAAATACTTATGCTATTTTCCAAACACCATTCCAGAGCTACAACTAACTTATCAATTCTACAATCCTTCTTTTTTTCATCCAAAATCCTGATACTTACTATATTACAATTATTACAATACCTGCATAATATAGATGCACATTCTGTTCCATGAGAAACACATCCCCTTCCATAATCTAAGTCCTCATTTTTTATTTCCAGATTGTCTGTCACCCATAAACGCTGGTATACTCCTGAAATATTCTCAAAAACATCGGCATTTATTCCGTCATCAATTATAGCAATATTTACTCTATCCATATCTCACCTTCCACGTTATTCCGCCAGATAAAGTGAGACATTCTTACGGATTTCCGCCATGCCCTCTTCTAATGAGATCTGATCCTCCAGCACCTGTCCGCCGTATTTCATGACCACTTCCAACACCTGTCGGTCTGGCGGTGCCGTGCATTCGCTCTGCTGTACAATTCCATAAAATATTTCAGTATCTTCCGGTGACGGATTTTCAAACGGGCCGTCCGCTTTCACCACTCCAAACGACCATATGTCAGAACAAACCGCCTGCAGCATTGCCTCCAGGGCTTCTTTATTGACAGGTAACCCTTCCAGGGTATCGTAACTCTTCGTTTTTTCATATTGCTGGACCTTTTCGCTGAGCAGCATCTTTACAAAGCTTTCCGCCAGTTCCTTTTCTTTTGTCTTGCTGCTGACGCTCACCGGCATTGTAGAAATCAAACAGCTGCCACTTTGTCCGGGCATTTCCTGCAAATTCATTTCCTCATGCATTCCCAGATAACTGAGCAGATTTCCCAATCCGGTGAAATCCCTTACTGTTCCTGCCATCAGCCCTTCGTTATTGACAAACAGAGCCTTCTTGAAACCGACATCCATTGTCCAGTCATCGGCTGCCGTCACTCCCCAGTCATCCACCACGACACCCAGCATTTCCTGTCGCTCGTCTTCCTCTATCCCTGAAATTTCCGTCTCATAAATCCGTTTTGCCACTTCCAGAAAAGTGGCAACATTTTCCTCCTGAAGCTTTCCGTCCTTTACCCATTCAGCAGCACTGGAAAGAGCTAAAAGCCGCACCGTATTTGCACCGCTGTAGGTTTCCAGCAAGGGCCCCTCCGGCATTTTTCCCCGAATTTTCTCCATCCCATCCGCCAGAGTTTCCAGACTGTCGATTTCGTTTATCTCTTCTTTTTTCCCTGCCAGCACAGGCACCAAGAACCGGGTGGGAATCACATAGACTGCTTCCTCCTGTGTGCGGCAGCTTTCTGTCACGTTTGTGAGCAGACGTTCTTCCTGTGATACTTCTTCCAGGGTTTTGGACAAATCCAGCAACAATCCCTTTTTCGTATAAGCTTCTGCATCCATCCCATCCATTAGGATCACATCGGGGCCTTTATCCGACATCAGCTCTGCATTCAGGTTCTTCACCACATCCTGCCGGGTCAGCGCACTTCCTTCTATTAACCCGTATTCATATTTCACCAGTACATCCGGATGTTCTTTCTTGAACGCTTCCACTGCGGCTTTCGCCTGACCGCTTTCCTCTACGCTGAAGATTTTCAGCACATGGTTATATACCTGTTCGCCTTCTGCGCTACAGTCAAAATATTCCAGTTTTCCGTCTGAAAACAGGACCAGAAAAGTTTCTTCCCCCGTTTTTGCCATTCCCAGTATCCGAATGTCGAGCTTTCCGAAGTAACTCATATCTCCATCAATCAGCTGTTCCGCCGCCTGACCGCCTGACCGGTAATAAAATAATCCCTTTCCGCATCCCATATAGATCCCATCCTCATCCGGCAGTAGATAAAGGCGGTTTCCGGCGTCTATAAAGCTTCTGTCCTCCGGATATCGTTTTGCAAAATCATTCAATACCTGGACATCCTCCTGCATTTCCCCAGCGGTCAGGTCATACATCTCAATCCGCTCATTCTCCCGCAGATACAGAATATTTTCAAAAGCTGCGATCTGATACACCGTCCCTGCCGTTTTTGTGAGCAGGCGCACTTCTCCGGTTTTTGAATCTATAGCAGATATGCTGCTGACACCCGCTTCCTCCTGAGCGGAATACAAATCGCCTTCTTTTCCGAATCCCAGCGCTGTCACAGCACCACCCGACTTTATACATGGCTCTGTCCCTTTTTCACAGGCCTGACAATAAACTTCAAAGCTGCCTGTTTCCGTCATGGCTGTATAGGCCAGCTCCCCATTTTCGGAAAGTGCCGTATGTATGATCATGGAATTTCCTGTCCCTGCATCCGATGCGGTTTTCTCCCAATTTTCCCCTGCATCTTTTGATTCATAAATACCGCCCTTCGCATCGCCAAAAAGCACGGAGTCCCCGGATCCCGCTGTCAGGCATCCCTTTGTCCCTATGGCAGGGGTCTTTCGCTCCGTTTCCGCAAAATCAACAGAAATCTGCGTGTCTTTCTGCTTCTCCTGTACGCCGTTCCCGCAGCCTGCCAGACAGAGGCAAAACAGCGCTACCGCCAAACCATACCTTTTTTTCATCCCGATCTCCTTTCCTTTTCTTCCTTACCATAAAGTTAAACCTATCAGTGTTATTATATCACATTTGCGCAGTAAAAGCTTCCGAACCGGGCCTTTATTCTGCAAGATAAATAGAGACGTTCTTATGTATTTCCGACATACCCTCTTCCAGCGACAGCTGATCCTCCAGCACCTTCGCCCCATACTCTGATACAGCCTTCATGATCTGCTTATCCGGCGGCAGAGCGCATTTCGTGTTCCGGGCAAGTTCTTTAAACAAAGTCATCCCCTCATCGGATGGAAATCCCAATTCTTCAGCCTTTCCATTTGCACCGTCGACCGAATAACTGTAATGTCCTGAGACCACTTCAAACATACGGTCCAGCGCATCTTCATTCACGGCCATCCCTTCCTCTGTATCGTATTGCTGCGCCTTCTTTCCCAGCATGGTTTTTACAAAAGCTTCCGCCGTTTCACGTTCTTTGGTTTTGCTGCTGATTCCCACCTGTACCGCCGGAAACAGATAACTTCCTTCCTGCCCCGGCATGACTTTTATCGTCATATTTTCACGGTCATTCAAATAGGCGGACACCAGACCGCTCCCATGCATTTCACTCACAACCCCTGTCAAAATCCCCTCATCTTTCCCGAAAAGATTATCCTTACATAAAACCCCCAAAGTCCAGTTTTCCATCTCCACCCCATTAAATTTTTTCGCACTTTCCAGGATTTTTAAGCGGGTTTCTTCTTCCATCCCGGCAATCTCTGCCTCATAAATCCGCTTCGTCTGTATCAGAAATTCTTCTACTTTATCCTCCTGAAGGATATCATCCTTAATCCAGCTAAAGGCGCTGGTCATGGCCAACAGTTCCAGAGTTTCCCTGGCACCGTAAGTTTCCGTTATCGCCCCTTCCGGCATCCTCTCTCTGATTTTCTTCGTCAGTTCCGCCAGTTCTGCCAGATTCCCGACTTTTTCCAAATCCTCTTTCTTTCCCTCCAGAATCGGCATTTGAAACCGGGTTGGAATCACATAAATTCTGCCGTCTGCCAGCCGCTGGCTTTCAGTCACATTTTTTAAAAGGGAGATTTCTCCGGACACCTCTTCCAATAGCGGGGCCAAATCTAAAAGCATCCCTTTTTCGCGGTATGCCTCCACGTTTAATCCGTCCATTATAAGGACATCCGGCCCATTGCCTGCCATCAGATCTGCATTCAGATTTTTCAGCGCGTCCTGCTGTGTCATGGAATTTCCTTCCACCATCCCTGTCTCATATTTTACATATACATCCGGATATTCCACGCGGAAATTTTCAACAGCTGCCCTCACCGCATCGTTTTTCTGTAAGCTGTAAACTTTTAACCTATGGGAATAACTCTGTTTTCCTTCTGCGCTGCAGTCAAAGGATCGCAATTTTCCGTCTGAAAACAGTACAAGATAAGTTTCTTCCCCCACTTTCGACATACCGCGGATTCTGATGTCCACTTTCCCGAAGTAGCTCATATCACCGTCAATCAGCCGAACCGCCTCCTTTTCCTCCGGCTGATAATAGAAGAATCCTTCCTCACATCCGAGATAAAGACCATTCGCTTCCGGTAAAAGACAGAGTCTCGCTCCTTCGTCTGTATGGCCCGTATTTTCCGGATATCGTTTCGCAAATTCGTTGAGCACCGGATCTTCTTCCTGCATTTCCCCTGCAGTCAGATCGTACATCTCCACCCGTTCATTCTCCCGCAGATAAAGGCGGTTTCCATAAGCTGCGATCTGATACACCGTTCCTGCCGTTTTTGTGAGCAGCTGTCCTTCCCCTGTCTGAGGATCTATGGCTGTTATACTGCTGACGCCTCCCTCCTCGTGTGCAGTATACAACACACCGTCTTTTCCGAAATCCAGAGCTGTCAAAGCGCCGGAGGTTTTCATGCCGGGTTCCAGCCCCTTTCCCCCGGCCGGATAATAAACTGCAAAATCACCTGACTTATTCCATACGGCGTATGCAAATGCTCCCTCTTCGGACAATGCGTTCTCTATCACATAGGACGTTCCGATTCCTGCTTCCTGAGATACCTTTTCCCAGTTTTCTCCTCCGTTTTTTGACCGATAAACGCTGCCCTTTGCATCGCTGAAAAAAACAGTGCCGTCGGATGCCTCTGTCAGATTTCCCTTTGTCCCTATGGCCGGAGTCTTTCGCTCCGTTTCTACATAGCCAACCGAAATCTGATCGTCCTCCTGCTTCTCCTGTGCACCGTTCCCGCAACCTGCCAGACAGAGAACAAGCAACACCGCTGCTGCCGTAAAACCATGTCTTTTTTTCATATCCAGCCTCTTTCCTTCATTGACCGGACCCGCAATTACTTTAGCGTCCCGGCAGTCATTCCTGCTCGGAATTTCCTATATTTTGATTATACAGGAAGCCGCTTTTGATTACAAGCTACACCCTTCTGAGACCTGAAAAACAGTCCGCTTCATGGTATCAAAATACCTTTTTTTTACAAAATAAGAAGCAGGAATCATAGCCTGCTTCTTCTCTGTTTAAAATTTATCCGTCGCTGCTCCCTTGGTGATCAGCAGTTTATTTCATGATTGTATCCGTATTCTGCTCAAATCCCATATTCCCGGTACAGCCTTCTGCGCATTTGTACACTGCCTGTCACTTTAGTAATATCTTCTATTCTGTTATCACTTAAAAGGTGCGCAATCAAACGGCCTAATCTCTCCTCTCCGATTTTTTCGCCTCTTTTTTCACCAATCAGAATTCCTTCCCGTTTGCCCTCTATTTTTCCTTCCAGCACCATATCATCAATCGCCTTACACATATCTATGCTCTCCTTTCCCTACTACAATATATTTATGGTTAATATCCCTTACAGCCAGTAAGGAGTTATCCAT
>CABSCP010000027.1 GCA_902476265.1 uncultured Lachnospiraceae bacterium
ATGGATAATTCCTTACTGGCTGTAAGGAATATTAACCATAAATATATTGTAGTAGAGGAGGAAAACAAAACATGTTGAGTAAAAAAATTGATTTCGCAATTATAATTGGTGTAAGAAATGCAAATCCAAATGGAGATCCTTTGAATGGAAACCGTCCTCGGGTGAATTATGATGGACTTGGAGAAATAAGTGACGTATGTTTAAAGCGCAAAATAAGAAACAGACTTTTGGATGATGGAGAATGCATATTAGTGCAATCAGATGATTATCGCGAAGATGGGTGGCGCAGTATCAAGGATAGATTTGACAACAATGAAAGGATAGCTTCTCTTGACAAGAAGTCCTCAAGTGATGAAATTGCCGATACCGCTTGTAAAGAATGGTTTGATGTCAGAGCATTTGGTCAGGTGTTGGCGTTTAAAGGAAAAAATGATAAAGAAACGGGTGTATCAATTGCGATAAGGGGTCCTGTAAGTATTCAAAGTGCGTTCAGCATTGATGCGGTGGATGTTGAAAGTTTGCAGATAACAAAAAGTGTAAACCTTGAAACAAACAAAAGCGACCCATCTAAAAAATCAGGTGATACAATTGGACAAAAACACCGTATCAACAGAGGTGTGTATGTAACTTATGGAAGTATTAACAGACAATTAGCTGAAAAAACGCACTTCTCAGATGAGGATGCAGAGAAGCTTAAAAAAGCGATTCTGAAATTATTTGAGAATGATGAATCTTCAGCACGTCCAAGCGGAAGTATGGAAGTAATAAAGGTTATCTGGTGGACACATACGGATCAAATTGTTTCCTCTGCAAAAGTACACCGCAGTCTTAAGGTTAATAATGACGGGTCATATACGCTGACTTCTATTGATGGAGTTAAAGCGGAGGAACTTGACGGGAAATAAGCAGACAGATAAAGCTGATAATAATCAATATCCCGCAATAAATAATGCATCCCCAAAAGGCAGATCCCTTCTGAGATAGGCTCAGTGCAGGAATCCTGCCTTTTTGTATGCATACCTTCCAATGCAAAGCTACCAGACCCAAATTTCAGCTCCGGCGCATTTTTTTAGTGGAAAGTATCCACTGTATAGTCGTGATAATGGAATCCGAACCATCTGCCGGGCATATCGCCGGGACAGCGGGGCGCTTCATATGTGAGAAAGCCGCCGTTTTCATTCAGCGCTTCCGGCGTATACTGCTTTGTGTGTTCCAAAAGCAGCTGCCAGAGCCGTTCCCGAGTCCGGGCATAAGCGGGATCGCCGGAAACGTCATGCTGTTCCATGGGATCTTTGTTCAGGTCAAACAGCAGGGTATGATCTCCCACAGCGGAATACACCAGCTTTACCTTTTTCTCCATGACACAGAAGTTCTTATTTAAACTGTTTCCGAAGAAAAGCCTGTCATCGGAGAGCGGCTCCAGCAGATTTTTACCGGATACGGGAACCGGGGATTTTAAGCCTGCCATGGAAAGGATGGTAGGATAGAGATCTGCCAGATCAGTGGGGGCTTCCACGCTGATATTGTGAGGGATTTCCCTGCCCTGGGGCGGCATGATGAACAGCGGCACATGGGCGCTTCCCTCGAAGAAGAGATTTTTCTGGGACATGTGGTGATCTCCCAGCATTTCGCCGTGGTCGGAGGTGAAAATGATCCAGGTATTTTGAAACAAATCATTTTCCCGCAGCGCGCCGAAAATGCGGCCCAGCGCATAGTCCACCTGGGTGATGCAGGCGTAATAGGCCCGGCGGCTGGCGAGCTTTTGTTCGGGCCCTAACAGGTGCATATTGGTGTTTTCATAAGCCCCGGCCAAAAAGCCCTGGGGCGTTTCCTCCACGGTTTTGGACCAGTCTCCGGTGACGGGGGCAGGCATGGGCATATTGTCATAAAGCTCCCAGAAATCCCGGCAGGGATCGAAGGGGGGATGGGGCTTTGTAAAGCTGGTCCATAAGAAGAAAGGACGCGTGTTGTCCCTGGTTTCGATGAAATCGATGGCTTCATCCGCAATCCAGGTGGTGATGGAGTCCTTCACATCCACGGTGGAAATCACGGGTTCCATTTCGCATTCCCCGATGCCGTGGACTTTGGGCCTTGCCTGAGGCTGCTTCTTATCATATTCCCGCATATAGTCCAGGGGCAGCTTCATGTGCTCAAAGCCGTAATTGGCCCGGGCGGGTTCAAAATGCATTTTCCCCTTGGCACAGGTCTGATACCCGGCGTCTGTCAAAACGGCAGGCAGGGTGGAGCGCTCGGCGGTGCAGGAGCGCATGAAAGTTTCGTGAGTGGCGTTTGAAATGACGCCGCTTTCATAACCCTGCCGTCCCGTCATGATGGTGGTGCGGGAAGGAACGCAGATGGGGCAGCTGGCATAGCAGTTTTTATAGCTGATGCCCATGGCGGCCATGTAGTTTAAATGGGGGGTGAAAATGCTTTGATTCCCCCAGGCGTTGATGGTGTCGAACCGCTGCTGGTCGGTGGTGATCAGCAGAATATTATCCTGTGGCATGTGAGATCCTGTCCTTTCTGAAGTGGGCGGTTTTTCGCAATCGGCATACAGAGAGAACCTGCAGTCCGGCGGTCCTTCTCCTGCATAGGAGGGAAAGGCTGCAAACGCACTTCCTGATATTGAGTATAGATGCATTTTATCAAAACGGTCTATATCATAAACGTTAGTTGTACTGGTATAAACGTTATACAGGTTAGACATATAAAAACGTTAGGTCACTCTTTTGATAAAAAACAGGTATGTGCATTATGTACAAAAATTGGCAATGATTTTTGTAAAATGAAACTCATATTTTTATACCAATATATAAGAAATTTTAGGTTGCACTAGCAAAATAACTAAGTTATAATAACTTTAACAGTTCAGTTGGATGTGAGGTTTGACTGACAAAAAAGAGGAGGATGGTAGAATGGCCAAAGAAAAAAAAGTAAAAGTGAAAAGGCGTCCCTGGCGTCGTGACGACACGGAACTGTCACTCCTGGCGCTGCCCACTACGATCTGGTATATCCTGTTTTGTTTTATACCGATGTTCGGTATTATCATTGCATTCAAGGATTATAAGATCAACGGCGGTTTCCTGAGCAGCTTTTTCAGCAGCAAATGGGTGGGCTTTGCCAACTTTAAGTTCCTTTTTTCATCCAAAGATATCTGGCTGATCATCAGAAATACATTAGGATATAACATTGTATTCATTATATTGGGGATTGTGGTTCCGGTTGCCGCGGCAATTGCGATCGGACAGCTGCATTCCAAGAAGATGGCGAAGGTGTATCAGACCGCGATGTTCATGCCTTACTTCCTGTCATGGGTCGTTGTTACGGCTCTGGTATGGGCGTTTTTAAGTTATGACAAGGGCCTTGTGAACGGCATGCTGGAATCGCTGGGCAAAGATCCTCAGCAGTGGTATATGAAGCCCGGCATGTGGCCGCCTTTCCTGGTGTTCATGAACCTGTGGAAAGGGCTTGGGTACGGCATGGTCGTTTATCTGGCAACGATCACCGGCATTGACAAGACTTATTACGAAGCGGCCGGCATTGACGGCGCGACGATCTGGCAGCAGATCCGCTATATCACTCTGCCGCTGATGAAGACCGTTATCATCATGATGTTCATCATGAACGTAGGACGTATTTTCTACTCCGACTTCGGTCTGTTCTATCAGGTGCCCAGAGATTCCAACTCTCTGTACAATGTCGTATATACGCTGGATGTATACGTATTCAAACAATTGAAGACTTCCACGACCGGCATGGCGGCGGCAGCGGCATTTATCCAGTCCGTTGCAGGATGTATTACCATCCTCACAGCCAATGCAATTGTGCGTAAGATCGACCGCGACAGCGCGATGATTTAAGGAGGGGGAAGAATGGAATCTACAAAACCGATTACGAAAAGAAAAAAGAATGAGCCCGATGGGTTTGACCGCTTTAACCGGGTTTCCAAACCGGCCAATGCCGTACTGAATCTTATTTTTATCATCCTGGCACTGGTGTGCGTGATCCCCGTGCTTTTGGTGGTGGCGATTTCCTTCTCGGCGGAGGCATCCATTACGGAGTACGGATATCGCTTTATCCCTAAGATTTTCTCCATGGAAGGTTATACGTTCCTTGCCTCTCAGAGCAAGATGATTTTAAGAGCGCTGGGCGTATCCCTGTTCGTCACGATTGTAGGCACCTGCCTGGGCGTGCTGCTCACCACTCTGATGGGATATGTGCTTTCCAGACCGGACTACAAACTGAACGGATTTTTGACGATGGTCGTTTTCATTCCCATGGTGTTTAACGGCGGTTTGGTTTCTACTTACTTTACAGTCAGCCAGCTGCTGGGCTTAAAGGATTCCGTGTGGGCGTTGATTTTACCGCTGGCGGTGTCGTCCTTTAACGTCATCATCTGCCGGACCTTCTTTAAAACGACGGTTCCGGAGTCGCTGATCGAATCGGCGAAGATGGACGGAGCCAGCCAGCTCACCATTTTCTCCCGCATCGTGCTTCCGATTTCTCTGCCGGTGCTGGCGACCATCGGTCTGTTCCTCTGCTTCGCATACTGGAACGACTGGTATCAGTCCATGCTGTATATTGACAACACGAGGCTGTTATCCCTGCAGGCTTTGCTGAATGCGATCCTGACCAATATCCAGATGCTCGCAAAGAACGCCGCTACAGTGGGCGTGGGCATGGCGGAAATGCTGGCGAACATGCCGCAGGAAGCTGCCCGCATGGCAATCGTTGTGATCATCGTGCTTCCGATCGCATGTGCATATCCGTTCTTCCAGAAATATTTCATTTCCGGTCTGACGGTTGGCGCGGTAAAGGGCTGATCTGCCCGGCGGTCCGTTATAAAACAATGCGGATGACAAAGGGGCCGGTCCGGACCGGCCCATCCTTAAAAAGATATCAAGCCGGCCTGTGGCCGGAAGATATAGATTACAATCATACAAAGCATAATAGGAGGATTCGTATGAAAAAGAAAAGCTTGAGCAAAGTTCTTGCACTTGGCCTGGCAACCATTATGACTGCCGGTATGCTGGCAGGCTGCGGCGATACAGCTGCACCCGCTACAGACAGCGCTAATAACGGCGCTGCTGCAACAACGGATGATAAGAAAGACGATACCGCTGCAACAACAAACGGCGAAGTTCCCACTCTGGTATGGTGGACGGTAGGCGGCACACCTGCTGACGACTTCGATGAAGCAGTTGCAAAGATCAGCGATTACACAGAGGAGAAGATCGGTGTAAGACTGGATGTTAAAATTGCAGGCTGGGGCGATTATGATCAGAAGATGAACACAATCGTTAACTCCGGTGAATATTTCGACATCATGTTCACAAACAATACCAACTACAGCAAATTCGTAAACCTGGGCGCATTTGAGAACATTACAGATCTGGTACAGACAGCGACCCCCGACCTGTACAAATTCGTTCCGGAACAGCTCTGGAGCGGCGTTCAGATCCATGGCAACGTATATGCGGTTCCTACTTACAAAGATTCTTCCCTGACACAGTTCTATTATATTGATGACAAGTATGTTCAGAAGTACGGCATCGATATGAACACTGTAACCACCATGCAGGCTCTGGACCCCGTTGTCCGCCAGGTAAAGGAAGGCGAAGGCAAAGGCTTCTATCCCATCAACCTGGATCAGGGTGCTCTGTGGAACGGCTTCTTCAACGAATATGACGGCCTGGCAAGCGGCCTGCAGCCTATCGGTGTAAAGATCGACGATGCTTCCCGCAAAGTTGTATGCACACTGGAACAGGCAGACATCATGGAAAACTTAAAGCTGTTACATTCCTGGTATGCTGACGGCATCATCAACCCCGATGCAAACGTACTGACAGAAGGCGGCAAAGGCCATATGTTCGGTAATGCACAGGGCTGGCCCAGCGCAGTTGCACAGTGGCAGGTTCTGCAGGGCATTGAGAAATACGATGCTGTGAAGGTATTCGGACCTCTGTACACAACAGAAACCATCCAGGGTTCCATGAATGCGATCTCTGTGAACTCCAAGTATAAAGAAGAAGCGCTGAAAGTATTACAGCTGATCAACACAGATCCTAAATTCCGCGATATGTGCGCATATGGTATCGAAGGCGATCACTTCGAATATGTAGGCGACGGCGTGATCAAGAAATTAAGAGACGACTGGACATGGCCTGCATATACACAGGGTACCTTCTTCATCATGGCCATCACAGAAGATGCTGATCCGGATCAGTGGGATCAGGTTCAGAAGCAGAACGAAGAAGCAACCGCTTCCACATGCTTAGGTTTCGCTCTTGACGTTACCAACATCCAGAATGAAGTTGCAAACTGCAACACCGTTTGGGATAAGTACAAATATGACATGCTGACAGGCGCATCCGATCCTGAAACCGCAGTTCCGAAATGTATCGAAGAGCTGAAGGCAGCAGGTCTGGACACTGTTATCGCAGAAGCACAGAAACAGATTGACGAGTTCTTTAAATAAGATCATCTGCGGACTGAGGCCTTCCGAACTTTAGTTCGGAGGGCCTCTTCTGTTTTATACGATAGAAAACAAAGTTGCCTATCGTATAAAACAGGACGCTCCGCTGTGGATGCGCACACTTTTTGAAGCAATGTTATTCTTGCAGACAGCATCGGAAGAAGATATAATCATTTTAGAAAACGACAGCATGAGGAGAGGACAGCACAATGAGCAGGTTTCACAACACATTTCTTGGGTATCGCATTTACAGGAGAAAGTTCCTGGGTACGGTTGCGGTTGTGTTATTGTTGAGCATTACTGTATTTTCCGGTATGCTGATTTTTTTCGTAAATACCTGGATGACGGATTTAAGACAGCAGTCACAGACCCGCTTTTTGGAGAGGGAACGGCGGCTGGGAAATATTCAGACATGGACGTCCGATTATACCAACGATCTCTATGAGGATCAGCGGTTGATGGAAGACTTAAAGGCATTGTTCCAGTCACCAAACCACGAGCAGTATTTGTGGGAGCGTCGGAAAAACAGTTTGGGGAGCAGTTCTCAGATCAGCTATCTGCCGGCGGATATCAAACAGATTTTTCTGGATAACCGCAGCAAAATTACGGGAGTGACTTTACGTTCCGGCAGCGGCTTAAAGGTGCTGTGGCTGGACAACGGGGATATCCGTGTGAGCTTTGATTTTAAGGAATTGGAGGATACCGCAATGATTCCGGGGTTTGGGGATATTCTGGTGGCCTCCTATTCCATCCGGGATCCCAATCAGATGAGCGTGACCATCGGGACCATGGATTTTTGGATCAGCAGTGCGGATATTTACGAAAAAGATGACAGTATAAAGGCATGCTGGGGCCTTTTTGACCGGGAAGGAAATATCATGACCGGCAGCGAGAGGACGGAAAAACAGGAAGAATGGATCAAACTCGCTTCCCAGCAGGGAAAACAGTCGGGATGGTTATACGGCGGAAAACCCGATCGTGTGTTTTTTGCGAAATTTACATCCAGTCAGAGCAGCAGTTCTTATGTGGTGGTGAAAGATTCCTTCTCAGCCATGGCAGATAACCGATATGTGGTGTTGGCTTTGAGCGCTGCGTTCATTCTGATTGCGGTGGGGGTTCTGACCAGCAGCTATGTAGGAATCCAGACGGATGCCGATTTCCTTTCCACCATCATGGGAATGCTTTCCGACATGGAGGGCGGAAATTTTGAGGATATGCAGAAGTTGAAATTTCCGGTGCGGCATAAGGAAAACGAATACGGGATGATCGCGGTGGCCTTAAAGGATGTGGGGTTGAAGCTGGAAGGCTATATCGAAACGGAATATATTCTGAAATTGAAGGAACAGGAAACCGAGATGCGGGCGCTGCAGCATCAGATCAATCCCCACTTTTTATATAATACGCTGGAAACCCTGCGGTCCAAGGCGCTGATGCAGGGGGACCGGGATATGGCGGATGCCATCGCGATGCTGGGCGCGCTTTACCGGGCCAGGATGCACAAAAAGGATTCCATCAGCCTGAAAGAAGAGTTTGAACTGTTGGAAATGTATTTGAAGATTATGTCTCTGCGTTTTGGAGATAATTTTGTGTATCAGATGGAACTGGATCCTGAAATTGAAGAGATGCCCACCATTAATTTCTGGCTGCAGCCGCTGGCGGAAAATTTTTTCACCCATGGATTCGACAGGGAGAGCATGTATAATCTGCTGATTGTCAGCGGACATGCCCAGGATGGCGGCGCACGTATTGAAATTATAGACAACGGCATGGGAGTGCGGCCGGATCTGATGGAGGAGACCAGGCGCAATATGTATGAAGGCAATGACGATCCGGAGGCGGATATCGGCCTGCGCAACGTATATATGAGGCTCAGTTATTTTTACAGGGACGGGTTTACCATGGACATCAGGAATAATGTGGAGGGCGGTTTCTGTATTTCCATTTTTATTCCGGGAAAGGTAGGAGAGTATGTATACACTGGTGATTGTGGATGATGAACCGGCGATTCTGGAAGGGATCAGCAGGCTGCTGGATTGGAAAGGGCTCGGATTCGAAAGGATCAAGACGGCCAGAAGCTGTTTTGAAGTGGTTTCCCATGTGGTGGACTGGAAGCCGGACGTCTGCCTTGTGGATGTCCGCATCGGCAACGAATACGGCTATGAACTGATCAACTGCTTAAACGGGATGGGTGTGAAATCCAATTATATCATGATGAGCGGCTATGATGATTTTCAGTATGCCTGCGAAGCACTTCGCTGCGGCGCGCTGGATTATCTGTTAAAACCGGTGGACAAGGAGCAGCTGCAAAAGCGGATTGAGCAGGTCATTGTGGAGAAGCTGCACGGCACGATCCGAAAGGATTCCCGGAAAAATGAGGATCCTATTTTAAAGCGTCCCTATGAGGAATTTTCACCGCTGATCCGCAAGATCGTGATGATTGTGGGGATGGAATACGGGCAGCATATTTCCTTAAAGAGCATTGCGGACCGGTTCCGGATGAACGCCACTTATCTGGGACAGATTTTTATCAAAGAGACGAATATGAAATTTTCCGAATACCTGATGGCTTACCGCATGAATGTGGCCAGGGAGCGGATTTTGAACTCTGACGATAAGATTTCCGTCATCGCGTCGGACGTCGGATATTCCAATATGAACTATTTTTACCAGCATTTCCACAATTATTATGATATCACGCCTTCAGAGATGCGGGCTGGGATATAAAAGGAGGAGTTTTGAAAAATGAGAGTACTGATGTTTGACATTGATACGCTGCGGGCGGATCATATGGGCTGTTATGGCTATGGCAGAAATACCACTCCCGTCATGGATGAAATTGCAAAGGAAGGGGTGCGCTTTGACGATTATTACTGTCCCAATGCGCCCTGTCTGCCTTCCCGCGCATCCATGATCAGCGGGCAGTATGGCGTCCATAACGGGATTGTGGGGCATGGGGGCACGGCGGCCGACATGCGTCTGCAGGGAGCTTCCAGAAGCTTTACGGATGATATTTCCGAAAACGGGCTGTTCATGCAGTTTCGGCGGGCGGGGATGCATACCGTTTCCTTTTCCACTTTTGCAGAGCGTCACAGCGCCTGGTGGTTTAACGCGGGCTTTAACGAATGCTACAATGTAGGAAACCGGGGCGGGGAATCCGCGGAAATGGTAACGCCTCATGTGCTGGACTGGCTGGAAAAGAACGGGAAGAAGGATAACTGGATGATGCATGTGCATTACTGGGATCCGCATACCCCTTACCGGACGCCGGCGGATTATGAGAGCAGGTTTGAAGGAACCCCTCTGCCGGACGATTGGATTACGGAGGATATTTTCAAAGAACATCTGTTACATATCGGGCCCCACGGCGCCAATGAGATCAACATGTGGAATGACGATACTTTCAACCAGTGGCCCAAACATCCCGGAAAGCTGACCAGCCTGGAAGATGCGAAGCATTTCCTCAATCTTTACGATGACGGTGTGCGCTACACCGACGACAACGTGGGAAAGGTCATCGGATGGCTGAAGGAAAACGGTTTGTATGACGATGATCTGGCTGTCATCATCACCGCGGATCACGGGGAAGATCTGGGCGAGTTCGGCGTTTACGGCGAGCACGGCATGGCGGATGAGCCGGTCTGCCGCATTCCGCTGATTATCCGCTGGCCCGGGATGCAAAAGGGCGCGGTTGTAAAAGGCTTCCATGATAATGTGGATCTTGCGCCCACCATACAGGAACTTCTGGGGACGCCCATGTTTATGGGGGACCGGTATCATTATGACGGCGTTTCCTTTGCGGAAACCTTAAAGGACGGGAAGGACTGCTCCAAGCCTTATGCGGTGCTGACCCAGTGCGCCCATGTGTGCCAGAGAAGCGTGCGTTTTGACGATTACGTTTATATCCGCACCGTTCACGGCGGATATCATATTTTGCCGGATGAAATGCTGTTCAATATCAAAGAAGACCCACACGAGCTGCATGATCTGGCAAAGGAGAGGCCCGATCTGTGTGCAAAGGGCGCAAAAATGATCCTGGACTGGAATGATTCCATGATGAAGACTTCCAAATATGATGCGGATCCCATGTGGACCGTGATGCGGGAGGGCGGACCGGAGCACTGCAGAGGGCATCTGCATGCGTTTATGGATCGGATCAAGGGAACGCCCCGTGAATACGGCATTGAACTGTTACAGGAGAAATACGGAGATTTTGACTGATGAAAAAATATCAGGACGCATCCCTGCCCGCCGCTG
This sequence comes from uncultured Lachnospiraceae bacterium, assembly GCA_902476265.1. GTDB lineage: Bacteria > Bacillota > Clostridia > Lachnospirales > Lachnospiraceae > Gallintestinimicrobium. The sequence goes on from CABSCP010000027.1 coordinate 10,730, forward strand.
TGCGGGCAGAGGCCCTGCTATCGGAAATGACTCTTTCGGAAAAAGTCGGGCAGCTGAACCAGCGCCTTTACGGGTTCCGGATTTATGAGAGGAACGCGGCGGGCGACGGAATCGAGCTGTCGGAAGAGTTTCGGGAAGAAGTGGAAAAATACGGCGGACTGGGGACGTTATACGGCCTGTACCGGGCGGACCCCTGGGCGGACAGGGATTATGCCACCGGGTTATCCGGTGTGCTGGCAAAAAAGGCTTATAATCAGATCCAGCGGTATGTGACAGAGCATTCCAGACTGGGCATTCCGATGCTCATGAGCTCCGAATGTCCCCACGGGCATCAGGCGCTGGACGGCTATCTGCTGCCGGTGAATCTGGCGGCCGGAGCGACTTTTCATCCACAGCTTTTAGAACAGGCTTACCGGGTCTGCGGGAAGCAGCTCGCCGCCATGGGCGTGGATCTGGCCCTGATTTCCATGCTGGATGTGCTCCGGGATCCCCGCTGGGGCAGAAGTGAAGAGTGCTATGGGGAAGATCCTCATCTGTGCGCCCGGATGGCGGAAGCGGCGGTAAAGGGAGTTCAGGAGAACGGTCCCGCCGTAGTGGCCAAGCATTTTGCGGCCCAGGGCGAGGGCACCGGCGGCGTGAATGCCAGCGCGGCCCGGATCGGAGAGCGGGAGCTGAGAGAAATCCATCTGCCTCCCATGGCGGCCGCTGCCAAAGCCGGGGTGAAGGGTGTGATGGCCGCTTACAACGAAATTGACGGAGTGTACTGTCATGCCAACCGGTGGCTTTTGACCGATGTGCTGCGGGAGGAAATGGGTTTTACAGGCATTGTGATGTCGGACGGTGTGGCCATTGACCAGCTGGATTGTATGACCGGCGACAATATGACTTCCGGCGCATTGGCTCTGGAGGCGGGCGTGGACATGGGGCTGTGGGATACTGCCTTCGGAAAGCTTTCGGAGGCAGTGACTTCGGGCCTGGTGTCGGAGGAAGAAATCGACCGGGCTGCGCTGCGGATTCTGACCTTAAAGTTCGAGCGGGGACTGTTTGAGCATCCTTTCCTGGAAGAGGAAGATACGGGACTTGTCTATCCTTATGAGGAGTATCCGGAAAGTCTGCAGCTGGCCCGGGAGAGTATAGTGCTTTTAAAGAATGAAGGCGGTCTGCTGCCCTTACGAAAAGAAGGGGTAGATTTTGCAGGCCGTCTGGCGGTGACCGGGCCCAATGCGGACGACCTCTATCATCAGCTGGGCGATTACACGCCGCCTCTGCGGGCAGGGGAGGGCGCTACGGTGCTGCAGGGCATGGAGGAGCTGTTCGGAAAGGAAAAAATCTCCTTCGCCCGGGGCTGCCGGCTCAGAAAAGGCAGTGTGGAACTGTTGAAGGAAGCCGAGAGAGCGGCAGTGGACTGCGATGCAGTGGTCTGCGTGCTGGGCACTTCTTCCAGCCGTTTTGCAGGGGCCAGATTTGACGCAAACGGCGCAGCCCTTTTGGAGGAGGGCGGGCAGGACAGACAGGACTGCGGGCCGGATATGGACTGCGGGGAAGGCATGGACTGCGCTGCGGTAGAACTGCCTTTTGCCCAGCTGGAACTGCTGCGGCGTATGAAGGCCTCGGGAAAGCCTGTGATCACGCTGGTGATCTGCGGAAGGCCCCTGGCGCTGACAGAGGTATGCGCCCTTTCCGATGCCGTACTGCTCAGCTTTTATCCCGGCCCTCAGGGCGGAAAGGCTATAGCGGAAATTCTGGCGGGAGAAAACAATCCTTCCGGCAGACTGCCTGTTTCCCTGCCCCGTCATACCGGGCAGATTCCGGTTTATTATAATTATAAGGCTTCATACAGGGCCATGCAGTATATGGACGAAAAGAGCGGTCCGCTGTATCCCTTCGGATACGGTCTGGATTATACCCGGTATGAGTGGAACGGGATTGGCGCAAGCGCCCTTTCTCTGAAAGAAGAGGAACTGGTAAGAGACGGTCTTACCATCAGCGGGTCTGTAAAAAATGCAGGCGCCCGGGACGGTTTTGCCGTTCCCCAGCTCTATGTCACGGATACGGCGGCATCCACGGTGCGCCGGGTGAAAGAGTTAAAGGCCTTTGACAAGCTGTGGCTGAGGGCAGGGCAGGAGAAGGAGTTTGCACTGCATTTATCGAAGGAAGATTTTTGTATCTGGAATCAAAAAATGGAGTTTACGGCAGAGCCGGGAAGCTTTATACTGGAACTGTCCGATCAGGGTCGGACAATTTGGAAGGGAGAATTTGAATTATGTATTTGATACCGTCTCCGGCGAAGCTGGAGGAAAGGGAAGGCAGTTTCCTGCTTTCCTGCGATACTTATGTAAGCCTGGATAAAGGCTGTTCCGTTTTGGTCACCAAACAGGCGGGATTTTTCAATGATGAACTGGAAAAGATTCTGGGGTACCGGGCCATATTGACCCGGGGAGAGAGCCGGACAGGGGATATTGTGATCCGCCAGGACGACAGCATGAAAAAGCAGAGTTATACGCTGGATATCACGGCAGAGGGCATCACTCTCACCGGAGAAGAGAGCGGACTTTGGCACGGAATGCAGACCATGCGCCAGATTTTAGAGCAGCAGGGCGCTCTGGTGCCCGCCCTGCATATCGAGGACGCGCCGGATCTGTTAAACCGGGGGTACTATTTCGACTGTGCCCGGGGCCGGGTGCCGAAAATGGACTGGCTCAAAAAGCTGGTGGACCGGATGGCTTATTATAAATTAAACCAGCTGCAGCTTTACATCGAACACTCCTATCTGTTCCGCGGGATGACGGAGCTTTGGCGGGATGATACCCCGCTGACGGCAGAAGAGATCATGGAACTGGATCATTATTGTCTGGACAGAGGTGTGGAACTGGTGCCTTCTCTTTCCAGCTTCGGCCATTTATATAAGCTGCTGTCCAGTAAGCAGTATGCGCATCTGTGCGAGCTGGAGGATTCGGACAAACAGCCTTTCTCCCTGCGCGGGCGGATGCATCATCATACCATCAACACGGCCGATCCGGAGAGCCTTGTGCTGATCAAAAGGATGATCGGCGAATTCATGGAGCTTTTTACCTCCAGACAGTTCAATATCTGTGCGGATGAAACCTTTGATCTGGGACGGGGCAGGAGCGCCCGCCTGGTGGAAGAAAAAGGGAGGGACAACGTTTATATCGGTTATGTGAACGACCTGGCGCAGTTTCTTCTGGAAAACGGCAGACGGCCCATGTTCTGGGGCGATATCATGTGGGGCTTCCCGGAAATGATCAAAGAGCTGCCCGAAGAGATCATCTGCTTAAACTGGGGCTATCTGTGGAATCAGCGGGAAGAAGAGACCAAATGGATGGCGGAAGCGGGCGCGACCCAGTACTGCTGTCCCGGCTGCTGCGCATGGAATCAGTTTACGGCCTTAAACTGGAATGCTTACAATAATATCATGCGGCTTTGCAGTTATGCCATGAAGTATGGCGCCATCGGCGTACTGAACACCGACTGGGGTGATTTTTTACATGTCAATCATCCTGATTTCACCAGGGTGGGCATGATTTACGGCGCCGCTTTTTCCTGGAATACCTGTATTCCTTCCTATGAAGAAATCAACCGGCAGATTTCCAGAGTGGAATTTCATGACAGCACGGAAAACCTGCTGGCTATCGTGGCAAAAATCCAGGAAAATTCCGCATTCGGATGGGAAGAAGCCTGCCGTTTCTGGGAGATCGGCAAAGGGATTGAAGAGTTTGCCCAAAATCACAGGGAAACCATTGAAACGATGCTGCCCATGATGGAACAGGCAGACGAGAAGAACGCCCGCCTGGAAGAGATCAAAAAGGAACTTTACGGGCAGATCGTCCATCTGGACAGCGACCGGAAAGAACTGGTATGGCCCTATACCGTTGCGGTGGAAGGAATGAAACTGTTCAACGAAATCGGCAAGGTGGTCACGGCAGATCAGTTCGGTTTGACTTTTGCACAGATGCCCGATACCTGGGAACTGGCAAAACAGCTGGAAACCTGGCTGTATCATTATAAGAAGATTTACAGAAGTGTGAGCAGGGAATCCGAACTTTACCGCATCCAGGAGCTGGTATGCTGGTACGGGGATTATCTGCGCAGCTTTACGAAAGGAGAGTAAACGGACATGAAACAGCAGTTTTTACAGGAAAACTGGGAAATGCGCCAGGTGGGAAAAGACGCATTTTTGAGTGCCACAGTGCCGGGAAGTGTTTACGGCGATCTGCTGGCCCATGGGGAAATGGAAAACCCCTTCTGGAAAGACAACGAAAACGATGCCTGCGCGCTGATGGAGGAAGATTACGAATACGTTACCCATTTTGAATGCGAAGAGGGCCTTTTGGACAGCGATCGTGTGGTGCTGCATTTTGACGGCATCGATACCGTGGCGGATGTTTATTTAAACGGGCAGCATCTGGGCAGCCCTCTGAGCATGCACCGCATCTGGGAATATGACGTGAAGGAAATTCTGCAGAATCAGGGGAATGAATTGAAAGTTATCCTGCATTCTCCCAATCAATGGATCCGGGAAGCGTTTAAAAAGTGCAGGACGCTTGGAAATGACGATACTTTTGAAGGATTCGTCCATCTGAGAAAGGCCCATTATATGTTCGGCTGGGACTGGGGCGCGCATCTGCCTGATGCGGGCATTTTCCGGCCCGTATCCCTGCTGGGCATCCAGGCGGCAAGGATCGATAACGTCCATATTTTACAGGAGCATGAGCGCACCGGGGAAACAGAGCCCGGCACCGTGCGCCCGGTTGTGAAATCCGTCACACTGACCTTCGCCGTGGAGCAGGAGGTTGTGAACGAAGAGGAAGGCCCCAAGCTGGTGGACATCAGCGGCGGCCTGACCTGCAAAAAATGCGGGCACAGCTTTTCCTATACGGTGGAGATCACAGCCCCCGACGGCAGTGTTTCTGTCTATGAAAATTCTCCCGTCACCGTGAAAATCGATCAGCCCAGACTCTGGTGGCCCAACGGTTACGGCGAGCAGAACCTGTATAACGTGAAGGTGACACTTTTCGGCGACGGCGTGGAAACGGACAGCTGGGAGAGAAGGATCGGTCTGCGCACCATGACCATGTGCCGGAAAAAGGACGAATGGGGCGAGTGCTTTGCCCATGAGGTGAACGGCGTTCCTGTGTTCGCCATGGGAGCGGATTACATTCCGGAGGATAACCTGCTGGGCAGAGTGAATCCCGACACCACCAGAGCGCTTTTGGAAAAGGCGAAGTTCGCCAACTATAATGCGGTGCGCGTCTGGGGCGGCGGCTATTACCCTTCCGACTGGTTCTATGATATCTGTGATGAAATGGGTCTGATGGTATGGCAGGACTTCATGTTCGCCTGCGCCGTATATGAGTTGACCCCTGAATTTGAAGCCAACATCCGTCAGGAGTTCATTGAGAACGTGAAACGCCTGCGCCATCACGCTTCCCTGGGACTGTGGTGCGGCAACAACGAAATGGAACAGTTCGTGTTTGAACGCAACTCCTGGCTCACAAAAGCCAGCGAAGTGCGCGACTACTTCCTGATGTTTGAGCGGATCATCCCCGAAATCGTGCACAAATATGATCCTCAGACCTATTATTGGCCTGCAAGCCCCTCCTCAGGCGGCTGTCTGGACGAGCCCAACGATCCCAACCGGGGCGACGTGCATTACTGGGCGGTATGGCACGGCAATAAGCCTTTCTCCGAATACCGGAAATTCTTCTTCCGTTATGCGTCGGAGTTCGGTTTCCAGGCCTTCCCTGCCATCAAGACCATCGAAACCTTTACGGATAACCCGGACGATATGAACCCCTTCTCCTATATCATGGAGAAACACCAGAGACAGAACAGCGCCAACGGCAAGATTATGGGGTATATGCAGCAGACCTACAAATATCCCAACAGCTTTCCGATCTTCGTCTATGCTTCCCAGCTGCTGCAGGCGGATGCCATCCGCTACGGCGTGGAGCACTTCCGGCGCAACAGGGGCCGCTGCATGGGCGCGATCTATTGGCAGTTAAACGACTGCTGGCCGGTGGTTTCCTGGTCCTCCGTGGACTACTGCGGCAGACTCAAAGCCCTGCATTACTATGCAAAGCGCTTCTTCGCGCCGCTGATGATCTCCTGTGAGGAACAGGGCATGATGAGCGCGGCTGCGGATATGAACCGGGAGCACTTTGTATTTGAAAAATCCATCCGCTTAAATGTGGCCAACGAAACCATGCAGGATGCGGACGTGACCGTGCGCTGGGCGCTGCGCAATCCCAAGACGGAAATTTTACAGAGCGGCGAACAGAACCTTCATGTGCCCGCGCTGACCAGCGTATGGATGGAGAAGGTGGAATTTGCGGATGCGGATATCTTTGCTAACTACGCCAGCTATGAACTGGTGAAGGACGGTCAGGTGATTTCCGACGGAACTGTGAACTTCTCTTACCCGAAATACTTCCGGTATGAAGATCCCTGCCTTGCCTGCCGTGTGGAAGGCGACGAAATCGTGGTTTCCGCAAAAGCCTATGCAAAGAGCGTGGAAATCCAGAACGAGAATGAGGATCTGGTGCTGTCCGACAACTACTTCGATTTGAATGCGGACGAAAAACGCGTGAAGATCGTGTCCGGATGTGCGGAGAATCTGAGACTGAGAAGCGTGTACGATATCAAATAAGAATGCAGATCGTAAAGAACAGAAAGCAAGTTTTCCCTCCTTCCTGTTCTCAAAAAACGAAAGAGTGGCCGCCCGGAAAATTCGGGCGGCCATTCCCATCCCCGCTTGTAAATAACCAAGGGAAAAGGTATAATGAAGGTCAGCAGCACGAAGTGCTGCTGACCGCTACGGCTTGACCGAAAGGTCAAGGCGGTACCATAGGAAAGCACGAAGTGCTGCTGACCGCTACGGCTTGACCGAGAGGTCAAGGCGGTACCATAGGGAAGCACGAAGTGCATCATTGGGCGGTAGAAATGTTGGAACGTGAAAACGTATAAAAGAAAACGGAGGATAATGTAGTGGGAGCGGTTACCTATGCTATTTCAATTATCGTATTGATCCTGGGACTGACGGTTGTGATATTTCCCAGGCAGTGCACCAAAAGAGAGGTTCGATCGGAGGAATCTGTGGTAAAGAAGAATCGGGCGATGGGAGCTGTGATCGCACTGATCGGTGCTATGATGCTGGTGGTGAATCTTCTTTTTATACGATGAGAAACTTCGTTTCCTATCGTATAAAAAAACACGCTCCGCTGTAGATGCGCACTCTCGCGAAAGGTAGATATTGCCTGTCGGCAATCGCGCTCGGCGTGAGTATGCGCTAAAACGCGCACACTTTTCATAAAACTGTGAAAACAAAGAAAAGGCTGCGGGAACATAAAAAGTTCGGCAGCCTTTTTCTCGTATCAGGCCTCAGTTTATAATCAGATTATCCATCAGCAGAAACACATCCGGCACACCCTTATAGCAGCACCATTGGGGCATAACCGCATAGCGGCGCGCTACAAAGCGCAGGCAGCGGGCACGGGCGTTTGGATGAAATCCAATGTCCTGTTTTGCAATTTCCCGTTCCGCCGGGCCGTATGGGAGTGTATGCTGTGCCACAAGTCTCAGCGTATCTTCCGAATCTCCCAAATATAGTTCAACGGATTCCGGATATACGATGCCGCTTCTGTGATGGCTCAAAAATCCGATTTCTATTGTATGGATCAGTCTTTCTTCCGGCAGCAGGCAGATCACATCCAGATCCTCCAGGGTTGCCAGGTAATGCCCGTCCTGATAGTCCAGGCTGCCCCGCTGCTGCTGTAGAAGGCCGTCTATTCCGCCGCCGCAGAAAACAGGTCTGCCATCGAAGACGGTAGCGCTTTTTAAAAGAATATCTTTCCAGCCAAAGCGGTAGTGGGCGGCAGAGCGTTCACTTTTTCTGCCGTCGGGAAGTAAAGAGACCGCGGTCAAAAGAAAATCTCCGGTCAGGGAGATGGGAACGGTATACAGGGAAGAATCCGTTTCCGGGTTTTGGCCGTTGGCAGACCAGCGGATACGGGCATTCGGTTCCGGTACGGATAAACGGACTGCAGCAGAAGCGCCCACAGGAAAAACGCTTTCCGGCGGTGTAAAAACAGGCGGAAATGGGGGTACAGCGTTTCGGGAGGAAGGAAAACGGAGCCAGCGGGGTTTTTGACTGTCTATTTCAGACGGTCTCTGTAGATAGGTACGGGTAAATAAATCCTCCGTTCTGCCGGAAACGGCATTCTGGGAAAGCCGCAGGCGGATTTTTCCGTTTTCCGACAGGATGCGCAGATCCCTTGTTCCGGCATTATGAATCTGTCCCTGCTCCACGGTGAAATGATAAGAAAAGCCATGATGTTCCATGAAGATGCTTTTTCCATCCATATATTTGAAAACAGGAAGAAGATCAAAGACCAGAGCAAAGCTTCCCTCAGACGGGCAGTACAGAGTTTCTAAAAGCAGGCTGTCCTGTGAAAGCAGAAAACGGTATTGCGTGTGTCTGGTCTGGAGACTGGCGCAGGCCGTAAATTCATCCGGTGCAGAAAAACGGCATTCCCCTGTGGGTTCCCACCATGCGAAATCCTTTTCTTCGCAAGCGGAGGTCTTGCATCCCGGCTCCAGCAAGCGCACAAAAGGGCGGGAATCCGTTTCTTTTTTCATCCATTTTTGAGGGAACAGGACAGGAAGGGCATCCATGGTGCTGGAGGCAGAGCCGCTGCCGGGCTGCCCTTCCTTTTCCGTTTCTTTTTCCAGCTTACGAAAGAGATAGCGGGAAGGGTAGGACTGGTCGTATAAAAACCAGTCCCGGATGCGCAAATGCCCGTTTTCCGCCAGAAAGCCGATGCGGTAATAACGGGTGGCATACCATTGGCAGCCCAAGGAAGCATTCGTATTCCAGCTTTGGGAAGCCTGCCAGACAGCGGGCGGTGTCAGCGCATACTTTTCCCGAAACCAGGAAGCGGATTCTGCCATGGTTTCCAGGCGGATCAATCCTTCATTGGAAAGATCTGACAGGTGTTTTAACTGAGGTTCGAAGCCCGGCCGGATATTTTCCCAGAGAAAATTGTTCTCCTGCCCCACCTGGGCATAACCGATCCCGGCCCCGTCTTCCCGGATGAGAGTAGAGAAAAACCAGGAAATGCGGGATGGATCACGACCGTTTTGGCAGCACGGCTCCAGGGTGTAAACCCCGGAAAGGCCGTTCCGCACGTCCTGTTCAAAGGAATAGACGGGATCCGGGGAGAGGAGACGGAACATGGCCACGGGCAGCTGTCCCTCTTTCGTCTGTGCCGGAAGGAATTCATTCTGTAAAGAGGGGTAATAAACCCCGTTGGGAAAACCGCCCCAGAGGGTAAAACCGTCTGTCCCCATCTGATCCCGGCAGATGGCTCCGCCGAGCACCCCATAAACATTGTGGGCATAGGACAGAGTGACGCTGTCCAGAACCCAGGAACCCATGGTTTTGGGATAATGGCCGAAAACGGAAAAAAAGTCCTTCATATAGGCATCCACCAGACGCTTTCGGTCCTCGGGCGGATAGCCCACACTGTAAGCGGTGTCCACCCGTTCGTCAAAAAACGTCCTGTTTTTACCCGGAAAAGGGACGCCTGCCCTTTGGCAGAGCGGTTCCGTGATTTCCCACCACGCGCCGATTTCATCGTTTGCATCGGTGTGTTCCAGCAGGAGCTTCTGATAACGGGAATCCGTCAGCGCATCATATTTGAGCGCCCAGGTGGCGGGAAGACCGTATTGCTTTAAAAGGCGCATCTGCCGGGCAACGGTGTCAAAATCCGCCTGAATGAACCGGCTGGGTTCCTTATGGGACATACGGATGAAGTTGTAGATATTTACGAGGGTGATTTTTTTCATGAGGGGCTCCTACATTTGTGATGGATCATTATTTATGATTATAGAAAATTCGCGGAGTAAATTTCCTATAATTTTATCATTGGGAAGAAACAAAGACAATTAGTTTTTATATTTCCGTTATTTCATCATTTAAGAAATAAAAATGGTTTCCATACCTTATGACTGAAAAAGGTATTGGAAACCATCCTTACAAAATTTTTATCCATAGAAAGTATACATTTCAAACTTTTACGATCTATAAAATTGGAAAAACAAAGTAATAGTAATAAGACACCCGATTACGGGGTTGCATTCGTATAAACAATGGTAAAGGTAACGGTGCCTTTATAATCACCCGCGTAGTTAAAAGTGACATCAGAAAGTTTGCCGAGTTCGTAAATGCAGCTTGAAGTTGTTGTAACAAGTTCATTACTACTGCCCGCTTTAAGTGCAAACGGAACATCTACGGTGGTTGAATTACATTTTAATGTTACTTTACCGTCTGCAAAGTCGCCGCTAGGAGTGACTTGGAGAACCTTGCCTTCCGCTAAAAGGCAATCGGCTAAAGTGACTTGTACTTCAGTTGCGGCGTCTTTTGATGCGGTAACAGTGGCAGGAATACTCACAGTATAGGAGGGAGAAGCCGTGTAATTAATTTCCAAAGTGGAAGATAAATCTGCGGATCCATCTCCTGTTTGCTCTGCTGCCAGCGCCGGCATGCACATCCCGATTGTCAATACTGCTGTCATTAAAATTGCTGTTAAAGTTCTTTTTTTCATTTGAATTTCCTCCTGATAGTTTTGGTTTATGAAGTTGTATTTTATTTGTAAAGCGCAAGGCAACGGGCGCTTTGCTTTCTGATACAGGCTGTTTCTCCATGCGGTTTGAGGATCGCACTAGAACCGTCATTCGGCACTGCTTTCCGGATCGGTATAGTAGGACACGGAAAACCGGAGACTGCCGCTGTAGGTACCGGCATACATTTTGTCGCCGGCGGGCTGGATCTGCACCTGCCGGGTGCCGTACTGGGGCGTCAGCATCACCTGATTCTGTCGGGGATTGAGCTGATTGCCATCCATTAAAAGCTGATAGGACCACCAGCTTTGTCCGCAATAGAGGGCATAAAATCTGCCGTCCGGGGAAGTGGTCCCTTCCACGGTGACCAGAACGCTGCCGAGTCTGTCGGGCTGGTCGGAGAGCAGTTGAATGGGAAAACTGCGGGTTTCGTTTAAAATCACCCTGGCCGGAATGGCAATGGCAAAGGAAGGCTCGTTTTTGATTTGTGTATCCTCCGAAATATCATTGGAAGAGATATCGTTGCCGGATACCGTATTTCCTGAGAGGGAGATTTCCGCTTCACAGGAAGGATCTGTTACAGTATTGCCGGAAATGCTGTTGCCGGATATCTCCTCTGTGGGCAGATCGCTTTCACAGTCTTCCATAGGATTTTCAGGAAGGCTTTCCGGATTCTCCGTTTCGGTTCCAATCTCTTCCTCTGTGTCATCGGAAGGCTTTTCGGCTTCTTTCGGATCGGATTCTCCGGTTTCCGGATCATCGGAAGGAGCTTCCTGGGAGGCGTTTTCCTCGGGAGAGGATTCGGTCTGTGCGGAAGATTCTTCCGTTTCCTCCGCATCGTTTCCGGATACGGCAGGACTTTCCGTCGATTCTGTTTCGGAAGGACTGTCCTCTTTTTCCGGTAATGTTTCCTGAGGTTTTACCGGTTTGACCGTCTCGGTGGAAGGTTCGTTGGTATCACTATTCTGCGAGTTGTCATTTTGCTGTTCAAAGCGGCACGGGCTTCCGGGATCTGCCGGATGGAACGCGCATTCCGCACAATGATTGATCAGGCCGTCTCCGTCGGTATCCGTACATTGATGATCGCAGGGAATTTCCGGCTGCGGGGCACGGTAACCACAGGAAGCATCGTGTTGGTGAGCAGATTTTTCTTCATTACCGTCCGGCGCATCCGTGTCGGTCGGCTGCTCTGTGCCGCCGGCTGTTGTAGGATCGACAGAAGGGTCGGAACAGGAAGGAAGCTGTTCTGTGGGATCTTCTTCTCCTTCCGGAGAATTTTTCGAAAAATCCGAAGAAGAGTCGGTGCCGTCCGGAAAGACGGATTCCTGCCCGGGTAAAGAGGAGGGCAGAACAGCGGAAGTTTCTTCGGGAACCGAATTGGCAGGCACATCGGAAGAACTGTCTGCCGGGGTGTCGGCATCCGGCTGGGAGGGAACTCCATCCGGGATACCTGGATCCGGCAGGGCAGGCGCTTCCTCCAAAAGATCGGCTTCCGGACAGGCAGGGCTTTCTTCCGATCCGGAAACCTCTTCTTCCGGGACCGCGGTTTCTTCTGCCCGAACTTCGTCTTCCCGTGTCTCCGCATTGCTCCACAGGATTGGGCAGGTAGCGATGATTATGGTCAAAGTCACCGCAAGAAATGGAGGAAACTTGCGATGGCTGTGCCGTTTATTTTTCATGAAAACGCCCCCTCTACTGAACCTGGAGAATGGTCTCCATATCCGCGCCGTTCATGGCGGACTGGTCTGTGATGCTGGCGGTTGAAATCTTCAGAATGGCAGGATATTCCCCGGCGTCTAGCGCCTTTGTAAGGGTAGCCCGCGTGATGGCTTCCCCGGGCGGAACCTGTTTGGATTCGTATAAAATTTCACCGCTGTCTTTGAGCACCAATTGAAAAGTGAAATAACAGGGATTTCCTTCCGGGTTGGCAAAAGCCACCTCCACATCGGTCTGTCCCGAAGGCAGATAAATGGTGGGATATCCGGGGACGGAAATCGTGGGGGAATCAGGATCCCCTTTTGGCGCCTGGGGAATTGTGCCGTCCCATTCGCCGGCAGCGGGATCAATATCCGCAGTAGCGGGAGCGGCAGCCATTCTGTCGGAAGGACCGCCGTTTTGGAATTCTAAAATTCCCACAACGGCGGCAACCAGGACGATTGCGGTTGCTCCAAACAGTATCTTTTGAAAGGGAACCCCTTTTTTCATATGGCCTGCGGCCGTTTTTTTCTTTTTATGATCGGACATTTAACGATACCTCCCAAATAAATGGTATGCGAAAGCGGTTTATATAATGGACGGAAAACAGATTTACACTTTAGCGGTAAAAATAAAAAACCCGCAGTCAAAACTGCAGGCGCCGATTACATATACGAAAAAGTCCGCTTTGCGCAGCTTTTCGTATTATAAACAAAAGTAAACATATCGCTCACTTTAAAAACTTCGGCAGCTGGCTGTCATAACCTGACGGTTTTAGACCCTGTAGCTTTGTGTCACTGCTTTTCAACAGTTTTACTAGTATCGGTTTTAAAATCTAACTGTTTTTTTAACGTTTTCTGAACTTAGAATAGTCCTTTTACAGTGAAAAGTCAATACAATTTACTAAATTTCATATTTTATTATCAAATATCACAATAAAAGGCAAAAAACAACAGAATCGGTATGAAAAACGAATGGGAAAAGCCAGAAAAAGACATTGAGCGCCCGCACCACAAATGATATACTTTTAAAAAGAGAGGAGACGCCAAAAAAGGAATTGACGGCGTAGGATACGAAAGAAATGATTTTCAAAAAGAAAGAAAAAACGCCCAAAAAAGGAAGAGTGCGCTGGGCAGATAAGAGAAGCGTGCCGGAGGAAGGGCTGGAGCGGTTCGAGGAATATCTGCAGACTTATTCCAGAAATAAAAATCATCCGGTCAAAATACTGCGCAGTTTTTATAACGGAAAGCAGAAGAAAATGCTGAAGGCCTGTTTTTATCTGGTATTACAGCGTTCTCCTGTCTGGGTGATCCCCATCGTCACGGCGAATATCATCAATGCGGCCACCAACCCGGGAAACAATGCGGTGGAGGTGATCTTTTTCAATCTGCTGATCGCCCTGGTGTTTATCATTCAGAATGCGGGCAGCAACTATATGGCTACAAAAGAGTATGCCAGCGTGAACCGCAGCATAGAGGGCTCTCTCAGAAACGCCATGGTCAGAAAACTGCAGCAGTTGTCCATCATGTTTCATAAGGAAGTCCAGTCGGGACGGCTGCAGTCCAAGATCATGCGGGATGTGGAAAATGTGACGGAGCTGCTTAACCAGGTGTTCAAAACCCTGTTTTTTTTCGTGCTGGATATTTCGGTTGTGGTGGTCATCACCCTTCGGAAAAGCCCGGTTGTTTTCTTATTCTTCATCGTGGTGGCCCCCTTTGCGGTGCTCACCATGCGGGCCTTTAAGAAGCCTGTGACGGAGAAAAACCAGGAATTCAGAAATGAGATGGAACACACCCAGGGAGCGGTGGCGGAAATGCTGGAAATGATTCCGGTGGCCAGGGCTCATGGCCTGCAGGAAGTGGAAATTTCAAAAATGAATACTTATCTGAACCGGATTGTGAACCGGGGCTACAGCCTGGATCTGATCAATGCCCTTTTCGGCGCGGTGAACTGGGTGGTATTTCAGGCGTTCCAGATCATCTGTCTGGCGTTCACCGGTTATTTGGCCTGTAAAGGAAGAATCAGCGTGGGCGAGGTGGTTTTGTACCAGACTTATTTCGGTTCCCTGGTAGGTCAGATTTCCACTCTGGTCAACATTTATCCTCAGATCAGCAAGGGACTGGAATCCGTGAAATCCATCGGTGACATCATGGGAGAGACGAAGGTGGAGGAAAATAATTCCATTGTGCCGTTGGGAGAGCTCAAGGGCGGCGTGGAATTTGTGAATGTGGATTTTCAATATCCCGACAGCGATAAATGCATTTTAAAGGATTTTTCCCTGAAAGTGGAACCGGGGGAAAGCATCGCATTTGTGGGAGAATCCGGAGCGGGAAAATCCACGGTATTAAATCTGCTGATCGGTTTTATCCCTCCCACAGGCGGGAAAATCCTGATCGACAGAATCAATATGGTAAATCTGGATTTGAACGAATACCGCCATCAGATCGCGGTGGTGCCACAGAACACCATTTTGTTTTCGGGCACCATTATGGAAAACATCACCTATGGGCTGGAAAAGGTGTCGGAGGAAGAAGTCATGGAGGTCATCCGGGAGGTGGGGCTGGAGGATCTGATCGCAAAACTTCCTCATGGCCTGTATACCCAGCTTGGAGAACATGGGGATAAGCTCTCCGGCGGACAGCGGCAGCGGATTTCCATCGCCAGAGCGCTGATCAGAAAACCGAAGATCATCGTATTTGACGAGGCCACCAGCGCGCTGGATTCCGCGTCGGAAAAGAAGGTGCAGGAGGCCACCGGCAATATGATGAAGAACTGCACCACCTTTTTGGTGGCCCATCGTCTTTCCACCATCCGCAATGCGGACAGGATCGCGGTGATGAAGGAAGGACATATTGTGGAACTGGGCACTTATGAAGAGCTGATGGAGAAAAAGGGATATTTCTATGAACTGAAATCCCTCCAGTCCTAAAAGGTTTTTGTTGCGGAAAGCAGAACATGATTTTGTGAGGTCCCTATGAAAGAAACGAATGAAGAAAAGGCAGTTGTTCCGAACCGGGTGGCCGGGGTCAGTATCAGTGTGAAATCCTTTGTGACGGCTATGGTGATGCTGTTTGTGCTGATGATTGTGACTTATATCCTGACCTTTTTCATCCCGGGAGGGGAATATCAAAGGAGCGCGGAGGGCGGTACGGTGCAGGTGCTGCCCGGCACTTTTTCCTATGCGAAAGGGGAGCTGCCGTTCTGGAAATGGCTGCTTTCCCCGGTGCTCATGCTGGGAGCGGAAGGCGGGGGCACCGTGATGGCCATTCTGGTTTTTCTGCTGGTGATCGGCGGGATTTTCCACTGTATGGATAAAAGCGGTCTGATGTATTATATGCTCCTTGCCATCAGCCACCGGTATGAAAAGAAAAAATACAGGATGCTCATGGTCATCGTCCTGTTTTTTATGTGCATGGGGTCTTTTGTAGGTTCCTTTGAAGAAAGCGTGCCGCTGGTCCCCATCGTGACCGCGCTGGCAATTTCCATGGGGTGGGATGCCATGGTGGGCCTGGGAATGAGCCTTTTGGCTATCGGATGCGGTTTTTCCACCGGAATCTGCAATCCCTTTACCGTGGGGGTGGCGCAGCAGCTGGCGGATCTGCCCATGTTTTCCGGCGCGCTCCTGCGCATCCTTTCTTTTGTGCTGATTTATGCCTGCCTGACGGCTTTTTTGATCCGTTATGCGAAAAAGATCGAAAAACAACCGGAAAACTCGGTCCTTTACGGAAAAGAGACTATGTCCTGCGGTGCAGTCCTTCGGGAAGATTTCGTACCTGATCCGGAGAAAGGAAGAGGTCTGAAACGGTTCGGCATCATTTTGGGATGCGGGATCGTGCTGATTTTTGCGTCCGGATTCCTCCCTTTTCTCCAGGGGGTCCTGATGCCCATGATCGCAGTTCTTTTTTTGACGGCGGGGCTGGCGGCGGTGCGCGCCTGCAGAATGGAGTGGCCGCAGATCGGGCGCTATATGCGGGACGGGGCCGTGAGCCTTCTTCCGGCAGTGCTGCTCATTTTAATGGCGGGCAGCATCAAATATACGCTGGCGGAGGCAAAGATCCTGGATACGATTCTCTACCGGGCGTCCGGACTCATTGAAGGAATGCCGGGAGGGGTGGCGGTACTTCTTCTGTATGGCTTTGTTCTGCTGATGAACTTTTTTATTTCCTCGGGTTCCGCAAAAGCCTTTTTGATGATGCCCCTGATCGTGCCCATCGCTGATTTCTGCCGTGTTTCCAGGCAGCTGGGGGTGACGGCTTTCGCGTTTGGAGACGGCTTTTCCAATGTTTTTTATTTCACCAATCCGGTGCTTTTGATCAGCCTGGGACTGGTGGGAGTGGGATATGGGGCCTGGGCGAAATGGAGCTTTCGTTTCCAGTTGGCGGTTTTGTTTCTGACAGGAATGATTCTGTTGTGCGCCGCATATGTTTAAGGGAGAAAAAATGCGGCGCCGCGTTTTGCAAAAAGAGAAAGGAAGCAGAGCAGCGGTTATGGGAGGTCAGATTATCGGTATTTTACTCAGCATTGCGCTGGCTGTCGCGTCATGCGATGCACAGGCAGCTGCAGCATGGAGCGCGGGACAGGAACCGGCGGACGGGAGCGCTCCCGCACGGGAGAGTCCGGATATGATTTTTGAGCCGGAATTTACCAGTACGGAAATCCCGGATGAAGTATTTGAACGAATGGCAGGAAAATCCTACGGAGAGGATTGCACGGTGCCCCGGGAACAACTGCGATATCTGCGGTTATCCTACACAGGCTTTGACGGCCTGCCTCACACCGGAGAAATGATTGCGAATAAGGCCATTGCCGGACAGCTTTTGGAAATTTTCGAAGCTCTCTATGAAGAAGGATATCCCATAGAGAGGATAGAACTGATTGATGTGTATGACGGAGACGATGAAGCGTCCATGGAGGCGAACAATACCTCCTGCTTTAATTTCCGGAAAATTGCCGGGTCGGAAAAGTTGTCAAAACACAGCCTGGGGCTGGCGGTAGACATCAATCCGTTGTATAATCCTTATGTAAAGAAAAAACAGGAAGGTCTTTTGGTACAGCCGGCTTCGGCTGCCGGTTATGCGGACAGAAGTGCGGTGTTTCTTCATAAAATAGAGGAAGGCGATTCCTGCCTCCGGCTGTTTTTGGAACACGGGTTTTCCTGGGGCGGAAACTGGAAGAGCGTGAAAGATTACCAGCATTTTGAATGGGAACAAAAGACCGGAGAAACGGAGAGAGAAAATGGATAAAAACAATGTGAAGAGACTGATCGGATTTGGAATCGGGGCGGCAGTGCTGTTTTACCTGGCGCCGCTGGTCCTGGCACAGATGCCGGAAAGCGCTCAGGCGATGGGCAGTTTGCTTCTGCTGATGATCCTGAATCAGGTGTTTATGGCGGTAGTGGGATGGCAGTCGGCATATATTCCCAAATATGCAATCTATGTACCGGTTGTCGTCATTTTAATTTACCTGCTTTCAGAGCTGCTTTTTTACGGCGCTGTCAGCTGGTCCATGGAATTGAATTATCTGGAGACAGGTTATATCGCTTATTTTCTGAAGAAGCTTCTGACAAAAAGACAGCGGCTGGAAGAAAAGAAAAATAATAAACCGTTCCCCAAAGGCGTGGGGAGAAAATAAGCGATCCCCGTCTTTTATAGAAAGCCCCCGTCAATGGTGAGGATCTGTCCTGTCATATAAGAGGGGGCCTGTGCCAGCTGGAGGGCAAGAGCCGCCACTTCCTCAGGACGTCCCAGCCTGTCGGCAGGAATTTCGTCGATGAGCGCCTGCATTTCTTCTTCGGAAAGGCAGCGGTTCATATCGGTGTCAATGACGCCGCAGGCGATGGCGTTGACCACAATATTGCTGGGGGCCAGTTCTTTTGCCAGCGCTTTGGTCAGGCTGTTTACCGCTCCCTTTGAAGCGGAATAGGCGGCTTCCATGGAAGCGCCTGCGGTGCCCCAGACGGAGGAAATATTGATGATGCGGCCGTTCTTTTCATGAACCATGAGAGGGACGGCCTTTTTGCAGGTATAGAAGCAGGCATCCAGGTTGGTGGACATCACCCGCCGCCATTCCTCACAGGTCATATCGGAAAGAAGCCCGATATAGGAAATGCCGGCATTGTTGATCAGCACATCCAGGCGGGAAATGCCGGAAAAAAGCGCTTCCACCGTCTGATAATCTCCCATATCGCCGCAGAAGGGGACGGCCCGTATCCCGTATTTTTCCGAAAGGGATTCGCAAAATGTTTGTAAAAGTGTTTCCGATTTTAAGCAGGTGAGCGTTAAATCGTAGCCGGCCGCAGCAAAAGCCAGGGCAATGGCCCGGCCGATTCCTCTGGAAGCGCCTGTGATGAGGGCGGTTTTATGATTCATTTTTAAAAAATCCTTTCCGTGCGGCATATTGGAGCCGTTGTTTTGTCACACTATTATAGCATCGGGAGAAAACTTTGTCACGTCTGCCTGTGCGAACTGTAACTTTGTCACAGTACGCTCGCAGACAGCGATGCCGGTGTTGAAAAAGGGCGGTGTTTCGCGTATACTGAAATAAGATAAAACAGGTAGAAGGAGGGCAAGCGGATGTATGATTTGATTATTATCGGGTCCGGTCCGGCAGGTTTAAGCGCAGCGGTGTATGGGAAGCGCGCCGGATTTAAGACTCTTGTTTTGGAAAAAAATCCCATGAGCGGAGGGCAGGTTTTAAATACTTACGAGGTAGACAATTATCTGGGACTGCCGGGCATCAACGGCTTTGACATGGGAATGCAGTTTCGGGAACATGCGGATAAGCTGGGCGCTGAATTTGTGGAAGCGGATGTGACGGAACTGATCAGTGAAGAGGAACGGAAGGTGGTAAAAACTTCCGAAGGTGATTTCGAGGGCAGAGCGGTCATCATTGCGACTGGCGCCAATCACCGTCACCTGGGCGCGCCCGGAGAAGAAGCCTTTTCCGGGGCAGGAGTCTCTTACTGCGCAACCTGTGACGGCGCTTTTTTTAAAGGAAAGACTACGGCTGTCATCGGCGGCGGAGACGTGGCGGTGGAAGATGCCATTTTCCTGGCCCGTGGATGTAAAAAAGTTTATCTGGTACACAGAAGGGATGAACTGCGGGCGGCCAAGAGCCTCCAGGATCAGCTGTTCGCTCTCCCCAATGTGGAAGTGATCTGGAACAGTACGGTAAATGAGATTCAGGGGGATGAAGTGGTAAAAGGCATTTCCCTCCATAACAAAGTAAACGGATCGGATCAGGGGATCCCTGTGGACGGCGTGTTCGTCGCAGTGGGCATCCGGCCGGAATCGGAATTGTTTACCGGGCTTGTGGAAGCGGATCAAAACGGATACCTGAAGGCGGGAGAGGACTGCGTCACCAGCGTGCCCGGCATATTTGCGGCCGGGGATGTGCGCACCAAAAAGCTGCGGCAGATTGTGACAGCGGTTGCCGACGGGGCCAATGCGGTGACTTCCGTACAGGAATATTTTTTGTCGGCAAAAAGGTGATCGAAAGAGGCCTGTAGATCAGATTTTTAATTCTAGCGGGTGGTGTGGATACCGTATACAGTTTTCTGTCGGAAAACCTGTATACGGTATTTCACATTAGGGAAGTTTAAGAAAGTGAAGGAAACTCTTGACAAATCGCGACATGAATTTTATAGTATAAGCATAGTATGTAACTCTCAAGGAGGCATTCACTATACATGACACTTTGGATGGTTATGTGTATTGATGCCCTTTTTTATTTCTATGGCAAATCAGGTGCAAATCGGCGCATAAATACCATACATCCGTACCAAAAAACAAACAAAATAAGGAGAGATGAAAATGAAAGACAAAGTGTTTGGTGTTCTGCAGCGTGTCGGACGTAGTTTTATGCTTCCCATCGCCATTTTGCCGGTGGCGGGGCTGTTGCTTGGAGTCGGAAGTTCTTTTACGAATGAAACTACGATTGCCACTTACGGCCTTCAAAAAATCCTGGGGGATCAGACTTTCCTCCATGCGTTACTCGTTATTATGAATAAAGTGGGGAGCGTGGTATTTGACAATCTGCCGCTCATTTTTGCCATCGGCGTGTCCATCGGTATGGCAAAAAAGGAAAAAGAGGTTGCGGCCCTTTCTTCCGTGATCGCTTATTTTGTGATGAATACGGCGATCAATGCCATGCTTGCGCTAAACGGCGATATCCTGGCAAACGGCGAAATCGCGGAACATGTGCTGGGCGGAACCATCGCGTCGGCCTGTGGGATTCAGACGCTGCAAATGGGGGTGTTCGGCGGCATTATTGTGGGGCTTGGCGTGGCCGCTCTTCATAACCGTTTCTATAAAATCAGCCTGCCAAACGCCCTGTCCTTTTTCGGAGGAACGAGATTTGTTCCGATTATTTCTACTGTAGTTTACATGTTTGCAGGCATTGCATTATACTATATTTGGCCGGTTGTGCAAAACGGAATTTATGCCCTGGGCGGTCTGGTGACGGGGAGCGGTTATGTGGGAACGCTGATTTTTGGCCTGATAAAACGGGCGCTGATTCCTTTTGGACTGCATCATGTGTTCTATATGCCTTTCTGGCAGACGGCTGTGGGCGGCACCATGGAGGTGGCCGGACAGATGGTACAGGGCGGACAGAACATTTTCTTTGCCCAGCTGGCGGATTCCGCCAATGTGGCGCATTTCAGTGCGGATGCCACGAGATATTTTTCGGGAGAATTTATTTTCATGATTTTCGGGCTGCCCGGAGCTGCGCTGGCCATGTACCGCTGTGCGAAGCCGGAGAAAAGGAAAGCGGCGAGCGGACTGCTCTTATCCGCATCCCTGGCCTGCATGATGACCGGCATTACGGAGCCGCTGGAATTTTCCTTCCTGTTTGTGGCGCCGGCTCTGTTCGCGGTTCAGGTGGTGCTGGCGGGATCCTGCTACATGGTTGCCCATATCTTAAATATTGCGGTGGGACTGACATTTTCCGGCGGTTTTCTGGATTTCTTCTTATTCGGCATTCTGCAGGGAAATGAAAAGACGAGCTGGCTGAGAGTCATTCCGGCAGGAATTATTTACTTTATCTTATATTATTTTATTTTCCGGTTCCTGATTACCAAATTTAATTTCAAAACACCCGGAAGGGAAGACGATAACACCGAAACAAAATTGTATACAAAAGCGGATGTCAATGCCAGAAAAGAAGGTCAGGAAAAGAAAGGCGGGGATGCTCCGCAGGATTCCCTCAGCGCTGTGATCACAAGAGGGCTGGGCGGCAGAAAAAATATCAGTGATGTGGACTGCTGTGCCACAAGGCTGCGCTGTACGGTGAACCGTCCGGAACTGGTAGACGATGCCCTGCTCAAATCCACAGGCGCGTCCGGCGTGGTTCACAAAGGAAACGGGGTACAGGTGATCTACGGGCCTCATGTGACGGTGATCAAATCCAATCTGGAGGATTACCTGGAAACAGCGCCCGATGAGGAATCCGGCAGCGGGCAGCAGGAGAAAACCGAGACGGCGCCTGCCGGAGCGAAAGAAAAACAACACCAAAATCAGCCGGTAAAAACCATTGTGATTTCCAGCCCGGTCACCGGCACAGCGGCGGATTTGTCTGACACGCCGGATGAGGCTTTCGCGGGGAAAATGATGGGAGACGGCGCGGCTGTTACGCCTGCAGATCCTGTGGTGAGGGCGCCTGAGGACGGCGAGATCTGTTTTGTGTTTGACACCGGACATGCCGTGGGTTTTCTGACAGATACCGGAATCAGCCTTTTGATCCATATCGGGATCGATACGGTAAAACTGGGCGGAAAAGGGTTTGAAGTCCTGGTTGCAGCCGGGCAGAAAGTGAAGAAGGGCGAGCCCATGATCAGGCTGGATCTGGATTACCTGAAAGGAAATGCCCCCTCCCTTGTCTCCCCGGTGCTGTGCACGGAACTGCAGGAGAATGAAAAGATCCGTCTGCTCAAAACCGGAGAAATCAAAGCGGGAGAAGCGCTTTTTGCAGTGGAAATCTGCGGATGATCCACACCGGGACGGCAGGCTTTTGACCGGGAAATGAGCGGTGAGGGCGGCAGGCCGAAAGGATGGAATTTGCCGTGACTGCCCCGCTTCTGCGGCGGCGTAAGGAGGGGAATATGTACAGAATCAGAAAAGTGTTGAACCATAACGCGGCAATCGTAATCGGTATGGAGGATAACCAGGAATATCTGCTCATGGGAAAAGGCGTGGGCTTTGGGAAAAAAACAGGAGAACGGGTGGAGGCCGGACCTGAAACGGCGGCCTACTGCCTACAGCAGACTACGGACAGAGGCAGCGCCAGGGAGATCATAAAGTCGGTATCGCCGGTCTGTCTGGAACTGGCCAATGAAGTGCTCAATGAGGCGGAAAGAGTGTTTGGCAAAATTGACCGGTCCATCCTTTTCTCCATGGCGGATCATATCGAATTTGCGGTCAGGCGGATCAAAAACCATGAGCAGATCAGCAATCCTCTGACGGAGGATATCAGACTGATGTTCCATCGGGAGTATAAGGTGGCACAGTGTGTGGAAAAGCTTCTGTGGGAGCAGATGAAGGTGAAAATAGACGAACATGAAATCGGTTATCTTGCGCTGCATGTGCACGCCGCCATCGAGGATGAAAAAGTGTCGCAGGCCATGCAGATCGCCCGGGCTGTCAGGGAATGCGTCACTTTGGTGGAACAGCAGACGGGCATGAAAATAGACACCATGTCACTGGCCTATAACCGGTTGATGAATCATGTGCGTTATATGGTGGCCAGGGCCATGAACGGGGAAAAACTGAAGCTGAATATGAACGACTATATGCGTTTGAAGTTCCCTGAAGCTTTTGAAACGGCCGCAGCCGTATGCGAAGAAATCGGAAAAAGCCTGAAAAAACAGCTGGATGATGTAGAAACGGGATATCTGGCAATGCATATTGAAAGGGTGAAGGACGACGAACTCGCCCGGTGACGGGAAAAAGATCGAAAAAACATCGGCTTATGGATGATACCATACCAAAGCCGGTGTTTTTTTGTGATAGATTTGTAATATATTAATGCCAAAAACAGACGGGAAGATTTTGTGCATAATGCTGAAAAGAGGGTGGATTTACGTAGAATAGACACAAAAAATGGAAGCATTTTCCGAGACGCAGGAATTGACAAAATGTTGCATCAGTGTTATAGTAATTCTTGGATTTAATAATTTTGTAACAAATGTAACAAATGACACGGAGATTTCGTACTCGGGGGAGTCTATGAATCGTAAAGCGACGAAAGTGACGGTATGTGCGGTAGCGGCGGCGATGCTGCTTTCCGGCAGCCAATACCATACAGCAGATGCAGCGCCGACTGTAGCGGCATTCCTTCCGGCAGCAGGGCTTGGACTTGTTTTGGACGAGGGCACTTCCATTGCCAAGATCCGCGAGGATGTTAAGAAAAAGAAAGCGGCGAAGGAAGAAGAGAAAAAGAGACAGCAGAAGCTTCTCATGAGCGCCGGGGAAAGAGAAACCAAAGAACCTGGCAGCGATAGATTGAGTTCTGCAGCAGAGAGCAGTGAGATTTTTGAATCTGCCACAGACGATAAGAAGGAAACAGAGACCGTACTGCCCACGAAAGTGCCGGTAACGGAAGAGGCGGAGAGTACAGAAGAGAAAACAGCAGAGAATTCAACGGCAGAAGAAACGTCCAAGGAAACGGAGAGCGCCGATAGGGAAACCGAATCAAAAAAGGAAGAAGAGACGGGAAGCAGGGAAACCGAATCGGAATCAGAGACTACGGAGCCTGAGATTGTAGAGGCCGTGGAACCGGAGATAAAGGAACCGGAAACAAAGATTTCCGAGGAAGAAGAGAAAAAAGAAGAAAAGAAAGAAACCCTGATCATTGCCCAGGTCAATGATTATGTGAATATCCGCAATACCCCGGGCACAGAGGGCGAAGTGGTGGGCAAGCTGTATAACAATTCCGTGGGCACACTGCTTTCTTCCAAAGACGGCTGGTATAAGATGAAATCCGGCAACGTAGAAGGATATGTAAAAGCGGAGTATTTCAAATCCGGATCGGAAGCCAAAAAGATCGCGGATGAGGTCGGCAATAAAGTTGCAACCGTCAATACGGAAACGCTGAAGGTCAGAAAAGAAGCCTCCCTGGATGCAAGCGTGCTGGGCCTGGTGCCCGGCGGCGAAGAACTGACGGTTACGGATGAGGAGAACGGTTTCGTCAAGGTCAGCATCGAAGAAGGCGATGGATGGGTATCCGCCGATTATGTGGATGTAGAGACGGAATATGTGACGGCAGAGTCCGTTGAAGAAGAAAAAGCGAGACTGGAAAAAGAAGAAAAGGCCAAAGAAGAAGCGAGAAAAGCGGCTCAGGCGGCAGAAGAGAAGCTTCGTGCAGAAGAAAAGAAGCGCGAAGAAGAGAAGAAAGCCGAAGAGCAGAAAAAAGAGGAAGCAGAATCCGGGGAAGATTCTGAGGATTCCGGTTCGGAAGAAGCTTCTTCGGCAGAAGAAGTGAAGGAAGAGGACGCTGCAGTACAGGAGCCTGCAAAAGAAGAACCCGTTAAGGAAGAGGCGAAAAAGGAAGTCAGCGCACCCAGCCTTTCCTCCGGCGGCAGCTTAGGTTCCGCAGTTGCCAACTATGCCACACAGTTTGTGGGAAATCCTTATGTATATGGCGGTACAAGCCTGACAAACGGGGCGGACTGTTCCGGATTTGTCATGAGTGTTTACAAGAACTTCGGTGTGTCACTGCCCCACTCTTCTTCGGCGGACAGACATGTGGGCTATCATGTGGGAAGCCTTTCCGAAGCCCAGCCGGGGGATCTGGTTTGCTATTCCGGACATGTGGGCATTTACATCGGCGGCGGACAGATCGTGCATGCAAGTACGGAAAAGACAGGAATCAAGATTTCGGATGCCAGCTACAGAAGTCCCGTAGCCATCAGAAGAATTTTTTAAGAACAGATATGCGATGAAAAAGGAACGTTACGCGTTCCTTTTTCATTGAGAAAAAAAGGAAACTGCGGTATACTAAAGACATCTGCGCGGGAAATTCGTGTCGATATCCGTAGTTTTGCGTAAAAAAGACAGCGGAATAAAAGAAAAAGGAGAGGGTGGATATGAGTTTTAAGAAAGGAAAAAAGAAAATCAGGATAACGCTGCTTGTGGCGGCGGCAGCATTTTTATGGCTGTTTTACGGAACTGCGCCGGTGATGGCGGCGGGAAAGCCGTGTGCTGTCACAACATGCCAGATCGGCGGCGGGACAGTTGCGGTGAAAGCGCATTCCACATCCCTGCCGGCCAGTGACGACGGTATCTATTATCTGTTTGCCGAACCGCTTTATGCGTCGGGAATCAATTCCCAAACTTATGTGGCGGCAGCGCCCATGGGGGTAGATGTGGCGTTTTCCGTGCCGCTTCTGGCGGGAAGCGCGGATTCCAGATTGTATTCCCAGTTTATCGTCGGGGTTTTGCAGAACGGAAAATATGTGGCGGTGAGCGACGGTCACTTCATCACGAATCCGGAAGCGCTGGCAACCCATACGGCAGGGCGCACACAAACAGCTTCTAAAAAGGGTCTTCTGGTGGATTCCGCTAAGCTGGCAGGAGCGGAGTTAAATGATCTGGGCGTGCGGCACGCGGTTTATAATCTTCCCATTTCCAATATATTCGGGCCTACTACGGACGGACATTATCCCACGGTCAACTATACATACAACGGGAAGAACTATCAGTTTAACGGCAGAGTGGTGGCGGAGTATGATAATATTTTCGGAACCCTTTCCAAAAAAGGAATCTGTATTACAGCAGTCCTTTTAAACAATAACAACGGGCGTAACCCTCAGCTGCTTCATCCCCTGGCGCGCACCGGCGTTACTTCCAATTATTATGCGTTCAACACGGCAGAACAGGGCGGAACAGAGGCGATTGCCGCCATCGGTTCCTTTTTGGGGCAGCGCTATTCCGGCGCCCACGGCAAAGTGGACAACTGGGTGGTGGGCAACGAAGTAAATGCCAAAAGCCAGTGGAATTATATGGCCTGCAATGATCTCAACACCTATGCCGCCGAGTATGGCAAAGCGGTCCGCCTGTTTTACAATGCCATCCGCAGTGAGAACGCAAATGCCAATGTTTACGCCTGCATCGACCAGCAGTGGAACCGGAGACGGAATGATCCCAATAATTTTGACGGAAAAGCCCTGCTGGATTCCATGAACAGCTGGATGACTGCTACGGGGAATATTAACTGGAGTCTTGCCTGCCATCCTTATCCGGTGCCCCTGACATTCGCACCCTTCTGGATGAATTCCGCTTATTACAGAGGTCTCGTACAGCATTCGGTTTCATCGCCTTTTGTGACCATGGAAAATATTGAAGTGCTCACCGATTATATGTGCCAGCCCCAGATGCTTTCGCCAAACGGACAGGTGCGTTCCATCATCGTCAGCGAAACCGGATATACGGCTGCCCAGGGGCAGGAACTGCAGGCCGCATGTTTTGCTCATGCGTATTTGACGGCCGCCTCCAACCAGCATATTGATGCGTTCATTCTGTCCCGGGAGACAGATGCGGCGGAGGAAATCGCCCAGGGCCTTTCTATGGGACTCACCAATCCCGACGGATCCCACAAGCTGATCTATGATTATTTTAAAAATATCGATACGCCCAAAGCCGGTCCTTATCTGGAGACGGCAAAGGCGCTGATCGGCATTACAGACTGGGGACAGATCATACAGAAAAGGTAAAGAAAACGGAGACAGCCGTCCGGCCGGAAGGATTATAAAAGAGTCGGACATTGGGTTTCCAAAAGACGTTTCACCTTTTTTTCATCGGGACCGGCAATCATAAATTCCAGAAGATCACCGGGCTGTGCGCACAGTTCCATGAGGGAAAGCGGATCTTTTGCATCCGCCCATATATGGTTACAGGATACGGATACTGTGCTTTCTGCACGGGAAAGGAGTGTGCAGAGCAGCGCGCTGGTCCTGGCATGAAGGCCTTCCGGGGTTTTGATTCTGTAAGTGTAAGTTTGCATGTGAGCTCCCTGTGTGCAATATGGGTTAACGGGATCGGCCAAATCTTATTCTGCAGTTTCTACCGTCATTTTATCATAGAACTTTGACAGAGTCATTGACAAATGGTAATTTATTTGGTAGTATAGAGAAAAGTTTATAAACGTGAGGTTAGTGATTGCAGGAGCAAGCTGGACCTATTCGTATTTTGCGATACGAGTAGGTCTTTTTTATTTCTTTAGGGGGTGAAGGAGTGAAGATAACGAGGGTGCTCAACAACAACGCTGTTTTGGGAGAAGAGAAGGGAAATCAGCTGCTCTTGATGGGTCTGTCCGTCGGGTATCAGAAAAAGCCGGGAATGCGTGTGGATGAAGCTAAGGTGGAACATCGTTTTCTTTTGACGGATCCGGCCAGCAGCCATCTGCTCGAGCAAATATACCGGACGATTCCGGAGGAATATTTCACCTTTACAGGAGAAATGCTGGAGCAGGTCAGCGACAGGCTGCATTACGATTTTAACGGAAATCTGCTGGTACATCTGACGGATCATATTTTTACTGCGACAGAGCGCTGCAGGGAAGGGGTGACGGTAAATAATGCGCTTCTTCTGGATATTGAACAGTATTATCCGGAGGAGTATGCGGCTGCGCTGATGGTGGTGGAAAAGCTGAATGAGAAATTTTCGGTGAGTCTGGGAGAGGAGGAAGCGGGATTTATCACCTTTCATTTTCTGGAAGCGGAACTGGAATTAAAGGATGCGCTGTCGGAGATCAAAATGATTACCACCATTTTGAACCGGGCGGTGAAGATCGTTAAGGATTATTTTGCAATGGAGTTTGATACGGGCTCCATGGCGTATTCCCGTTTTCTGGTACATCTGAAATTTCTGGCCCAGAGAGCGGTGCGCAAAATTCATGTGCGGGATACCGTAGATGAAGAGCTTTTGAACATGGTGCGGTCGAAGTATCACAGAGAGGCGGATTGCGCGGAACACATCATTGCCTACATCAGAAAGGATTTTCATTTTGAACCCAGTGGGTTTGAAACATTATATTTAACCATGCACATTTCAAGAGTAACAAAGGAGGGGTTACCATGAAGGACAAAAGAGAAACGGCACAGCAGATTGTAGAGGCGCTGGGCGGAAAAGAAAACATTATTCATCTCACCAACTGCATGACCAGACTGCGTTTTACATTGAGAGAGGAGGGGAAGGCGGACCGCAACAGAATTGAGCAGATCGACGGGGTGCGCGGGGTTGCGGTGAGCGGCGGCATTTATCAGGTCATCATCGGAACGGACGTAGACATTGTCTGCAAGGAAATCAAGGAACATTATCTGGATGAAACACGGGAAGGGGAAGAGGAAAAAGAAGGCGGGGAAAAGAAAGGACCCATATCCAGAGGGCTGGATGTGGTGAGCGCCACCCTTTCCCCTCTGATTCCGGTCATCATGGGAGCGGCTTTTATTTCCATTCTCGCGACGATTCTGCAGCTTGCAGGACTGCTCACCACAGAATCAACCACGTACCGGCTGTTGACAAAAATGTCGGATGCGGTATACTATTTTTTCCCGGTGTTGGTGGCCTGGAGCTTTGCAGACCGGCTGAAATGCAATAAAGCCATTGCGATAGCGGCGGCATGTTTTTTGCTGCTGCCGGATTTCATGGCCCTGTTTGGGGAAGGCGGAGAGCTTGCTGTGACCTTGTTTGGGATTCCGGTGAAGTTCGTATCCTATTCCAAACAGATCATTCCGATTTTCCTGGCGGTGCTGTGCCAGAAATATATTGAAAAAGGCGTCTACAAGATTATTCCAAAGGTCATCCGTACAATGGTAGGCTCCGGCCTTGTGATGATTTTTACCATCGGTATTTCTATTTTGGTATGCGGTCCGCTGGGCGCACTGGCCACGGAAGGCATCAACGCGGCCATTTATTTTGTGGTGGACAAATGCGGCTGGGGGGCAATCCCCATCATCGCATTTATCAATCCGATCCTGCTGGGGACAGGCCTTGGAACGGCCAACTTCCCGATTATGCTGATGAGCTATATGAATAACGGGTATGAAGCGCTGATCCTTCCGGCGGCGCTGGCCGGGAATGCAGCTCAGGCGGGTGTAGGTCTTGCGATCGCGCTGAAAACAAAGAACGGCCATCTCAAAGAAGTGTCTAATGAGTGCGCGGTGACGGCGCTGATGGGCATTACGGAGCCCATCATCTTTTCCGTACATTACCGCCTGCGGCGCACCCTTTTAATCAGTATGGTCGCCGGCGCTATCGCGGCCGTTCTGCCGGGCATCACGCATGTCAAATGCTATGTGCTGGCAACCGGCGTTTTCTCTCTGCCGGGATATTTGGCGGGGGGAACCTTTAACTTTGTCATGGCCTGTCTGAGCATTGTGCTGGGAATCGCGGTGGGATTTGTGCTGACCTGGATCGCAGGGTTTAAAGATCCGGAAAAATTCTAGGAGGGATTATGATGCAAAAATGTCTTTGGGGAGCGGCCATGTCTGCCGGACAGGCGGAAGGCGCTTATCTGACGGACGGAAAAGGACTTTCCGTATTTGATACGCTGGATCAGAGCAGGGACCGGGCGGTGAAACGGTTTCCCTGTCCGCAGGAAGGAGTCTTTTATCCCAGCCATGAAGCGGTGGATTTTTACCATCACATGGAAGAGGATATCCGGCTGATGAAGGAATGCGGCCTGCAGTGCTTCCGCACTTCGTTTTCCTGGTCCAGAATTTTTCCCACGGGTCTAGAGGAAGAACCCAATGAAGCCGGACTTCTCTTTTATGACAGGATGATTGACTTATGCCTGTCCTATGGAATAGAACCGATTATCACGCTGAGTCATCTGGAAATGCCCTATGCGCTTTTTGACGCCTTCGGCTGGGAGGATAAGCGCTGCATTGATAGCTATCTGCGGTATGCAAAAACTGTATTCTGCCGTTTCAAGGGAAGAATTAAGTATTATATCACTTTTAACGAAATCAACTGTACCATTCATTTTCCGCTGATTGTGGGAGTGGGAACGGACAGGAGCAGCCATAAGCTGCAGTGCCGGTATCAGGCGACCCACAATGTTATGGTGGCAAACTGCAGAGCCATAAAACTGCTGAGGGAAATTGACCCTCAGGCCCAAATAGGCGCCATGACCGCTTACGGCCCGGTATATCCCCTGACGCCGGCCCCGGAGGATGTAAAAAAAGCGGAGGAAGTGGAACGGGCAAACCTGTTTGTATCCGACGTTTTGGTGAGAGGACATTATCCTTACTATATGAACCGTTTTTTTGCTCAACATCATATTGTACTGGATGTGACGGAGGAAGAAAAAAAGCTGATCTATGAAAACCGGATCGATTTTCTGGCTATGAGTTATTATAATACCAATGCGGAGACAGCCGGAAAAGACGGAAAGGCTTCCGGCGGCAACCTCTTTGGCGGCGTGAAAAACCCCTATTTGGAAGAGACGGAATGGGGATGGCAGATCGATCCTCTGGGAATCCGCATATTATTAAACCGGCTGGCCGAGCGCTACGATAATTTCCCGCTGATGATCGTGGAAAACGGGATCGGCGCGAAGGACGTGCCCGAAAACGGTCAGATCCATGACAGTTACCGGATTGATTATTTAAAAGCGCATATCGGGCAGGTACAGGAAGCCCTCCGGGATGGGGTCTGCCTGCTGGCCTATACCATGTGGAGCTTCACGGATCTGATTTCCGCCAGCGGGGGACAGATGTCAAAACGTTATGGCCTGGTATATGTGGACCGGGACGATGCCGGAAACGGCACTTTCAAAAGAATTCCAAAAGACAGCTTTTACTGGTTCCGGGATTTTTTGAAAGAGCAGAAATGAGCCTGTAACTATTTCATCATAAAAGAAGGACCGGCCTGTTGTTGGATTGTACAGGCCGGTTCTTTTATGTCCCACCTTTTTATAAAGAAATAAAGTACTTTTGTCTGGACTTAACATATAAATATAAAATATTATATAAAAATCTAAAATACAGATTGACAAATAATATCTCATATCCTACTATAGAAATTAACAGGAGAGGATATCCATTTATACTATATTTTAACGAAGAAAGGGGATTTTCATGAAAAACTACAAATTTTGGTTTGCCACAGGCTCACAGGACCTGTATGGGGAGGAATGTCTTGCCAAGGTTGCTGAGCATTCCAGAATCATCGTGGAGGAGCTCAACAAAACAGGACTGCTTCCCTACGAGGTGGTATGGAAACCGACACTGATCACAAATGACGTGATCCGTAAACTGTTTAATGAAGCCAATGGGGACGAAGAATGCGCGGGCGTCATCACCTGGATGCACACCTTCTCTCCGGCCAAATCCTGGATTCTGGGACTGCAGGAATACAGAAAGCCGCTCTGCCATTTCCATACCCAGTTCAATCAGGAAATCCCCTATGATACCATCGATATGGACTTCATGAATGAAAACCAGTCCGCCCACGGCGACAGGGAATACGGCCATATGGTGACCCGCATGGGGATTGAACGCAAGGTCATCATGGGACACTGGAGTGATGAAAAAGTGGTCCGCCGTCTGGCAGACTGGATGCGCACGGCGGTGGGCATCATGGAATCCAGCCACATCCGCGTGGCCAGAGTGGCGGACAACATGCGCAATGTGGCCGTTACCGAAGGCGACAAGGTGGAAGCCCAGATGAAGTTCGGCTGGGAGATCGATGCGTATCCGGTGAACGAAATTGCGGAATACGTGGCGGATGTGAGCGAAGGCGATAGAAACGCCCTGGTGGAAGAGTATTACAGCAAATACCAGATTATCGATGAAGGCAGGGATGCAGAGGAGTTTCGCAGACACGTTGCGGTACAGGCCGGTATCGAAATCGGTTTTGAGCGTTTCCTGAAAGAAAAGGATTACCATGCCATTGTCACCCATTTCGGCGATCTGGGCGCGTTAAAGCAGCTGCCCGGACTGGCGATCCAGAGACTGATGGAAAAA
This sequence comes from uncultured Lachnospiraceae bacterium, assembly GCA_902476265.1. Taxonomy (GTDB): domain Bacteria; phylum Bacillota; class Clostridia; order Lachnospirales; family Lachnospiraceae; genus Gallintestinimicrobium. Next base: position 43,026 of record CABSCP010000027.1, read on the forward strand.
GGTTACGGTTTCGGCGGGGAAGGGGACTGGAAGACAGCCGCCATGGTGCGTCTGATGAAAATCATGACACAGGGTATGAAGGATGCAAAGGGAACTTCCTTCCTGGAGGATTACACCTACAACCTGGTGCCCGGAAAAGAAGGCATCCTGCAGGCCCATATGCTGGAGGTCTGCCCCTCCATTGCGGAAGGCCCCATCGGCATTAAGGTCTGCCCGCTGTCCATGGGAGACAGGGAAGATCCTGCAAGACTGGTGTTCACTTCAAAAGAGGGCAGCGGTATTGCCACTTCCCTGATCGATCTGGGGAACCGTTTCCGCCTGATCATCAATGAAGTGGACTGTAAAAAGGTGGAAAAGCCCATGCCCAAGCTTCCGGTGGCAACCAATTTCTGGACCCCTAAGCCCAATCTCACTGTGGGCGCGGAGAGCTGGATTTTAGCAGGCGGCGCGCACCATACCGCGTTTTCCTATGACCTGACCACGGAGCAGATGGCGGACTGGGCGGATGCCATGGGAATTGAGACCGTCATCATTGACGGGGATACTACCATCCGCGGCCTGAAAAACGAAATGAGATGGAACGCGGCAGTGTACCGCTGAGAAAAGGGCGCAGCAGAAAGAAAGGGGTTACGTAATGAGTGCAGAAGAAGTTTTTGTGAACAGTGATGTGCACATGAAAGAAAATGAGAATGTGATTTTTACGGATGAACAGGGAATCATCGCCTGCATAGAGGAAGGCAGGACGGCGCTTGGGATCGAGTTTGGCTCCACCCGCATCAAAGCGGTGCTGATCGACGAAAACCATGTGCCTATCGCTTCCGGCGCCCATGACTGGGAAAACCGTCTGGAAAACAATATCTGGACCTACAGCCTGGAAGACATCTGGGCGGGACTGCAGAACAGTTACCAAAAGATGGCGGAGGATGTGAAGGAAAAGTACGGCGTGACCCTCACTGCCATCGGTGCCATCGGTTTTTCCGCCATGATGCACGGCTATATGGCCTTTGATGAAACGGGGGAACTTCTGGTGCCTTTCCGCACCTGGCGCAATACCATCACCGAGGAAGCTTCCGAAAAACTGTCTGAGGCATTTGCGTTCCACATTCCCCAGAGATGGAGCATCGCTCATCTCTACCAGGCTGTTTTAAACGGAGAAGAACATGTGGGAAAGATCCGCTATCTGAGCACGCTGGCGGGCTATATCCACTGGAAGCTGACCGGTGAAAAAGTGGTGGGAATCGGAGAAGCATCCGGCATGTTTCCCATCGATTCCGATGCAAAAGATTATGATGCCCGGATGTTGGACCGATTTGACAGCCTCACGGAGGCAAAAAATTATCCCTGGAAGATCCGGGAGATTCTGCCGAAGGTTCTTGTGGCCGGGCAGCAGGCGGGAACGCTGACGGAGGAAGGCGCGAAGCTTCTGGATGTATCGGGCGCTCTGCAGGCAGGCGCTCCGGTCTGTCCTCCGGAAGGCGACGCGGGCACCGGCATGGCGGCCACCAACAGCGTGGCGCAGCGCACCGGCAACGTGTCGGCGGGTACCAGTGTCTTTGCCATGATCGTCCTGGAAAAGGCCCTTTCCCGCAGATATGACGAAATAGACATGGTGACCACGCCTTCCGGCGATCCGGTGGCCATGGTGCACTGCAATAACTGCACTTCCGATCTGAATGCATGGGTAACCCTTTTTGCGGAATTTGCGGAAAGCTTCGGCGTGAAAGCAGACAAAAACCGTCTGTTCTCGGTGCTTTACAATAAAGCGTTGGAAGGGGACAAGGATTGCGGCGGTCTGATGGCGTATAACTATTTTTCAGGGGAACATATCACCGGCTTTGAAGAGGGACGTCCCTTGTTTGTGAGACAGCCTGACAGCCGTTTTAATCTGGCTAACTTCATGAGAGTGCATTTGTATACCGCCCTGGGCGCGTTAAAGACCGGGATGGATATTTTATTAAAGAAAGAAAATGTGCAGATCGACTGCATCACCGGACACGGCGGCCTGTTCAAGACAAAAGGCGTGGGACAGCGCATCCTGGCGGCAGCCATGAATGCGCCGGTTTCCGTGATGGAAACGGCAGGAGAAGGGGGCGCATGGGGGATCGCCCTGCTGGCAGCCTATATGGTCCACAAAAAAGAAGGGGAGTCTTTAGGCGATTATCTGAGCGGAAGGATTTTTGCAGGAATGGATGCAATTACTTTAAATCCTGACGGAGAAGATGCAGCAGGTTTTGACTCTTTTATTGAAAACTACCGGAATTGTCTGCCCATTGAAAGAGCGGCGGTTGACAGCATGAGATAACCGGTTTACCGGAATGAGGAGAAAACGATGTTAGAAGCACTGAAAAAAGCAGTATATGAAGCGAATATGGATCTGCCCCGGTACGGTCTGGTAACGTTTACCTGGGGCAATGTGAGCGGCATCGACCGGGAGAGCGGTCTGTTTGTCATCAAACCCAGCGGCGTGGATTACGAAAAGCTTACGGCAGAGGATATGGTGGTGATGGACCTGGACGGAAACCGGGTGGAGGGCAGATATAAGCCCTCATCCGACACCGCAACCCACATTGAAATTTACAAAGCGTTTCCGGAAGTGGGCGGCATCGTCCACACCCATTCCTCCTATGCTGCCAGCTGGGCCCAGGCAGGGCGGAGCATTCCCTGCTACGGCACCACCCATGCGGATTATATTTACGGAGAAGTGCCCTGCTTACGCTGCCTGACAGAGGAAGAGATCGAGAGCGCCTATGAGGAAAATACGGGCCGCCTGATCGTGAGAGAGTTTGCGCTAAGGGGCCTGGAGCCGCTGGCGGTTCCCGCTGTTTTATGTAAAAACCACGGGCCGTTCGCCTGGGGAAAGGACGCTCATGAGGCGGTGCATAATGCGGTAGTGCTGGAGGAAGTGGCGAAAATGGCATACCGGGCGGAAACCATCAATCCCCGGATCCAGCCCGCACCGCAGTGCCTGCAGGATAAGCATTATTTCCGGAAACACGGCGCAAATGCCTATTACGGACAGGAGGAGAAGGACAAATGACAAAACTTTTTATCAACGAAAAGCGGGACAAGGGGCAGATCAATCCCGAAATTTACGGACATTTTTCGGAACATCTTGGAAGGTGCATTTATGAAGGACTGTATGTGAAAGAAGATTCCGGCATTCCCAACGTGAACGGAATGCGCACGGATGTGGTGGAAGCCTTAAAGGAAATGCAGATTCCGGTGCTGCGCTGGCCGGGAGGCTGTTTTGCGGATGAATATCACTGGAAAGACGGCATCGGGCCGAAGGAAAACCGTAAAAAAATGATCAATACCCATTGGGGCGGCGTGGTGGAGGACAACAGCTTCGGCACCCATGAGTTTTTTGAACTCTGCCGTCAACTGGGATGCAAGACCTACGTGAACGGTAATGTGGGCAGCGGAACAGTTCAGGAAATGTCGGAATGGGTGGAATATATGACCTTTGAAGGGGTTTCTCCCATGGCGGATCAGCGTAAGAAAAACGGCCATGAAGAGCCCTGGAAAGTGGATTATTTCGGCGTGGGCAATGAAAACTGGGGCTGCGGCGGCAACATGACGCCGGAATATTATGCGAACCTTTACCGCAGATATCAGACCTATGTGCGCCAGTACCGTAAGGATGTGCAGATTAAAAAAATAGCCGGCGGTCCGAATGCGGGAGATGAGAACTGGACGAAAAAGGTGCTGGAAACTTGTTTCGCAAGCCCTCATCCCGACAATGCCCACGGATTTATGGACGGCCTTTCCCTGCATTATTATGTCACGCCCGGCGGCTGGGACAACAAAGGCAGCGCGACAGAGTTTGATGAAAAAACCTGGTATCAGACGCTGGACAAAGCGTTGTATATGGAAGAACTGATCAACCGTCACGGAGCCATCATGGACCAGTATGACCCGGAGAAAAAGATCGGCCTGATCGTGGATGAATGGGGCTGCTGGTATGATGTGGAGCCCGGCACGAATCCCGGATTTTTATATCAGCAGAATACCATGCGCGATGCCCTTGTGGCTGCGGTGACCCTGAATATTTTCAATAAACACTGTGACCGTGTGAAAATGGCCTGCATCGCCCAGATGGTAAACGTGCTTCAGTCCATGATTCTGACAGAAGGGGAGAAGATGATCCTGACGCCCACCTACCATGTGTTCTGCATGTATAAGCATCATCAGGGCGCAAAACTGCTGGAAAGCTGTCTGGTGGATGAGGGGAAGACAGGAACCGGAGAATATCAGGTTCCCACTCTGCAGGAATCCGTCTCTTTAAGTCCGGACGGAACCGTAAATGTGACTGTTGCCAACCTTTCCGCAAAAGAAAGCAGTCAGGTGGAGCTTTCCTTCGCTGAGCTGCTGCCTCAAAATGTGGAAGGACGCATTCTCACGGGAAATATGCAGGCGCACAATACCTTTGAAGCCCCGGATACTGTGAAAACCGAGCCTTTTTGTGCAGTCAAAGATGACAGCGGAAAAATTGCTTTCACGGTTCCGGCCTGCAGCGTGGTGAGCCTGCGGATCCGGTAAGGGTAAAAAGGATGGGGACGGAAAAGGACATCCGGAAACCCTGCTACAAATGCCTGCTGCGGGAAATGGATGAAGAAGCCTATATGCAGAAGCTGCATCGTTACATTGCGCTTCTGGACAGGGATGTGAAAACAGCGCAGGATATTTATGAAAGCCGTCTTTCCATATGCAAGGCATGTGACCGGCTGGAGGCAGGTACCTGCTTAGCCTGCGGCTGCTACGTGGAACTTCGGGCGGCGGTAAAGAAGAACAGATGTCCCTATAAAAAATGGTAGAAAGGGGGGAAAGATATGCTGCAGATCAAAAACCTGGAAGAAGGGCTGGAATTATTTAAGGCGCTTGGTTCCGAAGTGAGGATAAAGATTATCCGGCTTTTATTGACGCACAACGAAATGAATCTGAACGAAATCGCCAATTGCCTGAATATTACAAACGGCGCGCTGACCAGTCATATCAAGAAGCTGGAGGATGCGGATCTGATCATGGTGACCACGGATTTTGTGGGACACGGAAATCAGAAGGTGTGCAGGGTAAAACAGGACAGGATCCTGGTGGAGATTGTGCCTGTACAGCAAGAGGGAATGTCCGGGACCTATGAGGCCGAAGTGCCTGTGGGGCAATATATGAATTACAGCGTGTTCCCCACCTGCGGCATTGCGACAACTGAAGCAGTGATCGGCGAAGTGGATGATCCCCGGTATTTTGCTCATCCTGACCGGATCAATGCGGGCATTTTATGGCTGACCAGAGGGTTTGTGGAATATTCCATCCCCAACCTTCTGCCTGCTGCCCAAAAGATTGATGAGATCACCTTTTCCATGGAACTGGCCAGCGAAGCGCCGGGAGTGAATAATGACTGGCCTTCCGATATCTCCTTTTTCCTGAATGATGTGCCTGTCGGCGTATGGACATCGCCGGGGGATTTCGGAGATGTCAGGGGAGCTTTTACTCCCGACTGGTGGCTTCCCAACTGGAATCAGTATGGATTTTTAAAAATGCTGGCCATCAACAGAAGAGGAACCTTTATTGACGGCTTAAAAATATCGGATGTTTCGCTGGAACAGTTCCGGTTGGATTATAAAAGTTCGATCCGCTTCCGCCTGGAAGTGAAAGAGGATGCTGCCCATGTGGGCGGACTGACCCTGTTCGGTGCGGGGTTTGGCAACTATGGACAGGGAATTAAAGTGCGCATCCGTTACAGTCCCATGGACAGCGGGCAAATACAGGAATGAGGAAAGCCTCCGGCGTAAGAAAGAAAACGCCGGGGGTTTTTTGGATGACAAAAATGATATTTTACAACAATACCCTCAGTGTACAAAAGGAGGCGGCCGTAAAGCATTAAAAATAAAGTATATTTTCTGATATTTGTCTGAAAGTTCGTCAGGGAATATTTTGTAGAAAAAAAGGTTAATTTGTAAAAATGCACAATAAAAAGAAATTATTTGACAATTTGGGAAATAATCAGGGAAATAGTTATCCACATAAAAAAGCTCATATTTTAGGACAAATTCGACTTATACACTGAATTATACACATTATCCACAATCAAAAAAGAAAAAAGGAAAAAACTAAAAAGTGAAATACGCAAACGGACGTTTTGTTAGGTTGTAACAAAAAATGAAAAATGTGTCCGGAATAATGATAAAAATAAATTATCAGAAAATTCTGATTATTACCAGAAAGATTCAGAAAACATTGCTTCAAAGGGGGCGGTATGGTATAATCAATTCAAGGATGACCGGAGCCATACAAGGGAGCAGGACATCCTAATTATGGACCAGAAGGGATGATGATTGTATGAAGATTATTATCAGCGGAAAGAACATCGATGTTACACAGGGACTGCGGAATGCGGTGGAGTCAAAGCTCGGGAAACTGGAAAAGTATTTCACTGCGGATACGGAAGTAATCGTAACATTGAGTGTGGAAAAGGACAGGCAGAAGATTGAAGTGACGATCCCTGTAAAGGGAAATATCATCCGCTCTGAACAGACAAGCAATGATATGTATGTTTCCATCGATCTGGTGGAAGAAATTATCGAACGGCAGTTGAAGAAGTATAAAAATAAGCTGATTGCCCAGCATCAATCCGGCGGCAGCTTCCAGCCCGCTTATCTGGAGAATGATTATGAGGAAGAAGAGGAGGTCAAAATCGCCAGAGTCAAGAAGTTTGACATCAAACCCATGTACCCGGAAGACGCCTGCGTCCAGATGGAACTGCTGGGCCACAGCTTCTTCGTATTCTGTAACGCCGAGACCGACCAGGTAAATGTAGTATACAAGAGAAAAGGAAACACCTACGGACTGATTGAACCGGAAGATTGACTAGCAATGAGCCGGGCATGAAAAAACAAAAGAGAGCTGAATGGGGAGCTTGCTCCCCATTCAGCTCTCTTTTGTTTTTTCATATGCGGCGAAAGCCGCCAAGGGAGCCGGAGCGAAGCGGAGGCGAGCTTGTGCCCGGCGGAGTGGAGAGGAGCGAGGGAGCTTGCTCACAATTAGATTTATTTCCTGTTGCTTTTTCCAAGAATTGTGATATGCTTTTTTTATCATCTGTTTTTGCAGAGGGAAAACAGATATCTCTGAAAATTGGAACATCTGTGGCAGCGGTACTTCTTTTAGACCGCCATGCCGTCGAACTTATTCAAGCAGGGCTTTTCGCCCATATTCCAATCATGGTCAGAAGAAAAAAAGAGGAGGAATTTGTGGGAGAAAAAAATGATGTATTATGTACCTGGCTGGAAAAGCCTGCGATATTTGCAGACTTTATTAATGGCAGTCTGTTTCAGGGAAAGAAATACATTGTGCCGGAGGAACTGAGTGATATTTCAAAAACTTATTGTATTTCTAACAAAAAAATTTAGCAGGAATCAGAAAGACCGGAAGAAGCAGGGATGAAAAAAGAGGATAAATTGCATCCTGTAGTGACAATAATTTTTTATCATGGAAAAGGAGAATGGGAAGCTTGCAGTGATCTGCACGGTATGATAGACTTTGAAGGAGAAAACGAATTTTGGAAAGCCTTTGCGTCGAACTACCGGATGAATTTGGCTGCTCTGCCGGAGCTGAAAGAAGAAAACTATGAGACAGGCCTGCGTGAACTGATCGGAATGATGAAACGGAGCAGTGATAAGAAAAGAATGCGGGACTATTGCAGGGAAAATGAGGAGCGCTTTCGTCATATGGATGAGGAGACTTATGATGTGATCAGTGTAATGCTCAACCATAAAAAACTGAAAGAACTTAAAACAACCGTGAAAACGGAGAACGGAGAGATGGACATGTGTCAGGCAATAGAAGAAATGGTGGAAGACGGAAGGCGGGACGGCATCCGTCTTGGGATTCAAAAAGGGATTCTGACAAAAGCGCAGACAGTTGCCCGGAATATGTATCTGCGGGGCATGCCTGCAGAGGATGCGGCGGCCATTTGTGAGGAGGATATCAGCCTTGTGAAAGGTTGGTTTCAGGAATGGGAAAAAGAAGTGTAAAGTTTTTGAATGAGGAGAACGAAAGAGTATGGCGGTTGTGAATCTGCTGGCATTTTTGGTTTTCATACTGTTTTTAAGCCTGTATTTTAAAGAAAAGATTGTGGATGTGCTGCCGATGGCAGCCTGCTTTTTGATCCTTGTGCTTTATGTGCTGGCATTTTTTAACCGTCTGTCTTTGATTGACTGGATCGGGGAAGCGCTTTTGGTCACGGCTGTTGCCGGATTTTTGGGGTTGAAAAAAGCAAAGAAAATAAAAGTCTGGCACAAGCTCAAAGAACAGCTGACTCATCCCGGCGTGATCCCAGCGGCCCTCCTTTTGGTGCTGACGGCGGTCTTGGTCGGCGGCAGGATCGCAACCTGGTGGGATGACGTGAATTTTTGGGCCACGGATGTGAAAGCGCTCTATGCATTGGATGGATTTGCGGCGAAATATACCAATGCGGCCTCGGAATTTGGAGATTATCCACCGGGCATCCAGCTCCTGAAATGGTGGTTTGTCCATCTGCAGCCGGACCGCTTTTCGGAAGGGCTGATGTTTGCAGGATACTATTTCAGCGTTTTTGTATTCCTCACGCCTCTGTTTAGCCGCCTGAAGGGGAAAAATCCTGTAATTTCCGTGCTGGCGGTGGTGTGCCTGTGGGCATTTCCCAGCGTGGCGGAAGTTTTTTACTGTCAGGGAATGTGTGCCGACCTGGTGATGGCGGTGATCTATGGGGGATTTCTGTTCGCGGTGCTGGAGAAAGAAGGCCATCGAAACTCCTTTTATTACCTGCGCCTGGCGCTGTATTTGGCCGTGTTGGTGCTGGTGAAATCCGTAGGATTTTTGTGGGCGGCCTTCGGACTGGCATTTCTATGGATCAGGACGGTTCAAAAAGAAGGAAAACATTTAAAAAGCCTGCGTCCTCTGCTTTTTGTCACCGCAGCGCCCGCTGTCACCGGCGGAAGCTGGATGCTATTCTGCCTCCTGATGCGCCGTGTGGCAAAGCTGACGGGGGCGGCGGTATCTATAGCGGCAGGTAATACGCCGGTGCTGCTTCCCGGGACAAAAGAAAAGCTTTTAAAGGCCTTTATGGAGGCTTTTGCGGTATGGCCCCTGCATCGGGCCAGAACCTGGACGTTTGATTTTTCACCGTTGGGACTGTTTTTGCTGATCGTTTTGCTGATCTTTCTGTTTTACCGGTTTCGGGTATTGGAAAAAGGGGAAGCTGTGCTGCTTGGCATTTTCCTTCCGATGAGCGGACTGGTCTTTTACGGTATTAATCTGGTGAGCCATCTGACCATTTTTGCGGCAGAAACGCAATATCTGGACCCCTTTGGCATGGTTTCTTCCATTGAGAGGTATGGGGCGCCCTTTACGGTAGGTTCCCTCTGCCTGCTGGCAGAACTGTTTTTGATGCGGAAAGAAACCGTCTTTGTCCGGATGGCGGGGAAGGGGGCCCTGGGCCGGTTCTGGAAAAAGTACAGCGTATATCTGGTCTGCTTTGCCTTCGTGGCTCTGTCCGCCAACTGGCAGGAGGTCTATAACGGCTTTTATGGATATAGGAAGCAGCTGGAGGACGAAAAAAAAATCCGGGCTGACATGATCACGCCGGAGTCCGCGGCATTTTTGGAACTGGTATCGGAACAGGATGTGGGAGACGGAATGCGGGTGTTATACTTAAAGGATGCTTCCGTGAGCCAGTGGGTGAAAAATACTTATGTGGCTTTTGAAGCTTCTCCGGTGTCCCTGATTTTCGGGGGCCTGGATCCGGCGGCGATGAACAGCGGCGATTTATGGAATGCAATGGAAGGTTCCCATGCGGGATACTTATATGTCGATCCGGTGACCGGAGATGTGCGGGAACTGTTTGCGCCTTTTACAACGGATTTTGTGCCGGGAATATTATACCGGATTGAAAATGAAAACGGACAGATCAGCCTGAAGCGGGCTGATGACTGATAAGGAATACAGACAATGATGGACAAAATAGAAATACCGGTGATCATTCCGGCTTATGAACCGGATGAAAAAATGATAAAACTGCTGGAAGCGCTCAGGCAGGAGGGGCTGACGAATCTGGTTTTGGTAGATGACGGCAGCGGCCCTGATTATGCTCCGCTTTTTGAAAGGGCAAAGAAAGAGTATGGCGCTCTTGTTTTGACCCATGCGGTGAATCTGGGAAAAGGCAGAGCCTTGAAAACCGCTTTCAATGAATGCCTGCTCCGCTATCCCAAAGCCATAGGATGTGTGACCGCGGATTCGGACGGACAGCATACTCCGGCCTGTATCTTAAAGTGTATGGAGGCCATGAGAAAAGCGCCGGATGCCCTGGTGCTGGGGTGTCGGAATTTTGACGGGGAGAACGTTCCGTTCCGATCGGCGGTGGGAAATAAAATGACCCGGCAGGTGCTTAAATATCTGGCAGGCGTGGGTGTTTCCGATACGCAGACGGGACTTCGGGGAATCCCACAGGCATTCATGCGGCATCTGATGAACGTCAAAGGGGAGCGCTTTGAATTTGAAACCAATATGCTTCTGGAAACGAAAACGGAGCAAATCTCCATCGCAGAGGTGCCCATCGAAACGGTCTATCTGGAAGAAAATAAAAGCAGCCATTTTAATCCGGTGCGGGATTCGGCCCGAATCTACCTGGTGTTCGGGAAATTTTTGTTTTCCTCCCTTTCCTCCAGCGTGCTGGATCTGGTTTTGTTCGGCATTTTCTGCAGCCTGCTGAAAGGAAGACTTCCGGCGCAAATCAGCTACATCGTGGCGGCTACAGTGGCGGCCCGGCTCATATCTGCCGCCTATAATTTCGGCATGAATTATAAGGTTGTTTTCAAGAGCCGGGGCGGCGTTTTAAAGGCGGCCTGGCGGTATGTTGCACTGGCAGCGGTACAGATGGCATGCAGCGCATTTCTGGTGAACTTTGTATATGGATTCACCGGAGGAATCGAGGTGCTGGTGAAGATGCCGGTGGACATTTTCCTTTTCTTTATCAGTTTTTTGATCCAGCGGGAATTTGTATATCAGGAATAAAAAGAAGCGGGGACGGCGCTGATGTTTTGGCGTGTCCCTGCTTTCTTAATGTTTGTTTAAGGTTGTGTAAACTGCATTGACTAAAGATGGAAAAATTACATATAATAGGGATATCATAAAACGGAAAAATTTTGAAGAAAAAGCCATTCTTTTAAGTCTACCGTCAGCTGCAGGACAATTACAGCCGGAAAATCCATGACAGGACCGGTTTTGCCGCGGCGTACAGACAGTGAAAAGACAGGCGAATCATAAAAGACGGGAAAAAACGGAAAAGGATCTTTTCCTGAATAAAGGAGGAATGAAGTTGTCTTTTCAATCATTTCGGTTTGGGGCATTTTTGTTCGCAGCTTTATGCACGTATTTTGTTGTTCCCAAAAAATTTCGCCTGTGGGTAATTCTTGCCGCCAATATGGTGTTTTTCCTGTATGCGGACCAAAGGGCAGGCGTCTGGTTGCTTTTTTCGATTCTCAGTACCTGGGCGGCAGGGCTTCTTCTGGGGCGTTGGAAAGAGAGGGGCCTGCGTCGGTGGATCCTTTTGGGATGCCTGGCGTGTAATCTGGGCCTGCTTGTGGTTTTCAAATATCTGCCGGTATGGGACAGCCTGATCAACAGCGCTCTGGGACATGGAATCAACACGGTGCATCTGGACGTGGCAGAACGCTTCGGGCTGGCTGTGCCCCTGGGAATTTCCTTTTATACCCTTCAGGCGGCAGGGTATCTTCTGGACATCTATATGGGAAAATATGAACCGGAAAAAAATCCGGTAAAGTATGGGGTATTCGTTTCCTTTTTCCCCAATATTTTAAGCGGCCCCATCGAGAGGGGCGGGCACTTTATCGGGCAGCTGGACCGGGTACTTGCAGCGAAAAGACGGGAACTGCTTTCCTATGACAGGATCGCACAGGGAATGATCTCCGTTTTGCTGGGATATTTCATGAAAATGGTGATCGCCGACAGGACGGCCCTTCTGGTGGATTACTTATACAGTGTGTATCAGAATGGAAACAGCTTCACCATGCTGATGGCGGCTCTGTTTTACGCGGTGCAGATTTACTGTGATTTTGCCAGCTATTCCTGCATTGCGGTAGGCATTGCACAGATCATGGGATTTGAACTGACCCGCAATTTCCGCCAGCCTTATTTTGCGGCAGGATTCAGCGATTTCTGGCGGCGGTGGCATATTTCTCTGAGCAGCTGGCTGAGGGATTATATTTATATTCCGCTGGGCGGCAACCGGAGAGGGATTGTGCGTAAAGAAATTAATATGATCCTGGTCTTTTTTGTCAGCGGTCTCTGGCATGGCGGTGCGCCCACCTTTCTTCTGTGGGGGCTGCTTTATGGGATTTTGCTGGCTGCTGAGGATTTGGGTAAGCGGGCCGGAAAAAAACTTTTCGGAGAAAAGAAGCTGCCTTTTTCCTCTGTCAGAAAAGGGATTGCCTGCCTGGGAACCTTTTTGACAGTCACCTGCCTATGGATCATTTTCCGCAGCGAAACGCTGGAAATGGCAGCAGTCTGTCTGAAAAATCTGTTTACCAGGTGGCAGGGATTTTATTTTGTCAAAGATTTTATTTTTGCCATGGGACTTGACCGGACAGAGTTTTTGATCGCGGTAGCTTCCATTATTTTCCTATTCCTGCTGGATTTTGTTTCGGAAGTAAAAAAAGCGGAGGCATCGGCCTGGATCTATGCTTCGCCTCTCGCGGTCCGCTGGGGGATCTGCCTGTTTCTTCTGGGCGCGGTTTTTGTATTTGGCATGTATGGGCCGGGATTCAACGCTTCCAGTTTTATCTATGTCAATTTTTAGCGTGCGTCCCTTTGCAAAGGACGCTCCAAAACGGAGGTAGGATGTGAGAAAAAAAGCGATTAGGGCGGCAGTGTTTTTTTGCCTGGCAGCAATATTGATTCATGGGCTGAATCGGATTTTATGCATGAAGTCTCCCCACGGTGTGGATCAGGCCAGGTGTCTGTATTACCAGCCCCGGAATAAAATAGATGTGCTGTTTTTAGGAAGCAGCCATGTACATTGTAATGTGAGCACTCAGATTTTATGGGAAGAACACGGGATGGCAGCGTATCTGCTGACGGGCGCAGAGCAGCCGATCTGGAACAGTTATCATTATCTGGTGGAGGCGCTGAAAACCCAGAAGCCGAAGCTGGTGGTGCTGGATATGTTCTGCCCGGCCCGGTTTTATGAGGATTATCAGGAAAAATGGCTGGACCAGAATCTGGACGGCATGCGGCTTTCTCTGAATAAGTATGAAGCGGTGAAGGCCAGTACCGAGGTGGACAGGGCCAATTTTTTCCTGGGATTTACCAAATATCATTCCCGGTACGACGGGCTGACGGCAGCGGATTTCCGGAATTTTGTGTGGAATCAGAACCAACAGGCAAAATGGAAGGGATATACGCCCCTGATCACCCATGCTCAGCTGACGGAGCCGGATATGAGCCACGTGACCGGGGAACGGGAGATGACGGAAAAGTCCCGCCTGTATTTTAACAAAATTGTGGAACTTACCGAAAAGGAAGGGATTGCGCTGGCGCTGGTGAGCGCGCCCTATCTTCTGGAGGAAGAGGATCAGAAAGTATACAATCATATCGCCCGGCTGGCGGAAGAAAAAGGGCTTTTGTTCCTGAATTATAATACCACTCAGCATTACCGGGAAATGGGGATGGACTTTGGCACGGATTTTGCGGATCATGCCCATTTGAATGAAGTGGGAAGTTCCAAGTATACGGAACATCTGGGACAGTGGCTTTCCGATCACTATGAAATCCCCGACAGAAGAGGGCAGAAAGGATATGAGTCCTGGGAAAGCCAGATTTATTACGAAGAAGAGAGCGCGCCGTGACGGCTCTTGGCGGCATAGGACATGCCGGGGCCGTCATAAAATAGGGAAAAAGCCTGGAGTCAGCTATGCGGTCGGGAAAATATCAGGCAGCAATACTCATAGAGCTTTTGCTCATCGTCATTTTAATCAGCGGTCATTATATGGACAGGGAAGAACCGGCGGCCGTTTCCGGCAACATAAAAATAGCGCAGAAAAATACGGAGGAAGGGAAAAAAGAGTACATCAAGTGGGTGGACTTTACGGTTCCCTGTGAGGCTCTGGATCTGGCATATGAGCGGGATGTGAAAGCCCATGAGGCCGGCACGAGCCTGGACTGGGTCTGCCTTTTGGCGCATACGGCCTCAAAATGGGGCGGGGAGTTCAATAAAAAGGCCATGAAGGAAATGGAAAAGACGGCCGATAACGCCATGGAAAAGGCGGATGAGAAGCGCACCGCCACGGATCTCATTGAAGAGGCCAGTGCAGATCTCAAATACTATCCTTATTATAAAGAAGCTTACGGCGCGATTCTGTCCGGAATGGTGGGGCCCTATCAGGCCCAGCTGGAAGACGAAAACGGAAAAGTTGAATGGCATAATGTTTATGGCCTGAAAGCTTATTCCCCCATCGCCAGGGGGTTTGACTATTCCGACTATGATGATTTCGGGACCTCCCGCAGCTATGGTTACAGCCGTCCCCACCTGGGACACGACATGATGGGGCAGGTTGGAACACCAACATGAATAAAATATGGAATAGAATAGAGGGTAAAAATAACCTGCACATCAAAAAATAATGTGCAGGTTATTTTCGTCAAGAATGCATTTTTTTACAGTCTTTCGGATTAGTTCATTCTTCCCAGAGTAGCTGATCCGATCAAAATTATCAAGCAAATAGCAGATGTTATCATAAATGATTTTCTCTGTATCCTGGCAGGCTTCGGCTTCAACCTGCCTGCGTTGCGCCGCACGAAGGTTACTGTATAGGGTTCGCCTTTGCTGGTCAAGCTTTTCGATCTGCGCAATGATGTAGGCTGCCGCCGGGCTGTCCATGGCCTGTGTAAGAGCATTCGTGAGGTTGGAGATGGACTTTTCAACGGAGTCAAGTTCTGCCTGTAGGGAGCGCATGTCAGGGCCGCCAGCATCGGATTCGATACGGATATGTATGCTATTTGGATTAAGACGGATTTTTTTGAGTTCCTGCAGAAAGGCTTCTTCTACCTTCTCAATTCGGACATATTTGGAATTACAATGTCCCTTTCCCTTTTGCGCCATGGCGGCGCAATAATAATAAGAAAAGCGTATCCCGTTTTTTATGTGGGTCCGGATATCCATTCGGGAACCGCATCGGCAGCGGAGCACGCCCTTTAGAATGCCGACATCATATTTTGCAGTGGTGTGGAACATTTTGTTTACGCCCAGGCGCTTCTGTACGCCTATCCATTCAGCGGATGTCAATACATAGTCATGAATGCCGACGGCGATGGTCCAGGAATCAGTGCTCTGACGCTTCTGGGAATCCTTCAAGGTCCGTGTTTTACCATATGAGATCAGGCCATGCTTTCCGTCAAAGAGGGAGGCATCTGGAAGATGGCAGCCGCGATCAGAAAAGTACTCATAAGCCTCCATACTGTTTTGACAGTACACCGGATTGGTGAGGATGCTGTACAGTTGGGAGGAGCCGAGAAATTTACCGTAGCGGGAGTGGATGCCGTGATCGCGGCAATACCGCTCAACTCCGGTGATGGAATAGCCGTCCAGCATGAGACGGAACAGAAGCTTGACATTGCCGATTTCATTTTCATTCACAATGAGATAGGAGTGTTCTTTATCGCCTATCTTCTTCCTGACAGAGGACATCCCGGCCGGCAGCAGACCACCAGTCCATTTCCCGGCAGCGCCCAGGGAGCGCATGTTGTCACCGACACGTTCAGAGGTGTTTTCGCGCTCCAGCTGCGCAAACGCGGCCAGAATGTACATGACGGTGCGGCCCATGGGGGTGGAAGTGTCAAAGGATTCCTTGACAGAAACAAAGGCAACATTGTGAGCCTGGAAGATCTCATACATCTCAGAAAACTCCCGGACATTTCGGCTGATACGGTCAAGCTTATATACAATGATTGCATCAAGGATGTCGGCCTTTACGTCGGCCATCATTTCCTGAAAACCGGGCCGATTCATATTTTTGCCGGAGAATCCCTCATCCTTGTCATAAATGCGAAATTCCAGATTCTTACCTTTAAATACGATACCGGCGTATTCCTGGCACATCTGCACCTGGACTTGAACGGAGTCGCTGTTATCGCGGTACACGGATTTACGTGGATAAATACCTATAACCATAATATACCTCCTGTTAAGTTTACTCAAAATAGGTAAAAAAAATAACACCTGTACAGGTGACGGAGGTATATGGTATAATCTGGTTGTCTCAGGTGATTGTACCGGCCTCCGGGCCTGTATAGTCTCTCTGCGGGTGCCCCGGTTGCCGCCGGGGTACTTTTTATTTTATTTGTTTAAAAGCTGTAGATATTGGATTATACCTTTGGCGGACCGATACGATACCGGAACGGTGTCGCCGTTGTCCAGGTACAATGTTGTATGAGCGTCATCCATACGGACCACATGCTGCAGGTTGACAATATAGGACTTATGGCACCGGCGGAAGGTATAATCCAGCGAAGGGGCTATTTTATCGAGATTGCCGCGGTAATTGTAGGTTGTATCATTAGTATGGAGTTCGATCCCATGCGACTGGTTAGGGACAGAATTAATAAATAAGAGGTCGCTGGCCGGGAAAGGTATGAGATCGTCGTTTAGTAGTAGATTGACAGTGTGATCATCATTGAGATGGTAAAGCCGGTAATGCAGGAGCCTGGCGGTGTCCAGACATTTGTAAAGTCTCTGGGGTGCATCAGGAGCACTTTTTTCAATACCATCCATAGCTTCAGTGTGATATTGAAAATCCAATTTCTCTGCTTGATCGGTAAATAATGTAATATATCCTCGTGGGTCAGTTTTCCGAATTTCACGGGATAGATCTATTCCGTTCAGCGGAGAATCAGACGGAAGATCTAAAATATAGAAAGATTGTTGGGGATGATGCCATAGATAGTCAAGCAGTTCTATCGGATTGTTTTTAGTGCATACAATCCGTAGATCTTTGATCCGGTTCTTTCGGATATAATCATTAACCATATCTATATATAGTATCACTGACTCATCACTGCCCCCACAAATATAAACTGGTAACATGTTACCCTCCTGTAAAAGTTATTTTTCACAAACTTTCGGGAGCCGTCTACGTTCAGGCCACAGATTTGATACGTTCAGGCCAGAAAGTTTGTTGAAATTATACAAAAATGCAGCTTTAAAAGCAATCGGATTACAGTAATTACCAAAAAATGTAATAGCATTTATGGTAGCTCATGCTATAATAAATATATCGAGAGGCCTTCGAAATAAATAACATGATTTGCACCGGTGCAACAAGTCATTGGCGGGAGGTAACATATGAACGCAAATATTGAAGATTACAAAAAGGATATTATAAAGATGCTGGACAAAATATGCTCTTTAAATCTGATTATAAAAATTCATACATATGTAAAGACATTATACCTGATGTACGAGTCAAAAGAGTAGCCTTGCTACTCTTTTGTGCTTTCAAAAATAGAGCAAAAATAATTGTCAATTATTTTTTGAGAAGCCTCATCTAATTTTGCAAATTTGATGATGGCTTTTTTAAAATTCTCACATTCTCCTTCACCGATAATCGCAGCACATCTTGTAAATTCGTCAGACTCAAACTCGGGAGTAAATGTAAAGTCTGTACTTTCAAGATCACGAAATGAATTTTCGTCAATATTAAATATGTGGCATATCAATTTAATATTTTGATCTGTAACAGTAGCACCATCACTTTCTAAATAGCTTATATTGCGTTGGCTCATACCGAGTTTTGAAGCTAATTCGGATTGTGATAGATGCCTCTTTTTTCTTAATAACTTTATTTTCCTGTTTAAATTATTTGTATTTTCCATGTATGTATTGTCCTCCTTAAACAGAGAATAGCAATCATTTCTAAAAAAGTCAATAGAAATAGAAAAAATATATTGACAAGATAGAAGTGGTTGCTTATTATATAGCTATAAACAGAAATGATTTCTTAGAAAGGAGCAGATGATATGAACACATTGCTGGAGAAGGAAAAAAGTGATATGGAGACATGTGCAGAAAAATTAAGAAAATTAGATCCGATTCAGCGCATGATCATGATTGCCAAAATCGACGCTCTCTATGACCGTCAGGAAATGGAGAAGGCACTGGAGGAGCAGGGAGAAAAGCGGGAACTGCAGTTGGTATAGGAAGGAAAAACTGTTTTTTACTCAAGAGAGCGATTTTACTCGCCCTCCTTGTGCTCGGCTAATCTTTGATACGATTTTATTAAATCTAAGATATAGCGTTGTTCTTCCTCAGATAACTGTTCTGCTAAAGCATTGATTTCAAGTAACACTTTTGCGCTTTTTACAGCTTCTTCAGATAGTTCCATTGATCCATTACCATAAAGTAGCCACTCTTTGTTAATATGAAGAGCGTTGCAGATTGCGTTTACTACCATTGGTTGAGGTTCTTGAAGTTTGTCATGTTCGATGTTGGTAATAACACCGCGAGACGCGCCGATTTTTTCGGCCAGTTCATCTTGTGTATAACCACGATTTTTTCTGGCTTCTTTAAGACGTCCGCCAATAGTCACATTTGTCACCTCCTGAATACATAGTAACACTACAGTGTTGTATTGTCAATACACAAATGTATTCATAAGTCAAAAATAGTAATTTTGATAGTATTGACAATACAAAAATAAGGCGATATAATGTATTTACAATACAAATGGAACAAAAAAAGCGTATTGAAGAAACAACAAGGAAAGGAGATTGCCATGGAAAAAGAATCGAGTTTAACAAAAGAGATTGCACAGAATGCAAGTTTACTTCCGCTGGAGTGCAAGGAACGTGTTTTAGACATTATGAAAGCTATGGTATTTACCAAAGAAGTATTAGCTAAAAACAAAGAGCAGCCAAATAAAAGGGCCGGATAAAGAGAGGAAAAAGGCTATGATTGCCAAAATCGACGCTCTCTATGACCGTCAGGAAATGGAGAAGGCAATGGAAAAGCAAAAGAAGCAGAGAGACCTGAAACTGGTTTAGGAGGTGAAAAAAATAAAAATAAATAGAACAGATCTAAAATTACGTTATGTAATTGCAGAAATTGAGGGGAAGGAAGTAACAGTATCTTTTTATGATACTTTTTGGACAGGCATCCACAACATTTCTTTCAGAGTTAACGGGAAAGAAACAAAGGCTGAAATCAAAAGCGCCTATCCCGGAATTATCAGAAAAATGAAGGAGTTGGCGCTTTTGATTAGGATTTCTTTAGAGAATACGATAAATCGCATAACCAAGCGCACCAGATGAAAGCTGAATATAGCCTTCAGATTCTAGTTCTTTCAATATTTTCCGTTCTAAATGTTGTGTAGACAAATCACGGGAAAAATTGAATTGAGCCTTACCGTCAGAATCTGCATTTTGCAGAAGTTGGGAAAGAATTTGTTCTTTTTGCAATGTGATCACCTCTTTTCTTAGGCGTGCCAGCGCCTGTAAAGAAAGTGTATCACAAAAAGGAGGAGAAAACTAGATTATGAAAAATCAATGCTATAGGAGGTGAGAGGATGGGAAAGGGAGAAGTTATTGAGGAAATGGCAGAGAAATTTAATAAGGATGCAAGGCAATTTATCATTGATGAAGCGTTTGGAATTTATTACAAGACAGATGATGAAGGAATTGCTCTGGAGGCATTAAAGTTACTGGAAAGAGTGACATTATAGTTTCGTAAATTATACCATGAGGTGAATAGGTGAAACAAAACGGTAGTAAATCAACGCATAATACGGTTTTATCAGTTATTACAATGGTGATTATCGTGGTAACAATTGTTCTTAATATACTACATTTCTATTCAGACCATTATCTTTTTGAACAGTTGCGGACTTATCGTGAACTGTTCGAAGAACAGGTTGAGCGTGTTGAGCAAGAAAATTCTGATATAGAGCAGATTATTAAGAATGTCAACGATATCAGGAAGATTATCGAGGAAGAGCGTGAGGAGGAATAAGGAAGTAAAAGAACCGCATATCACAATTTAGGTTGTAATAGCGGTTCTGGTGGTTAATCAGTCTGTAATGATGCATCAAAACTTTCAGGATCGGCAGAAATTTCGGAATCAGATATCTGAATTTCGAGAGCAGATTCTTGAACTGTATCAGTACGATCTGGAGAGTCTGGGGATTCTAAAAGACATCCTGTCGATTCTGGATTGTTTTGTAGAAAATCCAAGAGAAAATTGACACTTTCAGTTAGTTCTTCTAACTCTTGTAGACGTCCTTGTTCAATTTGGAGCAGCTGGTTTTGATAATCTTCTTCTTCTATTTTAGATTGCTGTTCTTGAAGCAAATCAATTTTATGGTAGTAAGCGGTTTGGCACATCGAAGCAATCTGAAATACGAGAGGGATCAAGAGTGATATCCAAAACTGTATTAATTCATAGCGATGGGAATTTTCACCAGGTTTACTGTTGGGAACTTCATCAAGAGTAGAAGTATCAATAGTTTTTGATATTTCAGGCATAACATAATCTGGAATGTCAACATATTCATCAGTGATTTTTACAGACCTAAAAGCTGGATGTTCACGTGAAATTTGTGAAATCGTGTTTTGCAATACTTGGCTTAGTACTGCTGGCTTTACAACTCCCTTTAAAGCATTATCTATCTGCCCGCATGTATCTTTGATAAATGAGATAGATGCGCCCTCATCTGGGAAAGCGGAATGAAGGACAGACTGCATTTGCATAACAGAGGATAAGACACCAGCACTAGCATATGGCTTCAGTTGATCCATGATAGTAGTTAGTTCTTTTTGATACCCGAGAGTAGCCGATGAAAGAATGGATTCATATTGTTTCATAACAGGTTCAATGGGATTATATTGCGGTAAAACTGAGCCACAGAGTTTTTGATATGTATTGATCATATTCTGGAAAGAATCATCCATGAGCATTTCTCCTTTCTTTAGTACTCGGCTCTGGCGGGAGCCTGTACATAAAGTATAAGGAAAAAAACGGGAAAAGGCAAGGTACCATAAACGGCGCGGCAACGCCGGGAAACAAGTACAAGCAGAGAGACATACAATGTACCGGAGGTGGTTTAATGAAAAATAATGAAAAAATCAAATGTACAGTCGAGATGACAGAGGGAGCGGAGCAGAGGATAACGGAGGCGTTTGTCGAACTGTACTACAAGATTAAAGATGGCATTTGCCAGGGGCCTCTGATGGAAGTGCGGAAGGATGAACCGGCGTAAGCCGGAGACTGTGGACAAGTTTACTTTTCAGAGGGAGAAGGTGGATAAAATGACACTAAGAAACTTTTTAAAGATGCATCAGGATGGAGTGGCATGTGTTTCAATCTCGCAACTGCCATATAACTTTGAAAAGCATTCATATG
>CABSCP010000028.1 GCA_902476265.1 uncultured Lachnospiraceae bacterium
CAAGCACCATCAGAATTTCTCCCAGGTCAATTTCAATTTCATCTGATGGCTGGTTGTACTGGTTCTCCATTTCTTCCTGCTCCTTCGTTTCTGTCCTTTTCCCTGAAAAAGATAGTATTCTATAATTCCATATCTGCGAATATGTTCTCCGCATTCTTCCAGAGAATTTTCTCCGCGTAGTTTCCCGTTTTCTTTTTCAGCAGCTGCGCACATTTTTCCATATGCAAAGACCGCTTTCCGCTGCTTCTGTGAGCGTCCGTCCCGATAAAATGGACCTGCCGCTCCTTAAGAAGTCTGAAACAGGCCCTTTTTGTAGCAAATCCCCAGTCTCCTGTAATGCTGCCTGCATTGACCTGGATATAACATCCCATGTCGATGAGCTCCTGCACCCGGTCGGAATTTACAATCACTTCCCCATAGCGCTCCACATGAGCCACAACCGGCCAGTAGCCTGCGCTCGACAAATCATAGAGACCGTCTCTGATATAATTCCAGCTTTCGCCCGGCAAAAATTCCACCAACACATAGTGCGAGCCTGCCAGCGTGCATAAACTGCCGTTTTCCAGCCTTTCTTTTAACTCATGACAATAAAAAAGTTCACTTCCCGGAAACAATTCAATGTTAAAATTTAAAGATTGTGAAAGTTCCGTCAACTGATCTATTCTTTTCCGGATTCCTTCTGTAGAGACACATTTCCTGTCAGGTTTTTGATGGGGGGTCAGTATGATTCGTCCGATATGCTCTTTTTGGGCATGCTCCAGCATGGCGATGCTCTCGTCCATGCTCTGAGCTCCATCGTCCACACCTGGCATTATATGAGAATGTATATCCGTATAAAGTGACATGCTCCCGCCTCTATCTACATGTAAGGTCAAAAAATTGGTACTATTTTTGTATGTACGTTTTAAACTACTTTATTATATACGTTTATAACTGGTTTTGTCAAACCCATTTATAGGGAAAAATGCATAATAGGAAATTTATACCAGAAATGATAAATACTTCCAGTCCGTGGAGGGCACTATGAAGAACACACAACTTGAAACCTACGACCGGCTTGCTGCCGGAGACAGGCTCCGTTTAAAACGTACATTACTCGGCCTTACGCAGGAGGAAATGGCGGAAAAAATCGGGCGCGTGCCGAAATATTATGCAGACATTGAAAGGGGATCCTGCGGTATGTCGGTGGAAACTCTGATGGCTCTGTCAAAAACTTTGAATATGTCTCTGGATTTTTTAATCTATGGAGAGGAAACCCGGGAAAATAAGATCAAGCATGAAAATGAAATATTTGCTGTTATCGATATGCTGGATCACTGTTCCGAACGGAAACGGGAATATGCGATGCGGTTGTTAAAGCTTTTTCTAATTGCCTGTGACAGTTGAAAAGAGGAACAACAAAAATACCGCGGCGCTTTTGGCATTTCACCAAACAGCACCGCGGTACTTTATTTTTTCACAGGAAAGAACAGAATACTGTCTTTCTCTTGCTCATTGAATTACAGAGTCTCGATCTCAGCAACCAGCTTCTTCAATGCTGCCAGCGCTTCATCGGGAAGCGCGTCGTAGCCGCCCTTCTTTGTATTAAAGCCTTCTACTGCATTTACTCTGGTGTCCATGCTGTTCTTTAACTGAGCAACATAGTCTTTATCGGACAGATCCGGAACGAAGTTGTCTGTCAGTGTCCAATCCATGATCTCAATATCTTCGAAAGGTCCCCACTGTTTGAATTCCGCTTTGCCTTCTACGATCGTTTCCAGAATGCCAAGGGTATCAGCGGGTTTAACCTTCTTGCCCATGAAATCGCCGGTATTCACGATGTAGCAGTCAACGTTCTTCTCTTCTACCAGTTTCTTGAACTTCTCATAGTCATTCACCAGAGGATAGGTTCTGAAAGGATTTGCATAAGGCACGATGCGGATTGCATTTAAGTCTGTGCCGGCAGCAACACGTTCTGCAGTGGATGTCTTTGTAGCCAGGGTAGCGCCCATTACGGATGCAAGAGCGGAACCTTTCAGTTTCACTACAGGCGGAATGGTGGGATCCTTCATGATCCAGAAGATTGCGTTAACGGGGGAGTCAATCTTATCCACGCGGTTAGGAGACCACAGTTTGGACTTGATCGCACGGCCGTTGCCGTTTCTGATATCTTCTGTTACCAGCTGCAGTTTGCCTTCGGAATCCAGTGTGCAGGAGCAGTTCTGCGCAGTGATCAGATATTCGTTATCCGGGCAGCCTGTCGGATAATCCGCTGTCTTATCGAAGTAAGTAGGCTCCAACGCTACGGATGCACAGGTTTCTGTATTGATGATGAATGCATCGTCATGCAGAACCTTGATTTCGTATTTGCCGTTGTGTTTTGCATGGGTCAGTGTGGATTTGCCGGATCCGGACAGTCCGTAAACGGAAGCAACGAACTTGGAACCGTCAGCCAGTGTGTATTCTTTCTGTCCGCCGTGGCAGGAAGCATAACCGTTTCTGTTAGCCAGCGCCCACGCCATGGTCAGTGTGCCTTTCTTATGTTCGCCAAAATATCTCATGCCCAGGATAGCTGCGCAGTTCTGATTGGTGTCGAAATAGCACAGTGTCAGCGGATCGCTTAAGCAGCTGTAATCCACATCGGGATGATTCATGGGTGTCCACTGAGGATCGGAGAAGATGTAGATATCAGGCTCTTTGCCGTCGCCGACAGGCTTGGAATTTCTGTACATCTTGTTATAGTAATCGGACATATACTGGAAGTTGATCATCCAGTTGTAAAGGATGTTCTCTTCACCTTCGGGAATGAGCAGATGCGCCTTCACCATGAATTCGGGATCCAGACCTACATAGCAGGTAGCATGATACATGGTTTTCCAGCGTGTCTCATAAACAGCGTCCATCACAACCTTATCCAGTTTCGCTTCATCTACGCCGGGCTCCCCTTTGATACGGCGTGCTGCAGCGTAACGGCCGGTAACTGCGCCGTCATTGAACAGAAGAACCTTCGCATCCTTTTCCAGGCCGAACAGTTCGCCGTCTTTCACGGGCATATCTGTCACAACAGTACCGGGAGAGTTCTTCGCTAACTCATATGCTTCTTTTAAGGTATCCACTTTCACTACGTTGTTACCATAAAAAGCCGCTTCAATAATAGAACGTGTCTTAGAGAAACCAGGCTTGCCTGCGCCGATCTCGCTAATAGGGTAATAAGCTTTTGTTGACATTATTACATCCTCCTCTTTGTTATATATGTATGTTTTCCACCGCTTCCGTTCGATTCACCGGGCGGGGTGCGGTTTTAACCTTTTTTGTGCAGATTGCTGTAAAGCAAGTCTGTACACCTTTTGTATTATCTCAAAACCGCCCTGAAAAGTCAATATTTTTGTTCCTAAAAAAATACATTTTAGATTTATTTAATATCTCATTCCACCGCCCTGGTCGCCTCTGCCAGCCATGCCGCTTCTTCTCCGTTCAGATAGGGTGTAATTTTCTCCCGCACTGCCTCATGATAACGATTCAGTCTTTCGATATCCTTAGGCTGCATGAGGGAAGTGTCAATGGCATCCAGGTCGATGGGGGCATAAGTGAGGGTATCAAAATACAGGAACTGACCGTCTCCGTTCTTCTCCCCGTTTTTGGCAACCAGCACATTTTCGATGCGGATGCCATGGCTTCCTTCTATATAAACTCCCGGTTCATTGGTCACATCCATGCCCGGCTCGATGACCACTTCTTTCATGCCTTCCGTATATCTCCAGCGGATCCCCTGAGGGCCTTCATGGACATTTAAAATATAACCCACTCCGTGCCCTGTGCCACATTTATAATCTATACCGCGGTCCCACAGGGGCTGACGGGCCAGAATATCCAGGTTACGGCCGGAACAGCCGTACAAAAATTTTGCATCAGAGAGCTGCAGCATTCCCATGGCAACCGCCGTATAGTGCTCTTTCTCCTCCTGTGTGACAGGCCCCAGCACAATGGTTCTGGTCACATCTGTGGTGCCTCCCATGTACTGGCCGCCGGAATCCACCAGAAGCATCCCTCTCGGCTCCAGCACTGCAAAACTGTCTTCGGTTGCCTCATAATGCATCATGGCCGCATTGGCGCCGTATGCGCTGATGGTGGGGAAAGAAAGATCCAGGTATCCGTCTATCTCACTGCGCAGCTCATCCAGATATTTTGCGGCGGAAAGCTCCGTCATGGGAACCTTTCCGATATTTTTCTTCACCCAGTAAATAAATTTGCACACAGCGGCGCTGTCCTTTAAATAAACTTCCTCCATATGGGAAAGTTCCGTTTCATTCTTTATCGCCTTTAAAAGTTCGGTTGGATTGGGCGCATCCAGAATCTCCGCTCGTTCTGAGATCGTTTTATAGAAAGCGTAGCTCACATTGCCCAGATCACACAACACTTTCCCGGTCATCGCACAAGAACCCATGAAATTTCCGGCCTCTTCATAAGGATGCAGACTGATATCGTATTTGGAAGCATGTTCCTTCAGCGCTTCCGTCACTTCACCTTCCTGGATAAAATAATGACACTCCTCCGCCGTCAGATAGGCATAGGAAAGTGCCACCGGGTTACATTCCACATCCTTCCCCCGGATATTCAACAGCCACATCAGATCATCCAGCTTGCTTAAAAAATGGCCCTGGACTCCCATATCCCGCATCTTTGCGCGCACTTTTGCAAGCTTTTCACCCGCCGTCTGCCCACAGATGGCTTCATCCAGCACCAAAACGGGATTACAGGGAAGCGCCGGCCTGTCCGTCCATACCGCATCCGCCAGATCCTGGTCATAGACGATTTTCACCTGTTTGCCGGACAGGATTTTTTCCAGCTTCAGACCGAATCTGGTGTCCACTACTCTGCCGTCGAACCCAAGCGTCTGTCCTTCTTTCATCTTTTCCGCCAGAAATTCTTCTTTGGCGGGCACACCTTCTTCCAGCATCCGGTACAAGGTCACGCCGGTGCCCTCCAGTTCCCTCTCAGCCTGGATAAAATACCTTCCGTCCGTCCAAAGCCCGGCTTCCTCCTGTCCCACGATCAAGGTACCGTTGGAACCGGAAAAATTACATAAAAATTCTCTCATCTTGAAATAGTTATCCACATATTCGGAATTATGGAAATCCGCGGTGGGCACCATATACCAGTCCACACCATTTTGTGCCATCATGCTGCGCAGGGCTGTGAGCCTGTCACAGATTTTCTGATTGATCATCTCTTTCTCCTCCAAACTTGTCACCGTCGGCTTTCTGACCGGCGACACCTTACTGCTTCATCATAGTCATAAAAAAAATCCTTGTCAAGGAGATTGTCATTCCTGTGCTTTTACGTTAAAATGGAAAGAGTAACACAACCAGCGCCGGGAATCCGGCTCCAGCCCTGCCGTAGGAAAGGAGTTTACTTTATTATGGAAGACAAAGAAATTTTATCTCATATTGATCACACACAGCTGAAGGCTTTCGCAGTCTGGTCCGATATCCAAAAGCTCTGTGAGGAAGCAAAACGGTATCAGACTGCCTCGGTCTGCATCCCGCCCGCTTATATCCGCCGCGTCCACGAGGCTTTTCCCGACTTAAATATCTGCACTGTGGTGGGATTTCCTCTGGGTTACAGTGTGACTGCCGCCAAGGAAACCGAAATCCGGGAGGCTTTAAAAGACGGCGCCAACGAAATCGACATGGTGGTGAATATCAGCGATGTGAAAAACCATCTTTTTAAAAAGGTGGAGGAAGAAATCCGCATCTTAAAGAAGGCCTGCGGCAGTCACATCCTGAAAGTGATCATTGAAACCTGTTACCTCACCGAAGAAGAAAAAATTGCCTTATGTTATG
This sequence comes from uncultured Lachnospiraceae bacterium, assembly GCA_902476265.1. Classification (GTDB taxonomy): domain Bacteria; phylum Bacillota; class Clostridia; order Lachnospirales; family Lachnospiraceae; genus Gallintestinimicrobium. The sequence continues at coordinate 5,823 of CABSCP010000028.1, forward strand.
CTGTCACAAATGCCGGAGCAGACTTCATCAAAACCTCCACCGGTTTCGGAACCGCCGGAGCCTGCATCGAGGACATCCGGCTCTTTAAAGCGCATATCGGACCTCAGGTGAAGATCAAAGCGGCCGGCGGCGTTAAAACCAGGGAGGATTTGGAGCGGTTCCTTTCGGAAGGCTGTGAGCGGATCGGCACCTCTTCCGCGGTAGGGCTTCTCCAGGGAGGCGAAGCCCGGGATTATTGATCCTCCAAAGGTTCTGCTTTTTCCCGGAAGGCCGGATTTTAAAGGCCTTCCGGCACTTTTTTCAGCCAAGTCTTTTCCATCTTTTGGGCAGGAATCTGTCATCCTGAACCGTGAACAAAATGTAAATAGTTTCTAAACATTTGTATTTTTTCTTGTACAAAAGCCTCCATCCATGTTACAATAGTCTATAGTTTTAGCGAATTCAACCGTTAAAGTCAACGGGTTTCCATCGAATTTGCTCACCTGAGGGGAATATAAAATAGAAAGGTGGTAATCAATATGGAACTTCAAAATTCTAACAGCTTTTCCGACATCACGCCGGAAATCCTTCATCTCGCTCATCTGAGCGAACAGGCAGGAACCATCAATCCCGACCTGTATACGAAATATGACGTCAAACGCGGACTGCGCGACTTAAACGGTAAGGGTGTTCTCGCCGGGCTGACCAACATTTCCGATGTCCGGGCCACAGAAATAGTGGATGGGAAATCCGTTCCCGCACATGGACAGCTGTTCTATCGGGGGTACAACGTTCAGGATCTTGTCAAGGGCTTTCATGCCGATGACCGTTTTGGTTTTGACGAAGTCACCTACCTGCTTCTTTTCGATAAGCTTCCGAACCGCGAAGAACTCAAGTCTTTCTCCGAACTTCTGGCCTCTTACAGAAGCCTCCCTACCAGCTTTGTCCGTGACATCATAATGAAAGCTCCCAGCAAAGACATGATGAATACCCTGGCCCGCAGCGTTCTCACCCTGTATTCCTATGACGACAGGGCGGATGATGTTTCCCTTCCGAATGTGCTGCGCCAGTGTCTGCAGCTGATCAGCCTGTGTCCGATGCTGTCGATCTACGGTTATCAGGCATACAGCCACTATCATGACGGCAACAGCCTGTATATCCACCAGCCTTCCCAGGAGCTTTCCATGGCGGAAAACATTCTGCACATCCTTCGTCCGGACAGCAGCTATACACCTCTGGAAGCAAAGATTCTGGATGTGGCGCTGATCTTACATATGGAGCATGGCGGCGGTAACAACTCTTCTTTCACCACCAGAGTGGTCACCTCCTCCCTCTCCGACACCTATTCCGTCATCGCAGCGGCCATCGGCTCCTTAAAAGGTCCCCGTCACGGCGGCGCCAATATTAAGGTGGTCAAGATGTTTGAAGAGCTCAAGGAAGAAGTCCGTGACTGGAAGGACGATGAAGAAATCAGCCATTATCTGAACAGGCTTTTGAGCAAAGATGCTTTTGACCATGCCGGTCTCATATACGGCGTCGGCCATGCCGTATATTCCAAATCCGATCCACGTGCCGTAATCTTTAAAAGCTTCGTGGAACGGCTTTCCGAAGAAAAAGGACTGCATGACGAATTTGATCTCTATAACCGGGTTGAACGCCTGGCTCCTCAGGTCATTTCCGGAGAACGCCAGATGTATAAAGGTGTCAGCGTCAATGTGGACTTCTACTCCGGTTTCGTTTATAAAATGCTGGGCCTTCCCATCGAACTTTATACGCCCATCTTCGCCATCGCCCGTATGGTTGGCTGGAGCGCGCACCGTCTGGAAGAGCTTGCCACAAACGGCAAAATCATTCGTCCCGCTTACAAAACACTCTGTGTGGACCGGGATTACATGAATTTGGACGTCAGGCCGTAATCAGGAGAGGACCTTCAGCGGACTTTCTGTTATCAAGAATCACGCAAAAAACGCCCGGCACTTAATGCCGGGCGTAACTTTTTCCTTCCATGTACCTGGACACTACTATGTCTTTTTATCTCACAGTCCCAAAAAGGCGGCTACCGCTTCCTTCATCTCCGTCTTATCGCACTGGATATCATGCAGTACGGGTGCCGTGCGGATCTCTTCAATGGCAGCCGGCACCTCTGTGCCGCTGATTTTGCAAAGCTCATCCACCAGCGCAAAATCATCCATCTCGTCATATTTTTTATCAATGGCAGTCATAACGCTTCTGGTGAATTTATAAGGGCTGGCGGTGGAGGCGATGACCGTCTTTGTCCTGTCTTTCGTCTCCGCCCGATATTTATCATAAACCGATGCCGCCACAGCGGTATGGGTATCGATCACATATCCCGTCTGTTCATACAGATTTTTGATCTTTGCTGCGCATTCCCCTTCCGTAGCATAATTTCCGTAAAAAGAGGACAACTGCCTCTTCATTTCTTCCGTAATGGCATATTTCCCTTCTCCGGCCAGCGCCTGCATCAGCTGCCCGTTTTTCTCTACATCCTCTCCTGCAATCCGGTAGATCAGACGCTCTAAATTGCTGGAAATGAGGATGTCCATAGACGGGGAAGTGGTCAGCACAAATTCCCGGTTTCTGTCATAAATACCTGTCCGGAAAAAGTCGTACAGCACCTTGTTGTCATTGGAAGCACAGATCAGCTTACGGATGGGCAGTCCCATGTTCTTTGCATAATAGGCGGCCAGAATATTTCCGAAGTTTCCGGTGGGCACCACTACATTGATCTCTTCTCCGGCGTTAATCCTCTCTTCCTTCAACAGCTGCGCATAAGCATACACGTAATATACGATCTGAGGTACCAGCCGGCCGATATTGATGGAATTGGCGGAGGAAAAGCGGAACCCTTTCTCCTGCATCCGGGCCGCCAGCTCCTTGTCCGCAAAAAGCCGCTTCACACCGGTCTGGGCATCGTCAAAATTCCCGTAAATCCCCACCACACGGGTATTTTTCCCCTTCTGGGTCACCATCTGCTTCTCCTGGATAGGGCTGACCCCGTTTTTCGGATAAAATACCAGGATCCTGGTGCCCTCTACATCCGCAAAACCGGCCAGCGCCGCTTTTCCGGTGTCCCCGGAAGTGGCTGTGAGTATGACAATTTCCTCTTTCAGCCGGTTCTTTCTGGCCGCAGTGGTCATCAGATGAGGCAGAATGGAAAGAGCCATATCCTTAAAAGCGATGGTTTTTCCATGGAAAAGTTCCAGATACCAGGCTCCGTCCGCCTCCGCCATTGGCGCGATCACATCCGTATCGAATTTCTCATCATATGCCCGTGCGATGCAGTCCTTCAGCTCCTCCTCCGTGAAATCGGTGAGCAGCAGCTTCATGACCTCGTAGGCGGTCTCCTGATAAGTCATGCCCGCAAATTCCTCCGGCGTTTTATCCAGCGCCGGAATCCGTTCCGGCACAAAAAGACCGCCGTCCCCGGCCAGCCCCTGTAAAATAGCCTGAGATGCGGTCACCCTTCTTTCGTTTCCTCTTGTGCTTCTGTATAAGATATCCATGATTATCCCTCCTGCATATGGCAGACTTCTCTGCGATCCTGCATTTATGCCGTATGTTGTCCTATATTTTAACACAGTAAAGTATCCCCGACAATACCCTTTCTTAATTTTTTGTCCTTATCCGAAAAACTCATGTCCGCCATGGGCGAATAATCTGACCAGATGGGTGTCAAACCACTGCATATTTTTCGGGTCCGCCGCTCTTCTCGCCGCAAAGTAAAGTGCTCCTCTGGAGATATCCTCCCCGTCCAGCGCTCTCTCCACCGCAGCTATCGTCTCTTCACTGACCTGTATGCGGTTGATACTGCCGTTGGATACCGGTGAAAACTGGCATCTTCCCCCGCTTTTCTGATACACTACTTCGGTCACCGTATTCGGGAATTTTTTACTTTTCACCCGATTCAGTACTACATTTGCGACCAGCAGTTTTCCCTCTTCATCCTCCGTCCCCGCCTCGGCCTGCACAATCTTTAACAGCGTTTCGTAATCCTCTTCGCAAAGATCATAGGCCCTTTTGCGTTCGATGACATTCACGCCGATCACCGGTTTTGCCGATGCGGGCGCAGCCAGCCGCTCCCCTTCCCTGACCTTTTCGTAATCCAGCAGTTCCTCCACACATTCCAAGGGCTGTGTGTCAAATACATTTGCCGCTACATATCTGTTGATTTCCACTCCTCTGACGCAAAACCAGGCCGCTGCCAGCACCAGCATAAATGCAGTCAGCGCAGATGCATATTTTTGAAACATAATCTCCTCATTCCTTTCCATTTTATTCTATACGGCCTGTCTGAAAAAAATTACAACTTTTCAAAGACAGGCTGTGACAATATGTGCTAGAATAATACGGTGCCCCTTATGGGCGGACTTTTTGGGAGGAATTTTCCTATGAAACGACACTTCAAAAATATCGCTGCTGCTTTACTGCCCTTTTTCCTGTCCTATACCCTGCTGTCCGGCTGCAGCGTCACAACACAGCCCAGCGTTAAAACCGGCTTTTATTTTAATACGGCCATCGTCCTCACCTGCTATGGGGACAATGCGGAAGAAGTCCTGGAAAAAGCCATGCAGCTGTGCGGACGATATGAAAAGCTGTTCAGCAGAACCGTCAAAAACAGCGATATCTGGAATCTCAACCATGCAAAAGGACAGCCCGTCATTGTCTCGGAGGAAACCGCACTGCTGTTAAAAAAAGCCGTGTCTTATGCGCAGCTTACGGACGGGAAAATAGATCCTACCATCACTCCCCTTTCCGAACTGTGGAATTTTTCCGGGGATCCCCGGGGACCCGTGCCGGATGCCGAAAAAATCCGGGCGCTCCTGCCTCATGTAGACTACCGTAACATTCTGATCGAAGGTACTTCCGTCCGCCTTGCAGATCCTCAATCGGAGGTGGATCTGGGTTTTATCGCAAAAGGTTACATCGCGGATCAGCTGAAAGCTTTTTTCCTGGAAAACGGTGTCAAAAGCGCCCTGATCAATCTGGGCGGGAATGTACTGGCGGTGGGGGAAAAGCCCGATGGCAGTCCTTTCTATACCGGAATCAAAAAACCCTTTGGAGAAGCGAATGAAACGGTGGGGATCGTGGAACTGCGGGACCGCTCCCTGGTATCCTCCGGCAGTTATGAACGCTGCTTTGAACAGGACGGGATACTCTATCACCACATTCTGGACCCTTCCACCGGTTATCCTGCCGATACCGGACTTTCCGGCGTCACCATTCTTTCTTCCTCTTCCATGGAAGGGGATGCGTTGAGCACGAGCTGCTTTTTGCTGGGGCTGGAAAAAGGCAGAGAACTGATCGAATCCCTGCCGGATACTGAAGCATTATTTGTCACCGATGACGGGTTTGTATATCAAACAAGCGGGTTTTTGGACTGACCAAAAACCCGCCTTTTTATATAGAAGGAAAATTTCAGAGATCCTTCCTCTGTGTCATTTTATGCGCAGGGTACGCATCGCATTTAAGATGGCGATCACGGAAACGCCGACATCCGCGAACACCGCTTCCCACATGTTTGCCGCTCCGAAGGCGCCCAGGATGAGCACCAGAAACTTCACCGCCAGTGCAAAGGTGATGTTCTGTTTTACAATCCGCATCGTCTGACGCGCGATCCGAATGGTGAGCGCAATCTTTTCCGGATTATCATCCATCAATACGATGTCCGCCGCCTCAATTGCCGCATCACTGCCCATGCTTCCCATGGCAAATCCGATATCCGCCCTGGTCAAAACCGGCGCGTCATTGATGCCGTCTCCGGCAAATCCCACTTTTCCGTATTCTTCATTTTTCAGCAGGCTTTCCAGCGCCTCCACTTTATCCTGGGGAAGCAGCTCCGCCATGCATACGTCAATGCCCAGCTCGTCGGCAACTGCCTGCGCCGCCTCCTTCCGGTCGCCGGTCAGCATGACTGTCTGCCGGACACCCGCCGCTTTCAGTCCTGCCACCGCCGCTTTGGCTTCCGGCTTGGCTTCATCCGAAATGACCACGCTTCCCAAAAAACGGCCGTCCTTTGCCAGATACACTACAGTGCCGGGCACTGTCTCTGCGGTGAAAGAAATCTGTTCCAGATACATCAGCTTTTCGTTTCCGGCCAGCACGGTGCTGCCATCAATAACTGCCCGCACTCCGTGCCCGGAGATTTCTTCCGTCTTTTCCACCCGTTCCAGATGCAGCTGTTCTTTTTGCTGCTCGCCGTAAGCTTCCTGGATAGAGCGGGCAATCGGATGATCCGAATAACTTTCCGCAAGAGCCGCCGTTTCCAGCAGTTCTTCCTCTCCGATTCCCTGAGCCGGATGTTTCGCGGTAACTTTAAACTCCCCTTTTGTCAGAGTTCCTGTTTTATCAAAAACAATGGTTTTCATGGAAGCCGCCGCTTCTAAGAAATTGCTGCCCTTCACCAGGATACCGCTGCGGCTGGCCGCGCCGATTCCTCCGAAAAAGCTTAAAGGAACAGAAATCACCAGCGCACAGGGACAGGAAATCACCAGGAAAATACATGCCCGTCTGATCCATTCTCCGAAGCTGCCGCCCAAAATAAGAGGCGGGACAAAAGCCAGAAGCACTGCCGCCGTCACCACCACCGGGGTATAATAACGGGCAAATTTGGTGATAAAATTCTCCACCTGGGCCTTGCGTTCCCCGGCATTTTCCACCAGTTCCAGGATTTTGGCCACGGTGGAATCTTCGTACTCCTTTGTCACCTTCACTTTTAAAAGGCCGCTTCCATTGACACAGCCGCTGATCACTTCATCCCCGGCGCAAGCCTTTCTCGGTACAGACTCCCCGGTCAGCGCCGCAGTGTCCAGAAAGGATTCCCCTTCCGTCACCACACCGTCTAAAGGCACCCGTTCTCCGGGACGGATCACAATGATATCTCCCGGCATGACCTCATCCGGTTCCACCTGTTCTAACCGCCCGTCTCTTTCCACATTCGCAAATTCCGGGCAGATGTCCATCAGATCCGCAATGGACTGCCTGGAACGGTTCACCGCATAATTCTGGAACAGTTCCCCCACCTGGTAGAACAGCATAACCGCAACCGCTTCCGCGTATTCTCCAACCCCGAAAGCGCCAAAGGTGGCGACACACATCAAAAAATTCTCGTCAAATACCTGGCCGTGCACAATATTACGAAGGGCCTTATAAACAATATCCCATCCGATCACCCCGTAGGGGATAGCAAAAAGCAGAAAAGGCAACAGCCCCTGTTCTTCGATCAGTCCAAAGTGGCGGACTCCCATTAAAAACAAAAAACAAATTCCCGAAAGAATAATCCGGGTCAGCATTTTTTTCTGTTTCTTATTCATAACCTTTCCCTTTAGAGAATGATCTGGCAATCAGGCTCTACCTTTCTGCAGACATCCACCACTTTTTTCATGACCTCGTCAAATACCGCATCTTCCGCCTCAATGGTCATTTTCTGTGTCATAAAGCTGACATTGGCATCCTTGACGCCTTCAATCTTTTTAATGCCGTCTTCCATTTTTGCAGCGCAGTTTGCGCAGTCCAGATCCACAAGCTTAAACTTCTTTTTCATGATTTTTAGTCTCCTTTTCCCTTTTATTTGTTTCCTTTTATCAGGCGCTGCTCTGTGTTTTCACAGCCGCTCATTCTTCCACATGTTCCATTCCCTGGTTGATGATTGTGCGCACATGATCATCCGCAAGAGAATAATAAACCGATTTGCCTTCTCTTCTGCTCTTGACAAGCTTTACCTGCTTCAAAATCTTGAGCTGATGGGAAATGGCCGACTGTGTCATATTCAACAGTTGGGCCAGATCGCACACACATACTTCCGCCTCAAACAAGACATATAAAATCCGGATTCTGGTGGAATCCCCAAAAATCTTAAACACTTCCGCAAGATCATACAGGGTATCTTCGTCCGGCATATGTTCCATGACGCGGGCTACCGCATCCGCATGAACCTGATAAAGTTCACAGCATTCCGCATGTTTATCTTCCATATATCTCTCCTTCGTTCATATGATTAATTGTTCATATGTTTATAATAATAGAAGTCCTGCCATATGTCAAGCAGGACTTCTGATTTTATTTACTTTTTATTTTACGGCGGCAATCACTTCCGGCGGGATGGCGAGGGTGTCAAACTGATTATATTCCCCATAAGTCACTACGGAAACTGCCGAAGCTTCTATTGAGGAATTTCCATATCCATGCAGCCCTGTGATGCTCACCGTCATGCTCTTTGGAAGGAGCGTAGCCGCGTCAATCTCCACTGTAACGGGGAAGGAATCCGCCTTTACGGTCAAACCGGACGCACCCAGGATTTCCACAAAATCCGCCATATTATTGCTGTCCAATGCGGCGGTAAAGCGGAAAACCTGTCCGTCTGTAGTGACCACCGAACCGGTCGTATCCATTCCGGAAAGGGCAAAAGGATTGGCCTGACTGACCAGCTGCGCCGGACTCAATCGCTCATGGGATACCTCCCATCTGCCGCTGCCCGGCTCTTTTACGTACGTGCTCAAAAAACCGTTTGCAACCGATGCATAACTTTCCTCTACCACGGTCTGAGAAATTCCTGATGTTGCGAGGTTCATCGCCATCACCATATGGGTGACCTGTCTGTTCTCCCTCATATCCACCGTCATATCCGCTTCTACACTGCGCCCTGTCCGGGTATCCGTCATCTGTACGGTTTCCGCAATGGTCTCATGCATGCTGTTCACCGCCGCGCACTGGGCGTTGACCACAGCCATCAGCTGATCCGCCGTAACCGGCGCTACCGCCTCCTGGGCATTGACAGCGGTTTTCCCCGACATCACCAGCAGCGCCACTCCTGCCGCCGCCATAAAATACCGGATCTGTTTATTCATGAATCCCCCTCCAATCCATTCTTTAATAGGCTTTTCCTGCCAGAATTTCTTTATAATCCTTCAGGTTCTTTTCCAGTAATGCCGGCGTATCCAGATGATACGGGCACTTGCTCTTACACTTTCCGCAATGCAGACAGTTTTCAATCTGCATCATTTTCTGCTGCATTTCGGGCGTCAGCTGCGCCTGGGAAGGCGCGCGGCGGATCATCAGCGACATGCGGGCGCAGTTGTTGATTTCAATTCCAGCGGGGCAGGGCATACAGTACCCGCAGCCCCGGCAAAACTCTCCCTGCAGCTGCTCTCTGTCATGATCGATCACCGCCTGCAGTTCCTCCGTCATCACCGGCGGATTCTCAATATAGGACAAAAATTCATCCAGCTCACTCTCCCGCTGCACGCCCCAAATGGGCAGCACATTTTCAAACTGTGCTTCAAACGCATAAGCTGCCGCGGAATTGGTGATCAGTCCTCCGGAAAGGGCCTTCATCGCGATAAAGCCCATACCAGCCCTCTCGCACCTGCGCTGCAGATCAAAATCTTCCTCACTGGCCAGATAGCAGAACGGGAACTGCAGCGTTTCGTATAAGCCGCTCTCCACCGCTTCCCGGGCTACATACAGGCGGTGATTGGTAATTCCGATGTGTCGGACCTTCCCCTGTCTTTTGGCTTCCAGCATGCATTCATAAACGCCGCTTTCATCCCCCGGTTTGGGGCAGAAGGACGGATTATGGAACTGATAAAGATCCAGATAATCCGTCTTTAATTCGGTCAGGGAAGTCTCCAGATCCTTCCAAAAATCTTCCGGCGTGACGGCGGCTGTTTTGGTAGCGATAAAAATCCGATCCCGCATCCCCTCAAAAGCCAGCCCCAGCTTATGTTCACTGTCCGTATAAAAACGGGCTGTATCATAAAAAGTGATCCCGGCGTCATAGGCCTTTCTCAAAAGCCGTACCGCTTCGGCATCCCCCACCCTCTGGATGGGGAGAGCGCCGAAACCGTTTTTATTTGTTGTAATCCCTGTTTTTCCCAGCATTACCGTTTGCATTTGTTTTCTCCTATCAATGCTCCACAATGACTTTTTTCGGACATTTTTCCGCGCACTGGCCGCAGCCGATACATTTCTCGGGATCGATGGCAGCGTTGAAACTGTCAATCGTCACTGCATCTACAGGACAGTTCTTCTTGCACAGTGTGCAGCCGATGCAGCCGGCAGAACATGCCTTCATGGTAACAGGTCCTTTATCCTTAGAACTGCATGCTACCAGATATTTTGCGTCGTAAGGTACCAGAGAAATCAGATGTTTGGGGCAGACCGCCACACATTTACCGCAGGCTTTGCAGGCTTCCTTATCCACCACCGCCACACCGTCCACCACATGGATAGCGTCAAAGGGACAGGCCTTCACGCAGCTTCCGTAGCCCAGGCAGCCGTAATTACAGGACTTTGCGCCGCCGTTTGGCACGAAGGAAAGCATCTGACAGTCCTCAATCCCCGTGTACTCATAGTCTACGCCGGCTTTATCACAGGTACCCTGGCAGGCCACAAAGGCCACCATGCGCTTGCCTTCTTCGGCTTCTACACCCATGATGGCAGCCACCTTCTTGCCTACCGATTCTCCGCCTACGGGACAGCCGTTTACAGGCGCTTCTCCTTTTGCAATGGCAGCCGCCAGACCGGAACAGCCCGCATAACCGCAGCCGCCGCAGTTATTTCCCGGAAGAACCGCCAGAACGGCTTCTTCCTTTTCATCCACTTCCACTTTAAATTTAATGCCGGCAACCCCCAGGAACAGGCCGATGAAAAGACCGACTGCACCAACAATTGCCGTTGCAATAAGAATACCAGATATCATCGTCCACCCTCCTACAAAAGTCCGGAGAATCCGCAGAATGCGATCGCCATCAGTCCAGCTGTGAGCAGCACGATGGGCATTCCTTTAAAGGATTCCGGAACATCGTTGTATACCATTTTTTCACGGATGCCCGCCAGGATCACAATAGCGATGGTAAAGCCAAGGGCGGTCGCAAATCCGTATACCATGCCGGTAAAAATACCGTATCCCTTCTGTACATTGGTGAGCGCAACGCCCAGCACCGCACAGTTGGTGGTGATCAGCGGAAGGTAAACTCCCAGTGCCTCGTACAGACTCTTCATGTATTTCTTCAAAAACATTTCCACAAACTGCACCAAAGCCGCGATAACCAGTATGAAAACGATGGTCTGCAGATACTCAATATGCAGCGGGATCAGAATAAAACGGTAAATGACCCCTGCCACACCGCTAGAAAGGGTGATGACGAAAACCACCGCGGTCCCCATTCCTGCCGCCGTTTCCACCTTTTTGGAAACGCCAAGGAACGGACAGAGTCCTAAAAACTGGCTTAAAACCACATTGCTGACAAGGGCAGCACCGATGATCAGCAGCAATAAATCCTTTACCTGCGCTAACATTTATTTGCCCTCCTCTTCTCTTTTTTCTGCTTTATTATCATAGAAGCTGTGCCCGCAGCAGCCGCTGTTGCCGCAGCCTAAGCAGTCCTCGGAGCAGCCGGACTGGATCTTACTCATATCCTTGCCCTTCTTCTCGCCGTTGATCTTCACTTTGTTCTGGATGGCCGTCAGCACCGCCAGCACGAAGAACGCGCCGGGCGCCATCACGAAGATGGAGAAAGGCACATAGGATGCCGGCATGATATGGATGCCGAAAATTTCACCTGCACCCAGGATTTCACGTACCGCACCGATACAGGTCAGCGCAAAGGAGAAGCCAAGGCCCATACCGATGCCGTCAAACAGAGACGGAATCACGGGATTTTTGGAAGCATATGCTTCCGCACGACCCAAAATGATACAGTTTACAACGATCAGCGGAATATAAATGCCCAGCGCCTTGTAAAGGTCCGGCAAAAATCCCTGCAAAAGCAGCTGCATCATAGTTACAAAAGAGGCTACGATTACGATAAAAGCGGGAATCCTCACTTTATCCGGAATGATGTTGCGCAGCGCTGAAATGATCAGATTGCTCAGCGCAAGAACCACCATAGTGGTCAGGCCCATTCCCAGGCCGTTCACAGCGCTTGTGGTCACCGCCAGCGTAGGGCACATGCCCAGCGTCAGCACAAAGGTCGGATTTTCTTTGATAATGCCGTTTAAGAGACGTTCTCCGGCACTGTTGTTTTTACTCATTGTCCGCACCTCCTGTCAGTTCTGTCTGAAAATAATACAGCCCCGCATTGACTCCATTGGTCATTGCATTGGTTGTGATGGTAGCGCCGGAAATCGCATCGATCTCATTGTCACCGGCCGCACCGGTCTTTGTATAAACAAAGGGGTACGCATTCCGTCCTGCAAACTGGGGCACCAGAACGTCTTCCGCCTGCATCCCCAGGCCGGGTGTTTCGGAAATGGACAGCAGGGAAATGCCGTTTAAAGAGCCGTCTGCGTTGATGCCCATAGTGAACTGAATGTCACCGCCGTAACCTTCATGAGTGGTGACGGTGAGGACATAGCCCATCACGGCACCGGAAGCATCCCGTGCCGTCTGATAGCCGTTGACTGTCTGAGCGCTATATCCGCCCTCCGTCAAAACGGCATCCGCTTTTGCCTGGTCAAAATCCTGCGCCTGTTCAAAGGAGTCCGCATCCGCAAAAACTTCCCTGCACGCTTTTTCCAGCGCCAGCGCTTCCTGTTTCGCGATGGGATCCTTCGTGATCTGGTATACGCCGCCCAGAAGAAGGCCTGCGATTAAGGTGATGGCAAACAGGATTGCCGCATCTTTGAACATATTTTTCATGACCGCTCCCCTCCTTTGCCGAATGCTTTTGGCATGGTGTATTTTTCAATCAGGGGCACCAGCAGGTTGCCGATGATGATGGCATAGGAAACGCCCTCTGCGCTGGCGCCGAAGATTCGGAAAATCGCCGTCAAAAAGCCCAGGAAAATGCCATATATGTACTGCCCTTTCTTTGTCACGGGCCGGGTCACATAATCCGTAGCCATAAAGAAGGCCCCCAGCATCAGGCCGCCGCCTGCCAGCTGTGCGGAAATATAAGCGCCGTTTACGGCTCTGCCGGAAAGCGCTGCGAACAGGGCTACAAAAACAGCAAAGGAAACGATGTAACTGCCGGGCACCTTCAAGTCGATAATCCCCGCAAGGATCAGAATGCAGGCGCCGATCACGATCGCAATCATGGAAGTCTCGCCGATGGTTCCGGCGGTACGTCCCACGATCATATCCATCACATTCACGCCTTCGCCTGCTTTTAAGCTGGCCAGGGGCGTAGCGCCCGTATAAGCGTCACAATTAAAATTGGTCATAATGGATGTAAAAGAAATCAGCAGGAAACATCTGCCCGCCAGTGCCGGGTTCATAAAGTTCTGTCCCAGGCCGCCGAAAAGCATCTTCACCACCAGGATTGCGAACACGCCGCCCACTACGGGAATCCACCACGGCACGGAAACCGGAAGGTTTAACGCCAGCAAAAGCCCTGTCACCACTGCGGACAGGTCGCCGATTGTCACTTTTTTCTTACAGATTTTTTCGAATACATATTCTGTCAGGACCGTGGATGCGATACAGATCGCGATGATGAGCGCAGCCCTGAATCCGAAATTATAAATGCCAAAGAATGCCGCGGGAAGCAAAGCGATGACCACAGTCAGCATGATTCTGCTCGTCGTATCTTTGGCCCTGATATGGGGATTGGATGATACCTTCATCAAATCACTCATTGCTTTCTCCTCCTACTTTTTCTTCTTTTTCTCTGCCAGGACCATCTTACGGGCCGATTTGATCGCCTGGGTCAAAGGCCGTTTGGCCGGACAGATATAGCTGCAGCAGCCGCATTCACAGCACTCCAGCCCGTCATGGGCTTCAAAGCCTTCCAGATCATGATGCTCCGCACATTCGGCAAGCAGTTTGGGCACTACTCTTCCGGGACATACTTCCACACAGCGTCCGCAGTTAATGCAGGCCGTGGATTCGCCGGCAGAAACATCATCCTTCGTCAGACATAAAAGAGCGGAGGCCGTCTTGGTTGTGGGTACGTCCAGGTCAAAAATACCAAATCCCATCATCGGGCCGCCGGAAATGATCTTCACCGGCTGCTGTTTGAAACCGCCCGCTTCATCGATGAGTTCATGATAGTTGGTCCCGATGCGCACTACGAAGTTCTGCGGATTTGCCACCGCATCTCCGGTCACGGTAACGATCCGGTTCATCAGGGGCTTTCCTTCGTTCACCGCACGGTTGATTGCCACAACAGTATCCACGTTGTCCACGATGCAGCCCGCATCCGCAGGAAGCATGGAAGAATTGATGGCTCTGCCGGTCACCGCATAGATCAGATGCCGCTCAGATCCCTGGGGATATTTGGTCTTTAAGGGGGCCACGGAAATTTTGGGCTCATCCTTTGTCATCTTTTTGAGCAGTTCAATACAGTCGGGTTTATTATCCTCCACCGCCAGCACTCCCTGCGCGTTGGGGAACAGCTGCAGAATCACTTTCAGCCCGCCGATCAGTTTGTCGGGCTCTTCCAGCATCCTGCGGTAGTCCGATGTGAGATAAGGTTCACACTCCGCACAGTTGGCGATCACATAAGTGATTTTGTCCGGTTCCTTAGGGCTCATTTTCACATGGGTGGGGAACCCCGCTCCGCCCATACCCACGATGCCGGCCTCTTTAATTCTGTTCACGATCTCTTCACGGGTCATCTGCTCTACGGGCACAACCGGAGGATACTCCACCTCCTCATATAAATGGTCATTTTCGATGACAATGCTCATCACATTATCGCCGGTCACCACACGGCGGGGCTCAATTGCCTTTACCGTACCGGAAACGGTGGCGAATACAGGCGCGGACACAAAGCCCTGCGCTTCGGCGATCTTCTGTCCTGCCAGCACACGATCACCCTTTGCGACGATCGGAGCGGCGGGCGCGCCAATATGCTGGGACAAAGGATAAACCAGATCTCCCTTCGGCAGTACCGCCTTCATGGGCTTATCCTTGGAAATATCCTTCCCATCGTAAGGATGAATTCCGCCCATAAATGTTAACTTAGCCATTCACTACCCTTCTTTCCTCAAAGATTTGATATGCTAGAGCATCAATACATCACATTGTATACATGCTCGCTAGTACAATAATACTATTTTTTTTGACAAATTACTACAGTAAATTTTAAATATATGCTATTATATTCGTATGAAAACACTAGAAAAAAATATAACTTCCCTCAAAACAGAATCTCTCCGAGACTGCTTTCCCCATCCGGAGGAAGTCCTCTTTTTCGATATAGAAACCACCGGATTTTCTCCCAGGGGCGCCTCTGTCTACCTCATCGGCTGCGCTTATTTTACAACAGGCGGCTGGCGATGCAGGCAGTATTTCGCCGAGACTCCGGCCAAGGAAGCAGAGATTTTGCAGGCCTTTACTTCCTTTTGCGCCTCCTTCTCCCATTTCGTCCATTTTAACGGGACCACCTTTGATATTCCCTTTCTTCAGGCGAAATGTAAGCGGCACAGCCTGGCCTCCTTCGCGCCGGCCTCACACTGTGATATTTACAAACGCATCAGCCCTTATAAAAATATGCTGCATCTGCCCGGCTGCCGTCAGAAACAGCTGGAAGAATTCATCGGTCTTTTTCGGGAGGACCCCTTTAACGGCGGCCAGCTGATCGAGCTCTATCATGCCTATGGGGAATCCCGGGACCAGCGGCTTTTGGAAGTGCTCCTGCTTCATAATTATGAGGACCTTGCCGGAATGCTGCAGCTTTATTCCATCCTGGCAATCCCCGCCCTCTTTGAGCAGGGTGAGTTTACGGTAGAAAAAGCGCTGCTGCAGAAAGCAGAGGACTCCGACGGCGTTGTCTGCAGCGAATTTCTGTTCCGCCTGTCCACAAAAATGCCCCTTCCTGTCCCTCTGTCCTGCCACGGTTCTTCCGGCATTTTAAAAAGCTGTTTTGTTTCCGGCCGTGACAGGCAGATTTTGATCAGGCTGCCTGTCCTGGAAGGGGAACTGAAATACTTCTACCGGGATTATAAAAACTATTCCTACCTGCCCGCCGAGGATGCGGCCATTCATAAGTCTGTTGCAGTATATGTGGACAAATCACAGCGTATGCCTGCAACCGCCGCAACCTGTTACACCAGAAAAAGCGGCAGATTCCTCCCCTGCTTTGGTGAAACTGTACCGGAGATTCCCAGGTTTAAAAAGGATTACGTAGAAAAGCAGGAATGGTTTGCGGCGGATGAATCGTTTCTTGAAAATGAGGACCGGCTAAAAAATTATGCCGCAGAAGTGTTGGCAGCTTTTACGAAAAAGCCGCGGAATTAAAAATATGCGCCGGAATTTCAGATGAAAAAAGGACGCTCCGTTATGGATGCGTCCTTTGATTATTTTACAGATTATTCTTCATTTCCCTGTTCTGCAATCACAGCGTCGATGTCAACAGAAACAACATCTTCATCTTCCTGCACTTCCTTCTTGGGTTCAGGAGCGAGCAGTGCTTTGATGCTCAGGCTGATCTTTCTGTCGTTCTCGTTGAAGTCAACAACTTTGGCTGTCACTTCTTCACCAACTTTTAATACATCGGAGGGCTTTTCCACATGCTCTTTCGCGATCTGAGATACATGAAGCAGCGCGTCAATGCCGGGCTCCAGTTCTACGAACGCGCCGAAGTCGGTCATTCTTGCAACTCTGCCTGTTACAACATTGCCTACCGCATATTTGATATCGGCATCTTTCCAGGGATTCTGGTCTTCAAATTTCAGGCTCAGAGCGATCTTATTGCCATTGATTTCCTTGATCAGGACATTCAGCTTGTCGCCAACCTTAAACACCTTCTTGGGATGTTCAATTCTGCCCCAGGACATTTCGGAAATGTGAAGCAGTCCGTCTGCGCCGCCCAGATCGATGAATGCGCCAAAGTCGGTCACATTCTTAACGGTTCCTTCCACAACGTCGCCTTCATGGATTCTTGCAAACAGTTCAGCCTGCATTTCAGCTTTCTTGGCAACGATCAGCTGTTTGCGGTCACCGATATATCTTCTTCTCTTAGGATTGTATTCACTGATCACAAATTCGATTTCCTGGCCCGCATATTTGGTCAGATCCTTCTCATAAGTATCGGATACAAGGCTTGCGGGAATGAAAATACGAACTTCTTCCACCACAACGATCAGGCCGCCGTCCAGAACCTGGGCAACATTTGCCTTTAAGATTTCATGGTTATTGAATGCTTCTTCGATTCTCTTATTGCCTCTGTCTGCAGCGAGTCTCTTGTAGGTCAGAAGAACCTGGCCTTCGCCGTCATTTACCTTCAGCACTTTGACTTCCATCGTGTCACCAGGCTTCACGATTGTGGTCATGTCAACGCTTGAATCGTTGGAGTACTCATTCTTGGTAAGGATACCGTCTGACTTGTATCCGATGTTCAGTACAACTTCTTCAGGCTTCACATCAATGACTGTACCTTCGACTACCTCTCCTGCATGTATTGTTTTCAGCGATGCTTCCAGCATCTGTTCAAAAGTTAATTCGGACATAATTTTGAACCTCCTCGATGATTTTATTCGGGGTAGATGCCCCGGCTGTAATACCCACTAGTCGGACAGATTTAGGTAGTTCTAAATGCAAGTCATCCAGTGTCTGTATAAAATAGGTGGCGGCACACTCCCGGCTGCAGATTTCATACAGCTTCCTGGTGTTGGAACTGTGCTTTCCTCCTATTACTATCATAGCATCAACTTTGGCAGCAATTTCTCTCGCCTCGGTCTGTCTCTCCTCAGTTGCGTTACAGATAGTATTCACAACACTAATATAATACCCTCTTTTCATAAAAATTTCAACTAATTCTTGAAATTTATTGTAGTTAAATGTCGTTTGCGAAACGATGCACACTTCTTTTTGCCCGTCAATGCTGATTTTTTCGGCTTCTTCCCTGGTTTCGGCCACCATCGCGGGAGTGGTGCACCAGCCCATGATTCCCTCCACTTCCGGATGCCCGGCATTGCCGATGATCAGAATCTGCTTTCCCAGCGCGCTTTCCTTCTCCACAATTTTATGAATCCGTTTCACAAAGGGGCAGGTGGCATCCACACATTCCAGACCCTGTTTTTCAATCAGCTCATAAATCCTTTTGGGCACCCCGTGGGAACGGATGACCACAGTGCCCTCCGTAATCCCTTTGAGGGCTTCCTCCGTTTCAATGACGGAAACCCCTTTTTCCTCCAGGTCCTTCACCACCTGTTCATTGTGGATGATCGGGCCATAGGTATATATTTTCTTTCCGGTCTGGGTCAGGTCATAGACCGTATCCACGGCCCGCTTTACCCCAAAACAGAAACCGGCGCTCTTTGCAAGTAAAACTTCCATTCAGTCCCTCCTGTTTTTCAGCAGCCCTTTTCCCGGCAGATACGTTTGATTTCCTCCGCCACTTCTTCGATGGTCATCCCTGACGAATCCAGAAGGACAGCGTCCTCCGCCTGCTTTAAGGGCGCGATTTCCCTGGTCATATCCTGATGATCGCGCTGTATAATGTCCGCCTCGATCGTTTCAAAATCACAGACTTCCCCTTTTGCCTTCAATTCCTCATATCTTCTCTTTGCGCGGATTGCGCTGGAAGCGGTGAGATAAATTTTAACGGTGGCATCGGGAAGCACACAGGTGCCGATATCCCTGCCGTCCATGATCACATCGCTGTCAGCGGCAAGCTTCCTCTGCAGCTCCAGAAGCTTCGCCCGCACGTCCGGATTCGCAGAGCTTTTGGAAGCCATGTTCCCCACTTCCTCCGTGCGGATCAGGCCGTTTACATTTTCCCCGTTTAAGAGGACCACCTGTTCCCCGTTTTCATAGCGGATGGTGATATCCGCCTCCCTGCAGGTTTCGGAAATCGCTGCAGAATCCTGAGGGCTAACCCCTTTTCGGATCAAAAACAATGCCATGGCGCGGTACATCGCGCCGGTATCCACATAAATATACCCTTTTTCCTTCGCCACGAGCTTGGCGATCGTGCTTTTCCCCGCCCCAGCAGGTCCGTCCACTGCAATATTATAACCCATTTTCTCTTTCCTCCTTCTTTTCTCCGGAAATGCTTTTTCCCGCCAAATGCCCGGTAGACCAGGCGATCTGCAGGTTAAACCCTCCTGTAAGGGCATCCACATCCAGCATTTCTCCCGCAAAATACAGGCCTTCTATCAGCTTTGATTCCATGGTGGAAGGATTCACTTCTTTCACTTTGATCCCCCCTCTGGTGATGATCGCTTCGTTAAATCCCCTGGTGCCCGTCACCGTCATGGGCAGACACCTGATCAGTTCCACAAAGCGTCTGCGCTCTTCCCGGGTGATTTCATGCACTTTCTTTTTCGGATCGATGCCGGAAAGCATGATCATCACAGGGATGAGTTTTGCCGGGAAAAGCCCTCCCAGGGAATTTGCGAAGTTCCTGTTTTTATTGGCTTCAAAATCCCGCAGAAGCCGTTTATCCAGTTGCTGCTCATCCAGCGCCGGTTTCAAGTTGAGACAGAGTCTGCATTCCGGCTTTTCTTTTCCCTTTTTTTCATTTTTGCGGCGCCACTTCTCCATCGCCGCCCCATAGTAGCTGCTGGCACTTAAAGCCAGCGGCCCGCTCACTCCAAAATGAGTGAACAGCATTTCACCCATTTCCGAGTAAATTTCCTTTCCGTCCAGATACAGGGACAATTCCACATTTTTTAATGCCAGCCCCTGCAGGCTTCTACACCACTCCTCCGCCGTCTCAAAAGGCACCAGGGAAGGGGATAAAGGGGTGACGGTATGTCCCAGTTCCTCTGCCATCAAAAAGCCGTCGCCGTCTGATCCCGTGGTGGGATAGGACAGGCCCCCCGTAGCCAGAATCACTTCGTCTGCCTCAACGCTCGTTCCGTCCGAAAGCTTCAGACCGCATACCTTCTTCGTCCCATCTTCCGGCAGTTCCTTTATCAGAACCTTTTTCACGCCTGTATGCAGGCAGATCTTTACATTTTCCCGACGCAGCGCACGCTCCATGGCCCGGATGATGTCGGATGCATGATCGGAAACCGGAAACACCCGTCCTCCCCGCTCTGTTTTGAGAGGACAGCCTTCTTTTTCAAAAAAATCCTGCGCCATTTTGTTGTCGAATGCCGAAAAAGCGCTGTATAAAAAACGAGGGTTATTCACCACGCTGTTTAAAAGTTCTTCTCTGTCACAGGCATTTGTCACATTGCATCTGCCCTTTCCGGTGATGTAGATCTTTTTCCCAAGCTTCTCGTTTTTTTCATATAAAGTGACCCGGCTGCCGCAAAGGGCTGCCGCATACGCTGCCATCATCCCCGCTGCGCCGCCGCCGACCACTGCTGTTTTCCTGTTCATAAAATTCATCCTTCCTTTTCTTTTTCCTGAAAAGGGTGTGCCAAAATCGAATCATCATTGATAAAATTAATTTCATCGTTTAAATAAACCTGATAATTGTTCCACGCGCCTTCCAGCGTTTCCAGATTCTTCTTCACTTCCTCCTGCCTCTTTAAACACAACGCAACCACCAGCGCATTGATGACCGAAAGAGGCGCCACCAAAGAATCCACAATGGAGACCATGTCGCTTCTTGCCAGCAGATTACAGGAGGAATACAGGTTCATGGGAGAATGGACGCTGTCCGTAACGGTGATCACCTTCGCGCTCCGGTCATTTGCAAATTCCATGGCCTTTAATGTGCGCATGGAATATCTGGGAAAACTGATGCCGATGATGCAGTCTTCCTCATTGATACGGATCATCTGTTCAAATACCTCACTGGTATTAGTAGTCTTAATCTGTACCACGTTTCCGCGGATCATGCTCAGATAAAAATTCAGGAAATCTGCCAGAGGCGCGCAGCTTCTGATGCCCAGTATATACACGGTCCTGGCTTCCAGAATCAGATCCACAGCCGCCTCAAAGGCCGCCGGATCCAGATGGTCTATGGTATGTCTGATCTTTTCAATGTCGCTGGAGAGTACGGAGGACAAGATTTCCGACTGGGAGCTTTTGGCATACTTCACATCCATGGTTTCCAGCGTATTCAGTTTTCCTTTGACCCAGGCTGCCAGCGCCTCCTGCATCTGGGGATATCCGCTGTATCCCAGTCCCGACGCAAAACGTACCACGGTTGACTCACTGATGTGCAATGCTTCCCCTAGCTTTGCCGCCGTCATAAAAACGGCCTGGTCATAGTGATCCATCACATAGGCAGCAATCGCTTTATGTCCTTTGCTCATGCCGGAATATTTCTCATTGATACGTGATATGATGTCATTTGTGTTTTCCATATCCCTGGCCCTCCCAGAATCCATTTTACTTTGCAATACGCCCTGTGTCAACAACAGGAGAAAAAAGCGGGAAGGAACACGCAATCCGTGTTTCTTCCCGCTTTCGTATCCGTTTGAATTACTCAGACTGTTTTTCAGACAGGATATGCTGCGTTTTTGGTATCAGCCTGTGTCATATCCACTTTCTCCTGCTGCGCCTGACGATATTTGAAGAAGTCGGTAGCAACCTGAGGGAACAGCGCATAGGTCAGAACGTCTTCATCCTGCTGCTTCCACTGTTTCATTTCCGCTTCGATCTTTGCCAGCTCGTTCGGAATCAGGTCTGCAGGGCGGCAGGTGATCACTTCTCTGTCTCCGATTACCTTCTTCTGCACTTCCGCATTGAACGGTTTTACAGTCTTGCCATATTTGCCGGAAAGCAGATCCTTTGTCTGGTCTGTGGCAACTTTGTATCTTTCTCCCATCAGCACGTTGAATACGGCCTGTGTGCCCACGATCTGGGAAGAAGGAGTAACCAGCGGGGGTTCGCCGAAGTCTTTGCGGACTCTGGGAATCTCCTGAAGCACTTCATCATATTTGTCGCTGGCATTCTGCTCTTTCAGCTGGCTCACCATGTTGGAAAGCATACCGCCGGGCACCTGATACATCAGGGTCTTGATATTCACGCCGAGAACCTTGGGATCCAGAAGGCCGGTCTTTAAGCACTCTTCTCTATAAGGACGGAAGTAATCCGCGATTTCAGCCAGAAGATTCTGATCGTATCCGGTATCGTAAGGAGTTCCTCTGAAGGTCTCCACCATCACTTCTGTAGCGGGCTGGGAAGTTCCCAGGGCCAGAGGAGACATTGCACAGTCAATGACATCCACGCCGGCTTCTACAGCCTTTAAGTATGTCATGCTGGCAACACCGGAAGTATAGTGTGTATGCAGCTGGATGGGCAGCTTGGTAGCGCTCTTCATCGCTGTGATCAGCTCTGTCGCCTGATAAGGAACCAGCAGGCCGGCCATATCCTTGATACAGATGGAATCCGCACCCATCTCCTCAATTTCTTTTGCGATGTTCATCCAGTACTCCAGCGTATACGCATCGCCCAATGTATAAGAGAGGGCAACCTGTGCATGGCCTTTTTCCTTATTGCAGGCCTTCACCGCACACTGCAGGTTGCGAAGGTCGTTTAAGCAGTCGAAAATACGAATGATGTCAATCCCGTTTGCGATGGACTTCTGTACGAAGTACTCCACCACGTCATCCGCATAATGACGGTAGCCGAGGATATTCTGTCCTCTGAAAAGCATCTGCAGCTTTGTGTTCTTAAAGCCGTCACGCAGTTTGCGCAGTCTGTCCCAGGGATCTTCCTTCAGGAAGCGAAGGGATGCGTCAAAAGTAGCGCCGCCCCAGCATTCCACGGAGTGGTAACCCACTTTATCCATTTTATCAACGATAGGAAGCATTAATTCGGTGGGCATTCTGGTCGCAATCAGGGACTGATGCGCATCACGAAGAATTGTTTCCGTAATTTTAATCGGTTTTTTTTCAGGCATTGTCTTTTCCTCCATAAATATTAATCAACTTGTTCGCTCTGTAATCAGAACACACCGAAGATTGCCATGAATGTACCGGCCGCAACCGCAGTACCGATAACGCCGGCAACGTTGGGTCCCATCGCATGCATCAGCAGGAAGTTGGTAGGATCGGACTGAGCGCCAACCTTCTGGGAAACACGGGCCGCCATGGGAACGGCGGAAACACCTGCCGAACCGATCAGCGGATTCACCTTTCCGCCGGTAATCTTGCACATAAGCTTACCGAACAGCACGCCGGCAGCGGTGCCGATTGCGAACGCCACCAGGCCCAGAACAACGATTTTGATGGTATCCAGGTTCAGGAAAGCTTCTGCGCTGGTGGTGGCGCCTACAGAAGTGCCCAGCAGGATAACGACGATATACATCAGAGCGTTGGATGCGGTATCCGCCAGCTGTCTCACCACACCGCTCTCACGGAACAGGTTACCCAGCATGAGCATACCCACCAGGGGAGCCGTAGTAGGCAGGATCATACATACAACGACGGTAACAATGATAGGGAACAGGATTTTCTCCAGTTTGGAAACCGGACGCAGCTGCTCCATTTTGATTTTTCTTTCCTTCTCCGTGGTCAGAAGCTTCATGATCGGAGGCTGGATAATGGGCACCAGGGACATATAGGAATATGCCGCCACGGCAATGGGTCCTAACAGGGCCGTCTGTCCCAGCTTTCCGCAAAGGAAGATGGATGTGGGGCCGTCAGCGCCGCCGATGATGGAGATGGCTGCGGCAGCCTTATCGTTGAATCCCATAAAGATAGCCAGGAAATAAGCGCCGAAAATACCGAACTGAGCTGCAGCTCCCAAAAGGAAGCTCTTGGGATTGGCGATCAGCGGACCGAAGTCTGTCATCGCTCCTACCCCCATGAAAATCAGGGACGGCAGGATCGCCCACTCATCCAGTTTATAAAAATAGTACAGCAGGCCGCCCACACCGTTCGCGGAATCCTCTGCATGAAGCATGATATCCGGATAGATGTTAACAAGCAGCATACCGAATGCGATTGGAACAAGAAGCAGCGGCTCAAATCCCTTGGCAATAGCCAGATACAGGAATACGCAAGCCACTATAATCATCACCACATTTCCCCATGTCATATTGAAAAATGCCGTCTGATGAATCAGGTTGTCCAATGTAGTCGTAATATAAGACATTTTGTTGACCTCCTGTGTTAGTAGTCAGGTTCCGGCTTTCACCGGTTTCCCGATCAGTTTAATGTTGCAAGTAATGTTCCTGCTTCAACCGCATCGCCGACTGCAACATTGATGCTTGCAACTGTACCGTCATTAGGAGCAACAACAGGAATTTCCATCTTCATCGCTTCGATTGTCACTACGGGATCGC
The DNA here is from genome assembly GCA_902476265.1 of uncultured Lachnospiraceae bacterium. GTDB lineage: Bacteria > Bacillota > Clostridia > Lachnospirales > Lachnospiraceae > Gallintestinimicrobium. Next base: position 29,900 of record CABSCP010000028.1, read on the forward strand.
CGGCTTTCACCGCCTGGCCTACTGCAGCATCCAGCTTGAATACCTTTCCTGCTGCGCCGGCTTCAATCTTCACGCTGCCTGCGCCTGCCGCCGGTGCTGCAGGTTTTGCTGCGGGAGCTTTGGGAGCTGTCTTGGGAGCTGCTTTCGGAGCTACAACAGGTGCGCCTGTGGATGCGCCTTCTTCTACTACTACGTCATATACGTTGCCATTTACGGTAATGGTATAATTTTTCATGATTTCATCCTCCTATGAATGATTCGTTTTTACTTGATTCAGGCTTTCTGCCATTTGCCTGTACGGCGTTTGATACTTCTCACAACAAAACCTTCCGTGCTTGCCGCGCCTTCACTTGCCGCAATTGCAGCCGCGATAACGGCAACCAGTTCGCAGTCATCCTCCTGTACCTCTTCCACCACTGTAGCAGCAGCCACGGGCGCAGGAGCAGGCGCGGATACTTCTGCAGGTTTTTTCTTCCTGCTGAGCTTTTCCTGCCATCCGGGAATGAATTTAAAGCAGCTGATCAAAAGGCTGATCAGGATCAGTACGACAAATACGGTACCCATGCCGAGGAGAGTATTGAGCGCCGCATTTTCCATCAGTTCTCCCATCGTACGGGTAACATTGGTGGTAATGCTGGTCAGATTCCCCTGAGCATCCAGGATGATGGTCACTACAGCGTCATGGTCACTTCCGTCAACAGAAACATCGATCACCGCTTCCTTCTCGCCGACTGTCACCACATGATCCGTAATCCCATTGTAGGTCACCAGGTCTTCCATTGCGGATTCCCAGCTTGTGAGCGCCGCACTGATGACGGTATCGGATGCATATTTATCCTGCATGCCGCTTGTCACGATCTGGTTTACGGCATCAATCACCTGGTCCGCATAAGAAATCAGGCTTTCTTCGTCCACCTGCATCTTGGACGTTTCCGCTTCATTCTTCGCACCGCACGCCGTCATCCCGAAAAGACAGGTCACCATACCTAATACTAACAAAAATTTTTTCATATTAAGCAGCTTCCTTTCTTATACTGTGCCATGTTTTTTCGCAGGGCGGTCTTCTCTCCTTGTAAACAGCATCTCAAACGCGCCGATCACATATTTTCTCGTATCAGCCGCTTCGATGATCTGGTCAACATAGCCTCTCTTTGCTGCGCTCTGGGCGCTTGTCTGTAATGCTGCATATTCTGCTGCGCAGGCGTCGATCGCCGCACTGTCCTGGCCGTCGCAGATGATCTTTGCAGCCAGTTTCGCATCCATGGTGCCGATCTGGGCATCCGGCCATGCGAATGTCATATCCGCACCGATGGCTTTGGAGTTCATGGCAACGTATGCGCTGCCGTAAGCTTTACCGATCACCACATTCACTTTGGGAACGGTAGCGTTTGCAAATGCATATGTAAGTTTTGCAGCGGATTTTGCCATTCTCTTCTCGGAGCACTTGGTCGCCGCAAAGCCCTTCACATTGGTCAGGGAAAGTACGGGAATGCCGAACGCATCACAGAAGCTGATGAAATCAGCCGCTTTCTCACAGCCTCTGGCGGAAAGGACTTCCTCAAATTTCTCAGAAGAATTGCCTTCTTCGTCATATACTTCGCTGCGGTTTGCCACCGCGCCTACCGTCATGCCGTTTAAGCGCATGAAACCGGTCACCATATCCTTCGCATAAGCGCCCTTTACTTCCAGGAAGTTATTGTCGTCAGCGATCAGGGAAAGCGCCACGGAAGTATCCCCGACACAGCCGGCGATTTCAGGGTTCACACGGTTTAATTCATCTGTACATTCTTCATATGCATCGTTATCCTCGTTGTTTGCGGGCAGCATGCATACCAGTTCACGGATCTTTGCAAGGATCTCGTCTTCTTCTGCAACCACGTCCACAATGCCGGCCTCTTCGCTCTGGAAAGCCGCTGCAGAGGTATCACACTTGGAAGTGTAATTGCCTTCGATTGCATTGGGGGAATTCACGAATAATTTCGCCTTCTTGCCTTCCATGAAGGTGAAGTCCGTCAGTCCGGGCACCAGCGCCAGGCCGCCCCCGCAGGTTCCGAACACCGCTGTGATCTGAGGGATCACGCCGGAAGCCATCGCCTGTTTTAAGTAAATTTCGCCAAAACCATTCAATGCGTCGGTCGCTTCCTGAAGCCTTACCCCCGCGGAATCGATCAGACCGATGACAGGCGCGCCTGTCTTCATGGCCAGGTTATAGAGATTGACAATTTTCTTTGCATGCATTTCACCGATACTGCCGCCCAGTACGGACGCGTCCTGGCTGTACACATACACAAGGTTGCCATCAATCACTCCATAGCCGGTTATTACGCCGTCAGAAGGAGTCTCTGTCTGTTTCAAGTTGAAATCAGTTGCTCTGGCAGTAACCTTCGCGCCAATTTCAACGAAACTGTTGTCGTCGAGTAAAGCGGTAATTCTTTGACTCGCTTGTGAAGTATTGCTCATTTTTCAGCCCTCCATTTTATATTAGATAAAATAAATAAACCTTATTTACGAATTTTAACAAAAATAAGCATAATTACCTAATTTTTGCGGAAGATTCGTACTTTAGTAGTATACCATGAAAATGGAAGTGCCGCCAGATGTAAAAATGAAATAATATGCCCAATTTATTTCCGGAGATACAATAAAATTAGTCATTTTTTACAACAAAATGATATGCAATATCTTTCTTATACAGTAAGTATAGGTTATTTCCGGCACATTTTCCATGGCCGTCACTGGAATAAACGCATAAAGCTCCCCGTTTACATAAAAGGACTCCCCGCCCACTTCCTGCCCTTTTGTGACAGGGGCTGTCAGCTTTTCGGGAAGCTTCCATTCCACCTCTACCCGGTCCGCTGCTGAAAGCAGAAGCTCTATCTTTTTTTCTTCACAATGCAGGGAAACCTGAGGCATCTGCCCGTTTTCCACTTCCACAGGCTCCAGCTTCCTGCCCTCATAAATGTCGCGTTTTTCGTAATTCTCAAGCCCGTATTCCATCAGTATTTTTGCGTCATGCCATTTCCAGGTTTTGTGGTTCGGCCAGCCGCAGGCAAGGAGGGCCACCGCAAATTTTTTCCCGCTCCTTTCCAGTGCCCCCACGTAGCAGTACCCCGCTTTTCCCGTAAATCCGGTTTTCCCTGAAAGGGCCCCTTCCATCATCTGCAAAAAGGCGTTGTGATTATTACAGGAAATCACACGGCCGCCTTCCTGAAAATTTCCGCCGCTGTCTTCTTTATAATTGTGATAGGTGTAGGAAGGCGTCCGGGTCACCTCCAGAAAGCTTTCCCGGGCAGGGGAAGCGGTCACGCAATAACTCATGATCCTGGCCAGATCCTGAGCGGTTGTGGAGTGGGCTTTTTCCACCTTCTCCCCGTCTTTTTCTGTCCGAAGGGTGCCGTCCAGGCCGTTGGGCGTCACAAAGAAGGTGTTTTCGCAGCCGATCTGCACCGCTTTTTCGTTCATCTTTTCCGTGAATGCCAGCACAGCCTTTTTGCTTTCTTCTGCGGAATGATTTTCGCAGTCCAAAGAAAGACCGGCCCAACGGCTTCCATAGTGTTCCGCTATAATGACCGCCGCATCATTATGGGATTCCAGCATCAGGGAATGGAGCAGATCTCCGATTTTATAGTGTTCCCCCTTCTGTGCTCCCAGGTGAACCTTGGGCTGGCCCGCAGCATAGGAGGATACCGCCGCAAGATCAGAAGTATTGCCCTCCTCCAGGGCCAGAATACAGGTCATGATTTTCGTGGTGCTGGCCATGGGCAGAATATCCGTCCCGTTTTTCTGCAATAAAACACGCCCGTTGTCGGCATCCATCAGGACTGCCGACTGGGCGTATAATTGACTGGTTGTACTTGTTTTTTCTTCTTTTCTCTCATCTGCCGGCGCTGCGCCCGTCAGAAAGGATGTCAGCAGCACCGATACGGCCAGCCAGGCCAGACACGCTTTTTTCTTCTCACGCAGCATTTTCACGTACCGCCGCCTTTTCTCTCCGTTTTCTTTCCTATCCATAGAAGCCTCCGTCAGCAACCCAATACGGTTACTGTTATTATATGAAAGGGAAAACGGAATTCATGTCTAAAATTTCAGTTCCGATTTCTTCATATATCCGGTGAGGCCTGCGTAAGATATTTTCACCACATCGGTAAAATCTGCGCTGTCAAGGACTTTTGCCTTTTCTTCCTCCGGAATACAGAAAGCAAGGCTTTGCTCTGCGCAGTCTGAGGAAGAATAGACCCTGCCTCTATAACCTTTTACGCTGGCATATACGCCCTTTTCCAGGGCGCCATCCTCCAAAGCCAGCACCACGGGAACCCCGTCCTCATAGCCGGAAATGTTCTCGTCCGGAAGCCTTTTCTCATAATATTCCACGCTGAAGCTTTCGGAAAAAGCTGCTTCTATCTCCCGTTTTACTTCCTCCCGGGTAATCCCGTCCGCCTGACGCCCTATCCCGGGGGCTGTGTGTTCTCCCCCATCGGATACCGGCGTAAAAACCATCCCGGAACTCAGCACCAATAGAAAGCAGACCGCAAAAATGCCGTATCCCAGCCTTTTTTGGGGCGGTCTCATGACGGAATAAATTCTCTTTTTCATCCCTTCTTTTCCTCCGTAAAATGAGGATGAAAAGGCAGTGCTGTATGCAGACTTTCCGGCCGCCAGAGCGACCACTGTCATGAGGTACTGTTCCCGCTGCCTTTCATCCATTTTCTCCGTTACCGCTTCGTCACAGGATAATTCCCCGTAAAAAGCAAAAACCCGGGCGAACAAATAAACCAGCAGATTGAACCAGTTCACTGCAACCGCCGCCATCATTGCCCACCGATACCACAGATCCTTTCGTTTGTAGTGCATCAGTTCATGATCCAAAACCGCTTCTAACTGCCGTGGAGGAACCGCCTGATGCGGCAGTAAAATAACAGGACGGAAAATTCCCACAAGCATCGGCGTAAAGATGCAGGCACATTCCCTCACCGGAAGACGCGCCCGGATCCCCATCCTTTCTTTCCGCTCTGTGAAAACCGTCAAAATCTCCCGGTCTGAGATTGCATGGCTCCAGCGTTTCACCCTTCTCAAAAATGCCGCATATTTTAAGGTCTGATACAGAACCATGCCCATACATCCGGCAGCCCATATCCCGAAAATCAGCCCTTCTGCCGAAAGCATGCCGTCCCCGAAAAAAGCGGTCCCTCTTTCCTTTTGTCCGCCGGCGCTTAACCATCCCGAAAAATCCCGGGAAAAGGCGGTTATATTGGCGAGCCCTTCGCCGATTTCTTTTTCTTCCCGGAGGGGAATGAGGATGACAGGCCTGAAGGGAATCAGGAAGCCTGACAAAATCAGCTTCCCTATCATATAAAAGTCTCCGGGGGTATATTTCTTTGCCAGGACATATGCCGACCCGTACAGTGCTGCCGTCAACGCCATTCCCCAGGTATTGCGCGCCAGCCATAGGAGCATATCCGTCATCGATCTTTCCTCATTTTCTCAATCCATTCCAGCAGTTGTGCCATATCGTCATCGCTCATTTTTTCGTCCTGATACATGGTATTGATCAGCGCCAGGCGCGATCCCCGGCAGTATTTCTCCACAAAATTCCGGGTCTCAAACCGAAGATAATCGTCCTGTTTTATCAATGGCTCATAATACCGTTCCTTTCCCTCTTTTTCTGTTTTTAAAAAGCCGCGCCCTTCCAGACGCCCCAGCAGAGTATGTACGGTCTGAGGCTTCCAGACTTTTCCGCTTTCCTCATTCAATATTTCTGTGAGCATTCCGATCGTAACGGGAGAGGAAAATTTCCATACAACCGACATGACTTCAAACTCCGCGTCCGGCAGTTTCTTCATTATACTCAATTTACCGCCTCCATTATCGACAATTGTCTTATATTCACTATACCTTTATTATGGAACTGTGTCAAGCATATCGTTCCATTTTTCAAATCGTTTTACACTTCCAGCTGCAACTGTGCTTCCTGTTCGGCCTGTTCCTTAAATTCCTCCACCTGGACCGCGGACAATTCCGGCAGCTCTTCCAGCGATCCTACGCCAAAAGCCCGCAAAAACTGTTCCGTAGTGCCAAACAAAAGCGGTCTGCCAGGCGCATCCAGACGGCCGATTTCAGCCACCAGTTCAAACTCCACCAGTCTGTTGATGGCGTGGTCACAGTTCACTCCTCTGATCCGTTCCACATCCAGCCTGGTGACGGGCTGTTTGTACGCAATGATGGAAAGGGTTTCCAAAAGCGTATCCGAGAGCGCATATTTGCGGGGCGCTTTGGCAATTTTGATGAGATATTCATATAGCTCCGGTCTGGTACACATCTGCCAGGAGTCCTCCAGGGCGATCAGGGTAACCCCTCTGCCTTCCTCTTCCCAGCGTTCCTTCATCACTTCCAGAATTTCGCGGGTCTTTTCCGGCGTTTCCTCTATGATGTCCGCAAGCCTCTTCACCTCTACGGATTCTCCCATGGTGAAAAGTATCGCCTCGATTGCCGCTTCCTGCTCTTTTCGTTCCATTTTTAAGCCTCCCTGGAGATCACCGTGATCTCATCGTTTATGGATTCCTGTTCCACTGTGACCTTCCCTGTCTTCATCAGTTCCAGCACCACCAGAAAGGTCACAATCACTTCCATCCTGCTGTGCTGCTTTTCCAGAAGCTCCCGGAAAGAAAACCGCTTGTGTGAACGGATAAACTCCTCCACATAAAGAGATTTTTCTTCCACGCTTACCTCATCCTTCTCAATCTTTCCGAACCGGCTTCTGACAGGATCGACCTTTTCTTCCTGTCGTTTCATCACGCTGTTGAAAATCTCCTGGAGTTTCGCCAGCGTCATATCTCCGATCAGTTCTTCATAATCCACCGGAGGGCGGAAAGCCGCCACTTCCGGCGGCATGGTCATGGATTTATAAAAATTTTTCGCCGCATCCACCTGCATGTCCTTCAGCTCAAAAGACATATATTTGTACATCTTGTACTCCAAAAGCTTCTGCACCAGCTCTGCCCTCGGATCCTCTTCTTCCCCTTCTTCATTCACTTCCCGGGGAAGGAGCATTTTACACTTGATATCCAAAAGGGTGGCGGCCATGACCAAAAATTCGCTCATCACGTTCATATCTTCCGTTTCCATCTGACGGATGTAATCCAGATACTGTTCTGTGATCTCCACAATGGGAATGTCATAAATATCTATTTTGTTCTTTTCAATGAGATGCAAAAGCAGGTCCAACGGGCCTTCAAATGCCTCCAGCTTCACTTCCAGCGCCATAAAAAACTCCTATTCTCCGCTGCACAAATCGATCACCACAAGTTCCGCCGGATTGAACAGGCGGATCGGTATAGTGTGGCTTCCCAGCCCCCGGCTGACGATCATCCGCTTTCCTTGCTTTTCAAACATTCCCCCGTCATATTTGGGAAAAAGAGTAAAAGAAGTGGAAACCACGCCGCCCAGAAAAGGCAGACGCACCACGCCCCCATGAACATGGCCGGACAGGGCAAGCTGCGCTCCCCAATCCGCATATGCCTCAAAATAAGTCGGATGATGGGCCAGCAATATATTATAGCAGTCCTGCTGGGGCTTCCCGATCCATTTTTCCAGGTCCTTCCCTTTCAGGACAGGATGTCGGAACTTACGGTAGTACTCTTTGGGCAGATCCAGACCGTAAATCCGGATTCCCCGGGAAGGCAGGAAAATGCTCTCGTTTTCCAAAAGGCATACACTGCAGCCCTCCAGAACAGACCGGTATTCCTCCCCCATCGCACCGAATTTGTCCGTCTGATGATAAATCCGATATTCATGGTTTCCGTTGCCGTAGTAAAAAGGATACTTCCCGGAAAGGGCTCTCACGAGCCTTTCCGCCGGGAGCATGGACTCATCGGGCACGGAAGTCATCAGATCCCCGGCGCAGACGATCATATCCGGAGCTGCTTCTTCAATGGCCGCAAGCAGCTTCCTGTTATCCTCTCCATACCGCTTATTGTGGAGGTCGGACAACAGCACCAGTCTCGTATTCTTTTTTACCGCCGTATTACGGATTCGGTAATGCACCGTCACAAAACGGTTGCTGTCATATGCCGCAACGCCTGCCAGAAAGAGGCAGAGGACCGCAAACAATCCGCCCAAAATCATCCACATATATCCATTCTCCCATCCATATCCTGTTAATCGTCTGCTATTATACCATAGATGTAAAGGAAGAGTCAAAGCAGGAAAAACCCCATGGCTTTTTTCACATAATCCCGGTAGACCGCTTTTTCCACGCTGGCCGCATATAAAACAGGTACGCTGCCCACCACTTCCCCGTTCAGGCTGTATTCCGCCACTCCGGCCTTCTCTCCCGCCTTTATCGGCGCATCCACCTGTTCCGGTATCTGAAGATGCTTCTGGATCATCGCTACATCATTGCCGTCCACATCCAGATAGGAAAAGCCGGATTGATAAGCCAGAGGCACCGTTTCCGCCACGCCCCCCTTCACAGTCATATCCGGAATCTTATCCTTATTGTCGTCCCGGTACAGGGCGCTCACGCTGTATCCATAGTTTAACAACGCCGCCGCGTCGGAAAAGCGGGCTTTGGAATCCGGCGCCGTCATGACCACGGCGATCAGATCCACGCCGTCTTTTCTTGCCGTTGCCGAAAGACAATATTTTGCTTTGCTGGTGGAACCCGTTTTTAATCCCGTGGCCCATTGATACTGTTTCAGCAGTTTATTGGTAGAGGAAAGGGTGAACTGGGTACTGCCCCTTGCCGTGGTGTGGGTGATATCCTCCATCCAGATCCCGGTATACCGGTACACATCAGGATGTTTTTGTACCAGTTCCCGGCTCATGATCGCCACATCCCGGGCAGAGGTATGGTGTTCGTCGGAATCGGTCAGCCCGCAGCAGTCCACAAAATGGGTATTGGTCATGGACAGTTCCTGGGCTTTCTGATTCATTTTTGCCACAAATTCTTCCTCACTGCCCGCGATATGCTCCGCCATTGCCACAGCCGCGTCATTTCCGCTGGCCACCGCAATACACTTAATCAGCGTATCTACCGTCTGCAGTTCCCCGTTCTCCAAAAACACCTGAGAACCGCCCATGGACTGGGCATGTTCGCTGGTGATCACTTCATCCGTCAGTTTGATTTCCCCCCTGTCCAGCGCCTCAAAGATCAGCAAAAGTGTCATGATCTTCGTGATACTGGCCGGCGGGCACACCCGGTCCGCGTCCTGTTCATAAATGACCTTTCCGGTGGATGCTTCCAATAAAATAGCAGAAGGGGCCGCTATGGTCACCGCCCCTTCTGCCGCATATGTCCGCTGCACCGGCGCAATTACCAGCATAAGAATCATTACGGTTGACAGAAAACACGCAAGGGTGCGCTGTCTGCAAGACTTGTTCATAAAAATGCACTCCATCCCACGAATCCTATAATTATTCTTATGTGATAGTTACCGGATTATTCCTTTTTCCAAAAAGACGCCCTTAGACTGTCTTCCTCACTGCGCCAGGGCCGCCGTCACCTCTGCCACAACCGCCGGATCCACCGTTTCCCCGGTAGAAGTATCCACCGTCACTCCCGTTTCGGGATCTGTCACCCAGGCCGTAGGATTGAGCACGGGAACCGCCGCTGCGATGCCGTTTGCATCAAAGGTATACATCACGCCGTCCACCGTCAGGGTAGTGTTGACCGCCATACTGCCGTCCGCCTGGAAATAGCGCATGCCGGAAGCATCCGTATACCAGCCGTACTGCATCGCGCCGTCCGCTCCGAACAGATAGGTCAGACCGCCCACAGGCGCCATGCCCGTCACCATAATTCCGCCGGGATTAAAATAGTATTTATTGCCGTTGACAGTCAGCAGTTCATTGGATGCCATGCTGCCGTCTTCCTTGAAGTAACGGATTCCCGCTGCCGGATCGGTATAAAAGCCGTGCTGCATTGCGCCGTCCGCCCCGAACAAATAGATCTTCCCGTCCAGAGGAATCATGCCCCGCTGCATCAGGCCGCTGGCAGCAAAATAATATTTCTTTCCGCCGATTTCCACCAGGTCCGTGAGCATATGGCCGTCTTTGGTATCCATATAAAACATATTCACACCGTCGCCCAGCCATCCCTGTTTGTACATGGTGCCGTCCGCATTCATGAAATACCGTTTTCCGCCATCTTCCACGAATCCGAACTGCATCCGGTAGTTCTTATAGTAATAACGGCTGCCGCCCCGGTCCACAAAGCCGTTGGCTACGATCAGATTGGAATAATCCTTGAACTGATAGTTCAGGTCCACCCTGCCGTCGATTCCGGGCACGCTTCCGCTGCTGGTGAACTGCCAGAATGCGGGATTCGGATATTCGCATACGGAATTATACTGGGCGATCCATTTATCAAAAGGTGTAGCGGCAATCTTGCCCACCATCCAGTTTTTGCTGGAATACACCATGGGATAATACCCCGCACTCTGTACGGTAGTGCAGAATGCCACCGTCAGCGCCGCCAGCTGATCCGGCGTCATATTCTTATGTACGGAATCCTCCAGGTCATAAACTACCGGAAAGCTGACGGTATAAGGCTCCAGCGCAGCAATCGCAAACTGCGCTTCCGTGATGGCGCCCTCCACGGTGGTTGCATAGGAATAGATATAAGCGCCCACTTTTAAACCCGCCGCATTCGCCCCTGCCATATTTGCGGCATAGTAGGGATCCAGACCGCTCTTTGCGCTGCCGATTTTGATGAATGCGAAATCATAGCCCGCCTTTTTCACGGCGCTCCAGTTCACCGCCCCCTGATATTTTGCCACGTCAATGCCTTTGGCCAGGGGTGCCGCTGCTTCCGCCTTTACCGGAGCTGCCAGGAAAGACCCGACCGCCACAAATGCCGCCAGCAATAAACTTATTACCCTTTTTCTTACCTTCATAAATCCTCCCATGTACTTCTGTTCCATATTTTTCCAAAAATTTGCATAAAAGAAGTCCCTGGGGAAACCTCAGGGACTCATTCCATTAGTTATATTTGCGTTTTCTGGCTGCTTCAGATTTTTTCTTACGCTTTACGCTGGGTTTCTCGTAGTGTTCTCTTTTGCGGATTTCCTGCTGGATACCTGCTTTAGCACAACTTCTCTTGAAACGACGCAGAGCGCTATCTAAAGTCTCATTCTCTTTTACAATAATGTTAGACATATACTCACACCTGACCTCCCTTCAGTCCCGTCTCACGACTGATTGGGTTAATAATGCATCTTAGGCTTTTGCCATATGCACATGAACTATTATAACAAAAATACAGGATTCGTCAACAGTTTTTTTCAAAAAATTGGTTATCTGTCCTGTTTTTTTATTTCAGCTGGCCTTCCAGTACTTTGGAAGCTTCCGCAATTGCGGCTTCAATCCCGGCAGGATTCTTGCCGCCGGCCTGGGCCATGTTGGGACGTCCGCCGCCGCCGCCGCCCACCAGGGCCGCAATCCCCTTGATCAGATTGCCCGCATGCGCACCGCTCTTCATGGCGCCGTCGGTAGCCATGGCGATCAGGTTCACTCTGCCGTCCTTAGCGGAAGCCAGCACTACCACGCCTTCTCCCAGCTTTTCCTTCAGCTGGTCGCCCAGGTCGCGCAGCCCGTTCATATCCACATCCGCTACGCTGGCCGCCAGAAGCTTCACGCCTTTTACTTCTGCAACCTGATCCATGACATCCCCAAGGGCTTCCTTGGCTGCCTTGCTCTTTAAGGATTCATTTTCACTCTGGAGCGCTTTCAGTTCCGCCATCAGATGCTCCAGCTTTTCCTGCAGGTTTGCAGGAGTCGCCTTCACCGTCTTTGCCGCTTCTTCCAGCTTCTTTTCCAGACTGTTGAAGTAGTCGAATACCCCCTGACCTGTCAGCGCTTCAATTCTCCTGACGCCGGCCGCAACCCCGCTCTCGGAAAGGATTTTAAACGCCTGGATCGCGCCGGTATTGCCGATATGGGTGCCGCCGCAGAATTCTTTGGAGTAATCCCCCATGCATACCACGCGCACGGTATCGCCGTATTTTTCACCGAAGAGTGCCATCGCTCCGGATTTCTTCGCTTCCTCGATGGTCATGATCTTCGTTTCTACCGGAAGGTTCTCCGCGATCTTTTCATTCACCATCCGTTCCACCGCTTCGATTTCTTCCGCTGTCATGGCCGAGAAATGGCTGAAGTCAAAACGGAGTCTGTCCGCATTGTTCAAGGAGCCCTGCTGTTCCACATGGGTGCCTAAAACCTCTCTCAGCGCTTTCTGAAGGAGATGGGTGGCGCTGTGGTTTTTGCAGGTGGCGCTGCGGTTTGCCTCATCTACGGAAAGGGTCACTTTATCGCCCAGCTTAAACATGCCCTTTGTAACGCGGCCCACATGTCCTACCTTACCGCCTTTTAACTTGACCGTATCCTTCACCTCAAAAATACCGTCGGCACAGGTGATTTGTCCCCGGTCGCCTTCCTGGCCGCCCATGGTGGCATAGAACGGTGTTTCTTCCGTGATAATGGTGCCTTCCTGGCCGTCTGTCAGCGCCTCCACAACTTCCGTATCAGTGGTCATGGCATTGATCACTGAATCTGCTGTCAGCCGGTCATAGCCCACAAATACGGAAGTGATGGCAGGATCAATGGATTCGTAAACCGTCACATCAGCGCCCATGTAATTGGTCACCTTGCGGGCTTTTCTCGCTTTGTTCTTCTGCTCCTGCATAGCATTTGTAAAGCCTTCTTCATCCACCGAAAATCCCTTTTCTTCCAGGATTTCCTTCGTCAGATCCAGCGGGAAACCATAGGTATCATAAAGCCGGAAAGCATCTTCTCCCGCCATGACCTTTACGCTTTCTTCCGTCATTTTTTCTTCCAGTTCCGCCAGAATGGACAGTCCCTGGTCGATGGTCTTATTAAACTTCGCCTCTTCCTGAGTCAGCACATTGAAAATAAAGTCTTTCTTTTCATCCAGCTCCGGATAACCGTCCTTGCTGCCCTCAATCACCGTCTTGGACAGCTCTGCCAAAAACTGGCCTTCGATGCCCAAAAGCCTGCCATGTCTTGCGGCTCTGCGGATGATCCTGCGCAGCACATAGCCACGCCCTTCATTGGAAGGAAGGATGCCGTCGGAAATCATGAAGGTTGCGGAACGGATATGATCCGTAATGATGCGGATGGAAACGTCCCAGTCATGCTCCTTCTGATATCCTTTGCGGGCCATCTCACATACGCGGTCGCGCAGCGCCCGGATGGTATCCACATCAAAAATGGAATCCACGTCCTGTACCACAACCGCCAGACGCTCCAGGCCCATGCCCGTATCGATATTCTTCTGTTCCAGTTCCGTATAGTTGCCGTGGCCGTCGTTGTCAAACTGGGTGAACACGTTGTTCCACACTTCGATGTAGCGGTCACACTCGCAGCCCACGGTGCATCCGGGCTTACCGCAGCCGTACTTCTCACCGCGGTCGTAATAGATCTCGGAACAGGGGCCGCAGGGGCCGGAACCGTGCTCCCAGAAGTTATCTTCCTTGCCGAAACGGAAAATCCGTTCCGCGGGAATGCCGATTTCTTTGTTCCAGATGTCAAATGCCTCATCGTCTTCCAGATAGACGGAAGGATATAAGCGTTCCGGGTCCAGGCCCACCACTTCCGTCAGAAATTCCCAGCTCCATGCAATCGCTTCGTGTTTGAAATAATCACCGAAGGAGAAATTCCCCAGCATTTCGAAAAATGTGCCGTGCCGTGCTGTCTTGCCGATATTCTCGATATCGCCGGTGCGGATGCACTTCTGGCAGGTGGTCACCCGTTTTCTGGGCGGGATCTCCTGTCCGGTGAAATAGGGCTTTAACGGAGCCATGCCGGAGTTAATGAGCAGCAGACTGTTGTCATTGTGCGGAACAAGGGAAAAACTCTTCATCGCAAGATGTCCTTTACTCTCAAAAAATTCCAGGAACATCTTCCTCAATTCATTTACGCCATACACTTTCATGTATCTCTTCCTCCAAACCTGCAGGTTCTTTTTATTTGCGCATGCATTTGATCATACGCCTTGTAAAATCTCAATCCAGACCATTATAATTCGCTTTATCGGTCTTGTCAACGATGCTGTTGCCACTCCTCTACAGCGTTCTTTCATCTCCCCAGAAGAACAGCGCAACCGTGCCGGGGCCGGTATGGGAACCGATCACCGTGCCAATGGGATTGATGACCACTTTTCCGTCCAGATTGGGGAAAGTCTCCTCCACCATCTGCGCCACCTTTTTCGCATCTTCCATGCAGGAGGACTGGGATATGTAGCATTTGCCGGAATAATGAAGACCGTCCTGAGCATGTTCTTCCATGCGTCTTACGATTTCCCTGGTCACCTGCTTCTTCCCGCGGTGCTTTGTCCTGGGGATCAGCCTGCCTTCGGAGTCCATATTCAAAAGAGGGCAGATATTCAGCGCCTGCCCGAAAAAGCCGGCCGCTTTTGAAATGCGTCCGCCCCGGATATAGCTGGTCAGATCCGTGGAGAAAAACCAGTGATGAACCCGCAGTTTGTTCGCTTCGATCCATGCCGCATTTTCTGTCAGGCTCATGCCGGCGCGCTGGTTCTCCAGCGCCTTCGTCACCAGAAGGCCGTAACCGGAAGAAGCACCCAGGCTGTCGATCACGATCACTTTCCTTCCCGGATATTCATCCTCCAACTGCGCCTTCGCAATATTGGCGGAGTTGATGCTGCCGGAGATACCGCTGGAAAGGGTCATGTGCAGCACATCCTTTCCCTCTTTTAAAGCCGGCTCAAACAGCCGGCAATACTCTTCCACATTCACCTGAGAGGTCACCGGCTGGGCGCCGTCCGCAATTTTTTTGTAAAACGCTTCCGGCGTAACAGAAGTATACAAATCATCCGGATAGTCCGTACCATCCATCTGATAATGGAACATCGCGTAGGAAACTTTATTCTCTTCCATAAACTCCCTGCTCATATCGGCAGTAGAACAACAGGTTATTACATAATCACTCATCTTGCCTTCCTCACTTTCCGATTGTCTTCCCATTAAAGACTCCCTGTTATTATATAAAATCTGCCGCTTCCTTACAAGTGTAAACGCAAAAACATTTTAATCTGTCCGCATGATCCGGGCTGTCCGCCATGAGATATTCCTCCAGCTGCCGGCATCTTTCGGCAGGCAGTTTTTGTGCGCAGAGTTTTTCCACCAGAATGCCCGTCATTTCCGACAGTGCAGCGATGAGTTCTTCCCGCGTCCTGCTGCGCACAAATTCCGCCGTTTTCCTGATTTCCGGTTCCGAAAATTCTTCCCCGTCAATCCGCTTGCCGGCCATCATGCAGCGCTGGGCATGATGCAGCAAAATGGCGGCGAGATTTTCAAACCGGTCCCTGTATCCGGGGCAATCCTGTCTGAATACCGCAAGGCAATATTCCTCTGGCAGAGCCTTCAAAAAATCCTGTTCCAGTGAAATTGCCTGCATATAGTACAGAATCAGGTCTATCCCTTCTTTTCCCTCTGACCTTCCCAGCACCGGATAATCCAGGGTGAGCAGATGGTCCCCAGGTGCAAAGCGCATGTCATAACGTCGGAAAAATTCAGGCATCCCCGAAAGCACAGTATCCCGCAGGGATCTGCATCCGAAATCCGTAAACCCGTCCAACAGGGAATCGTAAATTTCCTTTGCGGCCTTCGCCTTTTTCCCGATCAGGGCCAGCCCTGCCTCATAGGCTTCAAGCAGGCTGCCTTCCCGCCTGGCTGCCGCCGGAAGGTTGTTATGGCCCTGCTCTTGTTCCTTTTGGTTCAGACAGTATAAAACAGCCTCCATCAGCTGCTGTGCTTTTTCATAGCTCACGGAAGTGCTGTCATTGGAAGTGTATTTCGCTGCCAGCTTCCGCCACAGAAGCAGCAGTTCCCTGGGTTCATATTCCATCTTTTTTCCTCCCCTCACTGAATCAGTTCGTCCCACACCGTCAAAAACAGGTCTTTATCCCATCTCTGTTCTTCCGAAAAATCTTCGTATATCCCTTCCCCTTCCTTTTCCATATAGTCCCGATATCCTGCGCGCACCGCTCTGGCAAACCGTTCCAGGCAAGTGCCCGCCAGATACTCTGTGGAACCATAACAGACACCGTCAAACTGTTCCTTCATAAAATGCAGCAGTTCCTCATCCGTCAAAAGATCCATGGACTCGTTTTTATAACTGAAAAAAATGTCCTGCAGTTCCCCTATGGTTTCCACGTAATTTCCCCGGTTTAAATAGGGCGAATCACAGAAAATCAGAATCAGTCCGGGCAGGATGCCTTCCGTAAATTCCACCCGCCTCTGCTGCATGAGCGTGTGGTTCTTGGCGGCGATCAGCTGCCCGGCCTCTTCTTTCGAAAGGGTCAGTCCGTACTTTTCCGTTTTCGGATTCATTTCCAAAACCTTTGCCGCCTGCTGTTTTTCCTGCTCTTTTAATACCAGTGAGAAGAAATCCTCCTGCATCCCCATACCTCCTTTTTTGTAACGAACTTCATTCTAGCACCGCCCGGCGGGGATCACAAGACTTGACATTTTTACGATTTTATGGTAATATATATACAGAAAAAGAGGTCAGCAATTATGCCGAACCTCTTTTTCTGTTCCTTCTCTTTACCAGGAATAAAAGGAGTACCGCTGCCGCTCCCGCGCCGCAGGCCAGATACAGGGAGGCCTTTCCCTTCTCTTTCCCGTATACCGCAAACTGCGCCCCATAGGGAAGGACTGCCGTCACGTAACTGCCATCCTGCTGCAGGACCGCCTTTTCCCAGCTGCCGTCTTTTACAAACCAGACCTGTGTTTCCGCCGCCTTCTCCGGGATCCGGAAATGAAGCAGATAGTCCCCCTTTTCTTCCGGCACATGTTCTAACGACCAAGTGTAAGCATAGGCGGCCGTCATCCCTTCTTTTGGGGGAATTTCCGCTTCCTGGGCGTCTATCCGGCTGTCTTCATAAAAATCCCCTTCTACCAGAAAATCCGCCTTTCCCTCTTCATAGCAGGCAGGATAAGCCAGACTCTTCGTAAAACGCACGTCCTCCGCCGTGATGATCAGATTGGACTTCACGTCCTCTATGGGAAATTCCCTGTCCCATTTCAGATAACAATCTTCAGAAGCCGGAATCCGGGGAATCTCCTTCTCCGTCACAGTACCTCCATAAGGAATCCGCACCGTCCCGGCGCCGGTCCCTTCTTTTTCAAAGGTGACGGTAACCGTGGAAAATCCATCCGGTATCCCTGCCGTCTGCATCATCTCCTCATAGGTGCAGGATTCCGCCTTCCCGATATAGCTGATATTGTCCACCCCGTCCCAGCCGTCATAGACAAAAAAGTTATCCGACAGGGCCGCCTGTTCCTCTACCCAACCGGCGATGCTGCCTGCCTTTTCTCCGTCTGCACAGGTCAGATTGCACATCGCCCGGCAGCTGCTGATGTCATAACCTTCACCCGCGATGCCGCCCACCGACGCCCTGCCCTCCAGATTGCAGAACGCATAGCTTTGGTTAATCCGGCTTTCGGAAAGGCCGGCAACACCGCCCAGTCTGCTTCCGCTCTCGGAAACAACCTCGCCGTAGTTTTCACAGTCATGGATCAGTCCCAGTTCTTCATACCCTGCAATCCCGCCGCAGTTGTTTTTCTTCGCGTTCACCGCTCCGTAATTTTTGCAATGGATCAAAACATCATTGGTCGTGGAACGCACCGTCACATCCGTCACTTTTGCCAAATCCAGATCCAGCTCCGGATCCAGGTCATACTCCACATTCATGATCCCGGCGATACCGCCCACATTGATATCCGCCCAAACGCTGCCCCGGTTTACACAGCCGGAAACCACGCCCAGCGTCTTATCCGTCACTTTTTCCGATGAAATATCCAGAAGCGCATTGCCGTTTCCCATGAGAATGTCAATATCCTCGCTGACAAAATCCGTAATTCTGCGGGAAGTATTCATGATGTTATTCAGGTTTCCGGTCATGGACTGGATGCCGTTATCAATGGAATCGGTCATACTGTCAACGGTATCCCCGCTGGCCTTGCTCCGGTCGGTCAGCTCCCCGGATATATTGCCGGCCGTGTTGGTCAGGGATTCCCCGGTTCCGGTGACCGTGTCTTCCAGATTTCTGATGTTTTCCGATATGGAGGTCAGTTCCCTATGCATCCGGTCCAGATTTTTGTCAATTTCCTCGTCATGTTCAAATTTGACAGGGTCCTCCAGAAGCTCATCCACTTTGCTCTCGATCTCGTCTTTATCCGGCAAATCCGGGTGTTTTGTGGGAAGCTCCACCGGCAGATCTGTGGGAAGCTCCGTAGGCAGTTCTATGGGCAGTGTAAAGCTATCTTCCTCTTCCTTCTTCTCCCGTCCCACATGCTCCTGCGTAAAGTAGCGTCCCAGGGCTTCTCCCTCTTCATAGGTCAGGTTTTCCGCTGCGGCATCGGCAGGCTCCCGGGACTGTTCTTCTTCCTGACTGCCAGCATCCTTCTGATTCTTTTCGTCGGAATCGCTCTCCTGTGCGCTACCGCTCTCCGCGCGGTCGCTTTCATCAGAACTGTCTTCGTCTTTGCCGCTTTCCCTCTGATGGGAATCGTCCTCATCCTCACCGCTCTCTTCAGAAGAGCTGCTTTCTGAGCTGCCTTCCTCGGAACCGCTGCTTTCTGTCTTACTCTCTTCTTCGCTGTCAGAACTTTCTTGCGCCGATGAGCTGCTTTCCTCTTCGGTTTTTGTCTCTTCTTTTTCTTTGAGATCCTCAATCTTATCTTTTATTTTATCAACCGCGTTCTGGGCGTTTGAACGGATGCTGTCCTTCATTTTTTTTACGGTGTCATTTCCAAGATTGCCCAGACTGCTGATGGCATCACTGATGCTGTTTATGTATTCTCTGGTGTTTGCATTATTCTGGGAAACCGTATTTTTGAGGGCATTCACTTCGTCGTTTAAGCTGGAAACGGTATCCTCATATTGCTGCTGGAGAGCCTGTGTATAATTCTTCGTATCGGAGGATGTGGCGCTCAGGGCATTGGATATTTGCACAACCAGGTTATTGATTTTGGAAAAATCATCTTTTACCTTTTCCAGATGGTCGGAAAGATACTCCGATTCCCGATAGGGTTCCGCCTGGCCCACAATGCCGCCCACATCTTTCCTGCCCCATACTTTCCCGGAATTGGTGCAGCCGATCAGCGTGCCGCTCTGTCTGCCCACAATACCGCCCACATTATATCCCACATGAGCAAACCCGATGTTTCCCCTGTTGTCACAGCCCGAAATGGTGCCCGATGAAATACCGGCAATCCCGCCGCTGTCATTTCTGGTCACCACATTCTGGGTCAGATTTAAAGTCCCCAGATCCACGCCGTTTAAATCCAGCGTGGTTTTTAAATCTTCTCCGTTTACCGTGCTCCTGTTAACGCACTGTTGAATAATTCCTTTATTTTCTCCGCAAATTCCTCCCGTACGGTCGGTGGCTTCCACCGCGCCTGTGACAGAGCAGGACAGGATCATCCCGTCCGCTTTATTGTAGCCGACAATTCCCCCCGCGCCGGTCTTCCCGGAAATACTGCCGTGAAAGGCGCAGCCGTCGATCGTCCCGAAGTTCACGCCGGCAATCCCTCCCGCATTCTCCCCGCTTCCTTCCAGATTGACTTCACCGGTCACTGTCAGATCCCGGACTTGGGCCGTCTTTCCCAGATACCGGAAAAATCCGTAATCAGATCCCTTTCTTGCAATCCGAAGATTGGATACCGTGTGCCCGTTTCCTTCAAAGGTGCCGGTAAAATAGGCCACACATTCGAAATCTGCACCGGTCAGATCGATGTCATTTTCCAGCGAAAAGACTTTGCCATAACTGTAAAGGTCGTTGCGGCAGAGGTCTGCAAATTTCAAAAAGTCCTCTACATCGGAGATGGTTATGATCTCTTCGGAATCCGCCGGTTTGGTTCCGGACGCTTCTCCTGCCGCAGAGACAACGCTGCCTGGGATTTGGGTCATCAGAAGGATTCCGGCAAGGCAGCACACAGCTGCCCTTTTCCATCTGTCAATCCTTATTTTTGCCATCATCGCTGCCACCTTCTTTCTCTTCCAGTTTCAGTTCGGTCTGCCGTCCCGGCAGACGGGTTTCCAGGGATGCATCCATTTTCCCGGTAAAGCTGCCTTTGATCTCCGCATCGATTTCCCCCTGGATATATCCTTTCACATGTCCGTTTACCGACATCTTTCCGGCGATTTCCCTGGTATTGTAACGGGACAGGTTGATGGTCAGCGCCGTCTTTTCAATGATGAAGTCCCCAAACAGGAGAATCTGCGGCAGCACGAAAAGCACCAGAATGATGGAAATCAGCGTGCCCCGTCCCAGTGCGGTCCCGATGGATGCAACCGTCGCATCCGAAGCGATCCGTCCGATCAGAAATCCCGCACTGGTCAGGATTGTCCCGGACGTAAAAATGGTGGGGAAGGACTGATTTAATGTTTCCACAATGGCCTTCTTTAAGGGCATCACTTTCTTCAACTGCAGATACCGGTTGGAAATCACAATGGCATAATCAATGGTTGCGCCCATCTGGATTGCGGATACAATGAGATAGGCGATGAAAAACACGGTTCCTCCCGTCATGGCCGGCACGGAGAAGTTGATCCAGATACTGCCCTGGATGGTCAGCACAAGCAAAATCGGAAGTCCTGCCGACTGGAAGGTAAACAGAAGGATAATCATGACGAACAGCGCGGTCAGAATGCTGATGATGAGATTATCCGAAGCAAAGGAAGCCATCAGGTCATGATCGCTGGTGGAGTTGCCTACCAGCAGGATATCCTCCTTATTATAGTGTCTGGCACACAGACTGCGGATTTCCTCCATGGCTCCATAGGTTTCCTCCCCTTCCACCGGAAGATTTAGCGAAAGGACAAACCTGGAATAGTCCTCGCCCTGCAGCTGGAGCTGGGCATCATGCAGGGTATCATATAATTCGTTCAGATTTTGATCCATTTCTTCATCCAGCGTCACATATCCCTGCCGGTACTGGTCGTACAGGAATAAAAACATATCAATGATAGGCACGTCATATTCATCAATCCCCGTAAAGACCGGCCCGTACTGTTCCTGATGGTAGGCGTAGGCCACATACAGAAGGCGGACAATTTCAATATCCAGATCCGTCATTTCCGAAAAATCCCTGGGAGATATTTTATCTGTCAGCACATAATCGTCATTGATGGAAACATTGGCAAGGCCCAGGGCCGTATCCACATAGTCCAGCTTCCCGATCTCTTTTAAGGCGGCTTCCTCCGCCTCATAATTGCCTTTGGGCACCATCACCACCAGCTGGTTTGCCGCGCCGAAGGCGGCCTCGATTTTCTCCTGGGCGATTTTGCTTTCGCTCTTTTTTGCACTGACCACGGAACTGGTATCATAAATATAAGTGCAGTTGCTGGAGGTTAAAAAAGCGAAAACGAGCAAAATTACAAAGACGGGCGGAACGATGTACTTAGTCTTGTTCGCCAGCTTTCCCGCAAAGGTGATATTGGGCACATAGCATTTGTGATGGCTGTTGTCGATTCCCTTCGCAAACAGCAGCAACACGCCGGGCATAAGAAAGAATACGGAAATCAGGCTGAAAATAATTGCTTTTACCAGCACGATCCCCATATCATATCCCAGCCGAAACTGCATGAACATCATGGCAACCATGCCGGAAATCGTGGTGAGGGAGGAGGCGCTGATCTCCGGAATCGCTTTGGAAAGGGCTACCTTCACCGCGCTTTCCGCGTCCATGGCTTCATGCTCTTCCATGAAACGGTCACATAAAATAATTGCATAGTCAATAGCCAGCGCCAGCTGCAACACCACCGCGATGGAATCCGTCACGCTGGAAATCGTCCCCAGCCAGAAATTCGTCCCTTTGTTCAGCAGCGCGGCCACGCCGAAGGTGATCAAAAGTACCGGAATTTCCAGAAAAGCTTTTGTGGAAAGCAGAAGTACCGCCACAATGATGATCACCGCCAGCACCAGAATCAGATTCATATCTTTGCCCAGGGATTCCATCATCTCCTCTTCCGAACCTACGGAGGTGGAAATATAAACATCATATGCCGACAGTGCCTCCTTTACGGAAGCTTTTGCCTGTTTGCTGATCTCGTCATCCTCTTCCCCGGAAAAAGTGATGTCAAACAGCGCATTCGTCCCGGTGTAGTGGTCTTTGGAATCATCAAACGCCACTTCCTTGACCCCTTCAATCTCTTCCAGCCGGTCCGCCAGAAAATCCGCTTCCTGCCAGGTGATGTTGGCCACCATGACCTTAGCGCTCCCATAGGTCACAAACTGCTCTTCCATCAGGGAAAGCCCCGTCCTGGTTTCGCTGTCTGCAGGAAGATATTTCGTGATATCCTGGTTGACGGATACCTTATTCATGGAGACAATACTGTATACAATCGCAATAAAAAACAGGACATAGATCGCCTTTCGTTTATTGACAACAAAAGTTGCCACCGTCAGCCAGAAATTCCCTTTTTCTTTCTTCTCTTCCATCCGGTTCCACCTCTTATCTCCAATGCACAAACCGCTGTTTTGCCCTACAAAGCGCTTTGCAAAACCGCAATTTCTGAAGAAATAAAACTGCCGTTATTACAGTTATAATAATACTATGTACAGACACCAGGTGACTATTATAGTCCTTTATAAACGGAATAGCAAGAACAGGACAGCTCTCCCTTTTACCCAAAAAGCGAGAACTGTCCCATAAAAAATGAATAAACATCAACGTTATATTGTTTTTGCCGATATGTTTTGACAACCTTTCATGACTGTGATATCATTATTCCAGAACTGATGTTCGTCACAAAGACCGGCTTTTTAACTGTTTGCTCTTTCAATCGCCGGAGAATGGATGCTTTTATGAAACAGCTCTCAATTTTTGATACCTATACCGCTCCCATGCCTCTGGCCGGAAGGCTCCGTCCCGATACCCTGGACGGTTTTGTGGGACAGGACCATCTGCTCTCAGAAGGGCGTCTGCTCCGGCAGATGATCGACCATGACCAGATCGCCTCCATGATCTTCTGGGGGCCGCCCGGCGTGGGCGAAACCACGCTTGCCAATATCATCGCCAAAAAGACCCATGCCGCTTTTGTGAATTTCAGCGCCGTCACCAGCGGCATCCGGGAAATCAAAGAAGTGATGGCGCAGGCGGAAAGCAACCGGCAGATGGGGGTAAAGACCGTCCTCTTTGTGGACGAAATCCATCGTTTTAATAAAGCCCAGCAGGATGCCTTTCTGCCCTATGTGGAAAAGGGAAGCATCATCCTGATCGGCGCCACCACGGAAAACCCTTCTTTTGAGATCAATGCAGCGCTCCTTTCCCGCTGCAAGGTTTTCGTGCTCCATGAGTTATCCGTAAAGGATCTGGTCCTGCTGCTGCGCAATGCCATCCAAAGCCCCTCCGGTTTCGGACAGACCGCCATCTGCATCGAAGAAGACCTGCTGGAAATGATCGCGGTTTTCGCAAACGGCGATGCCCGCACTGCCTTAAACACCCTGGAAATGGCCGTCACCAACGGCCAGGTGGGCCCGGGACGGATCACCATAACCCGGGAGATCCTGGAACAGTGTATCAGCAGGAAATCCCTGCTTTATGATAAGAACGGGGAAGAACACTATAACCTGATCTCCGTGCTCCACAAGTCCATGCGCAACAGCGACCCGGATGCCGCAGTCTACTGGCTGTCCCGGATGCTGGAGGCCGGGGAGGATCCCCTTTATGTGGCCCGCCGGCTGATCCGCTTTGCCAGTGAAGATGTGGGGATTGCAGACAGCCAGGCCCTCGCCGTGGCAGTGGCCGCCTACCAGGCATCCCACTTCATCGGCATGCCCGAATGCAGTGTCAATCTCACCCATGCGGCGGTCTACCTTTCCCTGGCGCCCAAGTCCAATTCTTTATATCGGGCTTACGAGCGGGCAAAAACCGATGCGCTCTCCACCCTGGCAGAACCAGTGCCGCTGCATCTGCGCAACGCCCCCACCAAACTGATGCAGGAGCTGCACTACGGAGAAGGCTATCAGTATGCGCACGATACCGTGGAAAAAATTGCCTCTATGGAATGTCTTCCCGACTCTTTAAAAGGGAAAAGATACTACCGCCCCGGCACACAGGGGGCCGAAGGGGCGGCAAAAGACAAGCTGGCCGCACTGGAAAAATTCAGGCATTAGGAGAAAGGCCGGCATCCGGCGGTAAAGATCCGCCGGGCGCCGGCCCCTATTTTCCGGACAGCCTAAAAAAAAATGCCGTAATCCTGATAAAATATAGCATTCCCATTGACACTTCTTTTTTTTCGCCTTATTATAAATATAGTTTATAAAGTATATTTATTAATTTTTCACGGGAGTTGACATGCAAAACAATCTTTCATTATCCATTGATATCGGAGGCACTGCCGCCAAATACGCTTTCATCACACCTGACTGTCAACTGGTGGGAAAAAGCGAATTTCCCACCGGTGATTTAAAAACGCCGGAAGAGTTTTATGGACGGCTTCTTTCTGTAGCCGGACAGGGAATCGCCGCCGGCGCTGTCAATCTGGGGATATCCTGCCCGGGTATTTTCCGCGCAGACGGGCAATGTATAGGAGGTGTTGAAAATCTGGCCTTTTTAGAAGGGACAAACATGCTCCGTTTTTTTCACCGGCACTGCCCTTCTTTGAAAGTTTCCGTCATGAATGACGGCGCTGCCGCCGCCCTTGGCGAATATTGGCTGGGCAGCGGTCAGAAAAGCCGGGTTCTTTTCTGTATTACCTTGGGGACCGGCATCGGCAGCGCTCTGGTTCTGGACGGCAGGCCTTACCAGGGCAGCCATTTTCTGGGCGGCGAAATCGGCTATAGTGACTACCGCTCTCCCCAGGACTATCTGGAGTTAAATTATTCCACCCTGGGAATTCTCAGACGGGCATCTGCCCTGACCGGCGCTCCTGAAATGGACGGTTTTACTTTTATTGATCGGGTGCGAAAGGAGGATCCCGTCTGTCTTTCCCTGCTGGATGACTGGACGGCAAAGCTTGGCCGTATCCTTGCAAACATCATTTTGATCCTTGATCCGGACAGGGTTGTGATCGGCGGCGGCATTTCCAAAGAAGAGGATGTGCTGATTCCTTTATTAAAGCAGAAAATCAATGATCAGCTCCCTCCCATCTTTCAAAACCGGGCTTTGATCAGAGCGGCCAGTCTGTCCAATGACGCCGGCCTGTTCGGCGCGGTGAAACCTTTTTTTGAAGCAGGAGAAGATAAATGAAGCCGCAGATGGATATCAACCTGATCCGCGAGAAAAACCGTTATGCCGTCTTAAGGCATCTGGTACATAACAGCCATGTCCTTCGCAGTGATCTTTCGCAGATCACCGGCGTCAGTACAATGACCATAAAAAAGGTTGTGGACGATCTGCTGGAACGGGGACTCGTAACAGAAACAAAGGCGGAAAGCGATTTCGGCCGCAAACCCCAGGCCCTGAATCTCGCTTCCCAATATGGCTTGGCGGTATGTTTTAATCTCAGTTCCAAAAGCGCGGTTACTGTCACAATAAAAGACATTCGGGGAAACACGATTGCTCACCATATCCGGCCGGTTGACGGGTCCCATAAGGAAGGGCTGGATGATTGTATCCAATTTGCTCTGGAAACAATCTCCCACAGCAAAATGTGCTGTATCGGGGCAGGCCTGGCGGTTCCAAGCGTCTACAACGCTCAAAAGGATGAGCTGAATTATGATCTGATCCCTTCCTTTCAAAATTGGCATCCGTTTTCCCATATGCGGCAGTTTTTCCCCCGCACCAACATCAGAATCATGCAGGATGTACGGGCTGCCGCCATAGCTAACAGCATTTCCCTTCATACGGACAGTCTTTTTTATCTCTATCTGGGAGAAGGTGTGGGCGGATGCCATATCCAGGAAGGCCGCATCCTGACCGGCCGTTTTTCCATGGCAGGTGAGATCGGTCAATGCCTGATCGAACACAACGGGAGTCTCTGCAGACTGGAGGACATCATTTCCGTCAGCGCCTTTCAAAAAGCCTTAAAGGATACGGAGGATATTGTTCAGACGGCCGCCCGGACCGTCATTAACTTAAACTGGGCATTTAATCCGGATACCATTGTGGTCGGTTCCAGCAGCCCTTCTTATGCCGCAGAGGTCTGCGCCGGCGCCGCCGGGCTTTTCCGAAAACATTATTACAGTGCGATTCCGAACAGGATAAATATTGTATGTGAAGATTCTCACTCCGACAGTGCGACGGAAGGGGTATTCGGTCTTCTGGTAGAGAACTGGCTGCAGGAAGCAGTCAGATAATACTGTCATTTTCGCTTGTACAAAGCAGGAAGGAGAGTCCGAATGGAAAAACAAGTAACCAGAAAAGAAAAAAGCGCCTATCTGGGAGGGCTGCTCGGTCAAAACATGCTTTATAATTTCATGTCCATGTACATCCTTTTTTTCTTCACAGATTTATTGGGAATTCCGGTACAGGCAGCAACTATGATTGTGGTGGCCGCCAGCTTATGGGACGCCATAAATGATCCGATGATGGGACTTCTGGTTGACAGAACCAGGAGCAGATGGGGAAAATTCAGGCCTTACATGATTTTTGGACCGGCTGTAATCGCGGTTACCACTGTTTTCTGCTTTATCCGCTTTGCCCTTTCTCCCGGCGCGGTCATCGCACTCTCCGCCACCGCATATGTGCTCTGGGGGATGTCCTATACCGTCTGTGATATCCCGATCTGGGCCATCACCTCAGCTGTTTCCCACAATCCCGATGATTGCAGCCTTATGGTCACTCTGGGAAAAATCGGCGGAACCATCGGCACCGTTATCGTCACCGTGGGAAGTATTCAAATCATCAATCTGTTCGGCGGCGAACGAAATGCCGGCGCTTATACAAAAACCGCTCTGATCATAGCCATAATCGGCGCTTCTCTGATGATCCTGGCCGGATCTGTTTTAAAAGAACGCATCCGGCCCGATAAAGAAGTTATCTCCGTCAAAAAAAATCTGAAAACAGTCACCTCAAATCCCCCTCTGCTGATTCTTATCGTCTCCCTGTTTATTTCCAACCTGGTAAATGCCATACGTCAAAGCGTCCAATTATATTTTGTTATCTATGTATGGAAAAATTCCGGCTATGTTACGCCCATCGGCATCAGCCTGGTAATCGGAATGACACTTGGCATGGCGGCCGCCCCTATACTCATGAAACATACGGAAAAGAAAAAGCTGTTCTTCCTTTTCTGCATACTGGGAGGCTTTACAAGTCTTATTCCTTTCTTCGGGGGGCGTGAAAACATCATGCTGGGCTTAATTTTTCTCGGACTCAGCTTTATCTGTACCGGTGCTATCACTATCCTATGCTCTACCATGCTGTTGGATGCGGTAGAATACTCGGAATGGAAACTCGGATACCGGGGAGAAGGCATCATCTTTTCCCTCAATACCTTTCTGACCAAGCTGAGCGCTGCTTTTGCAAGACTTCTCATCGGCATTACTCTGGGACTCATGCATTATGCAGAGAACCAGCCGTCCACACCTATGCTTCAGACAGGGTTTTCGGCAGCGATGTATGTCCTTCCTGCGCTCAGCTTTCTGCTTGCAATCATACCAATGTTCTTTTATCGGCTTACCGATGCAAAACGAAACGAAATTCATGAAAAACTGGAACTGCGACGCAATCGTTAAAGCACAAAAGGAGGTGCCGTATGAATCAACAGGATTTTGCACAAATGTTTTTGCCGCCGGATATCCATAAGGGAAGAAAAGCCCTCTGCATCCAGCCCCATCCGGACGATAACGAAGTGGGAATGGGCGGAATTATTCCTCTTCTGACTGCCGACGGCTGTAGGGTAGATTATCTCACCGTAACGGACGGCAGTCTGGGAACTTATACTCCAAAATTGACCAACGAAGCGCTGATTCAAACCCGCAAAGAGGAAACTCTTGCATCCGGAAAGCTTCTGGGCGTAACCGATTTTCATGCGCTCGGTTTTTCGGACGGAACTTTAAACGACATTCCTCTTCTGGCCGGAGAAATTGCCCAAATCATACGACAGGAGCACTATGATATGATCTTTGCGCCGGATCCCTGGCTTTCCTACGAAGCCCACTGGGATCATGTGGTCACCGGCCGCGCTGCCGCCCAGGCGCTGATTTCCTCATCTCTTCTGGCCTACCCTGCAGAGACGAATACCCCTCCTGCCAGTCCCTTTGCCATCGGTTTTTATTTCACAAACCGGCCCAATATGATTCTTGACATCTCAGACACCTTTGCGTTAAAGTTTCGGGCAATGGCGGCCCATAAAAGTCAGTTTACAGAGGAACTTCTCGCTTTATACCGCGCTTATTTTACCATGCGCGGACAGACACTGGCCAAAGAAATGGGATTCGCCCTGGGGGAAGGGCTGCGTATGATGAGTCCGCTGCATCTGCACTGCTTCGCCGAAGGGGAGTTGATCGGAGGGAAATAAATCCATGAAGAAAACAATCCGCTTATTGCTGCGCATCACCATCGGAATTATCGCTCTTCTCCTCATCATCTTTGGTTTTATCGGCATTCGGGACGATCTTTGGCATTTGATCATTTTGGGGGCCTTATTGTTCTATTTGTGTATAGACAAAAAGCCCGAAAAAGGCTGCCGTTTTTTCACAATCCGTAAGCTCGTCCGGACAGTTTTCCTTACACTCACACTTGTATGGCTGTTTCTTGACGGCATCCTCACTGCCCTGCAGATAAACGCCTCTCTCCGTAAAATACCAGCATCGCCTTCCGACATGACAATGCTGATACTTGGAACCGGCGTGGAAGACAGACGGCCGGGGACCCTCTTAAAATTCCGCCTTGATACAGCGGTCGAATATTTGAAAGCACATCCTGATATGAGTGTTATTGTCAGCGGGAAAGGCAGCGGGGCATACACGGAAGCCGAAGTAATGTATCATTACCTGCTTTTGGAAGGCATTTCTCCCGATCGCATTTATTCCGAGAATCAGGCGATGAGTACTTTTGAGAATTTCCGATATAGTATGAAAATTGTTGAACGCGAATCGCTTCCGCGCACTCTCTTGGTAACCACCAATAATTATCATCAGTGGAGAGCCTCTCTTTATGCCAAAGAAATGGGAATTACCACATATCCGCTTTCAGCGCCGACTTCTCCTCTCATGCTATTTCCCCTGTCCGAGCGGGAACGTTTTATTTTTCTGTGGCATGGCGTGAAAAAAGAAGTGCGGCTTTCCCAGAATGCATCGGGCGTATAACTTATTCTGTTTCAAACCGGAATTCCCCTTCCGAAAGCAAAGACAGCTCCATTGTCTTTCCAAGGGTTTCCACTTCGTAATCGCCTTTAAATCCTTCAAAACATACCACGCCGTTTTCATCCGTGACGGCTTCCAGACTGGTGTTCCATTCCTTTCCGATCAGATTTTTTAAGGTATCAAAGGCCGGCTTTTTGGAATTGTCCTCCCGCACCATGCCAGCGGGCGCGCCCAGCCATGCGCCGTCCTGAAATGACCAGGTGGTAATGGCTTCCACCTGGGGACAGGCGAATAAAATCCGGTAAAATTCCTCCACATTTTCAGCCTGCCGGATTTCTCCTTCCGGGGTGGACGGCCAGACCGGAATCTGATAATCGTTCAGGTCTACAATCTCGGGCGGCATGAGTTCCCCGGAAATAAAGGTATTTTCCGTAAAATGAATGGGCAGGCCGAATCTGGAAAAACGCGCCAGCACATCTTCCAGTTTTTCTCTTCCCCAATAACCCTGATGCTGATGGGACTGAATGCCGATGGCATCTATCTTTACCCCGGCATCCAGGCACTGTTCGATCAGAGCTTCATATCTGGGAGAAGTGTTAAAATCATTGATCAAAAGGGTGGCTTTGGGATTGCTCTGCCGCGCCTGCTCAAACATCTGCCGCACCGTTTCCACTCTGCCCAGTTCCTTACAAATGCGCGTAACGGCATTGTCATAACGGTCAAACTCCGGCATGATCACCACTTCATTGATCACATCCCACATATCCACAAGCCCGGCAAACTCCGTCACTTCCCGCACGATGCGCTCTTTCTGTTTTTCTAAAATTTCTTCATTGCTCATGGAAAGCAGCCAGTCTGCGCAGGCGGTATGCCAGCAGAGAGGATGCCCTTTTACACGGACACCCCTCTCCCTGAGCCACAGCGCGGCTTTTTTCAAATTCTCCGTATCCGGCTTTCCCTGTTGTGGCTCAAACCTTCCCCAGTAAAAAGGAAGGGTCCCGAAATGAAACAGCTCCAGCCACAATTCCATTCTTTTTGTATAAAATTCCCGCTCTTCCTCCGAAGCCGCCCCGGTGATTTTTAAGGTATCAAAGGCCCCGCATCCAAACAAAAACGCATGTTTTTTCTGCGCCACCCGCACTCTTGCGCCGGGAACGGGCCTCCCGTTTTGTGTGATACGGATCACTGCTTTCGCCTTTCGGTGTTCGATCTGCCTGTCAGTCATTTGAAATCCTCCTCCGCTATTTTGTCATCCTGTTTTGCAATCAGCCGCCCAGCACAAACTGCACTTCCCTTTCATTGTCCATTTCAAAAGGTCCGGGCGTCACATTTCCTGCCTGGCGCCGCTTTCCGAAAAAGTCCCTGTCAAAGGAACAGGGCGTCCCATCCGGCTGTTCAAATGCCATTTCCGCCTGATAAGATTTTCCCAGCAATTCGCCGGTCACCACATCGGTCTCTGCCCTCTTAAGCAGCCGGGGGGTCTCCACCCGAATCCTCACTTTGCCTTCCTTGGGAAACGTCTGTATCAGGATGCCTCTTTCCTGACATACCTTCGCCTCCGGTTCATGGGAGGCAGGCAGGGCATTGTTCAGATACAGATTTCCTTTCATGGAAACCGGAATCTTCCATTCCTTTTCCGGAGAAAACGCTCTTTTCGCTTCCTCTTTTGCGTCCGGATAGTCATCATAGCTGCTCAGTCCCACCGGATGCAGATAGCAGATAGAATTGTCCGGAACACCGTCCATCACCGGCGTTCCGTCTTCCCCTGCTCTGTCTCTGGTGGGCAGAGGAAGATGTTCAAAGAAGGTCATGGGAACTGCCGCATTGTTTTCATCCTCATCCCGGATAAAGACATTGTTATAATATCTGTCATCTCCCCCTGCAATGTTGGCATATCCATAAACCGCCGTCTCATGGGGCATGTGGTAAGGCGTATATCTGGTCAGTTCGGAGCGCAGGACAAATTTCCCGGCAAACAGATTGTGTACAAACGCGCCGCCTTCCGACATATTCCGGAAATTCATCGGCGATAAGAACAGGTTATGGTCCACCAGGTAAGGCCCATGGCAGACTTCCACAAAAAAGTCTTCCGACAGATTGTCAAAAAAGACGTTGCGGAAAATCCGGGTCCCCTGAGCCTGCCAGTCCAGCCACAGGGCACGGTAACAGCCATAGATCAGATTGTCCGAAATCTGAGTGTCCAAAGCGGCGTGGAGTTTGATTCCCGCCACTTCCGCGCCGTGGAAGATCCGTTTATGGTGAATGTTGTAAATCCGGTTCTTATAAATTTGGGAAAAGGCGCCGCCCAAATGCCCTACAATTCCCGCCTGCTCACAGTCGTGAATCACATTGTTCCGCACAATATGGCTGCCGATGTGCTCTTTGTTCCAGCCCCTTTTCAGCGCCCGGAAAATGACTTCCTGCTCCCGCTGTGTACCGCCCTTATATTTCTGGTTTGACCATTCGTTTTGTCCGGTTCCGATCTCTTTTCCCAGACTGATCCCGGTACATTTGGATTCGCAAATCACATTCTCTTCAATAATCCAGCCCTTGCTCCAATGAGGGCCGATAAGGCCTTCCTGCAGCGCGGTGGGCGGCGCCCACTGAGGGGAAGCCTGGCATAGTGTAAAGCCTCTCACCGTGATGTAATTTCGTCCGGTCTTTTCCGGCCAGAAACAATAGGGGCGCACATTGATTTCCACATTTTCACAGCGGGGATCTTTTCCCCCGAAATTCGCCCGGATTTTGGTTGTCCTGTCTCCTGCCTGGGCGTACCACTGCAGCAGAGAATCCTCCGGATACTTCGCCTGGGGCCAAACCGTGGGATGATGCAGCGCTTCCTGTGATTCACATTCATACAGGGATTTTCCGTTCAGATAAACTTCCCCCAGATGAGGTACAAACGCCCCTTCAAACAGCCAATCGCCGTATAAATGCTCTTTGAACGGATTTCGGACGGTAAAAATAGCGTTGTCCACTTTCGTGCTCCATACCTGATCTCCCTCATACTTCCAGTCTTTCACCGGTTCCGCTCCGGAAATGACAACCTCTCCGTCTCCCGCCGACTGATACACAATTTGTTTCTCTTTCGTTCCGCCGTTTTCCGGGCTGACCCACTCCCGGTATATCCCGGCGTGCACGGTTACGGTATCCCCGGGCATCGCAATCCCGGCCGCCCGTGAGATCGTCAGAAACGGCTGCTCTGCCGTTCCCGGAAATGTATCGTTTCCGCTTTTTGA
The DNA here is from genome assembly GCA_902476265.1 of uncultured Lachnospiraceae bacterium. Classification (GTDB taxonomy): domain Bacteria; phylum Bacillota; class Clostridia; order Lachnospirales; family Lachnospiraceae; genus Gallintestinimicrobium. The sequence goes on from CABSCP010000028.1 coordinate 62,378, forward strand.
AACATGATAATTCATCCCTGTTATCCTTCCCTTTCTTTTTAAACGGACATGTCTGCTTGTGCAGACATCACCATAGATGAAAGTCGATTGCTCCGTGCTATGCACCGCCGCTTGCCGAGACTTTCATAATCGAGTAGGGGAGATTTTATCTCCCCTCTCACACCACCGTACATGCCGTTCG
>CABSCP010000029.1 GCA_902476265.1 uncultured Lachnospiraceae bacterium
CTGCCCACGCTGGCAAGTAAGACGAGCCCGCACTCCCCCGCCGCCCCGGTGTCCCCGGGGCGGCGGGGGAGTGCGGGCTTGTCTTACTTGCCAGCGTGGGCAGTTGTGCCGGAGGGCGGGAACGTCAAACCAGTGATGGACATACTCTGATACTTGTCATTGTAGACAAGGGTTGCGATCGCGGGGACAAAACCGCCGTCCTTGATCGGGCCAACCTTGTTATATACGTCCTCAGTGCAGGACATGGTTCCGGCTTCGCCGTTGCAAAGAAAGCTTACTTTGTAATACCTCTTGCCATTCATTTCAGTGGGATCAGGTCGACCCACGATTGTTACGTTTGCGATTGATGTAATCTTCATGTTTTCTTCTCCTCGCCTTGTTCGGCTTTAATTTATAATTGTTGATAAGTTGCTATATGTATACCCATGGCGACGTGAGGGGGTGCGCCGCCATGGGGATATACCGGGGTTACTGGGGCTTTGCAGGCTCGTCCACAAAACCAATTTCAAGCCGCGCGCCGGGCTTTTTGGACAAAAGATTGTGGATAAGTTCAAGCATCCGTTCTTCTTTCTTCCGGTAGTCATCCGCGCCGCGGATGACGATCATAATCGTTTTTGCGGGTTCAGAGGGTTCCGGTTCCGGGGCGGTTTCCGGGGACGCATCGTTATGAGCTGTGCTACCCGTTTCCGCCGAAGCGGTTGCGGACTTATCCGGTGCGGGTGCAGACTTGTCCGGGAGCATAGCCGCAAGAGCCTTTTTAATTGCACGGCACGACATCTTAGGGTCTATGCTGGCGGCACCAATCTGGTCGTCAGTATAGGGCAACATCTGAGCTAGCTGGGACGGGCTGTAAGCACTGTAAGCATCCTTCAAAACGTACAGATCGGATTCCAGCGCCGGACGACAAAAGCGGCGAACGATAGCGATATAGTTTGAAACGGTTGACTTACCAATATCGTATCGGTCAAGCGCAAAATCGTTGATGTTGTCAGCGCCGAATGTCTTGTATGCATCGTTTTCGTAAATCCAATACAAATGCGTTGCGATCTCAAAAAAACATTTGCTCGCCTTACCGAATCCGGCCTTAATGGCCTTGTCGTGTTTCTGGGCGGCCTGTACAAAGTCCTTTTCGTAAACTTTCACAGCGCCGGAAGCCGTCTCGGTGACTACGGGTTTATTCATATTTTTATCCATGTTTACCTCCTTTTTGGGGGCGGCGGGGGATTTTGTCCCCGCCTTTTTGGTTGTAGTTGTCTTGATTGTGGTTGTGGTTGCTTTTGCAACGGGTTTTGTTTTTGCTGTCATGATTTTTTGCCCCTTTCTTTTTTTGAATTTCAAGACCGATTCAAACGCGGTTCGTTCTGATTACAACACCATCAGCAACAATATATTCATCTCCACCCTCCGAATCCTGTAAAACATGTGAAACTTTTACGCGGCGGGAACGTTTTGCAATACGCCGGATTTCATCACGGCGTAAATCACAATCATCAGAAGCTTGAGGAAGTCCAAATACCAATTCTAAATATTGGGAAACGACCAGTTCTTCACGGGAAAGACCTTTGTTAATGATTTCTCGTTTCTCCTGATGCTCGATGTCCAAAAGGAGAGAAGATAAAGTCAATGTTCTTTCTGCCGCGCATCTTGTAAGGAAATCATCCTTGCCAAAAGCATTGCGATAACACACATAATCTTCACGAGCATCATTCGCCTGTAATTCAATGAGTTCAATAATCTGTTCTTTAGTCATGTTTTTGCCCCTTTCAATTCGCGCCTGTCCAAACGTTTGGAACAATTTGGAGAATGCCTTGTGTTTTATGTTTTGTAGCTTGTACCTTAGTACTCTTTTATTTTAAATCTTTCAGACCTGAGTGAACGATAAAAATATTGTTGAAAAAGAAGAAAAAGTGAGGTTTCCTTTGGTTTTATATACATCTATTTTTTGTTAGTCTATTTATAGAAAGAAATAAGAAAATAATGCAAAGAGGAAAATCATGAGTAAGAAAAAAAATCGTGTCAGAGAAACGCTGATCGGATATGCTTTGATCGCACCATGGATTATAGGAATTTTGTGTTTCCAATTATGGCCGATTATTCAAAGCCTTCTGATGTCGTTTACCAATGATAATCTGTTAAATAATCCGTCTTTTGTCGGATTGGATAACTACGAAAGAATGTTTCATGATGAAGTGTTCTATCAGGCAACAAAGGTTACATTCAAATATGTATTTATATCCGTTCCTGCCAAAATTATATTTGCGCTGATTGTAGCATTGATTCTGAATATGAAGCTGAAAGGAATTGGCATTTTCAGAACGGTGTATTACATCCCATCTGTTATGGGGAGCAGTATAGCGGTAGCTATTTTGTGGAAAGCGTTGTTTGTTAAGGATGGGGCAATTAATTCATTACTTTCAAGTGTTGGTATAGAAGGGGTTGCATGGCTTGGGAACCCAAAGTACAGTTTGTTTACGATCATGTTGCTGAGTGTATGGCAGTTTGGCTCTTCTATGGTGGTTTTTCTGGCAGGGCTGAAACAGGTTCCGGAATCCTTGTATGAAGCAGCGAGCGTGGACGGTGCAGGAAGAATTGCACAATTTATCCATATTACCTTACCGGGAATAATGCCTATGATGTCTTTTAACATTTTGATGCAGACCATTAATGCATTTCAAATGTTTGCTGCACCCTATACCATATTCAATGGAAGAGGCGGTCCTTTAAATACCTGTATGCTATATGTAATTTATCTATATCAGCACGCATTTAAGAATTTTAATGTGGGTTATGCTGCTGCGCTGTCGTGGACATTACTGATTATGATAGCCGGTACTGCATTATTATTGCACTATCTCGAAAAAAAATTTTTAAGTTATGATAATTAGGTGACAATATGAAAAAAGCTCATACAAAAAAAAATAAAATTTGCAGTAAAATCATCGTATACGTATTAATCAGTATACTTGGGCTTGTGATGTTGTATCCCCTTGTCTGGATGCTATTTGCAGCAGTAAAGCCTTCCAATGAGGTGCTTAACAGCGCAAGGTTGTTACCGAGTACTTTTCACTTTGAAAATTTCGCATTGGGATGGAAAATGGTAAGGCCGTATACATTTACAAGATTTTTTGGAAATACTTTTTTCCTGGTTTTCAGCTGTGTTTTCAGCAGCCTGCTTATCAGTTTGATTGTAGGATACGCATTTGCCAGGATAGAATTTCGGTTTAAAGTTTTCTGGTATAGCATTTTGTTTGTTACAATCATGCTTCCGGGTACAACAACACTGGTTTCAAAATATGTTATTTTCAGCGATATAGGATGGCTGAACACTTATCTTCCCTTTATTGTTCCTGCTTTGCTGGGAGTAGGAAATGGAGGCGGTTTTTTCATCTATCTGGTGGCACAATTCATCAAAGGAATTCCCAGAGAACTGGATGAAGCAGCTAAAATTGATGGTTGTAATACGATGGGGATTATTTTCCGAATTATCATGCCGCTTGCAAAGCCTTCTCTTTTTTCCGTAGCTATTTTTGCCTTTATGTGGAACTGGGATGATTTTCAAAATCAATTGATTTATCTGAATAAGGTGGATTTATACACAGTTGCACTTGCGATGAGAACAACCATTGACTCCACAGGGGCGGATAACTGGGGAGCAGTTATGGCCATGGCATTGTGTTCAGTAATACCGGTTATCATTCTGTTCTTTTGTCTCCAAAAATATTTCGTGGAAGGAGTCAGCACATCTGGCTTAAAGGGATAAGGGTATGTTGAGCTATGAAAAAAAGATAATTGCTGAAATAAAAAGATTACAGAACACCGTTTATGAAGAGAGCTGGGAAATCGGTGAATGGAAGGCAAAATGTGGTTATTATCAGGGACCTGGTAAATACGAGATGATTGATGAAGAATGGAGGGACATTTCGGTTGGACAGCGTATCAGCACGAAGAATCTCACCGTTTTTCTGAAAAACAGAGTCATATTGGATGACAGCCTGAAAGGGAAAAAGGTTGTTTTGCTTCTAAAGGTAGGGGGAGAAGGGTGCCTTTTTGTAAATGGAGTTCCTTATAATGGTCTGGATTTCAACAGAAATATGGTACTGCTTACCGAATTTGCCAATGGGGATGAAGTGTACGAAATTGAAATTGAAACTTACTGTAAAGTAATGACAACCAATGGTGATGATGGATTTGGGGAAACCACAATGGAAGTGGAGCTGGCTCAGACCAGACTGGCAGTAATAAACGAGAAGGCATGGGACTATTACTTTGAAATTAAAGCAGGATTTGACTTTATCTGTGGCTGCAAAGAAGATTATACACGTGGAAAAGTGCTGAAACTGATTTATGAATCCCTGTTGAAACTGGATTATTCTGATAAATGCCGTTTGAATGAAAGTTTTACAACAGCCAAGGGATACTATATGGAGAAAATTGCGCCGTATAGCATGATTAAAATACCGGAAACCGTTCATTTTGCAGGCCATTCCCATATTGATGTAGCCTGGGTATGGCCATTAAAGGAAACCATTCGGAAAGTAAGCCGTACTTTTTCCAGTATGCTGCGTTTGATGGAGCAGTATCAGGAGTTTAAGTTTAGCCAGAGTCAGCCGGTATTATATGAGATGGCTGAAAAATATTATCCGGTGCTATATGAACAGATAAAGGAACGGGTGAGAGAAGGCAGATGGGAAACTCTGGGCAGTATGTATCTGGAACCGGATTGTAACCTGATCAGCGGGGAGTCATTTGTACGACAAATTTTATATGGAAAGCATTTCTGGAATAAAAAAATGGGATCCGATTCAAATGTTTGTTTTCTTCCGGATGTATTTGGATTCCCGGCATCAATGCCTCAGATCTTAAAAAAAGCAGGGACAGAATATTTTTTTACAAGTAAGCTGACTTGGAACGAAACCAACGAATTTCCTTACAGTGTTTTTAAATGGAGAGGTCTGGATGGGACAGAAATTTTGGCAGGGATGATGTCCATGTGTACAAAAAACGGACTGGACATTTATAACGGTGATGGTTCTGCGAGCGGAATCCGAATGTCTCTGGATTTATTTAAAAATAAGGAAAATACAGATTCGGTTCTGTATCTTTACGGCTATGGTGACGGAGGCGGCGGTGTTACAAAAGAAATGCTGGAATCATTGACCAGATGTGATAAAGTTCCGATGACACCCGGAATTGAGCTGGGAACGGTACAGCAGTACTTTGAAAAATTGGATCAGAAAGAAAATTATCCGGTTTGGTCCGGGGATTTATACTTTGAAAAGCACAGAGGAACTTATACAACGGCGGCAAATAACAAGAAAAACAATCGCAAAAGTGAACTTTTATACAGGGATGCGGAGATACTTTCCGTATTCCGGTATCTGGAAACAGGGAAATTTCAGAAGGATAATTTGAAAGAAGGCTGGAAACTGATTCTGTTGAACCAGTTTCACGATATTCTTCCCGGAACCAGCATCGGTGAAGTATATGAGAAAAGCAGAGAGCAGTATGAACGAATTCGTGAAATCGGCGAAATCTGTATCCGGGGGAACCTCAATAAAATCAGCGAGCCGTCCCTGGATACGATAACTGTGATTAATACACTTTCCTGGGATAGAAGTCAGGTGGTTGAGATTACACAGATAAACGGGAAGGGACTTATAAGGGAAGACGGAGTATTTCCGGAACAGGTTCGAAAGGAGGATGGAACGCTTCTTTTTCTGGCGGAAAATGTGCCTGCAATGGGGTGCCAGGTATATTATCTGACCGAAGATGTTCCGGAGGCAGAAAGTATCCGCAGATCATCCATACAGGAAATGGAAGAGGGGTATCGGATTCATACACCCGGCTTACAGGTTTCGGTTGGGAAAAATGGGGAATTATCTTCCGTATACGATGTGGAAAATGGCAGGGAAGTTCTGCAGGACGGAAGAACTGCCAACAGATTAAAGCTGCTGGAAGATATACCGGTAGAATGGGGGGCCGCATGGGAAACGACAACAAAGAGAGATGATAAACCCTCGCCGGAGGCCGTTGATCTGAAATGCAGGATTAAGGAAGAAAACCGGCTTTATACTGTAGTGGAGACCAGGCGCATGATGCATCGATCTCAAATCAGCCAAGACATTATAATTTATAATCATAAACCGTTGATTGAATTTAAAACTACGGTGGACTGGAATGAACATCACAAAATGCTGAGAGTGGAATTTCCCGTAAACATCCATTCTCAGACGGCAAGAGTCGATATCGCTTTTGGCAATACGGAATATCCCAACCATACCACAACCAGTTATGACGAAGCAAGATTTGAAGTCTGCGGCCATAAGTGGGGGGATGTTTCGGAAGGAGGATATGGCGTTGCATTGCTTAATGACTGTAAATATGGTTATAGCATTCAGAATTCCAATCTGGAACTGAGCCTGCTTAGGAGCGCTGATTATCCATCCGGCAGTTGCGACAGAGGGACACATTCTTTTACCTATTGTCTATATCCTCATGCAGGCGGGATCAGGGAAGGAAAAGTCGCACAAAACGGATATGAACTGAATGTACCGCTGTTCGTTGTGAACGGGAAACCGACGGGCCCAAAGCGCTCCTACTTTCATATAGACAGCAGTAATGTTGTAATTGATACGATAAAGAAAGCGGAAGAGGGAGAAGACATTATTCTGAGATTATATGAAACTTATAATACAAGAGACATTGTGAACCTCAGATTTACTTTTCCTGTAAAGAAGTGTACGGAAACAGATCTTCTGGAGCATGAACTGGATGAAATGCAGATAAATGAGGGAACGATTACATTTACAATCAATCCTTATGAAATTAAGACTTTCAGGATTCAAGTTTAAATCAGCAAAGGATACCATAAAAATTTTATAATATAAGGAGGAAAAAAGATGTCTATGAGAAAGGTCGCAAGTATTTTGCTGTGTGGTGTAATGACAGTATCTTTGCTTGCAGGATGCAGTTCCGGCGGGAACGAAGCGGACAATCAGGCTGCGGGAAAAGGAGAGGGGCAGCAGGAGAATGGGAAAGCGGAAGAGCAGGAGGATGCGGGGACCTCTGATGAGGAACAGGTTGAACTGCGCATTTCCTGGTGGGGAAGCGATGCCAGACATGAAGCAACTCTGAAAGCGTTGGATTTATTCATGGAAAAATATCCGAACATCAAGGTTTCTGCTGAGTACCAGGGATTTGACGGATATCATGATAAACTGACAACTCAGATATCTTCCGGAACGGAACCGGACGTATATCAGCTGGACAATAACCAGTATTTTGCGGGCTTAGCGGCAAATGATAAATTAGGCGATTTAGATCCGTACATTGGTAAGGAACTAAAACTGGACGACTATCCTGAAAGTGTTTTGGTATGGGCACAGTATAATGGAAAACAGTATGGAATTCCTACCGGTCTGAATGGATATTTACTCAAATGGAATAAGAATATTTTCGATGAAGCAGGAGTAGCATATCCCACAGATGACTGGAGCTGGGAAGACTTTGAAAAGGCGATGCAGCAAATTTATGACAAGACAGGCAAGTATGGAATGGTTGAGCCCGCCTGGAATATATCTACAACCAGAGCACGGCAGAATGGGCAGTGGCTGGCAACGGAAGACGGAGAACTGCTTGATTTTTCAGCTGAACTCTCGAAATCTTTTGAACAGTATAATAAGTGGCGTGAAACAGGTGTGCTGCCGCCGCTGGATCTGACCGTAGGACAGGAATCACAGCAGGATAATTTGTTCCTGAGTGGCGACGCAGCCTGCTATATTGCTCCGATTGCGCAGTTTGCCCAGGACCATGCAGCTATGGCGGATGGGACAGAGTTAGGCGTTTCCCTGATCCCCGGAGCCAAAAAGAACGGCGGTTCTTATGTAATGGCATCCATGCCCTGGACACTTGGAAAGGGTTCCAAGCATCCGAAGGAAGCGGTGATGTTGATTAATTTCCTGATTAATGATCCGGAAGCAGCTAAGATTTTAATGACGGTAAGAGGGGTTCCGGCTCCGGAATCTGTAAGAGAAATTATTACACCTTTGCTGGAAGGGGATGCGCTGATCACTGTGGAAGGTGTAAACTTGTTGGTTGAAAATACGAAGAGAATTGACTATGAATGGCTGGTGCCCGGTACCGCAGGTATGGAAAATACAATTATGGATGAACAGTATGCGACAGGATACGGGCAGAAAACACCGGAAGAAGCAGCTAAGAAGGCATACGAGACAATTCTTGAATCTGTGAATAATGCAAAATAAGGTAGTATCAGATATTTGTTTATATGGTACAATATTCTGCAGATAACGGCAGAAATAAGGATGATGGTCATTGCCGGTGCGCGGACGGGGCAGTGGCCATTTCCTGTCTTGATCGTAAGATATGATCAGGTATCATATAAAAAGGGAGAAGTATTTATGAAGGAAAGGAAGCATAAAATTTCGATAATAAAACTGATTATCCTGAGCAATTGTGTGATCATGCCTTCCTTCTTTGGGATTAATTCATATTTCAACCAGAGATGCTACAAAAAGGCATTGGAACAGGAAATAGAAACGCAGCAGAAACAGCAGCTGTTGTTTGTTAACGGAGAACTGGAACAGGCGATGGTAGCTGTAGAGCATCAGGCAAGAGCGGTCGTAAATAACTACAGCGTAATTAAGTGCATTTTGAATTATCAAAAAAACAGCGGTTCATATGAACAGATGGTTTTTCAGAATAATATGAATCAGAATCTTTCTGCGGTAGCATATTCTTTGAAGGATGTTGTATCTGTAAATATTCTGATGGAAGATGAACAATTGAGAACCAGAAAATTAAATGGCATTTATAATTATGATAAATATGCGCCGGAGGAACAGGTAAGGAAAATCAGGGAAATATCGTCAGGATGGCTTTGGAATACGAAAAACAGCCTGGATAATTTCCCTTATGTAGAACACACAATCACTTATGTATTACATTTCTATTCCGGTGTTTATTATGGAGATGCGCTGGGACATCTGGTAATTAATCTTGATGAAAATTTGTTTTATGCTCAGATGCAGCCATATAACCAGGAGGGGGCTGAAATGCTGATGTACGATCCGGAGGGAAATATCATCAGCAGTACAGACCGGACGATTCTGGGGAAAAATATAAAAGAGACAGATTACGCCGGATATATTCCGGAAATGAATGAAGATACAGGATCAAAAGACAGAATTGTCAGTATGTATCAGGCCCATGACAAAGATTATACGATTATTGCAATTCAGGACTATACCAAAATTGCGCAGGAAGTCAGACAAATGCAAAAGTTTCTGTTTCATATTTTTTTGATTATATTTTTTGTTTTTATAGCATTCAGCGCTTTCCTGGCCTATAAAATTTCCAAACCAATTTTGAAACTGGCAAAAGAAGTGACCGGATTGAACGAGACCGACTGGACAAAACGTCTGGAAGTAAGAAGCAGTATTTATGAGATTGATGTATTGAGCACGGAATTTAATAAAAAGATGGAAATGATTGAGAATCTTGTAACACTGACAATGATGCAGGAAAAAGCGAAGCGTAGAAGCGACATGGAAGTGCTGCAGTCACAGATTAATCCCCACTTTCTATATAATACACTGGAAACGATCAACTGGATGGTTTTGCGGATTAAGCAGAAAGAAATCAGCAGAATGGTAGTGAATCTGGGGACGTTTCTGAGGCTGAGCCTTAATAAGGGGAAAAGCGTTTATCTGGTGGGAGATGAACTGAATCATCTGAAATGCTATCTGGATATTCATAATATCCGATGCGGCGGAAAGATAGAGTTTTCTTTGGAAATGGAAGAGGGGATACAGGAGCTTCGGATGACAAAGCTTTTATTACAGCCGCTGGTTGAAAATTCAATCATGCATGGGTTTGACTTCCGGGGAGGCGCAGGAGAACTCAGTCTGAAGGTTTATCGGGAGGAAGGTTATCTGAATTTCAGATTGGAAGATGACGGTTGTGGAATGACAGAGGAACAAATCAGGGACATTTATGATATGGAGTCGGATACAGGAGTTGGATTGAAGAATGTGATGAAACGAATTCAATTTTACTATGGAAAAGACTGCGGTCTGACCATATATTCCAAACTCGGGGAAGGCACCGTGATTGAGATGAAAATACTTGAGGATGTTCCCAATTCCCTGCTGTACACTTGATAGGAGATTGTATGCTGTATAAAATTTTTCTGGTTGATGATGAAGAGTGGATTCTGTCGGGACTGCAGGAAGCTGTTGAATGGGAAAAGGCAGGATTCTGCGTATCGGGTGCATATACAAACGGAAAAGAAGCTTTGGCGGAAATCGAAAAGAATCCGCCGGATGCAATACTGTCAGACATAAAAATGCCGATTCTGGACGGAATATCCATGGTAAAGGAATTGAGAAACAGGGGACTGGAACAAATTGAAGTCGTGTTTTTGAGCGGCTATGACGACTTTGAACTGGCACAATCCTCCCTGCGTCTCGGCGCGGTGGATTATGTATTGAAGCCCTGCACACCGGAAGAAATTGAGGAAGTATTCGGCAGAATTAGGGAAAAGCTGGACAAAAGACATAAGGCGGAAACAGAACAGATTGCGGCAAAGGAGATGCTAGATACCGGCACTTTGCTTTTCAGAAATGCTGTCTATTATGCAATTACACATGAACAGGAACAATCTTATCAACGGCTGTTGGCTCAGTATTCCGAAATTGTGGAGGAAGAGAAACGAAAGACATTACAGGTAATTTCGGTTGCCTTATCGGGAACGATAGAAGGAATTGTACCGGATCAGGAAGAATTGGAAGCAATTGAATTTTTGAAGGAATCCGCTTCGTTGAATATGGAACAGAATGGCAGTGTGCATTTGCTTTCAAATGGATTTTCTTTTTCCTATGTATTTCTGGATGTTGCGCAGGAAGAAGCGGAAAGTTTAATTAATGAACTGGGACGTGAAATCAGGAAAAGAACAGGGAAACATTTGGGTTTTGGAAAAAGCTTGCAGTATCGTGGGTTTCATACATTATCAGCCGCATACAATATGTCTTTGAATCAGCTGTATCAACTGGATAATGCTCTGGAACAAAAGAAACTGTTTATGGGGATTGAAAATGATACAATTTTAAAAGCAGCCATAGCGGATGGAGACCAGCAGATTATACTTTGGAGCCTGAAGAACTGGATTTCCAAAATAGACGGGACAAAGGAACAATATCGGTGGAAGCTGTTTCGCCATTTGCTGTATGTGATGAGTGTTTTCACGCTGCAACGCGGACATTCAGCATGGTCAATTCAAAATTTATACGGTTCGCTGAAAGTGGAAGACTATCATAGCGGAAAGGAAAAGGTGATTTCTTTTGTCAAGGCAGAGTTTCTGTTAAACCGGAAGGACGGGGATAAAAATGCCAATATGTGCAGGGAGGTAGCGAAGTATATCAGTACGAATTACGCAGAAAATATTACGCTGCAGGAATTATCCGAAATCTTTTATATTTCACCAAATTATCTCGGAACACTATTTAAAAAGTATTTTGGAATCGGAATAAAGGAGTATCAGGTATCTGTGCGGATGGAGCAGGCGGAAGTGTTGATTACAAGCGGGAAGTTTAAGCTTTATCAGGTAGCTGAAATGGTAGGATACCCTAATTACGAATATTTCAGAAAGATCTATTATCGGCATAATGGAAGAAATCCTTCTGAATAAAAAATGATAAAAAGGAGATTGTTATGACGAACAGGGAACTCTTTATACAGACACTGAAATGTCAGAAAACCGGCGGGCAGGTTCCGCATTTTGAAATGGCATTTTATCTCACGATGGAGGCATTTGGGAAGGTACATCCTTCTCATCGGAATTATGAGCAGTGGAACCAGATGAGCTTTGAGGAAAAGAAGCTGCATATTGATGATATGGCCAATTTGTTCATTGATACGGCAAAGAGATATTCCCACAGCGCCATTTTTGTCCGGCCCAATCCAAATGATTTAGAGACTACACAGGCGCTTTTAGAGGTAATCCGGGAGAAATCAGGAGACGAATATTATCTGACCATGCACGGGGATCCTACCTGGGCAATTCCTGACGGCAGCAATATGATGGATTTTGCAACACAGATGATCGAGGAGCCGGAAGTATTGAACGAAGAGAGCAGGCGCAGAGTGGAGAGATGCTTGGAGTTTGCGGCAAAGCTGGATCAAAGAGGGCATTTGCTGGATGGCTTTAACCTGAATTCTGATTATTGTTTCAATACGAATCCGTTCTTTTCCAGTGAACGTTTTGAGGAGCTGATTGCACCATATTTAAAGGAAGTGATCAGTGAATATCATAAAATGGGCTATTATAGTATCAAACATACAGATGGAAACATCATGCCGATTGTAAAGCAGATTGCCGATTGCGGGCCGGATGCGATTCACTCTCTGGATCCTCAGGGGGGCGTTGATTTAACAGAGGTCCGCAGACTGGTAGGGAACAAGATTGCCTTAATTGGCAACGTAAACTGCGGACTTTTACAGACCGGGACTGACGAAGAATGCCGTCAGGATATTTTAAGGGCGCTTCATCAGGGGATGGAGACGGGAAAAGGATATATTTTTTCGACATCAAACTGTGTTTATACAGGTATGCCTTTGAAGCGTTATGAGATGATGGTTGACCTCTGGAAAGAATACGGAAATTATGATCAACTTCCCCACGATTTTTCCGACGTTTAAAATAGTGACTTTTATTAGCGGAAAGAGCACTTTGTTGATATTCCACCATTATGAATTACCAAAAAAGCCATTGCACTGATAAGTGCAATGGCTTTTAAAAAGGAGAGCGACAGACGGGGCTCGAACCCGCGACCTCCACCTTGGCAAGGTGGCGTACTACCAACTGTACTACTGTCGCATATTTCTCTGAGGTGTTTTGTGCATTCCCCAGCGACGAAAATTATAATATCATAAAGGAATTTATTTTGCAAGCCTTTTTTTGAAAAAAATAGAATTATTTTGAAGTTTTGAAATACTGTGAAAGAAATGCCCGGGAAATCTATACGGCAGAATTTCCGGGCATTTCTTTCTTATTTCATATTAATAGAGATCTGCAGCCAGCCACAGAAAGCGTCCTACTGAGCTGGTCCATACTTCCTTGTAGGTGGCGTTGTTTTCCATCGGCCAGAAAGGAACATCTTCGTTTCCACGGGTTTCAATGCCTACAGGAATACTGCCGGCCATTTCTCCGTTGAGAGCGCCGTATTGCTGAGCAAAATTGCGCCCTGCGCCGTACATTAGCGACTGACCAAAAGGATTTTTGCCAAAAATCCAGTAAATTTGATCTCTGGCAATGTTAGTTAGTTCCCGGTCTTTCAGGAAACGACCCAAAATAGAGGCAGATTTCCCCAGGGAGAGATGAATGACAGTATTTCCGCGGAATGAAAACCAGACGGGAAAATGCCTCAGGCAGTATTTATCATTCAAACGGATCCCATTTTCCAGCTGCTCCCGATAATTTGGACTGTCCTCTTCGAAGGTGGTCATCAGGTGCAGCAGAGGAAAAGTTTCTTTATCCAGGCATTCATCCATTTTGTGGATACCTGCAGGCAACATGCCATAAGGCTGTGTATAACTGTAAATATTTTTTAAATAATTGCCATATAGTTTCATAGCCCTTTCCCAGCGGGCTCGTTTGGGATGTCCGGGCTGGGTCAGGCAGAGCGCTTCCAGAGACTGCACATAGATTTGATCTCTGGACTGGTGGTTAAAATGAACAATGGTTCGGTGATCCGGGTCACGGTAAAAAAATCCTGACATGGGGCAGTCTTTTTGCCCGGTTTCCTGGCAGAGGAGCATCTGGTCTGCATATTCCACCGCAGTCTTTGCATAAAAAGAATCTTGATTGCAGGCATAAATCCGGGAGGCAGACCAACTGGCGGTTGCCCAGTACTGAGAAAGGCTGCTGTTATAACTGTGTTCAAAAAAGATGGGAAGTTCCATTCCTTTTTCAGCAAAGCGTTGGCGGGCAAATTCGAAATCTTCACAGGCTGCCGACAGGCATTTCCAGGAAAGATCAGGATCTGTTGCCGAGAGAACCTGTGAAGCAAAGGCCTCCACTCCAGCCATCAGGAAGTTTTCAAAAGCATGATTATGGACTCTGGCATAACAATCATCCATGTTGCCCACAAAGCCATCGCTCCATCGGCGGATGCCGGCGCTGGTAGCCCGATAACCGTCTGAAAAACGTGTGCGAAGGACGAAATCCAGACCCCAGACGGCTTCTTCCAGAATGCGGGCATAAAGAGCAGGTTCCTGAAACTGTACCCGCTGTGCTGTTTCAAGAAGTGCGTGGACAACCTCAGCTGTTTGGAGGGTCTGCTGACTGACATCTCCTGCATCGTGCCATCCTCCGCTGTAGGACAGGGATAAACCCTGATGCTTTGCGATGATATCCTGGTGACAGGTTCCGTGTCCTCTGCACACCGGGTAACCGCAGCGCTCACAGTATAGGAAATGTACCGCTTTCCAGACTGATTGGTACAGCGGGTGAGCGGATATGGGAAAAGGTTCACTGCAAAGCGTTTCTGATTTCAGATAATATAGCCCCTCTGCCTGTACGGAAGAAAAATCCCATTTATAAAAAGAACCTTTTTCATTTTCAACAGGCATAGGGATGCCTTCAAAAACCACTCGGTCGCTATCGGCGCAGTAGACCTGGAAAAAGTCTGTCTTTTCTGCAGTGACCGCTGTTTTTTCACCGTCTGCCCAATACCCTTCTGTGGAAAGGACAATGGTATTTTCGTCGCATTGCCATCCCAGTGTATGACTGACGCCGGGGGAATATTCCAGCCGGATATCTTTTATTTCAAAGCAAAGGTTATCACCCATGGACAGTTCCTGCCCATAACTGTGGACAATAAAGACAAGAGAGGAAACACGGTCCCTGGGAAGAGACGGAAATTCCCAAATACAGTCATTCCAACAGTTGTTTTTCAGATGAATTGTATGATATCCTTCTCTGCCATATTTATCAGGAAGTTTTTCTCTGCCGTCATTATAAATCTGAAGGGCAATCAGAGGGGAGTGCATTCCCCGACAGCGAGGGAAAATCTGAAAACGCAGACGGTTAAAGGACTGCCAGTCCGCGTCCTTCAGGATAAGGCTTGCTTCCAGTGCGCCAAAGGTGCAGTAATCGCCGTCTGAAGGGGAACCTTCCGGCCAGAAATCTGCCCTGGCCGGGGCATTCAGACAAAGCGAATTTTCAGGAGTGAGAGAAATACTGCCCCGTCCTGAGGCTTTCCACACGGATAAATCATTGCCGTCCCAGAGACATTGAGACCGTCGGATGATTTTTTGCCGGCTGCGATGTTCCAGGGAATCCGTTTCGTCTACATCCATCCGCCAATGCAGCATGCCTGTGTTTAAGAGGATCTGATCAAATTCATTTCGACTTTTCATAGGTACCTCATTTATATGTGAGCGTCAGCATCCACGTCCTGGATCAGTTCAACGATCTCTCCGCCGGGAGCTGTAAGGAAACCAAATTTCATGTGGACAATCTGGCCGGAACGGGTGGGAATATGGGAGATTGCAGGCTGGGTATTTACGGTAGCACCGTTTTGGACAGCTTTTTGATAGGAGGCCTCCATATCGTCGGTCCAGATAGCTACGTGTTGCCATTTTCCCAGAGAAAAAAGTTCATTACTTTCGAATATTTCAAGGAAGTCTCCGGTGCCAAGATCCAGAATAAAAGCATGATCATCCTTACCTTCAGCTCCCCACTCCGCAACCAGGGCCGCGTCAAATGCTTTTTGATAAAATTCTGCAGTCTTATATAAATTAGGCACCCGCAGACAAACATGATGGATGCCCTTTTGTTTTAATCTCTGATACATGATTTATTATTTCCTTTCTTTGTGTTCATTTTCTGTGATCAAGATTTTCCCGGGGGGTTCCGCTGAGGTGCTCGGTTCCTGACGGCGGGATAATCATAGAAGGATCCGGCGCCATCCACTTGACCGCATTGCGCAGAACCTGGTGAATTTCTTTTTGGTAAAGAACCGGGAAGGTCTCGTGGCCTGGAGTGAACTGGAACAGCTTTCCTCTTCCACGATAAAAAATATTGCCGCTGCGACAGACATCGCCGCCTTCCCACCAGGCAAGAAAGACGGTCTGATCAGGCTCCGGAATCAGCTGCGGTTCCCCATACATTTCATCGGCAGGAATTTCAATACATTCGTCAATACCATAGGTGATGGGATGGCCGGGATTAATGACCCATACCTTTTCTTTTTCGCCTTTTGGCATGGTACGGAAACGACCCCACAATCCTGCATCGTAATAGATGCCCAGCATCCTCTGCCATGGTTTTGAAAAGATGGAGGCATGAAGGGCGATAAATCCCATTCCTCTATTGACCACATGATAGCAGATCCTGTCCGCAATTCTGTCATCGAAAGAGTCATTGTCAATGTGGCTCCACCATATCAGGACGTCTGTGGCGGCTAAAATTTCTTCCGTCAGGCCATGGGAGGGCATATCCTGAGTGGCAATTGTCACTTCATAATCCTGATAGCCGGTAAAAGCATGGACGATTGCGGCATGGATGCCATCCGGATAAATGGATTTTACAGGTTCAAAACGATCCTGATTGTGTTCATTAAAAATAGTAACGTGTATTTTTCTGTTCATGAATAATCCTTTCTGAATGAGAGAACCGCATAAAGTCAGTCCACAAGCATCCTCCAGTCAAAAACAGCGCAGGGCTTTTCCAGCTTTCCGGTGGCAATGGCAGGATAGAGGGAAACACAGTCACGGGGATGGAAAAGTTCATAAATGCCGTCCGTGCGGATCGCGTTTTGAGCAATCCAGCGGAGTGCCGTTTCCATGCTATGCATATTACTGTTGGGATCAAAGTCTCCGGAATGCCGGGGCAGAGACCATTCCCAGCCAGAATATACATGGAGATAAGAGTAAAAAATCTGGCGCAGTAATTCATGGGCGGAAAGGTCACTGGTACGTTTCCAGGGGACCCCGACCAGGGCCAAATCACCCATCTGCCGGATGTAAGGAATCATAGAAAGGATGGCATTATCATTGCCGGAACAGTCTACCGCCAGACCGATGCTCTGCCTGGCCAGGCCAAAGCTTTGGACAGATGCACCGGTGTTTTTGAGGCCGCAGGCAGCGGCTGTTTCTCTCCTTTTTTCATTGGGATCGATGGCATAAACATCATAGCCGCAGTGCTGAGCCACCTGAGCACACATGAGTCCGACGATTCCCAGACCGCTGACCATCATCGGTTCTGTAGGCTTAATACTGCTTTTTAAGAGAGCGGTCATGGAAACGGCGGGAAAGCGGCAAAGGGCTGCTTTTTCCACAGGGATTTCCTTCGGCACTTTGAAAACATCTCTGGCAGCCGCACGGTTGTACAACTTATGAGGAGTCAGAGAAAAAACGCGGTCACCGGGCTTGAAATTGGAAACTTCACTTCCGGTTTCCAAAACTTCCAGAATATTGGCATATCCTGTTTCACAGGGATAAAGACCTTCGCTGCCGCCATAGCCCATAAAACCGCCTGTTTCAGAACCGTTGGAAACGACGGAAACCAGCGTTTTACCAATGATTTCATGGGGAGCAGGTTTGTCCGAAAAAGTTGAGGCGATCAGTTCAGCACTCTGCCTCCGGGTAAAGATTATACTGTAATTTGTATACATTTTGACACACTTTCTGCCGCTTATGCGGCAAAGAACGAATGATTAATTTTCAAACCGGTATCCCAGACGTGCACCACATGATTCACGAATGATTAAACGGGGTTCATGGGAAATGCTGATACATTCCGAATCGTGATTAATGGCGCCGATCAGTGTCATGATAGACATGCGGCCCAGATAACTGTTTTGCTGGTCCAGTGTGGTCAGGCGGGGGCAGGAATATTCACCTGAGGGAAACTGGTCGCAGCTGACGACAGAAATATCTTCCGGGGCGCGCAGCCCTTTGTCTGCGATTGCACGGATTGCACCCTGGGCAACCGCATCGTTGATGCACAGGATTGCGGTAGGCGTAGTTTCCGGGCTTTCCAGCAGCTTTTCCATGGCTCGATAGCCGTCTGGTGCGTAATAATTGCTTAAAGAAATAAGATCTGGGTCATAAGGAACAGCCAGAGTTTTTAAAGTCTGTATGTAAGCAGAAAGTCGAGCGGTGGTGGTGCGTATGCCTTCTTCTCCTCCTACGAACCCAATCCTGCGGCGGCCCAGAGCCAGCAGGTGGCGGATCAGAGCGGCAACGCCGCCGCTTAAATTCCGGTTAATAAAGGTACAGCAGCAGTCAGGAATAGATTGGCCCAGTATAACTACGGGAATTTGGCTCCCCATCCTGTTCAGCGCTTCCCTGTAGGATTCGGAGACGTGATCCCGATCTATTTCACCACCGAGAATAAGCACACCATCCACTTTTTTGTCCAGCATCATCTGAAAATAGGTGTTTTCCTGAATGGAATCGGATACCCCGTGGGAGGAACCGCCATAGAAGGTATTGCATAACAGGATGGAATATCCGAAATCTACTGCATAACGCTGAATTTCCAGGTATAATTCATTGAAATAAGGGTTGGTGATATCGGAAATAATCACGCCCAGAGTCTGTGTATGGTTGGAAATCATGGCCCTGGCTACTGTGCTGGGAGAAAAGTGATATTTATTAATAATATCCGTTACATGGGCCTGCGTCTTTGCCGAAACGTAAGGGCTGTTATTGAGCACGCGGGAAACAGTGGACACGGATACACCGCTGAGTTTTGCAATTTCATAAATGGTAAGCTTTTTTGAATCTTCTGACATGGAAGTTCTCCTCTCTTTATAGGCGTGGCACAAAACAACCGGGCCAAATGAATTCTTTAGTTCATGATAATAGAAAGTTCGCGAAGCACACTTTCTATTGTTTTGGTATCGGTACCAAAAACGAAGAAATAAAAACTCTATTTTGGGGAAAATAGAGAAAAATAAATTACTTTTTAGTATTTCCTTGATTGTAGCATGGAGAAAATCAAAAGTCAATATAGAAAGAAAATTATGATAGCGGTACCAATAAAAGGATATATTATGAGAGAGATAGAAAAAATAAAAATAAACTGTTGACAAAATGGACAATATATTCTATCATTCGGATTATGAAGTATAAAAAATATCTAAAACCGAAAAAGATACCATGATATTTTTTTTAATTTGTTTTGGTACCGGTACCAAAAAATGGAAACGGGAATGAAATAGATGAAATATATCTAAATTATAGCATTGGTACCGATACCAGAACATGAAATCGAAGGAGGAACAAAATGCGGAAGGAAAAAAAGAGGGAGAAGGCGGCGACGCTGCCGGTACAGCAAAAGAAAGGCGGTGTATTCCATGAACTGTTTAAGCATAAAACACTTTATGCGATGACGCTGCCGGCATTGATCTTTTTTTTGATATTCAGTTATATCCCCATGCTGGGCGTATATTATGCGTTTGTGGATTACGATTTTGCAAAGGGGATTTTCCACAGTCCTTTTGTTGGTCTGAAAAACTTTCAGTATTTTATATCGGGCGGCTGGAATGCGCCTGTGGTATACCTGACCAGAAATACCATTCTTTATAATCTGGTATTTATTTTCCTGGGAAACGTTCTGCAGTGTGCGTTTGCGATTATGATTACCACCATTACCGGAAGGCTGTTTAAGCGGGTAGCTCAGTCCATTATGTTGTTGCCTTACTTTGTCTCCTATGTAATTGTAGGTACGATTGCTTATAACATTTTCAATTCCAATTATGGTGTGCTGAATTCTGTGTTGAAAGCATTTGGGCAAAACGGAATCAATGTGTATATGATCGACTGGATATGGCCGCTTATCATCACCTTTTTCTTTTTATGGAAGGGAACCGGCTATGGGATGGTAGTCTATCTGGCCGCAATCACCGGTTTTGACAGGGAAATTTATGAAGCGGCTAAAATTGACGGCTGTAATATTTTCAAGGAAATTCGGTACATAACGCTTCCCCTTTTAAAACCTACCTTTATTATGCTTGTTCTTTTCTCGCTGGGAGGGATTATGAGAGGGCAATTTGATTTGTTCTACAACCTGATTCAGAGAAACGGGCAGCTCTTCCGTATGACAGATGTGCTGGATACTTATATTTATCGTGCGATGACAGTGAATTTTAACCTGGGATCTTCCACGGCAGCAGGAGTATATCAATCCGTATTCGGCTTTGTTCTGGTGGTAACTGTGAACCATATTATCCGCAAAAAGAGTCCGGATAACGCTTTGTTCTAAGGAGGAAGAGAAAAGTGAATCGAAACAGGCTTTCAACAAGTGAAAAAATATTAAATTTGGTGACTTATATCATTCTTTGTATTGTGGTGGTATTGTGTGCACTGCCCTTTATCCTGGTGGTTTCCGGTTCTTTTTCGGACAGCGCGCAGATCATGAAAAATGGGTATTCCATTCTCCCAAGAGGCTTTTCCCTGGATGGTTACCGCAGTATCTTTTTGTTTCCAAAACAGATTGCAAAAGCCTACGGGATCAGTATTTTCGTGACGGGCATGGGAACCTGTATCGGCCTTGTGGTTATGACCCTGTGCGGCTATGCGATTTCCAGAAGTGAACTGAGATATCGGAATGTGATTGCTTTCCTCATCTATTTTACAACCCTTTTTTCCGGTGGACTGGTTCCTTGGTATATTGTGATTTCTAAGCTTGGGTTGAAAAACAGCATTTGGGCGTTAATCATTCCTTCCTGCTGCAGTTCCTTCTATATTTTATTAATCCGCAATTTTATGAAAACAATTCCGGATTCTCTGGTGGAATCCGCAAAGCTGGACGGAGCGGGAGAACTTCGTATTCTGGTAAAAATTGTAATGCCGCTTTCTACGCCGATCCTCGCCACAATCGCTCTTTTTCTGGCGTTGGCTTACTGGAATGACTGGTATTTGGCGTCTCTCTATATTACGGATGCAGATATGTGGCCTCTGCAATACCGGCTATATAATATTCTGAATGCGGCTTCTAAAATTGCACAGGCCGGTGCGGAGAATTTTACCAGTAAAATTCTGCCTACGGAAACTCAGAAACTGGCGAATGCGGTGGTGGCGACAGGACCTATTATTTTCCTTTATCCGTTTTTACAGAAATATTTTGTACAGGGGATTTCTATCGGAGCGGTAAAAGGCTGAAAAATTCGGTAATTACGGCTTCTCCGGATTACGGGGCAAGGGACGGAGAGGGCGGAATACATATTTCACAAAAAGAGGAGGATTCAAAATGAAGAGGAAAAGTATGAAGAAACTTATGGCAGTGCTTTTAACCGCAGCCATGGTGTTTGGTTGTACCGCATGCGGGGACAAAACGCCGGCAGACGAGGGCGGCGGCACAGCTTCGGGCAGTGCGGCGGCAAGTCCGGAAAGCACAGAGTACGAAGGAGACCAGGAACTGGAATATGTGGAATTAAAAATGTATGCGATTGCAGATGCGCCTAACAACACCGATCTTTCCAAACAATATTGGGACGAACTCAATGCACGGCTGAAAAAGGATTTAAACTGTACCATCGATTATACTTATGCAGCGGGAAATGACTACAAGAACAATTATGCGCTGGCGATCGCATCCGGGGAAAAATATGACCTCATGCAGGCGGCTCCCGGCTGGCTGGATTATCAGTCATATGCGGCTAAAAATGCTTTTATGCCGCTGGATGATCTGCTTCCACAGTATGCTCCATATTTATGGGAGAATATTCCGGAAACCACCTGGGAGGCGGCATCTGTCAACGGGAAAATTTATGCGGTTCCGAACATGGAAACAGGGGTAACCGCATGTACATTTGTGTATAGGGAGGATTTGAGAAAGAAATATAACCTGCCTGAAATTGATTCCATGGATGCGATTGAAACATATCTGCAGTGTATTAAGGACAATGAGCCGGGCATGCTTCCCAGTGATGATTACCAGTGCCAGGTCTATGGTACCTCCTGGATCTATAATACCCCTTATATCGGGATTGATGAAATTCATGACCGCCTTTTTAATTTTGTTTATGATCCAAGAAACGGTGAAGTGCTCAGCGTGATTGAAACACCGGAGTACAAGGATTACATGTATAAGATGAAAGACTGGGCTGACAGAGGATTCTGGTCTTCCAGCGTTCTTTCCAGCACAAACTGGGGTGTGATGCAGGTGTTAAACGGTGCGGCGGCGGCTTCCTTTAACGAACAGCTGCCCGGATACAATTTCCATGCGACACAGGTGGAAAAGGAACATGGAGCCGAAGGATGGGAGCTGGGATTTTATATGTACTTTGAAGGAAATCCGGATTCCGTGCTCACCGGATCTACCACCAGCAATATGACAGCGGTTGCGGCAAATGCGGAGAATCCGGAACGGGCGCTGATGTTTTTGGATTATGTACAGCAGCATGAAGATCTGTGGAATTTCCTTACCTATGGAATGGAAGGTGTTAACTACAATCTGAATGAAGATGGCAGTATTGACACATCCACAATTGAGGACGGCGCTGCATTTAACTATTTCCCCAGCAACATGTTCGCAAATGAAAGCTTTAAAAAACGTAAAGGCGATGAATGGAAAGAATACGACGCCATGATGGAAAAGATTAACAATAAGCTGGTGCCGGATATTTTTGAAGGCTTTGTATTGGATAAGAGCAGCTTTGAAACCGAATATACCGCGCTGTACAATGTACAGAGCGAATACGGTTATCCGCTGCAGGCGGGCCTTGTAAACGATGTGGAAGAAGCATATCAGAAATACCTGTCCGCGGCAAAAGCGGCCGGATTGGATATGGTGAAGGAAGAAGTGACAAAACAGGTCAATGCCTGGCTGGAATCAAAGAAATAAGAGACCGGGAAATGTCCGCCCTCCTGTTTTGGAGGAGGGCGGATATGAGCGGAGAAAGAGGAGGCAATGATGGAGGACATCCTGGAATACGGAAGGCAAAAGACAGTGGTGGTTACCGGAGCTGACAGAGGATTGGGATTTGCGCTGGTTTCTGAATACCTGAAACGGGGAGATCGTGTATTTGCAGGGAAATACAGGAAGAACTGGCGCCTGCTGGAGGAATTGAAGGAAAAATATCCGGATACTCTGGAAATTGTAACTATGGATGTGCGGCGGAAAGAAAGTGTAAGGAATGCGGCGAAAGAAATTTTGGAGAAAACGGATTGTATCGATATTTTAATAAATAATGCGGGCATCTGGCTGGATCATAATTCGGGAACGATTCTGGAGGATGCTATGGATTATGATGCGATCATAGAACAGATCAATGTGAATGCACTGGGCGCACTTCGGGTTACACATGCGCTGATTCATGCTGTTCTAAACAGTTTTGACCGGCTTGTGGTAAACATATCCTCGGAAGCAGCCAGTATGACGGAGTGCAGTAAAGACAGTCAGTTCGGATATTGCATGTCAAAAGCAGCCCTGAATATGGAGTCGTGTCTTGTATTGAACGGAATCAGGCAAAAAGGCGGAGCCGTTATCAATCTCCATCCGGGATGGATGCAGTCCGTGATCGGAGAGCCGACAGATCCCGACGCTCCTTATGCAGAACCTGCAAAACCGGGAGAGGTGAAATTTTATACAACACCGGAGATTACCGCAAGAGGGTTTCTGAAGATATTGGATGAACCGGAAAGGTTTTCCGGACATATGCCGGGATTTGTCAATTACCGGGGGGACAGGATGAACTGGTAAAGGAGCAGAAAAATGGATAAAAAAAGTGTTTTGATCGTTTGGGATGACTATTATCATCCCGAAGCAAATTATCGGGAAGCAGTTCGGAAAAGCTTTGAGGAAAGCGGTCAGTGGAATGTGGTAAAAACCCACCGCATCCGGGATATTTTCGAGATAAAGCCCTCCCCCCGGCTGTGTATTTATTTTACGGTAGGTTGTCCGGAAGGGGAAGAAGATCTGAGTGTAGAAGAACAGACCCGGATAAAAACTATGGTGGAGGAGGGGATGGGGATGCTTTTTATTCATGCCGGTCTTGCCTGTATTCAGGATGATACGCCGTTTTTTGAGCTGGCGAAAGGGCGGTTTGCCAGCCATCCGGAACCTCATTATGATGTGTACTGCACAAAAATTCCGGGCTGTACCCATCCGATAATGGATGGAATTTCCCCTTTTATGACGGCGGATGAGCATTACTTCTGCAAGGTGGATATTGAAAATGTAACGCCGCTCATGGTTGGGGTATCCGATGCCGGAACAGAAATTGCAGGGTGGGCCCATGAGGTGGGAAAAGGACGGGTATGCTGCCTGACGCCCGGTCACAATCATCCCATGCTGATTAAAATGCGGCCTTTAATGGAAAATGCGGCAGAGTGGTGCGCAGCATCAGAGGAAGCAGAAAAGAAAGAGGAAGTTGAGGATGTATCGGACAGGAATCGGGATGTATACCGTTCATAAAAGCGTGCAGAGCAGTATGTATCATGCTTTTCAGAGCCTTGCAGACATCGGATATGAGGGAATTGAATTTTATGGAGAACTGGATTTTGATCAGAATCTGATTCAAAGATCTTTGCAGGATTCGGGACTGACGCTGACCGGCTGGCATGTGGAATGGAGAAACCTACAGGAAGACAGGTTCGGAGATACCGTAGATTATCTGCAGAAGGCGGGGTGTCCTGTCGCTGTTATTCCCTGTTTGGGAGGCAAATGGGAAGTGGCCCACAGTCCAAAGGAAGAATGCCGGGAAATCTGGCTGCATTATACGGAAGAGATAAACAGGATTTGTGAAAAGCTGAAAAGGGAAGGGATCCGAACCGGCTATCACAACCATGAGCATGAATTTTTATTATCTTATGGCGGAAAAAAAGTGTTTGATCTGTTATTTGACGGACTTTCCGGAGACGTGATCATGGAATTTGACAGTGGAAATTGTATCGAAGGCGGCGATGATCCGTTGAGGATACTGAAAAAATATAAGGATCGGGAAATGTTTCTTCATTTAAAACCCTATTCTTATCAGAATGGTTTTCAAACCCTTCTGGGAGAAGATGATGATGCCAACGACTGGGCGGCGATCCTCGATCCGGAGAAAAAAGAATACTTATGGCTGCTGGTAGAAAGTGAGAATGCAGGACTTCCCGAAATGATGAATGCACGGCTTTGCATGCAGGGGTTGAAAAAATATATTTGACATCAGGCAGGATATTTTGCCGTGATGGAGCCGCGGACGCGGCGGAACGGAGGAAAAAATGGCAATTCTTGCACTTGACCAGGGGCAGACAAAAACAATTGCCCTTGTTCTGTCGGAAGAGGGAGGAATATTGGGGATCGGAATGGCAGGCGGAGCCAGCCACTATAAGGACGGTCTGGAAAAGGCTTCCGCTATGATGCAGGAAGCAGCCCGGTGCGCCATCTCACAGGCAGGCCTTTCCGAAAGGGATATTTTGGAGGTATGCGGCGGAATTGCGGCGGCGAATTGGCCGGAAGAAATCTCCATGCTGCAGGAGGAAATGAAACGGGTTTTCCGGGTAGAAAAGGTAAAGGTGCTGAATGATTGTGTGATTGCGCTGCGGGCAGGGACAGACAGCGATGATGCGATTGTGCTGTGTACCGGTTCCGGTATGAACAGCGCCGTATTTGCGGGAGGAAAGCTGCAGCTGGTTTACAATAATTATATTGATATGTTTGACCAGGGATCGGAAGGACTTGGAGCCAGAGCTTTTAAGGCCGCGTTTGAAAGCCATATGGGATATAGGCCGCCCACTACGTTAGGAGAAAGGCTGATGGAGCATTTTAAAATTTACGATATGGATCGGTTGATGCTGGCATTTTACAGGAATCAGCTGCCTGGTCCGTTGAAAGAAGTAGCGGAAATCGTTTTTGAGGAAGCTTCACATAATGAGCCGGCTGCTCTGGAGGTTATCTACTCTTTTGGAAAATCGATCAGTCAATATGTGACGGGGGCGGTGCGCAGGTTTGGAGTGGACCCGGCAAAATTCCGGGTGATTTTAAGCGGCGGTGTATTTAAAAATCCGAATCCTCTTTTGTATGAAACTGTTTGTTCTCAGATTCACAGAGCTTATGCCAATATCAAAATTGAACAATCTTTTTATGAACCTATAATCGGTGCAGCGCTGGCAGTATTGGATGAACGAGGGCCTAAAACAGATGCTGCCCATGTGCGGTGCAAAAAGGACGCGGAAGAATTGGGACTGGTCCGGTATTAAAAACAGGAGGGTGGAAGAATGCAAATCGTCTTTGCCAAAAACATAGAAGAATTTTATGAAAGGTCTGCCGTTTGTATTGCCGAAGCTATTCGGGATAAACCGAATGCTAAAATCGGACTGTCCACAGGTCGGACGACCCGGGGGGTTCATGCCGCGCTGGTAGAGGAATGGAAAAAATCTCCTTTTGATTGTTCTCGACTGCGGGTATTTGGAATTGATGAAATCACCAACATGAGCAGAACCTGCAAAGCGAGCTGCTATGATATCCTTCTGCACGAGGTTGTGGAGCCTTTGGGGATTCCGGAAGAACATTTTATCATGCCGGATCCGTTGGCACCGGATCTTGAGGCGGAGTGCCTCCGTTTTGAGAAATTAGTCATGGCGGACGGCGGCCCTGATTTCATATTTCTGGGACTTGGCGAGAACGGCCATTTAGGATTTAACCAGCCCGGAACTCCCTTTGGACAAACGGCCTGGCTTTCCTGGATGGATGATTCTCTGGATAAAAGATTGCGCAGCGAGAATCATATCGCTGAAGAAGTCCACATGGGCGGGTTGACGCTGGGTATTAAAAACCTGATGCAGTGTCCCAGTCTGGTCATGGGCGCCAATGGGAAAAACAAGACGGAAATTGTGGAAAAAATGGTCAGGGGACCGGTCACGGAAGAATTACCGGCCAGTATTTTGCAGCTGCATCCGGACTGCAAACTGATTCTTGATCCGGATGCCGCAGAAAAACTCCACATGATCAAGACAACATAAAAATTAGATTTTTGATATTTACATCTCGGAATTGTCCTGTTACACTTGTTTACACAACTTAAGAAATATTTCGGAGATGGAGAGGATTTAGGAAGAGATGACTCAAAAGGAACGCATGTTAAAAAATCTGCCCTACAAGGCATGGCTGGACGGGCTGACGGAAGAACGCCTGGAGAATAAGAAAAAAATTTATGAATTTAATAACTGCCGCCCCGAAGAAGGGGAAAAGAGTCAGCGGCTGATCCGGGAAATCCTGGGGAAAACCGGTGAAAATGTGTATATCGAAGCGCCTTTTCGGTGCGACTATGGGTATAACATTGAGGTGGGAGAAAATTTTTATGCCAATTACAATCTCGTGATCTTGGATGTGGGAAAGGTAAAAATCGGGAAAAATGCGCAGATTGCGCCCAATGTTGCGATTTATACGGCGGGCCACCCGGTGCACCCCGATTCCCGCAACTCGGGATATGAATACGGCATTGATGTCACAATCGGGGACAATGTGTGGCTGGGCGGCAACACCGTGGTCATGCCGGGCGTCCATATCGGCAACAATGTGGTGATCGGCGGGGGCAGCGTGGTCACAAAGGACATTCCGGATGATGTGATCGCGGCAGGGAATCCCTGCAGGATCATTCGTAAGATTACGGAAGAGGATCGGAGCTATTATTATAAAGACCGGGAATTCGACGTGGAGGATTACCGGTAAGCATGAGAAGGCAGGGAGAAAACCCTGCCTTTTCTGACGGAAAAACCCGCTATATTTTTAGTGCTAAATCTAAGAATTAGAGGATAGCAAATACCCTCCCCCGTATGCTATTGTGTGCTTACAGGCGGCGGGAAAATATGGAACCGCCGCTGGGAGAAACCACGCGGACAGCGGGATTGACAGGGAGGGCTTTCAAACCATGGGAAAGCAAATCAAAAAGGTGTACATTGTGCACCATTCACACACAGATGTGGGTTACACGGATCTGCAGGAACAGGTCATTTACAACCAGGTGAATAACATTAAAACGGCGGTGGAACTCATCAAAAAGGGATACGAAAATAACCGCCCGGAAAAGGATTTCAAGTGGAACTGTGAGACGATTTACTGCGTGGAACAGTTTTTAAAGACCGCTCAAAAACAGGAGAGGGAGGATTTTTTTGAGCTGGTTAAAAGAGGAAACATCGGTATTTCCGCCACTTACTTAAACTTCAATGATCTGGTGGACTGTAAAATGCTGGATCATAAGACGGCGGAGCTGCAGAAGATTTTTACGGAGGCCGGCGTTCCCGTTAAGACGGCCATGAATGCGGATATCAACGGCATTTCCCTGGGCGCAAGAGACGTGTTTTTAAAGAACGGGATCGAGTTTTTGTTCACGAACATCCACACCCATCACGGCATGTATCCTCTCTATCAGAACCAGAAGCCGTGGTTCTGGGAAAACGGGGAAGGACGCAGGCTTCTGGTGTGGAGCGGGGAGCACTATAATCTGGGCAATGCGCTGGGGATCGTGTTTTCTAAAAACGTGAACTTTATGACGGAAAATTATTTCGGGAAGGAAGGGCCGGATGCGCCAATGGAAGCACTGCATAAAAATCTGACGGCCAGCATCGCGGAATATGAAGAAAGCGGCTATCCTTATGATTTTTATATCACCAGCGTCAGCGGCGTTTTTTCCGACAATGCGCCGATCAATCCGGCCATCCTGGCTACGGTGCGCGCGTTTAACAGCCGATACGGGGAAGAAGTGACGCTGCAGATGGTGACGCTGCAGGAACTTTATGCCCTGATCCGGGAAAAGACGGCGGATGCGCCCGTATACAGGGGCGCCATGAACGACTGGTGGGGCAACGGCGTGGGCTCTACACCCTATGCGGTGAAGCACTATAAAGAGGCGCTGCGGCTTGCTCATACCTGTGACCGCCTGGAAGAAAAGACAGGCGTGCATAACGGAAGCCTTTCGGCGGTGACAGAGGACAACGTGCTTTTATACGGGGAACATACCTGGGGACATTCCGCAACCGTAACCAATCCCTATGACACCATGGTGACCAATCTGGATATTCGGAAAACCGGCTATGCATCGAAGGCCCATGAAGCCGCTGCCATGCGGAAAAATGAACAGTGCCATCTGCTGGGGGATATCCTGCGCTACTATAACCTTTCCGGACAGGTGAAGGCCATTTCCGTGAGCCGGAAGAAACGGGTTTATCCGGTGGAATTTTATGTGGAAACCATCAGCCTTCCCGGGGTAAAAGTGACGGATTTAAAAACCGGGGAAGTGCTGCCGGTTCAGCTTTCCCCTCATCCCCGCGGTGTTCTGGTGAACTTTCTGTCAGAATTTGAGCCTATGGAGGAAAAAGTGTTTTCCTACGAAGAACAGCCTGCGGCGGACAAAAAGCTGTATACCCGCACGGCCTGGGTGGGCGCGGAACGGGTCAGGGACATTGTGAACGATTATGACACCGAAGACTACAAACTGCCATACGGACTGGAAAATGAATGGTTTCAGATCCGTTATAAAATCGGGGAAGGAATCACTTCTTTTTACAATAAAAAGACGGGAACAGAGATGCTCAATGCCGGGCTGGAAAATTTCTTCACTCCGGTTTATGAGCGCACGGAAATCAGGAAAGGGGTTTATGAGGAACGCCGTCTGATCGGCCGGAATATCCGGGGGCTTCATGCGGAGCAATATCAGGGGGATTTGAAAGATATCAAGGTGTTGGAAAACGGCCCCGTATTTGCAAAAGTGGAGCTGGAATTTGAACTGAAAGGCACATACCATAGCAGTGTGATTCTGAAAATGTACAAAAAGCTGCCGAAAATCGATTTCACTTACCGGATTGCAAAGACTTTGAGCGAAGACATTGAGAGTATCTATCTGCCGCTGGCATTAAACCTTCCCGAAACAGAAGTTTATATCAAAAACGGCGGCGTGCCCATGCGCCCCGGCATCGACCAGCTGCCGGGCAGCAATATGGAATATTACATGGCTGACGAAGGCATATTGTATCATGGTAAAAAAGAGGGGATTTTGATCAACACCCTGGACACTCCCCTGATTTATATGGGGCAGATGGAACACCATCCCATCCTGTTGTGCGACAACAGAGAGGAAAATAACCGCCGTCCGGTTTACAGCTGGATCATGAACAATACATGGGAAACCAATTTCAAAATGGATCTGTCCGGATTTGGGGAATTTCATTATTCCCTGGAGCTGACGGAGGGCAATTCCCTGGAAGAAGACCTGGAGCGCCTGACCGAAAATGATCTGGCGCCCGTGACCTTCATTGTCGGGTAAAGCCGGTTTAATCTGTGATCTCCACCCGGCCGTTGGAATAGAGAGCGAGCCGTCTGGCGCCGTCTGCGCTGAGGCAGGAGATTTCAAAAGTATGGGAAGTGGTCTCGATGCGGTAGGGCAAAGGCTCTGCCGCACGGTTTTCTTCGTTGGGAGCGTATTTTTTCAGGATGGAAAACAGGGTGTTTGGATCATCGGTATAACGCCCTGTTAAATCCTTATGGATCTGCTGCGCGTAATACAGCTTGCGGAGTTCCCATTTATAAAATTCATCCTGAGGGATGGAGAAGGAATCGGCGGGAGAATCCGCAAAAAAGACAAAGCCCCACAGTTCGGGATAGTGGATGTTGATCACACCTGTAGGCGCCCAAACCCAGTTATCCTCCGGCAGCAAATTTCCGGTAGAGCGATCGGTCCGCTTTTTCCAGCCGTCTCCTTCCCGATCGACCTTCCACTGCACCCGGGAGAAGTTGATCCGGTAATAATCCCCGGCTTTGGGGGCCTGCTTTCCCGGAATACATTCCGTGATGGCGGCAAAGGGAATCACCACTTCCACGGACCAGCTTTTGTTTTCCGGAGAAGGGGAGTTGATGTTGCCGGTTACAGAAACCGCGGTTTTTAACCCGTGGATATCATAACCGTTTAGCGCACTTCCGCCGTCCCGGTAGGCGACAGGGAGGAATAAGTCCCAGACCGTATTTAAGACATTCATCTCAAATTCATAATATTGCTGTGTATCCGAATCAGGATCAATAAAAATTTCAAAATCATTGTCTCTGAAAATGACCTCGTCCCGCTGTGTGACGGAGCCCCAGATTTCATCGCCGTCCAGTTGGGCGCCGAAGTAGAGGTTTTCATCGTCCCAGAGCATTTTCGCCCGGGTCATAAAGCGGGGGAGAGGCATGTGCGCTCCTTCGATGTCAAGAAAAGTATCCGTAAAAGGCGCCTTTTCCCAGAAGGGCTTGTCCAGCCGGCCGTCCAGGGTAAAAGGCCTGTCCGCCCGTTGACAGAAATAGGTTGGCGGGTGAAATCCCACTGCCGGAATCGGGATCCGAATCTGTTCCATAAAGTCCTCATTTCTGTGCGGCTCTTAAATATTCTGCAGAGTCCCTGCGCACCGCACTGCCCAGGGCCACTCTGATATCGCGATTATAGCATGTCAAATCATGTTTTTCAACAAAAATGAACAAAAATAAACATTTGTAAAACATGTAAAATTGTATGAAAGGTAAAAAGTGGGAACACCATAGGGAAAAGTGTTGACAGAAAAGTTCCTGAGAGTTATTATTTATCTATCAAAAACACAATAAAAACACTTTGATAGCAACAATGTTTGTGCACAGTGTATATTAATACGAAATCGTGTGCACGGAAGCGATGTTAACAAAATGTTAAAAGTGTTAAATGAAGCGAAGCAGAAATCTGGAAATCGTTTCATAAAAAAATGGAAGGGAGATATGAATGAAAGCGGCAAAAAGTAAAAAGAAAGGTTCCACAATGAGGGCGCTGAAGCGGGATATTTCTCTGTGGCTGTTCTGTGTACCGGGCGTAATCCTGACATTCATTTTCAGCTACATCCCCATGTACGGCGTACAGCTGGCATTCCGCAGGTATAATGCCAAGGCGGGCATCTGGGGGAGTCCGTGGGTAGGACTCTACTATTTCCAGCGGTTTTTTGAATCCCCGTATTTTGCGTCCACAATTAAAAATACATTGATTTTGAGTATATACGGCCTGGTGGTATCCTTCCCAATCCCGATCATCCTGGCGCTGATGCTCAATTCCTTCAGGCATAAAAGATACCGTAAGGTGATCCAGACGGTGACCTATGCGCCTAACTTCATTTCCACTGTGGTTATGTGCGGTATGATCATCCTGTTTTTATCTCCTTCCGTCGGCATCATCAACAATATCGTACAGTTCTTCGGCGGGGATCCGGTTAACTTCATGGCCAAGAAAGAGTACTGGAGACACATTTATGTGTGGACGGGGGTCTGGCAGGGGATGGGGTGGAGTTCAGTCATTTATTTTGCGGCCCTTTCCGGCATCAGCCCCGAGCTGCATGAAGCGGCAAAATGCGACGGCGCCACCAAGTTCCAGCTGATCAGGCACATTGACCTGCCTTCCATTCTGCCGACTGCGACCATTCTTTTGATCATGAACTGCGGAAGTATTCTTTCCATCGGTTTTGAAAAAGCGTACCTGCTGCAGAATGACCTGAACTTAAATGTGTCGGAAATCATTTCTACCTATGTGTATAAGGTCGGTCTGATCAATAACGATATGTCCTATTCCACCGCGATCGGCCTCTTCAATACGCTGGTCAATCTGGTGATGCTGCTGGCGGTCAATAAAGCGGCGGACAAACTTTCCGGCAACAGTCTGTGGTAGGAGGAGCGGTAATGGAAAATTCTAAGACGATTCAAACCAAAAGAAAGAAAATGAAGCGCTGCAAAGAAGATTTGATCTTTGACATCGTGCTGTTTATGATCCTGACTTTGATTCTGATCATTGTGGCATACCCGCTTTACTGGGTGGTGATTTCCTCCATCAGTGATCCGGGCGCGGTTTCCGGCGGCCGAGTGGTGTTTCGGCCCATCGGCTTTACGCTGAAAGGTTATGCGGAAGTTTTCAAAAACAGTTCCGTCATGAGGGGCTTTGTGAACTCCATATTTTATACGGTCTGCGGTGTCCTTGTCAACTTAATCGTCACCCTGCCTACGGCCTATGCCCTGTCCAGGGATAAGTTCGGCGGTAAAAAAATCGTCACCCTGTTTTATATGGTGACCATGTTCTTCGGCGGCGGTCTGATCCCTACCTACCTGGTCATCAAGAACCTGCATATGCTCAACAGCATGTGGGCGCTGATCCTGCCCGGATGCCTGAGCGTTTATAACATGATTGTGGCGCGGACCTTCTTTAAATCCAATATTTCCGAAGAACTTTATGAGGCGGCGGAGATTGACGGCTGTACCCAGGGCCAGTTCTTTTTTAGGATTGCCCTTCCCCTGTCCGCAGCGATCACGGCGATCCTGGTTTTATATTACGGCGTAGGACACTGGAACTCCTACTTCTCCGCATTGGTATATATTTCCGATTCTGATAAGTATCCTTTGCAGCTGGTATTGAGAAACATCCTGATCACAAACCAGACGGCCCTTTCCCAGACTGCCACTACGGAAGCGGCCAGGGCTGCCCTGCGGGAGAAACAGGAACTGATCGAGGTTATGAAATACTCCCTGATCATCATCAGCAGTATCCCGGTATTAATTCTCTATCCTTTCATCCAGAAACATTTCGTCAAAGGCGTTATGATCGGATCTCTGAAAGGCTGAGATGGCACCGGAGGATGAAACAGTTTATTTACCGGTGAAAGTCCGGATAAATAGAAGAACATAAGGAGGAAAATTGAATGAAAAAGAAAGCAGTTGCATTGCTGTTAGTTGCCGCTATGGGTGTATCCGTTCTGGCGGGCTGCGGCGACAGCGGGAACAGCGGCGGCAAAGGAAATGCTGCAAGCGTGGCGGATGCCGTTGTGGATGAAAGCGGAAAGGTAAACGGTCTGATGTATGAAAAAGGGCTTCCGCTGGTGGATGAGGGAACTTATACCTTCTCTATTTTCTGTGATGATTCCAGTGAATCCGGTGAGTTTTATATGCTGGATGAACTGAAAAAGCAGACCAATGTGGATGTGGATCTGCGGATATTCCCTTATGAAACGGCAACTGAGAGACTGAATCTGGACCTAAACTCCGGCGACTATGCGGATGTGATCGGCGGCTGGACCTTAAGCGACAGTATGATTCTGACTTATGGCGTAAACCAGGGCGTGTTCATTCCGCTGGAGGAGTACTTTGAAGCATACTGCCCCAAGATTACGGAAATTTTAAACCTGCCCGGCGTGCGGGAAGAGATGACCGCGCCTGACGGACATATTTATACCATCCCCTATGTGTGTGACGACACCACCGTAGGCTATGCCCCCTACATCAACTCCGAGTGGCTGAAAAATGTAGGCGTGGAAATGCCCTCTACCACAGAGGAATTTGAAGCGGTCTTAAAAGCGTTTAAAGATCAGGACGCCAACGGAAACGGGGATCCTTCCGATGAAATTCCCTTCTCCACAGACCCGAATAACAAACATATCGAAGCCATGACCGGCTGGTTCGGACTGCCGATGAACAAATACGGCATCGGCATTCAGAACGGCGAAGTGGTATACGCCGGCGCCAGCAAGACCTACCGCGAATTTTTGAGCTGGTTTAACAAACTGTATGAACAGGGACTGATCGATCTGGAAATCTTTACACAGGACAGCGCGACCTGGGAAGGCAAAGGAAACAAAGACCTCTACGGCGTATCCATCGCCTACGGCAGCAATGAGTTTTCCGGTATCGAAGCTACCACGGAAAAGGGCAAATATGACGTGCTCCCTGTGCTCAATGCCGATAAGGGCGGAATTTGGATGAGAGATACCAACGGCTTCAGCGTTTACAGGACACAGGCGGTAGTTACGGACAATGCGAAAAACCCCGAAGTGATCTGCCGCTGGTTTGACAATGCTTTTGAGCTGGAAAACGGCATCGGCTGCAACAGAGGGCCTGTGGGCACTGTGGTGTTCAAAGAAGAAGACGGCTATCATGCGATTGATTCAAAGACGCTGTCCGAGGAAGACCAGGAGAAATACAGCTGGAGCAACTTATGGCCTCAGTCCCTGCCCAAGTATATGCCTTCCGGATTCAAATATGTGGAAGAAAATCCTCTGTACGATGAAAAGAAAGCGACAGAAGCTGCTTACGAACCTTATCTGACAAAAGAGATCGTTCCTTCTTTCTGGATTCCGACGGATAAGATTGACAGATATTCCGACATTGCAACCGCGCTGAATGACTATTTCAATCAGCAGCAGGCGATGTTCGTATCCGGAGAACTGGATGTGGATGACGATACTCAGTGGCAGGCATATGTGGACGGTCTGTACTCCCTGGGACTGGAGGACTGGCTGGAAGTCCGCAGCGTGGAAAAAATAGCGGAATAAGATCGGAAAAAGGCATATTACAGGTTTTTTTAGTAATATGCCTTTTTCTCTTTAAAAGATACAGTATCCCTTGCGGCAGTCCCTCCCCTCCCGTGGCCCGGCAGCCCACCGGCGCCCACCTGCAGACAGTCCCCGTAAGGGCCGTTATAAACGCGCCGGCACTTAGGCTGCGTTTTGTACAGCCTTACGTGCCGTTGCGCATTTATCCGAGCGAAAGCGTGCCCTCTAGGGGACTGTCTGCAGGTGGGCGCCGGTGGGCTGCCGGGCCACGGGAGGGGAGGGACTGCCGCAAGGGAATGCAACGCAGAAAAAGAGAAAAACCGGAGGAATTTTGACAGATGATGCAGGAATGGTTTCGAAACGCGAAATTAGGAATTTTTATACATTATGGGATTTATGCGGTGGGGGATGTGTCGGAATCCTGGTCCTTCCATAACGGCAATATTTCCTATGAAGATTATATGAAGCAGTGCGAAGGCTTCACCGCTTCAAAGTATGACCCGAAAAAATGGGCCGAACTTTTTCGGAAAGCAGGGGCGCAGTATGTGGTCATGACATCCAAACATCACGACGGCGTGGCTCTGTTTGATACAAAATACAGTGACTTAAACGTGGTGAAAAAAACGCCCGCGGGCCGGGATCTGGTGAAAGAATATGTGGAAGCGGTGAGAGAGGCCGGAATGAAAGTGGGAATTTACTATTCTCTGATCGACTGGTCCGATCCCCGTTACCGCAGCATTTATCCCGAGGGGGCCAAAAGAGAGGACTGCTTGAAGGATATCTACGGCTCTCCCGCGGGAGGAGAAGAAGACCCCGATCAGTGGGAAGAATTTCTGGCGTTCAATAACAATCAGCTGGCAGAGTTGATGACCAATTACGGAACGGTGGATCTTTTGTGGTTTGACGGGGACTGGGAGCGCAGCGCGGCCCAGTGGAAAATGCCTCAGTTCCGGGAATATCTGCATTCCCTAAATCCCAATGTGGTCTTAAATTCCCGGATGCAGGGTTATGGCGATTATGAAACCCCGGAACAGGGAATCCCGATCTACGGGCCGGAAGGGGAATGGGAATTCTGTACCACCATCAATGATTCCTGGGGATACCGTCCCAGCGACAACGATTACAAAACAAGCGGTCAGATTGTGCGCATGTTCTGTGACTGCATCACCCTGGGCGGCAGGCTTCTTCTGGATGTGGGGCCCAAAGAGGACGGCACCCTGGACGAGCGCCAGGAGCAGGTGTTGCTGGATCTGGGCAGCTGGATCCACGATCATGAGGAGGCGGTTTACGGCACGAAGAAGGGACTGAGCTATCACCAGTTTCTGGGCGGCAGCACGCTTTCGGCGGATGGGAAAACCATTTATCTTTTCGTTTATGATAAGCCCCGGGAAACGCTCTGCCTAAAAGGAATCAAAACGCCCGTTAAGAGAGTGACCGTGCTGCACACCGGGGAAGAACTGAGATTCACCTACACCGGTTCCCTGCCCTGGAGCGGCATCCCGGGAACACTCTGGATCTGGGCGGAATCTATGACAATCCATCCCTTTGCCACCGTACTAAAGGTTGAACTGGAAGGAGAAATCACGTATAATCTGGGGCATGGCGAAGTGGTGACCAATAACGACTGACCGTAAGGAAAGCGGATCAAATAAAGACCGAAGAGGAAGACAAAAATGGAAAACAGGGAAGAGGCGGCTGTTTTGGAAACGGCAGAATGCCCGGAAGAACAGCAGGAAGAAACAGAAGAAAAAAAGGTGGAGCAGGGCGTGCACAACTACAGCGCGGCGGAAGAATATGTATGGCCCACAGACCCTAAGGTTTTAAAGAAACTGGAATGGTTTCAGGATCAGAAAATCGCGCTGATGATGCACTGGGGCCCTTACTCCCAGCTGGGAGTGGTGGAGTCCTGGGCGCTTTCCGATGCGGATGCGGAATGGTCCCGGCACGGCATTGACTGGGAGGTGAGCGGAAAGGAATTCAAGGAACAATATTTCGGACTGAACAAAACCTTCAATCCCATCCGCTTTGAGCCGGAAAAATGGGCGCAGCTGGCGGCGGATGCAGGCATCCGGTATCTGGTTTTCACCACAAAGCACCATGACGGCTTCTGCATGTGGGACAGCAAATATTCGGACTATAAGATCACGGCGCAGGACTGCCCCTTCCACACCCACAAATATGCGGATATCTGCGGCCATCTTTTTGAGGCGTTCCGGAAAAAGGACATCGGCATAGCGGCCTATTTTTCCAAGGCGGACTGGCATGTGGACAGCTATTGGGCGAAAGGGTATCCCAGAGGGGATTATATGTGGAGAGGTCCCTCCTATGTGCCGGCCGAGCATCCCGAAGAATGGGAGCGCTTTGTTAAGTTTACCCACAACCAGATCAAAGAACTGGCGACGGAATACGGGAAGCTGGATATCATGTGGTTTGACGCCGGATGGGTCTGCCCGCAGGCGGGGCAGGATATCCGCCTGGGAGAAGTGATCGATGAAATCCGGAAATGGCAGCCCGGCATGCTGTGTGCGGACCGGACCGTGGGCGGCCCTTATGAAAATTACATCACGCCGGAACAGTGCGTGCCCGAAGAACCTCTGGGCGTGCCCTGGGAAAGCTGCATCACGCTGGGGACTTCTTTTTCTTTCGCTTATGAGGATACCTACAAATCCCCCAGGGAAGTGATCTGTCTGCTGGCAGATATTGTCGCAAAAGGCGGCAATCTGGCCATCAATGTGGGGCCTCAGCCGGACGGGCGGATTCCGAAAGGTGCGGCCGCTTCCTTAAGGGGAATGGGAGAATGGCTGCATATTTACGGGGAGTCTATTTATGGGACCCGGGTGTGCGCTCCTTATAAAAAAGAAAATATCGCTTTTACCAAAAAGGGGGATGCGGTATATGCCCTGGAGCTGTTTCCGGATGAAAATATGGCGGTCCCTGCAAAGGTCCGGATTCCCTGGGAGGGAAAGGCGGCCCGGGTGACCATGCTGGATTCCCGAAAGGAAGTCCCCTTCACGGTGCAGGACGGCGGCATTCTGGTGGAAGCGCCGTCTTTGGAAGGGGAAACGGCCCCTATCGCCAGGGTTTATAAGATAGAAGCGTGAGCGTTTGACAGGAGGAGTTTTGAGAAAGTTATGAACAAAGTGATCGGTTATGTGGGCACCGGGGATCTGGCCGGCATCCGGGAAGCGGATGCAGCCTGTCTTGATGTGATAAACATTGCGTTCGGCCATGTGGCGGACGGATGCGTGGAATGGAAATCCAATGACGGGAAAGAGGCGGTGGAACGGATTCACCGCATCAATCCCGGAATAAAAGTCCTGCTTTCCGTGGGCGGCTGGGGAGCGGACGGTTTCTCCCAGGCGGCCCGGACAGAAGAGGGCAGGGAAAAAATGGCGGAAAGCGCCGGCGCGCTGGTGCGGGACTTTGATCTGGATGGCATTGACATCGACTGGGAATATCCCTGCATGCCTTTGGCCGGCATCGAAGCCTGCCCGGAGGACAGGGAAAACTTTACGCTGTTGCTAAAGGCCCTGCGGGAAAAAATGGATGCTCTGGGAGAGGGAAAGATGGTGACCATTGCGGCGGGCGGCGACGCTTATTATACGAAGCACACCGAAATGGCGGAGGCGTCCCGGTATCTGGACTATGTACAGCTGATGACCTATGACCTGCAGGGAGGCTTCCAGAAGGTGACGGGGCACCATTCCGCCCTCTATCCGGGGAGAAAAAACCTGTTTGACGCCTGCACGGACAAAGCGGTGCGGATTTTCCTTGAAGCGGGCGTACCCGCGGAAAAAATTGTGGTGGGCATTCCTTTTTATTCCCGAAAATGGGACGGTGTCAAAGGCGGCGGCAGCGGCCTGGGACGGGAAGCGGAAACCGTTGGAGGCTACGGCCCGGATTACGGGGCGCTGAAGGCGGCATATATTGACAAAAACGGATACCGCCGTTACTGGGACGAGGAAGCGAAGGCCCCCTACCTTTTCAACGGGGATACCTTTATCAGCTATGAAGACGAGCAGTCCATGGCGGACAAGATTTCCTATGTAAAAGAAAAGGGTCTGGGCGGCGTGATGTACTGGGAGTACAAATGTGATGCAACCCAGACACTGACGGAGTACATCCGCCGGGAAATGGACAGACAGCGGTAGGAAAGGCGGAGAAAGAAAATGATTTCGGCGCATTTACAGAAATATGCCCTGGAAAAATATGAGGGCAGAAAAAAATATTATGCTCCCATTTGGGAGGAGATCGAAAAAGGGCTTCTTGCATGCACGGAGGAGGAAGCCCATCTGATGCGTTTCCTCTACGGCACAATGCCCCTTCGGGATGCCGGGGAATATGGATTTGAGACGTTTCTGGGCTTCGTCCGCCACGCCCTCTGGCTGCGGGAAAATGTGGAGTGGTGCAGGACGCTGCCGGAGGACATTTTCGTCCATCATGTGCTGTATTACCGCATCAACTCCGAGGATATCAACGACTGCAGAGCTTTCTTTTATGAAGAGTTAAAGGACAGGATCGCCGGGCTTTCCGAAGAAGAAGCGGTGAAGGAAATCAATTACTGGTGTGCGGAACATGCGGTATATGAATCCACGGACGGCCGCACTGCCGCGCCTTTGACCATGTATCGGTGCGGAAAGGGCCGCTGTGGGGAGGAATCCACCTTTGCGGTGACGGCTTACCGAAGCGTGGGCATTCCGGCACGCCAGGTATATACCCCCAGGTGGGCCCACTGTGATGACAACCATGCCTGGGTGGAGGTTTATCTGAACGGGAAATGGCATTTCCTGGGGGCCTGTGAACCGGAAGAGGTGCTGGATAAAGGCTGGTTTTCCGGCCCTGCCAGCCGTGCGATACTGATCCACAGCCGCACTTTTTCGGACTTTGTGAGTGATCCCGCCGAAGAATGCATCGGCAGGGAAGATCTGTTGACGTATTACAATCATACTTCCGATTATGCCAAAACAAGAGAACTGTGTGTCCGGGTGAAGGACGAAAAGGGCTGTCCGGTGCAGGACGCTTTTGTGGCGGTGGAAATCCTGAACATGGCGGAATATTATCCCGCGGCAACCCTAAAGACGGATGAAAACGGAAAGGTATGTCTTACCGTAGGAATCGGGGATATCCATATCAGGGCCTTTTTGGGGGCCTGCTTTGCGGAAAAGACCGTTTCCATGCAGGAAGGCGGTCAGGCGGAACTCATCTTAAAGCGGGAAGCTGCAGACACAGCTACAGCGGATGAATGGGTGAGACAACAACTCCATGCGCCGGTCGAGTATCCCATGCATCCCGGCACACAGACGAAAGAGCAGCGGGAAGAAAATGAACGCCGGCTGGCGGAGGCAGGACGGATCAGGGAAGAACGGTTTGCACAGGCATACCGCAGGGCAAAAGCATATCCCGACGAAGAACTGATGCTGCGCACCGCGGGCAATCACGGCGGCGAGCTGCTGAAATTCCTGGAGAAAGACGGAAATCCCAACCGAAAGCGGCTGCTTCACAGTCTGGCTTTAAAGGATTACAAGGATTTAAAGGCGGAGGTGCTGGAAGATCATCTTTCCTGTGAACAGGGAGACTGGACAGACGAGATCTTTGTCAGCTGTCTGCTCTGCCCCCGGATATATCTGGAAGAACTGACCCCCTACAGAAGCTATATCAGAAGTTATTTTACGGAAGAAGAGCAAAGGGCGTTCCGACAGGATCCCGACCGGATCTGGCAGATGATCCGGGAACGCATCGGCTATGTTCCGGAATTGGATTATAAAACCATCTGCGCTACACCGGTGGGCTGCCTGAAAATGAAGCAGGGCAATCCTCTGGCACAGAAAATTCTGTTCGTGGCGGTCTGCCGGAGCTTGGGGATTCCCTCCCGATTCAACCGGGTGACGATGACTCCGGAATACCTAAAAGGCGGCGCATTCGTGTGTCCTGCCGGCCTGAAGGCAGAGGGCTGCGAAAAAGAAAAAGCGCGTCTTTTCCTGGAAGCGGAGGACGGCGGCAAATGGAACTATTTCCAGACCTGGACTGTCGGAAAGTTAAACGGCGCCGGCTATGAGACGCTGGATTATGAAGGGCTGCGGTTTGAAAACAACTCACTTATGCTGGAACTGGAGGAGGGCGTTTACCGTCTGATCACTTCGCAGCGCATGCCAAACGGCGATCAGCGCGTTTCCACCCGTGTATTTTCACTGAAAGCCGGGGAAGAAAAGCGGGTGGAGATGCTGCTTTGGGAAACCGGCGTGGATGAAATGCTGACAGACTGTCCGGTGCCGGATTTCCGTCTCCGGGATGAAAAAGATACGGAACACAGCTTCACAGAGCTGGCCGCCGGAAAAACCCTGGTGCTGGGTTTTCTGGGCGTGGGGGCGGAGCCTACGGAGCATGTGTTAAACGAACTGATGGACAACGCGGCCGCATGGAACCGGGCGGAGGCAGAGATGATCGTCGTCCTGAAACAAGCCGCGGACCGGGAAAACGCCACTCTGAAAAAGACACTGCAAAAAGTTTCCGGCATTCATATTTATTATGACGGCGGCGAACATGCAGAGCGGACTGCGGTAGCTGTGGGCGTGGATTCGGAAAAACTTCCCATGCTCACGGTAGTGAAAGACGGAAGGACGGGTATTTATGCGTGCGCAGGTTATAATGTAGGAAGTGTGGACCTGATGTTAAAAATCATGGGCAGGAAAGAGGGAGAAACCGTCCGATGAAAGAAAAAAAGCTGCAGACAGTGATTATCTTAAACCTGATCGGGATTTTCCTGTATACGGTGGGAATCCGCTGTTTTGCCGCTCCGGCGAAGATTGCGCCGGGAGGCGCCAGCGGGATCGCCATCCTGGTCAATTATATGACGGGTTTTCCGGTAGGCCTGTTTTGCTCCCTGTTCAACCTGCCGCTTTTGGCGGCAGTGTGGTGGAAAAAAATATTCCCGCCCGCCTTTGTGGCGAAGGCGGCCTGCAGCATCGTCATGCTGTCCGTGATGACGGACGCGCTGGAGCCGGTGCTCCCTGCCTTCGGGGAAGATCCGCTGCTGTCGGCCATGTTTGCAGGGGCATTCATGGGAACGGGTCTGGCGCTGGTCTATCTG
This sequence comes from uncultured Lachnospiraceae bacterium, assembly GCA_902476265.1. Taxonomy (GTDB): domain Bacteria; phylum Bacillota; class Clostridia; order Lachnospirales; family Lachnospiraceae; genus Gallintestinimicrobium. The sequence continues at coordinate 42,401 of CABSCP010000029.1, forward strand.
GGCACCTCCGATACCGGTGGGATCACCATGATGGGGCTGATTCTTCAGAAATATTTTCCCCAGCTGCATGTGGGCAACGTGGTTTCCTGCATCAATATTCTGGTGGTACTCTCCTCCGGCCTGGTCTACCGGGATATTAAAAGTATCCTGTATGCCACAGTGACCGTGTACATTTCGGGGCTGTTTATGGACAAGCTGGTGAACAACTCCAACGCCCGTGATCTGATCATCGTCATGAGTGAATGCACGGATATGGTGAGATGCATCTTTCTGGAAGAAAAGAAGGGCATCACCATTCTCCGGGGCGAGGGCGGCTATACCAGCGAAACCCAGAGAGTCATCATGGGCGCGGCCAATCCGGCGGACTGCGCCCGCATTCAGAAAAAAATACAGCAGGTGGATCCCAAAGCGCTGATCATTGTGGCCCAGGCCAGCAACGTGATCGGCAAGGAATTCGGACATATGATTTAAAGGAGCGGACATGATTTCGATTGCAGACAGAAGAGACGAACGGTATTTTATGGATTTTGTGTGGGAGGAAGATCCCCATATCCGCAGCTACCGGATGGGGCTGGAAGAGCTTTTTCACGGGAAGTACCTGGAAACCCAGCTGGTGGTGTTAAACGGTCAGGCGGTGCTTTTGGTGGGCTGCGGAAAAGAGCGGGAACTGAATATGCTCAGGGTCAAGGAAATTCTGGCCGCTGCGGCAGCAGGATGTAAGGCCCTGGATATCCGGGCCTGCTCCCTGGATATCAGCGTTTTTGTAAATGCCCTGGGGGAAGATGCCGTCACGGCGGCGGTGTTGGGCCTGGGCCTTGGCGGTTATCGATACCGGTATCAAAAGACCGGGGAACAAAAGGAATGGGATTGTGATTTCCGGCTGGAACATGGGAGCAGGTGGACGGCGCAGGTGGAAGAAGCCAAAGAACTGGTCAGGGGCGTCCGTTTTGCCAGGGATCTGGTGAATACGCCGGGCAACCGTCTGCGCCCCATGGATCTGGACAGGACTGTCACGGAATACATGAAGGATGTGGACGTGGAAACGGAAACCCTGGTATACGGACAGCTGCGGGCGCTGAAGCTGGAGGCCCTTTACGGAATCGGCGGCAGCAGCGAGTATCCGCCCTGCCTGTTGATCCTGCGGTATAAAGGAAATCCCCGGAGCGAAGAAGTTTACGGGCTGATCGGCAAGGGGATCACCTGTGATACCGGCGGTTATTGCCTAAAAGAAGCCTCCGGCATGGGCGGAATCAAAGGGGATATGGCCGGCGCGGCGGCGGTGGCGGCAGCGATACATGCGGCCGCAGCCCAAAAACTGAAAGTGAATATCACGGCCTGCCTCCCGCTGGCGGAAAACAGGATCTCCCAGTCGGCGCTCCTGCCCGGCGATGTGATTACGGGTTACAGCGGAAAGACCATCGAAGTGCTCAATACCGATGCGGAAGGGCGGCTGGTGCTTTCCGACGCGATCAGCTACGGCATCCGGAAGGAAGGCATCACAAAGGTGCTGGATATCGCCACCCTGACGGGCGCGGTGGCGCAGATGCTGGGGAATACCATTGCGGGAGCCATGTCGGACGACGACGGGTTTTACGGGATGTTTGAAAAAGCGGCAGACCGGGCGGCGGAACGCTATCTGCGCATTCCCTACGGGCCGGAGCATGAAAAAATGATCGACAGCGAAGTGGCAGATGTAAAAAATGTGGGCGGCGGATGCTGCGGGACCATCACTGCAGGCCTGTTTTTACACCGCTTCTGTGAAGGGAAACCCTGGATACATCTGGATGTGGCGGGCACGGCATGGTGCGGCAGCCCTACCTATGCGTTTGAGAGCGCGGGGGCTACGGGGGCCGGTGTGACCACTCTGTTTTATCTGATGAAAGAAGCGCAGTCTGTTTAATACGAACAAAAACGGCGGATCGTGTTTAATGCACGATCCGCCGTCCTGTTGAAGCCCGCAGGATGACCTGGGAAGAGATATACGTGATTTCATATCTGCTGTCCGGGTGTTTGATGCGGTATAAAATCTGTTCCGCAAGGCGCATGCCGATATCTTCATTAAATACCTGTACCGTGGTCAGGCCCTCCGCAAGGGGACTTTCCATATTTCCGTCGAAACCGGAAACGGCAACGTCGCCGGGCACACGGAGCCCCCGCTTTTGCAGAAGCTGGATCAAAAGACAGGCCACATAGTCGCTGACGCAGACGAAAGCCTCGGGCATAGAGGGAAGCGTGTCGAGAAAAGCGTCGATTTCCTCTTTATAGGTGTTCATGCCAATGGGGCCGGTGAGCATCAGATCCTGACTCAATTTCAGCCCGTTGCGCTCCAGGGTTCTGGAAAAACCTTCAAAACGTTCATAGTTGGAATGGGCATAATTGATATCACCGATGAAGCCGAAAGTTTTCCGGCCCTGTGCGATCAGATGCTCCGTGATTTCGGAAATGCTGATGCTGCTTTCCATCAGGATCAGATCCCCGTTCAATTCCGCCGGAGGCACGCTTGTCGCCGTATCCAGAAAAACCTTGGGGACGGAAACCGCCGACAGCAGCCGGAGCATCCGCTCGTTATAAATGTTCAAAATGATGATTCCGTGAGTGCTGCCGTTGGTGAGCGTGGCGGGAAGCACATAATCTTCCTCTATGGTAGAGGGCAGATAGGTGTATACCAGATTCACATTGTGGGCGGAAAGCTCTTTGGCAATCTGATGGATGATATTCATCCAGAAAATGGAAGTCTCTGGGCGGGAAACGGCCAGCGCGATATTGGCCGGCGCGCTGCCTGCATCCGTAAGATGGGGAACGGCAAGCTCCTCCGGGAAAGTGTAGTTTAATTCCCGTGCTCTGGTCAGGACTTTCTCACGGAGGTTATCGGAAACGCCTTCATGGCCGCTGAACACTTTCCAGACTGTGGTGCGTGAAATTCCCAGGGAACTCGCAATTTCCTGCAATGTAACTTTTTTCATAATAAAACCCATCTGCGCGCTGCGGTGCGCGCAAAACAGACCATGGTATATCATGGAAGCCGAAACGCATTTTATCAGCAATTTTTTTGGAACCTTCGCAAACGCTTCGCTTTTTGCGAAGGAGCGGTCACACATCCGCTTCCCGGATGTGTGACCTTCATTATATCATTTTGAGATAACATATTCAAATAGAATTATGAACAAAATGAACAAATGTTAAAATTTTCCGGCGCTATCTGATCAGTGGAGATAGGACTGCAGCATGCCGATCAATTTCTGAATATGGATCGGCTTGGAGAGATGATCATTCATACCGGCATTGATGGAGCTTTTGATATCGTCATCAAAAGCGTTGGCGCTCATGGCGATGACAGGAATGGTCCTGGCATCCTTCTTCTTACTTTCCCGTATTTTGACGGTTGCGGTGTGGCCGCTCATGACCGGCATCTGAATATCCATCAGGATCAGATCATAATAATGTGCGGGATGATTTAAAAAGGCATCCAGCGCTTCTTTTCCGTTTTTAACGCAGTCTATTTCCAGATCATAACCCGAAAGCAGGGTCTGCGTGATTTCCGCATTCAGGTCATTATCCTCCGCTAAAAGGATCCGCTTGTCGTGGAACGAAATCCCCTCCGGATTGGATGCGGACTCCTTCTTTTCTTCACATGCCGATGCAGGAGCAATTTTTGCAGGGATGGTGAAATAAAATTCGGCTCCGGCGCCCGGCTCGCTTTCCACCTGAAGGATCCCGCCCAGAAGCTCTACCAGATTTTTGCAGATGGCGAGTCCCAGCCCCGTTCCGGGGCATCCGTAAGGAGTATTGCCGTCACCCTGTTCAAAGGCGTTAAAAATAATATCCTGGTTTTCCCGACTGATGCCGCAGCCGGAATCCTTGACACGGAAGGAAAAACGGGTGGATTCCCCGGCTTCATAAATCTCCTCCACAGTCAGGATTACCACCCCGGCGGGAGGGGTGAATTTAATGGCGTTGTTGATTAGGTTCCCGAGGATTTCCCGCAGGAACAGCGGGTCGGAAACCACCGTTTCGTGTTGGACGCGTCCGGCCTGGGTCAGCCCGATTCCGCCTTTGGTCGCCGAAAAACTATATTCGGAGATGATTTCATTTAAAAGCCTGGGCAGGTGGAAGGCGGTTTCTTTGCTTTCCATTTTTCCGCTTTCAATCTTGGACATATCCAGCACATCGTTTACCAGCATCTGAAGATGCTGCATGGCCAGCGTCATCTTATCCATACAGTCGATCAGCTTTTCCCGATTATTTAAGTTGAGACGGGCGATATCGATCATCCCCATGATCCCGTTCATGGGCGTGCGGATCTCATGGCTCATTTTGGAAAGAAAACTGGTTTTTGCCGCGTTGGACTGGGTGGCCACAGCCAGCTGCATCTGGGTTTCTTTTAAATGCTCCTGTTCGGTCACATCCAGGAAAGTGAACTGGATGATGCCGGCATCCTTCTCTTCGGAGATATAGGAGGCAGATCCTTCGATGACGGCGGTTTTTCCGTCTTTTTTCATCAGCGTGAGACGAACATCCCGCTGCTCGCCGGGGCACTTGAGGGAACGGATGAAGGAACCGATCCGGGTCAGGCCCTGATGATGGATATCGGAAGCGGATCTGGTGAAAAAGCCGTGTTCCATTTCGGACTCATTTTCCGTGTCCAGAATATCCATTGCGATCCGGTTAGCGCACAGGATTTTCTTATTGTGGATGTCAGCCTGGATGATCCCGCATACGGCGGTGTGGTAGAGCATCGTATAGAGCTGGTCATACCGGTCGCGTTCTGTGACAATCTGTTCCAACGCCCGTTTCTCTTCCGTGGTATCCATGAAGGTGCTCTGAATCAGCCGCTTCCCGTCCGGGGTCAGAATCACTTTGGCGCTTCCCTTGACCCAGTGGATTCCGTCATTCTTATTGAATACGCGATGTTCAAAACTGGTGCATTCCCCTTCTTCCTTCAGAGAAAGCAGTTTTTCTGAAATATATTGGATGTCGTCTGCAACCGTGACCTGAGGCAGCGTCTGATTCATCTGCTGACGGAATTCTTCCATGGTCTCATAACCCAGCATCCGGAGCGCTTCGTCGTTGGCGTTATAGCATCGCAGGGAATCATCGGAGATCTCGTACTGGACAATGCCGCATACCACATTCTGATAGAGGGAATTGTAATAATCCCTTTCCCTTCGCAGCTGTGTTTCGTAATTTTTGATCAGTGAAATATCGGTGATGATACATTGCAGCTCAATGCGCTGATCCTGCTGGAACAACACGGCCTGCAGAGAACACCAGCAGCAGCTGCCGGATTTCTGCCACAGCCGGCATTCGGACTTTAAAAGTCCGCCGCTGGAAAGAACCTGGGAAATCTGGGATTTTAACTGTACCCAGCCGGAGGCCCTGAGCAGATAGTCAAAACGGTTGTGCAGGTCATATTGGACCTCCTCCATCGTATAGCCCACCATATCGTAGAAGCTGTCATTGGCATATTCGATGATGAGTCCGTCGCCGTAACGGAGCCGCAGCACGCCGCCCGGCACGCTGTCCGTGAGACGCTTTAAGTCGAACTTGGCCATTTCCAGGCGCTTGGTAATGTCGAACATGGTGACCAGCACCCCGCCCGGAGTCTGGGAATGATCAAAATAGGGACGTATGCGCACCAGCCAGATCACGTTGTTGTTGTCCGTAATCTCCCGCTCGATGATCTTACCCTGCCGGGATACGGAGGTCACATCCTGAATGAAATCAGGGTAGGTACCCAGGAAATTGATCTGGGTGATGGGGCGCTCCAGATCGGAGGGACGAAGATTGGTATGTTTCAGGATGATGGGGGTCAGCTTGCGGATGCACATTTTTTCATCGATGTAGAGCGCGCCGATATCGGCATTTAAAAGCAGGTTGTCGAAGTCGGCATTGGCGGTGGTCAGCTCCATGATTTTATTCTGATATTCCGCGTTGATGGTATAAAGCTCTTCATTAACGGACTGCATTTCTTCATTGGTACTCTGCAGTTCCTCATTGGAAGCCAGCAGTTCTTCGTTGGTGGCCTGCAGCTCTTCATTACGGGATTCGGATTCCTCCACTGCAAGCTTTAACTTCCAGTTGCTTTCACCCAGCGCGTTTTCCAGCTCCTGAATCCGGTTGTCCTTCAGCTGGCTCAAATCCAGAAGGCCGGTTTTGGGAAGTTCCTCCGGGGCGTTCTGGGAGTCGATCTGGAGCAGGTAAAATTCCCCTTCCGGAAGATCAAAATAACGGATCCTGACCCGGAGGATTTCATTCGGATAATCCGAAAGGCCGGTGGCCCATTCTTCCACCGACGCGGTGGGGGTGCGTTTGGCGCCGGAAAGAAGCCGGTCGATAAAGATCGTCAGGCTGGGAGAAAAGAAAAATTCCAGACTGTTGTCGAAAGCGCCGTCCTGCATCCGCATATATTTGCCGCCGCCCTGAATGACCTGAATAACTTTGAAGTTTCCGTTGAGCAGGACGGAGGGACCCGCAAGAGCGAACAGCAGCTTTTCGGAAATGCCTGTGGTATGCAGTTTCTTGATGATATTCCGGCTTCCTTCCTCGGCGGCCCGCTGGATGGGAGAGGACCCGTTGATGTCATTCAAAGGGTAAAAAGGCGCAATCTGGGCGGAATAGTTCCGGTTTTTATTGTAAATTTTCCATTTTTTATCGATGAGATTGTAGGCTTCGTCCAAATCCCCCACGGATTCGCTGCTTCCCAGGAAAAGATAGCCTTCTTCATTCAAAAGATGGTAAAACGAGGTCAGGGCCTTTTGCTGCATTTCCGGCTTTACATAGATGAACATATTCCGGCATACAATCAGGTCGAGCTTTGAAAAGGGCGCGTCCTTAAAGAGATTGTGTCTGGCGAAAACAATCATTTTCCGGATTTTTTCTCCCGCCATATAACCGCCGCTGACCGGCTCGAAATATTTGTCCACAAGGGACTGCTCCAGATTTTCCAGAAGGCTTGCGGAATAAACCCCCTTCTGGGCGAAGGTGATGGCATCCTGATCCACATCTGTGGCGAATATCTTGACCGTGGTATTCACATGGAGATGAGACATGCATTCGCAGATCAAAATGGCCAGGGAATATGCTTCCTCTCCCGTGGAGCAGGCGATGCTCCACAGGCGCAGGTTGTCTTTCTTTTTTAATATGGGAATGAGGACATTTTCGGCCAGATGCCGGTAGGCATCTTCGTCACGGAAAAAGGAGGTCACGCCGATAAGCAAATCCCGGTACAGAAGCTCCCGCTCATTTTCTGTGGAAAGCAGGTAATCCAGATATTCTGCCATACCGTGGAATTTATTCAAAGCGATCCGGCGTTCGATCCGGCGATAGATGGTGTTTGGTTTATAAATGGAGAAGTCAATGCCGGAGTAGAGGCTGACGGCATTCAGGATCCGGGCATAGTCCCCGTTGGTGTCCATACGGCCCTGGGAGTCATACTGCAGAGCACGGACATGGGGGTTGCGCAGATATTCGGCGAGGGATGCGCCGATATGGGAAACCGAAAGCGTCAGATCCACCATTCCGGTGGTGAGGGCGCTCTGGGGCATATTGTCATACTGCGCTTCCTGGGGACTCTGGACGATCACCAGCCCGCCGCTTTCCTTGATGGAACCGATGCCGATGGCGCCGTCCGAACCGCTGCCGGAAAGGACAATAGCCACCGGGTGCGCATCCTTACAGGAGGCCAGGGACTGGAAAAGGAGGTTGATGGGAAAATACAGCTGGCTGCGTTCATGAGCCTCCTCCAGATGGAAAAGGCCGTTTTTGAGGACCAGGGCTTTTCCCGGAGTATTCAGATAGATATGGTCCGGCTGCGGGGCAGCGCCTTCCGCCGCCAGATCCACCGGAAGAGGAGAAGCTTTGCGCAGGATTTTATCCATCAGGCTCACGGCATCCGGAGAAAGATGCTGGACAACAATAAAAGAAGCGCCGGTATCGGCCGGCATATTTGCAAATAATTCCTGAAGCGCTTCCACACCGCCCGCAGACGCGCCGATTCCTACCAGACATTTTGCGGTCTCCTGCGACGCTTCGGACGATTTTCCATTTGTTTTCTTTCCCATGGTGAAACTCCCCTCTTTTGCAGTATTTCAATTTATCATATCGATTATATCACAAAATTACAAAGTGTACACCTTAGAAAGTATGAAAATGGATGAAATTTAACTAAATATTTTACTAAGTTGTTGCTTTACGATTTCATCATTTTCAGGATGGCCAGAAGAATGAGAATTGCCCCTGACATCCAGGAAACGTTGACGCGCAGCCGGTCGGCCAGCTTATTGCCCAGCCAGGAACCAAATACAACGGCGGCCATTCCGGTGATCAGAGAGGAGAAAAAAACGGCCGCGCCGTTGACATTGCCCAGCGCCGCGCCAAACCCCGCCGCCATGCCGTCTAAGGAGAGGGCCACCGCCAGGGTGAAAGCTTCCCCGAAGGAGATGCTTTTGGAAAAGTCTGCATCCGCTTTTTCCGGATTGGCATAGACGTTCAGCACAAATTTAAAGTTCAGCAGAGAAAAACGGATGTTTTTGGAAAGAGCGCCGTGTTTCCGGATGAAGGACTTGGCCAGATTGTCCAAAAGTTTGATCAGTCCGATGGAGAAAAGGATCAGAAAGCAGATGAGAGAGCTTGCGCCGGAAGGGAGCCAGGGCCTGACCAGCGCGCCCAGGAAAAGAGAGATTCCCAGAAAACCGCTGCATACGGAGCTGATCACAAGTACGGACGAAAAGGGGATTTTTATTTTATCGCTGCCGTAGGCGAAACTGGCCACAAAGGCGTCTAGGGAAAGGGAGGCCGCCAGGACAAAAGCCTCCAGAAATATCAGGACAACATTCATTACGGGCCTGCTTTTTTGTATTTTACCATATCTTATTCAGAGAGAAAGGGCGGGGTTACAGAAAAATCCCTTTTTCGACATACAGAAGCCGGAGACTCTTTTTTTATTTTCTTTGTTTTCTTTCCGGGAAAGAGAGTATAATGACAGTGGAAACGTAAAACGGTAATTGCCCGGTGCCGGGAAAGAAAGGCGTAATGATGAAAAAAGCATTAAAAGTAGTGAGCGGTATTTTACTGGCAGTTCTGGTGCTTGCGGCCGCCGGAGTGGGATACCTGACCCTGCGGGAATACCGGCCCGCACCTGTGGAAAATGTATTGCCCGGAACGGGAAGTGATTCCCTTGCGGCGGGAGAGGTGCTCACGGTCCTGACCTACAACACAGGCTATGCGGGGTTGAGTCGGAATGAGGATTTTTTCATGGACGGCGGGACGAAGGTCAAACCGGAAAGCCGGACGTTGGTGGAAGAGAATCTGGAAGGAATCTCCCGCACGCTTTTGCAGCAGGAGGCGGATATTTTTTTCCTGCAGGAAGTGGACCGGAACTCCTCCCGTACCTATCATATTGACGAACAGGATTTTTATGAAAAGAAGCTGGAAATGCCGGGGATGTTTGCCTGTAATTTCAAATGCGACTTCGTGCCTTATCCTCTGCCGCCCATCGGAAAGGTGAACAGCGGGCTGCTGACGCTGACGGACCTGAAGGTGAATCAGGCATCCCGCATTTCCCTTCCGGAATCTTTTTCATGGCCGGTCAGGACCTGTAATCTCAAGCGCTGTATGCTGGAAACCCGCATTCCGCTGAAAGGATCCCCAAAAGAGCTTGTGATGATCAATTTCCATCTGGAAGCCTATGACAGCGGGGAAGGGAAAATTGCCCAGAGCAAAATGCTGGCGGAAAAGCTGCGGGAGGAATACGAAAAGGGAAATTATGTGATTGCGGGAGGGGACTTTAACCAGACCTTCGAAGGAATTGACAAATACCTCATTCATAATGAGGACTACTGGAAGCCGGGAATCGTATACGACAGTGATCTGCCGGAAGGCTTTTTTTACGCCAATGCCGACAATGTGCCCACCTGCAGGCTTTTGAACGGGCCTTACAGCGGAAACTATGAGGACTCCCAGGTTTATGTGCTGGACGGGTTTATCGTGTCGGATAATATAGAAATCAAAAAAGTGGAAAATATCGATACGGATTTTACCTATACGGATCATCAGCCGGTCCGCCTGGAAGCGGTGCTCATTCCGTAATCAGGAGGAAATAAAAAAGACTGCAGCGCTATTCGATAGAATAACGCTGCAGTCTTCCTGTTACAGCTACGGAGAAGGAGGGATTTGAACCCTCGCGCCTGTTACAGCCTCCTGGTGTTCGAAGCCAGCCCCTTCAGCCTCTTGGGTACTTCTCCAGCACATTCCCTATTCTAGCGGAAAACTTTTCAATATGCAAGTAGAAAATATCCGCAAGGCTTGTACATAATTTCAAAATATTATATAATTCTAAGTAACAGGCGTACTTTATGAAAGTATTGGGACGAGGTGCGGCGGAATAAAAGGAGGGTTACAGTATGAAAAGAATCGGTATGTTAACCAGCGGCGGAGACTGCCAGGCGCTGAACGCTGCGATGCGCGGCGTGGCAAAGACACTTTTCAACGCGAAAGAAGATGTGGAGATCTACGGGTTCCTGAACGGTTATCAGGGCCTGATTTATGGGAAATTCCGTCTGCTCACCTATGCGGATTTCGCAGGAATCCTGACAAAGGGCGGTACTTTCCTGGGAAGCAGCCGCACCCCGTTTAAGACCATCCGGGAGCCCGGAGAGGACGGGATTGACAAGGTGGCGGCAATGAAGCAGACTTATTTCAAACTGCAGCTGGACTGCCTGGTGATCCTGGGCGGTAACGGTACCCATAAGACCGCGAACCTTCTGCGGGAGGAAGGGCTGAATATTGTGACCCTGCCAAAGACCATTGACAATGATCTCTGGGGAACGGATATGACCTTCGGTTTCCAGAGCGCTGTGAATATTGCCACCGATGCCATCGACTGCATTCACACCACCGCAGCTTCCCACGGACGCGTTTTCATCGTGGAAGTCATGGGGCATAAGGTAGGCTGGCTGACCTTAAATGCCGGTATGGCGGGCGGCGCAGATATCATTCTGATCCCGGAAATCCCGTATGATATCGATAAGGTTGTGGATAAGATCAACGAGCGCCATGCCCGGGGCAGCCGCTTCACCATTCTGGCCGTTGCCGAAGGCGCGATTTCCAAAGAAGACGCGAAGCTTTCCAAGAAGGAATACCGCAAGAAACTGGAGAATTATAAATATCCTTCCGTTTCTTATGAGATAGCGGAGCAGATTTTAAAGAAGAGCGGACTGGAAGTCCGTGTGACGGTTCCCGGCCATACCCAGAGAGGCGGAAGCCCCTGCCCTTATGACAGAGTGTTCGCAAGCCGACTCGGCTCTGAAGCGGGCAAACTGATCTTAAAAGGCGAATACGGCTTCATGGTGGGGTATAAGAACCGTGAAATCGTCAAGGTGCCGCTGGAAGAAGTTGCGGGCAAGCTGAAAATGGTGGAACCCAATGCCTCCATTGTGAAAGAGGCGAAGATGCTTGGCATCAGCTTCGGCGACTGAGCGGCGCAGGCTGGATTGAAATAGAAATACGGATTCCCGGCGGGGCAACCTGCCGGGAACTTTATGGTAATGAAGTGGAGGCTTATACATGTCCTATACGGCTATGTACAGAAGATTCCGTCCTACCCGTTTTGAAGAGGTAAAAGGGCAGGACGCAATCGTGACAACATTGAAAAATCAGATCAGGGCAGACCGCATCGGACATGCCTACTTATTCTGCGGTACGAGAGGGACGGGGAAAACCACCATCGCCAAGCTGTTTGCCAGAAGCGTGAACTGTGAGCATCCGGTGGACGGCAGCCCCTGCGGGGAATGCAGCGCGTGTAAGGCAATCGCCGCAGGTTCCAGCATGAATGTTATTGAAATCGACGCAGCTTCCAATAACGGCGTTGACAATATCAGGGAAATCGTGGACGAAGTTTCCTATTCTCCCGCCGAAGGAAAATATAAAGTTTATATCATCGACGAGGTCCATATGCTCTCCACGGGCGCTTTTAACGCGCTCCTGAAAACATTGGAGGAACCTCCGTCCTATGTCATTTTTATTCTGGCCACCACGGAGGTCAACAAAATTCCTGTGACGATCCTTTCCCGGTGCCAGCGCTATGATTTCAAACGGCTGTCGGTGGAACAGATTGAGGAACGCATGAGGGAAGCGCTGGCGGAGGCCGGAGAAGAATTAAACATCGAAGACAAGGCGCTTCGCTATATTGCAAAAGCGGCGGACGGCGCCATGCGCGATGCCTGGAGCCTGCTGGACCAGTGCCTGGCTTTTCATTTCGGCCGGGAACTGACTTATGACAAGGTACTTGATGTGTTGGGCGCGGTGGATACCGCGGTTTTCAGCCGCCTGCTTCGTTGTGTGCTGGAGAGGAATGTGCCGGGGTGCATCGGCGTTCTGGAGGAAATCGTCCTTCAGGGCCGGGATCTGGGACAGTTTGTTTCGGATTTCACCTGGTATCTGCGCAACCTGCTCCTTGTGAAAACTTCCGGAGACGACAGTGAAGAAGTGATTGACATTTCCAGTGAAAATCTGGCAAGATTGAAGGAGGAAGCGCAGATGGCGGATCCGGATGCCATCATGCGCTATATCAGATGCTTTTCGGAAACCTCCGGCAGGATCCGCTACGCGGGACAGAAACGGGTGCTGGTGGAGATGGCGCTGATCCGGCTGTGCCGTCCGGAAATGGAGACAAAAGAGGATGCCCTGTTAGACCGCATCCGGAAACTGGAACAGACCCTTGGGAAAATAGAAAGCGGGGCCGTTGCAGTGAATGCAGTGCCGGTATCGGCGGGACCCGTTTTGACGGCGGCCTCCGCAAAGAAAGCGGAACTGCCCAGAGCGATTCCGGAGGACATCAGCCGGATTGTGGCGGGATGGCCGGGAATTGCGGGGAACGCTTCCCAGCCCATGAAATCCTATCTGAAGAATGCGAAGCTGAGCCTTGGCGGGGAAAACCGGCTGCTGCTGGTTTTGGAGGACGGACTGCCGTCCGATTATTTTACAAAGGAACCTTCCAACCGGGAGGCGCTGGAAGCGATGCTGGCTGATTTTGCGGGAAAAAAGGTGGAAGTGGAAGTCCGCAGCGTCAGAAGCGAAAATGAATTTGAAAGTTCTTATGTGGACCTGACACAGGTCATTCATATGGACATAGAAGAAGAATAAGAGAAAATGAGATGATGGAGGTCACATATGGCTAAAAGAGGTGGATTCCCGGGCGGAATGCCGGGCAACATGAACAATCTGATGAAACAGGCACAGCGCATGCAGCGTCAGATGGAAGAAGGGCAGAAGGAACTGGAAACGAAGGAATTTTCCGCAAAAGCGGGCGGCGGCGCTGTGGAAGCCGTTGTGAACGGGAAAAAAGAACTGATCAAAATCAATATTTCCGAAGAAGCGGTGGATCCCGATGATGTGGAAATGCTGCAGGATATGATCGTTGCCGCAGTCAATGAAGCGATGAAACAGGCGGATGAAGCCAGCCAGGAACTGATGGGCAAAATGACCGGCGGCCTGGGCGGAGGCTTTCCCTTCTGATGGATCTCTACAGCGGTTATATCAACAAACTGATCGATGAGCTTTCCGGCCTTCCCGGCATCGGAAACAAGTCTGCCCAGCGGCTTGCGTTTCATCTGATCAATCTGCCGGAAGCAAAGGTACAGCGCATTGCCAACGCCATGATCCAGGCAAAGCAGAATGTCCGTTACTGTAAGGAATGTTTTACCCTGACGGACAATGAAATCTGCCCGATCTGCGCCAACGGGGAGCGGGATCACTCCACCATCATGGTGGTGGAAAACACCCGGGATCTGGCGGCCTATGAAAAAACCGGCAAATATAAGGGAGTCTATCATGTGCTGCATGGGGCGATTTCCCCCATGCTTGGCATCGGCCCTCACGATATTAAGTTAAAAGAACTGATGGAACGCCTTTCCGGGGAACAGGAAGTGAAAGAAGTGATCATTGCCACCAATTCCAGCCTGGAAGGGGAAACCACAGCCATGTATATCAGCAAGCTCATCAAGCCTGCCGGAATCCGGGTGACCCGGATTGCCAGCGGCGTGCCGGTGGGCGGTGATCTGGAATACATAGATGAAGTCACACTTTTACGGGCGCTGGAAGGGCGCACCGAGCTATAGCAAAGAAGGGATGGGGTGAATTTGAAAAAAGAATTATTTGGGAAAATAGACGGCAGGGATGTCTGGTTATATACCCTGGAAAATGGCCGTGGCATGAAAGCGGTGTTAAGCGATTTTGGCGCGCTGATCATCCGCATTTATGCGCCTGACAGGGACGGGAAAACCGAGGATGTGGCGCTGGGGTATGACACGCTGCAGGAATATCTGGAAAACGGCTGCTTTTTCGGCGCAGTGATCGGTCCCAACGCAAACCGGATCGGCGGCGCTTCCTACACGCTGGACGGCGTAACTTACAGCCTGGCGGCAAATGACGGCGTAAATAATCTGCACAGCCACAAGGAACTGGGCGTGCATAAAAGAATCTGGGATGCGCAGGAAAAAGACGGCGGCATTCTTTTTACGCTGGAAGTAAAAGACGGAGAAATGGGATTCGGAGGCAATAAAAAGTTCTCCGTGTTCTATGAGGTGACAGAGGAAAACGGACTGCGCATCACCTATGATGCGGACAGCGATAAAAATACGGTGATCAATATGACGAATCACTGTTACTTCAATCTGGACGGCCAGGGGGCCGGCTCCATCGAATCCCACAGCCTGCAGCTGTTTGCTTCCGCTTATACTCCGGCGGACGCGGGTTCCATTCCCACAGGGGAAATAGCGCCGGTGGCGGGGACGCCCATGGACTTCACACAGCCTCATGTGATCGGGGAAAGGATTGATGCCGACTTTGACCAGCTGCAAATGGCGGGCGGTTATGATCATAACTGGGTATGTGACGGCTGTGACGGCAGCGTGCGCAGAATTGCCGTTGTGAAAAACGCATCCGGCAGCAGAACCATGGAAGTTTACACGGATCTGCCCGGCGTTCAGTTTTATGCCGGCAACTTCCTGAAGCCGGAAGCGGGCAAGGACGGAAAAACCTACGATTTCCGCGGCGGGCTCGCGCTGGAAACCCAGTTCTATCCCGACACGCCCAATAAACCCCGGTTTCCGTCCTCCGTGTTCGGTCCGGACAGGCATTACCATACGGTGACGGAATACAGATTTGTATAAAAATGAACAACTGCGCTCTCTGTCTATGTGACGGAGGGCGCTTTTTCTATGAAAAATCCGTTTCCTGACAGTTATAAAATCCTGCCGCTGCCGCCGCTTTCGACAGAATATGCACTTCCCCTGTGCTACGATAAAAGCAAAAAAGGCAGGAGGGCGGGCTATGCTTGCAATACCCAAAAATGTGATGCAGATCGGAGAAATCAATCCATATACGAAAATTTATATGGAGGATTATGTACATACTTTTCTGGAAAGACGGAAGGGAAAAGAAACATATCTGGCATTTGGGAAAAAAGAAGATATCGGCAACGTGAGCTATTATATGATTTACGGGGTGGAAAAAAAGACGGATTGGGACAGAGGCAGCTACCCTTATTTTAAAAAATATGAGCGGATCGGAATGATAGAAGAGGTGAACGGAGAAAGGGTTTTCAAACCCGTGAGAGGATCCGGAATCCTGCTGGACGGCTATTTTATTTTTTACGAACAAAATGAGGACATGCAGTCCTATATGATTGCGGTGCGGGAAACGGAGACGGAAGCCGGAACGGAAGAAAAGGAAGAGGTGTTGGAAGCTGTCATGGCGCGGCGGGAACAGCATAAAAAAGAAACGGAACAAATCAATGGGACGCCACGCCATCGACGGACAGCGGAAGGAACAAGCGCCGCAGCGCCTGAAAAGCCGCATGCACCCCGCGTAAAAGAAAATCCCGTCAGGATGGGGCGCAAAATCATGCGCAGCTCCACAGCGGGAAAAACCCCCGTTTTTGCCGGCCGCCGGAAGCCGGAAAAGAGGGTGGAACACCGTATTTCAAAACCTTCGGGAAATAAAAGGATGGCAGGCGCAAAACATACCTGGACAATCCCTGATCTCTGCCGCGCAGGCAGCCTTATGCTTCTGCTGGTCCTGGTGGTGACGGGATTGACCTCTTTAAATCACTACCCCGACATGAAATCCATAACACAGCTGTTTTCCAACGCCGCAAATGCGGTGAGAAAAGACCGTGCCGTGGAAGCGGATGCACAGCCCCAGGAAAACGGCGCCCTGATTGTGGAAGAGGCGACTGCGGTGGAGACGGAAAATGTGGAGGCGGCTGAAGCCGCACCGGATGATTTTAAGGAAGAAGCATTGACTCTGGCAACGGATGACGCACAGATCCAGTGGACGATCGGACAGACTCCGGCATCACAAATGACGGAGGAAGTCGCACAGCAGCCCGAGCCTTCCGAGGCGCCGGAAACAAATGAGCAGACCGACGCGGCAGAAACCGAATCGGAACAGGAAGCGACCCAGGCAATCGCAAGGCCTGTCACCTACGTGGTAAAAAGAGGCGACAGCCTGGCGGGAATCGCCCGCAAGTTCTATGGGAACACCTCCAAAGTAAAAGAAATCTGCTCTCTTAATAAAATAAAAGACCCCGATCAAATCCATCCCGGCCAAAATATTTTGCTACCTTAGAAAAAAAGAGTGTGGTATAATGAAGGTCACATATCCGCGAAGCGGATATGTGACCGCTACTTCTCGTTTAATATAAATCCTGGAGATAAATATGACAGATATCAAAGAATACCTGCAGCGAAAACAAAAAAAAGATGATCTGAAAACGGAAGAAATCAAAAAGCAAATCCGAAAGCACAGAATAAAGATGTTCTTCCGTTCTGTCTGTATCATAGGAGTCCTGGCAGCTTTGTCCGCTGCCGTATACTATCAATTGAAAAATCAAACCTACTCAGAATATACGGTAGTTTCTGCCATAGAAAGAAAACAGCACAGTGGAACTTCCGTTTTACCTTACCAAAATGGATTTATTACCTATAGTAAAGACGGAATCAGCTACACGGATCAGAAAGGCGATGCCATATGGAACCAGACCTATGAAATGCAGTCCCCAAAAGTGGACGTCCGGGGCAAATGGGTAGCGGTAGGAGATTATAACGGCCATATCATTTATGACATCAATCAGGATGGAACCACACAGGAAATCGATACGAACCTGCCGATCAAAAGCCTGACGGTATCCGCAAACGGCGTGGTGGCTGCGGTACTGGAGGATGGAAATGTGACATGGATTAATGTATATAATCCCACAGGAGAAAAAGCAGTGGGAATTAAAACAACAATGCAAAAGTCAGGGTATCCCATGCATATATCACTTTCAGACAGCGGAAAGCTGATGCAGGTGGCCTATCTGAAGGTGGAAAGCGGAACGATGAAATCTGTGATCAGTTTTTATAATTTTGACGAAGTGGGACAGAACTATACAGATACAATGGTCAGCTCCTATGAATATTCGGATTCTGTGGTGCCTTTTGCGTCTTATATGAACGAGAGTACTGCATTTTCAATAGCAGATAACCAGTTGATGCTATTTGAAGGCGCTGAAATACCGAAAAATATTCTGCAGAACTTTATTAATGAAGAAATCCGTGATGTTTTTTATAATGAAAATTATATTGGGCTTGTATTTGACGGGACTGACGGAGAAGGCAAATACAGATTGGATATATATGATAAAAGCGGAAACAAGATTTTAGCAAAATCCTTTCATATGGAATACCGTGATATTATATTTACAAAAGACAGCCTGATTATATATAATGAAGCGGAATGTCTCATTTCCACTCTTCACGGGAAGGATAAATACGAAGGAGACATCTCGGAACATACGCAGCTGCTGAAACCGCTGGGGGGAAACCGTTTCCTTGCAGTGACACAGGATTCAATGGATATTATTGAAATGAAATGATGTCGGGGGAATGTAGTTTTCCCTCGTGATCCCATGGCTTTTGGGCCGGGCATCTATAAAATAGGAGAACAAATGAATGTACTTTTAATGATTGTCGTCATTTTGGCCGTATGGCGCGGATGGCGCGGAATGAAAAGGGGAATGGTGGATGAAGTGGGAAGACTGCTGTCGCTTGTCATATCATTATTTGTTATTTCCCTGGGAATCCTTCTATATACAAGTGTAAAAGAAAATGATACGAAAAATATTGTGCTTTCCATTGTAATGATTATAATTACAGGGCTGACAGCCAGACTTGTGAATTTTGTGATGAAATCACTCTCAACAATAGCGCATCTTCCTGTGATTAATATTCTGAACGGCCTTCTGGGGATCGGGGTTGGAATTGCCGAAGTGGTCGTAGCCCTCTGGATTGTGTATGTGATCATAGCGAGCTTTGACACGGGGAGTTTCGGCCTCAGGATGATGACCTGGACAAAGCAAAGTGAAATCCTTGAAAAATTATATCAAATGAATCAATTTGCCTATTGGATGGCGGCGGGTCTGTAGACCGCCGTTTTTCTTTATTATAAGGTTAAAACAAAGGCCTTTTACTGGAACTGCAAAAAATATTAAAAAAATGGAAAAATATGTTGACAAGTGGAAAATCATAATGCTATAATGAAACTCCACCGCGGGAAACCACGGCGGACAACTTCTTCAAAAAAAGTTGAAAAAGCGCTTGACAAATGCGAACGGTTCTGGTAACATTAACAACTGTCGCGGCA
>CABSCP010000030.1 GCA_902476265.1 uncultured Lachnospiraceae bacterium
CAAAAGAAAGACTGATAAACAGTGGCTTTTATGATTTAGCCACAGCCTATCAGTCAGTGCACGTCAACTGTTGAAACCGCCGTGTACCGAACGGTACGCACGGTGGGGTGAGAGGACGGCGGTTAATCACCGCCTCCTACTCGATTTCTCACCGTATGAAATTCGTCCGGTTTGAAAATTCATTTTCCGGCAGTGCGATGCCCTGTTCTTTTCCG
Source organism: uncultured Lachnospiraceae bacterium (assembly GCA_902476265.1). Taxonomy (GTDB): domain Bacteria; phylum Bacillota; class Clostridia; order Lachnospirales; family Lachnospiraceae; genus Gallintestinimicrobium. The sequence goes on from CABSCP010000030.1 coordinate 216, forward strand.
GCATTGATGCACTTTAACAGCCATGCCATGTTGCGGCCGAGGTTGCGCATGATCTGCAGGCCTTCCCGGTCTTGCAGGACCTCTTCGGGCGTGTTGCCGTGGACCATGTTCCAGTAGGAAGAGGAAACCACGGGCATCTGGGCGATGGTGAAATATTTGTTGAGTTCGTCCAGAGTGGCGGTGGTGCCGGCGCGTCTGGCAGAGGCCACTGCCGCCGCAGGCTTGTGGGCAAAGCAGCTTCCCGCATAAAACAGCCGGTCCATCAGACTGATCAGAGCGCCGTTGGCAGAAGCGTAATAGACGGGAGAACCCACCACAAGTCCTTCGGAAACATTCATCTTTTCAATCAGTTCATTGACAGGATCATCCTCAAAAATACAACGGCCGGTCTGACCGCACTTGCCGCAGGCAATACAGCCATGGACAACGCCGGCCACAGGGCTTACCAGTTCCGTTTCAATTCCGTTTTCCTGAAGCGTCTTTTCCACTTCATGCAGCGCTGTATAGGTGCAGCCCTTTGCGCGGGGACTGCCGTTTATGAGCAATACTTTCATGATTTTCTCCTCCGTTCTTTTTCTTTTATCCTAGCAGTTTTGTGAAATTTCCGCAATCATTTCCCTGAAAATCTCCACATGAAGCTGTTCATCCAGGATAATCCGGTTCAGCAGGTCCACAACATAGCAATCGCAGATCTGATCTGCCTGGCGGCGGTATTTCAATATGGCATCCTGCTCTCCTGTCAGAGCATTTCGAAGAAGGGAGTCCAGCTGCCGGGGGTAATGATTACATGCCGGGGACCAGTAGCAGGGGCGCTTGCCGCTGTAGGTCCAAAATCTGGGGTCAGCGCCCAGCATATGTGCCAGATGGGAAAAAATATCCAGATGGTGCATCTCCACGGCGCTGATTTTGTGGAAAATCTGTGCAAACTCCCGATTGCTTTCCGTTAAAACAGTGCTGTTGTAAATGTAAAGACTGATGGCTGACATCTCGGAGTTGCAGGAACCGATATTAGACAGCATTTCACTGGCGTAGCAGGGATTGGGCCGCTCTATCTTCAGCGGAGGATAGGGGGCTGCATCGGAAAAAGAAGAAAAGGAAAACATAAATGACTCCTTGTTAATCTGCATTCTGTTATAATATAATGGATACAACACAAAAATATGTTAAAAAGACCGCAACGGAGCTGCGAAAATCAGCGTTATGACAGATAAAGGGAGGATTCCGATGGAGGACGAAAGAATTATAGACCTGTACTGGGCGCGCCAGGAACAGGCCATCGTGGAAACGGATCAAAAATACGGAAATTACTGCAGGAGCATTTCCTTACATATATTAAACAGCCAGGAGGATACGGAGGAATGTGTCAACGACACATGGCTGCGCGCCTGGGACTCCATGCCGCCCAAACGGCCTGATTTTCTTGCGGCTTTTTTGGGGAAAATAGTGAGGAATCTGGCGATCAGCCGCTATCGGATGAGTCATGCCCAAAAGAGGGGCAGCGGAGAAACGGATCTTTTGCTGATGGAACTGGAAGAGTGTATTCCGTCTGCAAAAAGTGTGGAAGAGGAGATAGAAGGAAAGGAAACGGCAGCGTCAATTAACCGTTTTCTTGCGGAAATTGATGCGGAAAGCAGGAATATTTTTGTGAGGCGTTATTTTTATGTGGATTCCATCAGAGAAATTGCAGAACGCTTCGAGATCAGTGAAAGCAAGGTGAAATCCCAGCTGTTCCGTATGCGGAACCGGCTGAGGGATCATTTGGAGAAAGAAGGAGTCGTGCTGTGAAAAAAAGTGAAAAACTTCTGGATGCGATCGGGCAGATTGATGATCAATATGTGGATGAGGCAGCCCGGGCGGGAAAGGCGGCAGAGCCGCTGACTCAGACAAAGACGGTAAAAGCCGTGAAGAAACAAAAGAAGAGAGCGGCCATGTACCGCTGGCAGGGCGCTCTGGCAGCCTGTGCCGTATTGGCGGTCTGCATCGGTATCTTTGCCCTGATGGAAAAAAACGGCGTTCTTCTGGACCCTTTCGGCACAAAAGAATCCCGGTCCGAAGGAATTACAACGGATCGTGCGGCAGCCCAAGCGGTGCCGGAAGATGTGCCCATGGAAGCGGCGCTGGACGCCGGGGATATTTCAGAACAGGCGGCAGCCGCCGGCACGCAGGACGAGCAGGCCGATGCGCCCAAAGCAGCTGACCCAAATACGATAAATGAGCAGGACTCCGGAACCGTGAGTGACAAACCGGCAGAAGCTGCCCAGCCCAGAGGACTCACAGCAGAGAGGGCGGATGCGGGCCCGGAAGTCGAAGAGGCCCAGCAGTCTTCACCAAAGCTGCAGGAATCGGATGCCCAGAAGCTTCAGGGAAGAGCGGCAATACCGGAAGAGATTCCGGCTCAGGTGACTGTGCTCAGGCAGAGCAAAGGGAGTCTGACATTTAAACTGGAAAATACGGATGCGTCCGCTGTGCTCACCTATGGAGAACCGTATGATCTGGAGCAGTTAAAAGAGGGAATCTGGCAGGAGGTTCCGAACAATGCGGAGATCGTGTGGAAAGAAATCGCCTTTGAGATAGAGGCCGGAGGGAGCAGGGAAGAGACCGTAGACTACGGCCAAATTTACGGAGAACTTCCGGCAGGCAGTTACCGGCTTGTAAAAATGTGCCGCATGACTGCAGGTGAAAATACGCAGGAATTTCCGGTGTATGCAGAATTTGAAGTGACGGAATAAAAAAAGGACAAAAGGGGCCGCCGATGAAGGCAGCCCCTTTTGTGCGCTCAGCCGATTTTCACGGGGATCCAAAGCTGGCTTTTATAGTCGTGAGAGGACATATCCCCCTGGGGATACACTTCTATGTCAAAACTGCCGCAGGGAACATATTCGCTTCCGGGGAAAAATTCCGAATATACCTGACGCTGCAGGTTTTGCAGGGCTTCCGGCATCGCTCCCGTACATTCAAAGATCACCCATGTATGGGCCGGGATCTTTTCCACGCAAAAGCCGTCGGGAACAGCGTCGCCCTGCCATGCCGTACCGATGGCGTAATCGAAGGTTTTGGCGGATGCATCCTCATTCATGCAGATGCCTGCAATGGCGTTCCCGAAAGCCCCTTTTTCAGAAGCCAACCCATAAAGCACATCCAGGACGCCGTCCTGTCGGCAGCGGGTCCAGAACAGGGGAACTTCTCTGTAACTCGTCTCCAGATCGCTCACAAAAGTCTCCTTTTTTACGATTACCGACAATTCTTCTCTTTTTTCAACTTTGTAATTCATCATACTGCCTCCGTCTAAAATTAGTTTTACAAAAAGACGGGAGAAGGACTTTAACTGTGCGCTTTTTGCCTTCGCCTGTGAGGGAGCGATTCCGTGAAAACGAGTGAACGCCCGGGCAAAACTTTCAGGGGAATCATACCCATATTTTAAGGCGGCATCCATCACTTTTATGTCCGTGGAAGCCAGTTCGCTTCCGGCCAGGGTGAGCCGGCGGTTCCGGATATATTCGCCCAGCGAATAACCGCACAGAAGGCTGAAAACGCGCTGGAAATGGAAGGACGAATAATGGGCTTTTGCGGCAATATCGGCAAACGTCAATTCTTCCGTCAAATGCTCCTCTGTGTAGTTGATGGCGTCCTGAAGGCTGCTGATCCAGTTCATAAGTTCTTTCCTTTCTTTTTTGTATAAACACATTCTACAGCCCGGCAGAAATTTTTTCCTGACATTCCGTGCGCGGGCCGGTCAGGAGCGTTCCTCGTAGATCTGCTGACTGCCGTTGATGGCCTGTTCCAGATATTCATCGATCCATTTTTCCGCGGCGTCAAGGTCTCTGGAACGCAGATGGGCATACAGCGTTTCCGTGTTGCGGCACAGGGCTTCTATCCCGTACAGGCGGCAGAAACGGATCCAAAGGGTGATGACGGGGGCTTTGAAGGAATAATAAATCAGAGGGACAATGCTGTTTCCTCCGATGAGCGCCAGTTCATGCTGGAAGGCAAAGGCGTGTTCCGCCGCTTCGGAAACTGTCTGGGACTGAGCCAGCTGTTTGACGATGGCGCCCAGATCTTCCAGCGCCTCATCCGATGCGTACAGGATGGCCCGTCCGGCGGCCAGATGTTCCAGCGCCCGGCGCACTTCCAGGATGGAGCGGATTTCTTCCTTCCCCAGCCGGTTTCCCTGATATTCCATGATGGCGATGAGAGTACTCAGATTTCCCTTGCGCCGGTAGTCCGCCACACAGGCCCCCTGGCGCGGACGGATTTCCAGAAAACCCTGCTGGGCCAGTTCTCCAAGGCCGCCGTTGACAACAGCACGGCTCACCTGCATCTGCTGGGCCAGCTCCCGTTCGGAAGGGAGCCGGGTTCCTATGGGCAGCTCATCGGATAAAATTTTCGCCTGCAGCTGCTGGACAAAAAGATCCTTTAAGCTGGGGGCGGAGAGTTTGGAAAATTCCATGGAGGCACCTCCTTCAATGGTTGTGGCTATACCAGATACCACAAAGCGATTTTATCATGCAATCTGCCTCATGGCAAGCGGACTTTTTAAAGATATTTGCTGAAAAATGAGGATGTCAATTGACGCTGTAATTCGGGAATGATACACTGGTATACAAAGGGTGGTATAACCAGAATTACGCCTTTTAAAGCAAAGGGAGGATTGAATGTGGACGAAGTAAAAATATTGGAGATCAAGCAGAGTGTTTTTGCAAATAATGACCAGCAGGCGGAGCTTTTGCGCAAGGAACTGAAGGAAAAGAAAATCTTTCTTTTAAACCTGATGTCCTCGCCGGGATCGGGCAAGACAACAACTCTGACCCGCACCATAGAGGCGCTGAAAGGAGAACTGAAAATCGGCGTGATGGAAGCGGACATTGATTCGGATGTGGACGCCCGCGCCATTGCAAAGACAGGGGTGAAAGCGATCCAGCTGCATACCGGAGGCATGTGCCATCTGGATGCGGATATGACCCGCCAGGGACTGGAGGGGCTTCAGACCGGGGATGTGGAACTGGCGATTCTGGAAAACGTGGGGAATCTGGTTTGTCCCGCGGAATTTGACACCGGAGCGGTGAAGAATGCCATGATCCTTTCCGTACCGGAAGGGGATGATAAGCCGTTAAAGTATCCGCTAATGTTCTCCATCTGTGACGTGGTGCTCATCAACAAGATCGATGTGCTGCCTTATTTTGATTTTGACATGGATCGATGCAGGGAATATATCAGAATGAGAAATCCGGAGGCGAAGGTGATTCCTGTCTGCGCAAAGACGGGAGAAGGAATAAAAGAGTGGGCCGACTGGCTGAAAGCCGAAGTGAAGGCCTGGATCGAATAAAAAAGAGAAAGGGAAGTGGAGAATGTCTGAACAGAAAAATACAAACAAGGAACAGCCTCGGGAACTGATCTTAAAGCTGGGACAGATGATCACCGACCGCATCGGCCATAAGGTGACGACAGATGATCCGGAATACTGGGGGCTTGCCTGTGTGGTGACGGATGAAATGGCGGAAGTGGCGCTGAAGATGAAGGTGAGAAAACCCATGACGCTGCCCCAGCTGGTGAAGGCCACGGGCAAGGAGGAAGGGGATTTAAAACGGCTGTTGTATGAAATGAGCGTCATCGGCCTGCTGGAATATAACTGGGAGAATCCGGCCCATGAAAAGCAGTATGTGCTGCCCATGTTCGTTCCCGGCAGCGCGGAGTTTACGAATATGAATGAAAGACAGCTGGAGGAGCATCCGGAACTGGCCCGCTTCTTTGAACGGATGTCCCGGCTGCCGCTGGAAAAGGTGACGCCCATGGTGCCTCCCGGCGGCGCGGGAATCGGGATGCATGTCATTCCGGTGGAAAAGGCCATCGAGATGGAAAATCAGTCCGTGGACGTGGAGCATATCACCCACTGGCTGAAAAAATATGACGGCAAATATGCGGCCAGCCCCTGCTCCTGCCGTCTGTCAAGAAGGGTGCTGGGAGAGGGCTGCGCGGATGATCCGGAAGACTGGTGCATCGGCGTGGGCGATATGGCGGACTATCTGGTGGAAACCCATAAGGGACACTATGTCACCTATGAGGAAGTGCTGAGGATTTTAAAGCATGCGGAGGACAACGGATTTGTCCACCAGATCACTAATATTGACGGAAAAGACAAAATTTTTGCCATCTGTAACTGTAACGTGAACGTGTGCTATGCGCTGCGTACATCCCAGCTTTTCAACACCCCGAACCTTTCCCGTTCGGCCTATGTGGCGAAGGTGAATCCGGATAACTGCGTGGCCTGCGGCCGCTGTGTAGAAGTATGTCCCGCGGGGGCTGTGAAGCTGGGCCAGAAGCTCTGCACCAAGGACGGCCCGGTTTCTTATCCCAAGCATGAGCTGCCCGACCGGACCAAATGGGGGCCCGAAAAGTGGGATGAAGATTACCGGGACAACAACCGGATTAATTGCTATGATACCGGAACGGCGCCCTGTAAAACAGCTTGTCCCGCCCATATCGCGGTGCAGGGATATTTAAAAATGGCTGCCCAGGGACGCTATCAGGATGCCCTGGCGCTGATTAAAAAAGAGAATCCGCTTCCCGCCATCTGCGGACGGATCTGCAACCGCCGCTGTGAGGATGCCTGCACCAGAGGCAGGGTGGATCAGGCGGTGGCCATCGATGAAGTGAAAAAATTTATTGCCCAGCAGGATCTGAAAGCGGAAACCCGTTACATTCCGCCTGTGATCCAGCCCTCCAACAGAGGCCCTTTCAAGGAGAAAATCGCCATTATCGGCGCTGGCCCTGCCGGTTTAAGCTGTGCCTTTTATCTGGCGGAAAAGGGATATCGTCCCACGGTGTTTGAAAAAAATGAGCGCCCCGGCGGCATGCTGGTTTACGGAATCCCTTCCTATAAACTGGAAAAAGATGTGGTGGATGCGGAAATCGACATCATCCGGCAGATGGGCGTGGAGATCCGCTGTAACGTGGAAGTGGGAAGAGACGTGACGCTGGATGAACTGCGGGCGCAGGGCTATAAGGCTTTCTACGTGGCTATCGGCTGTCAGGGCGGCAGAATGGCGGGAATCCCCGGCGAGGATGCCCAGGGCGTCATGACCGCGGTGGACTTTTTGCATCAGGTTGCAGAGGATCACAGCTATGAAGTAAAAGGAAGAACAGTTGTAGTGGGCGGCGGAAACGTTGCCATAGACGTGGCCCGCACCAGCGGCCGCTGCGGTTCCGAAAGCGTTTCCATGTACTGTCTGGAAAGCCGGGATATCATGCCCGCTTCTCAGGAAGAAATCGATGAGGCCGAGGAGGAAGCGGTAGCGATTCACTGTGGCTGGGGCCCGAAGGAAATCCTCACAGAAAACGGTAAAGTGAAAGGCATTGTGTTTAAAAAATGTCTCTCCGTCTTTGATAAAGAAGGGAAGTTTGCCCCTGCCTATGACGAAAATGATACGATGACAGTGGAATGTGAGCATGTATTTTTAAGCATTGGCCAGAGCATTCTCTGGGGCAATTTGCTGAAAGGTTCCGGGGTATTGCTGGGCCGCGGCAGAGGCGCGGTGGCGGATCCCGTCACTTATCAGACAGGGCAGCCTGATATTTTTGTGGGCGGCGATGTTTATACCGGCCCCAAATTCGCCATCGATGCCATCGCGGCAGGGAAAGAAGGCGCGATATCCATTCACCGGTTTGTACAGCCCTCCAGCAGTCTTACGATCGGCCGCAACCGCCGGCAGTTCAAGGAACTGGATAAAGATAATATTGTGCTGGAAAGCTATGACAACGGCGCCCGCCAGGTGCCCGGAAAGAAGGAAAATGTGGATGCCCACAGGTCTTTCGAGGATGCCAGACTGACATTTACGGAAGAACAGGTGAAGGCGGAAACTGCCCGCTGCTTAGGCTGCGGCGCGTCTGTGGTGGATGAGAACAAGTGTATCGGCTGCGGTCTGTGCACCACCAAATGTGAGTTTGAAGCCATTTCCCTTTACAGGGAACGGCCGGAATGCAGCACCATGGTGAAATCGGAGGATAAAATGAAAACCATCCTGCCATACATGCTGAAACGGGAATTTAAAATCCGCTTCGGAAAAGAAAAGGAATGAAGCCATGCATGAACTGGGGATCGTATTCCATATCATCGAAAACCTGGAACAGGTAGGAGCGCAGAACTGCCTGCGCACCGTTTCCACCGTTACGCTGGAACTGGGTGAAGTTTCCACCGTAATTGACACATATCTGCTGGACTGCTGGAGATGGGCGGCGGACCGGTCCGAGCTTTTACGGGGATCGGAACTGAAAATAGAAAAGATCCCGGCGGTGACGATATGCGAGGACTGTGACAGGACCTATGAAACGGTGGAATACGGAAAGACATGTCCGTTCTGCGGAAGCGCCAATACGCATCTGGTGAGCGGAAACGAAGTTATGATCAAAGAGATTGCGGCGTGCTGACCGGCGCGCCGCTGCAAAAGAGGAGGGAAAGAAGAGATGTTGTTTCAAATCTACGGAGAAAATGCGGGCTGGCAGCTCCTTGGCTGGGTGCTGGTATTCGCAGGGCTGATTATTGTAAATGAACTTTCAAGAAGGACTAAAAAGGGAGGTATTTTTTTCTTCCTGATTTTACCCGCAGCGCTGACGGTCTATTTTATATCAATTTATGTAGGCGCGGCCATGGGAGCGGAGTGGGCGTTAACCAATCCCACCTACACCCATATGAACAGCTGGTTCCATTATGCAAAGCTCTACGCGGCAACCGCCGGCTGTATCGGTTTTATGATGATCAAATACAAATGGGGGATCGGAAAAGAACATTGGTTTAAAGTGTTCCCCTTTGCCATTGTTGCCATCAACATCCTGATTGCGGTGGGCAGTGATTTTGAGTCCGGCATCCGGGGCATGATGTCCATGGCCCAGAACGGAGACCGCTGGTGGCTGTCCTCCGAAAACGTCTGGCTTTACGGCGGCTGGTGGAACTGGGTGAACGGCATTGCCGGCATTTTGAACATCCTGTGTATGACGGGCTGGTGGGGAATCTACCGCTCTAAAAAGCACGATGATATGCTGTGGCCCGATATGACCTTCTGCTTCATCATCGCATATGACCTGTGGAACTTTGAGTATACCTACAACAACCTGCCCACCCACGCCTGGTACTGCGGGCTGGCGCTTCTGCTGGCGCCCACCTTTGCAAATGCGCTGTGGAATAAGGGCGGCTGGATTCAAAACCGGGCCAATACGCTGGCGCTGTGGTGCATGTTCGCCCAGGTGTTTCCGCTGTTCCAGGACGAGAGTGTTTTTGCCACCATTCCCGTGCTGTACAAAGACGGCGTGATGAATGCGGCAGTCCGTCCCGGCGCTGCGGATCCCACCATGCAGGGGGTGATCGCCGTTCTGGCGCTGGCGGCCAATGTGATTGTGCTGGCGGTGATCATCAAGCGGTCTGTGGAACAGAAGAAGAATCCGTATAAGAATGAAATCTTTACCGACCAGCGGGATTATCAGCTGGCCATGGCGAGAGCCGAAAAAGAATAAGCGCCGATAAAACCTGGATCGGAATAAAATGCAGAGGGGACAAAACCCGCTGCATTTTATTTTTTGGAAGAAATTACCGAAACGCCTTTTGGCTTTCTTTTAAAACAAAAAAACTTTTTTGCAGGATCGGGCGTCTATAAGATAAGAAAACAGCAAAGGGCAGGTGACAGGCGTTCCTGCCGGACAGCAGCGGAAAGGAGAGGAATAAATGGCGCAGGATATTTATGACCGCACTGTTTCCTATATCATAGAAAATCAGGAAAAATTTTACCGGCTGGCATACAGCTACGTGAAGGATAAGGACAGTGCGCTGGATGTGGTGCAGAATGCAATCTGCAAAGGACTTGAAAAATGTTATGACCTGAAAAATCCGGATGCCCTGAAAACATGGTTCTATCGGATTGTGGTGAATGAGTCACTGCAGTATATCCGCAAAAACCGAAAGGAAATGGTCAGCGCAGACGGAGAACTTCCTGAACAGATATATCACGAGGAAGCTTATGACAGGGAACGGGAGGTCTATGAAGAGGTCCATAGGCTTCCGGAACCCATGCGTACCGTGGTGGTGCTCCACTTTTATGAGGATCTGACGCTGAAGCAGATATCGGAGATCACGGGCACAAATCTGAATACGGTAAAATCGAGACTTTACAGCGCGTTAAACAAAATGGAGAGAAATTTAAAGGAGGCTGCGATATGAGACCGGAGGATGGTAAAAAGATTTATGATTCCATAGAAATCCCGGATGAGCTTTCCGATGTAGTGAACCGGGCGATCTCTTCCGTAAATCAGGAGGAAATCAAAATGAAAAGCAGAAAGAAAAGACAAAAGGATACTGTTGTGCGTATATTTCGTTATGCGGCGTCCGCCGCGGCAGGACTTTTAGTCTGCCTGACGATCGGGTTAAATACCAGCGAAGCATTTGCGAAGGAAATGAGCGATGTACCTGTGATCGGCGCTCTGGCCAAGGTGCTGACCATCCGTTCTTATCATGGGACGGACGGGGAATATGAAATAAATATGGAAGTGCCGGAAATCACCAAAGAGAGTACGGAAAGTGCGGCGGAGACAACTGCGGCCGGAGAAGGGGATCAGGGAACGGTAAACGGCGCTGAGGATACTTTTACCGGAGATATCAATGCAGAAATCGAAAAAATTGTAGACGATTATATGGCTCAGGCGAAGGTGGATTTTGAAGAATATAAGGAAGCATTTTTCGCAACCGGAGGAACCGAAGAAGAATGGGCGGGCCGGACCATGGATATCACCGTAGATTATGATGTGAAATATCAGCAGGGGAATATCCTTTCCCTGGAGCTGCTCACCGCCAAAGGATGGGTGGCATATCAGGAGGAACGGTATTACTATAACCTGGACCTTTCCACCGGGAAACACCTGACCCTCCAGCAACTTTTGGGAGAGGACTATATCAACATCTGCAATGAAAGCATTGACAGACAGATAAAGGAACGCCTGGCAGCAGACGATTCCCTGGCCTATTTCGGCTATGGCGAAATGGCCAAGGAGGATGAGGAAATGGGCATTGAAGGCTTCACTACAATAACCCCGGACACTCGATTCTATGTGAATCAGGAAGGAAATGTGGTCATCGTATTCCCGAAATACGAAGTAGCCCCCGGTTATATGGGAGCTCAGGAATTTGAAATCGCAAAAGCAAAACTGGACTAATGCATGCTGTCCCCGGCAGATCGTTAAACTGCCGGGGATTTATGTTTTCTGTCCGTGAAACACCAGGTGGGTAGGCATCATGATCTGATGAAGCTGCTGCTGATTTTTGTTCTTGATCAGATTCATCAGGATTTGAACTACCTTTTTCGCTTCCAACTGCTTGTCAGCGCCGATCGTGGTAAATGAAAGAGGAATACGTAAATTGGACTGGATATCGTCGAACCCTACAATTGGTACATTTTTCAGGCGCTGATCTCCGCTTTCAGATAAGATAACCATGATTTCCCAGGCGATAAAGTCGCTGAATGCAAATATTGCATCGAAAGAAATGTCACGGTGCAGAATTTCTTTCAGATCACGGTTATCACTTGCGGCAGAAATTGTAGTTTCGGCTACGAGGTCCGGATTATAGGGAATATTATATTCGGCCAGAGCGCGGCAATACCCCCTGAAGCGGTCTGCCGAACTCGATATATGTCTGGGTCCGTTGATAAAAAGAATCCTTTTTTTCCCCATTTTTAAAAGATGCGTAACCGCCTGATATCCGCCGGCTTCATCGTCCCATACCACATAGTTCATGGCTTCTCCCGGGAAATGTCTGCCCAGTAAAGTATAGGGAACATTGTTTTTTTCGATCAGGCGCAGGGAGGACAAATCCTGCTGGTTAGGACAGATTATGATACCGTCAACTTTACGGCTGATCGCGGCCTGTACCGCTTTATATTCCAGAATGCTGTCTTCATCCGTATCCAGAATAAGAGAAGTATAATCGAATTTACGCAGTTCCAGATTAATCCCTTTTGTGAGAACAGCCCAGAATGGGTTTGCGACATTCGGAAGTATGAGCGCTATGGAATGGGTAAAACCGGAGCGCAGGGAGCTGGCGGCCATATCGTTAATATAACCCATTTCCTGCGCCGTTTGCCGGATAAAGGCTGCGGTGACAGCGGAGATATCATCTTTTCCCTTTAAAGCATGGGAGACTGTATTGGTGGTGTAGCCTGTTGCTTCGGCAATCATTTTGAGAGTAACTCTACCGGAATTGGACATTTTGACTCCTTTTTTGGACAATAAGTAAATACTGTTGTGAAAAATGTTATTCCATGACTTGACTTTATCATAAAGGTGTAGTATATTGCAAGTATAAAATACAATTATATAGTTGTTTTGTATCAAAAAACATTAACGTTAATGTAAAAAGGGGTACAGGGTTACCGGATTGAAAGACATAGAGCCGGAATACCCGGAAAGGTAAAATGATGGACGAATATCTGAATGATGACCGTCTGATTGCAACTCATTATGGGGATGAATACGAGAAATATATGGGGGCCGTAGTTCCGCCCATCTTCATGAATTCTCTGCATGTATTTCCAACGTTGGATGAATACTATGCAACAGACAGACTGCAGGATGGCAAATTTATTTATGGCAGATCCGGAAATCCCACAATCAGACTGGTGGAAAAAAAAATAGCGGCGATGGAGCATGGCAGCAGAGCGCTGTGTTTTGCGTCGGGGATGGCGGCGGCCTCTACGGCAGTGCTTTCGGTTTGTAAAGCAGGGGATCATATCATATGTGTCAGAAATGCCTACGGTCCTTTAAAGGAATTTCTGTCGAAGTATTGCGCGGTATACCTGAATATGGACATTACTTATGTCTCTGGAGACAGAATTGAGGACTTCAGTGAAAATATTCGTCCTCAAACAAGCCTTTTTATTTTGGAGAGCCCATCCAGCATCGTATTTTCCCTGCAGGATTTAAAAGCGGTGGCGCAGCTTGCCAAAGCACATGGAATTCGCACATATATTGATAATACGTGCTGTTCGCCGATATTCCAAAAACCGTTGGATATGGGGATCGATATTGTGATGCACACAATGTCCAAATATCTTGGAGGGCATAGCGACATCATCGGAGGTGTGCTGGTATCCTGTGACGAGGAACTGATGTGCAGGATTTCTGCAGATATGAGAGAATGGCTCGGCGGAATACTGGGACCGATGGAGGGATGGCTGGTACTGCGGGGAATGCGTACCTTACAGGTACGGCTGGAACAGCATCAGAAAAATGCGATGGAGGTTGCTCAGTTTCTGGAAAATCATCCGAAGGTAAAGAAAGTTTATTATCCGGGTTTAAAAAGTCATCCTCAGTATGAACTGATGAAACGTCAGCAGTCAGGCAACAGCGGGTTGTTGAGTTTTGAAGTAAAGGCGGCGCCCTCGGAAGCCGCGGCAAGTGTAAACCAGGATGTGCTGAAAATATTTAAAATGGGGGTATCATGGGGAGGCTTTGAAAGCCTGATTACAATGCCATTTTATAAACTTTCGCAAGAGGAGGCAGCGAAACTGGGGACAACGCCCGGCATTATCCGAATCCATTGCGGCCTGGAGGGGGCCGAACAGCAGATAGAAGATCTGGAACGTTTTCTGGAAAACATATGATGCTTTGAAAAGGAGAAGAGTATATGAAAAAAAGATTGTGGAGTCTTATGGTGGCAGCGTCGCTGGTGATGATAACTTTGGCCGGATGCGGAAATACTTCTCAGCCCAATACGGACGATAAGAAGGCAGCGGAGAACCAAGATAAGGCGGATTCGACAGAGGGGGAGCAGATAACGATTCGCTTTATGGACAATATGGCAAGTGAAGTCAGGGATAAGGCATATGCGGAAATTATCAGTAACTTTGAAGCGGCAAATCCGGGCATTAAGATCGAGTATGAAACGGTGCCCTGGGATCAGTCCCACAGTAAGCTTGTGACGCTGGGAAGTACGGGAACCATGCCGGATGTGGTACAGGTACATCCTACCTGGATTTCAGAGTTTGTCAATGCCGGATGGATCGCCGGGCTAGATTCCTATCTGGAAAATTATGAATACATGGATGGATTTACAGACTATACCAAGAATGTCCTTTTCGATCAGACACAAAGACAGGTGTACGGTGACGTTTATGTTATTCCTGATGCGATTTTAACAAACGGAATTTTTATCAGAACGGATTGGGCGAAGGAAGCCGGCATCGATTACAGTGACTGGACATGGAATGATTTTCTGGATGCGGCTAGGAAGATGACGGATAAAGAGAGCGGAAGATATGGAATGGCATTCCGCGGCGGAAGATCGGCATACCATCAGGCGATGTTCCTTCTCTATTCTCAGACGGGCGGAAGAGTTTACAACGACCAGGGAGAATGTGTATTCAATTCACCTGAATGCGTGGATATTTTTACAAAGTATATCGATTTGTATAAAAATGGGAATACGCCGGAAGATGCAATCAACTGGGGATTTGCGGAGATGTGTTCCGCTTTTACGTCAGGGCTGACAGGGATGTTGAATCAGACCTGTGAAGTGATAGAGATGTGTGAACAAAATCTGGAAGATGATCAGTGGACGGTTGCCATGCTGCCGAAATCCGATGCGGACGGTAAAATTTATAACGAGATATCTTTTTCTAACGGCTATGCAGTTGCCCAGAACAGCGAACATAAGGATGCGGCATGGAAATTCATTGAATATTTATCATCTCCTGAAGCAGCCAGCATTTATTGCAAAACCAATCTTCTAATACCGGTTCAGAAAGAAGCGCTGGAAGATGAATTTTTCACAACGGGGAAAATGGCCGGTTATGCGGAAATGTTTAAAAAGGACAACCTTGTTGCCTGGCCGGAACTGGGATATTTCTCGGAAGTAGGAGAGTTCCGTGAGACTTTTGCAGACGCGGAAGTACAAAAGTGCATGCAGGGACAGCAGACACCTCAGGAGACCCTGGATAAACTGGCTGAATTTTTGACAAGATATCAGCAGGAATATATGAAGGAAAATCCGGATGTGGGGATTCCTATGCCCAAAGATACACAGGCTTTGTCGAAGTGAGAAAAAGGGAGGGCGGCAGACCTGCCGCCCTTTTCCAAAGGAAACGATACATAACAAAATGAATTTGTTGGTCAAATGGAGGTGCCGGCAGGAGATGACCCCGAAAAAAGAAAAGGAACTGAATTTAAAACATCACAGAAAAAGGCCGGAAGCGTTCCTGCTTTTGCTTCCCACTGTTTTGCTGCTGCTTATTTTTATAGCATATCCTCTCATTAACACAGTAATTTTGTCTTTTCAGGATTATAAGTTAACTTCAGCGGATGGCGCGCATTTTAACGGACTGGAAAATTTTAAGGCAATTGTAGCAGATCCTTATTTTTTTCAAATTCTGAGAAACTCTTTTATCTTTACTTTTGCAACCGTCGCGCTCCAGTTCGTTTTAGGACTTATTTTAGCGCTGGCATTAAATAAACCGTTTAAAGGGAGAAATATCTATCAGGCAATTGTGTTTTTACCCTGGTCCATTTCTGCTTTGGTCATCGGTTTTACTTTCAGATGGCTGTTTAATGCGGAATTTGGCCCGGTGAATGATATTCTTCAGAGGTTTGGACTGATTGAGGATAAAGTTTCTTTTCTGGGAAACGGAACCCTCGCGCTGATTTGTGTGATTTTGGCGATGGTATGGTATGGAGTTCCGTTTTTCGGAATTATGCTTACGGCAGCATTTCAATCCATTCCCACCGATATGTATGAAGCAGCGGATATCGATGGAGGCGGGGCGGTTAAAAAATTTATTTATATTACAATACCATATGCAAAACCTACGATTATCCTGACTTTGCTGCTCCGAACCATATGGGTATTTAATTCTGCAGATCTGATTTATGTGATGACGAACGGGGGACCCAGCAATTCCACTCATACACTTGCCAGTTATATGTTTTCAAAAGCATACAGCACACTGAACTTTGGACAGACCGGTGCGCTGGGAGTGATGTTCATGGGGGGGCTTGTGATCTATGCGCTGGTATTTATGAAAGTAACCAACTACGATGGTTCGGGAGGTTTTTGATGAAAAGAAAATGGAAACGGGCATTGCTGGGCATATTGAGAGTTGCGATTCTGGCTTTCTTCTTATTGGCAGTCCTGGCGCCGTTATACTGGCTGCTGATCACTTCATTTAAAACCAATGCGGAAATCAATTCCCTGCAGGTGAGCTATTGGCCGCATGCTTTTACAACGGAAAATTACAGGAAACTGTTTGAGGTGACAAACTTCAGCATTTATATGAGGAACAGTTTGATTGTGACATTGGCAACTTCAGTGATTGTTCTCATTCTGTCTATTAGCGGCGGGTATGCGTTGGCAAGATATGAGTTTAAGGGAAAGAAATTTGTATTGATCGCCTTTCTGGTCTCTCAAATGATACCCACAATTTTATTATTTATTCCGATGTTTATAATATTTGGAAAGCTGAAGTTAAATAACACGTTACAAAGTCTGATCATTTTATATACCGTATTCAATACGCCATTTTGTTTGATTACATTGCGCGGTTTCTTTGAAAGAATTCCGGTTTCACTGGAAGAAGCGGCGCGGGTGGATGGCTGCAACAAGGCCCAGGCGTTGATAAAAATTATTATGCCGGTCCTTTTCCCGGGGATAGTTGCAACGTTTGTATTTGCCTTCACAGGGGCATGGAATGAACTGCTGGCAGGTATTATGTTTATCAACAGCAATTCCCTGAAAACAATTCCGGTAGCCATTAATGCCTTTATCGGAAAATACAGTATAGACTGGGGACAGATGTCCGCCGCCTGTATGATCGCATTAATTCCTACCGTTATCTTTTTTGCGATTGTGCAGAAGTATATTGTCCAGGGATTGACGCAGGGAGCTGTGAAAGAGTAAAAAAGAGTATTTAAGGCTGTCATCCGACCCATCTGAGGTAGGATGACAGCTTTTTTAAACTCATGCAGTACTTCTATTGGTGCGCACATATTTTTTATGAACGCCTCTTCCCACAATGCGGATCAGGCCGGCTTCTGCCATCTGCCGTGTCAGCAGATAAGCTCTTGTACGTTTGATATCCAGAAGATTCTGTACTTCCACTTCGGTGGCTTCTTTATGAACAGAGAGATAGTCCAGCAGAGTTTCCATCTGAGGGGTTATTTCAATATTGTTCTGTTCCTTCTCATGGTTTTTATCAGACGAATAATTCATATTTGGAAGCGTAATCCGAAAAGAATTTGGCGTTACAGAAATTTCAGGCTGGGCAGGGCAATTTTCATAAAGAGTAAAAATGCGCCGGATACCTGTTCCCCAGGATTCTATAAAATGCAGGCGATGAAAAACCGCAGCAAGTTTTCGATTTCGGGACAGAGATATTCCGTTATAAATATCTTCCTGAGTGAGCCCGCCTACCAGCCCGCCCATGGAAATAAACTCCATGCGCTCTTCGTTAATATTGATAATGATGCTGCCGCTGAAGCTGTAATCCCGATGAATCAGAGCATTTAAAAGCGCCTCGCGCAGCGCTTCTTCCGGATAATCCCGGTAATCGGTCCGTTCCAGGCCGCAGATTACAGATCTGTTTTGATTGCACAGCTGAAGATAGGAAAAGGTATCTTCCAGCTGTTTTAAAACGGAACCGGAGAACTCCCGGCGGTCGCGGAAAACAGTGTTATTCACATCGCTGTAAACAGCAGCTTTAACCGTGTGCGTACACTGGTCAGAAAGCAGGAGGCCAAGATTGGTATACAGGCCGGGATCAGTGCTTTTGATTCCGAGGGTATAGAATTTTTCAATACCAAAATCGATATTATGATCCTTAAAAACAGCAGAGGCTGACTGAAAAGACAGATTCTGATCCAAAGAACGGAAATCTTCAAAGGAGTCGCCGTCAGCATTTTTAATCATTTGACGGATTTGTTCAGGGGAGGCGGGTACGGAGGAGGCACCCTGACGGACGTACACACCGGAAGGCTTCAAACCTTTAGCTTTTAGATAATAGGGTTTGAAAGTACCTTCGCCAATATCAATTCGTATAATGCTGCCCTGCTCCAGAGAATATTTGATAAACATGGTCACATCGGGGAGGATTGCGTCACGAATACCGTTTGTAACCTGAAGGTAGGTGTTGTCAACAACATTTATACCGGCTTTATTTCCGGAGTCATCGATTCCAATATAAAGAGTACCGCCGTCTGTATTTGCAAAAGCTACTATTTCTTTATAGATATCGGATGCAAAGGTTTCTTTATATTCAATTTTTTCTGACTCGTGTATCATAAGTGCGCCTCCTTTCTTTTCATTCATTCTATCATGAATATTCGCAAAAGGAAAGTGAATATTCACTGAGAAACAAATTTTCATATAAATAGTTATTTGCCTGTCACAAATTCTATAGTAAATTGTTATTAGTATAAAAGGGATGAGAGGGGGCGCACGCGGTTGGAGCGGGATGAACTGGAACAAATTTATCTGAAATATCATAAACAGCTGTGGCTGTATGCGCTGTCTCTTTCCGGCAGCGTCAGCGATGCGGACGATCTGGTTCAGTCCGTATTTTTAAAGGCATTTCTGTCCTGGAAGCCGGGAGGCAGCATCCGCTGTTGGCTGGTCAGGGTGCTGCAGAACGAATATTACAATCTTTATAAAAAGCGAAAAAAGCAGCAGGGTGATGAAGGATCAGAGCCTTCCGGGACAGAGGAGGATGTGCTGGAGAAGATCATAAAAAATGAAGAAAAAAGGATGCTTCTGATGCAGATCATGAAACTGGATGCCGCCCAGAAGGAAGTGATGATGAGCAGTATTTATTTTGGGCTTAAGGATGAGCAGATCGCAGAGTCCATGAGAATTACACGGGAAAACGTAAGAAAGATAAGATCCAGAGCGAAGCAGAAGATCAAGCGGGGAATGGAGGAAGCCGGTTATGGAAAAGAATTTTGAGGAATATGAAAAAATGCTGCAGGATGTTTCCGATATTGAGTTAGACGAAGAAGCTTCCTTAAAAAAACTGAAGAAGCAGATCGATAAAAGGATTGCAGTCATTGCGGTGCGGATCGTATTGGCGGCGGTATTTATTCTTGCTATTTTGATCCCGCTGGTTGATTTTGCAGGGAAAGGGAGGTATGATACTGAAATACAGCTGCAGAAGAAAACTTCAACAAGCGGATATACAGATGGGCTCACAGAATATTTGAGAGACTATTTCGGCACTTTCATGCCCTATGCGGAAGTCTATGAGGCGAAGGTAGACCGGATCGGTTTTGGAAAATATCAGGTTTCCATGCAGATGGCGGATCACAGGCGTCACATCAATATCGGAGGGGGAAACGGCCCTGATGGGATTCTGAAAAAAGAGAAAGGGCGGTATGTTACGGAATTTCGGTCAGATGATTTTAGCTGGCTGCTGAACCGCTTCCAGACAGATATCATGGAACGCGGAGAAAAAGGGCTTAACGGGCTGGAAAAACTGCCGGATTCCGTTTATATCTACGGCTCAGTCCGTCTGAAAGATCCTGTTCCGGTGCATGAGCTGGCGGCCAGGGAGGATATTTCCCTGTTATGGGCGGTGGTGGACCAGGATGTCAACCAGATACAGGCGGGCATTCCTTTTGGCTATGCGGTCTGGCTGGAGGAGCGCAGTCCGGACGCAGAATCTGTGCGCGCCGATTTCCTGAAGCATCTGCAGGTTTTGCTGGGGGAACCGCAGCTGGTGGAAAGCCTGGGAATTATTTCGGACGGCGGACTCGTTTACAGTTATAAGGAGCTGCAGGAAGTATATGAAGCCGTTCAGAAACAGACGATGCTGTATACGGATCGGATCTGTATTTGCGGGGAAAAAGAAAAAATGATAAATTTCCTGCGGGAAATGGATTATGAAGGAATTTATGTGGATGACGTGCGGCTGAGTATCTGGTCAGATTAGAACCATACATTCGGCCGGAAAAGGACAGAAACTCCGGTCAGGGGTGACAGCGCATACAAAAGGATCAGAAGGAAATGAGAATGATGAGAATGAAACGATTTACTTATAAAGGAATATGGATTACCACAGTATTGTTATCCGCCGCGCTGACGGTCAGCTGCGGGAAAGAACCTGCACAGGAGGAAAGTCAGACAGAGCAGAGCGCTGCAACGGAAGCCCCTTTTGAAAGCAGCGGAACAATCGAAGAGAGTCCAACCAAACAAAGCGCGTTGGAGACAGCGGAAATACCGGCGCTTTCTCCGGAAGAAAAGGCGGCCGCTTTTACGGCGGAAATGGCGCAGTCAATCCAGAAGGACGGAGAACATCTGTATTTTATTTATCAGGATAAGGACCTGAATTATCGGATCTGCAGACAGGCGGAAGCGGGCGGGAGCAGGACGGATATGATAGAAGAAAGCTTCATCCGGCTGTTTTCGGCGGATCAGGGAAATCTGTATGTGGAATGCGAGGGAGCGGTCTGGTTTGTGGATGGGGAAACGCTGGAAAAGGAAAAACTGTTCGATATTGACCGGCCGCTTCAGAATTTATGCGTAAAAGACGGGCTTTTGTACTGCGAGAGCAGGACAGAAGACGCAACCGCATACGAACAGGTTTTTTATGCCCTGAATGCGGACGGAAGAATCGGGGAAAAACCGGTTCTGCAGGAAAGTTCTCCGGCGCTGTCTGTTGCATCGGAGGGCGGGACATGGTGGATGGAGGCGGAAGATTTCGCCTTATCCCTGCGGGACGGAGAAGTATTTTACGTAGAGCGTGGCGCAGACGGACAGGCAGAAGCAGAGGGATATCCGATCTGTAAAGGCTATCCCACTGTCCTGTATTATGATGAAGATTTTCTCTATTTGAGACTGGATTCGGACCCTGTGCAGGAAGAGAGCTTTTTTGATGTTACAGAAATTCTGCGGTTTGACAGAAAACGGATGGAAACAGAGACGATTGCCGATATTCCCGGGGAAGCGGGGAACAACGGCATTTATTTAAAAGGCCCTACAAGCATCGGAATTCTGGATGGCAGGATTTACTATGTTTATTTGGATCAGGAGGAAGGGAAGGACTATCTGATGCGATGTGAGCCGGGAGCGCCGGAGGGCGCCGTTAAAGTCGGAGACGCCATTTCCACTGATTTGCTTTTTCAACTGGGAACGGTGTCCATAGAAGGAGAGAATCTCTTCTGTCCCGTGTGCGGGGCCAGAGACTGGTACTGGCAGCAGAAGCTTTTTCTGGATGAAAAATATCCCGGCGACGAGGCCGTAAATGCGTATCTGGATCAATTTTACCGGGAGAAAGCAGCTTATGCCAAAGAGTTTGTGGAACAGAACAGTGTTCAGGAAGATAGTTGTATACACCAGTATATCAGCAGCCCGATCAGCTCGGAACAGATGTTGGAAGTCATGTATGACGGCGAAAGGTATCTGAATCTGATCAACCAGTCCTATGAATATGGGGGCGGCGCGCATGGGATGCCCTATCGGGAACCCCTGCTGTTTGACCGGGAAACCGGGGAGAAGCTGGCGCTTGGGGACGTGATCGGAAACACCGAAGAGGAGTTGAAAACCCTGGTGGCGGATGCCTTCTGTAATCCGCCCTATCACGAGGGGCTTGAGGATTGGGCAAACCGCCGGGAATCCGTTTATCAGGCTGCCGGCATGAATATGCTTTTCTATCTGTCGGAGGATGGAATCACCTTTTATTTTACGCCTTATGAGGTGGGAAGCTATGCGGAAGGGTTTCCGGCCATGACGGTTCCCTACAGTGCGCTGAAAATGAAAATTTCCCCGTAACAGCGCAAAAAAGCGGTGGGCTACAGGCAGAGGCTACAATAATCTGTGGGCGTCTTTTGGAGAAACGCCGAACCTGCGCCGAAAGGCTCTGTAGAAGGAAGTATAGTCCGAAAAACCGCAGGAATAGCAGGCCTGGGTGACGCTCATGCCGGTTTTAATATATTGTTTGGCTAAAAACAGCCGTTTTTCCGTAACATAATTTAAAATGGTGAAGCCTGTTTCCGCTTTAAAAAGATGCATCAGGTAGGAGCGGTTGAGATGGAATTTATCTGCCAGGCAGTCAACGGAAAGGTCGGCGGTCAGGTTTTGGTTGATATGGTCCAGTATTTGCAGAATATGAGGATTTGAGGCGGCGGCATCCCGGTAGCGGATGCTGCCGTCTTTTAGGATCCGGTTCAGCCAGACCATAAAAGAGAGCACAGAGGTTTTTTCAAAAAGGGGTGCGGCATAGCCGCCGGGTGCCAGGGAGTCTTTCAATTGCGCCACATAGAATTCCAGGGTGCTGCGTTCGGCGGAATTGACGGAAATGAGGCTGGAACCGGTGGCCGCGGCCGTGGTAAAAATGAGATTTAAGTCAAAACCGTCCAGATTTTTGGCATCCAGAAAATCAGGTGACAGGTAGAGGATGACTCTCTCATAGGGCTGAATGTCGTGGACGATGGGGCGGTGGATTTCTCCGGCCTTTACCAGTACAATGTCCCAGGGACGCAGTTCATAGGAACGGCCTTCTACAGCATAACTCACATTACCCCCTAAAAAAATCAGGATTTTATGAAAGTCGTGGTAATGATAGGAAAAATCTTTTTCCGCGGTTTCCTGAAGATAAAACAGCTTAAACGGTCTGTTGATATAGCCTGTTTTGGGGTAACGGCCTTCCATTTGAATCCTCCTGACTGCCTTGACGGGTTTTTCTTTAGTTTACCGCACTATTTGCAAGAAATACAGCCTTATTTCCGTATTTTTATAGGATTGTGTATCGTATACTGAACTATAACAAAGATTTCTTTCGGTGGAGGGTACATATGGAGCAGATTTTTCAGGGCATTAACCATGTATTTGATTTTGTCATTCCGGTTTCTGATTTTTTTTGGGGATTTCCCACGAATTTTGAGTGGTACAGTAAAATTCCGCTGTTGGGTAATTTTTCGCTGGCGATCATCCTGCTGGTGGGATCCGGCCTATTTTTCAGCATAAAAACGGGTTTTATCCAGCTCACCCATTTTAAAAAAGGGATTCATATTCTGGCCCGGAAAAAGAGCAAAGAAGCAGGGCTTTCGCCGCTGACAGCGTTTTTCTTAAGTTCAGCCATGCGGGTGGGACCGGGAAATATTCTGGGGGTCACAGGGGCGATCGCCGTAGGCGGGCCGGGCGCGCTGTTCTGGATGTGGGTCTCCGCCTTTTTCGGGATGGCTACCGCTTATTCCGAAGCGGTGCTGGCGCAGATTTTCAAGGAACGAAAAGAGGATGAACTGGTAGGAGGCCTTCCTTTTTACGGGAAAAAGCTGTTGGGAAACACAGCGGCGGCCGGAATTTTCCTTTCTGTCATGTTCATCGTTTATGCGATGTGCTGTCTGCCCGCTCAGGGATTTAACGTGGTTTCTTCCGTGGGACAGATGGCGGAAATCGTGACCGGAAAAAGCATTGCCAGCGACGCGGGATTCTATTATATTGTTGCGGCGGTGCTCATTGTGATCACGGCCTATATCGCCTTCGGCGGGATCAAAAAAGTGACCAGGGTGACGGATAAAATGGTTCCCGTCATGGCGGTTTTGTATGTGGTCACGGTATTTGTGCTGATCTGTCTGAACCTGGGCAGAGTGCCTTATTTTTTCAAGGCGGTATTTGGCGGTGCGTTCACGCCGGAGGCGCTTTTCGGAGGCGCGTTCGGAACCGTGCTGGCGCAGGGGGTAAAGAGAGGACTGATGTCCAACGAAGCGGGCCAGGGCACCATCACCATGGCGGCGGGCGCGGCCAACAGTGAGCATCCCTGTGAGCAGGGCGTGGTGCAGTCCATCGGCGTATTTTTGGATACCATGGTCATCTGCACCCTTACCGGATTTGTGGTAGTCATGGCTCATCTGTGGAACGGCAGCCAGGGGGAAGCCTATATGGCGCTGGATAACCTGCCCAAGTTTCTGGCTTCCGCAAAGGAACTGACGCCGGGGACGGCAATGAACAGCGTGATCGCACTCTCCATCACGATCTGCTTCTGTCTGTTTGCATTCACCTGTCTGGTGGGCATGATCAGCTTTTCGGAAATCGCGGCAAACCGCATCACGAGAAAGAAGGGCTTCATTAACGGCATCCGGATCCTGGGCATATTCATCACTACCTTCGGCATTTTCTGCTCCATCGCCGGGATTAATTTAAGCAATCTCTGGGCCATTTCCGATCTGGGGAATATCCTGATCGTGTTCGCCAACATCCCGCTGCTTTACATCGGGGCAAAATATGTGTTCCGGGCTACCGGACATTATAAAAAAGGAGACGCTGCGCCCTTTACCTCTGAGGTGATCGGGACAAAATGTGAATATTGGGATGAGAGAAACAGGTCATAGGGACGGTTTTTGAAAAAAAGAGCCAAAGGCCCTTGCCGGTAAAACGGTAATAGGTGAATTTCTTGGAACAGGCATGATTCCGATCATACCTGTTCCTTTTGGCTTTCGGTAAATGGATGGAGTTCCACCGTCAAAATTCCAGCACAAACCCTTCCGCATAAAATCCGGCCTCTACATCCATATCTTCCGTATCCACAAAAATGCAGTCTTCCGCCTGAATAAACGGCAGGCTTTTGCCGGTGCGCAGGGCGGTCACAGAAGCCGCTTTCTTTGCAGTGGAAATTTTTAACCACCGGGGCAGAGCAGGCACTTCTTCATACAGATAGAAGACATAGATTTTTCCTTCTTTTTGGGTGTAGCAGAGGTTTTCCTCCTCATAGGGTTCGCAGATTTTAGTTCCATAAATACCGTCTCCGAATACGGACAGCCAGCGCCCCAGCTCCTTTAGGGAAGCCACCGCCGGGGCGGGAAGCGCGCCGTCGGGCTGAGGCGCAATATTTAAGGCCAGATTGCCGCCTTTGGATACGATATCCAGAAGCAGGTGAACCAGTTCATGGCCGGATTTAAACTGATCCGTATAGAGAAAAGCGAACCGTTTTCCCAGAGTGGTACAGGTTTCCCAGGGAATGGGAAGGGCGGTTTCGGGCACGGTTTTTTCCGGCGTGACGATGTTTTCATAAGGGCCGCCGGCGGTGCGGTCGCAGACGATGAGACCGGGATTTTTTTTGCGCAGTTTTTCCACCAGTTCTCCCAGGCGGATATCCTGATTTTTATTGTGGGGAGCCACCCAGCCGCCGTCCAGCCAGAGCACATCTATCGGCCCGTACCCTTCACATAATTCCGTGATCTGTGTGTGGGTATAGGAAACGAAATCTTCCCAAAGCTGCGGATATTGCTGCGGGTCATAATTCACATTGCAGGAAGGGGCTGTGCCGAAAGCCCTGTGCCAGTAAGCGTCGCAGTGCCAGTCCGGTTTGGAAAAATAAGTGGAAATGGCAAGCCCTTCCTTCCGGAACGCTTCGTAGAGAGAACGGGTCACATCGGCGTAGGGGTGTGCGGAAAAAGGGCAGGAAGGATCCGTAATTTTATAATCGGTGGTTTTGGTATCGAACATGCAGAAACCGTCATGATGTTTGGTGGTGAACAGCAGATATTTAAAGCCGCATTCTTTTGCCAGCGCCGCCCATTTATCGGGGCGGAATTTTACCGGATTGAAGGTAGAGTTGGCGTTGATGTACTGTTCTTTAAAGGTGGGAATATCCGTCCAGTCCACCTCCGACTGGGACCAGGAGCCGTCGCCGTCCGAAAGGGGCCAGGATTCAAAGGTGCCCAGCTGGCATCCGGGGCCCCAATGGATCATCAGGCCCAGTTTTAAACCCATGAACCAATCCAGCTTTTTTAAAACCGCCTCTTCTTTTGGCGGAATGTAACGGTCCGTCTCCGTATAATTATGAATTCCCTGTTGAACAACTTTTTTTCCCATAAAAATACTGCCTCCTGTTTGTGTGGTTTGCGTAATCGATACGGATACGCTCATCCCGATTATAAACAGAAGGCAGTATGAAAAAACAGTTACATTAATTTAGGTCGGCCCAAAACAGGCCGTTTCCCTCAAAAAATGGCAACTTCAGCCCTTTTTGGAAGCGGCCGGGAGTTCCTTTTTATATTCGCCCGGCGTCATGCCCATGGTCTGCTTGAAACGCCGGATGAAGCTGCTCACATTGA
Source organism: uncultured Lachnospiraceae bacterium (assembly GCA_902476265.1). Classification (GTDB taxonomy): domain Bacteria; phylum Bacillota; class Clostridia; order Lachnospirales; family Lachnospiraceae; genus Gallintestinimicrobium. The sequence goes on from CABSCP010000030.1 coordinate 26,280, forward strand.
TGTAGCCCACCTGGAGGGAAACCTGCTGCAGGGTGAGACCCTGCTGCAGCAGTCTGGTTGCCAGATCCATTTTCAGCGAAGTGGTGTAATCCAGGACGGTCATTCCGTAATTTTGCTTGAAAAACCAGCTTAAATAGCTGTTGGAAACATGAAAGTGGTCCGCCAGAAGCTGCAGGGAAAAATCCGGGTCCGTGTAATTATCCAGAATATAAGCTTTGATTTTATCCACTTTCAGAGCGGCATCCTGCACTGTCTGAGCCGTAGCAATGGATTGTGCGCCTACGGACAGCAGAGAACGGAAAGCCGCATCCAGCTGATCCTTTTGTTCCATTTTTAAAATATCATGAATGGAAAAAGGAGCCTGGTAAGTATCCGGAAAAGTGATGAAAAGCTGTAAAAGCAGCTTTTGGCGCATCCCGAAGGAAAGGTTGTCCCGATCCATGTCTTTTAACAGGCTGTCGCCCCAGCTTTTCAGGCCGTCCCTGTCAGCGGTGGAAAGGCAGTCGTTGATGCGGTTTAAGAGCCGGTCAAAATGGGGCTGGCTCCGCCTGTCATTTTCATCGCTCTCGGCAGAGGATGCGTTGGGCGTCTGCTGTAAATATTTTAGGCTGAGCACTTCGGAATAAGCCGTATGAATATCCAGGATGCGTGTGACCGGGCGGCTTAAAAACATGGAGCCGCCGGAAAGCTGTTTGTGACCGGAAGGCAGTTTTTCACTGGTTCCCACCAGCCAGACATTCACATCAGCCGCTTTATGGACATAATAGCTGTAGGAAAGCGTGACATGGAAGCCGGCCGCTTCGGAAAGCAGGAGTTCCATATCCGCGTTTTTGGACGGATCCGGAAGAAGGATACAACAATGGTATGCGGCGGTAAAATCCATCATGCTTTCTTCACACTGAATAGCGAAGTCGTTTTCATATACATAGCGTCCTTCCACCAGCGCGTAGAGAATTTCCCGTCTCCTCAAAGGGACGGCTTCCCGCAGGCGCTGCTCATAGGATGAGGTGATCCGCAGCAGATCTTTTTTATTGCGCCGGTATGCGGACAGGGCAAACAGGGTTCCCAGAACAAAAATGCCGGAGAGAATCAGGAGGATCAGGTTTCGGAAAGCGGACAGACGCTGCAGCGCGTTTTTACTGTCCGCAATGCCCACCAGATTCACAGCGCCGGGCAGGATGGTCCCGTAAGTATAGGTATGTGCGCCCTTTGTATAGCAGGAAAGAGTCATATCCTGTCCCTGTTTCTGTTCTTCTGTCAGTCCCTCAAACTGTGACAGCTGCTCCTGAAAATCAACGCAGGGATTCAAGGCGTTTCCTTCCGGACCGGTCAGAAACAGATAACCTTCCCGGCGGTTATTGCCCAGGGAAAGATTGAGCCTTTCCACATCCACCAGAAAGGCCATCACCCCGGCGGTGTATTCTTTTCTGGTACAGGGAAGGCAGAAAAGAATATAATCCTTATCCCGTTCGCTCTCGTTGATGCTTCCGGGCAGGCCGGATACGGGAAAACAGCAGGGACTTTCGGCGGTTTCAATCAAAGCGGCGGCCTGGACAGGGCTGATTCCCGAAAAGCGCAGATATTTATAGAAGTTTTCCCGGGTGAAGCTGGTCTGTCCCGAATAGATATAAGGCCCATCCCGGTAAATCATGAAAATATCCCGGACGAAACCGTAGGAAAGGCTGGTGCGGTTTAAAAGGCTGATCAGCTGGGTCGCAGTGCCCACCTCTTCTTCCAGATTGACCGGGCGCCCGAAACCGGAATAGGCTGCGGAGGTGGCGGCTACGGAAAAGGAATCCAGGGTGTTCTGCAGGTTAAAGCTGGCTGTGGAAACCTGGAGGAGATGATTGGACTGCAGTTCCTCACGGATGATGCCGTCTGATATTTTAAACACTACGGAGGAAACGAGGGCGGCGGGAATGATAAATACCAGGAAATAAGATAAAAACAATTTAAAATACTGGTTGGACAGCAGCTTTTCTTTCATATTGAAAAAGGCCCCTTTCGTGACGGCCATGCAGCCGTGTCTATAAAAAGTATACAAAATTTTTGTGGAATACACAATTATTAAGATGCCGGATGCTTGAAAAATGTATAAAATTCTTGTGCATTTTCAAAAGTTTTTGGATATGTTACCATGATAGCGTCGTTTGACAAATGGCAACACGCCCCGAGCCGTGATGCCATTTGTCAAATGACGCTAACAGTTTAAAATGCATTTTAACACAGAGGCGGAAAAAACGCCACGGCCGGGCGCAGGCCGGTATCGAAAAATAAGTGAAAAGGGAATTTGTGCGAGGAGGTACAAGTGAATATGAAAAGCAGTCTTTTAAAGAAACTGACAGCGCTGGGACTGACCGGGATCATGGCGGCGTCCCTGCTCACAGGCTGTTCCGGCAAAGAGAACGGTTCTACAGCGGGCGCGCAGCAGAAAGATCCGGCAGAAATGTCCTGGTTTAATGAAACGGGATACCCTATTGTCAACGAACCGATTGAATTGAATGTGATGATTGCGGTAGGCCCCATGAGCGGCGATTTTAATGAAATGCCGGTATTCAAAAACCTGGAGGAAAAGACAGGAATCAAAATCAATTTTGAGCAGGTGTCTCCCACGGCATGGGCGGAACGCAAAAATCTGGCGCTGGCCAGCCAGGATATGCCCGATATCATCATCGGAGGAATCGGCGGTATGTCGGATTCCGAAGTAAATAAATACAGCAGTCAGGGAATCATCGTTGAATTGAATGATTATATTGAAAAATATGCGCCCAATTTCAAGAAGCTTCTCTCGGAAAAGCCGGATCTGGATGCGGTCATCCGCAATCCGGAAGGGAAGATTTACGGCCTGCCTTATTATCAGGAACTGGTCAGCGAGCGGATCCCCGACAATCTTTTCATCAATAAGAAATGGCTGGATAAGCTGGGGCTTTCCGTTCCTGTTACAACGGAAGAATATTATGAGGTTTTAAAGGCGTTTAAGACGCAGGATCCCAACGGCAACGGGATTGCGGATGAAATCCCGCTTTCCTACAGAAGCAACCAGCGCCTCACCGGAGAACTTTCCCTGTTCGGCAGCTTCGGCGTGGTGGACAATGAAAACCATTTGATGATCCGGGACGGCAAGGTACTGTTCTCTCCCATGGAAGAAGGGTATAAGGAAGGGATTACATACATGAACCGGCTGTATACGGAAGGGCTGATCGATCCGGAGGTTTTCACCCAGGATCAGTCCCAGTATATCGGAAAGGGCCAGTCCGAAGAGGAAATCGTGGGCAGCTTTATCATTTTTAACGATGAAAACTATGTGGGGGCAGAGCGGGCCTACAGCGATTATACGACACTGCTTCCTTTAAAAGGGCCTCATGGGGATCAGCTTTGGAATAAATATGCCACCGGTTATGACACAAACGCGTTTCTCATCACAAAAAATAATAAGTATCCGGAAGCGTCCATCCGCTGGGCGGACGAATTTTTCACCGTGGAGACTTCCATGCAGGCGATCCAGGGTGAAGTCGGTGTAAACCTGGAATACAATGACGGGAAATATACCATCATGGATCCGCCGGAAGGCTCTTCCTTAAACGAAATCCGTTCCAAGATCTGTCCTGCTTCCTATATTTTCGGAATGATGACCAGAGAGATGATCGACAACATTACCTTCAAAGAAGATATGACCCGCAAGCTGGAACGCTGCAGCCAGTACGATCCCTATACTCCGGAAGAAATCCTGCCGGTGCTGCGGCTTTCCCAGGAGAAGCTGGAAAGAAGAGCGAACATTTTCACGGATCTGACCAACTATGTGGCGGAGATGAAGGCGAAGTGGGTGACCGGAGAGCTGGATGTGAACGAGACCTGGGAGGAATATTGTAAGACCCTGAAAGCGATGGGCGCAGAAGAATACGTCCGGATCTATCAGGAAGCATATGACGCATATAAAGCACAGTGAAGAAAGCTGTGATGAAAAGGCCGCCTGTTTTGGAAGCGGGCGGCCTTTTTGCGCGAAAAAAGGAGGTATTTTCATGGGAAATCATCATGGCGGTACAAAAACAGCGGCCGTGAAACAGAAAAGCAGTCTCTTTATCCGGATGAAAAAGCACTGGCAGCTTTATATCCTGATCCTTCCGGCAGTGATCTATTTCGCCGTTTTTTGCTATGGGCCGATGTACGGCATACAGCTGGCGTTTAAAAATTATAACGCACTGGACGGCATCACCGGGAGCCCCTGGGTGGGATTAACACATTTTGAACGGTTCTTTCATTCCTATCAGTTCGGAAAGCTTTTGAAAAATACGCTTTCGCTCAGTATCCTACAGCTTCTGTTCGGATTTCCGCTGCCGATTCTGCTGGCGCTTTGCCTAAACTATGCCAGAAGTACGAAATTTAAGAAATTCGTGCAGACCATCACCTATGCCCCTCACTTCATTTCCATTGTGGTGCTGGTGGGGATGCTCAATATTTTCTTTTCCGTCAACGGCGGACTGGTGAATGAAGTCGTAACCGCGCTGGGTTTTGATCCCATCCTTTTTATGGGAAAGGAGCGGTATTTCCGTCCTCTTTTCGTAGGCTCCGGCGTCTGGCAGAACATGGGCTGGAACGCCATCATTTATCTGGCCGCGCTTTCCGGCGTGAATCCGGAGCTGCATGAGGCGGCGGTGGCGGACGGCGCCAGCAAGCTTCGGCGGGTATGGCACATTGATCTGCCCGCCATCCGGCCCACCATCATCATCATGCTGATCTTAAACTGCGGCCAGCTGATGGGGCTGGGCTTTGAAAAGGCGTTTCTGATGCAGAACAGCCTGAATCTGGGGCGGTCGGAAATCATTGCCACCTATGTATATAAAATCGGTCTTTTGGATGCGCAGTATGGATTTGCCACAGCGGTGGGACTTTTCAATTCCGTCATCAATTTCGTTCTGCTGATCACAGTCAATCAGATCTCCAAAAAAGTTTCAGAGACTTCGCTCTGGTAGAAAGGAGGGCTTTGCCATATGAATATCGGTACACATAAATTCGCTTCACAGTCTGCCGGGGATAAGGCTTTTGATATCGTAAATCACCTGCTGTTGCTTCTGATTGCCCTTGCCGTTTTTTATCCCCTTTATTTCATCGTGATCGCGTCCTTTTCCGATCCGGCCGCGGTATCCGCAGGCAGCGTTCATTTCTGGCCCAAAGGATTTAACCTGGAGGGCTACAGCAAGGTATTTGAAAACCAAAAGATCTGGCTGGGCTACCGCAATTCCATTCTTTATACGGTGGTGGGAACTGCACTAAACCTGGCGCTGACCATTATGGCCGCCTACGGCCTGTCGAAAAAAAGTCTGCCGGGACAGTCTCTCATCATGGGACTGATCACGTTCACCATGTTTTTTTCGGGCGGTTTGATCCCGTTCTATCTGCTGATTGACAAAATGGGTATCAACAACTCCATGTGGGCGCTGGTGCTGCCGGGGGCGGTGAGCGTCTATAATCTGATCATCGCCAGAAGTTACATGTCGGAAAACATTTCCGGCGAGCTGGAGGAGGCCGCAAAACTGGACGGCTGTTCGGACTTTAATTTGTTTTTTAAAATTGCGCTGCCCCTGTCCAAACCCATTATCGGCGTGGTAGTGCTCATGTATGCGGTGGGGCACTGGAATGAATATTTTAACGCTCTCATTTATCTGCGGGATCAGACGCTTTATCCGCTGCAGGTGATTTTGCGGGATCTGCTGATTCAGACCGAACAGGCAGCCAGCATGGGCGGCGATTCCAGCGTGATGGAACTGCAGAAGATTGCGGATATGCTCAAATACGGGGTGATCGTTGTTTCGTCGCTGCCGGTGCTGTGTATTTATCCGTTTATCCAGAAATATTTTGCCCAGGGCATGATGATCGGATCGGTAAAGGGGTGAAGGGGATATGGGAGTTGTTTGTACGCTGACGGGGGATATGTACCGCAGTAGCTTTGGAAATTATAATCCCTGGAAGGTTCCCTTTGTGCCGAATCAGTCCGCCGCCCTGCGCTGCGGACAAAATGACAGGGCCTGTTTTCAGCTGCTTTTATACAACGATGAGGATATGACGGTCACCTGTGACCGCACGCCCGCTCTCCACAAGATCTGGCCGCTTCCGGCGGTCAGAGTGGAATGCAGGCTGGAAGGCGATTTTGGCTGCGGCATCGGTCTGTGGCTGGTGGAGGATGTGAGGGATGATGACGGCAATTATAAAGCGGAAATCCTTTCTTCCGCCACCCGCAAAGTTCAGGAGAAGCTGCGGGTGCAGCAGGTTTTTCTGGAAATTGAGACGGAAAAAAACCGGGAACCGGGGCTTTACCGGGGACAGGTGAATGTATATGAATGCCGTCTGTTCGGAGATGAAAAAAAGGTGTGCAGCCTGCCCTTTACCTTAGAGGTGCTTCCGGTGTGCCTGCCGCCTCTTTCGGAAAGCGGATTTGAACTGGATTTGTGGCAGCATCATACCTCTCTTGCCAGGACTTATGAAACACCGCTGTGGGGAGAGGAACATTTTGCCCTCATGGAACGCTATCTGGAGACGCTGGCCAAGCTGGGGCAGAGGGCGGCGACCCTGATTGTTTCCGAAGCCCCCTGGTCGGGACAGTGGTCGGCCTGGTACCGGACCAATCCTTCGGATGTGTTTGAATACAATATGATCCGTCTGTCAAAGGACAGGGCGGGCAGATTTCATTATGATTTCACGGCGGCAGAGCGCTATATCCGCCTCTGCCAAAAGCACGGCGTGGACCGGGAAATTGAGATTTTCGGGCTGGCCGGGGTATGGACGTTAGAAGATGCCGGACTGGGCAGAGTGATGGAGGACGGGGAGGAAGCGCTGCGGGTGCGCTATTATGAGGAAGAAAGCGGCTGTATGCGCTATCTCAGAAAGCAGGAGGAGGCAGACGCCTATCTGGCGGCTATTGACCGGATGCTGTATGAAAACGGCTGGGCGGACATCGCCCGGGTGGCCTGCGACGAACCGGCGGACATCGCTTTATTCCGGCGGAATTTAAAACGGCTGAAAGGGCTGATGCCTCATGTGGGCTTTAAGGTCACGATCTGCAGTGAGGCGGTGTTTTTGGAAGACTATGAAGAAATTTCGGACTGTGTGGTGAACCTGCCGCTGCTGTCCGGCAGGACAGAGCAGCTTTCCGGCCTGGCACAGCGGTATCATCTGAGCTTTTATACGGCCATGGAGCCGCCCCATCCCAACACGTTTCTGGGGTGTCATCCGGCGGAAATCCGGTTTCTGCCCTGGCTGTCCCTGCTGTTGGGAATGGACAGATATCTGCGCTGGGCCGCCTGGCTGTGGCCGGACCGGCCTTTTGACCCCGACAGCTATCATTTTCAGAAATTCAGGGCGGGGGGCATGCAGTTTTTGTATCCGGGGAAAGACGGAAAACCCCTGTGCAGCCTGCGCTGTCATCAGCTCGCCCGGGGAATCCGGGATTATCTGATCATAAAAGAATATGAAAAGGTGAAGGGAAGGACAGGGCTGGCGGCCAAAATTGCAGGCGGTCTTTTAAAGGCACCCCTGGAAACGATGTTTGACAGCAGGCAGGCGGAGGACTTTCTTCCTCTGGAGCAGGAAGCGTTTGACCGGATCACGGACGGCCTGCTGACAGAGCTGGCGGAAGGGAGGGAATATTGATGGCTTTGAAAAATGTGCTGCTGCTCATGGCGGATCAGCTTCGGAAGGATACCCTGGGCTGTTACAAAAATCAAGCGATTGACACCCCGAATCTGGACAGGCTTGCGGCGGAAGGGGTGCGGTATGAGCGTTGTTACACGGCAAATCCGTTGTGCATGCCCAGCAGGTACTCCCTGTTTTCGGGTATGTATCCCCACAATCACGGTCTATATACAAACGGGGTGCTGGCGGCAGAGGAAGGGAAAACCATCATGCACTGGCTGGCGCAAAGAGGCTGGCAGACCGCAAATATCGGGAAAATGCATTTTGAGCCCACGCTGGCGGAGGGAGCCCAAAGCCGGGAAGCGAAGGCGCACTGGAACGAGGATCCCTGTCATGAGATCTCACCCGGATATTGGGGATATGAATATATCCGTTCCACCATCGGCCATTCCGTTGTGACCGGCGGTTACCGGAAGTGGTTTCTGGAGCACGGGGGAAACGACAGGATGTTTCGGGTGGACTATTCCGGCCCTCATACCGGCGGGATGCGGATGCCGGCCAACCTTCACTGCACCAATTATATCGGGGAAAAAGCGGAGGAGTTTCTGCGCAGCGGCCGGGATAAGGCGCGCCCCTTTTTTATGACGGTGAGTTTTCCGGACCCGCATTTTCCGTTCACCCCTCCGGGGGAACTGGTTTCTGACAGGGCCGTGCGGCTGCCGGCAACAACGGCGGCGGATCTGGAAGGGAGGCATCCCCGTTACCGGCAGTTTTATGAAGGAAGCTGGTCGCCTCAGGGAAGAAAAGAACCGGACGTCTGCGGTAGTGCAGACGAAAAACTGACCCGGGAGAGAATCGGGCGTACCTATGAGATGACGGAGCTGTTAGACGCTGCCGTGGGCAGGATTTTAAACGCGCTGAAAGAGGAAGGGCTGTATGAAGAAACACTGATTCTGTTCCTTTCCGACCACGGAGAATTGCTGGGGGACCATGGATTGTGGTTTAAAGGACCGTTTTTTTACGAAGGTCTGATCAATGTACCCCTGCTGTGGGTGGATCATAAACGCTGTGGAGAAGTTTCGGGACAGCTGGTTTCCCTTGTGGATATCGTGCCTGCCATTTGCACACAGCTGGGGATATCGACGCCTTTCTGGGCAGATGGAATTGACTTTTTACAGGAAAAGCGGGAAAGCTGTCTGGTGGAATACCGGAACGGGTACCGCAGAGAGGGACAGGATTTTTCGGCCTGCGTGTTGGTGACGGAGAGGGATAAGCTGATCCGGTATGAGGACGGCTTTTGTGAGTTTACGGATTTTCGGACGGACCCGGAGGAAAGAAGGAACATGGCAGAGGATCCCGCCTGCCGGAGACTGGTGGAAAAGCGGGAAAGAGCGCTTTTGTCCGTGCTGTTGAAAGCGGCTCCCAACCGATTTGTACAGGTCAGTCCCAATTAGAAAACGGAGTGAAGTATGGAGACGAAAAATATTCTCTGGATTTTGTGCGATCAGTTCCGGTTTGACACATTGAGCGCACTGGGACATCCGGTGGTGGAAACACCGAATTTGGATATGCTGGCACAGGAGGGCGCCATTTTTACATCCGCCTATTCTCCCTGCCCCAGCTGCATCCCGGCAAGGGCGTGCCTGTTCACCGGCCTTATGCCGGAGCAGACCGGATTTTACGGGTATGAGGACGGGCATGAGTGGAACTTTGAAGGGATGCTGCCCAAGGTGCTGGCGGAGGGCGGCTATCAGACCCATTGTGTGGGGAAAACCCATTTTTTTCCTCAAAATAAGCACTGCGGCTTTGAGGGCATCGATTCCTATGAATGCTGGCAGCGGCTCACCGATTGGTATGTGGATGACTATGAGGAATGGCTGCGTGAAAAAACGGGCGGCAGGCTGGACGAACGGATGACCGGACTGGATGACAACAGCTGGAATGCGCTGCCCAGCGTCCTTCCCGAGGAGCTGCACAATAATACCTGGGTGGTGACAAAAGGGTTGGAATTTCTGCGGAAAAGAGATCGTACCAGGCCGTATTTTCTGACGCTTTCTTTTCACCGGCCCCATCCGCCCATCGATCCGCCGCAGCGTTTCTGGGATCTGTACATGGAAAAAACGTGTGATCCTCCTGCTATCGGAGAATGGGCCCATGTCCATGACAAACCTGCGCCCGGCCTGCAGGCCTGGGAGGGCAGGCTTTCCCAAAAGCAGCTGACCCGGATGCGGCTGGGCTATTACGCACAGATCGCTCACATTGACAGCCAGATCGGGCGGCTGCTCCGGACGTTAAGGAGCCGTCGGGATTTGCCGGATGTGATCCTGTTTACTGCGGATCACGGGGAAATGCTGGGAGATCATCATCTGCTGCGGAAAACTTACGCCTATCAGGGCAGCGCCGCAGTCCCGCTGATTCTCTGGGAAAAGGACAGGCGCTGTGCAAGGCGGCCGGATCTGCCGGTAACCTTGTGCGATCTTTACCCCACCACCCTGGGGTATGCGGGCCTTCCGGTTCCCGGAGACCGGCGGGGACTGGATCTGTCTGATATTTACCGGGGCAGGGATTTGATCCTGGCGGAAGGCGGCAGAGGGGGCACAGCCGGGTACAAGGGACGGGAATGGATACACGGAGAACATGCCGCCTGTTACAGCAAAGAGGAAGCCATGCAGTTTCTTACGGACGGAAAAGAAAAATATATCTGGTTTACCGCTACGGGAAAGGAGCAGCTGTTTGATTTGAGAAAGGATCCCTATGAGTGCTGCGATCTTTCCCAAAAACCGGAAGCACGGGAACGGCTTCTGATCTGGAGAAAGCGGCTGACGGAGGAACTTTGCCGCCGGGGGGACAGATTGTCCGACGGCAGCAGGCTGCTGCCGGGTTGTCTTCCGGCGGTGGGAAAAACAGGCGGGAGGAATGAATTATGCCAAAACAAATGATTTTTATCATGACGGACACTCAGCGGAAGGATATGCTGGGCTGTTATGGAAATAAAGCCATGATCACACCGAATCTGGACGGGCTGGCGGCTGAGGGAATCCTGTTTGAGCGGGCCTACACGACACAGCCGGTCTGCGGTCCGGCCCGGTCCGCCATTTTTACGGGTCTGTATCCCCATACAAACGGCTGTATTGCCAATTGCATCGGCCTGGAATCCACGGTGAAAAACGTGGGACAGCGGCTGCAGCATGAGGGCATCCATACGGCCTATATCGGAAAATGGCATCTGGACGGCGGCGATTATTTCGGCAAAGGCGTCTGCCCGGAGGGCTGGGATGAAAAATACTGGTATGACATGCGCTGCTATCTGGAGGAACTGACCGAAGAAGAGCGGGTGCGGTCCCGAAGGAGCGCATCCGTTCTGGAAGGGGATGGGATAACGGAGGAGTTCACCTATGGATACCGCTGTGCCGTCAGGGCGGAGGAGTTTTTAAAACAACACGGGAACGAAGATTTTTTCCTCGTCGTTTCTTTGGACGAACCTCATGACCCGTTTCTTGCGCCTGCAGAATATGCAAAGGAATATGAGGATTACGAACTGGAGGACAGGGATAATTTTTATGACTCTCTGGAGGGGAAACCCCTGCATCACCGCCTTTGGGCGGGAGAGGCCCTGTCTGAGGACAGGAGCAGCGGCTATCGCAGGAAGGAACCCCTGTTTTTGGGCTGCAATACCTTTGCGGACCGGCAGATCGGCAGGGTACTGGATGCCTGGCGCGCCCATGCGCCGGAAGCGCTGGTGATGTACACTTCCGACCATGGGGATATGCTGGGATCCCACCGCCTGGAGGCAAAGGGCCCGGCCGCTTATGAAGAGATCACCAATATTCCTTTTATCCTGGCAGGAAAACAGGTACAGGAGCGGGGGGCGGTGAACGAATATCCGGTTTCCCATATCGATATTGTGCCCACCGTACTGGATTATTTTAAAGCGTTTCCCTACAAAATGCTGCCGGGGAAATCCCTTTTGGGAGTGCTTTCCGACAGCAGAAAAAAGATCCGTGATATGGTATTTATGGAATTTGGGCGTTATGAGACAGCCCATGATTATTTCGGTGGTTTCCAGCCCATGCGCTGTGTGTTTGACGGACGCTTCAAGCTGGTGATCAACCTGCTTTCTTCCGATGAACTGTATGATCTGCAGGAGGATCCCGGAGAAATGCACAATCTGATTGAAGCAAAAGAGCCGGAACAGATCAGGGACAGACTCCATGACCGGCTGCTCACATGGATGAATGAGACCAGGGACCCTTTCCGGGGATACTCCTTCCGGTGCAGGCCCTGGAGAAAGGACGCAGCGCCTGCCACATGGAACGACAGCGGAATGACGAGACAGAAAGAAGCGGATTATGATGAAAAGCAAGAGCTGCGTTACATTGACGGACTTTTGGCAAACCCCGCAAGCTATCCTGTGATCCGGTAAAAGTTGATAGAGACGATTGTGAAAAACGGCGGATTTCCCGCCGTTTTTTCTTTGACAACCGATATACCCTATGTTAAACTTAGTAAAGTGAAAAAGTGGGGGAGTTTACCCTGTCGATGTTTACGTAATAACGTATTTGTATCGCATTGCAGGCCGAACATTAAAATCAGGATAAAATGAAATTTATGAGGTGAGTACCTTGGATAAGTATGAATACAAGCTGCGGCTGGAAGAAATTAAGACGCTGAACAGGAAGGGCCGTTTTCAGGAGGCCGCCCAGACGGCGGACACCATAGACTGGACAAAAGTGAGAAATGTCTCCACGCTGGGCATCATCAGCGATGTTTATAAGATTAACCGGAGATTTGAGGATGCGAAGGATATTCTTCTGCTGGCGGATGAGAAGAGTCCCCAGAACAGAAGGATTGTTTATGCGCTTTGCGATCTGACCATCAAAATGGGACAGGTAGTGGAAGCGGTGGAGTACTACAAAGAATTTGTACAGCTGGCGCCCAACGATAACAGCAAGTATATCCTGCTTTATAAAATATATGAGGCCCAGGATATCAGCCTGGAAGAGCGCATCGCAGTTTTAAAAGAGTATAAGAAGCGGGAATATAATGAAAAATGGGCCTATGAGCTGGCTTTTTTATATCATCGGGTAGGATTGGCTACGGAATGTGTGGAAGAATGCGATCAGCTCATTCTTTGGTTTGGAGAAGGGAAATATGTGACCAAAGCGATGGAACTCAAAAAGCTCTATGTCCCTCTTTCACCTGCACAGCAGCAGGCTTATGACCGGCTGTTCGGCCACCGGCAGGAGCCAAAGGAAGCCCCCGCGGTAAAGGAGGAAGAGCAGAAACAAAAGCAGCCGGAACCGTCCGAAAAACAGGAGAAGCAGGAAGAAGAACTGGATATCCAGGTAAAACCCATGGATATGGGAAAATACAACACCATTAATCTTCAGGCGGCGCTGGCGGAGAGCATGAAGGAAGTGCTGGAACCGGAGGACGCCGGAACAAAGAAAGAGCCCGTTTTTGGGAAGCCGGAAGCGGCAGAACGCTCCGCTGCGGCAGCAGCCATGCAGATGGCGCCGGAAACGGGAATGCACATGGTGCAGCCGGAGAATGCGCAGGAAGGCCGGATGGAACAGAATCCTTACGGAAGGAATGACGTCCGCAGCCAGGAAGAGGTCTCCGAAATGATGCGGGCATCCGCAGACTGGGACGCACAGGCCACGGGACAGATTGAAGCGGGAGAGACGGAGATGGCGGCTTCCGGCGCCGGAAGACAGCAGTCCGGGCAGAGCAGCTTTTCCAAAACCATGAGAAAGCCGGAGGAAATGGAGCATCTTCTGGCCCAGGAATATGACGGTCAGATCAGCCTGGCGCTGCCGGAAGACAAAGCTGTGGAGAAGCAGATCACCGGCCAGATGAATATAGAAGATGTGCTGGCGGAATGGGAACAGCTTAAAAAACAGAATGAAGAGAAACGCAGGCGGGAAACCAAACAGTGGATGCTTCAGCAGACGGGTTCTCTGTTTGAAGATTTTGACCATTTATCCAGGGACGGCGTTCTTGAAAAACTGCAGAGGGAAGAATCCCTTCCGGTAGAAACCGTACAGAGAGACCGGGTGGAGGATCCTTCCGCGCTGGGAGAAGTGGAAGAACTGGAAGAGATAGAGGATATAGAAGAACTGGAGATCCCTTCTTATGAACCCAAAGGGATGCCCGCGCCGGCCGCGCAGCCGGCGGCAATGCAGGAACAGTCTTCCGGGAACGGTCGCCAGACTTCGACGCCGGATCAGGCTTTTGCTGCCACACAGGACGCGCCGCAGTCCAGGATCCGTCAGTTCGTTCCGGCGCCGCAGCCTGCCGCTGTACAGGAACCGTATGCGCCGACACCTCAGCCTGCCGCAGCGCAGGAACCGTATGTGCCGGTACAGCAGCCTGCCCCGGCCCAGGAACCGTATGTTCCCACACCTCAGCCTGCCGCAGCGCAGGAACCGTATGCGCCGGTACAGCAGCCTGCCCCGGCACAGGAAGCGTATGTTCCCACACCCCAGCCTGCCGCAGCGCAGGAACCGTATACGCCGGTACAGCAGCCTGCCCCGGTACAGGAGCCGCAGCCTCTGGCATCACAGCCTGCCCCGGTGCAGGAAACTCGGCCGCAGCCGGAACAGGAGGATTCCGTACAGGAAGAGTCTTCCCGGACGGAGAAAAAACAGCCGGAAGCGGCAGGAGATACGGAAGCATTTCAGGCGCGCATTTCCGAACAGCAGCTTCGGGAACATGTGCGCAGCATGACGAAGGAAGAAAAAGCTCTGTTCGCCCCTTTTGTACCGACCAAAGGCGCCATGAGACAGCTTGTACAGGCCCTGGATATGCTCAGCCTTTCCGCGTTTACGGGAAATATGATCATTACCGGCGCGCCCGGATCGGATATGATGAAGCTGGCGAAAAACGTAATCCGCGAGGTGCGGGCATCTGACCAGAATTTTTCCGGAAAAATCGCAAAGATCAGCGGAGAAGTTTTAAACGCGAAGAGCGCAGAGGCAATTATCGCAAAAATTCCCAACGGAGCGCTGATCATCGAAAAAGCGGGCAAGCTTTCCGATGAGGGCACGGAAAATCTGTTTAAAGCCCTGAATCAGGAGCATACGGGCATTATCGTAATCCTGCTGGACAGCAAGCGGACCATGGAAAGGCTGCTGGAAAGAAATACCCGGCTGGCTTCCTGCTTTACGGCAAGGTTTGACATCGCGGCGCTGGACAGCGGGACGCTGGTGAAATACGGGTGTCAATATGCCTATAATATGGAATATTCCATTGATGAACTGGGCAGGCTTGCGCTGCATACAAGGATTGAAGACCTGCAGACCAGCACCCATGCGGTCACCATCGAAGAGGTCCGGGAAATTGTGGATGAAGCCATCGAGCATGCAAATAAAAAAACATTGGGTCATTTTATGGATATTTTAGTCAGAAAGCGGTATGATGAAGATGATATGATTGTTTTAAGAGAGAAGGATTTTATCTGACGGCGGCGCCGGCTGTGAGGGGGCTTACCGCAGCAGGGCGCTGAAAAATAAAACCAGGGGGTTTACTATGGCGAAAACAGAAAAAACACCGGAAAAAGTATTTATTTCCGAAGCTGACCAGTATCTGTTCGCACAGGGAACGCACTATGACATTTATAAAAAGCTGGGTGCACATTTATCTGTGGAGGACGGAAAGAAAGGAATGATGTTTGCTGTCTGGGCGCCCCATGCCGAAAGCGTGCATGTGATCGGCAGCTTTAACGGGTGGGATGAATCGGCGCATCCCATGGAGAAGCTCGGACCCGGCGGTATCTATAAGACGTTTATTCCCGGAGTCGGCACCGGGGAAATGTACAAATTCCTCATCACAGCCAAGGACGGAAGAAAACTTTATAAGGCAGACCCGTTTGCAAATTATGCGGAACTGCGCCCCGGAACCGCATCCATTACCACGGATATCACGGATCTAAAGTGGAGCGACAGCAAATGGATGGAAGAACGGGATCAGAAGGATATGAAGAAGGAACCGCTGGCGATTTATGAATGCCATATCGGATCCTGGATGAAACATCCCGATTCGGAAGACGGGTTCTATAATTACCGTGATTTCGCGGAAAAGATTGTGGCATATCTGAAAGAGCTGAAATATACGCATGTGGAATTGATGGGGATTGCGGAACATCCCTTTGACGGTTCCTGGGGATATCAGGTGACAGGCTATTATGCGCCCACCTCCCGTTACGGAACGCCGGAGGATTTTGCATACCTGATCAATACGCTTCACAGAAATAAAATCGGCGTGATTCTGGACTGGGTTCCCGCCCATTTCCCGAGAGATGCCCATGGTCTGGCGGAATTTGACGGAGAAGCCCTTTTTGAACATCCGGATCCGAGGCTCGGGGAACATCCCGATTGGGGTACCAAAATCTTTAACTACGGAAAGACGGAAATCAAAAACTTCCTGATAGCCAACGCCCTCTTCTGGATCAAAGAATTTCATGTGGATGGGCTGCGCGTGGATGCTGTGGCGTCCATGCTGTATCTGGACTACGGCAAACAGGACGGCCAGTGGGTTCCCAACAAATACGGCGGGAACAAAAATCTGGAAGCAATTGAGTTTTTTAAGCATTTTAACTCTGTCATCAGAGGAACCTTCCCCGGCGTCATGACGATTGCCGAGGAATCCACGGCATGGCCTCTTGTGACCGGAACCATTGAAGAAGGCGGCCTTCATTTTACCTTTAAGTGGAATATGGGATGGATGCATGACTTCTGCGAATATATGAAGCTGGATCCTTATTTCCGGAAAAACAACCACTATTCCATGACATTCGCCATGACCTATAATAATGCGGAAAATTATATTCTTCCGCTGTCTCATGACGAAGTGGTGCATCTGAAATGTTCCATGGTGAATAAGATGCCCGGGTATCAGGCGGACAAATATGCGAACCTCCGGGTGGGCTACACCTATATGTTCGGACATTCCGGCAAAAAGCTGCTTTTCATGGGCCAGGAATTCGGTCAGGAGAGAGAGTGGAGCGAGGCCAGAGAACTTGACTGGTTCCTGCTGGAGAATGACCTGAACAGTGGAATGAAAGAATATGTAAAAGAACTGCTGTCCATGTACCGCAAGTATCCCTGCCTGTATGAGATCGATAATGACTGGTCCGGCTTTGAATGGGTGAATGCGGATGATGCGGAGAGAAGTACATACAGCTTTATCCGTAAGACCGCGGACGGCAAAAAGAACCTGCTGTTCGTCCTCAATATGACGCCTGTGGAGCGGAAAGAGTACAGTGTCGGCGTACCGAAGAAGAAAAAATATAAACTTGTTTTAAACAGCGCAGAAAAACGGTTTGGCGGTAACGGAGAAGAGGTGCCCGCAGAGATTTCGGCCACAGTGGAACCCTGTGATTATAAACCATACCGGATCACCTTTGATCTTCCGGCTTACGGAGCGCTTGTGTTTGCATTCTAAGAGATTTTTTGTATGATAATTGTCTGGAACAGGGAAACGGAGGAATCGGCAAAAGCCGCCTCCGTTTCCTTTTCTGTTACATTTACGGATATTAGACGGAATAAAATTTTTAATATTTAACTAATAAAATTACTGTGTCGAACAAAGCTGTTCAAAATATCACAAATTTAGTCAAAATGCTAATTGAATCAAAAAACGCAATATGCTATATTTACACACAGAAAAATATAACCTTTTTGAAAATTGAGAAATGGACGGTGGGGAAATGAAGAAATGGATGCCGAAGGCGCTGGCGGTTATTTTGTCCTGTGCAATGCTGGTTAACGGAATGAACTGGGCTTATGCAGAAGAGGAAGATGGGCATACAGAAGCCATCAGCACGACAGGAGAGGAATTTCGGGAGAAGGAAAGTCTGTCTTCTGTGGAAGAGGAAATCCAGGAAGCTTCAGAGGAAGAGAATATAACTATTGAGTCAATGGAGAGTGAAGTATATTCCGAACCCGGAGACGGAAATCAGGAAGAAACCGATGCGGCTGAGAAAACGAATACTGCGGAGGAGACTATAACCGAAGATATAACCAAATCGGAATGGGAAACCGCAACAGAGGAGACAGCGGAAACAGAAACCGTAACAGAAGATGAAATTGGTTTTGGGACAGAATCAGAGACCGGAACAGAGTCGGGATCAGAAACGGAGACTGAGACTGAGACGGAGACAATCATCGAGACGGAGTTAGAAACGGAAACCGAAAGCTGCGTTCATGAATATGACGTGGACGGAATTTGTGCGCTTTGTCAGGAAGCGTTAGAGGATGCAGACTGCGAGCATCATGATCCGGAACGGAATGGGGAAGTCTGGGAACTTCTGGAGAAAAAAGAAGCGGAGGGCACAGAATTATATCGGTGCCGTGTCTGCAAAAGCACGTGGGAGCGTTACGGGACCGGTATGCTGGAGGAGAAACCGCAGACAGAAGGCAGGGAACTGAATCTGGAAGACATCGCAGGCAAAATTTCCGTGGAAATCACCATGGAAGACGGAAGCCCTGTGCCGGAAACGGGCGTAGACCGTGACAGCGTTTTCCATATCGATGTCAGATATACCCTGAGCAACGCGATCAGCGGTGGAAAGCTCAATGAAAAGGATACTGTTTTTTATCAGATTCCGGACACCTTAAAGACAGAAGTGACTTTTGAAGATCAGGCGATGAAGGAAAACGGAGTCACCAAAGGTTACTTATCTTTGAATCAATCCGGTTTGATTACGATCAGACTGACAAAGGAATTTCTGGAGTCAGGCAGCAGCAATATTTCAGGAGAAATTAATTTTGAAGCAAAACTGAATCCGCAGGATGCCGGGAGCGGAGATGAAATTGTGATTCATTTCCCCGGAAGTACAGAAGATATGATCATTCACCTGGCAAAGGCATTTACGGACATTGAAAAGACTTTTCCCAAATCCGGGGAAACGGCGAAGCTGAATAAAGACGGGACTTTAAGTTTTACCGTTAAACTGAAACCGGATGCGGATATGAAAGAGCTCACGGTGACCGATACGCCCGGAAGCGGATTTAAGATTGTGGAGGACAGCTTTCAAATAAGCGGTTATGCGATGTCCTCCGACGCGGAAGTGACCGTGAAGCATAACCGTGCGGAAATCAAACTCGGCAGGGTAAGGCGTAACGAAGCGCCGGAGATTACCTATAAGGCTGTTGTTTTGGAATCAGACGGGGAAAATCCCTACCAGAACAGGGCGGAGTGCAGCTGGGTTGCCGAAAACGGCAGCGACGGGAAAAACAGCAGTACGGTTACGGCGCAGATTCCCGTATCCAATCCTATTGAGAAAAGCGGAAAGCTGACGGATAAACAAAAGGGAATCATTACCTGGAAGGTTGTGTTCAATGGCAGCGGGGTCAGAACAAATCTGTCGGGAGCAGTCTTTGAGGATACCCTTGGAGAACACCAGAAGTATATCGGGAATTATACCCTGAGAGATGAAAACGGGGAAACGGCGGCGGAAGGCAAGATCGACGGAAAGACAGAATTTAGCTTTACTTTCGGAGCAAATGCAGGCGCCGGTAAATATACCCTCTCCTATCAGAGCAAGGTGGAGGAAGGCTTTATGCCCACAGGCTTTGTGGGGGAAACGTTTACCAATCAGGTGGAACTGAAACGGCACGGTCAGGATTACACAGGCTCAGGAAGCGTAGTGGTGAAGCCTGAATTCGGGTTAGACGGCGTTCTCAAAAAAGAAGTGGTCGACGTCCAGAGTAAAGAAGGAATTGTCCGCTGGAAAGCCACAATCGACATTCCGAAAGGAGTCAAAATCTCCGACCTGGTGTTTACAGACTGGTGTAAAAAGGTCAGCGGTCTGCATTTTATGGAAGAGCAGACGCGGGTAACCGGCACAGAAGCAGATTATGAAATCACATATAATGAGTCGGACAGGATCGACAACGCGGATTGCAGATCCATGACAATCCGGTTTCAGGGGGACGTGCAGGGGACAATTGTCATAAATTACGCCACGAAAATCGATCCCGACGTGTTTGGCAGTGATTCATATATAGACAGGATGAATTTTGCCAGAGTAGATTTTTCCTATGGAGGACAAAGTTATACAAAGAAAGTGAGCAGGAAGGTCCGTATTTTCCGAGGATTTCCCCTGAGCAAGCAAGTAAAGGAAAGCAAATGGGATACGGCTAAAAAGGCCTGGGTGATCGACTGGTGGATTTTAATCAACGCCAATTCCATCGATGACAAACAGGGGGAATATGATTACGGGAACCTGACCCTGTATTTAAAGGATACCATACCGGAGGGGCTCACTTATATGCCGGGCACGGCTCAGCTGACCCGAAAGGGAAAAGGGAAGCCCGTTGATATCGAACTGAAAGACGGCTGGTGTACTCTGGAAAATATCGGCAGGGACATCATTACTCTCACTTATCAAACAAAAGTGGACCCTGAGCTTTTGGCGGATGGCGTGTCCCATACTTTTGATAATGTGGTACAGCTGTTTACAGAACCGGAAGCAAAAGAAGCGCTGGCTACGGCGAACAGGACGGTCACAGTGAGCGACCGGTTAATGACGAAAGAAGGGAAAAAAGCGGAACAGTATATCACCTATACGGTGGCCGTGAATGAGCATGGCCTGGATTTGATTCCCGAGTCCGGTTCCATTGTTCTCAGCGATATCATTTCCGAAAAGGTAACCCTGCTTCCGTCCAGCGTAAAAGTGACTGACGGACATGACGGAAGCCAGGTAAAGGAAGCGAAGGTTTCCTATAACAGCACGAGCCGGGAGCTTAAAGTTACGGTGCCGGACGAAAGATATGTAAAGCTGACTTATCAGGTAGAACCCAACGGAAAAGTGGGAGAAACGATTGCAGTCAGCAATACGATCAGGATGGAAGGCAGGAGCGCTGCCAGCTCCACCAGCAGCGGAGAATATTTAATCACTCGTGCGAACGGCAGTATAACCAGTACGGACGCTGCGATCAGCCTGAAAAAAATTGATGAGTATGACATCGATACCGCGATTGAGGGCGCTGTATTTGAACTCTATATGATCGATCTGGAAGAAGAGAAGGGAAGTCCTCTGGCAGTGACGCTGGTAGGGGAAAAGACCACCGGAAAAGACGGACTGCTCACTTTTAAGGAACAGGATTTTTCAGGGGCAGCGCGCCTATATCTGGACCATCTGTATTATTATACAGAAAAAGAGGCCCCCAAAGGTTACGAAAAGGATGACACAAAGCATTATTTCATGCTGCCCGGAAACGATTATGAAGAGCAGAGCAAAAAGGCGGAAGAAAAAAGGTATCAGTTCACCGAAATCCGGAACGGCATGACGGTGAGCGTGACCAATGAAAAATCAGTGACGGGAACCGGCAGCATTGTCCTGGAGGGCACAAAGGAAATTTCCGGAACAGCGTTAAAAGGAAAAGACTTTACCTTTGGCATTTATGAAAACAACAAATTGGTTGCCAAAGGAACCAACGATGCCAAAGGAAAAATTACCTTTGAACCCCTGGAATACGATAAAAATGATCTGGGCACTCATTCCTATGAAGTCAGGGAACTGGACGAAAAGCAGGAAGGCATCACTTATGATGATACAGTATACCGGGTCAGAGTGAAGGTGAGCGCCGTAAACGGGCAGATTGTGGGAAAAGCAGAGTATCCGGATGGGCAGATTCTCTTCCGCAATGTGTATGAGGAGCCGGAAAGCGAAACGCCGACAGAAACGGAGATCCCGACGGAAAGCGAAACGCCGACAGAAACGGAGATCCCAACGGAAAGCGAAACGCCGACGGAAACGGAAACCCCGACGGAAACGGAAACCCCGACAGAAAGCGAAACCCCGGCGGAAAGCGAAACCCCGGCGGAAAGCGAAACCCCGACGGAAACGGAAACCCCGGCGGAAAGCGAAACCCCGACGGAAACGGAAACGCCTACAGAAACGGAAACCCCGTCCGAATCGGAAAGCCCGTCTGAACCGGAATCTTCCGGGGAATCGGAGCGCCCTTCCGAACCGGTTGTGATCCCGGACAATAACGGAGGCGGAGGCAATCCTCCCGCGGATGCACCTGTCGTTCCGGCAGCCATAGAAAGGCCGCAGGAAGGCGTATTGGGCGTGAGAGTAGAAATGCCCCTTGAGGAAGAGGGCAGTGTAGCAGAACCGGAAAGGGGAGTGCTGGGAGAAAGAAGAGGAGCGCAGACGGGAGATACGGCGCCGATCTTTTTCTGGACGGTGCTTCTGGGCGGCGCAGTGCTGACAATGGAAGAAGTATTGAGAAAAAAGAAGAAGTAAAAGAATGCAGGGGGACTGTAGCGTGAAAGCGCTACAGTCCCCCTGCAATTTGTAATTCAGACATCCACCAATGGCTGCAGAGCGGGTTCTTTTACCGGAGAAGCGGTGTCGATTTCCGCCGGGACATAGGTTTCACAGCGCAGGGAATTATATTTTCCCAGCAGATATTTATAGCGTTTCATTGCGGCATTGAGTTCATAGATATAACAGTCGATCAGATCAGGATCTGTGGCATAGTCAAAGCCGGCATAGGCGTTATCGAGTTCCCATTTCGCAAGCTGCAGGTCAAAGCGGAGACTCTCCTCATAAGTGAGGGAGGCAGCGTCTTTTTGGGGGCGGTGACGGATACTGAAGATAGATTTCATGTATACCTTCCTTCTTTCACAAAAAGATTTATAGTTAAGTATAGGCGGAATTGGGAAATATATACATAACGGAAAAAGGAAAGGCATAAAGTTATAAAAAGATATTTTGGGGACAGGGAATGAAGAACTGGATGGAAATAATGCTTAACTTTTTACTGCGCGCTGTGTTTGGTATGATTGCGATTTTTCTGGTGAATTCTTTTCTGCAGGGGCGCGGGCTGCAGGGAGGTGTGGGAATTAATCCGCTGAGCTTCATGACCTCGGGAATCCTGGGGGTCCCGGGTGTTGCCCTTTTATACGGAATCAAAATATATTTTACGTTGTAAAAAAGGCCGGGACATAGGGGACCGCTTATGGTTACTGCCAAAAAAATTAACAGAAATTTTTGCGGTCTTTTTGTAGGATAATAACAAAAAAACGCTTTTTAAGATATTTCGCTGGACAATTAAAAAATTCAGGTCTATAATTCGACTTACCATCAAACGGAGGCAGCGCAGAGGCGCAGCTCCGATCCCAACCGGCGGCGGATCGCCGTCAGGTTTCTTCAGAAGTCATAATTCTGATGTTATCTTTCTATCCACCAGGAGGCATAATTGAAGAGAAATGTGTTGGCGATATGCGACCCGGAGCAGGAGTACGCCTATCGTCTCATGGATGCACTCAGCAGAAAGGGCGAGTTTCCGTTCGAGATCCGCACTTTTACGAGTGAAGAAAAACTGTATGGCGCGCTGATGCAGTCGCCGGTACAGATCCTGCTCATCTCCCAGCCGGTCTTTCATGCTGAAATGAATGACTGGCCGGTAACACGGATCATATTGCTGTGGGAAGAAGAGGCGCGCCCGGACATAGAGCTGCCGGGGATAAGCAAGTACAGCAGCGTGACCCGTATCATGAAAAAAGTGATGGAGGAAGCGGCAAAGATCGGAAATCTGCCGCCGCCTGTCAAAACAGATCACCCCGTTCGTTTTTTCAGCTTCTACACACCGGTAAACCGGTGTCTGCAAACCACCTTCGCGTTTGTCACAGGGCAGCTTCTGGCCCGAAACCATAAGGTT
This sequence comes from uncultured Lachnospiraceae bacterium, assembly GCA_902476265.1. Taxonomy (GTDB): domain Bacteria; phylum Bacillota; class Clostridia; order Lachnospirales; family Lachnospiraceae; genus Gallintestinimicrobium. The sequence goes on from CABSCP010000030.1 coordinate 49,583, forward strand.
TTATATCTGAATTTTGAGTGTTGTTCCGGCTTGGAGAAAATGCTGGGACGCAGTTTTGAAACCGAGTTTACCCAGCTTTTATATTATCTGCAGGAACCGGCGGAAGAATTTTTAAACCGGATGTATCAAATGACGGAACATATCAACGGTATGGATCTGGTTCCCCCGGCCCTGTGCGGTTACGACCTTTTCGGGCTGGAGGCGGAGGAATGGCAGAGAATGATGGAGATGCTGTGCCGCAGCCGGTATGAATATGTCATTCTTGACCTTTCCGACGGGGTGAAAGGACTGTTTGATATCCTCCGCCGCAGCAACAGGATTTTTACTGTCATCCGGGAGGACGGGTTTGCTACAGCCAAGACGGAACAGTATGAATCGGCCCTGAAAAAGGCCGGATACCAGGATGTGGCGGAAAAGACGGCGAAGCTTAGGCTGCCTGTATTCCAAAGGCTGCCCAGGGATATGAACCATCTGACGGCGGGAGAGCTGTCGGAATATGTGGAGAAAGTGCTGAAAGCATATGAATAAGGCAGAATATGACCGGTATAAAGCGGAACTGAAAAAAGAAATTCTGGTGAAGCTGGACTGCGGCATGGATTTTGCAGATGATCAGGTGAAACGTCTGATCGATGAAAAACTCAGCGGCAGCCGCTGTGCCGGGAAACTGGATGTGGCCGGCAGAAGGCGGATGAGCCGGGAATTGTTTGCGGCAATCCGGGGGCTGGATGTCCTGCAGGGACTCTTGGAGGATAAAGAAATCACGGAAATCATGATTAACGGGCCGGACAGGATTTTTTTGGAAAAGGCAGGAAGCCTGTATCGATGGGAGGGCCGTTTTGAGAGTGAAGCCAGGCTGCAGGATGTCATCCAGCAGATTGCCGCGGGTTGTAACCGTGTGGTCAATGAGGCGTCACCCATATTGGACGCCCGGCTGTCAGATGGCTCCCGGGTGAATATCGTCCTCTCTCCCGTCGCATTAAACGGCCCCATTGTCACGATCCGGCGCTTCCCCAAAGAAGGGATGACCATGGAAAAGCTGGTGGCGCTGGGATCCCTGAGCACAGAATGCCGTGAATTTTTAGAACTGCTGGTAAAAAGCAGATACAACATTTTTATCAGCGGCGGTACCGGAAGCGGGAAAACCACTTTCCTAAACGCGCTTTCCCAGGCGATCCCCGAACAGGAGAGAATCATCACCATAGAGGACAGCGCGGAGCTCCAGTTAAAATATGCGCCCAACCTTGTTTCGCTGGAAACGAGGAATGCGAATGTAGAGGGCTGCAGGCCTGTGGGTGTGAGGGATCTCATACGGGCGAGCCTGCGGATGCGCCCGGACAGGATCATTGTGGGAGAGGTGCGCGGCGCAGAGATATGTGAGCTTTTGACAGCCTATAATTCGGGACATGCCGGGAGTATGTCCACAGGCCACGGAAATTCCGCCCGGGATATGCTCCTGCGGATGGAAACCATGCTGCTCATGGGGATGGATATTCCGCTGCCCGCCATCCGCCGTCAGATCGCATCCGGAATCGATATTCTGATCCACCTGGGGCGCCTGCGGGATAAGAGCAGAAGAGTGCTGGAAATTGCGGAAATAACCGGATTTGCAGAGGGCGAAATTTTAACAAACACACTGTATTCCTTTGAGGAAAGCAAAGAAAGCATCGGGGAGAAGGTGACGGGACAGCTGGTAAAAAGGGGGGAGCTTTTACATGTGGAAAAGATGGAAGCGGCCGGATTTACAGGAAAACAGGACGGATTATGACAGCTATGTTTTTTCCGCACGGGAGAAGATGATGGTTTTCGGGAAAAGCGCAGCAGCCACGGGAATTTTTTCCTACATGTTTTACCGTTCCTGGCTGGGAATGCTGGCATTTCCGGCGGTTCTGGCCCTGTTTTTCAAAAAAGAGAAAAAGGAAAAAAAGCAAAAGCGCAAGGAGCGGCTTTCTCTTCAGTTTAAGGATACCATTCTGACAGTGATTGCCGGGATTCAGGCAGGGAGCTCCATTGAAAATGCTTTTCTGGAGGCGGAGAGCGAAATGACGGCGTTATATGGCGGGGACAGTGAAATGGCCCGGGAACTTTCCGTGATCAGAAAGGGGATGAAGAACAGGATTCCCCTGGAAGGGATGCTGTTAAATCTGGGAAAACGCAGCCGTGTGGAGGAAATTCGGGATTTTACAGAGGTCTTTGCGGTGGCGAAACGGCAGGGTGGAAATCTGAAGGAAATCATCCGGCGGACGGCGGATCTGACCGGACAGCGCATGGAGGTGGAACGGGATATCAATACCATGCTGGCCGCAAAAAAATATGAACAGCGTGTGATGAACGGTATTCCGTTTTTACTGTATGGCTATATGCAGCTGTCATCCCCGGGATTTTTTGATATTCTTTATCACAATGCCGCGGGCGTGCTGATTATGACACTCTGTCTGGGCCTTTACCTGTTATCCTGTTTCTTATCGGAAAAAATTATGGATATCAGGATATGAAGGAGGCGTCTATGAAAAAAGACGGCCGGAAACCGGCGGAAAAAAAGAGAGAAGGTCTGCTGAGAAGGTTTGCGGCAGAACTGTGGAAGAAGCAGGAAAAATGGGAAAAACAATGTGGTAAAGGGCAGAAGAGAAAAAGAGAAAGCCGGGAAGCCTTATGCCGTATTTACGGTCGGACAAAAGGAAACGCCGTATTCCGGGAGTTTCAGATTGAAAAGAGAGAAAAGCTTCTGAAATTTTTAATCGCCGGAATGGGGATGGCGGCAGGGCTTACCTTATTTGCGGCAGCGGACCAACGCAGCGGAAGCATTCATGAACTGGAAAGGCCGGAAAGCGGGCAGGGAAGCCGCACCTATGAACTTGCGGCAAAGGCCGGAGAGGAAACGGTCAGAGGAATTGAGATCGAGGTGCCGGAACAAAGGTTGTCGGAGGACGGTCAGGAAGCGTTTTTGGAACTGGCAGAAAAGGAACTGTATGAGCGCATGGAAACAAACAGCCAGACGTTTGACCGGGTGGAAGAAGATATTTTCCTGCCGGAAACTCTGTGCGGCGGATTGGTGGATATCCGCTGGGAGAGCAGTGATTATGACCTGATGGATGGGTCGGGACATATCAGAAACAGACTGCTTCCCGAACAGGGGGAGATGGTGACGCTGACGGCAAAACTTTCCTGTATGGAAAGGGAAAAGCAGGTCCGGTTTCCCGTGCGCGTCATACCGAAAGGGCAGGACACGGCTTCCCGTCTGATGCGGGAAACCATGCGGCGGATGAAGGAGGAGGAAACGGAACAGGAAACGGGTATTTTTATCCTGCCGGATGAATTTGAAGGCCGTCCCTTATCCTGGCAGCCGGAAAAACCTGTCTGGGGGCTTTGGATCGGACTTTTGACCGCAGCAGGCTGCGTGGCGCTGAATGAAGCGTTTGAACGGGATATTTGCCGGGAAGAGGAAAAACGGAGAAAGTCCCTTGAGGCCCGATACCCGTCCTTTCTGGCAAGGCTTACGCTGCTGGCGGGAACCGGAATGCCTTTACGGATGGTTTTTGTAAGGCTTTCTACGGAAGGGACAAAAGAAAATCCGCCGCCGGTTTATGAGGAGGTTCTCAGGACCGTACGGGAGATGGAAAGCGGTCTCACCGAACTGCAGGCCTATGAAAATTTCGGCAGAAGGATACGGCTGCCCCAATATAGAAAATGCGCTTCCCTATTGATACAGAATGTGAAAAAGGGAACCGGGGATTTAATCGCAGCGCTGGAACAGGAGGCGGAAACCGCTTTTGAAGAGAGGAAGGCGGCTGCCAGAAAAAAGGGTGAAGAGGCCCAGACAAGGCTGCTTGTCCCCATGCTTTTGATGCTGGTGGTGGTGATGATCCTGATCATGGTTCCGGCCTGCTTTTCTTTTGGCGGGTTATAAAAACGGAGGAGAAAATAATGAAGAAGATGAAGAATAAATTAATGATGATGGCGGAAAAGGTGCGCAGACGCACAGAAAAAATCATGAACAGCCAGGCCGGTGTGGGAACGGTTGAAGTGGTGTTACTGATCCTGGTCGCCGTTGGCCTTGTGCTGATTTTTAAAGACAGAATTACGGATCTGGTGACCACGATTTTCGGGAAAATCACCACTCAGGCCGGAAAAATCTGAGGTATGGCGGCGGACTTGCGGACAGCGGGAGGAATGGGAATGAAAGATTCCGCACAGAAGAAAAACCGGGAAAAGCCTCCCTGTTTGGATGGATATATGACGGTTTACCTGGCCCTTGTCACGGGAATCCTTTTGTCCCTGATCCTGGCTGTCCTTCAGGCGGCCCGGATCGGGACGATCCGGATGCATCTGGAATGCTGTGCCGATATGGCGCTGGATTCCGCGCTGGCGGAATATCACAGGGAAATGCTGGATCAGTATGAACTGTTCTTTCTGGATACTTCCTACGGAACCGGAAACCCGTCCTTTCATCGCACGGAGGAGCATATCAGGGACTATTTGGAGAAAAATCTCAGGCCCCGGGAGGAATTTTCCGTTCCGTTTGCCAGGGACATAACGGGGCTTACCGCGGATACCACAGAGCTTTTGCGGGCAGGCGTGGCCACGGATGAGGAGGGCGCTGTTTTAAAATATCATGTGGTGCAGTATATGAAGGATGTGAAGGGGATTTCCCTGGCGCAGCAGATCCTGGACGGGGGGCAGAAAGCGGAAAGTCTCCGGGGACGGGATATGGAAGCGGAATGGGATGCGGCGGAGGAAGCCATGAAAGAAGAGATCATCCGAAAGAAAAGGCTGCAGGATGAGGAATGGGACAAAGAGGTGCCGGAAACGCCCTCCGACGCCGTGCGCGCCACCAGAGGAGAAGGAATACTGGGGGTGGCAGCCCAGGGGATGAAGTTGTCCAATGCTTCCGTCGCGGATGCTTCGCGCCCGTCTAAACGGCATCTGAATCAGGGGACCGGACTGGCGGAATCCAAAGAGCCGGCCAAAGGGTTGCTCGCAGACGGACTTCTTTATGCTTATATACTGGAAAAATGCGGTTATTTCGGCCGGGAAAAAGAAAACAGCGCGCTTTCCTATGAGGTGGAATATATTCTTCAGCAGGGAACCGGGGACCGGGAAAATCTCAAAAAGACATTACAGGAGCTGCTGGTCATCCGGGAAGCGGCAAACGCTGCGTTCCTGTTTGGGAGCGGGCTGCGCAGTCAGGCGGCGGAAGCGGCAGGCGTGATCGCCTCCCTGCTTCTCATGCCGGAAATTACGGAGGCGGTGGAAACGGTGATCCTGTTTGCGTGGGCCTATGCGGAAAGCGTAAAAGATATCCGCATTCTGCTCAAAGGGGGCAGAGTTCCGGTGCAAAAGAGCGAAGCGTCCTGGAATACCCCGTTCTCCCGGCTTTTGACCTACAGAAGCCACCTGGATTCTTACCGGGAGGTAGAAGAGGGCTGGTCATATAAAGAGTATCTGGGGGCGCTTTTATTCTGTCACGGGCAGAAGAAGGCGGTCCGGGGACTGACAGACGTGATGGAAAGCGATATCAGAAGAACGCCGGGAAATGAAAATTTCCGGATGGACGGGCTTATTGACGGGATGGAAGCCAGGATCCGTGTAACCGGCAGCTATGGCGGAAATTTTGAAATCACAAGGATTTATGAATATGAATGAGAAGGGAGGGTCCGGCCGGGTGTCCTTTTTAAACGGTAAGAAAAAAAACAAAAATAATAAAACAATTCTCCAGAAATTGAAGCATGGGCAAAATGCTCCCGTAAAATCTCCTGTTATTCCCCTGGTTTTTAAACGGTCAAAAAGGGCATCCTGCCGGGCCCTTCCCGGGAACATGACGGTGGAAGCCGCTTTGGTTTTACCGCTGTTTCTGTTCGCGGTGATGAATCTGCTTTCCATGCTGCTGATGTTCCGCGATTTTTCCGTACAGGAGGCAAAACTCCATCAGACAGGCAGGGAACTGTCAATGCTGGCTTACGGGCAGGAGGAAAGCGGCAGTCCGGATATCCGGCTGGTGAAAACCACACGGATAAAGGCTTTCATCCCGGTGGCGGCCTTTCCGGATGCGGTCATGGTGAACGGATGTGTCATGCACAAATGGATCGGATTTGATCCCGGCGCAGAAAAGGAGCCGGAGGAAGGGCAAAAAGAAGAGTTTGTATATATCACGAAGTCCGGCGCAGCCTACCACAGAGACAGGGCCTGCGTCTACCTCAACCCATCCATAGAGATGATGGGGATTGAGCAGGCCAGAAGAGCTGCGAACGGCGCCGGGAAAAACTATACGGCCTGTGAGATATGCGGGGGAAACAGCAGTGTGGTTTATGTGACATCGGAGGGCATCCGGTACCACAGCACGGTGACCTGCAGCGGGCTGAAAAGAACAATTGACAGCGTGCCGCTGTCAAAGGCGCTGGAGGCGGGAAAACATGCCTGCCCCAGATGCGGATAGGGGGATGGCAATGGAATGGGCGATTGTTTATGGCGCGCTGTGCACGGTGACAGACTGCGCCTGGCAGAAAATAGAGAAGAAACTGGTTGTGGCAGGACTGGCGGCAGGTCTTTACCTGGAGCTTAATCGAATTTTTAATGGGACAGGAAATTGGGCGGAGGCTGTGGCAGCGCTTTTGCCGGGAGTAGCGGTCTGGAGTATCAGCCTTTTGACCGAAGGAAAAATCGGGAGAGGCGACGGGAACATGCTGTTGGTTGTGGGCCTGCTTCTGGGAGGGAATCTGTGTGTTACGGTTCTATGCACGGCATGTCTTTTGACCGCGTTGTATGCAGGAACAGGCATGACGTTAGGCAGGTTGAAAAAAGACAGCAGGATCCCCTTTGCGCCGTTTTTGCTGGCGGCCATGGGAATTGTCTGGACGGTGATTTTGGGAGGCAATTAGAATGAAAGAAGACGACGGTTATGTGGTGGTGGAAGCAGCTTATCTGCTCCCTCTCACTGCCATCCTGATTTTGCTGCTGGTATATTTGTGCAGCTATTTATATCAGGGATGTTTTATGATGCAGGCGGCCTATGTATCGGCGTTTCGGGGCAGCAGATATCCGGCGGAGGGAGAAGCCTATGTACAAAGGCAGCTGGACGAACTGCTGGAAAGAGAGGTATTAAGCTTTGCAAAAGAAGAAAGAAAAGTGGAGAAAACCCCGGTGTTTGTTCAGGTCACCCTGCAGAAAAACACACCCTTTTCCACATTGGGGAACACGGTGCCGCAGCTTTGTGTAAAGCAGAAATCAATCATTCGGAATGCGGCGGCATACATCAGAGGAATCCGTAAACTGGGAGAGATATATGATCAGCCAAAATGAAGTAACATATAAAAGAGAACTGAATCACAACTATATGGTGATCAGATGCAACGAAACGGATATGGCGGACCGATACGCTTACCGGGTTTTGAACCATAACCATATCGGAAAGCTGCTGGACTGCAGTCTCCGGCAGCTGGACGGAGACAATTTTCTTTACTACGATATCACGTCACGGCAACCTCTGGAACGGCTTTATGAGGCAAAAAAACTGGGAATGGAGGAACTGGGACAAATGCTTTGCTCCATAGCCGCAGTGCAGGAGGATCTGGGTGAGTATCTTCTGGACGAACAGGGGCTTTTTTTGGAAACGGGAAAAATATTTGCAGATGTGGAAACGGAAGAATTGTTTTTCTGCTATGATCCCGGAAGTGCAAAAGGGGAGGCGGGCTATGCCGCGCTGGCGGATTTCTTTCTTGAGCATGTGGATCATGGAGAAGAACATGCGGTTACCACGGCCTATCAGTTTTACAAAATGTCGAAAGCCGAGTATTTTGTACTGAACTCCTTCCTCCCGTTTCTGGAAAGGGAAACCGCCCTGTGGAAAAGTGAATCGGGACCTGCAGCAGCGTTATCCTGGAAAGAAGAGAGTCCCGGCGAAATGGACATCGTAGAGGAAGAAGATCCTGTGGACCGGAAAGAGCCTGAAAAAGCGGTGAAAAAGGAATCCTGGTTTTCCCGCATTTTCAGAAGAAGGAAGCGGGAAAGTGCCCCTGTGATCCGGCAGGAGGAATGGCCGGATACCGTATGGGACAGCTACGAGAGCCAGCTGCACCTGCCGGACAGCCAGGAAACCATATATCTGACTGACCTGGACAGGACGGAAAACATCCGGGGGAAAAAATTCCTGCTGCAGGAAACGGAAGGGGACAGGCAGTTTTATCTGGAAAACTTTCCGGTAACCGTGGGGAAACTGAAAGGCAGGGCTTCGATCCTGCTGTCGGACGCGTCGGTGAGCCGGATTCATTCCCGTTTTGAAGCCGGTGATGACGGCATTTACCTCAGGGATTTAAATTCCCGGAACGGCACTAAGGTGAATGATAAAAAACTGGCGCCCAATGAAGCAGTGATGATAAAAGCCGGAGATATTCTTCGTTTTGGACGGGAAAGCTTTCGGGTGGAGCGGGTTTGACGGCTTTATCCGGGCTGCTGCAGGGAACAGCGTTGACAGGAAAGCTGCAAAGTGATACCCTCATTATTAGGAGGAAACAGCGATGGACTATTCGGAAAATTCCGGGTATACCGCTGGCGATTACAGCATGGGAAAAGATAAGAGTCTGCCTGTTTGCACCGTGGCTTTGGTGGGAATAAATGCGGTTGTTTTTCTGACAGGCCTTTTGCTGCCCGGGGTGGGCAGATGGATGGAGATGCAGGGACAGTTCAGCGTTGCCTACTTAATTTACGGCGGAGATATTTACAGGCTGGTTACGGCGGCATTTCTTCATGTGGATATTGAACATTTGCTCAACAATATGCTTTTGTTATATTGCTGCGGTGAGATTGTGGAGAGAAGCCTGGGAAGATGCCGCTTCCTGATTTTATATTTTCTGTCTGCCGTTTGTGGCAATCTTCTCTCAGCGGCATATGAATTATCCATAGGAGGATATTATAATTCCATCGGCGCCAGTGGAGCGGTGTTCGGTCTTACAGGAGCACTTTTATTTCTCGTCATCGTAAAACGGGGAGCGGCGGCGCATATTTCGCTGCGGAGGGCTCTGATCGCTGTGGCATTGTCTTTATATGCGGGATTCTCCAGCGCATATGTGAATAATGCGGCGCATGTGGGAGGCCTTTTGAGCGGTTTCCTCCTGGCGTTTTTACTGAGTATTATCCCCCCACTATTCAGCCTGCAAATAAAAAGTCAATAGGAAAATGAAAAATTTTTAAGATTTATTAT
>CABSCP010000031.1 GCA_902476265.1 uncultured Lachnospiraceae bacterium
GAACGGCATGTACGGTGGTGTGAGAGGGGAGATAAAATCTCCCCTACTCGATTGCTTTCCCGGCTCTTCTGCTATATCGCGGAAAGCAGGAATTGTACCAGCGTTTCCAGTTTCTTTACATCGATCAGGTCCAGGGTGTCATGCTGGGTATGAAGAACATGGTCCACCATTTCAAAGATTCCGCCGGAAGTAACGGCGATTGCCGGAACACCGGAGAAGGAAAACAGGGTGTGATCCCCCTGGGGCCAGGGTTCCGTCTGTTCAAAGCCTTCGCGTTCTGCGGCAAGGTCAGAGATGCGGTCCGTCAGCTTTTGGGGGCACTCGTAAAATGAGTATGAAGTGGTCTGCCCCTTTACTCCCACACCGTCAATGTTAAAGGCATAGATATATTCCGCAGGAGAAGAGAGACAGGAGGAAAGATAGGTCATCTCCCCCGGATTGGAATAGTAGTCTTCTCCGTTGAAGATCACAAATTCAATGCGGTGAGAGAATTTTCTGCCGGATAGTCCGGCGGCCAGCGCCAGCAGTACAGCCACACCGGAAGCATTGTCAAGAGCCCCCGGCGTTCCCGGTTTGGTATCGATATGCGCGGAAATACTGACCTTTTGACTGCCGCTGCCATAGGAAGCCAGCACATTGGAGGCCTTTTTGGGACATCGCATAGTGTTCAGACAAAGGGTGGCGGTAAGGCCGCCCATAAGCTTTGGCAGGCTGGAAGGGAGAACGATTGCGCATGGGACTAAAAAATCCCCGTCCTCGATGACCGGTACAAAATTTTCCGGGGAGAGGCTGACGGTGATCACGGCCTTTACTCCGCCCTTTTCCAGCAGGGAGATGGTCTCCTTGTGTTCGTCAGGGTTCCAGAACACAAAACTTTTCGGCATAAGCGGTTCGGAAGCCATCCTGTCGCACAACAGGATAATTTTGCCGTCAAGGGATGCCGCGCGCAGCTCTTCCAGGGAGCGGATGGGAAGAATTTCTCCCTGTACGCAGCAGGGAAGAGAATAGGGTGCGGGAACGATGGGAATGTCCTGCCCCAAAACCGTGAGTGCGGCATCGTTCACTGTCCAGTCCATGCAGTCGAACTCCTGCTTTGAGACGTCCATTCTGGCCTGTTCCAACTCTCTGCAGACATATTCAACCGCCTTTTGATTGGCAGCGCTGCCTGTGGGGCGCGGCCCGATTTCTTCGCAGAGTGTCTGCAGATGCCGTCGGATTTCTGTTTGAATTTCCATTTTGTGTCCTCCTGTTTTCTGTGTTTTTTCGTTACTGAAATCAGTATAACAGAAGGAAAAACAGCGGACTTGACTTTCCTTGTGATGAAAAGGGAATTTTTCAAATCTCTTTCACCGGCCTGGCTTCAATATAGCCCCGCCAGCCCTGGGGATCCAGCTGAAAGCGCGGGGCCGTTTCATCATCCCATTCATAGCCGGATTGAGCGGGATCATAGCTGTCAATGGCTTTTGATAAATGCAGGATCACTTCCTCGAAATGAAGATCATCATAGGGAGCGCTTTGGAACAGCATCATTTTACAGGGAGGCAGATCGATGAGGTCAAAACCTTCCGGTATCAGTCCTGCATAATTTTCCGGCACCTCAACACCCTGGGCATAACGTGATGTACCGGGCGGGCGCAGGGTGTCGGGAAGCCACATGCCGATGGGTTCATACAGCGCCTCTTTGATGCTGCACAGCAGACCCCATACGTCGCAGCCTGCTTCCTGGCTGTAGGAAAAGTAGTCATCCCCTGTAACAGCGCGTTTTAACAGCAGCTTCCGACCGGGAAAGTTGCGCACCTGCACATAAAAATCTTCAGAAGGGGGCGTATGTGCATCCTGTACGCCTCTGAGCCAGTAATAATATTCCCGGACGGGCCATGGGTGGAAAAGGGAAATGGGAGGCGTAGTCTTTTTATACGCGTTGGGACTGATTCCAAATTGTCTGCGGAAGGCTCTGGTGAAGCCCTCATGGCTGTCAAAGACGAAATCCATGGCAACGTCCACCACTTTAAGATCTTTGTCCCGGAGTGCCAGAGCCGCTTTGGAAAGCCGATACATCCGGATATATTCAAAAGGGGTTTTCCCGGTGAGTTCCCGGAAGATTTTCGCACAGTGCCAGGGCGAGTAGCCTGCTATTTCCGCAAGTGAATGCAGCGTAATCGGTTCCTCAAGATGTTGCTCTATATAAGTCTGCATCCGCCAAACAGCGTTGATCTGTTCCTGGCTTTCCATAGGTAAACCCTCCTGTTTTTGAAGATTTTGGGACCTGATATCATCATATCATTTGGAAAAGGGAAAGTCTTGACTTTATTTGTCATTTTGTAAAAACACAAGGTGAAATCCGGTGCAAATGTAATGAATGAGATAGAAAAAAGTAACGAAAAGGAATGCGGGCCTTTCTGACAGATGGTATAATGGACATCACTGTAACAATATTGTCAGCGTAAAAAAGGAATCTTCCTTTTTCACACGCTGACAGAAAATAAGATAAGAGGAGAAAGAGATATGTTTGAATCAATTTTTCGGGAAACAATGGCGGAAGAAAGCTGGGTTAAATTTCAGAATCCGGAAAACAAAAAAATTCCGGTGCTGTTTCCTCTCGGAGTGATCGAAGAGCATGGCCCGCATCTTCCCCTGGGTTCCGATATTTACTGGAGTTATGCCATGTGCAGACTGGTGAAGGAAAAACTGCGGAAAATGGGGAAGGAAAGTGTGATTGCGCCGCCCTATTACTGGGGGATCAACCATTGTACGGGCGGCTTTCCCGGATCGTTTACCCTCAGGCCGGAAACGATGCGCCAGGTCCTGTTTGAATTATTTGAAAACATGAGCCGCTTTTCCTTTCACGATATCTATTGCTTTAGCTACCATGGAGACAACGCTCATGTGCAGACCATTGTGGATGCGGTGAAAAGGGCCAACAGTGAGCTGGATGTCTCCTGTAAGCTGGTGTTAAACGCCATGGACCTGGGGCTTTTCGGCTGGCGGGGAGATGAGGATTTCCTGCTGGTCGTAAATCCCGATTATCCTCCCGAATGGTTTTTGGAGGAAGATCCTTCGGAAGCCGGACTTTTGGATATCCATGGGGGCGCGTTTGAAACGGCTGTTTTACACTATTTTTGTCCCGAATTGGTGGATCTTAAAACAGCGGAGCAGTTGAAGTCCACTTCTCTGGATCAGGAAAAGCTGGGAAAATGGCTGCAGGGCGGTGAAGAACTGAAGGATGCATGTCCTCTCGGTTATGCAGGGAATCCGGCGGGATATGGGGCTGTCAGCCGGCATGTGGAAGAGATGCTGGATCTGCAGACAGAAGATATAGCGAAACAAATATCCTATTGACATAGTAGGAAAATAGAGATAAGATACGGACATCAGACCAAAAAGGACGATGAGAAAGAGGGGTATCAGGATGAGTACGTATCGATTTGAAACTTTGCAGCTGCATGTAGGCCAGGAAGAGCCTGATCCGGCCACCGATTCCAGAGCTGTGCCCATTTATCAGACCACTTCCTATGTGTTCCGGGATTGTGCACATGCGGCGGCCAGGTTCAATCTCACCGAATCAGGGAATATTTACGGACGGCTGACCAATTCGACCCAGGAGGTTCTGGAAAAGCGGATTGCCGCGCTGGAGGGCGGCGTGGCGGCCCTGGCCCTGGCTTCCGGCGCGGCGGCAATTACCGGTACGATTCAGGCGCTGGCGCAGGCAGGGGAACATATTGTGGCGCAGAAAACCATCTATGGAGGCAGCTTTAACCTGCTGGCGCATACCCTTCCCAGGTACGGCATTTCCACCACCTTTGTGGACGTCCATAATCTGGAGGAACTGGAAGCCGCCATTTTGGAAAATACCAAAGCGGTATATCTGGAAACCCTGGGAAATCCCAACAGCGATATTCCCGATATCGAAGCCATTGCAGCGATTGCGCACAGACATGGACTGCCTCTGGTGATTGACAATACGTTCGGGACCCCTTATCTGATCCGTCCCATTGAACTGGGCGCTGACATCGTTGTGCATTCCGCCACAAAATTCATCGGGGGCCATGGGACTGCGCTGGGTGGAATCATAGTGGATTCAGGGAAATTTGACTGGAAAGCCAGCGGGAAATTCGGGCAGATTGCAGAAGCCAATGTCAGTTATCATGGCGTTTCCTTTGTGGAAGCCGCCGGACCGGCAGCTTTTGTGACTTATATCCGTGCGATTCTTCTAAGGGATACCGGCGCTTCCATTTCCCCCTTCAATGCGTTTTTATTGTTGCAGGGCGTTGAAACCCTGTCACTGCGCCTGGACCGGCAGACCGAAAACACAAAAAAGGTTGTGGAATATCTGGCAGGCCATCCGCTGGTGGAACATGTGAATCATCCGTCTCTGCCGGATCATCCCAACCATCTTTTATATGAAAAATATTTTCCCGGTGGCGGGGCGAGTATTTTTACGTTTCAAATCAGGGGAGGACAGGAAGAAGCGTGGAAATTTATCGATCATCTGCGCCTGTTTTCCCTGCTTGCCAATGTGGCGGATGTGAAGAGCCTGGTCATCCATCCTGCAACGACAACCCATGCACAGCTGAGCCGGGAAGAACTGCAGGAGCAGAGGATTTTCCCCAATACGATCCGATTGTCCATCGGAACGGAACATGTGGAGGATATCATCGAAGATTTGGAAAACGGATTCCGGGCAGTCAGATAGGGAAAAGACCGGATGAAAAACCCGAATTAAAAAGGCACGGCTGTGATACAGAAACAGAGACGACCGGTGCGCTCATGAAGAGTGCGCCGGTTTTTTCATGTAGAAATTCATACTCTCCCGGCCGGATGAGACGAATCGGTAAAATAATAGCACGGCTTACGATCCTGTATCGCTTGACGGGTCAAAGGGGAAGCTTTATAATTCAGATTAATACCAACGAAAAAAGGAAAGAAACCTATGAAAGTCGTATTACAAAATCTGACGAAGAAATTTCCGGCCCGCAGCAAAAAGACGGGCGGTGATGTGGTTGCGGTGGATGATTTCACCTTTGAGATACCCGACGGTAAGCTGGTGGGCCTTCTGGGGCCTTCCGGGTGCGGCAAAAGCACCACCCTTTTTATGATCTGCGGGCTGCAGAAGCCTACGTCCGGAAAGATTTATTTCGGGGAGGATGATGTGACCGGACTGCCGCCGGAAAACAGAGGGGCAGGGGTGGTGTTCCAGAACTACGCCCTTTATCCCCACCTCACCGTGAAACAGAACATTCTTTTCCCGCTGCAGAATTTTAAGGGAGCGGACAGGCTTACGAAAGCAGAGATGGAAAAAAGGGCTCAGGAAGCGGCGCAGCTGGTGCAGATCAGCGAACTGATGGACCGAAAACCGGGGGAACTTTCTGGCGGGCAGCAGCAGCGGGTGGCTATCGCCCGGGCGATGGTGAAAATGCCCAGAGTTCTTTTGCTGGATGAACCGCTGTCCAATCTGGATGCCCGGCTCCGCCTGCAGACGCGGGAAGAGATCAGGAGGATACAGAGGGAGACCGGGATCACCACGGTTTTTGTGACCCATGATCAGGAAGAAGCCATGAGCATTTCGGATATCATCGTTGTGATGAAGGAAGGGATGATTCAGCAGACCGGCAGGCCCCAGGATGTTTATGACGATCCGGTGAACCTCTTTGTGGCCAAATTTCTGGGTACGCCGCCCATCAATCTGTTTGAAGGGCGCATCAGGGATAACCGGCTCTATATCGGGGACGCAGCGGTACTTGCGGTTCCCGGAACTGCCGATCAGGAAGTGACCGTGGGAATCCGTCCGGAAGGCTTTCTCATCCGGGAGGACGGCCCCTTATCCTGCCGTCTTTCCGGGGTGGAAGTGATGGGGCGGGATATCAGCGTTGTTTCCACCCATCCCTGTTCCCAAAACCCGGTGATCCGTTCCATCATCGACGCCCAAAACCGGGTGGACACGGAATCGGAAACCGTGCGTTTTGCCCTGAAGCCAAACAAGGTCCTTCTTTTTGAGAAAAAAACAGAAAGCCGGCTGAGAGTATCCGAAACGGGCAGTCAGAGGGAGAAAGAGTAACGACATGGAAAAAAATAACCTGAAAGCATGGCTGTATCTGCTTCCGGCCATTCTGTTTCTGGGATTCTTCATGGTTTACCCCCTGGTGGACGTTTTCGTCTATTCCGTGGAAGAGGGGTACAATTTTGCATCCCAGACCTACTTTGATGTGGGCACCTATAACTTTTCATATGTGCTTCATGATCCGTATTTCCTGCAGGCAGTAAAGAACACTTTTTTGATGGTGATCATCACAGTACCCGTTTCCACAGGGCTGGCGCTGCTGATTTCACTGGGACTGAGTTCTATTAAACCGCTAAGGAATTTATATCAGACCATTTATTTTCTGCCCTATGTGACCAATACGCTGGCGGTGGGGCTGGTGTTCATGATCCTGTTTAAAAAGACGGCCTATACGGACGGACTCGTGAATCTGCTCATCAACTGGTTCGGCGGGCAATCGGTGGACTTCATTGACGGCCCTTACTGGGCAAAAATGTTCGTCATGTGTTTTTATATTATCTGGGTGGTGCTGCCTTTTAAGATCCTTCTTTTAACCAGTGCGCTTTCTTCCGTCAACCAGAGCTATTACAACGCTGCCAGGGTGGACGGCACTTCGGGCTTCCGGATTTTTTATAAAATTACGCTGCCGATGATTTCCCCCACCATTTTTTATCTGGTGATCACCGGATTTATCGGCGCGTTTAAGGAATATAGCGATGCAGTGGCGCTGTTTGGGACGGACTTAAACGCTGCAGAGATGAACACCATCGTGGGCTATGTATATGACATGCTCTACGGCGACAGCGGCGGCTATCCGTCCTACGCATCAGCGGCGGCGATCCTTTTGTTCGTCATCGTGCTGACCATCACCTGCATCAATCTGCTGGTGAGTAAAAAGCATGTTTATTATTAGAGGGGTTATGGAAAATGACAGATACAGTCAACTATGATCGGATCAAAAAATCGGAGTCGGTGAAAAGAAAAAGCAGAAAGGCCGTCACCTATGTCCTGCTTTCCCTGTGGGCCGTTGTGGTCCTGTTTCCTTTTTACTGGATGATCCTGACATCCTTAAAAGGCTATGGGGAGTATAACTCCGAATATATTCCGAAATTTTTTACCGCCACGCCCACACTGCAGAACTATGCGGACGCATTCCGTACAGTGCCGTTGGGGCGGTATCTGATAAACACACTGATTTTTACAGCGGTGACCACAGCGGTCATGATGGTGGTGATCACGCTGGCGGCCTATGCCTTTGCGCGGCTTTCCTTTCCGGGGAAAAATATGGTGTTCACCTTATTCCTTTCCCTGATGATGATTCCCAACGAACTGGTGATCATCACAAACTTTGCCACTATCACCAATATGAATCTGCGCAATACGTTCCTGGGGCTGATCCTGCCCTCCGTCACCTCCGTTTTCTATATCTATCTGTTAAAGGAAAACTTTTCCCAGGTGCCGGATGCCCTGTATTATGCGGCGAAGGTGGACGGCACTTCGGATTTGAAGTATTTGTGGAAAGTGATGATACCGATCTGCCGGCCTACGATAATCACGGTGGGAATTTTAAAGGTCATCGAGTGCTGGAACTCCTATGTCTGGCCCCGCCTGATCACGGATGACGAGGCTTATTTCCTGGTTTCAAACGGAATCCAGGAGATTCGGGAAAACGGCTTCGGCCGTGAAAATATTCCTGCCATGATGGCGGCGGTGGTGGTGATCTCGCTTCCGCTGATCGTTTTGTTTCTGATCTTCCGGGAAAAAATTATGACGGGAGTTTCAAGGGGAGGCACGAAAGGGTGATGGAAAAAAAGAAATCCACAGGGAGGGGAAAAAAGTTCTTCCCGCTGCTGTTTTTACTGCTTTCCATGCTGCTTACCGGCTGCCATGGAACCAAAGGACAGGAGGCGTTTAAAATCCCGGAGGAATTTGATACATCCCGGGAATATGAGATTACTTTTTGGGCGAAAAACGATACCAATAAGACACAGACAGAAATATATGAGAAGGCCATTGCGGATTTTGAAAGCATTTATCCCAATATCAGGGTGAATCTGCGCCTGTATACCAATTACGGGGACATTTATAATGATGTCATTACGAACATTTCCACCAACACAACGCCCAATGTCTGCATCACCTATCCGGACCACATCGCCACCTACCTGGCAGGATCCAACGTGGTGGTTCCGCTGGAAGGGCTTTTTGCGGATGAAAAATACGGGCTGGGGGGATCGGCGTTGGCTTTTGACAGTGTGGCACAGGAGGAAATCGCGCCGAAATTTCTGGAAGAATGCGCCTTTGACGATCATTATTATGCGCTGCCGTTCATGCGTTCCACGGAAGCCTGCTACGTGAACAAAACCTATGTGGAGGCTTTGGGGTATTCCCTGCCGGAGAAACTGACCTGGGATTTTATCTGGGAGGTTTCCGAAGCGGCCATGGAGAAGGATGCCGACGGCAATTTTAAAGTGAACGGTCAGAATGTGCTGATTCCCTTTATTTATAAATCCACGGATAACATGATGATCCAGATGCTCCGGCAGAAGAGCGCAGGATATTCCACGGAAAACGGCGACATTCTGTTGTTTAATAACACCACAAAAGAACTGCTTCATACCATTGCCGTGCATGGGGCCAGCCGGGCCTTTTCTACCTTTAAAATTTCCAGCTATCCGGCGAACTTTTTAAATGCGGGGCAATGTCTTTTCGCCATTGATTCCACCGCCGGGGCCACATGGATGGGAACGGATGCGCCCCTCTGCGACATCAGCGAAGATAAGCTGGCGGATTTTGAAACGGTGGTTTTGCCGGTCCCGCAGTTTGATGTAAAAAATCCTCAAATGATCTCCCAGGGACCTTCCATCTGTGTTTTCAATAAGGCGGATTCCCAGGAAGTGCTGGCGTCATGGATTTTCGCCCAGTATCTGTTGACGAACGAGGTGCAGATCGCCTACGCAGAGACAGAAGGCTATATCCCGGTCACTTTAAGGGCACAGGATTCGGCGGAATATCGGGAATATCTGTCCCGGGGCGGGGAAGATAATTCTCAGCATTATGAGGTGAAAATCAAGGCGTCCCGGCTTTTGTTGGACAACATGGACCACACGTTTGTGACACCGGTGTTCAACGGTTCCGCCTCCCTGAGGGATGCGGCGGGACAGCTGATTGAAAATACGGTGAAGTCTGTCCGGCGGAATCAGACCGTTGACGATGCCTTCTTTGAAAAACTGTTTGCAGACGTGTCCTCTTTGTACCGCCTGGATCAAAAGGGAAAGGATGTGGCGGGAAAGAAGGATCTCGGCCCGCTTCCCGCAACGGCATCGGCGCTGCTTTGTTCCATCGTTGCGGTCTGGATCGGCATCCTTGGATATGTGATTTGGAGCAACCGGACCGCTATCCGGGGGTTTGGAGCACTGATACAGGGTAAATTTGGCAGAGAAAAAGAAAAAATTGTGAAAAAAGATTGATTTATCCGGGATAGTTGAGTACACTGTAACTGTTTGGTGAAGAACCGGACGATAACAGATATTTTTAAACAGACCGCGAAGGAACTTGAGACAGAGTTTTTCAAAACCGGTCGGGAGGAGAAAGGAAAGGTTATCAAGATGAAAAAGTATTTGGCAATGATGTTAGCAGCTTCTCTTACACTGGCACTTGCAGGGTGTGGCTCCAATGCAGCGCCTCAGAGCAGCCAGCCGGCAGAGACAAAAGAGACGGAAGCAGCTGCGCCGTCCACAGAGGCAGCAGTATCCGAAGAAAGCAGCGCAGCGGCTTCTGAAACGGTCAGCGCAGCGGATAACGCAGAGGCGGCGGCAAAATCAGAGGGCGTTATGACCTATGAGGAGTATATGGCAGCGGAGGTTGACACAGAAGTTGTCATCGAAGCTTACGTACAGGCAAAACAGTCCTGGTGGGAGGATCAGGCTACCGTTTATTCTCAGGATGAGGACGGCGCATACTTCCTCTATAATATGGCATGCTCCAAAGAAGATTATGACAAGCTGGTTCCCGGCACGAAGATCAAGGTGACAGGCTATAAGTCCGAGTGGTCCGGTGAGGTCGAAATCATTGACGCAACCTTTGAGATCGAAGAGGGCAGCTACATAGCAGAGCCGCTGGATGTAACGGATCTGCTCGGCACCGATGAGCTGATTAACCATCAGAATAAACTGGTATCCTTCAAGGGTATGACAGTGGAAGACGCCGGAGACGGAAAGGCTTTCCTGTATAGCTGGGACGGTTCCGGTTCCGACGGCGATGACCTGTATTTCAACGTTTCCTTAAACGGACAGACCTATACCTTCACAGTGGAATCTTATCTGTGCGATAACACCACAGAAGTTTATAACACCGTTAAGAACTTAAAGGTCGGCGACGTTGTTGATATGGAAGGTTTCCTGTACTGGTATGAAGGCGTTAACCCGCATATT
This sequence comes from uncultured Lachnospiraceae bacterium, assembly GCA_902476265.1. Lineage (GTDB taxonomy): Bacteria > Bacillota > Clostridia > Lachnospirales > Lachnospiraceae > Gallintestinimicrobium. Next base: position 10,471 of record CABSCP010000031.1, read on the forward strand.
ACAGCTGTAACAGTGAAATAAGTGATAAAATCGATGACCTCAGGATTTGGGCTTGACGCTCTTATCCTGAGGTCTTTTTTTAATCCTCCGCATACATTTTCCGAAATTCGGTGGGAGAGCAGTTTTTATATTGCCTGAAAATCCGGCCGAAAGAGGAAGAAGAGGAAAAACCGGACTGCAGTGCCACCTGTGTGATGGAATATTCCGGATTTGCCAGCATGTTTTCCGCCAGGGAAATCCGTTTTTGATTCAGGTAATGATAAAAGGAAACATTGGTAAAATCCTTGAATATCCGGGTGAAATGAAACTTGCTGAAACCTGCCAGCTTTGCGGCAGTCTCCAGTGTCAGGTTTTCCGTACAGTGCTCATTGATATACCGGCAGACGGACAATAGCCGTTTTGCATGGGGAGAATGGGAGGTATCCGCCAAATCATCCCGACTGCAGAGAGGGTCTAACTGACCCAGCAGGCCGAGAATCTCCAGGAGCCGGCCGTAGGCAATGGTTTCATAAAACGGAGGCGGATCAAAATATGCCGCAGCAATCGCGGACAAAAGTTCACGGATTTTATTGCAGGCATCGCCGCTGCCGGCAGGGGAAATCACCAGGACAGGAGGCATCAGGGAAAGGAGCGTTTCCATATGAGGGATGCTTCTGGCATAGGAGAGGTCCGCAAGATAGGTGATCTGATGCCCCACAGGCGGGGCGAACAGGGCATGAATGGTGCCCGGACGCAAAAATGCGATATCGCCTTCTTGAAGCTGCCATACCGTATCGCCGGATTCGATCCGGTATCCGTTTTCAATGGGACAGATAATTTCCATGGGGGTATGCCAATGCTCCGGAAAGTTTTCGCTGACCCGCAGATCATGGACCCGGATACCGATATTTTCATGGAAATTGACATTCTCAAAAATGCCGTCCAGATTTTCAATCATGAGAATACCTCCCTCAGGTTTCCAAGACGCAAAAATTGCGGCCCGTATTTTTATTCAGCATAACGGAATTTTCGATGAATTGCAAGATACAGAGGATCTTTTGTGGGAATTGATGGGAATCCTGACAGAAAAGAAGATAAAAAGCACGGTTTTGTCAAGAAAGGAAACGCAATAATTGAAAAAGAGTCCGCAATAATCGAAAAGAGTTTGCAGAGTGGATTTGATATATTCATCAGGAAAGGTGCAGAAAAACAGGTACGTTTCAGGAGGACTCAATCATGGAAAAATGGACAAGATTCTGGTATCAGCCGGTACATCCGCTGGGGCAGGACGGAAAACTGGTGACGGGAGGAAAAGAGCACATCGCTCTGTCCCGAAGCGCCGCGGCAGAAGGAATGGTATTATTAAAAAATGAAAACCATGCGCTTCCTTTCAAAAAGGGCGCCAAGGTTGCGCTCTTTGGAAAAGCGAGTGCAGATTATGTGACGGGAGGCGGCGGAAGCGGTGAAGTGACCATCGCATATCGCAGGAGCATTCTGGATGGGATGGAAGAGAAGGAAGCGGAAGGCAAAATCAGCCTGTATGCGCCGCTCAATGATTTTTACAGGGAAAATGTAAGGAAACAGTATGAAGCGGGCATCATTCCCGGAAAGACCACCGAACCGGAAGTGCCGCAGGAATTGCTGGAAGGCGCCAGGGCTTTTACAGATACCGCGCTGATCAGCATCTGCCGTTATTCCACGGAAGGCAGTGACCGGGAAGATACGGATTTTTACCTGAGTGAAGAAGAACAGCGGATGGTGGACGATGTGACTGCCAATTTTGCGAATGTCGTGGTGGCGCTGAATGTGGGCGGCATGGTGGATACCAGCTGGTTTAAAAACAGTGAGAAAATAAATGCGGCATTGCTGGCATGGCAGGCGGGTATGGAAGGCGGCCCGGCCACAGCGGATATTTTGTGCGGAGACCGGAATCCCTCCGGCAAGCTGGTGGATACCTTTGCTTCCTGCTTTGCGGATTATCCGTCCAGCGCTCACTTCCATGACTCTCAGGATTATGTGGTTTACAATGAAGATATTTATGTGGGATACCGCTATTTTGAAACCGTTCCGGGCGCTAAGGATAAGGTGAACTATTGCTTTGGTTATGGCCTTTCCTATACGGATTTTACAATCGCGCTGCAGAATGTGACGGAAACGAAAGATTCCTTCCTGTTCGATGCCCATGTGACCAATGTAGGCGCCTGCAGCGGGAAAGAAGTGGTTCAGCTGTATGTGAGCGCACCCCAGGGGAAGCTTGGAAAACCCGCCCGCGAGCTGAAAGCGTTCGCAAAGACCCGCCTGCTTTTACCCGGCGAGGATCAGACGCTGCGCCTGACCGTTACAAAAGACAGCCTGGCATCCTACGACGATACCGGGAAAGTGGTGAAATCCGCATGGCTTCTGGAGGAAGGGGAGTATCATTTCTTCCTGGGCAATTCCGTGCGCGCTGCCCTGGATACCGGATTTGTGTGGAGCGTGGAAGAAACCGCGGTGACAGAACAGCTTTCCGAAAAGTGCGCGCCAAACCATATGACGGAGCGCTTAAATGCTTTGGGCGAATACGAGAAAATGCCTGCTTTTACCGGTGAAAGAGAACCGCTTTATGATGACCCGGAAATGGGCAGGGCATATCAGCCTGCCGTACGGGCCGTCCCCAGATATCCCATGCCCTGGGATGAAAAGGGGACTCCTGTCAGACGGCCTCAGCTTAAGGAAGTGGCAGAAGGAAAAATCACCCTGGATGCGTTTACCGACAGCCTAAGCGATGCTGAGCTGGCCGAATTGCTGGGAGGACAGCCCAATACCGGCGTGGCAAACACTTTTGGTATGGGCAATCTGCCGGAAGCAGGTATTCCGAATGTGATGACGGCTGACGGCCCTGCCGGACTGCGTGTGGGCAGACTGGAAATGCCGGAATGCGGCGTGCATACGACAGCTTTTCCCTGCGCAACTTTACTGGCCTGCAGTTTTGACGAAGCATTGGTAGAAGAAATCGGACGGGCCGGCGCAAGGGAAGTGAAGGAAAATAATATCGGCGTATGGCTGACGCCTGCCATGAACATTCACAGAAGCCCGCTGTGTGGCAGAAACTTCGAGTATTATGCGGAAGATCCGCTGGTGGCGGGAAAAATGGGCGCAGCCATGATACGCGGCATCCAGTCCGAGCACATTGCGGCATCCATGAAACACTTTGCCTGCAACAATAAAGAAACGAACCGTGTAAATTCCGATTCCCGCCTGTCCGAAAGGGCGCTGCGCGAAATTTATTTAAAGGGTTTTGAAATCGCGGTGAAGGAAGCCGATCCCTGGACCATCATGACCTCTTACAATATTATCAACGGGGTCCGCGCCTCCGAAAACAAAGAACTGCTGACGGATATCCTGCGTGGTGAATGGGGCTTTCAGGGCATGGTCACAACAGACTGGTGGAACCATTCCCGGCATGAGCGGGAAGTGCTGGCAGGCAATGATGTGAAAATGGCTGCCGGCTATCCGGAGCGCCTTTTAAAAGCGCTGGAAGAAGGGACGCTCACAAGGGAAGATATGAAAATCTGTGCGAAACGGATTTTGAATATGATTTTGAAGCTGGACTGATTTCAGTAAGGAAAAGTAGCGCCTGTGCGGGGGAGAAATACTTCTGCACAGGCAGTAAAACTAATGCTTCTTAAAGTTTTGACCTTAAAAATAGAGTGAATCGTGTCTGTTTTTGTGTTATAATATTTTTATAAATAAATACAGGGAGAGACATAGGATTATATATTTGAAAGGGGTCAAAACACATGAATTTTACTGAATGGATGGGATTGGCAGTGGCATGTGCTGCAATATGCGTACCGATTATGATCAGCGACATGAATAAGAAATCAAAGCTCGCTAAGTGGATAGAAGTTGTATTCGGTATTATGTTTTTTGTGTTTGTACTTATTGGTGTGATGGAATATACCCCTAATAATTCGATGGCAGCAAAGGAAGAAATAGAACCTCAAATAGAAGGAGATCCACGATTCCAGTCGGAACCGGAGGAACAGCTAGCTCAGACAACAGATGAGAATGAAGAGATCGAAGCCTATATGCAGAAAGCTTCTGAATATTATGAAAATAAAGAATATGGGCATGCCCTACAACTTTATAATAAAATCGTTGAAATAGATCCGGAGAATAAAAATGCGTATGGAAACAGAGGCCTGATTTACAGAGAACTGGGAAATAATGATAAGGCGATTCAGGATTATAAAAAAGTATTGCAACTGAATCCAGATAATGAAATCGCATATAATAATCTTTCCTACGTTTATTATAAAGAGGGAAGGTATGAAGAAGCGATTATCGAAGCGCAAAATGCAATAGAATTGCGACCAGAGTATATAAATCCCTATATCAATTGTGCGAATTCGTTTTCAAAAATAAAAGAGTATGAAAAAGCAATTGAAATTTGCACAAAGGGTATCGAAATGAATCCGGATTCTACTGAATTGCTAAATGCCCGATCAAATATTTACCTCACCATGGAAAATTATGATAAAAGTTTAGAAGATTCTGAGGCAGCAATGAAGAGTAATCCTGATAATTCAATCTCTTACTATAATATGGGAAGGATATATCACGGGCTTAAAAAGTATGAGAAATCAATTGAATACTTCTTGGAAGCAATAGAGAGAGATGCAGATTTTGCATATGCGTATTCGGGGATAGGTGATGACTATATCCATATGGGTGAATATGAAAAAGGGATTGAGTTTTTAAATATTGGAATCGATATAATGCCGGATTATCCAGGTGCTTATTATAACAGGAGCAGAGCATATAAAAATCTGAAAGAATATAGTAAGGCATTGGAAGATGTAAATAAAGCACTTGAGTTTGATCCCGATAATAGTAAATATCTAGAAGATAAAAGAAATCTGGAAAAAAAGGTTTCCGCTTTGTAAAAACAAATTCATAAAACTGCACAAAAAACAAAAAGAAGGCTATATTTTTTACCATTACCTGGAATGGAAGAAATATGGCCTTTTTGTTATACTTATGAGATCAAACAGGAAAGGGAGAGGGTTATGAAGGAAAAGTCATTTATCAGATTGATGGGAGTGCCCCTGGGTGTGTTGTTCCTGTCCTTCATCGGCGTCACCTGGTTTACGATGCTCTATATGGCCAAGGATAACAACTATAACAACATGATCTATCAGTATTTTAGGATCAGCAAGGAGTTTTATGGCAGGCTGATTTATCTGGATATGGATAAAGAGTTCATCGTCAATGCCATGAATTTGTGCAGTATTTCTTTTCTGGCAGGCAATTACCTGCTTTTTGGTCTGTTTGGCACCGGCCAGAAAAGGTGGAAGGGCGTCCTCCTGTTCCTGACGGTATTTTTGATCCTGCAGGCTGTGGTAAACTACACATCGGTACAGAAAGCAGTTTATTACGGGGCATTTGGATTTCTGCCTGACCCGGCAGGGTTTCGGAACTGGTATGCCGGATTTCATATTGTGACGGTAATCGGAAATATCGGCTGCCTGATCGCCGGGTTTGTGCGGATGTTCCTGCTGGATCTGCGAAAGGAGCCGATTCAGGAGCTGCGGCAGATCAAAACCTATATTGTGTTGACGGACATGGGCCTGTGCGGTCTGTATTTTTATATGTTTTATTCGCTTCCGGATTCCTTTTTGTGGATTTCCCGTTCCACGGGATACATTGCTTACCGCTCCTTAAAAATGATCCGGTATGTGGGCGGAATGCGCCTGATCCCTTACTTAATCGCTTTTTTTCTGCTGATGCTCTGTTATTATCTCTACCGCTACCGGAAGATGTGTCAAAGAGTGTCAAATGAAGAATATGTTTTTTCCAGCATTGTGGCTTCTTCTGAGATTTCCACCAGAGCATTCAGTCATTATGTAAAAAACGAGCTGCTGGGCATCATGACGGAGGCAGAACGGGCCAGAACCAGGCAGCCGGAGCTGCAGGAACTGGAACATATTCAAAACAGCTGTCAACGGATTTATGAGAGACTGGATGAACTGCAGAAAAATACCAACCGGATCGTGTTAAACCAGTCCATTCATAACGTAGTGGAGGTGCTGGAGAAGGCGCTTTTGGAGAACCGGCCGCTTTTGGAGAACCGGGGAATTTCACTGGATTGGAAAAAGGAAGACTCTTTTGTGGGGGTGTTTTTAGATCCCCGCTATTTAAAGGAAGTTTTTCGCAATCTCTTGCAGAATGCCGTGGAAGCCATGGAAGGGATGCCGGGAGAAAAAAAGATTGTTGTCAGGACAGTCCAATATGAGCGGCAAATTGAAATTATGATTGCAGACAGCGGGCCGGGATTGGCAGTGACGGTGCAGAACCGGCTGTTTGAACCCTTTGTTTCCACGAAATCCACAAAACATAACTGGGGAATCGGCCTTTCTTTTTCCAAAAGAATCATCAACAGTCATCACGGGAAGATTACTGCGGAAAACGGAGAAGAGGGCGGCGCGGTATTCCGGATTTATCTGCCGGTCTGCCGCGTGGACATGCAGAATGAGAGCGGGATTTGATCAAATAAGGAGACTTACAATGGAGAACAAAGAAGAAAAGAAAAAAATAAGGGTGATGCTTGCAGATGATATGGTTTCCCTGTGTCACCGTTATGAAGATATTCTGTCGGCATCGGAAGAAATCGAGGTGATAGCGGCTGCCCATAACGGATATGAAGCCATCATGAAGAGCGCCACACTGCGTCCGGATGTGATTTTAATGGATATTGAAATGGAAAATAAATATGCGGGTATCACTGCCACAAGGCAGATTCTGAAAGAATTTCCGAAGATCAAAATCGTGATTCTGACCGTATATGAAGAGGACGAAATGATCTATGCCGCTTTTCAGGCAGGGGCTTGTGATTATGTTTTAAAAACCGCCACTCCGGCGGCCATGATCCAGTGTGTCAAAGACGCTTATTATGAACGCTCTGTCATCCGCCCCCAGGTTGCCGGAAAGCTGCGCAGAGAGTTTAAACGGATTAAAAACAATGAGGACAGTCTGATTTATACCATCTATCTGGTGCAGCTTTTAACGGACACCGAGCGGGATATCCTGGAAGCGCTGCACCAGGGAAAGAATCAGAAAGAGATCTGCAGGGAGCGGTTTATTGAAGCTGCAACCATGAAAACCCATGTCAGGAATATTGTAAAAAAAATGAAGTCCAGGTCTTTGGAGGATGCGCTTAAAAAGGTGGAAAGCAGCGGTTTTTTTTACTATATGGACAAAATCCGCCGGCAGCAGGAGAGGGAAGAAAACGGGCTTTAAAGGGATTGTGCAGTTTGTACAGGGAAAGATTAGATTTTCTAATCCTTTTTGGGGACGGCCGTCTGAGGGCAGAGACAATAGCCTTTATAAAAAAAAGATCTCAAGATAGAATGGGGGCATCACACAGGCCGGGATGGCCAAAAGGAGGATAAGAGATGAAAAGAAAACCGATCGCTTTGTTTTTAGGCTTTTGTATGGGGGCAGCGCTGCTGGGCGGCTGTGAAACCGGAGGCAGGGCCGGGACGGCAAATGGCACTGCTTCTGATACGGAGGCAGTACAGACGACAGGAACCCAAAGTGAAGCCGCTGCAAAAACAGGAGAGGCGGAAAAAGTAACGCTTCATTACTACGCCTGGAGCGAGGGCGATTATCTCCAGGAAATGGTGGATGCCTATAATGCCGCCAGCGATTCCGTATATGTGGAAATGACCCAGGTCAACAGCAGTGAATATGATGATAAGCTGATGACCATGCTGGCGGGAACCAATGATATTGATGTGTTCAACATGCGTTCCGGTTCCCTGCTCACCAATCTGGGGGGCAGCGGCAATCTGGTGGACATCACGCAGATGATCAGCGACAGCGGTATGGATATCTCCATTTACGGAACCGGTTATGCGGAAACCAAAGTGAATGACCGTTTTTACGGACTGCCTTACCGTTCCTCCGCATTCGGACTTTTTTATAATAAAAAAATTTTTGATGAAAAGGGAATCCCCTATCCGGACGATCTGACCTGGGAGGAGTATGCCGATCTGGCGAAAGAAATGACGGAAGGAGAAGGCAGTGACAAAGTATACGGCGGTTATATCCCGGATTGGTCCATCTGCCCTTACATGGTAATCGAGAGCGGCTCTAATCTGGCGGATGATGATCTTTCGGCCGTCAGGCAGTGGTGGGAAATGTTAAACCGGCTTTATAATATCGACAATTCCCATATGAGCTATACCGAAATGAAGAGCACGGGTACGGATGCCATCCATTTCTTCTGTTCCGGCAAGGCGGCCATGTATCCGGGCGGAGAATGGTCCATCAGCGACGTGCTGACCATGCTGAAAAACGATCCTCAGATTGCAGATCACTTTGAACTGGGAATCGCTGCCATCCCCCAGATGAAAAAGGGCGGTGAAAAGATGACCATCGGCGGTGTGAGCACCTTTATCGGGATCAATGCAACATCCAAAAAACAGGAAGCCGCCTTTGACTTTATCTCCTATATGGCAGGAAAAGATGCGGCTGAAATTGTGGCGGCGGCAGGCGCGATCCCTGCCTATATCGATGAGGAAATCATCGCTGTTTTTGAAGGCGCTATCGGCACAGGAGGCGCCGCGAATCTGCTGGATATCGCCAAGACTTCAGAAAATCTGTTCATTCCGGAGTATACGGAATTGCAGAATATTTATAAAGAAGAAAAAGAACTTTATCTGATCGGGGAACAGAGCGCAGAGGATGCGGTGAAAAACTTTGAAGAACGCCGGGCGGAAGTGATGAACCGGTAGGATCAGTGTCGGAAAGGAAGATTGAGATGGCCGGATATCAAAAAAGAGGAAGCAGGAGGAAAATGCGTCAGAACCTGATTGGCTGGTGTTTTATCCTGCCCAGCCTGCTGGCCTTTCTGTTATTCATGTTCCTGCCGATCCTGCTGGGGGCCTGGTACAGCCTGACGAATTATACCGGGCTGTCAAAGGAATATGATTTCATCGGAATGGCGAATTATTTCAAACTGTTTCAGGACAGGTATTTTAAAGTTTCCATCAAAAATAACTGCGTGTATGCCCTGTGGTATTCGGCGCTGACCATGGTGTTGTCTTTGGGTTTGGCCACACTTTTAAACAGGCTGGTGCGATTCCGGAAATTTTTCCGGATCGCATTTTTCCTGCCTTATATTACATCCATGGTATCGGTGGCAGTGATTTGGAAAATGATCTATAACCCCAAAGGCGGCCCGCTCAACACGCTTCTCATGCAGCTGGGCGTGGCAAATCCGCCTCAATGGCTGGCTTCCACCACCTGGGCGCTGTATGCGGTAATCCTGGTTTCCGTCTGGAAAAGCTGCGGCTACTATATGTTGATTTTTCTGGCGGGACTGCAGAATGTGCCGGACAGCCTCTATGAAGCTGCTTCTTTGGACGGGGCGGGAAAGGGGCAGCAGTATTTGAAGATCACGCTGCCCTTAATCAGTCCCACTGTTTTTTTAAACATGATCCTGATCACCATCAGTTCCTTTCAGGTGTTCGATCTGATCAGCGTCATGACGGAGGGAGGCCCCGGCATGAGCACCAATGTGCTGGCTTACCGGATTTACTATGAGGGCTTTAAACAGATGCATATGGGTTACGCATCGGCAATCGCCTACTTTTTGTTTGCGGTGGTGCTGCTCATCACCATGATCCAGTTTGCGGTACAAAAATACTGGGTCAATTACGATTGAAGGAGGGGTGAAGATGAAAAAAAGAGTGGGAACCTCAATTTTCTATGGCCTGATGCTGCTTCTTTCCCTGGCCATGGTATTTCCGTTTTTATGGATGCTGTCCACCTCCTTTAAATTTGACAGCCAGGTGTTCACAATGCCGATTCAATGGATGCCTGACCCGGTAAACTGGGACAATTACAGGAAAGTATGGACACAGGAACCGTTTTTGCTTTTCTATAAAAATACGCTTTATGTGGCGGTATTCGCCACACTGGGACAAGTGATCATCAGCGCGCTGGCGGCTTATGCGTTTGCCAAAATGCAGTTTGCAGGAAAAAATCTGGTGTTTGGTTTGTATATCGCAACCATGATGGTGCCCTGGCATACCATCATGATTCCCCAGTACCAGATCATCAGCCGTCTGCGGTTGACGGATACCCATACGGCGTTGATTTTAGGGCAGCTCGCCAGTGCTTTCGGCATTTTTTTACTGAGACAGTTTTTTATGACCGTGCCGGATGATCTGATTGAGGCGGCCAGGATCGACGGGGCCGGAGAACTGCGGACGTTTGGAAAGATCATGCTGCCGCAGGCCAAACCGGCGCTGGCTACCCTGATTATTTTCACATTTATTCAGGTATGGAATGATTATATGGCTCCTCTGATTTATTTAAACTCCAAAGAAAAGTATACCATCCAGCTGGGCCTGAAATTTTTTCAGTCCGAACACACGATGCAGTATACGGTCATAATGGCGGGAACGGTGTGCGCGTTGATCCCTATTCTGGCAATATTTATGATATTTGAAAAACAGATCACCAACGGAATGGTTCACAGCGGACTGAAAGGATAAAGGTATGGATATCAAACTGGATGAAAAAGGAATTTTTATTGACGGAAGTTATCGGGTCCTTCTGGCATCTTCTCTCTTTTATTTTCGGATTCCACGGGAGCGGTGGAAGGAGAGGATGATGCTGTTACAGGCGGCAGGTTATAATACGATAGACGTCTATTTTCCGTGGAATTATCATGAGACGGAACCGGGAATATGGGATTTTGAAGGAAACAGGGACGTGGACGCCTTTTTAAAGCTGGCGGAAGAGAGCGGACTGTTCGTGATCGCAAGACCAGGCCCCTATATCTGTTCCGAATGGGATGGGGGAGCCATTCCCGCATGGCTCTGGGAACAAAATATTGCGGTCAGGCAGGATAATATAGCCTTTCTGAAGGCGATCGGGAATTGGTATGGGCATATCCTGCCGGTACTGGCAGAACATCAGATCACAAAGGGAGGAAGCGTGATCTGCATGCAGATTGAAAATGAACTGGACTTTTTTGACTGCAAAAGCCCGGTCAGCTACATGGAAAAATTGAAAACAAAAGCAAATGAAATGGGAATGGAAGTCCCTTTGTTTTACTGCTGCGGTCAGAATGATCTGCTGCGGGCAGGGGGCCTGACCCCCTATCTGCACACTGCCTTTAATGTGTATGCAGACGCGGAAAATGAAATGCTGGAAGAGAGGGCCCTTTATCTGTACAGGGCTGCAAGGGAACGCAAAATGCCGTTTCTTGTGACGGAAACAAACCGGGAGCACAGTTTTTTAAAACGCCTGCTGGCCTGCGGCGCGAAGCTTTTAAGCCCTTACAATCAGACGGCGGGCAGTACCATGGACTGGTATAACGGCATTACCAACTGGGGGACACAGGAAGAACCGCTTTCTCTGCTGGCTTCCGATTATGACTTTCATTCCATGATCGGCGCGGCAGGAGAGGCAAATGAGCAGTTTTTCGAGGCCAGACTGCTTGCCGGAATGCTTTCGGGATTTGGAGAGCGGCTGGCAAAGGCGGCGCCCGTAAAAGCACAGCAGGTGTCTTTGATTTCCGAACATTCCTGTAACCGGGTCATCCCCTTTCTGGATCTGGGATGCGGGGGATTTCTGGAAGTTTCCAATCTGGGACCGGCCGGAAAGGTGGTTTTAAAAAGGCCGGATAGTACGATGAAGCTGGAAATGGAAACTCTGGAAACCAGGCTGCTGCCCTGCGGCCTGCGGCTGACGGACAATTCCGACTGTGAAATCGGTTTATGCAATTATGAAATCGGGTGGATACAGGAAGCGGCCGGACGAACGGAGGTCTGTCTGTACGGAAGCGGATATTTTTTCCTGAGCGTGCAAAACCGGGGAGAGAATAAAACAGTGACCTTTGACAGGGTAGAGGGAATACAAAAGGTAGAGGCATTTGGCGTCCTGTTTCATATCGGCAGCAGAAGAGACTGCGGAATGGCCTGCATTCCGGGACTGCCGGATCTGGAAGCAGAACCGGGCAGGCAGGAACAGCGGAAGGAAGCGGCATTTTTGATGAAATCCGACCTTACTCTGTGCTGCGATGCAAAAGCGCCGGTCAGTATCGCACCCATGGAAACGCTGGGGCAGTATCGGGGAATCGGCCGTTATGAGGTACAGATTGAGGAAGCGGGAACGTATCTGCTGGCGAAAGCGGCGGATATGATCACGCTGCAAAAGGATGGCGTTGTAAAGGAGTTCTTTTTTGCCTATGGGAATTGCCGGGAACGCTATCTGGAAGAAGGGCGTTGGGAGGTGGATACGGAAATCTGGGGACACAGCAATTTTGACGATATCCGCCTTCCCAGCCTGAAAATGAATTCCCAAAAAGGGATAGAAAAGCTGGTTTTGATTAAAAGACGGGAGAATATCAGTGAAAGCTGGCTGTTCGATCTGGATGAAGCGCCGGTGGAGTCACACTATTTTTTCAGACCGTCTCCTTATCAGGCCATCATGGGAATAGACGGTTATAACCGGGCGGTTTCGCCCTTACGCACGGTTTATGACCGGTATGTGACCCTGGATCCTGCATTGGATACCTGGTATCTGCATTTTGAAAAGGCGGAATGTATGATCTGGGTTTATGTGAACGGAACCTTCGTAGAAATGGTTCAAAAAGCAGATCCTTACGTGGATATCAGCCGTTTCGCGGACGGAAAAAGACTGGAAATCACGCTGCGTCTGCTGCGCCGTTACTGGACAGATCCGGTGGGAGAAGTGACGCTGCTTGGGGGCCGTTGTATAAAAAGCTGTTGCTTTGGGAAGGTGGACCTGAATCAGGCAAAAAGCGGGACGGAAACAAAAATAACGCTGCCATGCGCCTTTTTGCCCGGCGAAAATGTAAAACTGCGGCTGACAGAAATTCCGGAGGGCGCCGATGACCTGAAACTGTTTTTTAAAGGAAGAGATCTGAAACTGACCGTATTTGCGGGCGGACATACAGCCGGGAGAATCCTTCTGGATTGCGCCAAAATGCCGGCTGTGGCAGGGGGAGATCCGAATGTGGTGACGCTGTGCAGGGAATGGCTCGACCGGGAAGATTTCTGGATCTGGTGTCAGGCAGCAGGCCCTGATCCTGTGCTGGAAAAGGTGGAAATCCGACAATTTGCACCGCTTTCTCTTGTACGTTAACATTATTATTTGTATAATGGAAAAAAGTGTTGTGGAGGAAAAGGTCAGAAAAACCCGCAACAAAAGGAGCTGTGACAAATGGAGAGGCTGTTTCAAACCCATGAAATCAGAAGGCAGGAGGAAGAAAATGAAACCGGAACTCCGATTTGAAACAAAGATGGTATGCATGGCGGATCCGGGACAGGAAGCTTCTGTCCCGGATCTGATGGGCAGTTTGATTTTACAGAACAATCTGGAATTTCATCTGGACGATCCGGAGGAAATTTATGCGGGTTACGGCAGATGCAAAAATGCTTATCCCTACCGTCAACAGAACTGCTATAACAGAAAATTGCAGGACAGGGAGATGGAAACGGCGGTTTTGGAAAATGATTTTCTGCAGGCCGTTTTTTTGCCGAAGCTTGGCGGCAGGCTGTGGAGCCTTTGGGACAAAAAGGCGGGGAAAAATCTTCTTTATACCAATGACGTGATCCGCTTCAGTAACCTGGCCGTACGTAACGCCTGGTTTTCCGGCGGCGTGGAATGGAACATGGGGGTGATCGGACACACCCCTTTTACCGTTGCGCCGCTTTTTACGGCGATCATCGAAGATGACGGAACGCCGGTGCTGCGGATGTACGAATATGAGAGGATCAGAGGGGCCGTTTATCAGATGGACTTCTGGCTGGGGGAAAAGGACCGGTTTCTGAACGCCAGAATGCGGATTACCAACGATACGGATGAAACGATCCCCATGTACTGGTGGAGCAATATGGCTGTACCGGAGCAGAAAGGGGGCAGAATTATTGTCCCTGCCAGGCAGGCGTATACTTATAAGGACGGCGGCGTTTTTAAGGTGGAAATTCCCATAGTGGACGGGGTGGATATCACCCGTTACGAAAATATCCCGTCCTCTGTGGACTACTTTTTTGATATTCCCCGGGACTGCCCCAAATATATCGCCCATGTGGACAGGAACGGATACGGTCTCTTACAGATGTCCACCATGCGGCAGCAGTCCAGAAAACTTTTTTCCTGGGGGCATAAGCGCGCTGCGGATCATTGGCAGGAGTTCCTGACGGAAAACGGGGGCCGGTATGTGGAGATACAGGCAGGCCTGCCCAAAACCCAATATGGCTGTCTGCCCATGCCGCCTCATACGAAGTGGGAGTGGATGGAGCGCTACGGTGCGCTGCAGCTTTCCGGGGAAGAGACTGAGATGGACTTTGAACCGCTCAGAGACAGGCTCACAGAGCAGGTAACAGGGGAATGCGCATGGCAGGAAATGGAGGAGATTCTCCTCCATACAGAAGAAATGGCTGAAAAAAAGGCAAAACTCATATATTCGGGAAGCCGTTGCGCCGCCCTTCATGATGCGGTGAGAAAGTGGGAAGGAAAGACTGTCCTGCCCGCCCATCTGGATTTCGGTTCGATCGGAGAAGAGCAACGCCGATGGATTGCTTTTCTGGAAACGGGGAATTTTCCCAAACAGAAACCGTCGGACGCGCTCGGGGACTTTCTGACGGAAGAGGCATTTTTGGATCGTTTGCTGGAAACGATGCCCCAAAATGAGGACAACTGGTATGCACACTATCAGCTGGGGCTTTTTTGGTTCCGACGGGAGGAATGGGAAAAGGCCGGAGAGAGCTTTGAAAAATCCGTCCGGCTATCCGAGAATCCGTGGACCTGTCACGGGCTGGCCAGCGTCCGATATGTGCTGGGTTGTCCCAAAGAGGCCGCCGCTGCCATGACCCGTGGAATCGCCATGAGGACAGAAGATCTTTCCTATGTAAAAGAAGGCTTCAAACTGCTTCTTCTTTGTGAAGCCTTTTCGGAACTGCTGGAATTGAATGAAACGCTTCCGGAAGAAACAGCCCGGGAGAGCAGGATTTGTTTTGACCGCATTTATGCGTTATATCAAACCGGAAAAACCGGGGAAGCTTATGCACTTTTATGCGCGGGCGAAGGACTGGTGCCAGATGACGTGCGGGAAGGGGAAACTTCTGTCGGGAGCCTCTGGCAGGAAATGCACCGGAAACTTTTCGGGACGGAGGAAGAAATTCCTTATCGATTTGACTTTACAGCGGTATAATGTTTTTGTAGATACAAACGGACAAAAATGGGAGGAGCAGGAGAAGAGGATAGAGCCGGGACAGGCACTGGTCCTCTTCTATTTTCTGAATGTAGCAATTTCAGAGGAATAGGAAGTCTGATTTTTAAAAGACCGGGGACTGGTTCCGTAGTATTTTTTAAACTCGGAAGAAAAGTGTTCCGGGGAAGAATAGCCCAGCGTTTCGGCGATGGAGGTGATGCTTCTGTCCCTTTCCCCCAGAAGAATGGCCGCCGCGGACATACGGGCTTCCGCCTTTTTCTGCTGAAAAGTATTGCCATAGTACTCCAGGAGAAGGCGCTGGGTCTGCCGGGGAGAAAGATTCAGACGGCGGGCAAGCTCCTCCAGGGAAAGATGACTATATTCATACAGAAAATATTCTTCGATGATGACGGATTTGCCGCTGTCAGAATCGGGGATGGAATCTGTCTTTGTCTTTCCCGGGGTTTGCTCATAGCTTCTGACCAGGGAAAGAATGAGCTGGGAAAGTAAAAGTTCTGCCTGGAGAAGATAACCGGTGCGCCGCCGTTCCAGTTCTTCAAACAGTTGTTTTACGAGAACGATGATGCCCTGGCTGTCATTGCCATACCAGAAAGGCATCGCCAAAAAGATGTCCATGAGCGGAGTGGGCATCTTTTTTGTGTGAGGGCTGCGCACTTTCAGATAAATACAGTATTCCTGCATGGGATCCCGGGGAATGGGAGTCTGGGCGTGCCGCACATGAGGGCCCGTCACATAAACCGTATTGGGACCGATTTCGCAGAAGGCGCCGTCGGCTTCCAGCTTCCCGTATCCTGTAGGAATGCAGTGGATTTCATAGCAGCCGCTGCCGTGGCTGTGGGATGGAATGGTTCGTGTAAAGCGCTCAAATACAATGTTTAAGGCGTCGAACCGATAACCTTCAAGTGAGAAATGAATATTCGGGTCGGAATATTTTGTCTGCATATAGGATCTCCTTTTCGGACTGACATTTGTATTTTATCACATGACAGCTCCCGCATACAAGAGGCACCCCTGCTGTGTACCCGGACGGATTGTGTGCTCGGACGGATACCCGAAGTGCTGTCAGGGAAAAGATACGAAAACACGACATGATGATAGAAATGTGGACAGGTATTGCCCTTATATTTTTCAGCGTTGTATCTTATAATCAAATCAGAGGCGGCCGAAAAAATACGCTGAAAAAAGGAGAAGGGAAATGGCGGTAAAAATGTTGATGAAAGGGGCTGTGCTGCCCGGAAACAGCACGGTGGAACTGAAAGATTTTGAGATTCCCAAACCGGGCCACGGGCAGGTGGTCGTTCAGACAAAGGCGACTACGATCTGCGGCAGCGATATCCGCTGTATTTACAGGGAACATACCGGAAAAGGGCCGGAAGGCTATATCCCGGGCATGGCAGCAGGACATGAACCCTGCGGAATCATCGTGGAAGAGGGCGAGGGGTTAAGGCGTTTTAAAAAAGGAGACCGTGTGATCGTTTATCACATTTCAGGCTGCGGTGTCTGCAACGACTGCCGGCGGGGATACTATATTTCCTGCAAGAGCAAATTCCGTCAGGCATATGGATGGCAGAGAAACGGAGGAATGGCGCCTTACATTCTTGCCGATGAAAAAGATCTGATCGAACTGCCGGACGAACTGACTTATAAAGACGGGGCGCAGGTGGCCTGCGGATTCGGAACGGTTTATGAAGCCATTGAAAAAATAGGAATCAGCGGAAATGACGCGGTCCTTGTCACAGGGCTGGGACCTGTCGGACTTGCCGCTCTGATGCTGGCAAAAGCGCTGGGGGCAAACAAACTGATCGGTGTGGAAATGAATGAATACCGGATCGAACTGGCAAAAAGACTGGGACTGGTGGACGAGGTGTTCGCACCCGGAGAGGATACCCTGGAAAAAATTCTGGAGGTCACCGGCGGGAAAGGTGTGGAGCGGGCAATCGATGCCAGCGCAAACGATGCAGGCAGGCAGCTGGCGATCCGGGCGACCCGGGAATGGGGAAAAATCGCATTTGTGGGAGAGGGCGGAACCTGTACCTTCAACCCCAGCCCTGACATCATTCACGGACAGAAAACGATTTACGGTTCCTGGGTGACCTCTCTTTGGAGAATGGAAGAGCTGGTGGAACGTCTGGTCCGCTGGAACATTCACCCGGAAGATCTGATCACCCATGAATTTCCGCTGGAAAAAGCCGGAGAAGCATACAGCCTGATGGCCGGCGGTCAGTGCGGTAAGGTAGCGGTGGTATTTGGGGAGGATTGAGACGATGAGCATGACAGTGGATCAAAAGAAGATTCCCAGACGCAAGCTATATACGGGAGAAGAAATCCCGGCAATCGGTATCGGCACCTTTGGTTCCGATAAATACGATGCGGCGCAGGTTTCGGAAGCGGTGTATGGGGCAATCAAATGCGGTTACAGGCTGGTAGACTGTGCGGCGGTTTATCAGAATGAGGACAAGATCGGTGCGGTTTTAAAGCGGGTGACGGAGGAAGGGATTGTAAGCAGAAAAGAACTCTTTGTTACGTCCAAAGTATGGAATGACAGACATAAGGAAGTCATTGCCTCCTGCCGCCAGAGCCAGCGGGATTTGCAGCTGGATGTGATCGACCTGTATTTCGTCCACTGGCCTTTTCCCAATTACCATGCGCCGGGCTGCTCCGGAGATTCCAGAAATCCGGATTCCAGGCCTTTTTCCCTGGAAGAGTTCATGGCGACCTGGAGACAATGTGAAGAGCTGGTGAAAATGGGGCTGGTTCGTTATATCGGGATGTCTAATATGACGGTTGCCAAACTCAAAGCTGTCCTTCCCCTGTGTGAGATACAGCCTGCCGCCCTGGAAATGGAATGCCATCCTTCTTTTCAGCAGCAGGAGCTGTATGATTTCGCGGTGCGGCATCAAATTGTGCCGATCGGCTATTGTCCCATCGGTTCCCCGTCCCGTCCGGAACGTGACCGGACGCAGGAGGATGTGGCGGATACCCGAATGCCGGAAATCGTGGAAATTGCAAAGGCCCATCAGGTGCATCCCGCAATCATCTGCCTGAAATGGGCGGTACAGAGAGGACAGATTCCGATCCCCTTTTCCGTGAAAGAACCCCAGTATTTTTCCAACTTAAAATGCGTTACACAAGATCCGCTGACGGAGCAGGAAATGGAAATCATTCGGAGTGCGGATCAAAACTGCCGACTGATCAAAGGGCAGGTCTTTCTCTGGGAAGGCGCAAAAGGCTGGGAAGATTTGTGGGACGTGGAAGGAATCATTACAAAATCAAATACCCCGATATAAACAACGGGGTATTTGACCATCGCGGCAGTCGCCAGATATCCATGCGAGCATGGCTACTTGGCTCGTTGCTCGCGGGAATAGAAACAGTTGGAGGAAGGTTATATGCTGAAAGGAATACCAAAAATTTTATCGCCGGAATTATTAAAAGTATTGTGTGAAATGGGGCACAGCGACCGCATTGTGATTGCGGACGGCAATTTCCCGGCAGAGTCGATCGGAAAGAACGCAAAAGTGATCCGGATGGACGGGCATGGCGTGTGTGAGATTCTGGAGGCAATTTTACAATTATTTCCGTTGGATACCTATGTGGAACATCCCGTTTCGCTCATGGAAGTCATGGCAGGAGATCCGGTGGAAACCCCCATCTGGGAGCAGTATGAGAAAATCGTGGGCAGGGCGGATGAACGGGGCGCAGCCGCCATCGGGCAGATAGAACGGTTTCGGTTCTATGAAGAAGCGCGCAGCGCTTATGCCGTGATCGCAACCGGGGAGACCGCTTTATATGCAAATGTAATGCTGCAGAAAGGGGTGGTGACGGAGTGAAAAAGGAATTTGAAGCAACCTTTGAATCGCTGCGGACGTATGAATGTCCGGAATGGTTTCGGGATGTAAAATTCGGGATCTGGAGCCACTGGGGGCCGCAGAGTGTTCCCATGTGCGGGGACTGGTATGCCCGGAACATGTACGTACAGGGAAGCCCCCAGTATAACTACCATGTGAGACACTACGGACATCCTTCCGAGTTTGGTTATAAAGATATCTGTGCGCTGTGGAAAGCCGAAAAATTTAATCCGGAAGAGCTGATGGACTTATATTATCGGGCGGGAGCCAGGTATTTTGTGGCACAGGCCATGCATCATGACAATTTTTTCAATTACGGGTCAAAGGTGAACCGGTTTAATTCCGTCAATATGGGGCCCGGCAAGGATATCTGCGCCCTGTGGAAAGCGGCGGCGGATGCATACCATATGCCCTTTGGACTGACGGAGCATCTGGGCGCTTCTTTTTCCTGGTGGATCACCAATAAAGGAGCCGACAGCTATGGGCCCTATAAAGGAGTCCCCTATGACGGCAATGATCCGGACTGGGCCTCCTTTTACCATGAGAATCAGGAACATATCATTCCGGGAGACACCACAGGGAAAATGGCTCAGTGGCTCACCGGAAATAAAAAGTTTCATCAATACTGGCTGGACACCATGAAGGAACTGGTGGAGACATTCCACCCGGATCTGCTTTATTCGGACAGCGGTCTGCCCTTTGAGGAAGAAGGCTATCAGCCCGGCCTTGAGGCGGTGGCCTGCCTGTATAACGATTCCATCGCAAGAAACGGGGAAAACAGGGAGGTTTACACCCAGAAGAACCGATCGGATGAAATTTACAGAACGGGCGTTTTGGACATCGAAAAGAGCCAGCTTCCCGGCATCCAGCCCTACCCCTGGCAGACGGATACTTGTATCGGCAACTGGTTTTATGATGCAAAACAGGTTTATAAAAAACCGGAACAGATCATAGAAATGCTGGTGGATATCATTTCGAAAAACGGCACCATGCTTTTGAATGTACTGCAGCGTCCCGACGGTTCCATTGACCGGGAAGCGCGGTTTATTCTGGAGGAACTGGCAGGCTGGTTTTCCGTCTGCAGCGAAGCGGTTTACGGCACAAGGTCCTGGCGTGTTTTCGGAGAAGGGGATACCCGGGTGACGATTGACGGCTTCAAAGAAGAAAGGACAGAGTGGAATTCGTCGGATTTCCGGTTTACGAAAAAAGGAAAGGTGCTCTATGCTTTTGTGATGAAAGTCCCGGATAACCGGGCAGCGGTGATCAAATCTCTGACACAGCGGGAAAAGGTGAAGTCTGTCAGGCTGCTGGGAACCGGAGAGGTTCCATACGCCCAGAACTTCGGCGTGTTGACCGTGAAACTTCCGGAACAGCTTCCCACACCCTATACCAATTGTCTGGCAATTGAATTGGAAGAATGTTAATATTGTAAAAAAGCGGGAGGTATCAGAATGGGAATTAAGAAAAACGGAACCGTATGGACAGACATAAAAGGCGCGCCGATCCATGCCCACGGCGGTTACATTATTTTTTATGAAGGTTATTACTACTGGTATGGGGAGGACAGACGGGAAAATTACTATGTCAGCTGTTACCGGTCCCAAAATCTTTCCGACTGGGAATTCAGAAGACATATTCTGACAACGGATTCCCCCATGGAGGGATACCGGGTGCGGACAAAACTGCAGCTGACCGGTGAGAATGGGGGCAAGGTAAATCTGGAACGTCCCAAAGTTCTTTATAATGAAAAGACGAAGGAATTTGTGCTGTGGGTCCATTTTGAAAACGGTACGGACTATCATGACGCGGCGGTGGGAATCGCCACCTGTGATAAGCCGGACGGAGAATTTGTCTACCATGGGCATTTTAATCCTTATGGCTATATGTCACGGGACTGCACGCTGTTTCAAGACGATGACGGAACCGCATATTTTATTTCAGCGGCCCGGGACAACGCGGACATGCATGTATACCGGCTGACGGAGGATTATAAAAATGTGGACTGTCTGGTTCATAAGCTGTGGCAGGGAGAGTACCGGGAAGCCCCGGCGGTGACAAAAATTGACGGGACTTACTACATGCTCACTTCCTTCTGCACCGGCTGGGCGCCCAATCAGGGGAAATATGCCTCCGCCGAATCCATGGAGGGCAGATGGAGTTCTTTGACCGGGATCGGGGACGAAACCACATATCTCAGCCAGCCCGCTTTTATTCTGCACAAGGATGGCAGAGTGCTGTATTTTGGAGACAGGTGGGGCGGAGACGGTGACAAATATTTTGAATCCGGCTACGTGGTTTATGAACTGGCACTGGAAAACGGGAAGCTGGTCATGAAATATTCGGATGAAATCGATTTGGGATAAACAGAAGGTACGATCCTGAAATACGATCTCATATATCAGAAAATGTTTCCCGCAGTTTTTCCAGGAATTTTTCGGAAGGCCTGGAAAACACCTGATATTTTTTCCAGATAATGCTCATCGGTACCTCAAGTCTGGGGGAGAGAGGGCGAAAGCACAGTTTACTGTCACCGGAAACATTGATGATCCTGTCAAGGCAGAGGGCATATCCCATGCCTTCTTCCACCATGAGCGAGGCATTGAATAAAAGGCTGTAAGTGCCGATTATGTTCAGCCGTTCCTTCGCACAGCAAAACCAGGACAGGAGGGGATCCTCCGAAGACTTCTGCCGGGAAAGAATCAGCGGCAGGCCTGACAGATCTTCCGGCAGGATTTCCCTCTTGGCGGCCAAAGGGGAATCCCGCCGCATCAGTACACCCCAGGTGTCCGTAAACGGAACACGAATGGATTCATATCGGGACGAATCCACCACTCCGAAAATCAGTCCGAAATCGATCAGTCCTTTATCAAGCCCTTCTGTTATGGTAATCCTGTCGCCGCTCTGGATATGAAAGTGAACAAGGGGATACTCCCTTTGAATCGCCTGTTCTGCTCTGACCAGGAACCGGACCGCGTCCGTCTCTCCGGCGCCGATATAGATATCTCCTGCGATCACTGCGTCAGACAGAGAAATTTCATCCTCCGTTTTCCGGACCAGCTGTACAATTTCTTCCGCC
Organism: uncultured Lachnospiraceae bacterium; assembly: GCA_902476265.1. Taxonomy (GTDB): domain Bacteria; phylum Bacillota; class Clostridia; order Lachnospirales; family Lachnospiraceae; genus Gallintestinimicrobium. The sequence goes on from CABSCP010000031.1 coordinate 32,633, forward strand.
CGTTTCCTGAGAATCATTCCTTCTTCCGTCAAAGTAATTCTTCGGTTTCCCCTTATAAAAAGCTGTTTTCCAAGTTCTTCCTCCAGATCCTTCAACTGTCTGGAAAGTGTGGGCTGGGACAGATGAAGAAACTCTGCCGCGCCTAAAATACTCTGTTCCCTTGCGACCGCAAGAAAGTATTGCAACACTCTCAATTCCATGGATAATCCCTCCTTTTACATCTGTTTGATCAAAACATAGCATGACGACATTATGCCTGTCAAGCATAAGCAGATATTTGATATAAGTATTTGCTATGCAATAGAAACACAATTACAATAGGAGCAAAGAACAGGAGGTGCGCGGAATGAAAGAACGAAGTGAGGAAGAAATCATTCAAAATCTGAGGGATGCCGGATGCGGTGAAGAAACCATCCTCCGCTATCTGGAATGCCACAGCCTGGGAGAAAGTAGAAAGAAAAAAAAGCTTCTGGCAAAACACAGGGAATCCCTTCTGGAAGATCTTCATCAATGCCAGAAAGAAATTGACTGTCTGGACTATCTGATTTATCGGGACAGGAAAGATGGACAGGAAAAAGGCGAAGGGAAGAGGAAAGAACTGAGATGAAAACAATTACAAACGAAACATTTGACAGGGAACGCGCCCTCTATGGCGCAAGGGAAATCGAAGTGAAAAATTGCAGGTTTGACGGCCCCGCCGACGGTGAGAGTTCCTTCAAGGAGGGCTGGGATATCAGTGTGGAGGGCTGTTTTTTCAATCTGCGCTATCCGTTCTGGCATGATACCGCTCTGAAGATTGCAAATTCCGAGATGACGGAAAAATGCCGGGCAGCGCTCTGGTATTCCCACAGGGTAGAAATTTCCGGCACGAAACTGTATGGCATCAAAGCACTTCGGGAGTGCAGCAGCGTTTCCATGAGAGACTGCGATATTATTTCCCCGGAATTTGGCTGGTCTGTCAGAGGGCTTACCATGAAAAACTGTACCGCACAGAGCGAATATTTTATGATGCGTTCCGATCATCTGCATTTTACCAATGTGGCGCTAAAAGGGAAATATTCCTTTCAGTATATTGAAGACTCTGTATTTGAAAACTGTGATTTTGACACAAAGGACGCTTTCTGGCATGCCAGAAATGTGATCGTCAAAAACAGCACGGTAAAAGGGGAATATCTGGCGTGGTACTGTGAAAATGTCACCTTTGAGAACTGCAGAATCATCGGCGCCCAGCCGTTGTGTTACTGCAAGGGCTTAAAACTCAAAAACTGTGAGATGATAGACACAGATTTAAGCTTTGAAAAGTCGGAGGTGGAAGCGATCATTACAACTCCCGTTGTCAGCATTAAGAATCCGTTGTCCGGACATATTCATGTTCCTTCCGTGAATGAAATCATCATGGATGATGAAAATGCAAAGGGAGAAATCTTGATTCAAAATGGAGGAGGAACGTATGTATTACAATGATTTTCAAGAATTAAAACTATCGGCGCTGGGCATGGGCACCATGCGCCTTCCCGTGATTGCGGGGGACGATGCCAGGATTGACGAAGCGGCAGCAGAAGAAATGTTCGCTTACGCACTGGAACAGGGCATCAATTATTTTGATACGGCATGGGGCTATCATGACGGAAATTCAGAGCTGGTAACGGGAAAGGCCCTCAGCAGATATCCCCGGGAAAGTTATTACCTCGCTTCAAAATTCCCCGGTTATGATCTTTCCAATATGGGAAAGGCAAAAGAAATTTTTGAGAAGCAGCTGGAAAAATGTCGGGTGGATTACTTTGATTTTTATCTGTTTCACAATGTCTGTGAAATGAATATTGATGCCTATCTGGACAGAGAAAACGGCGTGTTTGATGATCTGTTGAGCCAGAAAAATAACGGAAGAATCCGGCATCTTGGGTTTTCCGCTCATGGAAGCTATGAGGTTATCAAACATTTTCTGGAGGCCTATGGGGAGTACATGGAGTTCTGCCAGCTTCAGATCAATTATCTTGACTGGGAGTTTCAGGATGCGAAGTCCAAAATGGCGCTGTTAAAAGAATATCGGATTCCGGTCTGGGTGATGGAGCCGCTGCGGGGCGGCCGTCTGGCGGCGCTCCCGGAGGAAGAAGCGAAAAAACTACGGGCACTCTGTCCGGAAGAAACAGCGCCCGCATGGGCATTCCGCTTTCTGCAGTCCCTGCCGGAAGTAAAAGTGGTGCTTTCGGGAATGTCGGACTTCGGACAGCTTCAGGACAATATCCGCACCTTTGAGGAAAGAAGAGTGCTGAAACAGGAAGAGAGGGAGGCACTTTTTGATGTCGCAAAGAACATGATTCAAAAAACCGCGCTTCCCTGCACGGGGTGTCATTACTGTACCAGTCATTGCCCCCGGGGACTGGATATCCCCGGACTGCTTGCCCTGTATAACGAGCACAGCTTTACGGGCGGCGGATTTATCGCGCCCATGGCTCTTGGCGCAATGCCGGAAGAAAAGAAGCCGAGTGCCTGTATAGGGTGCAGAAGCTGCGAGGCCGTATGCCCTCAGCAGATTAAAATTTCTGAGGCGATGGCTGACTTTTCGGCATGGGACGAATGTGGCAGTTTTTGAAAGCTGCATCAATAAAGCGGCGGAATAAAAACGGAAGGGGGTTTGCAGTGTCAGATCTTACAAGAACTCTTCGGTTTTCGGTGTTAAGATTATGGGAAAACGAAGAAGGAGTGTAAGATACATGGACTTGCAGAATACAAAATGTGTGATGGTATTGGATGAAGAGCTGCCTTTGGGAATGCTTGCAAATACAGCCGGAATTATGGGAATTACCCTCGGAAAACATATTCCGGAGACCATTGGGCCTGACGTATGCGATAAAAGCGGCATGATGCACCGGGGGATCATCGCAACTCCGGTGCCGGTCCTGAAAGCGTCGAAAGAGAGGATCCGGCAGATCCGGGAACAGCTTTACGAGCCCCGGTTTTCGGAGCTGATCGCCGTAGATTTTTCAGATGTGGCTCAGAGCTGCAACATATATGAAGACTATATAAAAAAAGCGGCGGATACGGAAGAAAAGGAACATGTTTACTTCGGAGTGGGTATTTGCGGCGATAAAAAACTGGTCAACAAATTAACCGGAAATCTTCCGTTGTTAAGATAGGAGCCGAATTTTTATTTCGCCGTTTTTACATCCTGATATCCGGTGACAGTAAGACCCTTTTGCGCTGCAAGCGCCAGCGTCTTGGATTTGCTTCTGCCGGAATCCCCGCTGCCGGAGGTGAAGATCAGTTCCACCTTCTTTCCGGCGGGAATGAGTTCCAGTATGTTGTGGAAAGCAGGAGCGGGGGATCCGGCCCAAATGGGAACCGCAACAATAATTTTATCATAATCGGACAGAGAAAAGGTCACTGGCAAAACAGCGGCCTTTTTTTGCCGCATGGCGCTGAAAGAACCAAAAACATAGGCGGAAAAAACGGATCTTTGTTTCGCTTCTTTTACTTCAAAAAGATCGGCTTTTTCTTCTTCCGCCTTTTGGGATGCCAGCTCTCTTGTATTTCCGGTATAGGAATAATAAACCACTGCTGTTTTCATATCTTTTTTGTCCTTTCTTAAAAAAGCATTCATCGGTTGAAGTAAATTATAGACTTCCTTATTCGCACTGTCAAATGAAACCAAAAAACCTGAACTTTCCCTGGAATACAGATTGACCGGAGAGCGGAAAGAACGGTATACTGGAACAAAGGAGAACAAAAGTTCTCGGGAGGAATCTGCATATGTATTATATAACAGAATATTTGTCTCCGGTCGGCGCGTTAAAACTCGCCTCTGACGGGACAGCTCTGACGGGAGTGTGGATAGAAGGGCAGAAATATTTCGGAGCAGGGCTGAAAGAAACCGCAGAAGATAACAGCCTTCTAATTTTTCGGGATACAAAAGACTGGCTGGACCGGTATTTTGCCGGAAAAAGACCGTTGATCTCCGAATTGCCCTTAGCCCCTCAGGGAAGTGAATTCCGGCAGGAGGTATGGAAAATCCTGTGCCAAATCCCCTATGGGCAGGTGACTACTTATGGGGATATCGCAAAAAAAATAGCCCGGAAAATGGGAAGAAGCTCCATGTCCGGTCAGGCGGTGGGCGGAGCGGTGGGACATAATCCCATTTCCATCATCATCCCCTGCCACAGGGTGGTGGGGGCAAACGGCAGCCTGACAGGATATGCGGGAGGACTTTCAAAAAAGAGAAAACTCCTGGAGCTGGAAGGCGTGGATTTGACATGTTTGCTCTCATGAGCAGAATGGAATAGGAAGGAAAGCGGGAATCATGCAACTGACAGAGCTTCACATTAAGAATTTCAAAGCCATCCGGGATATGCGCATTTCTGATGTGGAAAATGCGCTTATTCTGGTGGGACAAAACAGTGTGGGCAAAACCACGGTACTGGACGCCATCCGGGCGGTGGGAGGAGATTACCGGATCGGACCGGAGGATTTCGGGGAAGCGGGGTCCAATATTGAAATCGGCGTCACCCTTTTTCTGGAGGAGGCGGATCTTTTACAGCTGCACCGCCGTGGACTGGTGAGCCGGTATCGCCGGGAAAATGCCTGGCGGCAGGACTTCTGCAAAAAACTGCCTTCTTACCAAAACGGACAGCTTTCCTTCACCATGGTGGCCAACCGGGACGGGCGCATCCGTTATGAGGACGGGGTCAAAAAAGACAATCATTATCTGGCCCAGGTTTTTCCGAAAATATATTATGTGGATACGGAGCGTAAGCTGGAGCAGCTGCAAAAAGACCTGCTGTTGCTGCAGGAAGATGAAATGCTGGGCAGGATGCGTCTGGGCAGCTGTATGTTTGACCGGGGAAAACCCTGCAACCACTGCTTTTCCTGCATCGGCCTGATCGGGCAGAAGACTCTAGAACAGCTGGACGCTTTTGAAACTATGAAGCTTTTAGAATATAAGCTGTATCAGTTGAACCTGGATGCCTTCGCCAGAAAAGTCAATGATAATTTCCGTAAAAACGGCGGAAAAGAGGAAATTCTCTATTCCATGAATCAAAATGTGGAACAGCTTTTGCACGTCACCACCCAGATTTCCCACCCGGTCCAGAAGTGGATCCGCCCCATCGAGCGCATGGGGAAAGGAATGCGGTGTATGTACCTGTTTTCCCTGCTGGAAGCTTATGCGGACAGCGAGGAAAATTTGTCCAGCATCATTATGATCGGGGACCCGGAGATTTTCCTGCATCCCAGGCTGCAGAAGACTGCAGGGGAAATTCTGTACCGCCTTTCCCGGAAAAATCAGGTGATTTTCACCACCCATTCTCCCAACCTGCTGCCCAATTTTAACAGCAGGCAGATCCGGCAGATCGTGCTGGATGAGGAAGGGTATTCCCAGGTGCGGGAAAAGACGGACATCAGCGCCATCCTGGATGATCTGGGCTATACGGCCAATGATCTGATGAATGTGAATTTCGTGTTTATCGTGGAGGGAAAACAGGACAAAAGCCGCCTGCCTCTTTTGCTGGAAAAATATTATTCCGAAGTATACGATCAGGAGGGCAGGCTTTCCCGGATTGCGGTCATCACCACAAACAGCTGTACCAATATCAAAACCTATGCCAATTTAAAATATATGAATCAGATTTATATCCGGGATCAGTTTCTCATGATCCGGGATTCCGACGGACAGGACCGGGATGTGCTGGGACGGCAGCTCTGTAAATATTATGCGGACCGAAACCTGGAGGAACTGGATAAGCTGCCCCGGGTGCGCCCGGAAAATGTGCTGATTTTAAAGTACTATTCTTTTGAAAATTATTTTTTGAATCCGGCGGTCATGACCGCTTTGGGCGTGGTGACATCGGAAGAGGAATTTTATGAGATTCTGCTGGCAAAATGGAAGGAATACTTATACCGGATCGTCAGCGGCAGACATTTGAGAGAGATTTTGGGCAGGGATCTGGAAACGGCAGAGGATGTCCGGGACCATTTGGAAGAAATCAAAATTTATGTGCGGGGACATAACCTTTTTGATATTTTTTACGGGCGCTATAAGGAACAGGAGACCGCGCTTTTGAAGCGCTATGTGGAGATCGCGCCGAGAGAGGATTTTTCGGACATTCTGGACGCGGTGGAAAGCTTTGCCTATTTTGAAAGCAGGAGAAAAGAAACGATATGACGGAAGCTTATTATTATCATCGGATGAGCCGGGAGGAACAAATCGCGTACCGTGCCATGAAGGAAGGACTGACAGCGATGGCGGTTTCCTTTCCGGTTCCCAGACTTCCCCAAAAGCAGCTGACGGATTTGTTTTTCAAGCTTCGGCTGGACTGCCCCGATATTTTTTATGCGGCCGGTTTTGGGTATCGTTATTATCAGGACTCGACGAATGTGGAAATGATACCGGAATACCTGTTTGAAAAAAATAAAATAAAAGTCCAGCAGCAGGCCATGAGTGCTCGTATTACGAAGCTTACGCGCCCGGCGCGGGATCTGGACGACTGGGAAAAAGAACGGTATATCCATGATTTTATCTGTGAGAATGTCACCTACGATAAATTGAAAAAAGCTTATTCCCACGAAATCATCGGACCTTTGGGACAGGGAGTGGGGGTCTGTGAAGGGATCGCAAAATCTGTGAAAATTTTATGTGACGCGCTGGGAATCTGGTGTATCATTGCCATCTCTGAAGCAAATCCGGAAAAGAAGATCAAATACCGGCACGCCTGGAATATTCTCCGTCTGGGCGGCAGCTATTACCATCTGGATGCCACCTTTGATAATAGTTTGAGCAGGACAGCGGCCGGAATCCGGTATGATTATTTTAATCTGGATGATAAGCGGCTGTTCCGGGATCACGAGCCTGCCCTGTACCCGGTTCCCGCCTGTGAAGATGCCGGACAGGCTTATTATATTGCCAAAAAGCTTTCCTTTACCAAACCGGAGGATGTGGGAAAACGGGCGCAGCAGGCGATCCGGAAAAAGAAATGTCTGACTTTCCACTGGCGGGGCGGCGCGCTGAACCGGGAAAAGCTTTCGGAAATCATCCGCTGCCTGGAAGAGGCGGCGCAGGGAAAGGGCCTTCATGTACAGATCAGCTTAAACCGGCCCCAGGCCGTATTTTCCGTCCGGTTTTTGGACTGCCTGCCCGGACAGGAGCTGATTATAGAGGAAGCGAATGAAGGGGAGGCGTGAAAGTTAAATGGATTTCTTTTCTGATAGCCTGAAGTGTATACGCATTGACTTTTTTTGCAGGAAATCTTCTAAGTTTACAGGAGTGAGGCATAACGCCGGACTTTGTATTTCTAAATCAGAGATATATTGCATTTGACGCACAAGAAAATGGTTTTACAGGAAATGTACCATACAGAATATTACCGTTATGATCCACCACTTGATAAAATAGCCCTTCACCCTGAATGATATCTTTTATTCCGGATTTACCGGATTGTAACAGCATATTTGCATTTTCAGAACGAATATAAGCTTCAACATAAGGAATCTGTTTTTCATAAAAATCGGGCGTATATTTTTCTCCGGCGCAATTGCTGCAAATTTAGAACGAATTATTTTAATGCGTTCTACCACGGTGGAGGAATCACCTTCCGCGTCATATCCCCATACCTTTTCGGTTTCTGATTGTCTGGCACTTAAAAAGAGTATAGGACAAAGGACATCAGAACGAATGGCTCTGCATACTTCATAGCCGTCTATTCCCGGCATCATAATATCCAAAATGATAAGATCCGGCTGCTTCCTTGATAAGACAATGCCGGTATTAAGATTTTACTCAATGTTCCCGCTCCTTTAATCCCAACTTAAAATGACCCTTTTACTCAATTCCTTTTATGTTTTCCCACTTGCGAAACCAATGAATTCCGAAAACTAAAAATAAAAGGAAAGCAGCGGCAACAACAGTCATGCCTGCTAAAGCAGTTCTCAGCGTATTTTTATAATCTCGTTTGAAGAGATTGCCCTGCTGTTTTTAATAAAATATGCGCCCGGAAGCATTCCTGATTTTACAGGCCATGCCCATGGTATAAACATCCAGATTTAAAGAATTTTTCATGTTTTCTCTAAAAAATGTACCTTTTTTTTCTGCCCTTTTCTGGTATGATAACGTTACCCTCGGTGTAAACGGGGGAAAGGAGGTTTGAAACATGAAAATACAAAATCCCATTTTAAAAGGATTTCATCCGGATCCCTCCATCATTCGTGTGGGAGAGGACTATTATCTGGCCACATCCACCTTTGAATGGTGGCCCGGCGTGCGGCTGCATCATTCCAGGGATTTGAAAAACTGGGAACTGATCGAATACCCTTTAAACCGAATGTCCCAGCTGGATCTGCGGGGCGTGGGGGCCAGCCAGGGGATCTGGGCGCCCTGCCTGACCTATGATAAGGGCATTTTTTATCTGGTTTATACGGTGGTAAAATCCTTTTACTGCAATATGTATGATACGGAAAACTATCTGGTGACTACGGAAAATATCCACGGTCCCTGGTCGGAACCGGTTCCCCTCAACAATTTTGGCTTTGATCCGTCGCTGTTTCATGACGACGACGGAAGAAAGTATATGGTGAGCATGGTAACCGATCACCGCATTCCGAAAAAATATGCGGGGCGGCTTGTGCTGCAGGAATTTGATCCGGTGAAAAAAGAAATGACAGGGCCGGTGCGGGATATTTACAGGGCGGACAAAATTTTTCTGGAAGGTCCTCACATTTTGAAAAGAAACGGCTGGTACTATCTGTTTTCGGCGGATACCGGAACCGGGGAAGGCCATGGGCAGACCATACAGCGGGCGAAAAGCATCTGGGGCCCCTATGAGATGTTCCGGGCAGATTTTATGGAGCGGAAATCGGAAGGGGAAGCATGGTCCATTCTGACCAGCCGACATCATCCGGAACTCCTTTTGCAAAAGAGCGGCCACTGTGATCTGGTGGACACTCCTGCCGGGGAATGGTACATCGTGCACCTGTGCGGAAGGGCGGGCCGAGGAAAGAACGGGGCGGACGCGCCCAGGTTTGCGGGAGAGAGGCGCTATCCTTTAGGCAGGGAGACTGCCGTCCAGAAAATGAAATGGACCCAGGATGACTGGCTGGTGATGGACTATGGACAACAGCCCCAGGGGAATACCCCGTTTACAGAGGTAGAGGGGCCGGACTGCGCGCCCTGTCCTTTTATAAAAAAGCCGGAGAGAGATGATTTTGATACAAAAACACTGGACTTGGATTATCAGTCCCTGCGGATTCCCATGGGAGAACGCTATCTTTCCCTGAGGGCCAGACCGGGCTATTTGCGGATGTATGGCCGAAGCGGTTTGTCCAGCAGGTTTTCCCAGAGCCTGATCGCGAAAAGATGGACTTCCTTTTCTTTTGATGCGTCTGCGGCGGTGGAATTTGAACCGGAGGTGTTCAAACAGATGGCCGGTTTGATTTTCCTTTATGACACGGATAACTATTTGTATCTGCATCTCACACATGATGAGGAGCTGGGAAAATGTATCAGTATTCTCCGGGCAGAAAATAAAACCTATTCCTATCCGGCAGGATGGATCCCCGTAAAAGAGGGCTGCCCGGTCATCTTGAAGGGGGAAGTCAGACAGGAAAGACTGCAGTTTTACTATGGTTATGAGGAAGATGCGCTGCAGCCGGTGGGCGCGCTTTTTGATGTGGATTTTTTGTCCGATGAAGCCTGTGCGGAAGGCTGGTTTACCGGGGCCATGGTGGGAATCTGCTGTCAGGATCTGACCGGTTTTTCAAAATATGCGGATTTTGACTGGTTTGAGAAGAAAGACATTTCGGAGGACGGTTATTAAAAATATGCACAATCCTCTTAAAAAACCTGATTTTTTTATCCGGTCTGTACTGGTATATTACAATTACAAGCTGAAACGAAAACAGCAACAGGAAAGAGGAGGATTTACGATGAAAAAGAAAGTATTGGCATCCCTTTTGAGCACGGCGATGGCTCTGACAATGCTGACAGGCTGTGGGAATACTGCGGCAGAAGCCCCGGCAGAGGCTCCGGCAGCGGAAAGCAAGGCAGAGGAGAAAGAGGAACCGGCAGCGCCTGCAGCTTCCGAAGAAGTATCCCAGGATGCAATCGTCACGGCTCCCACCGATCTGACCTTTATTTTTGCGGACGGTGACGAAGGCATGAAGGCGGCGATGAACGAGATCGTGAACCGTTTTAACGAAACCTATCCGGATATCACCGTGACGATTGAGCCCGGAAACGGCGGCGCTTACAGTGAATTTTTAAAGACAAAAGACAGTGTCGGGGAATTCCCGGACGTTATGGAAATGCGGGACACGGCAATGTATGTGCGCGCTGAAAAGCTGGAGCCCCTTTCAGAAGAAGTGACCTCTCTGTTCCAGACCACCATGGAGTTTGACGGAAAGGTTTATACGGCTCCGTTGGGCGGCGAGAATACCAACGGTATTATTTATAACAAAAAATATTTTGACGAAAACGGATTAAAAGAGCCGGCAACCTATGAGGAATTCATTGCGCTGTGTCAGCAGATCAAAGACAAAGGCGATATGGCGCCTCTGGTCGTGGGCGGACAGGATATCTGGCACATGGGCTTCTGGTTCCATAAAGCTTATAACGATCAGGTGCTGAGCCAGGACAGTGATTTCATCAAACACTGTTACGAAGGGACAAAAGATTTCACCGATGCTTCCGTAAAAGCTGCCTTTGAGGAACTCAAAGAAATCATGCAGTACGCGCAGGACGGCTGGACCTCCACCCCTGACGCACAGATCACCACCTTCCTGGTGAGTGATATGGCGGCCATGATGTATTCCGGCACCCATATGTTCTCCCAGATTTCCCAGGCGGATCCCGGCTTTGAAATGGGATGGTTCCCGGTTCCCAGCCCGGACGGTAAGACAAGACTGGTCGGCGGCGCAGGGATCGGCGGGCTGGCGATTTCTGCAGAATCGGCAAAAGATCCCAATAAAAAGGCGGCGGGAGAAGCATTTATCAAATTTTTCTTCCTGCCTGAAAATTACAAGCTCTATTGTGAAAAGCTGAGCGCGATTCCCACCACAGTTAATAAGCCCGAGCTGGATGTGCTGCCCGTGTTCCAGGAAGTGATCGACGCTACCGTAACTGCGGATGATCTGGCTCCCATGTGGAACGGCCGAGTGGGTGACAATGAGCTTCCTCCCGACTTCAGAAACTTCACTTATAAAACACTGGTGGAAGTGCTCCAGGGTACCCGGGATATCGATTCCGCATGCGAAGAGATGAACAAGACCTGGAAGACTGCAATGGAAGGTTTTAACCCCATCACCGGGGCCGGTATCGAATAAGACGGTTGAACGGGCGAAAAGCGCCCGGCAGGAAAACTCTCTCTCCCGAAAGATGGGAGGGGGAGTTTTTCAAAGAAGGAGACCTCATCATGAAAAACGGAAAAAAAATAAGGATTGATAAAGTGGCGTTTGCTTTTATCGCCCCCGCCTTTCTTTTCTACACCCTGTTCATCATTGTCCCGACGGTCAGCAGCGTCTACTACAGCTTCACCTCCTGGGACGGTATCAGTCCCAGAGTGCGGTTCATAGGGCTGGCAAATTACAGGGAGATTTTCACCAGCGCCCGGTTTGGGAATGCATTAAAAAATACAGTGATCCTAACTCTCTTCATCTCCATACTGGAAAACGCCTTTGCGCTGGGGCTGGCTCTGATTGTGGACAACGTGAGATGGTTGAAAAATCTGTTCCGGAGCGCGTTTTATATTCCGGTACTGATTTCCGGCATCGTTTCCGGCTTTATCTGGAAAATCATGTATAACTACAATTTCGGCGCGATCAATTCCCTTTTGTCCTCCATGGGCCTTGAAAAATTCAAACAGGACTGGCTGGGCAATACCCACCTGGCGCTGCTCATGGTCGGCGTTGTGCTGGTCTGGAAGGGCGCGGGCTATTACATGATCATCTATCTGGCTTCTCTGCAGAGCGTTTCCACGGACATCATCGAAGCGGCCGAAATCGACGGAGCGGGTCCTTTGCAGAAATTTAAAAATATCACGCTGCCCCTGATTTCCGGCGCATTTACCATTAACTTCACGCTGTCTCTCATAAACGGCCTGAAGGTTTTCGACCAGATCTCCGTCATGACGGACGGGGGACCGGGATTTACCACGGAAACGTTGGTTTATCTGCTCTACAAGGTGGGATTTAACGAAGGGCGTCAGGGCTTTGGAACCGCGGTGGGCATTGTCCTTTTGTTCATCATCATCATTTTAAATACAATCCAGCAGAAATTTTTAAGAAGCAGGGAGGTACAGCTGTGATGGAAAAAGCGAAAAAGAAATTAAAACCCTCTGATATCGTCCTGCTGATCGTCACCATAGCGCTGGCAATTCTGTTCATTTATCCGGTGCTGTTTGCGCTGATGTCCGCTTTTAAAAGCAATGGCGATATTTTAAAAAGTCCGATTGCACCGCCGACATCCCTCTATGTGCAGAACTTTAAAGATCTGTTCGCCCAGTCCGATTTCGCAACGGCGATCCTTCACAGTGTATTCCTCACTGTGGTTTCGGAACTTTTGATCGTCTGCATTGTGCCCATGGCGGCCTATGGCATTGAGCGGCGGCAGAGTAAAATGACGGGCTTCATTTATTCCTTCTTCCTGGCCGGAATGATGATTCCCTTCCATTTGTATATGTTTCCTCTGTTCAAACAGATGAAGGTATTTCATATTTTCGGAACCATGGCGGGGCCCATCGTCTGCTATATTGCAGGCTCCATTGCTTTCGGCACCCTCCTGTATTCCAGCTTTTTAAAAGGAGTGCCGCTGGAAATCGAAGAAGCGGCCCAGATCGACGGCTGCACACCGTTTCAGACCTTCTGGAAGGTGACTTTCCCGCTTTTGGGACCCTGCACCGGTTCCATGGTGATTTTAAACGGGCTGGGGATCTGGAACGACTACCTGATGCCTTACCTGGTGCTGCCCAGCGGAAAGGCGAAAACCATCACCGTTGAGATCGCCTCTTTTGTGGGACAGTATACGGCCCGGTGGGATATCGTGTTCGCGGGCACCGTCATTTCCATCATTCCGGCCATGGTCATCTTCTGTATGTTCCAGAAGTACTTCGTGAAAGGCATCACAGCCGGCGCCGCCAAAGGGTAAAGGCAGTGACCGTCGTCCGCCCTCAGAAAAAACCGCCGCCAGCCGGACGGCACAGGCACTGCTGCCGGTCCCTTAGAGGGCACGCTTGCGCTCGAATAAACGCGCAGCGGACACATAAGGCGGCACAGGACACAGCCCAAATGCCGGCGCGTTTATAACGGCCCTTACAGGGATTGCCGGCCTGCCCAGAGACGGATGGCTGCCGGGAGGGGGCGGGACGGTTCTGACGAGGACAGACGGAAGAGCCGGAGGGAACGTCCGGCACAGTTACGATAACGGTTTGACAGGAAGATACGGTAAGTTTAAAATCGGGAGTGTGGCATGTATCATTGATTTGGCGCTCAGAAATGTCCCGAAGGGAAATGAGCGGTCTGAGGTTATCATGAAAAAGAAGAATAATAGAAAACTGAACCTGTATCAGAAATTTGCCCTTGCGATGATTGCGCTGGGGCTTTTTCCGATGTTGATTTTATCCACATTTTTGATCAATACGATGCTGGAAAGCTACCGTCAGTCTCTGCAGGCCAATTATGAGCAGGCGGCGATCCACGTTTCTTCCAGCGTGGAAAACATGCTGTCCGTCTATGATAACGCCCTGAAAATGGCTTACCAGTACAATTTCGGGGCCGAAGCCCTTTATGAGGATTACAGCAATTATGATAATCTGAGAAAAGTTTTGACAGGAGAAATCTATGGGATACAGGAGAGGAAAAAGCAGCGGGAAAAAGAGATGCAGCAGTTTTTAAAAAATGTGGAAAATACGGACGGTTACATTTATGCCGCTCATTTTCTGGCGGACGGAAAAGATACCGGCCCGCTTTCTTTTCATTTCAGCCTGAGAAATACTTTTTTTAAGGACGAACAGGCCTTTTATGACAGTGTGAACTATAAGGACTGGGACCGGACTTCCAAGAAGCTGCAGCTGACAGCGCCCCATGAAACGACCTATTATAACGGTTTTTATAAGACCGTATTCACAGCGGCCAGAAATTACTATGATCTCAGGGGCGCGGTGGGAAAGGAAAGTTATGTGGGCACCCTGTTTCTGGATGTGGATCTGGAGAAGCTGAAGCTCATATTCAAAAAAATGCATCTGGAAGGTTCAGAGGAATTTTATCTCATAAACAGTGCCGGAGACTGTTTCTTCTCCACCCGGGAAGAATTTATCGGCAGGAATCTGGAGGAGGAAGGCGGATTGGCGCAAGAGGCCGGAAAGAAGCTGATCCTCACAACAGATGAAAATTCCTATGGTCTGAAAGTGATAGTAGCCATCGATACCGGAAACGCATATGGCAAAATCAATTCCATGCAGGTCACCATGTATGTGATTCTGGCGGCATCCGGCCTTGCGCTTTTGCTCGCCTCCATCTATTTTTCAAGAAGGCTGACCCGCCCCATCCACAACATGATGGAACAGATGAGGCAGGTGGAGAGCGGAAACTTTGATATGGAACTGCCGGTGGAAAGCCAGGACGAAATCGGCATCCTATCCGACCGGTTTAACCGCATGTCACGGGAACTGAAAAATTATATCAATCAGTCCTATGTGGCCCAGATCAAACAGAATGAAGCGGAACTGACGGCGTTAAAGTCCCAGATCTACCCTCACTTTTTATACAATACCCTGGAAATCATCCGCATGACGGCGCTGGAGAATGATGACATCAGAGTTTCAAAAATGATAGAAGCGCTTTCCGAACAGATCCACTACCTGATCGGCCCCATGCAGGACATGGTCCCTTTGGAAAAAGAAGCGGATATCGTGCGGAAGTATGTCTATCTTTTAAACTGCCGGATCGAAGGGAAAGTGCTTTTAAACGTGGATGCGCCCAAAAGCAGCCGCATTCTGGTACCCAAGCTGATTCTGCAGCCCATTGTGGAAAATGCCTATGTGCACGGGATCAAACCAAAAAGCGGAAAAGGAAGCGTTATGATAGAAGCCCGCCGCCAGCAGGAGAGGCTGGAAATCTCCGTGATGGACAACGGTGTGGGAATGGATGCAGCAGCGCTGGAACGGCTGAAAAAACTGCTGACCGGGGACGCGCCGGGCATCAAGAACGAATACAACTGGCAGAGTATCGGTTTGAAAAACGTGCATGACAGAATCCGGTATCTGTACGGCGAAGCTTATGGAATACAGGTGACCAGCTCTGTGGGGGTAGGAACCATTGTGCAGGTGATCCTGCCCTATCAGGAAATGGCGGAAAACGGCAGGGAGGAAGGAAACTATGCTGAAAATGATTCTGGCGGATGATGAACCGGTAATCACAAGGGGAATCCGGAAACTGATGGACTGGGAGAAGCTGGGGATTTCCATCATCGGGGAATATGGGGACGGAAAGAGTGCCATGGAAGGAATCCTGTCCCAAAGCCCGTCCCTTGCTCTTCTGGATATCTATATGCCCGGAATGAACGGTATTGAAATATTAAAAAGCATCCGGGAACTGGAACTGCCCACCAAAGTGATTTTCATCAGCGGATTCCAGGATTTTGAATATGCTAAAAATGCGCTCACTTATGGGGCGGTGGATTATCTGTTAAAGCCTGTGATCCGGGAAGAACTGCTCCGGGCGGTGGAAAAAGCTGTCATACAGATTCGGGGAGAGGGGCCAAAAGCGGAGGAACTGCCGTTAAAAGAGGGAAATACAGGACAAAAGACACTGCTTATGGAAGAAACCACTTACCTTCCGGTTTTGGCGGACGTCCTTTTTGACGGGAGAGAAAGCAGTCAGGAGAAAAAGCTGATCCGCTTTTCCCTGATCAGCTTTCTGGAGGAATATCTGTCGGAGAAAAAACTGGGCATCCTGTTTCAGAAAAATGAAAATATTGTGATGGTATTAAAGGGGATGAAAAGCGACGAGGCCAAGGCGGTTCTCACCCGATTGTGGGAGGAGTCCGCACAGGCGGCGGGAAAAAAGACCGCGTTTGTGGCGGGACAGGCGGTGGACAGCATGGGACGTATCCCGGAAGAGTATGAGAAATGTCTGGATTTAAGCCGTTATTTTTTCTTCCAGGATCAGATCCGCATTCCGGTTCTGACCGTAGGAGAAGAGGTCTTTTCCAGGAAGGCCGGGATGCAGGAACTGTCATGCGCGCGGGAAAAAATGATGGAACAGCTCATTTCTCAGGACAGGGAAGCGTTTTTGGAAGCCTTCGAACATTTTTCCAGAGTGCTGTGTCTGGCTTCCGACGGAAGGCGGGAAGACGCCTGCTATTATTTTTGTTCCACCATCCGCCTGATGGAGGAAAAAGTCTGCAGTTTAAAGCTTACAGGGAGAGATCCCGATGTAAAGGAGCTGCTGGAACAGGGCAGATCATGCGCTGATTTTTCACAGATGAAGGAAATTTTCAGAGGTTACATGACAGGGTATTTGGAACTGCTGAAGCATACGATGGAAAGCAGTGAAAGAAAAGACATTCTTCTGGCAAAGGATTATATTGAAAGACACTATCGGGAAAATCTGACGCTGGAAGTGCTGGCCGGAGTGGTACATATGAATCCCTACTATTTCAGCAGCTTTTTTAAAAAGAACGCCGGCGAAAATTTTAAGGACTATGTCAATCAGATTCGGATCAAACATGCGGTATCCCTGCTTCTGACCACCGATATGAAGTCCTACGAAATCGCCGCGGAAGTGGGATTTCGGGATGTGCGTTCCTTTACGGAAGTGTTCTCCCGGATCTACAAAGAGACGCCCAACGGTTATAAAAAGAGGGTGCTGGCTTCCGGGCAAAAAATGTAAAAGGTGACGGGGCACTGCTGGCTCGATGGCCGGACCGCCGTAGATCAGCTGTCTCCGTCCCCCTGTAAAAAGGAAGGAAGATCCAGGGCAAGATCCCCGTTTCCGGATGCTTCCTCCGCCAAAAAAGAAGGCAGAATGCCCCTGTCCTGCACGGGAGAATGCCCCTGCACTTTCCGGTATGCCCTGTAAAAGGAAGAATAATCCGAAAAGCCAGTCCGAAGCGCGGCTTCCTGGGCACTGCACCCGGCGGTGAGCAGCTGCCGCGCGATGGCGATCCGCTTGTGCAGCAGATAGTCCATAACGGTAGTGCCGGTCGCTTTGCGGAATACTTTGTTCAGATAATGCTTGCTGATAAAGAAGTGCTCCGATAAAAAATCCAATGTGACGTTTTTTTCCAGGTTCCGGTTCAAATAACGGATCACGTCCGTAACGGTGTTGGAAACAGGATGCCCTGCAGACGTGCCCTGACATGCCCGGCTCATCACCATAATACGGGAAAGCAGCGCCTCCACGGAAACGGAGAGCATCATTTCCGTAACGTCGTGATCGGGAAAAGCACAGTCCTCCAACGCATCCAGACAGGAAGGGATCCCGTAACGGTCTACCTGTTCAAAATAAATCCTCTGTACCGGCTCCCTTTCAAAGGAAGGAAAAACGGAAAGCAGAAAAGAGCGCCGGTCTACCGACAGGATGTCGGGATGAAAGTGAATGGAAAATCTTTTATAAGTGCGGGTATCGTTGATCCTGACGCCGTGGAAAACATGCGGGGACAGCAGAAGAAGGCTGTTCGGCGTGGGTTTATAGGCCTGCCCTTCAACCAGATAATCCACATCCCCGTCGAGAAAAAAATAGACCTCATAAAAATTGTGACAGTGCAGGTTATAGGTCCGGGTGGGGAGACTGCTTTCGGAATAGCCCAGACGGACCAGATCGGTTGAAATATGAGCGGATGGATTCATGAAACAGCACACTCCTTCGGATGATTAATATAGAACAGCCCGAATGCACCAAACCGCTGCAGCTCACCTGCCCTGCGGTCTTCCGGCACCCCTGTCCCCTGTGCTGGCCGCGGTGGTGCCGGAAGACCGCAGGGCAGGTGAGCTGCAGAGGTTTGGTGCGTTCGGGACAGTATTTTTTAAGGATAATCTGTAAGCAGAATACCATGATTTTCTGATCCGTTCAACATTATTTTTATGGGCGGATAATACAGCTATATTTGCAATATAAAAGCACTCAAATGCAATGGCAATTTTTCCGCCGGCGGGCTATGATATTCGCAAGTGAATCCGGTGAAAAACAAAACGCAAAATGCCGGAAACAGGAGGATACAGGATGCAGACAGGAGCGCAGCTATACACCGTGAGGGCGTATACACAGAACGAAAGAGACTTTTCCTACACCATCGGGAGAATTGCAGAAATGGGTTATAAAACCGTACAGATTTCAGCCGTGGGCAAAGAGCTTACGCCGGAAAAAATCCGGGAAATCTGTGACCGCGCCGGTTTAAAAATCGTTTTGACCCACAGCGATGTGAACCGGATTTTATATGATACCGACAGGCTGATTGCAGAGCATGAGATTCTGGGCTGTAAGTACATTGGACTGGGCGCTATGCCGGATAAATACAGGACAAAAGAATGGATTTCCCATTTCATGGAGGATTTTTCAGAGCCTGCCAAAAAGATTGCGGCTTCGGGAAAACTTCTGATGTATCACAATCACAATTTTGAATTTCAGAAGCTTGCGCCTTCGGCAGAAAACGGCGTAACGCGTGAAAAGCGGATCATCGAATATCTGATGGAGGGATTTTCAGCGGATGAGATGGGCTTTACCCTGGATACCTATTGGGTGGCGGCTGCGGGAGCGGATGTGTGTCAGTGGATTTCGCTTTTAAAGGACAGAATCCCCTGTGTCCATGTAAAGGATATGGCGGTGGACGGGTTTACACAGGTGATGGCGCCGGTGATGGAAGGAAATCTCAACTGGCCGGCCATCTTGGAAGCGTTGGAGAAATCGGTCTGCAAGTATCTGCTGGTGGAACAGGATACCTGTCAGGGAAGCCCCTTCGACTGTCTTTTAACCAGTTACCGGAATCTGAGCAGAGCAGGATACAGATAGGAGAAAAGTCATGGAAAAAGTGAGACTTGGTGTAATCGGAATCGGAAATATGGGAAGCGGGCACTGTCTGTCCATTGTGGAAGGCAAAACGCCGGAAATAAAGCTGGCGGCGGTGGCCGATCTGCGGGAGACCAGACGGCAGTGGGCCAGGGAAAATCTGCCCGGTGAGATCCGCATTTTTGAAGACGGGGATGCCCTGATCGCATCGGGCTGCTGCGATGCGGTGCTGGTGGCAACCCCTCATTATGACCATCCGGTACTCGTAAAAAAGGCTTTTGCCCACGGACTGCATGCTCTCTGTGAAAAGCCGGCGGGGGTTTATACAAAGCAGGTGCGGGAAATGAATGAAGCAGCTGCCAGGACGGACCGGGTATTTGCCATGATGTTTAATCAGCGGACCAACTGTGTATACCGGAAAATGTATGAAATCGTGCACGGCGGAGCATACGGAAAGATCAAACGTGTGAACTGGATTGTGACGGACTGGTACCGCACCCAGGCTTACTATAATTCCGGCGGCTGGCGCGCTACCTGGGCGGGAGAGGGCGGAGGTGTGCTGTTGAACCAATGCCCTCACAATCTGGATTTGCTGCAGTGGATCTGCGGGATGCCCCAAAAAGTTCAGGCCTTCTGTCATATCGGAAAATGGCACGATATCGAAGTGGAAGATGATGTGACCGCTTATCTGGAATTTCCCAATGGAGCAACCGGTGTTTTTGTCACCAGCACAGGGGATGCTCCCGGCACCAACCGCTTCGAGATTGACCTGGAGAGAGGAAAGCTGGTCTGTGAAAATGATGAGCTGAAATTTTATGAACTGGAAGTCAATGAACGGGAGTATTGTTATACCGCCACAGAGGGCTTTGTCAAACCGGCAGGGCAGGAACGCATTCTGACCACGGACGGGAAAAACCCTCAGCATATCGGGGTCCTCAATGCTTTTGCAGGGGCGGTTTTAAGAGGGGATGCGCTGGTCGCCCGGGGAGAGGAAGGAATAAACGGCCTGACCCTGTCCAATGCCATGCATCTGTCCGCCTGGACAGGGCAGCCGGTGGAGATTCCGTTTGATGAGGAACTGTTTTTGGAAAAACTGAATGAATTACGGAAAAATTCCCGGATAAAAGAAGTCGTACAGGAAGTGACATTTTCCACCGCGGGAAGCTACGGTTCGAAGGAGAAAGTATGAAAACAGTGATTGCAGGCTGCGGGAATATCGGAGCGGTGCATGCGGCCTGTGTGGTCGGTATGGAGGCAGGATGCCTGACAGGTTTTGCCGATATCAGAGAGGACAGGGCGCGGGAATTTGCGGCGAAATATGGCGGCAGAGCCTATCAGAATCTGGAAGATATGATGGAGACGGAAAAACCGGACGTTCTGCATATCTGTACCCCTCATTTTCTGCACGTCCCGATGGCGCTGTACGGGCTTTCCCATGGCGTCCATGTGTTCATGGAAAAACCGCCGGTAATTTCGCAAGAACAGCTGGCAGAACTTATGCAGGGAACGGCTGCCTTTGACCGAAGGCTTGGTTTTTGCTTCCAAAATCGTTATAACGCCGGGGTGAAAGAAGTTAGAGCGCTTTTAAACTCCGGAAAAGCGGGAAAAGTGCTGGGAGCGAGAGGGATTGTGACCTGGAGCCGGGATGAAAATTATTACTCGCAAAGCGGCTGGAGAGGAAAGATCGCCACGGAGGGCGGCGGTGCGCTGATCAATCAGGCCATTCATACCATGGACCTTCTGGTGTCTTTCATGGGAAAACCGATATCCGTTGAAGCGGGAGCACAAAATCACCATCTCAAGGGGGTCATTGAAGTGGAGGATACGCTGGAAGCTTATATCCGGTTTGAACAGGGAACGGCCTGCTTTTATGCCACTACCGCTTATATGACAGATGCGCCGACGCTCATCGAACTGGTCTGCGAAAAAATGACCATACGGTTGGAAGAACCGGAGGTTACGTTGTTTTATCCGGACGGCAGGAAGGAAAGATGGCAGGCAGAGAAAAAAGAGGTTTTGGGAAAGAGCTACTGGGGAGCCGGGCACAGGGACTGTATCGAAGACTTTTACCGCTGCATCCGTTTGGGAGAACGATTTCCCCAGGATCTGGAAGGAATCTATGACACCGCCGTCCTGATGCTGGGGACCTATGAATCCGCCAAAAGCGGGAGTGTGGTAAATTTACTACGAAAGTCTCGGCAAGCGTCGGTGTGAATGGGCACGCTTGCTTGCAGCTTCACACCGACGGCGATTGCGGGAGTGCATAGCACGGAGCAATCGACTTTCATCTATGGTGATGTCTGCACAAGCAGACATGTCCGTTTAGAAAGGAAATGAGAATGGAACGAAGAAGATTAGCGAATGCAAAAATCAGCTGTTTTGCGGACGAAATTGATCCTTCCGTGGACAGACAGCTGGAACTTTTACACAGACTCGGAATCAAGTGGATTGAATTCAGGAGCGGAGACGGCAGGAATGTGGCGGATTATACGGAAAAGGAAGCACTGCTTTTAAAAGAAAAGCTGGAGGCTGCGGGGATCGGGATTTCCGCGTTGGGATCGCCTATTGGAAAGATAGAAATCACTCAGGATTTCGAGCCCCATTTCCAAAAGTTTAAAGGACTGGCGCAGCTGGCCGATATCTGGGAAACAGGAAGCATCAGAATGTTCAGCTTCTATGTCCCGGAAGGAGAAGCAGACATCTGGCGTGACGAAGTGATGCGCCGGACGCAGCGCATGGTGGATTACGCCGCGCAAAAAAATCTGCTTTTGCTGCACGAAAATGAAAAGGGGATTTATGGGGACACGGCGCCCCGCTGCCTGGAGCTGATGCGGGAATTTTACGGAGAAAATTTCCGGTGTACTTTTGACTTCGCGAATTTCGTGCAGTGCAGGCAGGATACCATGGAAGCCTATGAAATGCTGAAGCCCTACATTTCTTATGTCCATGTGAAGGATGCGCTTTGGGAAACGGGAGAAGTGGTGCCCGCCGGACAAGGAGACGGACAGCTGGCTGCAATTTTTGAAAAATTGGATAACAGTGGTTATCAGGGCTTTTTGAGCCTGGAGCCTCATCTGGCTGATTTTGCAGGATTAAAAATGCTGGAAAAGGATGCAAAAGAAAGAAAATGTACAGACGGGGAAGCCGCTTTTTGCATGGCCTATGATGCGCTTGAAAAATTGATCCATCTTTCTTAAAAAGTATAGCAAATTCCTTAAATTTTACACTTTTTTAAAGACGGCTGTTCTGCAAAAATAAAGAGACGGATGAAAGAAGGGATGAGGCAGAAAAATGTCTGTCCGGATAAAGTGAAAATGGGAGGAAGTTTGGAGATGCTTTCAAAAAAGGAACAACGGTGGCTTTCGGAGACGCTTGCGAAATTTGAAAAAAAGATGGAACTGGTCTGTGAAAGATCCCGGGACAAAATACCGGCCACAATGATAGACGGGATCCATGACGATCGTTCGGAGAAGACGAAGCAGTGGCGGCCGGACGACGGAATCTATTGGTGGACCAACGGCTTTTGGGGCGGAATGCTCTGGATGATGTATGAAAGGACCGGAGACGAAAAGTATGCCCGGGCAGCGCGGATTTCCGAAGAAAAATTAGATGCCTGCTTTATCGGTTACGATGGACTGCACCATGATGTGGGTTTTATGTGGATGCCTACCGCTGTTGCGGACTGGCGGCTGACAAAAAATCCGGATTCCAGGCGAAGGGCCATGCATGCGGCCAATCTTCTGGCAGGGCGCTTCAACCCGGCGGGCAAATTTCTGAGGGCCTGGAATGACATTCCGGAATCCGATGACGACACCAGAGGCTGGGCCATCATAGACAGCATGTTCAATATCACACTGCTGTACTGGGCTTATGAGGAATCGAAAGATCCCCGTTTTAAGCACATCGCCATGCAGCATGCGGACACGCTGACGGAACATTTTATACGGCCTGACGGTTCCGTGCGCCACATTGTGGAATTTGACCCGGAAACGGGAGAATTTGTCCGGGATTACGGCGGACAGGGATATGCACAGGGCTCTTCCTGGACCAGAGGACAGACCTGGGGCCTGTATGGCTTCGTGCTCAGCTATGTGCATACGGGAAAGCAGGAATATCTGGATACAGCCAAGCGGATCGCCCACTATTTTATCGCCAACATTCCCGAGGACGGCCTGATCCCGGTGGATTTCCGGCAGCCCGCAGCAGAGGAGACAAAGGAAAGCGGAGCGGCCATGTCGGAGGCATGGTACGATGATACCGCGGCGGCCGTGGCCTCCTGCGGCCTGATCGAAATTGCGAAACAGGTGCCGGAGTGCGAAAAGAAAATGTATCTGAATGCAGCCTTAAAGCTTCTTCATGCATTGGCTGAAAAACATTGTGACTGGGACGCACAGACCGATTGCTTTTTGACGCACTGCAGCGGTGCTTATCATGATAAAAAGCATAACTATTCACTGGTATATGCGGACAGCTATTTCCTGGAAGCCCTGCTAAAACTGGAAGGCAGAGAATTTTTGTTATGGTAGGAGAGAGATATAGAACTGACTGTCAATGAAATCACCGCAATAAATCCCCTCAGTGTACAAGGAGGCACACACCCTTTGTACACTGAGGGGAATCGCTTTACTGCTCAGGCCGATTTTCGTCTGATAGAACAAAACGGTTCCAGACAGCAGGATATTCCCCGTCCCAGGAAACCGTGCCATAAACACCATCCGTTCCGTCCTTTACAGAGCTTCCGGCCACGCTATTGATTCCCAGCATTTCCATCGCTGTTTTGACGGAAGTTTCACCTGAGAATTCCGGATAAACGGCACGGTAATATTCCCACATAATTTCCTTCTGACGTTCTGTCAGATCTTCCCATTTTATGGAGATCCCCAGACTGCTTTTTGCGACGGCATCCTTGAGTTTGCCGGACGTTTCAACGGAATCTGCCAATAGATCGATATAGATTCTGCTCAATCCGATGTCCCATGCCGGTTCGCTGTTCTTTGTTACAAAGACAAAACTGGCACGGATCGGGATATCGTGAAAATACATGTCGTCGCAAATGATAGTTTGCAGCGTTCTTGATGGCTGATTGCCCTGCAATCCCTCTGCCGGAATGACTTCTTCTTCCAGCTTCACCGCTGTTTCTTTCAGGTCCAGGGCTTTTAAAACCTCCTGTTGTGACATACCCCATTGTAAGGAATCCAGGGCGAATACGACAGCGGTTTCCGAAGGCACCCCATTCAGCCTTTCCACCCTGTTCCCACAGCCGGTGAGCATACCGGCGGATATGATGAGTAAAAGAGAGAGAAAAAAAAGCGCGCCGTACTTTAAACTGTTTTGGACAATGTTCAAACACACACCTCCTTTTCAAAGATCATTTTGCACAGTAAGGTTCTTAAAAATGGTCGATATCATAAAAAACTTTATATTATAATTATACAATAATTATTTTCCTGAATACAACTAAGAATTCTTCGGATTTTTTTGCTGTCACAGAGCGGGGCCCCTTCGCTTGTGGGAAAGCGCGTTTCATGGTATTATGATCATGTTTTTATTCCCGTCTTTAGGATTTAACACTATAAAAGTTTAGGACTTTCCTTTACCCCGATCACCTTCCAGTCAGCATATTTGCTGGCTTTTTTGTTGTCCCAAAAAAATTGACA
>CABSCP010000032.1 GCA_902476265.1 uncultured Lachnospiraceae bacterium
ACCGTTGACGGTCACACCCTCCCCTATTTTAGGCTATCTATTTCCCGACAGCCCCATTCTGCATCCTTCAATATGATCCGTTCTTATTCCGGTCAGCCTTCAATGGCGATCCGGTTATCCTTCTGTTCCACCTTCTGGACATCTTTCTTCCTGATGTTGAGATGAAGGATGCCGTCCTCGAACTTCGCGGTTACATCCTCCTGCAGCGTATCCTCGCCAACGTAGAAGCTTCTGGAGCAGCTTCCTGCGTAACGCTCTCTGCGGATGTAATTGCCTTTCTTATCGGTCTCATCCTTATCCAGGCTCTTGGCAGCGCTGATGCTCAGGTAACCGTTTTCCAGGGCTACCGTGATCTCGTCCTTTTTGAAGCCGGGCAGATCAACATCCACTTCATACGCTTCATCCGTTTCCTTTACGTCGGTTTTCATCAGGTTCTTCGCATGTTTGCCATACAGGGGGTTATGTTTACCGAAGAAATCCCTTTCATCCGGCCATCTCATCATTTCATCCATCTCGTTGAATAAATCATCATCAAATAATCTGGGCAGTAACATAAGTCATTCCTCCATTCTCTTTGAGGTGCTCTCTTCGGAGGGCATCTGCATCCGTTTATTTGTATTTTATTATCTTCAAAGGAAGGAATTGTATTCCTCTCTTTGTTCTAAATGTAATATAACACTTATTATTAGCACTGTCAACGACTGAGTGCTAATTTTATAAATTGTTTAGATTTTAGAATTGCCGTGTTTAGAATTGGAGGATTGGGTTTTGGCTCAGTCCGTATGATGAACCTGAACCTTGCATCTTCTTCATACCACATCGGAAAATTCGTTCCCCAGATGTTATTATGCAGATTGCAGTAAACCCTTTATGTGTATCCGCTGCTGTATCAGGGAATTTTAAAAGTGCGCGTTCACCGATGCTGACCAGCGGAGAATCCACCGGCTGCAATGACATAGTTTCAAAAGAAACGATGCCGTCCGTTGCATGCAGTCTTCGGTTTCCGTGCAAGACCACCTGACCTGGATCAATCCGGCTTCCCAGTTTCTCAATACCTGTCACCTTCTCGGACAGCCCAAATGCCAGCCAGGAGGCTTCTGCCACACGCGTTGCTTCCTTGCCCCACCACGCAAAATCTATCATGATTTGTGTTTCTTCCAGACAAATTACAGTCTCCAGTTCCTTCATTCCTCCATAAAGTGTTACAGCTTCCTCAGACAATTTCATCCGAATCACTACGGTTGCATCCTGATACCAGACTTCGGTTACCTGTGGCAGATATTCCCGATAATGGGAAATTGCCTTTTCCATTCCGATTTTATCAAAATCTTCTTTTGCCCACTGTAGATCACAGGTCTGATATTTTTTCAGGAAAACTGCATACTCCTCTCTTGAAAACACCTCATAAGAAAAAGCTGCAATCCGATGCGTTTCATCGGCAAAAAACCGTCCGTCTTTTTCTAAAAAACAAATTGCACCGTATTTATCTACAGACAGCTTCCACCCTGGCAACGGCAGCCATAATGAACCACCTTCTTCCGAAAGAACCGCTTTTGTATACCCGGAGACATTCCACGGGGTTCTCTTATATTCCCCCATACACTTCTGTACTCTTTCTGCAATTTTTCCTGAAGGCACCTGCGCTGCACGTTCTACATAGTTCCTCTGCTCCCACCATGACGCTTCCATCCGACGAAACATTTCCGTTGACTTTTTTCTGACAAATTCCTCTTTTAAAAAAGTTTCATATTCTCCGTGCAAGTATCCTAATTCCCGGGTTTTTCCAAGCCATATCTTTTCATCTAATCCCCAGGTATGCTCCGGCACCAATAGAAGTTCTCGATCCATGGCCTCTTTATCCAAAGCGGATAATTCTTCTGTATGTTGCAGCCGTAATAACCCCCGAAACTGACTCATTTTCCTTGGATCTGTCCCGATCCCGTGAATCCAGCTATCCCCGATTTCCTGAGTAATAACGGGAAGCCCCTCAAGCTTTAACGCCACCTCGGCCACATCTTCCAGGGTTCCTGCAGCCAATTCGGCTTCCGGATATCGGATATGCAAATACTGATAAACATCCCGAATCTGTTCCTTTGACTACGGTCCCAAGTTATCTCCTGTATGTGCAAAATATACCGCCGTACCACTGTCCCCGATTTCTGTCAGCTCCCCATAATCATTATTATACATTACCAGAAGCTTCTCACCGCTTTGAACCTGCCACCAGAATAAACTCGGAACATCTGGCCTTGTTGAAGCAGGATTTACCCCAATATGCAGGAAACGGATTCCATTTGCAGCTAAAATCGGAACCATTGCAATCGTATGACCAGGTACATCCGTCATTTTAGATGCAATTGTTTTCACGCCAAAATATTCATCCAGTTTTCGCGAAAGGCTTACTCCGTACTCAAAAAGATCCCTGTTCATACATTCTGTATGTGTTGTAAAAGGCAATCCGTGCCAACGGATCTCCCCATGTCGGATTGCCTCTTCCAAAAGCTCATGATCCGGACTTTCCTTCAGATATTTCTGAATTAACCAGGAACCGGTTGTCCAAATAAAACGCTCTTTTTCCCCACGCATTTCCCTGGCAACTCTCATGGCATTGGGCAGAAAATTTTTCATGTAATTTTCTGTAACATTTTTTGCCATATCTGTAAAACCGATATCCAGATGGGTTTTAAATAAAAGAATTATTTTTTTCATTTTATTTTGCTTTGGATGCCATAAATTCGGTAAACTGCTTCTGCATTTCTGCCAGATATTCATCAATTCCGGCCTCTTTCAGCTTATTAAGCAAGGTGTCATATCCGTCATCATAGGACACAAAACCACACATAATCGGAACCCCATACTCCGCCACTACAGAATCAAGCTTTGCCTTTTGAATCTTAACCGGCTCTACATCAAACTGAAAACCAAGTGATTTTGCTACAACTGCATCGTCATCCCAATGTCTGTATTCCTCAATTGCTTCATCCGTAACTGCCGCATCAAAATGCACAAAGTCCTTATTTGCCAACATCCAGTCATCGAAAATAGCATCCGTCGATATTCTTTCTATCCGGCCATTCTCAATTTTATAGTCTGTTCCTTCCACACCGTAAGTCAGAAAGTCAACCGTTTCCTGATCTTTCTGCATATAATCAAACAATCTTAAATAATCTGCTGCATTTTCCTGCCCTTCTGCGGATACTAACCAGGCCGTATTGTAGGGCTGTAACTGAATCTTAGGTTTTCCTGTTCCCAGGAAATATACCTTTGTCCGCGCTTCCGGAACCATGGACTTCATCTGTGCGGATACCCCCAATACTGATGTGCCATTTCCAAATGTCATCATTGCTTTTCCTGCATTCCAATCCGTTTCCAGCTGACTGGGATTGGTCAGCGCATATTCAGGAATAATGCCCTTTTCATACCATCTTCTCGTAATTTCTGCTGTCTTCTTAAATTCTTCTGATTCATAAAGACTGTAAACGGTATCATCATCGGAACTGTTATTTACAAATGCGAGCGCTTTATCATCATTGATATTATCCAGCATTTCAATATTCTTATCCGTTGTCTGATAGCTGAAAAGTTTTACAAAGTGTCCCATATTTACATATCCGACATAATCAGGATGCTTCTCTTTACACAAGTCATAGAATTGTTCCAGATCCTCCAGACTGGTAATTTCCTTCATCCCTACTTCTTCCAGTAAATCCTGGCGCACATTTACACAATATCCTTCTGCTGAAGAAGGACGGCTGCCAATCGGTACCGAATATAGTTTCCCGTCAATCGTAAAACAATCAAACGCTTCCGGCACCACCTGCTCCTTCAGGTGAGGAATACAGGTTTCTGCCGCCTCTGTCAAATCGGCAAGCATGCCTTTAGAAGCGCACTGAGCTGTATACTTTACATCCGTATATGTTGCAAAATTCTCACCGGATGCCAGCATCAAATCAACTTTCCCGCCGCTATATTCACTCCATGGAACATAAGTGAGTGTCAGATCAATATTCAGATCTTCCAGCAGTCGATCCTTTAATTCGTTTTCAGAGAGCTCCTTCATACGATTGGATGCTTCGCCATATAAAACCAACTGTAATTCTGCCGGTTTTCCTTTGTCTTTTTCTTTTGCAGATTCTGTCCCCCCTGTCTCTGCAAGGGTTTCCGTTTTACTTGCTTCCGGAGCCCCGGTTTCTCCACAGCCGCTCATCATCCCTGTCAGCATGGCTGCACATAACATTGCCGCTATCATTCTTTTCTTCATTTTTATTTCTCTCCTTTTTTATTTTATATCAATTTCCATCCTCACCTTGGCCTTCGGTATCAGATGGATTTTTGACTCTCTCACTTCTTTTTCAGCCTTTAACAGCTCCCAATGTAATCCCTTTTACAAAATATTTTTGTACAAACGGATAAACAAAAATAATGGGCCCTATCGCCATACAGGTCATTGCCATTTTGGTTGTCTGCATGGGGACTACAATATTTGCGCCCTGCTGCGCAATACCTCCGCTTGCGATAAACTCCGCATTCTGCATCATGGAATAAAGCAGAAACTGTACCGGATATAGTTTTTCCTTCGTAATCATCATCAGCGCAAGATACCAGTCATTCCAAAAGGCAAGCGCATAGAACAGCATAATGGTAATCATTCCCACCTTTGCCAGAGGCAGAATTAATTTGCAGAAAATTGTAAAATAGCCCGCTCCGTCCACTCGCGCGGATTCCATAATTTCATCCGGAATTGTTTTGATAAAATTCCGCATCAAATACATGTTGAACACATTCATCATATACGGTAGAATTAATCCCCAAATTGTATTATTCAGATGATAATATCTGGTACACATGATATACCAGGGCAGCATGCCCCCGCTGAATAACATGGTGAAATATGCAAAGAACGAGAGTATCGTCCCAAAACGGAATTCTTTCACCGAACACGCATACGCATAAGCAACCGTTACAAATGTAGAAAGTATCGTCCCTGCAAATACCACAAACAAAGTGACACCATATGCCGTGAGGATTTCCATTCCCTTATTCGCAAAGAAATATTGATATGTAAACAGGGAAATCTTTTCCGGTATTAACTTTGCCCCATGAAACGCCACCGTCTGCTCATCTGATATGGACACGGAAAACGCCATCAGAAGAGGAAGCAGGCAGCACAATGCAAACAGGATTACAAAAAGATACATAATTATGGTGATACAACGATCTGATTTTGATTTTTTCATGCTCTGTCCCTCTTTAGAATAACCGGTAATCTTTTTCAAATTTGCCCACAACCCAGTTGGAAAACAAGACCAGGGCGAAACCAAAAACCGACTGATATAGTGCAATTGCAGAAGACATTTCAAATTGCCCATGCTGCAGCGCAGACCGGTAGACATAAGTCTCCACAATATCGGTTGTAGAAAGCAGCAGTGGATTCATGCTGGTCGTCCCCATAATCATACCCAAATCACCACACAAAATCCGCCCGATGGATAGCAGGAACATAATAACAATTGTCGGTTTCAGCATTGGAACTGTAATGGAGAAAATCTGTCTCAGTCTGGAGGCTCCGTCAATTGCTGCCGCTTCGTAATACGCAGGATCAAACCCTGTAATCGCCGCAAAATAAATAATGGATGTATAACCGGTATTTTTCAAAAGATATACGATAAGTAAAATAGGCCTCCAGTACTCTGCTTCCATATACCAGGATACCGGTGTTCCTCCAAAAGCGGTGATCAGATTGTTGATCACGCCTCCTTCATCCATGAAAAGATGTAAAATTGCGCCCATCGCCACCCATGAAATGAAATAAGGGAAAAACATCAAAGACTGACTGATCTTCTTGACTATCTTACTTTCCAGCTCATTTACCATGATTGCAACTGCAATCGCCAAAACTGTTCCCACCACAATAAACAGCAGGTTCAAAATAATCGTATTGGATGTGGCCCGCAATGCATTTTGGATATCCAGAATTAAAAACTCAAAATTTTTCAGACCAACCCAGGGACTTCCAAATATTCCATCTTTATAATTGTAGGATTTAAATACCATAACCAATCCAAACATCGGCATATAGGAAAAAAGAATGAGCGCAATAATCCCCGGAATGGCCAGCGCATATAACGCTCCGTGATTTCTGATTTCACGCATCGCCTTTTTTCTGAAATTTCCTTTTTTCTCTGCTGTTTGAATAATCTTTTCATTCTTTAACATGCGACTCACCTTCTTTCCCGTTCGTTTTACCTTCTCTATATTCAAAATAATCAAAATCTGCCACGCAGTTCTCTCCGCTCAAATCCTGACAGCACATACCCACAAATGCCCCTGTAAAATTCATCATTCCCCTGTGCTCAAACTCATCCGTAAGAATGGATGAGTCCAAAATACCTCCAAAATCCGTCCAGTTATCTTCATCTGCAGAATATTGGAACTGCAGTTTTTCCCCATCCATTTTAGCCCGCAAGAAACAGGTGTCCCATCCTTCCACTGAAACAGGCGGAAACGGTGTGATAACCTTCTCTCCCATTTTTGTTTTTACCAGCAGAACTTTTCCTGCTTCCTTTATATAGGTAATCTGTAAATAATGAAAAGAATAAGTATTGTAGTAACAGATAAGCCCTGCCGCCTGCAGCGGATTGACCGGCTGGAACGAAACCGCTGTTGTGGCTATATATCGGAATGACTGCTGCCTTCTTGCCACTAAGGCCTGGCAAAACGTGGATGTAAGGGACTCCTTCCCTTTCAGACGCAGAAATCCCGGCCTTTCTGTCAAAGATAAGGTATCTTCTCTTAACGGCATCCTAAGTGTCTGAAAACACATGTTCAGCTCGGATAAATCAAAATCATCTCTTTCCGGCCCTGCGATCCATTTATGTTCCGAAAGTGTACCTGTCACTTCTTCTTCCGGCTCATTTCCCCCTGAAGACAGGCGGAGCCACCCATCCTCCGTCCATATTACTCTTTGAATTGCAGTTTCACGCCCCAGGATACATTTTCCTCTCTTGTGAAAAGGTCTTGCACATAGATGTACCATATACCAGTCTCCGTCCTGCGTCTCAACCAAATCTGCATGTCCTGCTTTTTGTAAAGGAAGAGTTTCATTGTTTCTGGAGGTGAGCATCGGATAGTGTGGATCGACTTCATAAGGTCCTTTCAGATTTCTGGAACGCGCTACGGTAACTGCATGTCCGTAACTGGTTCCCCCCTCTGCTACAATCAAATAATAGAAACCATTATGTTTATACAGATGAGGCCCCTCTGTAGTCCCCAGATTTGTTCCCTTAAAAATGCCGATTACCGGGCCGGTCAGCCTTTTTTCACTGACACAATATTCCTGAATGGCAATGGTCCGCCCTTCTAAGCCTTCATCTGCAAAGCCATAAGGAAAAACCATCCATTTCTTATCCCCGTCATGAAAGAGCGAATAATCTGCAAAATCACTCTTCAAGGGAATCGGTTCCGACCACTCTCCACAGATATCCGCCGTTGTCACCAGATAATTATGACTGTCTCCGTAACTATCCGTCGTCTGTTTTACATCTGAATATACGATATAAAAAACTCCCTTGTCATAAGACAGGCAGGGCGCCCATACTCCCATATTATCTTCT
The DNA here is from genome assembly GCA_902476265.1 of uncultured Lachnospiraceae bacterium. Classification (GTDB taxonomy): domain Bacteria; phylum Bacillota; class Clostridia; order Lachnospirales; family Lachnospiraceae; genus Gallintestinimicrobium. The sequence continues at coordinate 7,614 of CABSCP010000032.1, forward strand.
TCGCCTCTCATATCCAGCTGGGATGTCCTGCACAGGACCCGATTCACCAACCGCCAGTTTTTCAAATCCTTTGAATGATGTATCTGAATTCCCGGAAACCACTGGAAAGTAGAAGTGGCAACATAATAATCTGTTCCGACCCTGATAACAGACGGATCCGGATGAAATCCCTTTAAGATAGGGTTCTTAATTTTAATCATGAAATTGTCTCCTTAGTTGCAAAAAATTTATTAACTCTTTCTGCGATAATCTTATCAGTCCTTTCCGTCTTTCGTAAATCTTAATATCATGTTTTTCTATAAATATTGCCATTTTAAGACTTTAAATTTTATGATTTACTATCATTTTCTCCACCAAAACAATGTAAACCTCCATTTTTCTTGTGGCATTTTTATGATTATGCTATAATTTACTAAGCCCAGTTGTACACATTCCCATTATTTGGAATGTGCATTTTTCTTTTGGAGGAAAAATCTTGAAAAGCAGGAAATTATTCAATATCCGGAATTACAGATTCTTTATTAAATTTATAATCAGTGTCCTCCTGACTTCCGGTATTTCCGTTGTCATTTTAACCGGGATAATATTTAACTGGATGAAAGGGAAAATGTTAGACGATATTGAACAGATCAATACCAATGAACTTTTAGTGATCGGCACTGCATTTCAGGGATATATCGATGATGCCCAACACACCACAATGTCCCTGTATCAAAACCTGAATATTAAAAATGTGATGCTGTCCGGTGACACTTCCTGGAGCAGCAGTTATTATAATGCTATTTCTCAAATCCGAAATATATTAACCGTAAACCAGACGATCAACTCTGTTTATGTCATCAATACTGACGGTATTGTATTTAAGATTGCCAAAAATACGGAAACTGAAGAAGCACAGCAGGAATTATTCCGCATGATTACTTCCGGAGATTATTCTGTGGGGAAACCAATTACATGGCAGATGATATCCCAAACCGGAATTCCCATCCAGGCTCTCACTGTCTTTTTTCGTGAAAACATATCCCGGAGCGGGACATTCAGTGGGGCTATCGCTGTGAATATTGATTGGGATATCCTTCAGAAAAAGTTGTTTTCAGATCATTCCAACCGTAAAATAACCATATTGGATGACACTGGAAATATCATCATCCGATCTTATAAAAGCAGTTTTTTATTACCTTCTGATTTGAAAGAAAATATACTCTCTTCTTCCAGGAAAAGCGGGACATTCCGCGCTCCCATCGAGGCGCAGGATACCCTTATTTCTTATGCTGCTATTTCTGACGGGAAATTCTTTATTATATCAGAGACAAACTATCAAAACAGTATTCGGGAACTGACGAACGGACGTAATTTTCTTCTTAAAATCTGCGTCTGTATCATACTCACTATTTTTGTTGTTTCCCTTTTAATTTCGTACCTTATTTGTCTTCCTATGGATCATGTCATACACCATATCCAGACTCTTTTTCAAAACAGCGCGGATTCCCCTCGGAAAACAGATATGACCTTAATTACCGGAACACTTACAAATATTGCAGAACGGATGAATTCTCTGGAAAAAAAACAGCAGGAAAATACCATCGTAAACCTGCTGACAACGGCTCCTGAGCAGAGTTTGCCGGATGATTTTATGCTCTCTTCCGGTATCATCTCCAAAATAGGGGCCCCGTTTATGCTCTTATTAATCAGATTACATGATTATTATTTTTTTTTCAGCAAACACTCCCAAGAGTCCTCTTCTTTTATGATGAACTCTGTCTGTGCGCTGGCTACAGAATATCTGTCGGATGATCCTTTAATCTGCAATGCTTATCCGACCAGTAAAGACTGTATTACACTGATTTTATCTTCTGCAAAAGATAATTTTGATCTTCATTCAGTGTCTGTTTCTGATATCGGCTCTCATATAGCCTGCATGCTCCAGGATGTACTGGCGCTTGATGTTACAATTGGATTCAGCCCGCTTACCACGGATGTCACCCAGCTAAACAGGTTGTATACGGAAGCCTATACCCTGACAAACTCCAAAGTTTTTTATCCCCACGGGACGATTTTCACTGAAGCAGCTTTTTCTGAGGCTGAAAACGCTCTGTCTGTAAAGATTGACTGCATTCAGGATGAAATAAAGACTGCAAGTGCGGATTCCTTTGCTCTTCTTTTATCCGATCTGCTTGCCTGCTGCCAAAAATATAATTATAAAACTGCCATTCATGCGCTCATTCGACTGGCCGTTTCCATTTTACAGCTGTCCGCCGAAGTCTCTGCCGCCTCTGTAAGAAACATAAACTATTCTTCCGTACATAATGAGCTCTCATCATTATATGATTATTCACAGATAACCGCCTATTTCCAAAGGATATTTGATGATTACGCTGCGCGCAGGAAAGAAGCTGATACAATGCAAACCCGGGATTTGATTGAACGTTCCCTTTCCTATCTTTCGGCCAACTATAATAATCCGGATCTGTCGGCAAACATGATGGCGGAACATCTTTTCATCAGCACAGGGCATTTCAGCAGAATTTTCAACGAGGTTACCGGATGTACCTTTCCGGATTACTTAACTCACATCCGAATGGAACATGCTAAAGAACTGCTGAAATCTGAAAAAATGAATATTTACGAAATCGCTACAGCTGTCGGTTACAGCAGCGCCAGCTATTTCTCTTCCTCGTTCCGAAAAGAATATGGCATCTCTCCGTCAAAATACCGCCTGCAGCTTCTGCGCAAAGATACTATCGAGTGAAGATACAGATTTAAAATCTACGCCCATTGTATTTCTATTTACCGTGTTATGGTATATAATAAAATTACTTACAATTTTTAAGAGGACATGCCATATGACACCTGAAAAGCCAAACATTCTTTTCATTCTCACCGACGATCAGGGCGCGTGGGCCATGCGGTGCGCGGGCAACACGGACATCCATACCCCCAACTTAGACCGACTGGCGGCGGAAGGCTGGCGGTTTGAAAATTTCTTCTGTGCCTCCCCGGTCTGTTCCCCGGCCCGGGCAAGCCTTCTCACAGGCCGCATCCCCTCCGCCCACGGGGTTTTGGACTGGCTTAGGTCTGGCAATCTGGACAAGGATGCGCTGGGAGATAAAAAAGACGATCCCTATTATACCTGTGAAGAAAAGCCGATCCGGTATCTGGAGGGAATGCTCACCTACACGGATGTGCTCAAAGAAAACGGCTATACCTGCGCCCTTTCCGGTAAATGGCATCTGGGCGACAGCATGATTCCCCAGCATGGCTTTGACAAATGGTTCACCATCGGCCGGGGAGGTTGTTTATACAACAAAGCCGATCTCGTGGAAAACGGCGGACTTCGGTTTGAAAACCGTTACATCACCAATGTAATTACCGATAAAGCTCTGGAATGGCTGGAAGAACTGAGCGCTCAGGAGAATCCTTTTTATCTCGGCGTCCACTATACCGCGCCCCATTCTCCCTGGGATGAGGACCAGCATCCAAAAGAATACATCGAGATGTACCGGGACTGCCGCTTTACGGCAACGCCGGATCTGCCGGTGCATCCCAACCAGATCCCCAGCGCCCCTTCCGGTACAGGGGAAGTGCGCAAATCCCTTCTGCGCGGCTATTATGCCGCCGTCACCGCCATGGATGCGGATGTGGGGCGGCTTTTGGACAAATTGGAAGCATTGAAACTCAGAGAGGATACCATCGTGATTTTTATGGCGGACAACGGCATGAATATGGGACATCACGGCATCTGGGGAAAAGGGAACGGAACCTTTCCCTTCAATATGTATGATACCGCGGTGAAGGTGCCCCTCCTGATTTCCCGGCCAGGCCGTTATAAGCCGGGAACCGTCTGTAAAAAAATGTGCAGTCAGTACGACTTTTTCCAGACGCTGCTGGATATGACGGGCATCCGGCGGACGCTTCCGGAAGGACTTCCCGGGAAAAGCTTTGCGGGTGTGTTTGAGGGGAATACAGAGGATGACGGTTCCGTTGTGGTCTTTGACGAATACGGCCCCACCCGCATGATCCGCACTGCAGAATGGAAATACATCTGCCGTTCCCCCTACGGTCCCGATGAACTTTATCATCTGAGTGTAGATCCTGACGAAACGGAAAATCTCATTGACGATCCCGCATATGCTTCCCTGGCGGACAGCCTGTACAGGCAGCTGACAGAATGGTTTTATCAATATGCCGATCCGGCCATGGACGGGGCAAAGGAAGGTGTTACCGGATACGGCCAACTCTGCCGGCCCGGTATTTATGCTGACCGGCGTCATGTATTTTACAGACCTTAAAAAAATATTCTCAGAAAGAAAAAAGGATGTGTTGAATTATCTGTATACTGATACAGCTAATTTTACACGTCCTTTTTCGTTTTGCAGGCAGTTCTGATCTTTCCGTCCGCTCTGCGACCGGTTCCGTCCCAAATACCGCCCGGCAGGATTCTTCCCCGAAATTCCTTCCCTTTCACAAATGGAACGCCTGCATTCCAATATGCAGCCCCCAAAATTCGTAAACTGAATGCTGGAACGTTTTCATTCCATTAAACTCAGATTGGAGCAGCAATCTATGTCTATCAGACTAATTCAGGATCTTACCATCGGGGAGAATCTGCGCCTTCTGCGGAAAAAGGCCGGTTACTCCCAGGAAGAGGCCGCGGCACAGCTGCAGCTTCGGGGAATCCCCATGAGCCGGGAAATTATTTCCCAGATGGAGCTCGGCCATCACAGCATCCGCCTCAGCGTGCTTTACGCGCTGAAAGAAATTTACGACGTAAAGACTTTTGACGAATTTTTCAGCAATGTCGACTGACGAGGGGACTGCGCGATGAAACTCAAACAGGAGCCCGTGGGCATCGGCCAGAATCTGAAACGCCTGCGCCTGCAGGCAGGATACAGTCAAAGCCGGCTCGTGAAGCAGCTTCAGGAAATGGGAATTACCATCACTACCGATATTTACAAGAAGATGGAGCAAAACCGCTACAATATCCGCATCATTGAACTGATGGCCCTGAGAGAAATTTACGGCATAAGCTATGACGAATTTTTCGGCGGCCTTTTTTTTGACTGTCCCCAAAAGGAACAGTCCTAAATCTCCTCTTCCTCCCCCGAAAAAATCGCATTCCCAAAAATGTCCAGTTTTTCCCCGCATTTAAACAACCACACCATCTCCAGCTCCAAAATATTGCTGTCTTTGAGCGTCTGCATAACCGCTTCCGCAAATTCCGGCGTGATATCCTTCCGCTCCATCTCGCAGAGCGCCAGCCAGTATTCGGGATATTTTTCCGTCCATCTCACAAAATTTCTTTTGCGGATCTCTTCATAAATTTTGCTGACGCCCAATATGGCTTTGGCAGAAGAGTCTTTTTTTAATTTATCTATAGCCTCCTGATATTCCATGATTCTCCTTCCCTGTATCCCGCAGGCATGCCTGCGGCCCAGTATGATCATTTGTCTGAACCCTTTCCCCGTTCCGGGATTTATTCATCCCCAATTATACAAAAAAAACGGAATATAATCAACCATATACCCCTGCGTTTATCTGACGAGTGTACAGAGACCCTTTTACATCAGAAATCTGGCCCAGCCCAGCAGTGTCCCCAGCACAAGGATGCGCATCCGCCGCTTAAAAGTGATTTCCTGGGGTTCCATGCCGTCGGGCACAATGAAATTCTCCTCATCCACCACGGTCAGCGCCTGTTTTTCATATTCTCCCATGGCACTCTTTAAATCCGCCGCCAGTTCCCGGCTGTCGATCACCAGCATGAGTTCCGTATCAATATAGGCGCTGCGCATATCCCAGTTAAAGGAACCAATCCCTGCCAGGCGGTCGTCAATCACAAAGCATTTGCCGTGGTAGGAAACTCCGCCGTCATATTCCAGAATCTGCACGCCGGTATCCAGAATTTTCCCCTTATTTTTCCGATAGTCCATGGCCCCGAAAGGATTCCCGTTATTGGCCACCGAATTGGTCATCATGGAAACGGAAGACGGCCCGTCGCAGACTTCCCTGAGGCGGGAGAGCATCCAGTCGTTGCACAGGATATAGGGCGTATGAAACCGGACTTCCTTTTCGGCCTGTTTCATCAGTTCCGTTATGGTATAAAAAACGGTGGGTTCCTTGGCGTAACAGGTGGTGGGATTGCTCACCAGTTCGATATGGTTTACGGGCCTGGTCATCGCTTCATAATCACAGCTTTCAAACCAGGAAGGGCGTTCTCTGCACATGGCCTCATATCTGCTCTTCAGCTCCTCTGTCGCATCCTTCACCGCTTTTTTGTTTAAAACCTTGGGATCATCATGATACAGCCGGCTGGCCGGCAGCTCCCAGACCCCCTCAAAATAGGCCAGCAGTTCCTTCATGGATTCTCCCCGGCCGGGTTTTTGTTCATATACCAGCACATCCCAGTCATAATTTTTGTATCCGTCATGAGCGCCCAGAAAGTAGTCGTATGTATTGCGGCCGCCCAGCACATAGGCCGTTTCGTCCACGATCAGATATTTGTCATGCAGCCGCCCCATCAAAAGCCAGGGCTTTGCGATATTCATCTGATTATAAATTTTGATTTGGGCGTTTTCCATCCCTGAGAGCGCGCAGAAATACGGATTTCGGGTCATCTTGGTAAAACCGGCAAAACCGTCCACAATCACCTGTACTTTAACGCCCCTTTCCGCCGCTGCGGTCAGCGCGCAAAGCACATCCTTCCCGCTCTCATCCACCCGGAATTCAAAGGTGGATAAAATAATCCGCTCCTTTGCCTGCGAAATCAAGCGAATCCGTTCTTCCAGGGCATCGCCGTTCTCCGTCAGAATGCAGGCCCTTTCATCGGATACCTCTTCCCCCGTAAACCTGGTTTTTTCCACCGTTTGCACTGTTTCCGGGGTGATTTCAGGCTGTCTGATAAAGGGAATCAGCGCGCCCGCTATCACATAAACCACAGTCACCAGCAATATAGCCGCGATCAATTTTTTCACTCTGCCTTTCTTCATAAACCTTCTCCGTCAAATGCCGGGATAAAGCTTTCCTCCGCGGTTTCCCCTTCCTGCAGAAAACCGTTTTCAATCCCGTTTTCCACCGCGAAATCAATGAGGGCGTCATATTCTTCCTCTGTGATCCTGCGCCCCAGATTTTTAAAAGCGGCCCTTTTTCGTTCTCCAGCGCCCGGCGCTGCCACAGATCCCCCGAAATCACCCATGGGCGTATATTGGTTCATAATGCTGATATAAATGTCCTCTCCCCAGGTATCCAGCAAAAACCGGAGCGCCCTCCGGGAATCTTCCTCCTGTCCGGGCAGTGCCAGATGCCGCACGATCACGCCGCGCTTCATCAAAAATTCCGCTTCCGTCTCTCCTTCGTATCCACAGGCTTCATTCATCTGCCGTGCATTCAAAAGCCTTCCGTCCGGCGCTGCAAACACCGGAGATCCGACCTGGCGCAGCATTTCTGCAATTGCCGCTTTGGCCGTTTCAAAATAATCCGGCGCATGGGAGAACCAGCCTGCCGTTTCCGCCGATACATATTTAAAATCCGGCAGATAGATATCCACCAGCCCTTCCAGAAGCCGCAGCGTTTCCGCCTTTTCATAGGAAGAAGTGTTATAAACCACCGGAATCTTCAGCCCCTGCGCCTTCGCCCTTAAAAGAGCCGGCACGATCAGCGGCACAAAATGGGTGGGCGTCACCAGATTGATATTGTTCGCCCCCTTTTCCTGCAGTTCCAGGAATATTTCCGAAAGCCTTTCCACACTGATTTCCCTGCCCGCCTTTCCGATGGCGATATCGTGATTCTGACAATACACACACCGCAGCGGACAGCCTGAAAAAAAGACGGTTCCGGATCCGCTTTCTCCCGAAATACAGGGTTCTTCCCAAAAATGGAGGGCTGCCCTGGCAGCCCTGATTACCGCCCCCTGCCCACAGTACCCGATTTCCCCTGCCAGACGGTTCACATGGCAGTTTCTGGGGCAGAGCGTACAGTCGGCCAAAAGGGGCTGCAGTTTATTTTCTCTCGTATTTTCCATCTTTTCTTTCATCTCTTATTTCCAGCCGGTCATAAATCCCCCGCAAATCCTTACATTTCTACTACTATACGTCATTCCTGTCCGGGGGTCAACAGCACAGCCCTTTTCTTTTTAACTGATGTAAAGGATTTTTACATCCCCCAGGATCCGTTTGATTTCCTCTCTGAGAAAGCGTTCCGCCTCCGCCCGGGCTTCCTGTCTATAGCAATATCTTCCTCTTCCGCGTCCCGTCATCAGCTTCTCATCATATAATTCAGGCGCATTCGGAAAAGCCTCTTTGTTGATGGCTCTGTGCACATAGGAATAAGTCATCAGGATGATTTCCAAAAACATCTGCTTTTTCATCTTTTCCGTGAGCCCGTTTTTCAGTTCCACCAGCAGCTGTGTATACATTTCCTTCCAGCCTTCCGTCAGGATCACCGGTGCGATCAAAAGGCCGCAGGGATATCCTGCCTCGCACATGCGGTTGACCGCTTCTATCCGCTGCGAAAGCCCCGATGTCCCCAGCTCGATCCGGCTGATTACAGGCTGTGGATTGACACTCATGCGGAAAATCACTTTGCCCCCATGCTCCAGTCCCAGCAGCGGATCCACCATGTGAAACTTCGTCGGAAACGTGATTCTGCCTTCTCCCTCTTTCGCAAATCCGGGAATGGTATAGAGCAGGTTATCCGTAACGGTATTTTCCAGCACCAGGTCGCTGTTGCTGCCGATTTCAAACGTAAGCTTCCCCTCTCCCTGTTTTCCTTTTTTTATCAATCGGTCCAGCATCTGTTCCCGGTTGACAAACAGCCGAAGATAGGCGCACTTGTTATAATTGCACACCAGGTAACAATACAGGCACATGGCCGTGCAGCCCGATGACGTATAGGGGACCAGATAATCGGACACCTTGTGGTTTTCCACATATTTATGGGTCTTTCGGATACCGATGATCAAATTGCGTTTCATCCGCCCAAACTCTGCATTGGACTTTTCCTGCATCTGGCGGATGGAGTTATGGCTTTCAATGGGATGCCAGGGCAGCCCTCCGAATTTCTCTTTCAATTGTTTTCCCAGCTCATAGTCCAGGCTTTCCGGTTCATAATAAACTGCGTCAAAATGCATACTGTTCTCCTCTTCCCTGCAACAGGGCCTGTTTTGATTAAGATCAGCCATAGTATGCGCATTAAAACAGCAGAAAACGCGCGCCGTAAACTTTCTGTTGTATGAAGTTTTCTATCATATAAAAATACGTCAGACCGTAAACCAGTCTGACGCATCTGTTCGTACTTTTATAAATAATATGCCTGATAAATTCTTTCTCAAAGACCGTGCGGCACGCTTCGAACCCAAAACCCATATCTGTTACCTCTACAGTTAACTCCGCCAGGCACCCTCGCGGCACACGGGAAATTCTGTTTAGTGCTGCTTTGTTCCCAACCTGACACGGTTCGCAGACACCCGTTGCGCAAGACCCAAACTTCATCGCCACTTATAGAGGGCAGCAATACAGGCGCAGGCCCTCTGCGCGCCATCACCCCTGCTATAGCGGATTGCAGGTACAAGGGGCCGCTGCTCCCCCGGCTGCACGGTGTTTAAAGTATACCCGGTTTTTCCGGGTTTGTCAACAAACTTCCGCCCCTTTCCTCCCGCAGGATAATCTCATAGGGAATCATGACGGTTCTGGGCTTGTCCTCCCCTTCCACCGCGTCCACCAGAAGTTCCATGCTGGTGCGGCCGATCATTTCTTCGTTCTGCGCCACATGTGTAAATTCCGGATCGCCCGGGAACTCTTCCACACCGTCAAAACAGACAATGCTGTCGCTTCTGTATTTTCCGGCCTTTTTCAGACAGTATTTCAATATCCTCGCCAGGTCATATTCGCTTGCAAAAAAGGCCTCCACATCAGGATGTTCTTCCAGATATTTTTCCACGATCGCGATATCCTGCTCCAGAGATTCTTTCCCCATAGACTCCGGAAGCGAAGATTTCAGGCTGGTGATCCACAATGATTCATCCGCTATCATCCCGCATTCCAGAAAAGCCTGCTGAAAACCGGCCTGTCTGTCCATCAATGTTATGGTTTCATGAGCCATGGGCTGCACAAATCCGATTTTCCTGTATCCTTTCTCAAGCAAATATCCCGTCAATTCCCGGGCTGCCGAGATATTATCCGTCCCCACAAAGGAGACCGGTATTCCTTTTAGCTGGCGGTCGATTGTAACCACCGGGAAATGTTCCACCACCAGCTGTAAAATCCTTGCATTATAGTTTTCATCATGCACACACATGATGATGAATCCACATACCCCTAATCCTACCAGGTCCTCTATGGCCTGCGTCTCCTTTGCCAGACTGCCGCCGGAACATCTCAGCACGATACTGTACCCTTTTTTCCAGCACTCGTCCTGTATGCTGTTTAAAATCATACATGCAAAACTGGGGCCAAAACCGTCCAGGATGACGCCGATCAGCCTGCTTCTGCTTTTCCTTTCCTTTTTCCGATACCCGGAAGCATAAATATCGGAGGAGACAAAGGAGCCCTTTCCCGGAAGCCGGATAATCTTTTCCCCATCCGCAAGCATTCCCATCGCTTTTTTGGAAGTAATGCGGCTGACATGGTAAAGATCCGCCAGTTCCTTTTCCGAAGGGAGCTTTTCCCCCGGCGCATATATGCCTTCTTCGATGTCCTTAAGAATCGTATTATAAATCTGTTCGTAGAGCGGAATCTGCTTCATTGCTACCCCCTCTTCACCCGAAGCTCAAATATTTGCCCCTCTGAAAGAGGGAAAGAAAGGCATTGGGGGTCTGCATTGTAAGCGCGGATCTTAAGCGTTACACTGTTGCCGGTATATCCCTTCAGTTTCGCTTTTATGACAGCCTGTTCCCCTTTTTGCATGCAAAAACTATTCTCCGAAAAATACACATCCGCATCCAGAATATCAATGGTCACATCCTGTGCGAAAGAATCCGCGCTGATCTGTATCTCCAGCAGATTTTTCCCGATTGTTCTGACAGCAGCCGTCAAAACGGCCTTTTCCATTTTTACCTGATCCCATTCCCCTATTTCGGTCAGATGGAACAGATTCCGGTAATTGCCTTCTTCCGAAAAAAATTCCGCCTGTATGTAGCAGCGATGCTGAGGCGCCGCCGCCAGCTTTTCCGCCGGTATTGTATACAGACAGACCGCGCTGTCGCTGTGGATTTCACATGCAGTGCTTTCGCGCCAAACCGTTTCCCCGCCATAGGTTTTCATCGCAACCGTAAGATCGCCCCGGGGCGACCGTTCCGTCTCATTACAGCCATATACATATAAATTGCCCTCCAGGTCTTCCCTGAACGCCAGTATGATATCCTCATAGGCCCTTCTGGCGTAATAGTAAGCAATTTTAGGCAGCCTGAAAAAATCTATACATGACATCAGAGAAGGGAACAGCATGTCTTCCCTGTTTGGCGCCACCGGATCGTTAAATTTCCAGTATAAACTTCCTCCGCAGTGCCATTTCAGAGATCGTAAATATTCAATCCAATATTTGAGTCCCTGCGCATGTGTGAACTGGGAATAATAAATAATCTCGGAAACATCCCCCTTTTTTTCCACCTCATGCAGCCATTCCAGCTGCCCAAGCCATGGATTTCTTGCAAGATCCAACGCTTCCCTCCGGTAGTTGAAGCGATAGTAGGAAGACTCCCAGGGCAGGCTGCTGAACCCATACTCACTCATAAAACGCGGTTTCAGTTCCAGGATTTTCTTATAGTAATATTCGTCCCCTTTCCGGAAACGAGTCAAATAGAGATGCATATCTCCCTGCTTATCTGAATTGGGGTCATCTCCTCCCTCTTCCTCTTCAAAAGGGCTGCAGGGCGAACTGACGAGAAACGGACGGGAAGTGTCATTTTGTGTCACGCCGTTTTGGACTGCAATGCGGTTCACCCGGTTTTCCTTAAAGTGATCCAGCATATCGTACCACCTGTACGCTTCGTCCAGTTCGTTGTCCGCAGACCAGATGACGATACAGGTTCTGTTGATCTCTTTTTTTACAATCTCTGCCGTCTCCTCGTAAACCTCCTGCAGAAATGCCTCATCCTGTGGAAAAATCCCGCAGGCCAGCATCATGTCCTGAAATATCATGATGCCCTTTTCATCGCAGAGATCCAGAAAATGTTCCGATTCATAAATACCGCCGCCCCAGATCCTGAGCATGGAAATATTGGAATCTATGATTCTTTCTATATAATAGTCGTATTCCTCTTCCCGGATTTCTCCATATACACAGTTTAACGGCACCCAGTTTGCCCCTCTGATGAACAGCTTTTTGCCATTGACGGAAAAAAGGAAGCTCCGGCCGCCTTCCTCCTTTTCCTGCAGCAGCTCCACCGTTCTGATACCGAACCGGAATTGCTTTTCATCCAGAATCACGCCGTCTTGGCACAGGCATATCCTGACCTGATAGAGAAACGGTTCCCCGTATGGCCTGGGCCACCAAAGCCTGGCCTCTTCCATCAAAAACCGGAATTTCCCGGCTTCCTCAACCGGGACTTCATCCTGAAAAGCGATGCCCTCCTCCCCTGTCATTTCTATCCGTATTTTTCCGTCCGTCTGCCGCTCCCCATATTCTTCCACCGAACATGCCAGACACAGTTGTGCCTGCCGCCCTTCCAGCTTTTCCGTGGTCAGGCTGATCCTGCCGAGCGCGGCGCAGTCCCTGCTTTTTAATGTGACAGGCTTCCAAATCCCCGTGGTCAGACAGTGCCCGCAGAAGTCCCATCCCCAGTTCATCTGGGATTTGCGCAGCAGCATCCTGGTCGTATCCTCCTGCGGATATATCCCTTCTCTTACGGTCCCTTCCGTAAACCCTACCGGAGAAATCACCTGAATTACCAGCCGGTTTTCCCCTCCGTAATTCAGCAGACCTGTCACGTCAAAGGAATGTTCCAGATACATATTTTTGCACATGCCCAGCAATATTCCGTTCAGCCAGATTTTTGCCACGGTGTCGATCCCCTCGAAACAGAGCCGGTTTTCTTTTTCCGAAAGCCTCTTATCTATATAAAATGACCGGTAATAAACCCAGTCCTTTTCTTCAATCCATCTTTCCTTATCCAAATCCTTGCCATAATAATAACCGTCAATATATCCATATCTTTTTAATGCCGTTCTCACATCTTCGGGTACCCGGGTATCCATCCAGCTGTCCGGATAAAAGCCGGCATCCATGACTTCCTCTATGCAAAAAGTCCCATGATCGTAAAATTTCAGTTTATAATTCCCATTCAGCGCAGTTATTGTCATAATTTTCTCCTGCATAACCGGGCCGGGAATCCCCGGCCCGCAAGTTCTCCCATCCTGTAAAGGATGACTTCTGTTATTTGCCCAAATACTCGTCTACCTGTCTCTGATATTCTTCCACTACCTTATCGATTCCGGCCGCCTTCATTCTGGCAAGCGCATCTTCATAGCCATCCTCATAGGAAACAAGCCCCAGTTTGATGGGATAAATGCTCTGTACCACTTCCGCCTGACAATTTGCATACTCATCCGCAACATTGGCCGGATCAAATGTGAAGTTCAGTACAACGCTGTTCTCTGCATCCGGCTTCTCTTCGCCCATAATTTCAATAAATTTATCATAAGTGCCCTTCTGATATCTCTCATATTCCATATTGCCGATCATCCAGTCCGCATTGAACTCAAAAGCAGGATCTACTTTACTGTAAAGTTTTTCCCCTTCATCGTTCCAGGTCAGGCCTTCCACCCCATATACCATCAGGTCATAATTCTCCTGAGAGGAGTACATCCAATCCATAAACTTAACCGCCTCTGCAGGATGTTCGGAAGTTGCGGAAACCGCCGTATCATTCCGGAAAGAATTGGGACGGAACTGCTTTGCGTCCTGATTCAGATAAATGGTGTCCAATTCTACGCCGGGAATCCTTTCTTTCCAAACTTCTTCCGTATCCCAAAGCTGGCACTGATCCACCCAGATGAAATCTCCCGTCAGCATCGTGTTCCAGCTTGACCACCCGGAAGAAAGCACATCTTCAGGAATATATCCTTTTTCATAGAGCTTTCTGAAAAATTCTGCACACTGTTTAAATTCCTCTGTCTCCATCCAATTCTTTACGTTGCCTTCCTGGTCAATGAAAATCAGGTCTTTCTGAACGGTAAAAGGATAGGTGTCCAGCGTCCGGAACAGATAGGTAAAGGGTTCTTTAAACATGGGAATCACAACCGGTTTGTTCTCCCCATCCCAGTTCTGTGTAAACACATCACACATATGAAGCAGATCGTCCATTGTCTGGGGATCTTCCAATCCATACTCCTCCAGTTTTTCCCTTCTTACGGTGATGCAGCAGTTCTGATCCGCTGTTTCACACCAGTTTGCGGGAATGGTATAAATTTCTCCGCCGATGGTAGCCGACTCCCACATATAGTCAGGAATCACTCTTTTGAGATTTTCACTGGCATTCACATATTCTGTGATCGGGACAATTCCTTCATTGGCAACAAAAGCCGAAAAAGGTTTCTGATCTTCCATCACACAGAGAAGGTCAAATTCTTCGCCGGAAGACAGCATCATATTGAGCTTGTCCTGGAATACATCCGAGGGAATATACATGATATTCAGCTCCAGACCTGTGCCGTCCGCCTCCAGTTTTTCGTTGATCGCCCGGACCAGTTCCGCATTGTGATCCACCTCAGTGCCCGGACGCAGGTATGTGATTACGGTCTTTTCCCCTGTCTCCCGGGGTTCGGAATCCTTTTCTTTGGCAGCCCCTGTTTCCTGTACTGCAGCGCTCTGCTCTACCGGCTCCTTTTCCTCTGCTGTGCTGCCGCAGCCTGCAAACAAAGCGGCCGTCATACATGCACATAACATCATTGCTAACGCTTTTTTCATTTTTCCTCCATTCCTGCGGCTTTTTGCCGCATCCCTTTTCCTGTACCCACTTGTTTTGTTTCTTCCTGTGAAATTTACCTTCTCTTCTTTATCCTTTAACACCTCCTATTACAAGTCCCTTCACGATATATTTTTGCAGAAACGGATACAACAGAATAATCGGCCCTATGGTGACCACAGCCGTGGCCATCTGCAGTGATTCGGTGGGCGTGAAGCCCCCTCCGGCCACGCCGGCGCTCTGCAGATTCCTCATAAAATTCAAGTCTGATTTTAATTTCATCAAATAATACTGTATCGGATAATACTTGGCATCGGAAACCAGCATGATGGAATTCCACCAGTCGTTCCAGTATCCGATCCCGTAAAACAGCCCTACAGTTGCCAGGATCGGCTTACACAGCGGGAAATAGATCCGAAATGCCACTTGTCCGTCATTCGCCCCATCCAGCTTTGCCGATTCCATGAGGGAGGGCGGGATTTCGCTCATATAATTTCTCACCAGAAACAGATTAAAGGGACTGAAAATCAGGTTGGGGATCAGAAGCGCAAGATAATTCTCTGATAACCCCACCTTTTTGCAGATCATATACCAGGGGACCATACCGCCGTTAAAAACCATCGTCACAAAAAAGAACATCGCAATCCCATTCCGGTACTTCACGGAAGGATTGGCCAGCGAATAGGAAGCCATGGCTGTGACCACTACCGCAAGAATCGTACCCACCACTGTAACAAAAATGGAATTGCCATAACATCTGAGCACCATCGCCCCGTTTTCAAACAACATTTTGTAGGCGTCCAGCGCCCATTCCTGAGGGAAAAAGGAATAGCCGTTTTTGACAATGGAGGACTCTTTTGTAAAGGAAACAATAAAAATCAGCAGAAGGGGCAATACACAAAAAGCTGCTGTCAATGCGGTAATCAGATAAATCAGTACCTTCCCTGTCGTCACTTTCCTTTTCATCAGAATAATGCCCCCTCTTTAAACTTCTTTTTCGCGATGTAATTAGATCCCCATACGCAGATGAATCCCATAACCGCCTGGAAAAGGCTGATCGCCATCGCCTGTGAGGGATTTCCCGTTGTGCGCAGGGTCCGGAAAACATAGGTGTCTATGACGTCCGTCCTGTGATAAAGTACGCCGTTGTCTCCGACCAGCGCATATATCATTCCGAAATCCCCGTAAAAGACTTTGCCTATGGACATAATTCCCAGCATGATGACCGTGGGCATCAGCATGGGAATGGTGATTCTTTGACACATCTGCCACCGGCTGGCGCCGTCCACCGCCGCCGCATCGTAAAGCTCTTCATCAAACCCCGTGATCGTCGCAAGATAGATCACCATGTTCATTCCCAGATCTTTCCAAACTTTTAAAATAACCAGTATGACGGTCCAGTATTTGGGTTCATTATAAAAGTTGATCGTCTGCCCTCCCAACAGTGCGATCATATGGTTCAGAAGCCCATATTTACTGCCTATGATCCCATAAAGTATGTAATTCACAATAATCCAGGAAAGGAAATAAGGGAGCAGGTAAGTCGACTGGGCTATTTTCTTAAAATATTTGCTTTTTATTTCATTTATCATAATCGCCAGCGTTACCGCCGCTGTGATTGTAAAAAGCAGAAAAAGCAGATTTAATTTCACCGTATTCCCGATGATCAGTCCGGCATCCTGGGATTTGAAGAAAAACCGAAAGTTCTTTAAGCCCACCCACTTACTGCCGAAAATCCCTTTTTTAAAGCTGAACTTTTCAAAGGCGATCAGCATATAGGGAATCGAGCAATAACCGAAAATAAAAGTATATAAAGCCGCCGGGATCAGCATCAGATAGGAAACCTTATTTCTGCTGACATCCGTTATGAAATTGTACTTTTTCCCTTTTTCTTTTGCCATGTTCTCTCTCCCTCTGATCTTCTTTATATCCGATATAACATATTACATTGATCATGTCCGCTTTGAAGTGTCAAAAATTTCATCTTCTTTTTGCGGTTTATTATGCATTTTGGCGTTTTATTCCTTTATTTTGGAGATTAGAAGTTATGATTATATGGATATATTATCCTTATATTTCTGTTATTTCAAGTTATTTTTTGGATATTTCTAATTATATACTCTTTATACCATTTAATGCCTTGCGGCGGGTCGTGCCAGCGGCACTTTCCATTCCGCCGCAGTGCGATCCGTCGGAGACTATCGTACGAAAAAAGCCATGTGTCAGACTTTTCCCCAAAGTCCTTCACATGGCTTAACATGATACGGTTCTTCAAAACCGCGTTCCCTATTTTCATTGCGCCAGGCAAACGCTCAATGCTTCAACCGCTGCCGGAGCCCTTTAAAAAAATTCTTCAGCATCTGGCTGCACTCCTCTTCCATCACTCCCCTGAAAATGCGGACCTGATGGTTAAAGGCCGGCTCCTCCAGCAGATTATAAACGGAACCGGCACATCCCGCTTTCGGATTCATGCAGCCGATGATCACCTCCGGCACCCGGGCCTGCACAATGGCCCCGGCGCACATCTGGCACGGTTCCAGCGTCACATACAGGGTGCAGTCCTCCAGCCGCCAGTCCCCCAGCGCCTTGCTGGCTTTTTTAATTGCGGTGATCTCCGCGTGGGACAGGGTGCTCTTATCCGTATTGCGGCGGTTATAGCCCCGCCCGATTATTTTGCCATCATGTACGATCACACAGCCGATGGGCACCTCTCCCAGCGCTGCTGCCTTCTTCGCCTGTCGCATCGCCTCCCGCATATATTTTTCATGGATATCCCTCTTATTCTCCTGCTCCAGGAGCCACTTCTTTCTTTCCGCTTCTTTTGAAGCCTGCCGCGCGGCCTCCTTTTCTTCCTCTGTCCTGATTCTCGCCATATTCTGCACAACTCCTGTTTATTTTTTCATAATTTTCTCCGAAAGGCACACGCCTATTGCCACCCGTCTCTAATGTGTTACAATAGAAATTAGATCTATCGTTCCCCCACGGAAAGCGGACTTTACGGGAACCGGTCCCGTCCGCTATCTTACCCTCAGTATACAAGGAGACACATACAGCATAACAGGAGATTGGTTTTTATGCAAATATATGGTTTTAACAAAACAACTTTACTGGACTATCCGGAACACGTGGCCTGTACGCTTTTTACAGGCGGCTGCAATTTCCGCTGCCCTTTCTGTCAGAACGGCGGCCTTGTAACGGATGTGAGCGGCCAGCTGCCCATTCCCATGGACGAAATTTTTTCCACTTTAAAAAAGCGCAAGGGTATATTGAGCGGCGTATGCGTCACCGGCGGGGAACCTACCCTTCATCCGGATCTGCCCGATTTTCTCCGGGAAATCAAGGAACTCGGCTATCTGGTGAAGCTGGATACCAACGGTTACCGTCCGGACGTCATCGCTACCCTTGACCGCCAAAATCTCATTGACTATATCGCCATGGACATTAAGTCTTCCCCGGAACACTATAGTCAGGCGGCCGGCGTCCCCGGACTGGACATGGACCGGATCAAAGAATCCGTTTCCTACATCCGCAGCAGCGGCCTTCCTTATGAGTTCAGGACAACCGTGGTGCGGGAGCTGCATTGCGCCCGGGACTTCGTTTCCATCGGAAAATGGCTGGAAGGCTGCCGGGCCTATTTTCTGCAGTCTTATCGGGATAGCGACGGCGTGCTCTGCCCCGGCTGCACGGCCTGCACCAAAGAGGAACTGGAAGACTTTCTTGACCTGCTGCTGCCCCGGATTCCCAATGCAGCGCTTCGGGGCGTGGACTGATAACTGTTTGATAAAGGGAGGTACGAAATGAAAAACGATGTGGTTAATTATTATGAAAACTATCGGGAATAAGACAGAATTACGACAAATAATGCCAGAAGAATAGAATTTCTTACTACAGTTAATAAATTAGATAATATGCTTAAAGGAAAATTGAATATTTTAGACTGTGCAGCAGGTACGGGCGCATATGCATTCTATTTGGCAAAAAAGGGCCACAGATTGACAGCGACAGATATCACGCCCAGACATATCGCAATCATAAATGAAAAATTAAAAGAAAAATCATATTCAATGGATACAAGTGTTTTGGATGCAACAGATATGAGTTGTTTTTCTAACGGAATATTTGATGTCGTTATGAATATGGGACCTTTTTATCATTTGACTGATGCGAAGCAGAGAATGAAGTGTTTTGAAGAATCCATAAGAGTGTTGAAGCGGGGCGGATACCTTATTACTGCATATATTCCACGGTTATATCTCAATCAAATGATTGCAATGTCAGATGATAAGTATTTGGACAGAGAACTTCTGAATCAGATTAAAGAAACCGGTGTGCTATTGCACGATGATCCGAAATGTTTCTGGACTGATACCTATTATTCGTCATATGAGGAAATGCAGGCGTTATATAAAAAGTATGATTTGGAAATAATAGACCATTTTGCACAGGATGGGCTTTCCCCGCTGTTTCATGACAAAGTAGACAGCTGGGATGACAGGCAATTTGACACCTGGTTTCATTATCATTTAAGTGTTTGTTCAGAAAAATCTATAATAGATATGAGTAATCATGTAATCATCGTAGGAAGAAAGAACCAGGCCGCCTCCGCTCTTGAGAACTGAAAACCGGAAATTATGGATTATGGTTATCAAGTCGGGAAAATATCTATGAAAGAGCAGACGGTAATCTTTCATAAATCAGAATGCTGAAGCACGGTTTTTGGACGACAATAGAAACACCCGGCAAATCAGGCGTCGTATGATTGATAAAGGAGGGGAACAAGAATGGAGGATGGAATATCGCTTGGCAAGGGTCTGCTGTGGGTACTCATCTGATTTGGTTTTATGCTGTTATATACTGCCCTTGAGCGAGTGAGGAAAGTTACCGGCAAACCCTTCAAGCTTTGAGCGAAGCGCCGGTGGTCAGCTTTTTTCAAATTTGTATTCTCGCCCCGATGATAGAAGAAATTCTGATGAGAGTTTTTTTGCTCGGCGGTCTATCGATAAACTACGGAAAGGTAACCGCTTTAATGGTATCTGCCTTCCTGTTCGCATTGCTTCACTTCAACATGGTACAAACGCTTTCGGCGTTTATATGCGGTATCGTGCTGGGCTTACTTTACTTACATACAGGTTCCTTATTCTGCTGCATTTTAGCCCATATCGGATACAATCTGATTTCTTACATCACAATAATTCTGCCGCTGTATGGTAAATAGCGGACAGCTAAAATGCCGCTGAGAAAGCAGTTTCCGCAAAGTGCCATATCCTGCAGGTGTTGAATGCAAGGATTATTCGGGAAAAAATTGTGGAGGAATAAAAATGGAAAAAATAATCAGTACTTTTATCGGTATCATACTCATAATAAAAGGAATATCATGGATAAAAACCGGAAAGTTATTTAACAAAACAAACTATATTTTGGGTATCCTATCTTTCATCGTAGGGATTTTAATCATAGGCTATTCCCTGTTTCGCTTTTTATAACCCACGGATCTCAGCCGTTGTCCGGCGGCCTGCAGCTCCCCTATTGCGTCAGCGTTTTTATATAATGCCAGCTTACCAAATAAGTCAGATAGAAATAGCACAGATAAAAAGCTGCAAAGCAAAGGATATAACTCACAAACGACTTCCATAAAACGTTATTCATCGGAGCTGCCAGCCAATCGTTCAGTTTCAAATTGACTGCCGGCACAGCCCCCGACAGGATCATAAAACACATGAGCGTCGGGAGCAGTAGTTTCGTCGAAATCTGATTTTTTATCATCTTTTTTAATGCGCTCCGGCTTTTGCCTATATAATGCAAAATCCGTATATTTTCCGCCTGCCGTTTTAATTCGATAATCTGCAGCAATGATAATACGGAGAAAAATATCACAAAAAAAATAATGCACATACTGATCTGCACAAAAGCCATCCATCTCTGCTCCACGGCAGGGTAAACATGAATATTCTTATCGAGTAACAGCGTACCGACCATAAACGATACCGCTGAAAACAACAGGCATATGCTGAAAATCGTATTGATAGCAGCGCTTGTCCCTGCGCCGGATGTGATTTCGGCAATCATATATAATCGGTTTCCTTCGTACAAATATTCCGATGATTTTATCCGTATTGATGAAAAAAGTGCATAGATCCATTTATAAAACGAAAAGACAGCCAATAATACAGGCAGACTGATTATGGAGCTATTATGCTCAATGGAGAATTCTGGTGCATACTTATAGTATTTCTTATCCTCTTGCGATGGGCTATCTTCCCAGTCCTCTGGGCGTTTCAAATATAGCTTAACCTTTTCAACCGGCGACAGCAGCATCCCGAATCTCTTTTTCCAGAGGTATTCCACATGGTAATAGTCTGCACTTTTATCCTTTGGAGTATTGCTATCCTGTAATCGAACGTAAATATTATTGGGATTTACCCCCTTATATCGCTCCTTCAGATAAAAAGGCATATTTAGACTATTATGGATGATAATTACATCTACCATCCCTTTCGGAAATCTAATAGACTCAACTGTTACAACCGGCCGAAAATCACCAGCAAATTTCTTGCTTCTTATGAAATCCGTCAGCATCTGCGTATTCCTGCGGTTTGTATCAGCACTTATATCACAGATTGAATAATCGTTGCTCTCATCAATGCCTATAATAATATAGGCATCTCGATTCACAAGATTGTTTGCCATGCAAATGATATCGAGAAGGAGATCTTCGTCCTTCTCCCTCCCGTACCATTCTTTCTTAAAATCCCAGTATTCTCCCTCCTGTCTGAGAGCTATGAGTGTTTCAATCTCTTTAAACAATTCCATATATAATCCTGACCTTTATCTCTTTTGTCTCATGCAGGTGCTTGGTCTTTCGCACTCATACTGATAATTTACAAATCCTTTCAACGTACATCGGCCTTCTTTTTGATACTTACAGTCGTTTACCGGAAGCAATTCCTTCTTCTGAGAAACAGTGGGTTTTACTTGCGATAGTTCGTTTCTAACAGCTTCTTTATTCGGATACTCCGCATAAAAGTATGATGACATGGATTTGTTTAGGGTGTTCATTAGTTCATTTTTGCTGCTCACAACAACGTATTTACTCAGTTCACCAATAGGGATTTCCTTAATTGACGTAAGCTTATAATAGCTCTTAGGATATCGTCCCTGCTCAAATAATTCTGTCTCGTAATAATCTGGGTATCCTTCTTCTGGCTTCTCTGTAATTACTTCTGATAAAGAACACTCATAAGCATGATTTCTTGTATAAAGCATGACTATTGGATTATCCCGTGACAACACGTCATCCAAAGCTTTCTTAGAAGGGACCACACCTATTTTACCAAACCAACAGTATCCATTTTTTCGGATGACTTCCTGATGTTCCTCTATGCAGTTTGCAATTATATTTGTTCCGAATCGAACAACAAGAAATCTCTGTCCTACTTCCATAAGCTGCTTCCTTTATTTCTTCTGCAATTCCTTAAAGAGTACATCAGCCATAGCCATCATTACCTGAGTATATTTCATAGTATCCGTAAACAATGACTGATATGTCTCATTGCTATCCATAAAAGCTTTACGCGCTGTTTCACCAAAAATCTTAGGGAAAATGCTCTGCATAAACATCTGCTGGGTATCCTGCTTTGCTGATTTCGCAAGTTGAGGATTCTCTTCAAGCATCTTCTGAAGATTACCGATGATGATACGATCTGATTCCGTAATATCTCCAGCAAATGCCTCATTAAATTTCTCAATTATCTCATCAAACGGGCTCTTCTTTTCCTTCATACTGCCACTCTTTTTCATTTTGGCAGTCTCATACTCTCCGGCGGTATTCTTATCCAACGTAATCTGTCCAGAGAATGTATGCTGAAGCTTATAATATTCAAGTCTTACCTTATTATCCAGATCCCATTTATCTTTCTCATCTGGTGGCAATAGTTTCATCAGATATCGACAAAATGTGTATTCATTCTGCATCTCAATATCAAAAGTTCTTACTACTTGCTGAATATAATTGAACCACCTAACGAATGATCTAACGGTACGTCTGAATTGATATCGCTTCTGCTCATCTAAGTCATTATACTTTTCAGCCACAGGAATCAATGAATTTGATATCTTAGCCTGAACCGCACCGCTGTTCTTATTATTAGGATCTATATAAATATCTGCGACCTTCTTCACATCCACATCGTCATAAATCTGGAACTTCCTAAGCTGATCCTTTGTTTTGTAGATAAGATCAACATTAATTTCAGATTCAAGACTTGTCTCTGTATAGAATCCTTGGAAAGCTTCTTGTATCTCTTCATTCGTATTTACAAAGTCAAGAATATAAGTATCTTCCTTGTCTGGATGGGTACGATTAAGCCTGCTCAGAGTCTGAACCGCTTTTATATCTCGAAGCTTTTTATCTACGATCATAGTATGAAGAAGCGGTTCATCAAATCCAGTCTGATACTTTTCTGCAACAATTAACACATCTCCATGATCATGAAATACACTCTTAGTCTGAGCCTCCGATACATGATTTCCATCTGGATCAATATTTAATCCGCTCTCAGAATAATCCGGACTGTTAGGATCATCTGGATCTTTGACAATGCCGGAAAAGGCTATCATAACTAGCATATCATCATAACCTTTTTCCTTAATATATGCCTGCACAGCCTTCAGATACCTTACAGCAGCAAGTCTTGATGATGTTACAACCATCATCTTACCCTTGCCTTTAATTGCCTTCATTGTAATATCACGGAAAGTTTCAACTATGATAGCTGCCTTTTGCTGAATGTTATACGGATGAAGCTCTGCATATCGACGAATCAGCTTTGCTGCCTGAGACTCCGGAACATCAGGATTTTCTGCCGTATTCTTCGCAATCTTGTAACACGTCTTATACGTAGTGTAATGAGCAAGCACATCCATGATAAAGCCCTCATCAATAGCTTGCCTCATACTGTAAATATGAAATGGATGGAAGGATCCGTCTTGCCATTCTTCACCGAACATTTCTAGTGTTTTATCCTTAGGTGTTGCTGTAAAGGCGAAGAAGCTTAAGTTCTTATGTTTTCCAGCTGCAACCATCTCTTCAAGCATCCGATCCTCATGAGCATCCTCCTCTTTTTCCTTGTTCAAAACTGCATTTGCATACATCATTATTCGCTTAGCAAATGCTTTTTCCTGTTCGCTCTGAAGATCTTCAATTCCCGCACCGGTAAAATCAACCAACTCCTGTACAGCATCGGTTGTATCTGCAAGTCCGGCTTTTAATTTTGCTGCGCTTTGTCCAGTCTGACTAGAATGTGCTTCGTCTACGATAACTGCAAAATTTTTTCCCTTAGTATCACCAATCATTCCATAGATAACAGGGAATTTTTGAAGAGTAGTAACAATTATTCTCTTACCGTCCTCAATTGCTTTCAGAAGATCCTTCGATCTCTTCTTATCATCGATAAGCACTACACTTCCAATAGTATGATCAAATCCACCAATAGTTGCCTGAAGCTGAGAGTCCAAGACTTTTCTATCTGTAACAATAATGACTGAATTAAACATAGGCTTATCATCCTTATGCAGACTTGCAAGCCTATACGCTGTCCAGGCAATACTATTTGATTTTCCGGATCCAGCGCTATGCTGAATTAGATAATTATGCCCTGGACCTTTTTCTGAGACATCTTCAATCATCTTTCTTACTACATCAAGCTGATGATATCTTGGGAAAATAACAGTATTAACAGGATCTGTTCCAAGAGAGTTTTTCTTCTCCTGTCTGTAGCTGATAAACTTTTGAAGGATATCAAGTAGCTTGTCCTTCTGCCAGATTTCTTCCCAAAGGTAAGAAACTGCATACTTCCCTTCTTCAGCCTCAGGGTTTCCTGCTCCACCGTCATTACCGGCTCCGTTTGATCCCTGATTAAATGGCAGGAAATATGTTTTATCTCCATCAAGTTTTGTTGTCATCATAGCGTGATAGAGATCTACCGCAAAAAACACCAGAATTCTATGGTTAAAAGAAAACGCAGCTTCTCTCTTATCTCGGTTAGTCATCCACTGTTCCATAGCATTATCAACGCTCTGTCCGGTAAGCTGATTCTTCAATTCTATTGCGATAACTGGAATTCCGTTCACTGCAAGCATCATATCTACGCTATTATTATTCTGCATGGAATAGTGCCATTGACGAATACAATGACAAATATTCTGTGAATATCTGGTCTTTGCTAGTTCGTTCAACCCAGACTCAGGATTAAAAAAGCAAATTTTAAACTCTATCCCACGATACTTAAATCCGTGCCTGAGAACATTCACAAGCCCTTCAGATACAATAGCATCCTCAGTAACCTTCAAGAATTTATCTTTGGGATCAACATTTCCACAGCGTTTTACAAACTGAGTCCATGCCAGTTTCTGTGTATTCTCCACAAATGTGCAAAGCGTATCAACATCAATAGAATCAGCGTTCCGATATGATATATCAGTTGCTTTCGTCCATCCACCTTCTTTAGATATAAGGTATGCTTCAATGTCAGATTCAAATTGTTTTTCATTGTCTGCCATATTTACACCACCTTTCGTTTACCAGTAACAGCTTCATAGATGACAGATTTTTTGAATTCATCAATTTGAGATAGCAATAGTTCCTTTTCTGAAATCAGTCTGTCAATCCTTCCGCATTCCTCTTCCAAGTAATCTGCTATCTCTTGTTGTTCTTCTAAACTGTCAGGAACAACTATTCTCATGGATCTTATCGTTTCCATTGATAGGCTCGGCTGAGCGGTTGCTTTTTTTATTTTATTAACCTCTTCTTGACCTGCTGGAGACATAAGAAAATACAAAAGATATCTTTCATCAATGTACTTCTTCATAGATTCGTTTATCACAATTTTTGCAACATTGGGAGCAAGATGATATCTTTGTTCTTTATCAAACAGAGCAACCTCACCTATACCCGCACCAATAAACGTTATTACTAAACATTTTTTGTCAAGTGCGCACCTATTTAACTGCAAAGACAATTCCATCGGGATATATTCTTTTATCGAGTCTATAAATTTACCCATTTTAATATTCTGTGCTCTTACAATTGGTACACCATCTTCCAGTGAAATACTATTCACCATATGATCAGTATACTCAAATCCGGCCAACTTTGTGACGAAACACATTCTTCCGATTTTCGTAACACTCCAATTCTCTGGAATATCACCAATCCATTCTATGGCAGTGTCTTTACACGGTCTCCCCTTTTTCAGTTTGCCCACAACCGCATCATATATAATTGCAGATTTCCATTCATTTAAGGATTCTATGCTCTTTTCTGTCTCATCTATAATCAAATCTATTCTTGAACATGTATGGTCAAGATAATCTGAAATGGCTTGTTGTTCATTTTCTGCCGGAACTAGAACAAGTATCTTTTTCATTTCCTGCCATCTTGTTGTCCAAAGATCATCAACTATTCCATGCCCCCAGTTATAATATTCATCTGCAAATTGAATAGTATGAAACAACCAGTTGTAATACCCTGGATGCATTTTATTTCTAGGTGTTAATACCGTGTTTATTAACGACACAGATCCATCATATGGTGATATCCCACACGAACCTCGCCTATCTGACCTGCTATTAATCGCAAAATCGCCTTTCAAAACAAGTTTCCTATCATCATGCGCATCTGTCTTAGCCGCCGTTTCTAGCTGCGGAACAATTCCCTTCATTGTTACTGAAAGAGGTGGATAATCACGATCGCTTACTTTCTCATTACGCAAAGAATACAATGAGCCGATGTTGTCAATAAGCCACTCACTTGGTACTTGTCCTAACCACTCCACACCTGTATCTTTGTATTCAGCATATGATTTCATCTATTCATCCTCCTCTAGCAGCAGGTCGTGTAGCTGTGTCATTAAGTTTTGTTCTCTCTCAGCTATTTCTTTTGCAATCTCCGATGCTTTTCTTGTCTTTTTATACACATAAAAAAGTCTAGAAAAAGGTATTTCATATCCTACCTTTGTTTTGCTTTCATCAACCCAAGCATCAGGATTAAACGGTGTTATTTCGCTTTTCAAGTATTGTTCTATATCCTCTGTAAGTGGTATAGTCTCGGTATCCCTTTTTGATGTATCTGGCACCCTCTTCCCACGTTTTTTTACTATTTCTCCAGTCTCGTCATACATCGGACTCTCAATAGTAATCTTCTGATACCCCAGCTCGATACTACTCATCTTTTTACTTCTACAAATTATATTGCTTCCCTGTTCGGACACTGTAGTATACTCATTTGTCCTATACTCGCCATATGCCTGAACAACAAGCTTTCTGCACTCTTCAGTTATGTCCACTCTTTTACTTCCAATTGGCTTTCTTCTTGATTCGCTACATTGACTAGCATCGATGAGTAAAACCTCTCCAGGATTCCTTGTCGGTTTTGCCTTGTCAATTATCCAAACATATGTAGGTATCCCCGTATTATAAAAACTGTCATTTGGGAGCTGAACGATTGCATCTAACCAATCATTTTCAATAATATACCTTCTTATTTCACTTGAACCAGAACCAGCATCTCCGGAAAAGAGAGAAGATGCATTTTGTATAATAGCCATTTTCCCACTCATATCTTTGAGCTTTGATATGCCATTTAGCATGAATAGCAACTGTCCATCACCTTTTGCAGGAAGCCCCGGTGCAAATCTGCCAGCTTCACCTTTTTTATACTCCATCTCTACAACAGAAGCTTCCCTTTTCCAATCAATACCAAAGGGTGGATTACTTATACAAAAGTCAAACTTAAATCCGCTAAACTGATCATCTGATAATGTATCACCGAATTTCATATTATCCGGATCCCCACCGTGAATGATTGTATCTGCAACAGCAATCCCCATTGTAAACGGATTGATTTCTTGACCAAATGTAGTAACATTGGCCTTTTCATCAAGTTGATGAAGCCTCTCTTCCATGCAAGTAAGCATCTGACTAGTTCCCATAGTCATATCATAAACAGTACAATGCATTCCATCATCATCCATATCTAACTCATAATTTGTCACAAGCAGATCACACATCAAATATATAATATCTCGACTTGTAAAATGTGCTCCCGCCTCTTCATCATATGACTCTGAAAACCTCTGAACTAAATTCTCAAAGATATATCCCATATCCACTGAAGAATACTTACTCATATCCATATCTTTTGCATTAAAATCGAGAATGATTTGATAAAGAAGCTTCGCTTCTTTCATACGCTCAACCTGTCCGTAAAATCCCATTCTGGAAAGAATATCTTTTACATTGTCAGAGAACCCATTCAGAAAATCCATAAAATTATCTGCTATATTTTCCGCATCAGCTGCAAGCAGATCAAATGTATATTTACTGGTATTATAGAATTGATATCCGGCAGCTTCTTTGAGAAAATCCGCCTTCATTGGACCAAAACTTGCATATTTTGTATCTGCCTCTAAGACTTCTTCATGACGTGTCTTATTACTACCTTCTTTTTTTGTTTCAAGGCAGTCATGAAATCTCTTTATAACGCACATAGGAAGTATTACTAATCCATACTCATGTGGCTTATATGCTCCAAAAAGTGAATTTGCTGCATTCCAGATAAGATTTGCATTCTCTTGGGCTCTTCTTGTCACCTCATTGATCTTGTCTTCACTAACGCTCATGCTCTTCTAAGCCTCCTGTTTTTATCATATTGTCGATGATGCTCTTTAACTCCGAAACATCAATTCCGTGCCATTTTTTGTCCATTAAATTGCTAAAATCTGAATATAGCATCCGTGCCCTAAACACGTCATCCGTACTGATTGGGAAATGTGTCTCTATTCTTCGATTAAGTGAATATATTTCATCATAGATACTATCCCCCTCCTTCGGATGTGCCCCCTGTCGATATCTTGCCAATTCTTCAAGATATGTTTCCATATAAGAAATGGTCAAAACAAATGTATTCTTATTTGCTTCGTCCAAAACATTCTTCCAGCTTGTCAATTCAGAGATATCTCGATGCTTCTGTAGCAAAACGTATAAACCTGCATATGCTGAATAAGCATTCTCTAATTTATCATCATTCTTTTGAAGCCTTCTCATCTTTGCTCTATCTTCATTTGAAATCGATGCCTGCTCATCTGGCCCCGCAAGAAACAATTCCCTTACATATTTTTGATATCTTTTCAATCTCTCATATACAAATATCTTAAACTCATCCCGGAGTATACGTCTCAAAGAGTCTGTATCTACCATCACCTTGCTTCTCGGAACAATATCCTTGACAGTTTCATAGAGTACTGGATTACAATCAACAACAATAGCCAATAGACCACCAATATCTATTTTTGAAAAAAAGCTTCGTATTCCAGCTTCGGATACCGTCGGGATCACCTCAATAATTCGACACGGTGAATGTGGCTCTACGTCTGCAACAACAATGAAGTCATTGAAAAAGGAGTGATAAGTGTACATCAGAAGTGCTACCGGAGGTATAAATACCCTGTGCTCATCCTTATCATCAACCCACCGTTTAATCACTTTAGACATTGCCGGTTTGCTGATCAGGTCTTTTTGATGCCCTTTTACAATATAGGACTTCATATCTCTACGAACATCAGTAAGAGATTCATACATTGCCAGACGCATTATTTCATCTTCGTAACGCCTGGTTATCTTTGCATTCTCACTTGACACAAATCCTACCTGCTTCTGGAATAATGCATTGCAGTTCTCATGCCCCGGTACTTTATTCAGGCACCGGTATTTATAGAAATAGTAGTGAAGCCTTGCAAACTGCTTTTGCCTGTCCACAGAAACTATATCAATGAGGATTTTATCAAACCTTCCGTGATTCTCTGTCGGACCACCACACTCAACACAAGGTGGAACACCAGTATCCGGGCTCATTGCCTTTATAGTGTATTCATCGCCGCCGATTGCCTTTAATTCATTTATATCAAGGTACGCTGTAAGCTCAGGATCTACGTCCTTCAGCTTTCTTGGTCTTGGTTTTGCCATCTTTGACTCCTGTTTGCATACTAATACAGCTTCTACTATACCATACTATTTTCAATTTGCCCTCCACTATGTTAATATTTTTCAAAATAAAATAACTTGTGCCATCTTTATATACCCACCAATAAGTTATCAAAAGAAAAAGTGGCAGGAATTGAACTGACTTTATCATATCACATATATCGGCACACACAACCGGGGACAAGATTTTGTACTGTTAACTTAGTGGTGGGCATTTTAAAGATTACAAGCACCTAAACTTATCAATACGAAAGAATCCGTCCCATAAACAGACTATAAACGAAAGGAGGATGCAAAATTGATAGAAGTAAAAAACTTAAACCAAAAGCTCGTCGGAACCATTAGCGATGATGAGAAGGTGTACACAATAATCATCAAGGGATGTGTCACCACGATAACCGCAAATCCCGATGGCACCCTAAGCATTGAGCATTCCCGCTTAATGGAACAAGCAGCTTAATACCAGCTTTCGCCAGAACGCTAGACGGCAGTGTGAAACCTATGATCTCTTTTCTGGATCTGGAGGTTTCCCTGCCGTCTTTTATTTTATCACAGATAGTTGCAAGTTTCATCGGAAACATCCTTTTCTCGGGAACTTTGTAAGGTATCAAAGGTGCTAAAAAAAATATCCCAAGACTATTAAAGAAGGAAAAATGATCAGCGCCTTAAGTCTTATCTGGAGATCAAAGCGGACGTTAAACGTCGACAGGTTCCGTCTGTGAGAACTCCACCCATATCAAATCAGGGTTGAACGCCTGATCTGAACCAGAGAAGCGGCAAGAGGATTCCTCTTCCACCCTCAGGGTAGATCAGTGCGTTCTTTTTTTGACCACATAACCGGGTCCTCTCCGCTTCCGCAGCAACAACTCGTTTTTCAGAAAAGCGGAGTAAAAAGCTAGGAGGACAAGATTATGACCAAAAAAACGACAAAAACAGCACAAGTAATTTCAAATGCAACAAACACACAGAATGCCAAGAAGGCAAGCATCTACAAGGCGCGTAAGGGCTACAAGATTGTACAGGTCCCGGTCATTCCTGGCGTAGTAGCCACAGTAGATGAAGACAAAGACCAGCATATTCTCGGCAAGGGCTTCTTCTGGACAGAAACAGGTGAACTTAAGCTCTGCTATGCTTTGGAAATCCCCGAAGACCAGGCAGCCCCGTTGAACAGGGATTTCGAGAGAGCAAAAGGCGAACACAGAAGAGCTCACCGCTGCAAAATCTGGAATAAGAAGCGCACCAAGAAGATAATGTGCCCTTTTTTCAACTCATGCAGCAAGTGTCCTTATGCTGAACACCCCGAAGAGATTTTTCCTTCAGAGGCAGAAGAACATCAGGAGTTTTCCTTCGATGAAGTAAATGAAGACAAGCTTTCTGTTGCCCCTGATACCTATGGTTCAGCAGAGCATATGTATCAAAGTATCGAAATGGAAGAAATGATGGAAAAGCTTAAGAGTCTCGAAGACAAAACGCTTTACATCATTGGCACTATCCTTAACCAGGAGCATGAGATAAAAGTCATCAAGGACAGGCTTAAGGACATCCAGAAGCAGCTTAATATTGATGATGAACGTATGGAGGCTTATGCCACTGAGTACATCACATATTATCGTAGCTACAAACGACTAAATAAGAAAATGAGCGGTAACATCCCCCATCGGGTGCTACCGCTCTTACTTTCTTGCTTCTTTTTGACAGGCCTGCGGCCATTAAGCTGAAATTGATCCTGTGATTTTATATCGCGTATTGCTCTGTCTAGGCTGCGACTTCTTGAATGTGTGTGATATGGATCACTGACATGGTGCTTGTGAAATGTAACTATTACATCCCCATCTGGCTGCTCCACTGAATGAAGCTGCCACATATGATGGGTGTTTTTCGACAGAAGCGTAATATCATATTCATTCGCCAGTATTACGCTGAAATACTTTCTATCGAGATTATCCAATTCTGCCTGAGTGTATATGATATCACGCCCCCTTTCTCATAAAATACTGCTCCAATGCCTCTTCCAGAATGCCCTGCACGTCCTTTGCAGCCACGTTGGAAAAATATTTGCTATAGACTTTTGCCGGTAGCTTCACGCTGACCGGTCTTTTGACCTCTGATACAGGCTTATCTACTCCGAACACTTCCTGCACGGTCTCCTTTGTAATGGATCCTGCTGCCGCCCTGAGTTTATCAGCACTTTCCTTTTTGAGTTTGATACAGTTCTGCTCCATAACTACCAACACAAGAGCCTGCTCTTCCTCTGATAAAAATGACAGCTCCACCCCGGCTATTATGGTCAAGGATCCTTCATCTAACATATCCTTAAATGCAGGTATCAAATGATTACAGCGAACATACCTCGCAATATTGCGACCAGTCATGCCATATTCCTGCCCAATCAGCTCCCTGGACTTCGCCTGCCGGTGGACATGATGTCCACCATCGCCATTGAGCAGGTGAAGTTCTTCCATAATCTCTTCTCTTTTCTTGGTGCCACAGACCTTATCATATCTCGTAGAAAGCACAGCTATCCTCTCAGACACCGACAGATCATTAAAGGAACGCTGAATCACGTTGGTCTCAACCACATAGACCCATGCCTCTTCATCTGTCAGACCTTCCTTAACAATAGCAGGAATCTCTGTGAGTCCAACTATCTTTGCAGCATTCTGTCTGTTGTGCCCTGCCAGCATTTCATATCCAGACTCTCTTTTCTGAACAATCACAGGCGTAAGTATCCCGTGCTCACGAATACTCTCTACCATATCATTCAACCGCTCCCCCTCATATAACTTGAAGGGATGCTCATGGAATGGAGCTATAGCACCAATTGGAAGCATCTGAACACCGCCCTCTGGCTCTGTCCCCGTCAGCAGATCTATCGCATCATTAAACACTTTTCTCTTAGGCTGATTTGCTTTCATATGCGATCAACTCCTTTCCAAAATCCAAATATGCCTTGCAAGCCTTCGTCTGTGGCGCGTACTCCAAAAGCGGTTCACTGTAATAAACACTCTCACCCACCTTAACGGTACTCGGGA
Source organism: uncultured Lachnospiraceae bacterium (assembly GCA_902476265.1). Lineage (GTDB taxonomy): Bacteria > Bacillota > Clostridia > Lachnospirales > Lachnospiraceae > Gallintestinimicrobium. Next base: position 40,575 of record CABSCP010000032.1, read on the forward strand.
TCTTGCTTTCAAATACTCTGATCTGCCCCTCAAAGGTTTCAGCAACCTGCTTTGATATTACCTTACAAAGATTAGTCCTAGCCTCACACATCGTAAGCAAGATTCCTTCAACTTCCAGCTTTGGATTGATGCGACTCTTTATTTTCTTTATAGTCCTAAGGAATTCTTGTAATCCCACCATAACCAGAAGCTGAGGGTTGACAGTAATCACAACCCCGTCCGCTGCAGCCAGAGCATTTATAGTAAGTGCCCCAAGTGCAGGACAAGTATCCACTATCAGATAATCATATCTATCCTTTAATGGCTCCAAGATGTTTGCCAGCATCTTTTCAGCCCCCATTTCAAGTCTGAGCTTTGCATCCACCGCCGACAAGACCATTGATGAAGCAACGAAGTCTACCCCATTGCGGCTCATAATATATTCAGATGGATCCGGGAGCTCTTCATCATCAATCTGAGCCATCATCAAATGTCCGATTGTTACTGGAACTGCCGCAGTGTCCTCTACACCAAAGCAGGTTGTCAGATTTGCCTGGCTGTCAAAATCCACCGCTAAAACCTTTTTTCCCATACTTGCAAGGGAATATGCCAGATTATATGTACTCACACTCTTACCTACGCCGCCTTTTGTCGCTCCTAGTATTATCACTTTTCCCATGATTGCCTCCTATCTGACCAGCTGATCCATGAGAGATTCAGCCTGCCCCATTATTGATTCATTCAACATTGACTTGATATCATCAAAACAGATAATAAGAACCGCCAATGCCACAAATACCAGTACAAACCCGATTGTCCTTATATTCACTCTACTCATGCGTCGTACCCCACATTCTGCTCCGCTACAAACCGAGCATGGATCTGTTCTTTTTCTGCCTCAAACCTCTTCTGCAGAGCTTTAAGCTCTCTTTCCATGAATACCGCTTCTGCTTCCTTCATAGAACCCTTTTCTGTATCTGGTGTAATGATGATTTTTCCATTCTCGCATGTGACAGATACATAATCCCCGATATGGAAGTTCAGTTGCTCCAGCCACTTTCCTTTGAGCATGACCGTCGGAACCTGCTGATACTTATAACCGGACATGCCGTACACCTTCATACTCCTGTTTTTCGTTATTGCCATATTTCTGATCTCCTTTCCTTTGACTCTGATTGACGAAAAAAGGACCCGGACTTCCAAACAGGTTCTACCGTTCGGACAGTCTGAGTCCTATGATGCATAGTGCATTCAAAGAAGATGAATTGTTCTGTGGGCACAGAACCTCATCCTCTTTTCAACTATTCGGTTAGATTGTACGGGCCCGTCCTGATCTTAACCATTGACAGTTAAAAATAGGACTCAACCTCGCAAACCCTTGTATTTCTTAGGCTGCTCGATTTAGCCCTATTATATCAGAGGCCCCATTTCGAGATAGCCTTATCTGTAATCCCCAGTTTTTCAGCCAGCTCGCTTTGCGTCCAGCCGTGCTTTTTTCTTTGGAAAGCGATAAACTTTCCTGTTTTTTCCTGATCCATTTGACTCATGCCCTCCTTGCCATGTCTCCATTATACATTGACTCTGTAAAATGAACACCTACCAATGGTAGAGTTGAGAGGTCAAAGAAGAAAAATGCAATCGCCGCCCTATTTTTCAAGCAAAAATTTTGCAACTGCCGGACGCAATGCAAGCCCCAGAGGAACCGCTGCGACCACCGCGATAACGGCATTTATGCTTGATACAACACTTTTTTGCACTACGGTAAGCATAACCGCTTCAAAGGGCAGTCCTAAAACGAAACGGCTTTCTATAAAGGTTTTTGAAAGATATAACAGAACATAAATAAACGCCCCTGACGCTGCGCCGCTGATCACTCTTATTTTCAGCCCTGTGTGATATCCGGAAATCATTTTTCCGCATAACCATGCCATTATAAATTTAAAAACGAACGTAAAAGGCGCTGATGAAATGTATGCAGGATTTGTCAAATCAAAAAACATGGATCCTATCCCGGCTGCAAGTCCTCCTGGCGTTGCCCCCAGAAGGATACCGGATAACAGGCACATCACGTTCCCCATATGTAACCGTGTGCTGCCTATTGCCGTTGGGATCGGAATTTGTAAAAAGGCTGACGCTGAATATACGGCTGCTGCCATAATTCCGATCAGCGCAATGTCCCTGACTGTAATTTTTTTCATGTTTTTTCGTCCTCCGTTTCTTAATTTTATGTGTCCCATTATATCCTTGCCATTGTAGCCATACAATGTTAGAATTGTATTGCATACAATTTTGAAAGGAGCAGCTTTATGCCGGTTAATTCTTTTGAAAATTATCCGATGTCATGGAAGCCACAAAAATCAGACCTGGAAAAACCGTACTATTTATCCATAGCCGCTTGTCTGGAAAAAGACATTATAAGCGGCACTTTGGCAGAAAATACAAAGCTGCCTCCGCAAAGGGAGTTGGCCGATTTCCTGGATTTGAATTTAAGCACCATTACGCGGGCTTACAAACTTTGTGAATTAAAAGGAATTACTTATGCTGTGACAGGAAAAGGGACTTTTGTTTCGCCGGGAATTTCTGCACAGGATACGTTTCTTGATAAAACCAGCCCTGTCATCGAAATGGGGATGATAAAACCGTTCTATGAATGTAACCAGAGTATTTTAAACGCGGCCCAAACCGTACTGGACAACTCGGATAATGTCCGTCTTTTTGAATACAGCAATCCTTTCGGAACAAAGCGACAGGTAAATGCGGCTTTAAAGTGGCTTCATCATTTTGGCATCAACGCTGCAAAAGAAAACACACTCTTGTCTGCCGGGGCACAGAATGCTTTATCTGTTGTGCTGATTTCTCTGTTTAAAGCGGGAGATAAAATTGCGGTGGACACTTTTACTTATACAAATTTTAAGGGCTTGGCCAACTTTCTCCAAATACAGCTCATATCCATTGATGCAGATGAATTTGGCATATCCCCCTCTGCTTTATTAAAGGCTTGCAGGAATACGGAGATAAAGGGGATTTATCTCATGCCTACGTGCAGCAATCCCACAAGTATCTTTATGCCGGTTTCCCGCAGACAGGAAATCGCAGATATTGCGAGCCAATATCATCTGCTGCTGATTGAAGATGATATTTATTCTTTTTTGGCCCCCAATGGAGTAAAATCATTTTTTTCTATCCTTCCGGAACAGACCGTTCATATTTGCAGCATTTCAAAATCCCTGTGTGCGGGACTGCGTGTGGCATTTATAACATTTCCGGCAAAATACAGAGAAGCGCTGGTGGCCGGTATGCTCAATATCAATCTGAAAACCGTTTCCCTGAACGGGGAAATTGTTGCGGAATTGATCGAAAGCGGTACCGCTTTTAATATCGTTCATCACAAAACCGCACTCGCCCAAAAAAGAAACCGGATTTTCAAGTCCGTTTTTGATGTGCCCGGGCATGATAACATAACACGTTTCTTTTACTGGCTTCCGCTTCCAAAACATTTGACAAGTGAGGAAACGGAATTACTTGCCTTACAACGAGGCGTGCATATTTTAGGTTCTCACAGGTTTGCCATGCAAAATGAGCAAAAATCATCTTACATAAGGGTATCCATCACTTCGCCCGATACGGAAGATGATTTAAGAAAAGGACTGCTGATATTGAAAACTATTTTCGACAATAATACCGTAGATTTTTTTGTATAGAAAATGATAAAGGCCCTTGCAAATGGATCTGAAGCTGCCGTGTTTTATAGCGATGAAATTGACCGGACAGAGCGAGGGATGCTTCTTGACCGCGATGTCCAGAAGAGGGGAATGAGGACGCCGGAAGAGGGACACATGATTTCTTATTTCAGATACCCTCAGTGTACAAGGGGACACACGTCCCAAACCGTGATATTTACAAAAAACAGAAATTCTTTCTTATTTGCTCTCTGAATATAATGACGGGCGCAGGAAAAATTTCTTTTGTCTGGCGGTCAATTTATTAGAACTTTCGGAGATACAAGAAGCCATAAAACATATAAAAGTCCGGTCATGCGTCCGGCAAAGGGCAATTAACCTGAGAAATGATAAAATAGAATTTGAGAAGGAGAAATAATGATTACAATTCAGGAGATACCTGTTTCAAGAATCAACGAGTATTGGGACATCCAATTTCAGTATTTGGTGAATGATGGAATGATAACGACAGAGGAAGAAAAGGAATACTTCCAGAGTTCTGAGTATCGAGATGTACGAAAGGGTCATATGTTGCGCACGCCGGATACCTTGCATATGGTTTATTTTATGCGTGATGGCGTTAAAATCGGTGCATCTCAATACTGTACTTTCAAGAGTGAGGACGGAAAATGCTTTATTCTTGATTTCTGGGTATTTCCGAAGTACAGAGGAAACAGAACGGGACGCAAGTGCTTCCAAACGCTTTTTGAATATACAAAAAATGACGGCGCACTTTATTACGCATTAACCTATGCAAAAGAGGATTCGCATAGGTTTTGGCTTTCTCTTGGTTTTGTTGACAACGGAACAGATGAATACGGCTCACCGTTGATGATAAAGAGCGACTGACAAATTGAATTTTGTGGAGGTGTAAAAATGGATTTATCAGGATTTAAGTGGACTAGGAAGCCTAAAGAGTTCCAGATCATTGGCAATGGAATTGAAGTGACTACAAAACCGTACACAGATTTATTTTAAACAACGAATTCCAGGTTGTAGGATTGGAAAATTAGAAAATTTGGAGGTGATAGTGCATGAACTGGTATAATGATATGACTGAACATCAAAAATCAAATTTTAAAAAAATAATTGCTGTATGTGGGATTGGTGTGATTTTAATTTTGCTTATTCCTATGGTTTTACATTCCATTTTATAAGTAAGAGATAAATCCCAGTTTATCGAAAGGACACTATAATGAAAATAGAAACAGAGCGCCTTAATATCATTGCGCTTACTCCAGATCAGCTTCAATTATGGACGTATAATATAAAAGAACTTGAAGAAGAACTACTATGCTCATACAAGGCGGAACCGATGGAGGGATTGTTTCGTGAAATTGTATGCGGGCAAGTAAAAAAGGCGCAAAAAGACCCCGATAATTATTTATGGCACACTTTTTGGTTTATTGTTAGGAAATCGGATCATTGTGTGATTGGCTCGATTGATTTTAAGGACATTCCTAACAGTGATGGAGAAGTTGAAATAGGCTATGGCCTGGGGCGTGATTTTGAACATAACGGTTATATGACGGAAACGGTGCAGGCGTTTTGTAATTGGGCATTACATCAAGAAAGTGTAAAGCACGTTATTGCTGAAACAGATATTGATGGCGTTTCATCGCAAAAGATTCTGATAAGATGTGGTTTCAAAGAATATGTCAGAAATAATACTGTATGGTGGCGGCGATAAATCCCAGCTTGTCGGGTAGAAAATTTGAATTGAAGGGGAAAAGTAAATGACTGAAAGACCTGTCTTAGATAAACATTTAGACAGCAAAACATTTCGTGATTTTTATTATCTAAAAGAGGAATTGATCGATTTTTGCAGAAAAAACGGCTTGCCTGCCTCTGGCGGAAAATTAGAAATAGCGGATCGGGTTGCTTGTTTTCTCGATACGGGCAGGATATTATCTGCCAGGACAGGAAAGAAAAAGGTTGCTTTTATTTCTCCTATTACCGAAGATATTGAAATTGAAGCTGATTTTGTCTGCTCTGAACATCATAGAGCCTTTTTCAAAGAACATATTGGAAACAGTTTTTCTTTTAATGTAGCTTTTCAAAAATGGTTAAAAAGTAATTCCGGAAAGACCTACAAGGAAGCAATCAGTGCTTATTATCAGATTCTTGAAGATAAGAAAAAAGGGAAATCGCAAATTGACAGGCAATTTGAATACAACACCTATATTCAAGATTTCTATGGTGATAATCAAGGAAAACCTTTGGAGGAAGCGATAAAGTGTTGGAACTACAAAAAGCGATTGCCGGGGCATAACCGTTATGAACAATCAGACCTTGTAGCCTTAGAATGAAACTCCCGACTTGTTGAGTAGAAAAACTGAAAATGTTAAAGGAGAGAAACCATGGAGTTAAAGCTTTCTAAGCATTATGAAGTAAGAAAGTTAGGGATCAATGATATTGATATGATATATGAAATGTGTCGCGAAAATACGATTTTCTATCAATATCATCCCCCTTTTGTAACAAGAGAAAGTATCCGGGAAGATATGAGCGCGCTCCCTCCGGGAAAAAACTATCAAGATAAATATTACGTGGGATTTTTTGAAAATGAACAGCTGGCTGCAATCATGGACTTAATCCTCAAATATCCAAATGATGAAACCGCACTGATCGGTTTGTTTATGACAAATGTGCAATTTCAACGGAAGGGCGTCGGAAGCGCCATTATAAACGAACTCCTGATCTGTTTAAAAGAAATAGGATATAAGAAAATTCGGATCGGCGTTGATAAAGGGAATCCGCAAAGCAATTCCTTCTGGGCAAAAAATGGTTTTGTTCCGACAGGTGAAAAAAATGACTATATTGTTATGGAGAGAACCATCTGAATTGCTGCCGAAAGTGCATAACCGAAGGGCGCGGATGCTTCGATTCGTATCGTATCCGCGCCCTGTCGTTTTTCAGGCCTTTAAATATCCACTTTTTTCATAAAATATCCGAAATCTCCCGGCTCCGCCGGAGTTTTCTCCCCTTCAAAGGCTTCAAAGCCGAACATTTCAGCCACCATCTTTTCCCGGTTATAAAAATTACCGGGAACCCCAAGATAATAGCTCCATCCGTCCGCTTCCCTTATCTTTCCCAGAATCAGGTGCTTATAATTATAGTACCCGTGAAGCAGAAAACTATTGTGTACCATTTTTTGATAATCCTGTCGCAGTACCACAAAATCCTTAGGCGCAACGGACAAGTATTCCCGTTCATCCTGAAAGGGATGGATCACCGGATAGGTATGGGATAACTGTTCCCATTTGTCCCCATAGCAGACCGGTTCGGCGTCCTGCTTTTTAGATTCCTGCTTTTTGATTCCACGGTTTTGGGAATCTTCGTTTTTTTCTCCCGCATTTTTTGGTTCCAACGTTTCCGGCGGCATACTGTTAATCCGCATATCAGACTCAAATGCCATTTCCCAGGACGGAAAGACCGGGACCGATGTCTCCTGCTCTCGTCTTTCCGGAAAAATCTCCTCTGTGCGCTGATCCTGCTCTGTCCCGGGTCCTGTCTGCTGACGGTCCTGCAGCTCCGGCTCCGGCTGTTCTGTCCGCCGATCCTCCGTCGGCATTTCTTCCGGCATAAATTGTTCCGCGGGGCGCTGCACCGGTTCCTGCCTCTGCTGCTCCGCCGAGCGCTGCACCGGTTCCTGCCTAAGCTGCTCTACCGGGCGCTGCACCGCATCCTCCGGCCGCGATCCGTTGTCCTCCGGCCGCTCTCCTGCAAGCCCCTCTTCTTCCTCTCTCTCCACCGGAACTTCCATAGGCTCATTCCATATCGCCTGCAGAAGATGTCTCCCCGGCAGTCTGATATAAATTCCGTTGGCCGTTACCATCTTTTTTCCGTCCTGGGCCTTGTTACTGTTTTTCCATATCACACAGCATCCGCCGCTGCCCCTGCCAAGGCTGATGCGGCCGATGGTCCCTCCCGTGTCGGCTTTCAGTTCATACTCCCCGCTAAAGCTTTCCGGGATATTTTTTACCCTCATTTCCAGACGCATCTGCCCATTGTTTTCTTCCGCCTTCACAAATCCGGCGTTTTTTATTTTCATACCATTTTCCAGATAGTCCAGATAAGCTACTTTTTTCTGATATCCTGCCATGCCCGTCCCTCCTTTACCCCTATTCTATTCGGCAGGGACACGGCTTATGAAGGCTTTTACAGATTCAAAAGCGCGGTAAGCTTATCACATGCTTTCCGGGTCAGCCAGGCAGTCCCCACGGAAATTGCAAAAACAGCAAGGATAATCAGGATTTTATCCCCTCCCTCCCATTTGACCAGGTATGGCAGAAAGCTCATGACCACCATTTCATTCAGGTAAATGTGATAGGACAGCCCTCCCAGTTTTTCCAACAGAAGGCTGTGCAGGCGCAGCCGCGCCAATCCCAGAAACAGGCACAGAATCCCCAGCACAAATACCGTATTCGCCGCCAGATAAAAGCCATATACCGGTATTTTTGCGGCAAAAAAGGCATAAAGGATCATGCATAGAACCGAAGATATGAACAGACCTGCGGCAGGCAGTTTTTTTATTTTTTTCAGCACTAAATATCCCCAGACGCCCAGCGGAAAACCGAAATAATGGGAATTGCATTCCAGGAAAGGGATATATGCCTGGTTTCCCGCTTTCAGCTTCCAGACATTCAATCCAAGAGCCATCACTGCAAAACATACCGTTAAAATAACCGCTCCTTTCAAAAGCACATCTTCCCTTTCCCCTTTTCCCGCAGCTGTTTTCATGGATAAATAGAACAGTATAAAACAGAGCAGAATATACTGCACATACCACATGCTGGTATCCAAATAAATTTGAATTCCCACCAGATTCAAAACGGCGGTCCAAAAAGGGATGAAGGAGCCTGCTAAAATGGCGATGACCGCCAGTTTGATCAGATTTGTAAAAAGAAAAGGCAGGTAAACCGTTCCTGCCTTTCGTTTCCAAAATCCCTTTAATCCTTTTTTACAGAAGGAAGCTGCGAGTCCATATCCTGATAAAAACAGAAAAATTTCCACCGCCTGCGCCCCGAGATACGGCGTGACAGGCATTGTAATGAAGCCAAACAACAGTGTCATGTGTCCCAGCAGCACCATGAGGATCGCAAGCCCCTTCAATTCGCTGCTGCTCTTTTTCTCCAGCAGTTCTTCGTTTTCTGTCTTTCCCCTTCGGAATGACAAAAGAACCGCCAGCAGCACCACATAGAAAAACCATCCGTTTGCCATAATTACCCTCCGTTTTTCTCCATCCAGAGATAAGTCACCACATTCCATACTCCCAGCAGAAGCAAAACAATCCCCAGTGTCACTACCGAAAACAGGAATTCCCCCGCCAGGCGCCGGGCATCCACCATCGGATACAGATTCAACAGCATAACTCCTGCATAAAATCCTGCATTCCAAATCAAATATGCAATCCCGGCCTGCACCATAATCTTCCATTTCGCTCGATAAATGTCTTTTGTGGAAATCGGCAGTATTTCATATTTTTTCATAAGAAAAACCAGTTCTCCCTGTTCTCTGACCCAAAAAAGCCGGAAATTGAGATAAATCAGTATGATCGTTCCCCCTCCCCAAATGCTGATATTAAAAAAGGAAATAAAGTTTGCATCCGGTGTTGTAAGGTTCATCTGTATTCCATGCTGCCGCTCATAATCGATTCTCTCTGTGGAAAAAAGGAAAAGATAGTTGATGATATTAAAGAAAAACAGCACTGCCCGTCCCCACTTATAATCATAATTGATCCGAGCCTTTTCATCTTTATAAAATTTCATCCTTCCGGCCTCCATTCCTGCGCAAAAGCTCCGCGATATGAAAATCCGTTTCTATATAACCGTCGATCACATCCTTTTTTCCCTCATCTTCCAGCGCTTCCCTGGTTTCAAACAGGATTTCCTTCCCGTTATCCAAAAGCATGATGTAATCTGCAATATGATCCAGGTCTCCGGTGATATGTGTGGACATGAGGATTCCCGTCCCCTCGGCCCTGATCTGCTGCACGATTTTCAGAAAGTCCCGCCTGAAAACCGGATCCAGGCCCGCAGTCGGCTCATCCAGCAGCAAAAACTGTGACCGGTGCGCCATGGCAAATGCCAGCTGGAATTTCATTTTCATCCCTTTGGAAAACTGATACAGAAACTTTCCCTTCGGCAGTTCCAGGCGGTCCAGCCAGAGATAAAAATCTTCCGTCGACCAGCTGTCAAAATAAATGCCCAAAAGCTGTGCATTTTCCAAAGGCGTCTTATCCATGAAAAAGGAAATCCGTTCCGACACAAGCGCAATTTTCTGTTTCATCAGCGCCGGGTTCTCCCGCATGCTGACCCCGTCCAGAATGACATCCCCCTCAAAGCGGCTGTCAATCCCTGCCATAATATTCAATAATGTGGATTTTCCCGCTCCATTCACACCGATCAGCCCTGTCAGAAACCCTTCCTCTATCACACAGGAAATCGGTCCCAGGGTAAAGTCCCCATACTTTTTTCCCACTTCCCTGCATTCCAATGCCCCCATCCCTTTTCCTCCATATCATCTTCCAGGCTAAATGTCATAGGTTTCAAAAACCGGTTCCGGTTCCTGCCGGTAAACATCCTCATAGGACAACGCTTCCTTCAGCATGGGCACAAGATAGCGGACCATCATGAAACCGTTGATCAAAAGAACTGCGGCGATGCCTGCCCCCATAGATATTCCGCTTAGCTCTGTGCCTGTGGCAGCCAGCGTGTAAAAAATAACATTCTGTATAATCAGCAGACCGAACCAATAAATATTGACCGCTGTTTCCGCTCGTGAATAAATCGCATAGCCTTTTCGATCCATCTTCCGCGCTCCTTTTATGCCGATCCCCACCTTCAGATTCAGGTTCAGAAGCGTAAAAAACCACAGAAGCAGCTGGATGCTTCTCACCCACGCGCTTTTTTCCAGAAAAAAACCGCCCGTGGTAATCATGAGCACTGCGAATAAATAGACAAAGGAGAGTGCCATTTTTACGGCAATCTGCCCGAAAAGATATTCCCTTCTTTCTTTTTCTCCTGCCGCGCAGATAAACATGCCTCTGCAAATCCGCAGGGGCACCGATTTCATCAGCACATACAGGATGCACAGAACACATACGCTCACGCTGTAGCGCACTGCACGGTTTATCTGCAGCATGGAGATCAAAGAGCCATCCTCCCCTTTTACCGTCTTTGCTACCACCTCCTGCAGCACATATGCCGGAAGCCTGAAGAGACCGTTTGGCAGAGAGCCGTTTAAAATTGCCATCAGCACATCCTGGATTCTCACCGCCACCGCCAGAAGCGCTATCGTGCACAGAATGCAGACCATCAGCTGTTTTTTCCCGGCTGTCCAGAGATTTTTCAGCATCAGTTTAAACATTGTGATATCCCCCTTTCTCCAGACAATAGAGAATTTCCTCCAGCAGAGGTTCTCTGGTTTTATAACCGCTATAATCCTCGTGCGCTTCTCTGGCGATAAAGGCATAGTTGTGAAATTCGCCATATTCCCTGTATATGATATTGAAAAAGGGCAGCCGCTCAATCTCCTGCTTCTCTCCATAGAGAATGAGAAACTTCTCTTTTAAATCGATGGTGGGCATGCTCAAATAGATTTGCCCGTTCTTCATCAATGTGATGTAATCGCTGACCTGTTCCAGATCCTCCGTAATATGGGTGGAAAAAAGAACGCTTCTGGTTCCGTCCTCCACGATCTGCTGCATGCAGCGCAGCAGTTCTTTGCGGAACAACGGATCCATTCCCGCCGCCGGTTCATCCATGATATACAGCTTCGCATCATGGGAAAGCGCGAAGGCGAGCTGAAATCGGACCTTCATTCCGGTTGACAGCTCCCTGATCTTCCGTTTTAAAGGGATTCCAAAATTTTTGCAGAAAATGAGGAACAGTTCCTCATCAAACCTGCTGTACAATCCGCCAAAAGCCCGGCCATTCTCCAGTACCGTCATCTGGTTTTCAAACATATTCTGATCCAGGACAAAACCTATCCTGTCCTTGGCCTCCCGTTCCTTTTCCTCCATGGAAATTCCATCCACCCAGACCGCGCCCGCATCCTTATGATAAAGATTCAAAATCGTATGCAGCAGCGTGGTTTTTCCGCAGCCGTTCACGCCGATCAGTCCCATGATATAACCTGGCTCCAAAGTCAGACTGATATCCTTCAGGCAAAAATCCCCCACCCGTTTTTCCAGATGCTCTACCTTCAATACTTCCCCCATATACGCCTCTTTTCACATGTCAGAATCGGACATGCTTTTCACTGATATGATGCTCCCATTGTTCCCAACGCCTATACTGTATATATCTATATACACAGTATAGGCGTTGGGAGATTCCTTGTCAAGGATAATAATACAGCGGATCCCCAATCGGGAATCCGCTGTGTTTTTTGTTCATTATCGCTTATAATCCGTGATGCCGTCTTTTATCTGCGCTGCCAGCTGTTGCGGTGTTAAAGTACGGTTTTTCATCTTCTCCATTTCCTCTGCGGTAACGCCGATCAGCTGTATGAGCTGTACACTGCCAAAAGGTGTTTTCAGCGTTCCCAGTTCATCTTCTTTCGTCACAAAACCTGCCATGGAAGATTTTCCGGCTACATCAAAACCCTTCTGCTGTCCGGTAGCCAAAAATTGTCCCGGTAAAAACTGGTGCCCGTTGTTCACGGTTATTCCGGCGACCATTTGAAGAAGGCTGCACATGTGCCGCACTTCCAGCGCCGGATTTTCCAATCCCTCTTTTTTCAGCTTCAGCGTGAGTTCAAACCCATAGCCGCTTCTGTCCGGGTTACCGTTCTGTTTTTCATACAGTTCGGAAAGCCCATAGGTCACAAAGTGGAAATACTCCCCTCCGTTATATATGCTGATCCCGTCCAGAGGTCCGGCCTCTCCGGGTTTGAAACTGGCATAGGGTCCGAAATGCGCCGGATGCTTCTGCCCCGGATATTTCTCCTCAAAAGCATGGGTTATGGCATCCCAGCCCGGCGCTTCCGTATACAGAATTTCTTCCGGTTCACTCTGCAGGATATGCCCGGCATGAAGCTTGTCAATGGTGCAGTCCGCAATCCGGAATGCGGCATGAGAACTGTGTTCCTCCCCCGCCGAAATGCTGTTGACTCCACCCTTTTGCGGAACCGCTATTCCCGAAACTGTCAGAGGAAAGCACTGTCTTCCCACACAGTCTACATAATAAAGACGATCTCCTGTTTTTACAGTGCCCGAAGTCAGGTTACAGCCCGCCACTACACTGCCGTCCTTTAATAAAAATACATTCTCTATAATCGCCTGGCAAAGTGCGCCGGACGTATTGTTCTGGTCTCCCATTTCCGAAATTCTCCTCACATTAAGCTACTCAGGGGAACAAGCTCCCCCGGCGTCTTCTGCTCTTTGGCACGCGTCAGTACGCCGGGCACGCTCGAAACCTACGGTTCCTCGCTTGGCGGCTGGCGCCGCATAAACGGACAACCAAAGCCGCTCTGGGGAACAAGCTCCCCGGCGTCTTCTGCTCTTTGGCACGCGTTAGTACGCCGGGCACGCTCGAAACCTACGGTTCCTCGCTTGGCGGCTGGCGCCGCATAAACGGACAACCAAAGCCGCTCAGGGGAACAAGCTCCCCTGAGCGGCTTCGCTTGTCCGTTTGCCCGGCTTGTAGCTTATCAATATCAATAATCCAGTGTATCCAGGTATTTCATGTAGTTTACTACCATCATTGCGATTTTGAAGGTCATGGCATCATCGAAGGTGCGGATATCGAGGCCGGTGGCCTTCTGCAGCTTCTCAATTCTGTACACCAGGGTATTGCGGTGGATGAAAAGCTGGCGGCTGGTTTCCGATACATTCAGGTTATTTTCAAAGAATTTATTGATCGTGGTCAGCGTTTCGTCATCAATATCATAAACCTGGTTGCCGCTGAAAATCTCTTCGATAAAAATGCGGCAGAGGTTCACGGGAAGCTGATAGATCAGACGTCCGATGCCCAGCGTGGAATATGCGATCACATTCTTTTCCGCATAGAAAATCCGTCCTACATCCATCGCCATGGTGGCTTCTTTATAAGACTTGGACACCTCGCGCAGCTCGCGAACTACGGTGCCGTATGCGACGCGCACGTTCAACATCGCTTCGCTGTTCATCATATCCACGATCATATTCGCAGTCTGTTCCAATGTTTCCGGGGATTCGTCTCTGTCAAGGGATTTGATCAGGATGATATTCTTTTCATCCACAGCAGTGATATAGTCACCGTTCTGGCTGGAGAACAGACTCTTTAACAGCTCCATTGCGCTGTTATCTTTCTCCAGTCTCGTCTCAATCACGTAGACGATGCGGGGGCCTTCCACTTCAATATGAAGCTTCTGCGCACGGTTGTAAATATCGACCAAAAGCAGGTTGTCCAGAATCAGGTTCTGGAAAAAGTTATTGCGGTCAAACCGTTCCTTATATGCTACAATCAGATTTTGAATCTGACTCACCGCAATTTTGGCGATCATATATGCATCGTCATTTAAACCGCGGGCCGCCAGCACATATGCAACTTCCCCATCATCCAGGATTTTCAGGAAATGGTAACCGCCCACCACCTGGCTGTCTGCCGGTGAATTTGCAAAGCTTGTAATAATATCCCTCGCGATTTCGATTTCATCGGATGTGGAGGCCACCTTCATGCCATCCAGATCAAAAACATAAATCTCAACTTTTGTAATTGCTCTTAATTCATCAATACTCGTCTGAATTATCTGATTAGAAATCATCTTTTTTCCTCTCATTTCTATATATTCAGCAAATGTTACAAATCTCTATCCTAATAATAAAACATAGTTATCTATTATGCAAGATGTTTTTTCCCGCATCGTTAACTTATCAGTTCCTTCAGCCCCTGCAGAAGTTCCAGACCCGTCTTTAGGATTTAACACTATAAAAGTTTAGGACTTTCCTTTACCCCGATCACCTTCCAGTCAGCATATTTGCTGGCTTTTTTGTTGTCCCAAAAAAATTGACA